>NZ_MSXW01000016.1 GCF_001945445.1 Pseudomonas sp. PA27(2017)
GTGGGCTCAAGCGAACAGAAGCCCTGACCATCCTGGCCCGTAAACTCGCTCGTATCGCCTTTGCGCTGATGCAGAAGCAGGTCGATTACAACCCCGAAAAAGGGGGATCCTTGACATAGAATCTCCCACAGTGATCGCAAGCAACCCAACGCCCGTGTAGGAGCGCCGACCCGGCGCGAAAGGGTTGTGGCCTTGCTGCAAGAGCGGCGTCGTACGCACGATTCGCCGCGGGGTCGCGACTCCCACAATGACCGCGAGCAACCCATCACCTGCGTGGGAGCGCCGACCCGGCGCGAAAGGATTGTGGCCTTGTTGCAAGAGCGGCGTCGTACGCACGATTCGCCGCGGGGTCGCGACTCCCACAATGACCGCGAGCAACCCATCACCTGCGTGGGAGCGCCGACCCGGCGCGAAAGGATTGTGGCCTTGTTGCAAGACCGGCGTCGTACGCACGATTCGCCGCGGGGTCGCGGCTCCCACAATGACCGCGAGCAACCCACCACCTGTGTGGGAGCGCCGACCCGGCGCGAAAGGATTGTGGCCTTGTTGCAAGAGCGGCGTCGTACGCACGATTCGCGGCGAGGTCGCCGCTCCTACGAGATGGCGAGCAACCAGCCGCAGGTTAGGAGCGGCGCGCCTGATGCAGCTTGGCGACCAGTTCCGCTTCGGCCTTGCTGAGGCCGCAGGACTGGGTCAGGTCGTCGGCACTGGCGCCCATGCCGACCAGACGGGCGGCCTGGGTGAAGGACAGGCTGGTGGGGTCGCGTTGTTCGATCTGCGTCAGCTTGTCGGGCAGCGGCGCAACGGTGCGCCGCAACTCGTGCAGTTCCTCGCCCATGCGGATGCTACCCGTCAGATAGGTGTCCAGGCGCTTGCCCAACTCGCGGATACGCTGATCACGCTGGGCATCGCGTTCGGCCTGCAGTTGGCTGGCCAGGCGCAGACGTCCGGCAAGCCAGACGCAAGTGCCCACCAGCCCGGCACAGACCAGGGCAAGAACGATGAGTGCGGCTTCGAGCACTTCAGATGCTCTCCAGCTCCGACCACTCCTCCTCGGTCATCATCTTGTCCAGCTCGACCAGAATGAGCAGCTCGCCGTTCTTGTTGCACACACCCTGGATGAACTTGGCCGACTCGTCGTTACCGACGTTCGGAGCGGTTTCCACCTCGGACTGGCGCAGGTAAACCACTTCGGCCACGCTGTCGACCAGAATGCCCACCACCTGCTTGTCCGCCTCGATGATGACGATGCGGGTGTTGTCGGTGACGTCGGAGGAATCCAGGCCAAAACGCTGGCGCGTGTCGATGACGGTCACCACGTTGCCGCGCAGGTTGATGATCCCCAACACGTAGCTCGGCGCGCCCGGCACCGGGGCGATCTCGGTGTAACGCAGCACTTCCTGCACCTGCATCACGTTGATGCCGTAGGTCTCGTTGTCCAGACGGAACGTGACCCACTGCAGGATCGGATCTTCAGCGCCTTGTGCAGAGCTTTTCTTCATGGCCTAGCCTCGTCATTGACCGCGCGTTGCGGTGCGCGGGAGTCCCGCTATTCAAGTGATCGCACGCTGTAGCGCGTACGAACGTTATCAGTGTATCTGCCCGTTGTGCATGCGCTTGGTAGCGCCGCTGGCGATCAGCTCGGCCAGCGCGGCGACGTCCAGCAGCGCGCACATGTGTTCGATCACGGTTCCTGCCAGCCACGGCCGCTGCGAGCGCTGGCTGCGCCATTTGATTTCGTCCGGGTTAAGGCGGATCGAGCGGCTGACCTGGTGCACCGCCAGCCCCCACTCGTAGCCCTGCACGGAAATCACGTACTGCAGGCCCTGCTTGAAATCATCCCGGTAACGATCGGGCATTACCCAGCGGGCGGTATCGAGCACCTTAAGGTTGCCGGACTGTGATGGCAGTATGCCCAAAAACCAGTCGGGTTGGCCAAACAAAGGTGTCAGATCCTGGCCCGCCAGTGGGTAGATCGAGCCCAGACACACCAGCGGCACCGCCAGGGTCAACCCGGCCACATCGAACAACAGGCATTCGAACGGCTCTTCGGCCCACTCGGGACGGCCGTCGGGCTGGCTGGAGAAAATCTGTGGTGCAGGGCGATGCACGTCGACGACCGGCTCGACCACCGGCGGCATCGGAATGGGTTCGACGACGACCGGCGCAACCGCCTCGGCCACCGGAGCGGCCACCTCGACGACCGGCTCGCTGACCACTTCGGCCACGGCAGGCTGAACCAGGGTCAGCGCCGGCGCTTCGGCGCGCGGCACCAGCTGCGCATCACGTACCTGCTCCTCGAGCACGGCGGCCTCGAAATCATCGAGGGCGCTATCTTCGAGGGTTTGTTCGAGCTCGATGGCGGCATCCTGCAGCAACCCATCGAGGTAGGACTGCAGCGCCAGTTGGGGCCGAGTTGCGGTAGCAGTAGAACGACTCATGAAGGCAACCTGCAGAAGATATCTGTATGAGCTATCGGCCGCTGGGGCGGCAGACTTGAGCCGGTTCGCGCAGAATATTCAGCCGCCATGATCAAGCCACCTGGGAAGCAGGCTGCTGCGCCAGCAAATGCTTGAGCAGCGCACGGTAGGCGATGGTGCCCCGGCTGTTGCCGTCGAACTGCGACGGCGTCAGCCCTGCCCGGCTGGCATCACGAAGGCGCGTATCGACCGGAATGTAGGCCTGCCAGAGCTGCTCGGGGTAAGCATTCTTGAGCAGACGCAGGGTCGACAGCGATGCCTGGGTGCGGCGGTCGAACAGCGTCGGCACGATGGTGTACGGCAGCGCCTGCTTGCGCGAGCGATTGATCATGGTCAGGGTGTTGACCATGCGCTCCAGGCCCTTGACCGCCAGGAACTCGGTCTGCACGGGAATTACCAGCTGCTGGCTGGCCGCCAGCGCATTGACCATCAGCACGCCGAGCAACGGTGGGCTGTCGATCACCGCGTAGTCGAAGTCCTGCCACAGCTGCGCCAGGCTCTTGGCGATCACCAGGCCCAGGCCGCTCTGCCCCGGCGACTGGCGCTCCAGGGTGGCCAGCGCGGTGCTCGACGGCAGCAGGGAAATACGTTCGTGGCTGGTGGGCAGCAGCAGTTGCTTCGGCAAGCCCTCCGGTACACTGCCCTGGTGCTGGAAGAGGTCGAAATTGCTGTTTTCCAGGGTGTCCGGGTCGTGTCCAAAATAACTGGTCATCGAGCCATGGGGGTCGAGATCGACCACCACCACGCGCTTGCCGGCATCGGCCAGCAGACCCGCCAGGGCGATACTGGAAGTGGTCTTACCCACGCCGCCTTTCTGATTGGATACAGCCCACACTCTCATAATCTTCATCCTCCCGGGGACAGGCTATGCCCGGCCGAGACTAGTTGCCCGCTTCACGGACTGGCGACGGGGAATTGACGGCGCCGTTGGCAGGCGTCGGTGCTGCAGGCCCTGTAGCAGGTTGCGTGCCAGCGCGCTGTAGCGCCGCGTCAGGCTGTGCATTGGCGCTTCCCACACCACTAACACTACGCCGTACATCGAGATTGCGCGAGACCACCAGCACAACGCGGCGGTTACGCGCCCTGCCCTCGGCGGTGCCATTGTCGGCCACCGGCTGGAATTCACCATAGCCCACGGCGGCCAGGCGCGAAGGATCGACGCCGTCCATGGCCAACATGCGCACGATGCTCGCCGCACGCGCCGTAGACAGCTCCCAGTTGGTCGGGTATTGCGCCGTCTTGATCGGCTGGTTGTCAGTGAAGCCCTCGACGTGCACTGGGTTGCCATAAGGCGCCAGGATCTTGGCGATTTTTTCGATGATCTCGAACGCCTCGTCGTTGGGCAACGCATCACCGCTGGGAAACAGCAGCCCGGAACTCAGTTCAATCTCGATCCACAGCTCGTTGCCACGCACCTTGAGCTGATCGCTTTGCAGCAGGCCGCCAAAGGCATCGCGGATACTGTCGGCGATGTTCTGCAGGGTGGACGCCGCTATCTGCTGAGGCGATGCCTCGTCGACCATCGAACGATCCGGCTCGGTCGTACGCGGGCGCTCGTCACCCACCGGAATCGGCTTGATCGAGCGATCCGGCTGGTTGAATACGCCGGTGAGGGTTTCCGACAGAATCTTGTACTTGCCTTCGTTGATCGAGGAAATCGAGTACATGACCACGAAAAAGGCGAACAACAGAGTGATGAAATCGGCATAGGAAACCAGCCAGCGCTCGTGGTTCTCATGCTCTTCGTGGCGGCGTCGGCGGGCCATGATCAGCTCATGAAGCCTTGCAGCTTCAGCTCGATGGACCGTGGATTTTCGCCCTCACCGATCGACAGGATGCCTTCCAGAAGCATCTCCCTATACGCCGACTGGCGAAGCGCGACCGATTTGAGCTTGTTACCGATGGGCAGCAACAGCAGGTTGGCGATGGCCACACCGTAGATGGTGGCGACGAATGCCACGGCAATGCCGCTGCCCAGCAGGCTGGGATCGGCCAGGTTGCCCATCACGTGGATCAGCCCCATGACCGCGCCGATGATGCCGATGGTCGGCGCATAGCCGCCCATGCACTCGAAGAACTTGGCAGCCTGAATGTCACGGCTTTCCTGGGTGTAGAGATCCACTTCGAGAATGCTGCGGATGGCCTCGGGCTCGGCGCCATCGACCAGCAGTTGCAGGCCCTTGCGCGCATAGGGATCGGGCTCGCCGTCGGCAACTGCCTCCAGGCCCAGCAGGCCTTCCTTGCGCGCGGTCATGCTCCAGTTCACCACACGGTCGATACCGCCGGGCAGGTCGATCTGCGGCGGCACGAAAATCCAGCGCAGGATGCTCACCGCCCGCTTGAAAACCGCCACGGGCGTCTGCAGCAAGGCCGCTCCCAGGGTTCCGCCGATCACGATCAAGGCCGCCGGGCCATTGAGCAGTGCCGAGGCATGACCGCCTTCCAGGTAGTTGCCGCCAAGAATCGCGACGAACGCCAGAATGACGCCGATCAGGCTCAGCACATCCATCAGAGGCAGGCCTCGACCAGATGGCGACCAATATCATCGAGGGGATAGACCGCGTCGGCCAGATTGGCTTTGACGATGGCCATGGGCATGCCGTAGATCACGCAACTGGCTTCATCCTGGGCCCAGACCTGGCTGCCGCCCTGCTTGAGCAGGCGCGCGCCCTCGCGGCCGTCGGCGCCCATGCCGGTCAGCACCACGGCCAGCACCTTGTCGTTGTACGACTTGGCCGCCGAACCGAAGGTGATGTCCACGCAGGGCTTGTAGTTCAGGCGCTCGTCACCGGGCAGGATGCGGATGGTGCCGCGGCCGTCGATCATCATCTGCTTGCCGCCCGGCGCCAGAATGGCCAGCCCGGGGCGCAGGACATCGCCGTCCTCGGCTTCCTTGACGTTGATCTTGCAGAGCTTGTCCAGACGCTCGGCGAAGGCCTTGGTGAAGGCGGCCGGCATGTGTTGGATGAGCACGATGGGCGTCGGAAAATTGGCCGGCAACTGGGTCAATACACGCTGCAGGGCCACCGGGCCGCCGGTCGAGGTACCGATCGCCACCAGTTTGTAGGCCTTGCGCTTGGGCGCCGCGCTGGACGAAGTCGCATGCCGCTCGGCTGGCGGATGACTAACGCTCGGCTGCGGGCGTGCCGCTGGTGCAGGCGTGCTCGGCGTGCTGGCGGGTCGGCTCAGGCTACCGCCGGCAGGCGACGTCAGGGACGCCGTGCCGATCCCCCGGCGGTTGCTGCGCGAGATGCTGTGAACCTTCTCGCACAGCAACTGCTTGACCTTCTCGGGATTGCGCGAGATGTCTTCGAAGTTCTTCGGCAGAAAGTCCACCGCACCGGCATCCAGGGCGTCCAGGGTGACCCGGGCGCCTTCGTGGGTGAGCGAGGAGAACATCAGAACCGGCGTGGGGCAGCGCTGCATGATGTTGCGCACGGAGGTGATGCCGTCCATGAGCGGCATCTCGTAATCCATGGTGATCACGTCCGGCTTCAGTGCCAGGGCCTGATCGATGGCCTCACGTCCGTTGGTGGCCGTACCGACCACGGTGATGTTGGGATCCGACGAGAGAATTTCCGAAACCCTGCGGCGGAAAAAACCGGAGTCATCGACTACCAGTACCTTGACAACCATAAACACTCCTAAGCGGCACGGCCGTCGCCGTGCCGCGGACGATCAGAGACGCCGTGCGTAGCGCTTGAGCATGCTGGGCACATCGAGGATCAGCGCGATGCGACCATCACCGGTGATGGTCGCGCCGGACATGCCGGGCGTGCCCTGCAGCATCTTGCCCAGTGGCTTGATCACCACCTCTTCCTGGCCAACCAGTTGGTCGACCACGAAGCCGATGCGCTGGTTGCCCACGGTGAGAATCACCACATGCCCTTCACCCTGCTCCTCATGAGCCGCGCTGCTCACCAGCCAGCGCTTGAGGTAGAACAGCGGTAGCGCCTTGTCGCGCACGATCACCACTTCCTGGCCATCGACCACGTTGGTACGCGACAGATCGAGGTGGAAGATCTCGTTGACGTTGACCAGCGGGAAGGCGAACGCCTGGTTGCCCAGCATCACCATCAGCGTCGGCATGATCGCGAGAGTCAGTGGCACCTTGATGACGATCTTCGAGCCCTGGCCCTTCTGGGAGAACACGTTGACCGTACCGTTGAGCTGGGAAATCTTGGTCTTCACCACGTCCATGCCCACGCCGCGGCCGGACACGTCGGAAATCTCGGTCTTGGTCGAGAAGCCGGGCGCGAAGATCAGGTTGTAGCATTCCAGATCGGTCAGGCGATCGGCCGCGTCCTTGTCCAACAGGCCTTTTTCCACGGCCTTGCTGCGCAGCACGTCGGCATCCATGCCCTTGCCGTCATCGGTGATCATCAGCAGGATGTGGTCGCCTTCCTGCTCGGCGGACAGCACCACGCGGCCGGTACGCGACTTGCCGGCCGCCTCGCGCTCGTCCGGGCTTTCCACGCCGTGGTCGACGGCGTTGCGCACCAAGTGCACCAACGGGTCGGCCAGGGCCTCGACCAGGTTCTTGTCCAGGTCGGTCTCTTCACCGACCAGCTCCAGGTTGATCTCCTTCTTGAGCTGGCGAGCCAGGTCGCGAACCAGACGCGGGAAACGCCCGAAGACCTTCTTGATCGGCTGCATGCGGGTCTTCATGACCGAGGTCTGCAGATCGGCGGTGACCACATCGAGGTTCGATACGGCCTTGGACATGGCCTCGTCGCCGCTGTTGAGCCCCAGGCGCACCAGACGGTTACGCACCAGCACCAGCTCGCCGACCATGTTCATGATCTCGTCCAGGCGAGCCGTGTCGACCCGAACGGTGGTTTCCGCCTCGCTGGCCGGCGCGGCAGCCGCCGCTGGTGCCGGTGCCGGCTTGCTGGCTTCCGCCTTGGCGGCAACAGGAGCTGGCTTGCTGGGTTCTGGCTTGGCTACGGGCGCTGGCGCTGCCTTGGCCGGCTCGGCCTTGGCAGCAGGCGGCGCGGCCTTGGCTGGCTCGGCCTTGGCAGCAGGCGGCGCGGCCTTGGCTGGCTCGGGAGCAGGAGCCGGTTTGGCAGCAGGTGCAGCAGCGGCTGCCGGAGCTACGGCCGGGGCGACGAACTGGCCCTTGCCATGCAACTGATCGAGCAGTGCTTCGAATTCGTCGTCGGTGATCTCGTCGCCCGGCGTTGCCGTCGCAACAGGCTCCGCAGCCGGCGCTGCCACCGGTGCAGCAGCGGCCGCGACGGCGGGTGCGGCGAACTGGCCTTTGCCATGCAGCTGATCGAGCAGCGCTTCGAATTCGTCGTCGGTGATTTCATCGCCCGGCGCCGCCGCAGCGGCAGGCTCGGCAGCCGGGGTGGCTACCGGCGCGGTCGCCGGCGCAGCGAACTGGCCCTTGCCATGCAGCTGATCGAGCAGCGACTCGAATTCGTCATCGGTAATTTCGTCTGTCGTGGCGCTGGCTGGCGCCGGCGATTCGTCGCCCAGGGCATCGAGCAATTGCTCGAATTCGCTGTCAGAGATATCTGCTGAAGGCTCGACCGCTGCAGCTACGGGTTCTGCAGGAGCCGGTTGCGGCTCGGCCGCCGCAGCGGGCGCGGCCTCTGGCTCGGCGCCACCCGGCTCGGCCAGGCGCGAGAGCGCAGCCAGCAGCTCCGCAGAGGCAGGCGTCAGCTCCACACGCTCGCGCACCTCGGCGAACATGCCGTTGACGGCGTCCAGTGCTTCGAGCACGACGTCCATCAGCTCGGAATCCACACGACGCTCGCCCTTGCGCAGGATGTCGAACACGTTTTCGGCAATATGGCAGCACTCCACCAGCTCATTGAGCTGCAGGAAGCCGGCACCACCTTTTACCGTGTGAAACCCTCGAAAAATTGCGTTGAGCAGGTTCATATCGTCCGGGCGGCTTTCCAGCTCCACCAACTGCTCGGACAACTGCTCGAGAATTTCGCCGGCCTCTACCAGGAAATCCTGGAGGATTTCTTCATCGGCGCCGAAGCTCATATGACGTGCTCCTAAAAACCCAGACTGGACAGCAAATCGTCGACGTCGTCTTGGTTGGAGGCGACATCATCACGCTTATCGGCATGAATCTGCGGACCTTCACCGCGGGACGGATTTTTTTCTTTGTTTTGCTCGGCACGCAACTCTTCGTGGTTGTGATCGATACCCGCGAAGCGATCGACCTGGCTGGCCATCAGCACCAGTTTGAGGAGATTGCTTTCGACCTCGGTCACCAGCTGGGTGACGCGCTTGATCACCTGACCAGTCAGATCCTGATAATCCTGCGCCAGCAGAATATCGTTGAGATGACCCGACAGCTTGCTGGTGTCACGCTGGCTGCGCGCCAGGAACAGCTCGATACGCTTGGCCAGCTCGCGGAACGCGTCGGCGCTCATCTCGCGGCGCATGAAGCGCCCCCAGTCCTCGGCGAGCGAATCGGCTTCGCTGCTCAGGTCATTGACCAGCGGCGCACTCTGCTCGACCAGGTCCATGGTGCGGTTGGCCGCACGCTCGGTCATGGTCACCACATAGTTCAGGCGCTCGGTGGCATCGGAGATCTGCGAGATTTCCTTGGCGTGCGGTACCCGCGGGTCGAGCTGAAAGTTGACGATCGCGTTGTGCAGCTCACGGGTGAGCTTGCCGACTTCGAGGTAAAGCCCCCGGTCGCGCGCCTTGTTCAGTTCGTTGATCAGCTGTACGGCTTCGCCAAAGTTGCCCTGTTCGAGGCTGTCGACCAGTTGGCGGGCATTGCTTTTCAGGGTCGACTCGAGGTCAACCTCGTTAGATTCATGGTGTTCCATAACAACCTCGCGGCAGACATCAGCCGTTGACTCGCTCGAAGATTTTCTCGATCTTTTCCTTGAGCACCTGAGCGGTGAACGGCTTGACTACATAGCCATTCACACCGGCTTGCGCGGCCTCGATGATCTGATCGCGTTTGGCTTCCGCCGTGACCATCAGCACCGGCAGGTGCTTGAGTCGCTCGTCGGCGCGCACGGCGCGCAACAGGTCGATGCCCGTCATGCCCGGCATGTTCCAATCGGTTACCAGAAAATCGAAGCTGCCGCTCTGCAGCATCGGCAACGCAGTCGTGCCGTCATCGGCCTCGGCCGTGTTGGTGAACCCCAGATCACGCAAGAGGTTCTTGATGATCCGTCGCATCGTCGAGAAATCATCGACGATGAGGATTTTCATGTTCTTGTCCAAGTCGACCTCCGTACAGTCCTAAAACGCCTGCAACAACGTGCAGCGCTTATTAATCGTGAAACCGGCCTGGCAGAACGCCGCAAACCATTGCGCTCGGCTTTGCTGCGTTCACTGTGTGTCCAGCGCCCTGCTAATCCTGCAATCTACTGCAAGGGCTGGCTCGACCAACTCCAGCCCCTGAACAATTTCCTAAGCGCGCCACTCCCCCAACCGCGCCCGTAAGCGCGCGGCACACTGACTGTGCAGTTGGCTGACCCGCGACTCACTCACCCCCAGTACCTCGCCGATTTCCTTGAGATTCAACTCCTCGTCGTAATACAGCGACAACACCAGCCGTTCACGCTCCGGCAGATTACTGATGGCATCGGCCAGCGCGGCCTGGAAACGATTGTCTTCCAGCTCATGCGAAGGCCCGTGATGCAGGGAACTCGTGTCTTCCTGCAGACCGCCGTTTTCGCCTTCCTGCAAGAGGTCGTCGAAACTGAACAGGCGGCTGCCCAAAGTGTCGCCAAGAATGCCGTAGTAATCTTCGAGACTCAATTGGAGTTCGGCAGCAACCTCGTGATCTTTAGCGTCGCGACCGGTTCTGGCCTCAATTTTTCGTATTGCATCGCTGACCATGCGGCTATTGCGGTGTACCGAGCGCGGCGCCCAGTCACCCTTGCGCACTTCGTCGAGCATGGCGCCGCGAATACGAATGCCCGCAAAGGTCTCGAAACTGGCGCCCTTGCCGGCATCGTACTTACGCGATGCTTCGAGCAGGCCGATCATGCCGGCCTGGATCAGGTCGTCGACCTGCACGTTGGCGGGCAGACGGGCCAGCAGGTGGTAGGCGATGCGTTTTACCAGCGGCGCGTGGCGCTCGATCAACTGATGCTGTGAATCTCGTGCTTGTGCCTTGCTGTACATTCGGAGTCCAGAGGCTGTCGTCATACAGCCGTGTCTGCAGTCGGTTGATGCACCAGGCGCTCCACGAAAAACTCCAGATGGCCACGCGGGTTGGCCGGCAAGGGCCATGCATCGACCTTCTGGGCAATCGCCTTGAACGCCAGCGCGCACTTCGAACGAGGGAACGCCTCATACACCGCACGTTGTTTCTGTACGGCCTTGCGAACCGACTCGTCGTAGGGCACCGCGCCGACATACTGCAGCGCAACATCCAGAAAACGGTCGGTCACCTTGGTCAGCTTAGCAAACAGATTGCGGCCTTCCTGTGGGCTGTGCGCCATGTTGGCGAGCACACGGAAACGGTTCATGCCGTGGTCGCGATTGAGCAGCTTGATCAGCGCGTAGGCATCGGTGATGGAGGTCGGTTCGTCGCACACCACCACCAGCACTTCCTGGGCAGCACGCACGAAGCTGACCACCGAGTCGCCGATACCGGCAGCGGTGTCGACGATCAATACGTCGAGGTTGTCGCTGATGTCGCTGAAGGCCTGGATTAGGCCGGCGTGCTGCATGGGCGTGAGCTGCACCATGGCCTGGGTGCCCGAAGCGGCGGGCACGATGCGAATGCCACCGGGGCCCTGCAGGACCACGTCACGCAGATCGCATTGGCCGTCGATGACGTCGGCCAGGGTACGTTTGGCGGTCAGGCCGAGCAGCACGTCGACGTTGGCCAGGCCCAGGTCGGCATCCATGAGCATGACGCGCCGACCGAGATCGGCGAGCGCCAGTGACAAGTTCACCGACACATTGGTCTTGCCAACGCCGCCTTTGCCGCCAGTCACCGCGATCACCTGTACGGGATGCATACCCATCTTATCTACACACCTTATCTAAACTTCGCTGTGGGCCCTGGAGCCATTGTGCGCTGTCGCGGCGAGCACGACCAGCGCTTCGCCACACTCAACCCGTTCAACCGGCCTGCCTGGCCGGGTTCTGATAAAGCCCGGCGAACATATCGGCCATCGTATCTTCACTCGGCTCGTCCGGCGCCTGCAGGCCAACGGCGCGACTGACCAGTTGGTGACTGCGCGGCACGTGGACATCATCCGGAATGCGCGGGCCATCTGCCAGGTAGGCTACCGGCAGACGGTGGCCAATAGCCAGACCCAATACCTCGCCCATGCTGGCGGCTTCATCCAGTTTACTCAGAATGCAGCCGGCCAGCCCACAGCGCTTGTAGCTGTGATAGGCCGCCTTGAGCACCTGCGCCTGGCTGGTAGCGGCCAGCACCAGGTAGTTGCGTGCGTTGATGCCACGACTGGCCAGCGCTTCGAGCTGCATGCGCAGCGCCGGATCATTGGCCGGCAGGCCGGCAGTATCGATCAGCACCACGCGCTTGCGGGCCAGCGGTGCGAGCGCCTGGGTCAGCGATTGCCCGGGGTCGACCTGGGTCACCGAGACGCCAAGAATCCGTCCCAGGGTCTTGAGCTGCTCCTGGGCACCGATGCGGTAGCTGTCCATGCTCACCAGGGCGATGCTGGCAGCGCCGTACTTGAGTACATAGCGCGCGGCCAGCTTGGCCAGGGTGGTGGTCTTGCCCATGCCCGCCGGGCCGACCAGGGCGATCACGCCGCCCTCTTCCATCGGCTCCTGCTTGGGGGTCTGGATCGAATGCGCGAGATGCGCCAGGACCATGCGCCAGGCCTGGCGCTGATCGGCGATCGACGCCACGCGCTCGAGCAGCGTGCGCGCCAGCTCGGCGGGCAGCCCCATGCGCTGCAGGCGACGCCACAAGGTGGCTTGCTGCGGGCGACGAGCCTGCATCTGCCCCCAGGCCATCGAGCCCATCTGCATTTCGATCAGCTCACGCAGGCCATGCAGTTCGGAACGCATGGAATCCAGCGCCGACTGGTCGACCGAGGCCGCAGCCGGTTTCTGCTGCTGACGCTGCAGCACCGCATCCAGGCTGTCGGCCGGCGGCGTGCCAGGCGCAGCGCCAAACAGCTGACGATCCTTGCCGGCATCGAGCTGGTTGCGCGTGCTCAGCTCGGCATGAGCCGAGGCGATGCGCGACTGGGTCTTGCGCAGCTCGGCTTCCAGCGCCGGGTTGGCCTGGCGCGCCGGAACCGGCGGAGCCTGATAATCGAGCGCAGCCGTCAATTCCACACCACCGGCCACACGGCGGTTGGCGATGATGGTCGCATCGGCGCCCAGCTCATCGCGAACCAGCTTCATGGCTTGGCGCATATCGGCAGCGAAAAAGCGTTTGACCTGCATGGCCCGTACCCTCGATTAGTTCTGCCCCACCGTCGCAACGATGGTGACCTGCTTGTTGTCCGGAATTTCCTGGTACGCCAGAACATGCATGCTCGGGACGGCCAACCGGGCGAAACGCGAGAGCATTCCCCGAACCGGCCCGGCTGCCAGCAGAATCACCGGCTTGCCAAGCATCTCCTGACGCTGCGCTGCTTCCACCAGGGAACGCTGCAGCTTCTCGGCCATGCCAGGTTCGAGGAGGATGCCATCCTCGGAGCCCTGACCGGCCTTCTGAAGACTATTTAGCAATATCTGTTCCAACCTTGGCTCAAGGGTGATCACAGGCAGCTCCGGCTCTAGTCCCACGATGTTTTGCACGATTGCCCGGGACAGCGCCACACGAACTGCCGCGACCATGGCGGCGGGATCTTGACTCCTTGGTGCGACGTTGGCGATGGCTTCGGCGATGGTGCGAATGTCGCGCACCGGCACCTGCTCCTGCAGCAGCGCCTGCAGCACCTTGAGCAGGGTCGACAGGGAAATCAGCCCGGGCACCAGCTCTTCGGCGAGCTTTGGCGAGCTTTTCGCCAGCAATTGCATCAGTTGCTGGACTTCCTCGTGGCCCAGCAGCTCGTGGGCGTGCTTGTGCAGGATCTGATTGAGGTGCGTGGCCACCACGGTGCTGGCGTCCACCACGGTGTAGCCGAGCGATTGCGCCTGGTCGCGCTGGCCCGGATCGATCCACACGGCTTCGAGGCCGAACGCCGGATCTCTGGCGGCCACCCCATTCAGAGTGCCGAACACCTGGCCAGGGTTGATCGCCAGCTCGCGATCTGGGTAGACCTCGGCTTCGGCGACGCTGACGCCCATCAGCGTCAGGCGATAAGCGTTAGGCTGCAGATCCAGGTTGTCGCGGATATGCACCGACGGCATCAGGAAACCCATTTCCTGGGAAAGCTTCTTGCGTACGCCCTTGATACGCGCCAGCAACTGGCCACCCTGATTGCGGTCGACCAGTGGGATCAGCCGGTAGCCGACTTCCAGACCGACCATGTCCACCGGCACCACATCGTCCCAGCCCAGCTCCTTGACCTCCTGAGCGCGTTGGGCTGGCAGCAGCTCCTGCTGGCGCTGCACTTCGATGACTTCGGCTTCTTTGACCTTGCGCTGCTTGTTGGCGATCCAGTAGGCCGCGCCAGCCGCCACCAGCCCGAGGCTGATGAACGACATGTGCGGCATGCCAGGCACCAGGCCCATGGCGATCATGATGGCGGCGGATACGGCCAGGGCACGCGGCGAGGCGAACATCTGGCGGTTGACCTGGGCACCCATGTCCTCGGCGCTGGATACGCGCGTCACCATGATCGCGGCAGCGGTGGACAGCAGCAGCGACGGGATCTGCGCGACCAGGCCGTCACCGATGGTCAGCAGGGTGTAGATGCGCCCGGCATCGCCGAAACTCAGGCCGTGCTGCAGCATGCCGATGGCCATGCCGCCGATGAGGTTGATGAACAGGATCAGCAGGCCGGCGACGGCGTCACCGCGTACGAACTTGCTGGCACCGTCCATGGAGCCATAGAAGTCGGCTTCCTGGGCCACTTCGCTACGGCGCTTCTTGGCTTCCACTTGATCGATCAGGCCGGCATTGAGGTCGGCGTCGATGGCCATCTGCTTGCCGGGCATGGCGTCCAGGGTGAAGCGTGCGCTCACCTCGGAAATACGCCCGGCACCCTTGGTGACGACCACGAAGTTGATGATCATGAGGATCGCGAACACCACGATACCGACCACGTAGTTGCCGCCGATCACCACCTCACCAAAGGCCTGGATCACCTTACCCGCGGCGTCGTGACCGTCCTGGCCGTGCAGCAGCACCACTCGGGTGGAGGCCACGTTGAGGGCCAGGCGCAGCAGCGTCGCGGCCAGCAGGATGGTCGGGAACACGGCAAAATCCAGCGGCCGCAGTGCATAGATCGCCACCAGCAGCACGACGATGGACAGCGCGATACTGAAGGTGAACAGCACGTCGAGCAGGAACGGCGGGATCGGCAGCATGACCATGGCGAGCATGACCAGCAACAGCAGCGGAATGCCGAGATTGCCGTGACGCAGCCCCGAGAGGTTGCTGCGAACGTCGCCAATCATCTGTGCTCGATTTAGTGCCACGTGGGTACCCCGACTGATTCAATCTTTTGACGTCCAGGACGTCTCTGCAGCCGGTATTGCAAGAACCTTTCCAACTCTTCGAAAGCCGCGAAACAGAAGGCGGCAAGGCTGATTCCTATGGTAGGCCGAGGCACTGGCGGGACGAAAACACGAACCCCGCCGGCAAAAGCCCAGTCACAGCCTGTGAACGATGGCTTCGGCCAGACCAGTCCCCACCAAGGAGAGCACCATGAAACGTTGGATGATGGCCGCATTGGCCAGTTGCTGCGCGGCCAGCCTGCATGCCGCCGACAAAACCGTCGAACTCAATGCCGTGGACGCCAATGGCGTCGGCAGTTCGGTCGGCAAAGTGGTGATCAGCCAGAGCCCCTACGGCGTGGTGTTCACCCCGGAGCTGCACGATCTGGAGCCAGGCGTGCATGGCTTCCATGTGCACGGCAAACCCAGCTGCGACCCGGCACCCAAGGATGGCAAACCATCGGCTGCCGAAGCCGCTGGCGGCCACTGGGATCCGAAAAATACCGGCAAGCACGGCCTGCCCTGGGGCGAAGGCCATCTGGGCGACCTCCCCGCTTTGCTGGTGACCGCCGACGGCAAGGCCAACCAGCCCGTGCTGGCGCCGCGCATCAAGAGCGTGGATGAACTCAAGGATCTGTCGCTGATGGTTCACGCCGGTGGCGACAACCACGCCGATCATCCCAAGCCACTGGGCGGCGGCGGCGCACGCGTGGCCTGCGGCGTCATCGAGTAACTGACGGTGGCGCAGCCCTCAAACGGGCTGCGCCGCATCATTGGTCGCGACGTAAATCAGGCGGAATGGGCAGGTCCTTCAATGGCGCAGGCCGCTTGCCCTTGCCCGCCTGGTACTGGCGAATCTGGTAGACGTAGGCCAGCACCTGGGCGACGGCGAGGTAAAGGCCGGCGGGAATTTCCTGATCGAGTTCGGTGGTGTGGTAGATCGAGCGCGCCAGCGCTGGCGACTCCAGCAGCAGCACATTGTGCTCGGCGGCGATCTCGCGAATCTTCAGCGCGGTGAAATCGCTGCCCTTGGCCAGCAGCATGGGCGCCTGCCCGGTTTCCGGATCGTATTTCAGGGCCACGGCAAAGTGCGTCGGGTTGGTGATCACCACGTCGGCCTGCGGCACTGCCTGCATCATGCGCCGCTGGGTCATCTCGTGCTGGAGCTGGCGAATACGCTGTTTGACCTCGGGCTTGCCCTCGCTGTCCTTGTATTCGTCCCTGACCTCCTGCTTGGTCATCATCAGCTTCTGCTTGTTATCCCAGAGCTGGAACGGCACATCCACGGCGGCGATGAAAATCAACCCAAGGGACATCCATAGCGCACTCCATCCGACCACCTGCGCCGAGTGCATGATGGCCGATTCGATCGGCTCGTTGGCGATCGCCAACAAATCGTCGCGATCCATGGACAACACCACCAGCGCCACCAACAGAATGACGATGAACTTCGCCAGGGCCTTGAGCAGCTCGATCAAGGCCTTCATCGAGAACATGCGTTTGAGCCCGGCCAGAGGGTTCATGCGGCTGAACTTGGGCGCCATGGCCTTGGCCGAGAACAGCCAGCCGCCCAGAGCGATCGGCCCGACGATGGACATCACCAGCAGCACGATCAACAGCGGCAGCAGCGCTTCCAGCGCCAGTTGCCCGGAGGCGGCCAACCATAGCGCCATGTTGCGCTCATCCATGAGGATCTCGCGCGGCAGGGCGAAGTTGCCGCGCATGATTTCCAGCATGGCATTGCCGATCGAGCCGCCAGTGGCCAGCAGCCCGCCGGTGCCCGCCAGCATGATGGCGAAGGTATTGAGTTCGCGCGAACGCGCAATCTGGCCCTTTTCACGAGATTCCCGGCGGCGTTTCTCCGTGGGTTCCTCGCTCTTGTCGGCACCGCTTTCCGACTCGGCCATCAGCCAGCCCTCGCCAGTTCACGCAACATGATCAGCGCCTCGCTCGCGATAGCCTGATAGTGCGACAGGATGTCAGCCAGAGAAATCCACACGATCACCATGCCCAGCACCAGGGTGAGCGGAAAACCGATGGAGAAGATGTTCAACTGCGGCGCCGCGCGGGTCATCACGCCAAACGCGATATTGACCACCAACAGCGCGGTGACCGCCGGCAACACCAGGATCAGTGCGGCGCCCATCACCCAACCGAGCTTGGTGGCGATTTCCCAGTAATGTTCGATCTGCAGGCCGGAACCCGGCGGCATGGTCAAGAAGCTCTCGGCCAGCACTTCGAACACCACCAGATGCCCGTTCATGGCCAGGAACAGCAAGGTCACCAGCATGGTGAAATACTGGCCGATCACAGGCACCGAAATGCCGTTGGCCGGGTCGACCATGGAGGCGAACCCCAGGCCCATCTGCATCGCCAGGATCTGCCCGGCGACCACGAAGATGTGGAAGAACAGTTGCAGTACGAAACCGAGCATCACGCCGATGAGGATTTCCTGGGCGATCAGCATGAAGGCCTGCAGGCTGATCGAGTCGACCAGCGGCATCGGTGGCAGGGTGGGCACCAGCACCACGCTGATCGCCAGCGCCAGGTACAGTCGCACCCGTGTTGGCACCAGTTGCGTGCCAATGATCGGCATCACCATCAGCAGCGCGGCGATGCGAAACAACGGCAGCACGAAACTGCTGACCCAGCTGCCGATCTGCGCATCGCTCAGCTCGAACATCGGGCTTAGCCGATCAGCTGCGGAATGTTCATGATCAGGTTCTGCGTGTATTCCATCAGTTGCTGCACCATCCACGGCCCGGCAACGATCAGGGTCAGCAGCATCACCAGCAGGCGCGGCAGAAAGCTCAGGGTCTGTTCGTTGATCTGCGTGGCAGCCTGGAACATCGCCACCAGCAGGCCCACCAATAGGCTGGGCATGACCAGCAGCCCGACCATCAGGGAGATCAGCCAGAGCCCTTCGCGGAACAGATCGACAGCAACTTCAGGGGTCATGTGAGCCTCGCTACAAGGTGCCGAAACTGCTGGCCAGGGTGCCCATGATCAGCGCCCAGCCGTCGATCAGCACGAACAGCATGATCTTGAACGGCAGCGAAATGATCAGCGGCGACAGCATCATCATGCCCATGGCCATGAGAATACTGGCCACCACCATGTCGATGATCAGGAACGGAATGAAGATCATGAAACCGATCTGGAAGGCGGTCTTGAGCTCCGAGGTCACGAAGGCCGGCACCAGGATGGTCAGCGGCGCCGCTTCCGGGGTGGCGATATCGGTGCGCTTGGACAGGCGCACGAACAGCTCCAGATCGCTTTCACGGGTTTGCGCCAGCATGAAGTTCTTGATCGGCACCTCGGCCCGCTCGATCGCCTGTTGCGCCGGCAACTGCTGATTCAGATAGGGCTGCAGGGCCTCGCGGTTAATCTGGTCGAACACCGGCGCCATGATGAACATGGTCAGGAACAGCGCCAGGCCGATGAGGATCTGGTTGGAGGGCGTCTGCTGCAAGCCCATCGCCTGACGCAGGATAGAGAACACGATGATGATGCGCGTGAAGCTGGTCATCAGCATGAGGAACGCCGGGATGAAACTCAGCGCCGTCATGATCAGCAGGATCTGCAGGCTGACCGAGTATTCCTGCTGGCCCTCGGCGTCGGTGCTCAGAGTGATCGCCGGAATCGACAGCGGATTGCTGCCCTGCTGAATCAGCGGGATGGGTGAAGGCGGCTCCTGAGCGAAGGCCAGCGAGGCTCCTAGCGCGAACACCAGCACAAGCAGAAGTCGCAACATCAGGACTTGTCCTTCTGATCCTTGCCCAGCAGCTCCATGAGGCGCTGGGAGAACTCCGTGGAAGCCGGTTCGGCGTCGGCCAGGTGAACCGGCTCGCCCATCACGTGCAGTGAGTTGATGCGCCCGGGCGTAAGGCCGAGCAGGATCTGCTCGTTGCCGACTTGCACAAGCACCAGCCTGTCGCGCGGGCTCAAGGCCTGGGTGGCGACGATCTTGATCACCTTGCCGTTGTTGGGGCCCAGGCGCTGCACGCGGCGCATCATCCACGCGAGCAGGAAGATCAGGCCAATAACCAGCAGTAGGCCGATCACCAACTGGACCAGTTGGCCGGCGACGCCGCCACTGGCGGCAGGCGCCTGGGCAGCTGGTTCGGCGGCGAAGGCGAAGCACGGCAGTGCCAGGAGTGCGAGCAGGAGTCTGTTCATGGCGTCAGCGCAGCTTCTTGATGCGTTCGCTGGGGCTGATCACGTCGGTCAGGCGAATGCCGAACTTCTCGTTGACCACCACCACTTCGCCATGGGCGATCAGGGTGCCGTTGACCAGCACGTCGAGCGGCTCGCCCGCCAGACGATCGAGTTCGATCACCGAACCCTGATTGAGCTGCAGCAGGTTGCGAATGGTGATGTCGGCATTGCCCACTTCCATGGAAATGGACACCGGGATATCGAGGATCACATCGAGGTTCGGCCCTTCCAGGCTGACCGGGTTGCTGGCCTTGGGCATGCTGCCGAACTCTTCCATCGGCGCGCGCGGGGCTGCCGGCTGGCTGGCTGCACTGGCGGCCAGCATCGCATCGATATCGTCCTGCCCGCCTGCGTCGCCGGACTCGGACAGCGCAGCCGCCCACTCATCGGCGAGCGCCTGTTCCTCGGGGCTGGTTTGTTCGTTCTCGTCTGCCATCGTTGGACCTCGGCTGGCGTTTATCGGTTTGGCCGCGCGCCCGGCGCGGCAGATGATTGGGGCTAGCGGTGCTGGCGATCCACGGGATCGAGCACCTGCAGCGACAGGTTGCCCTTGTGCGAGCCGAGCTTGACCTTGAACGACGGCACGCCGTTGGCGCGCAGGATCATGTGCTCGGGCAGTTCGACGGGAATCACGTCACCGGGCTGCATGTGCAGGATGTCGCGCACCTTCAGCTGACGCCGCGCCACGGTGGCGCTCAGCGGCACGCTGACGTCGAGGATGTCTTCGCGCAGGGCCTTGACCCAGCGCTCGTCCTGATCGTCCACGTCGGACTGAAAGCCGGCGTCGAGCATCTCGCGGATCGGCTCGATCATGGCGTAAGGCATGGTCACGTGCAGGTCGCCGCCGCCGCCGTCCAGTTCGATATGGAAGGTCGATACCACGATCACTTCGCTGGGGCTGACGATATTGGCCAGCGCCGGGTTGACCTCCGAGCCCACGTACTCGAAGTTGATGTCCATCACCGCCGCCCAGGCTTCGCGCAGGTCGACGAACGCCTGATCGAGCACCATACGCACCACGCGCAGCTCGGTGGGGGTGAATTCGCGGCCTTCGATCTTGGCGTGGCGGCCATCGCCACCGAAGAAATTGTCGACCAGCTTGAACACCAGCTTGGCATCGAGAATGAACAGCCCGGTGCCGCGCAACGGCTTCATCTTCACCAGGTTGAGGCTGGTGGGCACGTACAGCGAGTGTACGTATTCGCCAAATTTCATGACCTGCACGCCACCGACCGCTACATCGGCCGAGCGGCGCAGCAGGTTGAACATGCTGATGCGGGTGTAGCGCGCGAAACGCTCGTTGATCATTTCCAGCGTGGGCATGCGCCCGCGCACGATGCGATCCTGGCTGGTCAGGTCGTATTGCTTGACGCTACCGGGCTCGACGAATTCCTCGGTTTCCACCAGGCCGTCATCGACGCCGTGCAACAGCGCATCGATCTCGTCCTGGGACAGCAGGTCTTGTACGGCCATCAGTGAACTCCCGCCCTATTGCAACACGAGGTTGGTGAACAGCACCTGCTCGACCGTCACCTTGCCGGTCTCCTTCTCGGCCAGTTGCTGCACGCTGGCGGTCGCCTGCTGGCGCAGCATTTCCTTGCCGACCGGGGTGATCAGAGTGGCGAAGTCCTGGCTGGAGAACAGCATGACCAGGTTGTTGCGCAGCACCGGCATGTGCACCTTGAGCGCGTCCAGGGCAGCCTGGTCGCGGGTCATCAGCGCCACGCTGACCTGCATGTAGCGCGCCCTGCCGTTCTGCGTGAAGTTGACCACGAAGGCCGGCGTCAGCTCTTCATAGATCGCCGGCTGTTTGGTCGGCGCGGCGTTCTCGGCCTGCTCATGCTCGGCTTCCGGCTTGGCGCTGTCCTTGCTCAGAAAGAACCAGGTGCCACCGATCGACGCCCCCACGGCCAGCAACAATGCCAGCACGATCGCGATGATGAGCTTGAGCTTGCCAGGCGGCTTGCTGCCTGCTTCGGCAGCAGCGGCGGGTGGCGCGTTCTTCTTTGCCATGCCAAAAATCCGTCACGGAGCGGAGAACCCTCCGCTTTCAATAGGTTAAGAGCAAGTGTTATGCCAGCTCATAGACGCGGCTGCAATCACCGAGCGCGCCATGGTACGCGAAAGCGTGGTGCCTGACCCGCGGCGTTGAAAGCCAATCACCCCGCGCGACGGATCGAGCGGGGTGATTGGAAGTCTAGAACAGCAAGCGCAAAGCGCAGTCGCTTCAGCACTGCGCGGGCTGCGTCTTGAACGCGGCGTCAGGCGTAATAATCGACCATGCCGCGCCCAGCGCCCTGGGCCGGGTCGCGGATCTCGATACTGCCGATCACCCGCTCCTCGCTTTCGCCACCCGCCCCGCCTTCGTCCGCCATGCGGCTACCGCGGCCACGACCATCACCCTCCTGGCCTTGCCACGCACGCCCCTGGGACTGGTCGGAAACGTTCACGTCAGCCAGGTTCATGCCCTGCTGGGTGAACATCTCGCGCAAACGGTGCACCTGGCCTTCCAGCGCCTCGCGTACGCTTGGGTGCGCACTGGCGAAGCTGATCTGGGTCTGGTCCTGGTTCAGGCTGATGCGCACATCGAGGCGTCCGAGTTCAGCGGGGTCGAGTTGAATCTCCGCGGACTTGAGGTTCTGGCTGGACATCCACATCACCTTGTCCACGACCCCTTCGCTGAAGCCGGCCTGTTGCATGGCCAGCGGCTGGCCAGGCACCACGGGAACCCGACCAACCTGCGAGGCCTGCTGGCCAATCGCCTGGCTCAGCGCACTGAGCTTGCTGACGAACTGCTCCGGCGCAGTGTCGGCCGAACTCTCCTTGAGCGCCTCGAGCGCTTCGCTACTGAGCTCGAAGGACGGTAGCGGGGTCACGTCGCTCTGCCCACCTTCCATGGTGTCCGCCTTCATGCCCATGGCTGCCATGGCACTGGCGAATGCCTGGCCGCTGCTGGCCGACGACGAGGCGGCGGCACCACCAGGGGTGGCTGTCGACTGCGCAGCGGCCTTTTCCTGAGCGCCGACGTCGAGCGCCAGCTTCACCGCTGGCTGCTGATTGAGTGCGTCGATTTCCGGGTCGAAGCTCGCCTCGGTCATGCTCGCAGGCGCGGAGCCGATCAGGCTGGTCGAGGCTGCAGCCGCTGCGGCGGCCTCGGGATCGACCTCACCCTCGCCTTCGCCCACCTCGACTTGCGGCTCTGGCTGGAACAGGCCCAGCAGCATCAGCGGGTCAACGGCGCCTTCCTCGAGCGTCGACTCTTCAGGCAAATCCTTGCCGCTATCGGCAACCGCCGGCTCGGCGGCAGCAGCGGATGCCGGATCGCTGGCGCATGCCTGGGGGTCGGCCTTGGCGTCGCGCGCCGCCTTCGCGGCGTCGTCCTGGCGCTCGGCAGCTTTCGCCTGACGCTCCTTGGCGTAGACCTGCGAGAAGCTGGAAGCCTCTTGCTTGCGCGGCTGCGCGGTGCTCTGCGTATTGGTTGCCGGTGCGGCCTTGGGCTTGGCAGCCGGCGCCGAGGTCAGCAACAGATCAGGGGCAACGGGCATGAATGCTCTCCGCTTGAATAATGACGTATGCCCTCTTCAAGCAAGGGACGGGCCAACATTCAAGAAAAGCAGGCTAGCTGGCCGGAAAGCGCTGCCGTTCGGATTTCAGCAGGATACGCACGATGGCGAATTCGCGCTCGATACGCTCGACCAGGGGCGCCGACTCGGCCAGGTCACCACGGCGGGCCAGCTCTTCGAGATCCCGGCAGGAATCGGCCAGCACCTTGGCGCCCATGTTGCTGCAACTGCCCTTGAAGCTGTGCGCCGCGCGGCGCATGGCCTGAGCATCCTGATCGTGCTCGGCGGTTTGCAGCAGGCGCAGACGCTCCTCGGAATCGGTCACGAAGGTATCCAGCAGCACCGGATACTCGTCCTCCATGATGTCCTGCAGCGTGTTCAGTACATCGCGATCCAGATGATTGTCGGACACCCTAGACTCCAGGCCAGCCTCGAACGGCGGTTCGCCGTCGCGTGCGCGGCACGCGAATGCAGGCGGATTATGCCTGCGTGGTCCAGGAAAACTCCACACTGACCCGACGTCCGTCAGGCGACCATTCGCAGCGCTCGCTGAGTTCCTGAATCAGGCCCATACCGCGCCCGCTGAAACCACCGGCGGTACGCTGCCGCGCCATCACGGCAGCAGGATCGAAGCCTGCGCCATTATCTTCGACGGTCAGGGTCAGGCACCCGCCGCTTGCCTGCTGACGCACATCGAACACTACGCTGACGCGGCCGTCCTGCTGGGCATCGAGCCGCTCGGCGCGCAGCCGGTAGTACTCGGCAAAGCCGGCCGCGTCACGCTTGAGCGAGGAATCGAGCGCCAGCACGCCATGCTCGAGCGCATTGGTGTACAGCTCGCACAATACGCTGTAGAGGTTACCGCCATTGCCACGCAGCCCCGGCACTTCGAGCAGCAGTTGCAGCAGGTGCGGCAAGGGGTAGAAATCACGCAGGGTGGCGCCCCGAAAATCATAACGCGCCGACCAATTCTCCGGCCCGGCCTGGGATTCACTCGCCGGCAGCGGCGGCCGGACGACTGCGTCCTCCTCGATCATGGTCACTTCGACCAGGCTGACGTCGTCACGCGCTTCGCCATGAAAGGCCTGCAGGGCCTGCTGAATATCGGCGAACAGCCGCGAAGGCTCGCGGCTGGCATCGAGCACATCGAGCAGGCGCTGCTCGCCGAACAGTTCGTCGCGCTCGTTCTGCGCCTCGAGTACGCCATCGGAAAGCAGGAAGACCCGGTCACCGAGCTCGAGCGAGTAGGACTCGTAATCGTCGCGAAAGCTGTCCGGATCGAGCACGCCCAGCGGCAGGTGGCGCGACACCAGTGGCACCCGCTCGCCGCCCTGGCGCAGCACGTAACCGGCCGGCAAGCCGCCGCCCCAGAAATCGACCATACGCCTGCGGAAGCTGATGTTCAGCAGCGTGGCACAGCAAAACACGCCGCGCGGCAGGATACGGCGCAGCTTGGCGTTGCCCTCGTGGAGAATCTCCACCAGCGAGTGCCCCTTGCCGGTCATGCGGTAGAAGACTTCGGCCAGCGGCATGGCGCCGATCGCCGCCGGCAGGCCATGGCCGGTGAAGTCGCCGAGCAGTACGTGCATATCGCCGCTGGGGTGGAAGGCGGCCAGCAACAGGTCACCATTGAACAGCGCGTACGGCGATTGCAGGTAACGCACGTTGCCGGAGCCCAGGCAACCGGAGTGGGCCACCTTGTCGAAAACCGCCTTGGCGACCAGCTGTTCGTTCTGCAGGTGCTCGTTGTGCCGGGCGATCTGGTCGCGCTGGCGCAGCACTTCCTGATGCAAGCGGCGCAAGCGGTCCATGGCGTTGATCTTGGCTTCGAGAATCACCCGGCTATAGGGCTTGGCGAGAAAGTCGTCGCCGCCTGCCTCCAGGCAGCTGACCAATGCCTCATCCTCGCTCAGGGAAGTCAGGAAGATGATCGGCACCATGGTTTCACCGGCCATGGCCTTGATGCGCCTGGCGGCCTCGAAACCGTCCATCACCGGCATCAGCGCGTCCATCAGCACCAACTGCGGGCGCTGCGATTCGAACAGCGCCACCGCCTCCAGGCCATTGGCGGCAGCGAGCACCCGGTGCCCCTGGCGACCAACGATGGTCGACAGCAGCATGCGGTCGGTGGCGCTGTCCTCGGCGATCAGGACGGTGAGGGATGAGGCGTTCATCGCGCCTCAGTCGATCTGGAAAAGCTGTTCGAAATTGGAGATGGAAAGAATCTTGCGCACGTCGGCGTTGCAGTTGAGCAAGCGGATCTGCGCACGGTCGCCACCGGCATGGTCACGCAACAGCAGCAGCATGCCGAGCGCCGAGCTGTCCAGGTAGGTGGTTCCCTTGAGGTCGACGGTGTAGCGCTTGGGGCGGATATCGACGCGCTCGTAGGCACGACGAAACTCCTGGTGGGCGCCAAAATCGAAGCGCCCTTGAATGGTGATGGTCAACTCTTGCCCGTCTTCCGAGGGCAGCGAGGTGATGGGCATGAAACACTCCTTGATATCCGGGATACCCGCAGCCCGCTAAGGCGAGCCAACATGGCCGGAGCTGCCCGCTGAGCAGCCGATACCTTGTTGACCCGTGTGGTGACGCGGTGTCTCACCTGTTTTTCCTGGCCCTGCCCAACGCGCACTCCGACGCACTGAATTCCGGCTTAAGAAGATTTAGCACTAGCCCGCGTCAGCGGCAACCATCAATCCATCGATTCGCGTCGCGGTAGGCGCTGGGACAGCTCATCGAGCAGCTTTTGCTCGCGTTTGTCCTCGGCCAGGCGCGCTTCGTCCAGATAGCGCTGCACCAGCTTGCGCAGCCCTTCCAACCGGGCGTAACGCTGTTGCCAGACCTCACGAACCTTGTCCAGGTTATTGCGGTGCCAGTTGACCGCCTGCTGCTGCTGGGCAATCGCCACATCGAGCTGCGACAAAAAGCGCTGGTAGTTCATCAGCCACTGGCCGGACACCCCGCGCTGGCCCTCGCTGATCCATTGCTGCTGGTAGCCCTGCAGGTACTTTTCCAGATCCGCGAGCTTGTTCTGCGCCTGCCCAAGCAAACCCTGGGCACGACCGAGCTGCAGGGCAGCCTCGCGCTCGGCCTTTTCAGCCATGTCGACCACCGGCGCCAGGCGCGCCGCTCGGCTGTTGGCCACGGCTTAGGACGCCGCCGCGGGATTCAGCACCGCGGCGAGCAACTCGCGGCTGCTGTCCAGGCTCTCGCTTTCGCCCAGGGCCTGGCGCAAGTAGCGCACCATGACCGGCTGGCGGGCGATGGCCAGGTCGGTGTCCGCATCGCCACCCGGTACGTAGGCGCCGACGCTGATCAGGTCGCGGCTCTGCTGGTAGCGCGACCACAGCTGCTTGAAGCGCTGGGCGTTACGCATATGCTCGGGGCTGACCACCTGGGGCATCACCCGGCTGATCGAGGCTTCGATATCGATGGCCGGGTAGTGGCCTTCTTCTGCCAGGCGCCGGGACAGTACGAAGTGACCATCGAGTACCCCGCGCGCGGCGTCGGCGATGGGATCCTGCTGATCATCGCCCTCCGACAGCACGGTATAGAAAGCGGTGATCGAACCACCGCCCGCCTCGGCATTGCCAGCCCGCTCGACCAGGCGCGGCAACTTGGCGAACACAGAAGGTGGATAACCCTTGGTGGCTGGCGGCTCGCCAATGGCCAGGGCGATTTCCCGCTGGGCCTGGGCGAAGCGGGTCAGCGAATCCATCAGCAGCAGAACGTTCTTGCCCTTGTCACGGAAGTATTCGGCGATGCGCGTGCAGTACATGGCCGCGCGCAGGCGCATCAACGGCGCATCATCGGCTGGCGAGGCGACGACCACCGAACGTTTGATGCCCTCCTCGCCGAGAATCTCGTCGATGAATTCCTTCACCTCGCGGCCCCGCTCGCCGATCAGGCCGACCACGATGATCTCGGCCTCGGTAAAGCGCGTCATCATGCCCAGCAATACCGATTTACCCACCCCGGTACCGGCGAAAAGGCCCAGGCGCTGGCCGCGGCCGACGGTGAGCAGGCCGTTGATGCTGCGGATGCCGACGTCCAGTGGTTCGCTGATCGGATGGCGCTTGAGCGGGTTGATGGTCGGGCCGTCCATCGGCACCCAATCCTCGGCCTTCATGCCGCCCTTGCCGTCCAGGGCTCGCCCGGCGCCGTCGAGCACCCGGCCGAGCATCGACATGCCCATGGGCAGGCGCCCGGTATCCGGCAGCGGCACCACACGGGCGCCCGGCGCGATACCGGCCAGGCTGCCGACCGGCATCAGGTAGATCTTGCCGGAGGAAAAGCCCATCACCTCCGCCTCGACCTGCACCGGGTGGTAACTGTCGTCATTGATCACCAGGCAGCGGCTACCCAGCGCGGCGCGCAGGCCTTCGGCCTCCAGGGTGAGGCCGACCATGCGCAACAGGCGCCCTTCGACGATGGGCTGAGTCGGCAGTTTGACGGCCTCGCCGTAACCGTCCATGCGGCGAGCGAAGCTCAGGCGCTCAAGGCGCATCGCTGGCATCCAGGTCGATGACCATATCGGCAGCGCGCGGCGTGGTGGCGTGCTCGCGCTGCTGCTCGAACAGTTGCTTGAGCGCCTGGCTCAGGCGGGTTTCCACGCTGGCGTCGATACGGCTGTGCTCGCTTTCCACCCGGCAACCGCCGGGCAGCAGCGAGTCGTCCTCGAGAATCCGCCAGTTTTCCTCGTGGCGGTCGCGCAATACCTTGACCAGCTCGAAGTCCTGGGGATTGAGGTGAATGCGAATGTTCTCGGCGCCCATCGGCAGCAGCTTGAGGGCCTCGCGCAGTACCTGGCGAATCTGGCTGGAGTCACCGCTCAGCTCGCGCTGGATGACTTCACGGGCGATCTGCCCGACCAGGGTCACCAGGGCGACTTCCAACTGCTGATCCTGCTCGGCGATCGGCTCGAACAGATGGCGCATGACCTGCTCCAGCGCCTGTACTCGCCCGGCCAGAGCGGCATCCGCCTCCTGCTTGGCCTTGAGCTGGCCGGCGCGAAAGCCATCCTTCTCGCCGGTAGCGAAGCCCTCGTTGTAAGCATCCTGGCGGATGGCCTCGAGTTCGTCGAGCGTCAAGGGTTTGACATCCTCGAGCGCCACTTCCTCACTTTCCTGAGGCGGCGGCGGTGGCACCTCGGCCACCACGGCCTCCGGGGCCGGCACGTCCTGCTGGGCGTCGTCATGCTCGTCGAAGCTGGGCAGCGACCAGCGATCGACGCTGCCCAGATCCTTGGCGCGAATCAGTTCACTGACTGGTTCCTTGCCCGCCATGGGTTACACCATCTCCTCGCCGCCCTTGCCGCCAAGCACGATCTCGCCGGCCTCGGCCATGCGCCGGGCGATGGTGAGGATTTCCTTCTGCGCCGCTTCCACGTCGCTGACCCGTACCGGCCCCTTGGCCTCCAGGTCGTCACGCAGCAGTTCGGCAGCACGTTTGGACATGTTCTTGAAGACCTTTTCCTTGATCGCCTCGTCCGCGCCCTTGAGGGCCAGCACCAGCACGTCGGAGGAAACCTCGCGCAGCAGCGCCTGGATGCCGCGATCGTCGACATCGGCCAGGTTGTCGAAGACGAACATCAGATCCTCGATCTGCGACGACAGGTCCTCGTCGATCTCGCGGATCGAATCCATCAGCGGCCCTTCGACCGAGCTGTCGAGGTAGTTCATGATGTCCGCGGCACGCTTCACGCCGCCCATGGTGGCGCGGGTGGTGTTGGAACTGCCGGAGAACTGCTTCTCCAGGATCAGGTTCAATTCCTTGAGCGCAGCGGGCTGAACGGTGTTAAGGGACGACACGCGCAGGACGATATCCAGACGCACCTTGTGGTCGAAGTGCCCGAGCACCTCGCCGGCCTGGTCCGGGTCCAGATAGGCGACCACGATGGCCTGGATCTGCGGGTGCTCGTAACGAATCACGTCGGCGACCGCCCGCGGCTCCATCCACTTCAGGCTGTCCAGGCCACTGGTGCTGCCACCGAGCAGGATGCGGTCGATCAGGTTGCCGGCCTTGTCCTCGCCGAGTGCCTGGGTGAGCATCTTGCGGATGTAGCCGTCGGCGCCCACGCCAAGGCTGGTCTGGTCGCCGACGGTTTCGACGAACTCGCCCATCACCTGCTCGACCTGCTCGCGATGGATGTTGCGCATGGCCGCCATCGCCACGCCCACGCGCTGGACTTCCTTGGGCCCGAGATGGCGAAGCACCTGAGCCGCGTCGGTCTCGCCGAGCGACAGCAGCAGGATGGCGGCCTTCTCGACCTTGCTCATCTTGGCGGGGGTGCGGTTCTCATTCATCGGCATTGATCCAGTCTTTGACTACCTGGGCGACGCGGCCCGGATCTTCGGCGACCAAACTCTTGATCGCGTTCAGTTGTGCATCATACCCCTCGCTCGGGCTCGGCAACATAATGCTTTGCGGCCCGCCCAGGCTTACCCGATCGGAGGCCAGCCCGTCCATGCCGCCCATCTCGCCGAGGTCGACGTCGCCATCGCGGCCGCCGCCGGCCAGGGCCAGTTCCTTGCCTTTGCCGCCACCGGTGATGTTGTTGAGCACCGGGCGCAGTACGAACCACACCAGCAGGAAGATCAGCAGTGCCGGGAACAGCGACTTGAGGCCGCCCATGGCCATCAGGAACAGTTCGCTCTGGTACCACGGCACTTCGATCACTTCCGCGGTTTCGCTGCTGAACGGCGTGTTGATCACGCTGACGCTGTCGCCACGGCTGGCGTCGAAACCGACCGAGTCCTGCACCAGGCGAGTGAAGCGCGCCAGATCGTCGCTGGTCCACGGCACACGGGTGGCTTCACCGGTAGCCGGGTCGACACGCATCTGGTCATCGACCACCACGGCGACGGAAAGCCGGCGCAGGCGACCCTGCTGCTGCTTGGTGTAGCTGACCGAACGATCGAGCTCGAAGTTGCGGGTCGACTGGTCACGCTTGTCGGCCGGGTACGGCGCCAGCATCGGCTGACCGGTGGCCGGATCCATGATCTGCTGGCCATTGGCGTCGACCAGCGGCTGGCCGGGGGCGATCGGGCCGCCAGGTGCGGCTGCACCACCGGCCTGCTGCGGCGCGGCAGCCGGGCCTGGCGGTTGATTGCTCAGCGCACCTGGTACGCCCTGGGGACCACTGCCGCTGCTGCGCTGTTCGTTGACCTGCTGCTCGCTGCGCAGGGCTGGCTGATCCGGGTTGAAGGTTTCCGAAGTCGATTCGACGGCGCTGAAATCCACGTCGGCGGATACTTCGGCCTTGTAACGACCGACGCCCAGCACTGGCTGCAGGATGTTGTGCACCCGCTGGGTGAACAGGCTCTCCATGCGGCGGCTGTAGTCGAACTGCTTGCCCGCCATGCTCAGCTCGGACATTTCCTGCTGGTCGGACAGCAGATTGCCCTTCTGGTCGACCACGGTGACCTGGCCCTTGTCCATCTCCGGCACGCTGCTGGCCACCAGGTTGACAATGGCCATCACCTGGCTCGGTTCCAGGCTGCGGCCGGCGTACAGCTCCACCAGCACCGAAGCGCTGGGCTTGCGCTCGTCACGCACGAACACCGAACTCTTCGGGATCGCCAGGTGAACGCGAGCGGCCTTGACGTTGTTCAGGCTCGACACGGTGCGCGCCAGTTCGCCCTCGAGGCCACGGCGGTAGCGGGTGGCTTCCATAAACTGGCTGGTGCCCAGGCCCTGCTCCTTGTCGAGGATCTCGAAACCGATGCTGGTATCGGTCGGCGCCACGCCGGCGGACGCCAGGCGAATGCGCGCCTGGGCCAGGTCCGAAGACTTGACCAGCAATGCACCGGAGTTCGGCTCGACGGTGTAATCGATATTCGCGGCAGTCAGGGTTTCCATCACGCTACGCGCATCCATGCCTTCGAGGCTGCCGTACAGCGGCTTGTAATCGGGCTGCTGCGACCACAGCACCACGGCGAAGCCGATAGCCACGCTGGCAGCGAGGCCAACCAGCAGGCCGGCCTGACGCAGCAGCGGCATGTCGGAAAGGTTTTCCAGGAAGGTCAGCCCGAGCAGCGGCTTCTTCGGCGCGTTGTCGGCGGCGGTGGCAGGTACGTTTGCGGCGAGAGCGTCGGCCATGATCGAAATCTACCCCTTAAACCGGCATCTGCATGATGTCTTGATACGCCTGAACCAGCTTGTTGCGCACTTGGGTCATGGCCTGGAACGAAACACTGGATTTCTGCGAAGCGATCATCACGTCGGTCAGGTCGACGCCGCTCTGGCCCATCTCGAAGGCCGTGGCCAATTGGCCAGCGGCCTGCTGCGTTTCGCTGACCTTGTTCACCGCCTGGCCGAGCATGTCCGAGAAGCTCGGCGCGCCGACTTCCTGAGCCTGGGGCGCAGCCGGTTTGCGCGCCATGGCCTCGGCCTGCATCGAGCGCATTTCCAGCATTAGACGATTGAACGCGACACCCTGACTCATGACCTTTCCTCCACCTGACCGCGGTTTTTTGACGCCGCGAGTGCTTTGCTGGAGGTATTTGCAACAAGGGTGCCAACTACCAGAAGCGCCAGGAATCCGTTGCCAGCCAAGGGCTTGAAGCAGAAAACAGGCCAGCCTCGATGGGCCTGGCGACAGAAAAAACCATCGCCCATAAAAAAGCCGCGCCCTTCAGGAAAGGCGCGGCAAGGATGGAAGGCTTACTGGCTGACGGTCAGCTTGTCACGGTTGCGTTCGAGCAAGGCTTCACCGATGCCCTTGACTTCGAGCAGCTCGTCCACCGAAGCGAACTCGCCGTGGGTATCGCGGTAGGCGACGATCGCCTGCGCCTTCACCGCGCCAACGCCGCTGAGCTCGCGCTGCAGGGTCTCGGCATCGGCGGTATTGAGGTTGATGGAATCGAGTTCGGCCACCTGTTGAGCCGCAGGCTCGGTAGCCGGCGCTTTCGCCGCCTCGTTGGCAATGGCCAGCATTGACGCACTGGCAACCACAGAAAACAGCAAGGCTTGCAAGGTAGTTTTCAGCATGATTAACGTCCTGTGTGGGGTCCATTCGAGTAAAGCGACGCGGGTGTAGCGCACGACGCAGGATGAAAATAGTCAGCCTGCACGCCTCGTCAAAACGGCCTTTGTAACTACGTTTTCTGCGTCTATCTAAAGCCCTTGCTCGCCGCTAAGATGCGCGTCTCCATTACCATGCGTGTTCGACCATGCCCGCCACCGCCCGCTTTCCCCTGCTCCCGTATCTCTGCGCCTGCATCGTCGGTTTTCTTGCGCTTGGCAGCCTCTGGCAAACCATCGGCAAGCCGGTCGTGCTGGCCGACGCTGCAACGCCGACCCACAAGCTGCAATGCGCGTCCTACACGCCGTTCGGCAAGGACCAGTCGCCGTTCGATCTGCCCCTGCAGATCCACCCGGAGCAGATGGATACCGACCTGGCGCTGCTGGCCGAGCGCTTTCAATGCATCCGTACCTACTCGGTCACCGGCCTGGAAAAGCTGCCTGAGCTGGCCCGCAAACATGGCCTGAAGCTGATCACTGGCGCCTGGGTGAGCCGCAACCCCCATGACACGGACATCGAGATCCAGGGCCTGATCAAACTGGCCAAGGAAAACCCGGATGTGGTCGAGGCGGTCATCGTTGGTAACGAAGCACTGCTGCGCAAGGAAGTGACGGGTGGGCAGCTGGTCGAGCTGATCAACCGGGTCAAGGCCGAAATCAGCCAGCCCGTTACCTACGCGGACGTCTGGGAATTCTGGCTGAAACACCCGGAAGTCGCCCCAGCCGTGGACTTCATCACCATCCACCTGCTGCCGTACTGGGAAGACAACCCGGCCGGCATCGACGCGGCCCTGCACGAAGTGACCGAAGTGCGCGAGCTGTTCGGCAAGCAGTTCGCGCCGAAAGACATCATGATCGGCGAGACCGGCTGGCCCAGCGAAGGCCGTCAGCGCGAGACCGCCGTGCCCAGCCGCGTCAACCAGGCCACCTTCATCCGCGGCTTCGTCGCTCTGGCCGAACAGCACGGCTGGCGCTACAACCTGATCGAAGCCTTCGACCAGCCCTGGAAGCGCGTGAGCGAAGGTGCAGTGGGCGGTTTCTGGGGCTTGTACGACGCTGATCGCCAGGACAAGTCGATCCTCGCCGGCCCGGTTTCCAACCTGCCGCACTGGCCGCTGTGGCTGGCCATGAGTGCGGGCGTTCTGGCTTTCGGCCTGCTGGTCGGCGGTCGCCCGAGCTCGACGCGCAACGCCGTGCTGCTGCCGCTGCTGGCCGCCCTGGGGGCTGGCTGCATTGGCCTGTGGGCGGAGCTGGCCTGGGTCACCAGCCGCTACGTGGGCGAATGGCTGTGGGCAGCCGCCCTGCTCGCCCTCAACCTGCTGGTGCTGGCCCATGCCGCGCTGGCGCTGTCCGCGGCCCAAGGCTGGCGTGCCCAGGCCTTCGGCTGGCTGGAACGTCGTGCCGGTTGGTGGCTGGCGGCAGCCGGCTTCGCCGGTGCGGTGATGATGCTGGCGATGGTCACCGATGCGCGCTACCGCAGCTTCCCGAGTGCCGCGCTGCTGCTGCCGGCTCTGGTGTACCTGCTGCGCCCGGTGACGGCGCCGCGTCGGGAAATCGCCCTGCTGGCGGTATTGATCGCTGCCGGCATCGTGCCGCAACTCTACGAGGAAACCCTGGACAACCTGCAGGCCATCGGCTGGGCCATTACCAGCGCGCTGCTGGCGGCCGCCCTGTGGCGCAGCCTGCGCCACTCGAAGGTTCGATAAAACCGCAGTGGCGCTGCGCTTGCCGCGCAGCGCCAGAAGTTTAGCGGGCGGTTACCGCCGGGGCGCGCACCAGACGCAGCAGCGCCAGCACCACAGCGAATACCGCCAGGCTGGCGGTGTACAGCGCCAGCGCCGGCAAGCCGAGCAGCAGCCCTGGGACCGCCAGGCGCCAGCCCCAGACGCCAGGCAGGACGAATGCCAGCAGCGCACAGCCCAGCGCGGCCCAGGCGATGACCCGCAGGTGAATCATCCAGCCCAGGGTGGCGCGCACCTGACAAGCCAGGATGCCCGGGTCTTCGACGCAGCGGCCGACCCACTGGTCGCCCTCCATGAGCAGGTAGCGCAACGCATAACTGGCGATCACGCAGGCGAGCGCTGCGATCACCAAGGCGACGATGGGTAAACGACGAGGCATGCTGCACTCCAGAGGGTTTGAAAACGGCGCTCAGCATAATCGCCCGGCAGGCGGATGCAAGCGGCAAATCTTTGCTGATCGAATACGGCGCAGAGGCCCGTGGACAAGGGCGTTGGCGGTCTGACCGCGCTCTGGTATACCCCACATGCGGCATGGCAGAATTTCCCATGGCACTTTGATACAACGGCGGTTGTCCTAGTCATCGCGGCTGATGCCGAAAGCACCGGCTTGCCGGCCCACCTCTGAAAAGAATGTTCTCTTCCAAAGGGATCTTGTATGTCTTTCATTCCCCGTCTTGCAGCTCTGCTCGGCACCCTGCTGCTCAGCACCCACCTGTGGGCCGTCGATGTCGATGCGCAAACCTACGGCTATCCGCTGACCAACCCGTTCGAAGCCACGATCGCCACCACGCCGCCTGATCTGCGCCCGGAGCTGCCCGAAGACGCTGACATCAAGCAGGGTGACTACCAGGTTCGCCTGCGCCCGGAGCGGGAATTCCAGCTGCCCGACAACTTCTGGGCGGTGACCAAGATGAGTTACCGGCTGGCCGAGCAGAATGGGCCGGCGCCGCTGATCTTCATCATCGCCGGTACCGGTGCCCACTACTCGAGCAGCACGCCCGAGTACCTGAAGAAACTCTTCTATGGGGCCGGCTACCACGTCGTGCAGCTTTCGTCGCCGACCAGCTACGACTTCATGACCTCCGCCTCGCGCTTCGCCACGCCGGGCATCAGCCGTGACGATGCCGAAGACATGTACCGCGCCATGCAGGCCGTGCGCGCCCAGCATCCACGCCTACAGGTCACCGACTATTACCTGACCGGTTACAGCCTCGGCGCCCTGCACGCCGCCTTCGTCAGCCAGTTGGACGAGACCCGCCGCAGCTTCAACTTCAAGCGCGTGCTGATGCTCAACCCGCCGGTCAACCTGTACACCTCGATCACCAACCTCGACCGCCTGGTACAGACCCAGGTCAAGGGCATCACCAACCGCACGACGTTCTATGAGCTGGTGCTGGCCAAACTGACTCGCTACTTCCAGCAGAAGGGTTACGTGGACATCAACGACGCCCTGCTCTACGACTTCCAGCAGTCCAAGGAACACCTGACCAACGAACAGTTGGCCATGCTGATCGGCACCTCGTTCCGTTTCTCGGCCGCCGACATCACCTTCACCTCGGACCTGATCAACCGCCGCGGCCTGATCACGCCTGTCGACTACCCGATCGGCGAAGGCACCAGCCTCACGCCGTTCTTCCGCCGTGCGCTGCAGTGCGACTTCGATTGCTACATGACCGAGCAGCTGATTCCCATGTGGCGCGCCCGCTATGGCGGCGGCAGCATCAACCAGCTGATCAACGAGGTCAGCCTGTACGGCATCGAGGATTACCTGAAGAACAGCCCGAAAATCGCGGTGATGCACAACGCCGACGACGTGATTCTCGGCCCTGGCGACCTGGGCTTCCTGCGCCGCACCATGGGCGATCGCCTGACCGTGTATCCGTACGGCGGCCACTGCGGCAACCTCAATTACCGCGTCAACAGCAACGACATGTTGGAGTTCTTCCGTGGCTAAGTCCTTCCCTACTCTCGCATTGTTCGCTGCCGTATTGAGTTGCGGCACCGCCTCCGCGCAAACCACCGCCCCCGTCGATGACGATGGCTTCAAGCAGCCGCTCAGGGAGCTCAAGTTCAACCCGGGCCTGAACCAGCGCGAGTTCGAGCGCTCGACCCTGTCGGCCCTGGAGATCCACGACCCGCTGGAATCCTGGAACCGCCGCGTCTATCACTTCAACTACCGCTTCGATCAGTGGGTGTTCCTGCCCGTGGTCGACGGTTACCGCTACGTCACCCCAGGCTTCGTGCAAAAAGGCGTGACCAACTTCTTCGGCAACCTGGGCGACATACCCAACCTGATCAACAGCGCCCTGCAGCTCAAGGGTGAACGCGCCCTGAACACCACTGCCCGCCTGTTGTTCAATACCACGTTGGGCGTGGCCGGCTTGTGGGATCCAGCCACACTGATGGGCCTGCCCAAGCACCGCGAAGACTTCGGCCAGACCCTGGGCTTCTATGGCTCACCTGCCGGCCCGTACCTGATGCTGCCAATCTTCGGCCCGTCCAACCTGCGTGATACAACGGGCCTGGTCGTGGACTTCGGCGTAGCCCAGGAAATCAACTACCTCAACGTTGCCGAGATCAGCAGCAGCCACCCGGAAGTCACCGTGCTCAGAGGCATCGATCAGCGCTCGACCACCAGCTTCCGCTACGGCCAGCTGAACTCGCCATTCGAGTACGAGAAGCTGCGCTTCTTCTATACCGAGTCGCGCAAGCTGCAGATCGCGGAGTGACACCGTTCGGGCGGCGGCGGCCATGGCGCCGCTCGCCACATCGACTTTATCGATAGATGAGTTGATCTTTTCCCAACCATCCGGCGGCCGGGCTGGCCTACCATGGGTTCATCGCTTTTTACCGGAGTCTGCCAGATGAACCAGCTACGTCGCGTACTCGCCGTGCAACCAGGCCAGCCTGCCTCCGATGGTGCAGGCGTACGCCTGAACCGGGTGATCGGTGGCGCCAGCATCGAACGTTTCGATCCGTTCCTGATGCTCGACGAATTCAGCACCGCCAATGCCGACGACTACATCGCCGGCTTCCCGCCCCACCCACACCGTGGCTTCGAGACCATCACCTATATGCTCGAAGGCCGCATGCGCCACGAGGATCACCTCGGCAACGTAGGCCTGCTGCAAGGCGGTGACGTGCAGTGGATGACGGCGGCAAGGGGCATCATTCACAGCGAAATGCCCGAACAGGAACAGGGCGCCATGCGCGGTTTCCAGCTCTGGCTCAACCTGCCGGGCCGCGACAAGATGGCCGATCCGGCCTATCGCGACATTCCCAACGCACAGATTCCACGCCTGCACACCGATCAGGGCGTCGAAGTCGTGGCCATCGCTGGCGCTTTCGTCGAGGGCGAGCACCGCCAGATCGGCGCCGTGCAGCGCCCCCATACCGAGCCACATATTCTCGACCTGCGCCTACCCGCCAACAGCAGTGTGCGCCCGGAACTTCCCGCAGGCCACCGTGCCCTGCTCTACGTCTATGCGGGCGAGGCACACATTCAGGAGAGCCATGAGGTACAAGCCGGCCGCCTTGTGCGCCTGGACGACCACGGCGAGCTGTCGATCAGCAGTGCTAGCGGCGCCAGCGTGTTGCTGATCGCAGGCAAACCGTTGGGTGAGCCGATCGTGCAGTACGGCCCATTCGTGATGAACAGCCGGGAAGAGATCGAGCAAGCCCTGCGCGACTTCCGTGACGGCAGCTTCGCCTGAGCGGTCATCGCCGCTCAGCCTGAGTGGTTGCGTCGGAAGGTTTCCTCGCCCATCGCAGCGATCTGCCCTTCGATCAGCGCATCGAAGGGTTTGAGCAGTTCACGGTAATCGGCCGGCGCCTCCAAGACGTTCAACACCTCGACTATCGCCTCCAGGGTCGACAGCGATCCCTCCATCGGCGCCTTGCGCAGCCGGTAGCGCGATGGCGGCGCATCGAGCAGGGTTACCCGTGGCAATGCCTGCAGCGCCGGATTCACATACAGAAGCTTGCGTGCCTTGCGCCAGGTGCCATCGGGCACCACCAAGCGCACGGGGCGTCGGTCCTCATCAGCGCCAAGCTCGTTGATCGGGCGCGCCTGCTCACCCGGAAACAGCAGGCAGGGACGATAACCCGGCTCTGCCAGCCAATCCGGCAACGCCTCGAATACTTCGCCCACCCACAACGTCGCGTTGCGCAGCCCCAACGCAGCGAGGTTCGCGGTATTGAGCGCATGATCGACTTCATCGGGATGCTGCAGCACCAGCACTTCGGTTCGGCTGGGCAAGTCGGGAATCAGGGCGCACAGGCAGTGGCTGGCTGGGCGCCTACAGCGGCTACAACGGGGGCGTGACATGGGCGGGTCTCCTCGGCCGCGCAGTGTGCCACAGCACGCGCCGCGCAGCCGAGGCAGAGAGGTCAGCGGTTGAAACGCTCGGCCAGGCTATGCAGGTAGTCGGCCATGCTTTCCAGCTCCTTGCCAATCGCCGCCCCCTGATGGGCCTGCTCCGCGCCCTGCTCGGACAGCTGGGCGATGCGAGTGATCTGCCGGCTGATGTCGTCCGCTACCTGGCCCTGCTCCTCGGAGGCTGCCGCGATCTGCTGGCTCATGCCGCTAATGCGGCTCACCGACTCGCTGATGCCATCCAGGGCGATACGCACCGCTTCCACGCTCTGTACGCTTTCCCGGGAGATCTCTTCGCCCCGCCCGGCAGTGGCGACGGCACGCTCGGCACCAGCCCGCAGCGATGCGATGATCTGGTGGATCTGCTGGGTCGACTCACGGGTACGCGAGGCGAGCGAACGCACCTCATCGGCTACCACGGCAAAACCACGTCCCTGCTCGCCTGCACGCGCCGCCTCGATGGCTGCGTTGAGCGCCAGCAGGTTGGTCTGCTCGGCAATCGAGGTGATCACGTCGGCCACGCTGCCGATCGACTGCGTCGAATTGGCCAGATCGTTTACCGCCTGGCCGATATCCACCACGGCCTTGGCCATGTGCTGCATGGATTCCAGGCTGCCACCCGCCAGTTGCCGCCCTTCCCTGGCCAGGCGATCCGCCTCCTCGGCGGCGTGGCTGGTGCTCTGTACGTTCTGGGTGACTTCCTGGATGGTGGCGGCCATCTGGTTGATGGCAGTCGCCGACTGATCGGTTTCGCTACGCTGCTGGTCGAGCATCTGCGCCCCGGAACGCGAGAAGCCGGCGGCCTGGGCAGCCTGCCGCTTGACGTTGACGCCAGCATCCTCGAGGCGCGTCAGGGCGGTCTGCAGGCGGGCCTCTTCGCTGATCATGGCCATGTCGAGCAGGGCCTGGGCGCCGCGGTTGTCGCTGTAGGTGAGCGCCACCAGGCTGCTGGTGAAGGCCTTGGGGTGCTCACCGAGGGTCCGGCGGATCAGCGCACGCTTGCTGTATAGCTGATAGGAGCCCAGCGCGGCCATTACCGCGGCCACCAACAACGCCAGCCATACCCCGGAAAGCATGGTCTGGGCGGCCAGAATCACCAGCGCGGCGATGATCAGCGGCCAGGAGCGAATCAGGTCGTAGGTCAGGTGCTCGATTTTCGGCACCGGCGGCTTACCAGCCCGCAACCGCGCATACAGCGCTTCAGCGCGACGTTTCTGCTCTTCGCTGGGCAGCGAACGAACCGACTCGTAACCGGCAACCTGGCCGTTCTGGTAGATCGGCGTGACATAGGCGCTGACCCAATAGAAGTCGCCGTTCTTCGAGCGATTCTTGACGATGCCCATCCAGGGCTTGCCCTGCTTGATGGTGTCCCACATATGACCGAACACCGCAGGCGGCATGTCGGGATGGCGTACCAGATTGTGCGGCTGACCGATCAACTCTTCGCGGGTGAACCCGCTGATGGCCACGAAAGCATCGTTGCAGTAGGTGATCTTGCTGTTCAGATCGGTGGTGGAAATCAACCGCTCATTGCCGGGAAAAGTCCTTTCCCGTTGAGTCACCGGCAGATTCTGACGCATGGTTGCAATCCTTTGATACGTGAAAGGTACGTCCTTGCCACTCCACTATGTCTAGCACAGCAAAACTACTGTGCCAGCACGGGTAGGCAGCTGATAGGCAACGCTCGAACGCTTGAGGAAAGACATGGAAAAGTCGCCCACCGGCTCCCTGCGATATCCGCCTCTGTCCACGAACGGGACTTTTACCTTTGTCGGCAAGACGTACGACGACTTGAGGCGACCTGAACCAATTTCTCTCTCACTTGGCCTGTGCGATCAAGTAATGCCCCCTGCGCGCACCTCTCAAGAAAAGTGAGCTAGAGAAATTCGCCATACGCGCAAAAACAGGCCAGCGCATAAGCAAGGGCCTGTTCAACAGGTTATTCGCTAAAAAAAGAGGAGCGCCAAACACCTTGAGTGTGTAGCGATCTATGACGAGCGCCGTAACTGACGCTCGTCGAGGGAATTCGCGGAGGAATCAGCGGCGACGACGGCGCTCTTCGGCCAACCGGCGTTGCTCTTCACTACGGATAGGGATGGGCTGCATGCGCGGGGCGAACAGGGCGTTGAGCTGGGCAGTGATCTTTTCGAACCAGGCTTTCATAAGGATTTCCTCGAACTACGCGCGGCTATGGTGACCGCTTGATTTCAGAGTAGCTGAAACCTGAGCGGGAGTGGAGAGCCGCGCAGCTTCAAAGCATTGCAAGTCGCTACCGACCGTCGCTTAGTTCATGTATGGAGGCCGCTTACCCAACAGCGCTTTCGTATGGGGGCTCTCCCGCCGTCCGTGCTCAGAACTGATATTCGATGCCAGCACCTGCGTACCATGAGCGTCCTGGCGCTGCCTCGTAAAATCGACCATTACCATCCCCGACGATTACCGAGCCTACGTATTGCTTGTCGGCGAGGTTGTCCAGGCGCAGGGTCTGGTGAGTTTTCCAGGGGCCGAAGTTCTGCTCGAAGCGGGTCCGCCAGTTGAATACCGCATAGCTCGGCGCCGCTCTTTCGGTATTGGTGTCTTCCACATACACCTTGCTGCGATAAAGCCCCTCGAGCGCGGTGCTGATGCCGTCGACCGGCTTCCACGCCAGCTCGCCGAACAGCGTGGTGCGCGGCACGCCGGGCAGGTTGTTACCTTTGTCAATGACGTTGTTACCTGCGGCAAAACGCGAATCATAGGTCGCCGCCAAGTAGGTATAGGCCAGTGCTGCCGACCACTGCTCGGTGAGCTGGCTGTCGACGCCCAGCTCGAAACCGCGCCGCAGGGTCTTGCCGGCGTTCTGGTAGCTGGTGCGCCCGCCATTGCTGCCCGCCACGACGATCTCATCGTCGGTGTTGATCTGAAAGATAGCGGCATTGATGCGAGTCGCTTGAGCTATGCGCGCCTTCAACCCTATCTCATACTGGGTACTTTCCGATGGCCTTAGCCCGTAATTCACGCCGACGCCTGCGGCGCCTGGTGAATAAGCCAATTCACCTTGAGTTGGTGTCTCAAAACCTTTACCGACACTGACATAACCGTTGAGATCCGGAGTGAAAGCATAACCGACGCTAAAAGAAGGAGTAGCTTTACTGAAGCGCTTATTACCGCTTTCATCCAAGTTAGTGGCGGTGATGTATTTATCATCAATATCAACTTCTACCGTGCTGTAACGAAGTCCGCCTTGCAGAGTCCAGTTGCCTATTGCCCAGGTAGCTTGGGCATAAGGATCCAAGCTAGTCATCGTATCGATCTCATCGCGACGCAACTCCCCTTTATTGCCAAGCTGATCACCAACATAGTTCTGATAGCCACGTCGATCATCACGACTCTGGTCATAGTCGAGGCCGAATACCAGCTGGAGAGTTCCCGCTACTGCGTCTATAGGTTGGAGCCAACGAACACTGCCACCATGAAACTCCCTGTCGAAGTCAACAACTCCACCCCCACGGAGATTATTCGACGGGGTCAGAGTTCCTGATGGCGTATATTTGGGAATTGAAAGGTACTGGGTAACGCTTCGCTTACCCACGTAAGCCGTTAATTGAAAAGTCGCGTCGCCAAAATAGCGCTCGTAATTCGTACCTAACTGCTGGTGATCGATACTTTTACGGGTGTTGTAGGCCAGCGCATTAGCGGTTACGGATCTCGGATCGGCCTTATAAGCCTCCCACGTCTGCCCCAGCGGATCCTGCGTGCCATTCTGCTCCAGGCTGCTGTAGATCAGCGCCAGCTTGCTGTCTTCATCGGGCTTGAAATTGAGCTTGGCGAACGTCTGGTCGCGGCGCGCCGAGCTGTGGTCGCGGTAGCCGTCGGTGTCCATGCGCGAGGCATCGAGCACGAAGCCGACGCCGTCCGCCTCGCCTTCGGCGGTCAGGTGATTGCGGGTCAGGCCATCGCTGCCGACCAGGGTTTCGGCGCCGATACGGGGGCGACCGACACCGTCCCTGGAGAACACCTGGATCACCCCACCGGCGTTACTGCCGTACAACGTGGAAGCCGGCCCGCGCAGCACTTCGATGCGATCAGCGGTGTCGAGGTTGAAGGTCGCCGCCTGGCCCTGGCCGTCCGGGGTGCTGGCGGGAATGCCGTCGGTGATCAGCTTCAGCCCACGCACGCCAAAGGCCGAGCGCGCCCCGAAACCACGAGAAGATATCTGTAGATCCTGGGCATAGTTCTGACGATTCTGCACCACCAGCCCGGGCACTCGCGTCAGCACCTCGGAAGCGTTGATGCCCAACTGACCGTCGCTGATCTGTTCGCGGTCGATGCTGTCCACCGAGAACGGCAGGTCGAAACTCTGTGCCGCACTGCGCGAGCCACTGATCACGCTGGGTTCCAGCACCAGGCTGCCAGCAGCCTCCTGCGCTTGCGATGTGCCGGCGGCTGCGCAGCTGCACAGCACGATGGCCCGGCTCAGGCGGGAAAGTTCGAAGGCGCGCGATGGGGGGCTACAGCTCATTGGAAAAATCCTTTCATGGTTCGACTCGGTACCCCGTGGCGCAACCACCCGGATCGGATGGCCCAGGCCTGGCGGGAGACCTGACCGCTCGGCAGCTCAGCCACGCGGTCGCACAGCCCGCCATTGTGACCGGTGCAGGCCTGAGGTGCGACCCGCAGGCCAACACCGTCGTTCAAACAATAGTGCCGGATGACTGCCGGACGCCTTGAGCGCATGGCCATGGGCACGCCGCTTATTGCAACGGTAAGCCTATACCGGCAAACGGTGAGCTTGCCTTGCGTGCATCATCCAGCAACACTGCCGCCCTTCATTCTTCGATGGGAGCCTGCCTTGCGCCCTGCCGACATGCTGCGCCTCCTGCTGCTCGCTGCGATCTGGGGCGCCAGCTTCCTGTTCATGCGGATCGTCGCGCCGGTCATCGGCAGCATGCCAACGGCGTTCTTTCGCGCCTCGATCGCCATGCTGGGCCTGCTGGCGATCCTGTTGCTGATGCGGGTCAAGTGGGATTTCCAAGGCAAGCTGGGCCTGTGCCTGATACTCGGAATAATCAATGCCGGCATTCCATCGGCCATGTACAGCATGGCCGCGCTGGTGCTGCCGGCGGGTTACTCGGCGATCATCAATGCCACCACGCCGATGATGGGCGTGCTGATCGGCGCCCTGTTCTTCGCCGAAGCGATGACGATGAGCCGCGCAGCGGGTGTCGCCCTGGGCCTTTTCGGTGTCGCCGTGCTGACCCGCAGCGGGCCGGCAGAGCTGGACATGGGTTTGGTGCTCGGCGCCCTCGCCTGCCTGTTGGCGACCGCCTGCTACGGCGTGGCAGGTTTTCTGACGCGGCGCTGGATAGCGGGACGCTTGGACAATCGCCTAACCGCGTTCGGCAGTTTGCTGGGCGCCAGCCTGTTTCTGCTGCCGCTGTTCGCCGGCTCGCTGGCGCTGCAGGCTCCGCACAGTTGGGGTGGCTGGCTGGAATGGGCATCGCTGTTGGGCCTGGGACTGGGCTGCACGGCCTTCGCCTATGTGCTGTATTTCCGCCTGCTCAACGACATCGGGCCGATCAAGGCGTCGACCACCACCTTTCTGATCCCGATCTTCGGCGTGCTCTGGGGTGCGCTGCTGCTTGGCGAGCCGCTGTCCTGGGCGCACCTGTACGGCGGCGTGCTGATCGCTATCGCGTTGTGGCTGGTGGTTCGACCTACGAAGAGCCTAGCGGCTTAACTAAAGCTGCCCCGCTGCAGTGGGCGCTAGCTTGAACGATTAGTGGGTCTGAACATGATGTCGAGCGCTAGCGTTGGTGGGCTGAAGCCCATGGCTTGAGGTCGACTGCATATTTTGTGGACGCGGGCGGGGACGCCTGGTCCATGCCCGCGAATCGGGCGCATGACGCCCTCCCACATCGGACAGAACTGGCGCGACCTTCCATTAGCCCGTGGCCGGGCGGTAATTGCGGCGTTGGTCCATGACTCATTCGGCTTGATCGACTCGTCCCTAGGGTCTGTTCCCGTTTCACGCACGGCCGCGCCGGAGCCAGTTCTTGCGCGAGGCAAGGGCCGCGCCCGCTCCCGGCGGGCTTGCGGCATTTCCCACATCCATGTGGGTCACACAGATGCGAAGTTTGGCAGGCCAAATGAGCCATCGAGTAACGCCGCATCGCGCAAAAACTGGCCCGGCCCTCCGGGTTGCGCGGGAAATGACCTCCGCTGTCGTTGCAGGACTTGGCAAGGGAAAACGCGGACGGCTAGTCCATTCCCTGCGTCCTGCGCCTAACCGGAGGCCATTTCTCGCGGCAACGCGGCTCGCGCTGAAACGGGAACAGACCCTAGCGGGCGCTGGAGACGAGCGGATCAGCAGTGCAGCCAATCGCTTACTGCTGCAGTTCCTGCTCGGTGAACAGGTCGCTGAACAGCATGCTGGTCAGGTAGCGCTCGCCGGAGTCCGGCAGGATCACCACGAGGGTCTTGCCGTGCATCTCCGGCTGTTCGGCCAGGCGCACCGCTGCGGCCATCGCCGCACCGCAGGAAATCCCGCAGAGAATGCCTTCTTCACGCATCAGGCGCAGGGCCATGGTCTTGGCGTCTTCGTCGGTGACCTGCTCGACGCGGTCGACCAGCGACAGGTCGAGGTTCTTCGGCACGAAGCCGGCGCCGATGCCCTGGATCTTGTGCGGGCTGGGTTTGACTTCATCTCCGGCGATGGTCTGGCTGATCACCGGCGAGGAAACCGGCTCGACCGCCACGGACAGGATCGCCTTGCCCTGGGTCTGCTTGATGTAGCGGGAAATACCGGTGATGGTGCCACCGGTGCCGACGCCGGACACCAGCACATCGATGGCGCCCTCGGTGTCGTTCCAGATTTCCGGGCCGGTGGTCTTCTCATGGATAGCCGGGTTCGCCGGGTTCTCGAACTGCTGGGGCATGTAGTACTGCTCGGGGTTGGACGCGGCGATTTCGGCGGCCTTCTCGATCGCGCCCTTCATTCCCTTGGCCGGCTCGGTCAGGACCAGCTCGGCGCCAAGTGCCTTCAATACCTTGCGACGCTCCAGGCTCATGGAGGCCGGCATGGTCAGCATCAGTTTGTAGCCCCGGGCCGCGGCGACGAACGCCAGGCCGATGCCGGTATTGCCGGAGGTCGGCTCGACCAGGGTCATGCCCGGCTTGAGCACGCCGCGGGACTCGGCGTCCCAGACCATATTGGCGCCAATCCGGCACTTCACCGAATAGGCCGGGTTGCGGCCTTCGATCTTGGCCAGGATGGTCACGCCCTTGGGGCCGAGGCGGTTGATCATCACCAGGGGCGTGTTGCCGATAGCCTGTGCGTTGTCTGCGTATATGCGGCTCATGGTGTATCGGTTCCTTGTCATGACTGAGCCCGTCAGCCTATGCCTCAAGCCCAGGCGCGTCCAGCGTCTGGAAATTCGAACTCCGGCGGATCGGCAGCAGTCCACTCCACACACCGCGCAACCGGACGCCCACGATGAAACGTCGCTACAGCCTGCCCCTGTGGATCTGCCTCGGCCTGCTCGCCCTGATACTGGTCGTGCACATCGCCCTGCCCTACATGGTGCGCAACTACCTGAACGACAGGCTGGCCGAGATGGGCGACTACCGCGGGCATATCGATGATATCGACGTGGCGCTGTGGCGCGGCGGCTACCGCATCAATGGCCTGCGTATCGTCAAGGTCACCCAGGACCTGCCGGTGCCGTTCGTCGACGCCCCGCAGATCGATATCTCGGTAAGCTGGAACGAGCTGCTGGAGAAACAGGCCGTGGTCGCCCGAGTGGTATTCGAGCGACCGGAAGTGAACTTCGTCGACGGCAAGAGCCGCGAAGACTCGCAGACCGGTGAAGGCACCGACTGGCGCGAGCAGCTGAACAAGCTACTGCCCATCACCCTCAACGAAGTGCGCATCAACGATGGCACCCTGGGCTTCTACAACTTCAATGCCTCGCCGCCGGTGAAGCTCAAGGCCAACGATATCCAGGCCAGCCTCTACAACCTGACCAACGTGGCCGACGAACAGGGCGATCGCGTGGCGCGCTTCGAGGGCAAGGCCAAGCTGATGGATCAGGCGCCGCTGGAAGCCAGTGCCGTGTTCGACCCTTTCCACAACTTCCAGGATTTCGAGTTCCGCGTACGGGCCACCAATATCGAATTGCCGCGCCTGAATGACCTGGCCAACGCCTACGGCAAGTTCGACTTCAAATCGGGCACCGGCGATATCGTCATCGAGGCCTTCGCCGAAGACTCCCAGCTCAGCGGCTATATCAAACCACTGCTGCGCAACGTCGAAGTGTTCGACTGGCAGCAGGATGTCGAGAACGCCGACAAGGGCTTCTTTCGCTCGATCTGGGAGGCCGTTGTGGCCGGTAGCGAGAAGGTACTGAAGAATCGCCCGCGCGATCAGATCGCCACCCGCGTAGAACTGCGCGGCAGCACCAAACAGCAAGACGTCAGCGCCTTCCAGGCATTCATCGGCATCCTGCGCAACGGTTTCGTGCAGGCCTTCAACAGTGGTTTCGAACGCGACGCTGCTGAAGAACCCTGAGCGCGTCCATTCAATGACTGAATACCCCAGGCGCGTTCACACTCATGCGCCGGGCGCGCTATAGTCGCCCCTTTCGCATCCGCCTGCCGCGTGAGGATTCCCGATGAAGTTCGAAGGCACCGAGCACTATGTCGCCACCGATGACCTCAAGCTCGCGGTCAATGCCGCCATCACCCTGCAGCGCCCGCTGTTGGTCAAGGGCGAACCGGGCACCGGCAAGACCCTGCTCGCCGAGCAACTGGCCGAATCCTTCGGCACGCGGCTGATCACCTGGCACATCAAGTCGACCACCAAGGCGCACCAGGGCCTCTACGAGTACGATGCGGTAAGCCGCCTGCGCGACTCGCAATTGAGCGCCGACAAGGTTCACGACGTTCGCAACTACATCAAGAAGGGCAAGCTCTGGGAGGCCTTCGAAGCCGAGGAGCGCGTGGTCCTGCTGATCGACGAGATCGACAAGGCCGACATCGAGTTTCCCAACGACCTGTTGCAGGAACTCGACAAGATGGAGTTCTACGTTTACGAGACCGACGAGACGATCAAGGCCAAGCACCGGCCGATCATCATCATCACCTCGAACAACGAAAAGGAGCTGCCGGATGCCTTCCTGCGCCGCTGTTTCTTCCACTACATCGCCTTTCCGGATCGCCAGACCCTGCAAAAGATCGTCGACGTGCACTACCCCGGCATCAGCAACAGCCTGGTGGCCGAAGCGCTGGACGTGTTCTTCGACGTGCGCAAGGTGCCGGGCTTGAAGAAGAAGCCCTCGACCAGCGAGCTGGTCGACTGGCTCAAGCTGCTGATGGCCGACAATATCGGCGAAGCGGTGCTGCGCGAGCGCGACCCGACCAAGGCCATTCCACCGCTGGCCGGTGCCCTGGTGAAGAACGAGCAGGATGTGCAGTTGCTCGAGCGCCTCGCCTTCATGGCCCGCCGCACTTCTCGGTAAAAAACCGGGCTGCTGCGCGTCGGCCATGCTACGTTGGAATCAGGTTCGCAATGCTCATGTACAAAAGTACACTCCGCTTGCTCACCTGATTCCGCCTTGCCTGGCTCTAGCTCGCGAGCCCTTGCACCGAGTGATCCAATAGCCGTTACCGGCAAATGGCGCTGACGCAATGCATCAGGGCTGATTAACAAACGAGGGTGCAGCCATGCTGCTCAACCTGTTCAACGAAATGCGCGCGGCCAAGGTGCCGGTGTCCCTGCGTGAGTTGCTCGACCTGATCGATGCGCTCGAGCACAAGGTCGTGTTCGCCGACATGGACGAGTTCTATTACCTGGCGCGCGCCATTCTGGTGAAGGACGAGCGCCATTTCGACAAGTTCGACCGGGCCTTCGCCGCCTATTTCGACGGTTTGCAAAACCTCGATCAGCACCTCGAAGCGCTGATTCCCGAAGAGTGGCTGCGCAAGGAATTCGAGCGTTCGCTGAGCGACGAGGAACGCGCGCAGATCCAGTCGCTTGGCGGCCTCGACAAGCTGATCGAGGCCTTCAAGAAACGCCTGGAAGAACAGAAGGAACGCCACGCCGGCGGCAACAAGTGGATCGGCACCGGCGGCACCAGCCCCTTCGGCTCGGGCGGCTACAACCCGGAAGGCATCCGCGTGGGTGATGCCGGCAAGCGCCAGGGCAAGGCGGTCAAGGTGTGGGATCAGCGCGAGTACAGAAACCTCGACGACTCGGTGGAGATCGGCACGCGCAACATCAAGGTCGCCCTACGCCGCCTGCGCAAGTTCGCCCGGCAGGGCGCCCAGGACGAGCTGGACCTGGACGGCACCATCGACCACACCGCCCGCGACGGCGGCCTGCTGAACATCCAGATGCGCCCGGAGCGCCGCAACACGGTCAAGCTGCTCCTGCTGTTCGATATCGGCGGCTCCATGGACGCCCATGTGAAGGTCTGCGAGGAGCTGTTCTCGGCCTGCCGTACCGAGTTCAAGCACATGGAGTATTTCTACTTTCACAACTGCGTGTACGAATCGGTGTGGAAGAACAACCTGCGGCGCAATGCCGAACGCGTTTCCACCCATGACCTGCTGCACAAGTACGGCGCCGACTACAAGGTGGTGTTCATCGGCGATGCGGCCATGGCGCCCTACGAGATCACCCAGCCGGGCGGCAGTGTCGAGCACTGGAACGAGGAAGCGGGTTACCTGTGGCTGCAGCGCTTCATGGAAACCTACAAGAAGCTCATCTGGATCAACCCCTACCCACGTGAAGCCTGGGACTACACCAGCTCGACGCGCATCATCCGCGATCTGATCAGCGACCAGATGTTCCCACTGACCCTGCAGGGCCTGGAAGACGGCATGCGCTTTCTGGCCAAGTAGCTACGCACCGGTAGCCTGGGTCGAGCGCAGCGACACCCGGGAGACGGGCAACCTGCTCTCAGCGCATGCGCGGTGTCTGCCGCTCGGGCAGGCTGCGGCGTTCGCGGCGCCGCAATGGCAAGGCCAGCAACAGCAGAATGCTTTCCACCATCCAGGCCAGGAACAGCGCGCAGGCGATACCCCAGGCGATGGCCTCTGGCGCCAGCAGCACCTGATAGCGATAAGCGGTGCGTGTTTCCGCCAGCAACTGTGCGTCGGCCGCGGTCGCCAGGTGCCAGACCTGTCGGTACCAGGCCCCCTGCATGGCCAACGATTCCTGCTCCAGCAGCGCCGAGCGCTCGACCAACAGAGCGACGCTGCGTGCATCGCTATGCATCACCGGGTCGCTGCTGTTGCGGTAATGGCCGACCAGCCGCTGCAGATCGCCATCGAAGAAGCGCCGAGCAGTGTCGCGAAAGCCGCTCAGGCTCTGCTCGGACTCCAGGCGATGGGCCTCGACGCGTTTGGCGTAATCATCGATGAAGCCCGGCACCTGAACGCCGAGCAACAGGCCGAGGGCGAACAACGCCAGACGCAGATAGCTTCTTATCATCCTTCACTCGCGGCCCCGCCACGCGGGACGTCAGTCAGTTGCTCAGGCCCTGGGCGATGCATTCGCCCCCGCGCCACAGGCGCCATTCGCCCGGCTGGTACAGCGACCACTGCTCGTTATCGGTCAGCGGCTCGGTGGCCAGCACCGAAACCACGTCGTCGGGCGTGGTTTCGGCATGAAAATCCACGCTCATGTCGGCGTCACGCAGGTGCGCAGGCCCGAAGGGTGCACGCCGGGTGATGTGCGCCAGCTTGGTGGAGCAGAAGCTGAACAACCAGTCGCCGTCGCTGAGCAGGCAGTTGAACACGCCATGCTGTCGATAGGCCGCGCAGGCCGCGACAAGTTCAGGCAACAGCACCTCGACCGGCACGGCTTCCGGGAAGGCGGTACGAATACGGTTGAGCAAGTCGCAGAAGGCCGACTCGCTGTCGGTGTCGCCCACTGCACGGTAGAAGCTCAGGGCCGGGCGGAAGTCGGCCAACTGGCCGTTATGGGCGAAGCACCAGTTGCGTCCCCACAGCTCGCGTACGAAAGGATGGGTGTTGGCCAGACACACGCGGCCGACGTTAGCCTGGCGGATATGGCCGATCACCACCTCGCTCTTGATCGGATAGCGCTGCACCAGTTGCGCCACCTCTGACTCGCTGCTCGCCCGTGGATCCTGGAACAGGCGCAGGCCACGCCCTTCATAGAAGCCGATACCCCAGCCATCGCGATGCGGCCCGGTACGCCCGCCCCGCTGCATCAGCCCGGTAAAGCTGAAGACGATATCGGTAGGGACGTTGGCGCTCATGCCGAGCAATTCACACATGGCCTGGTTCTCGGTTGATCGGGCTTACAGACGCGGTTCGACGCGCGTGCCGCGATTGCTGCGGGGCGCCGAATAAGTCGGCTCCTGTTCCTGTTGCAAGCGTTCGCGCAGGGTCAGGTCGCTGTCCTCGCTCTGCTGCTCTTCACGCGCCGCCTTGCGCGCCTTGGCGCGGCTCAGGAACGGCCAGCGAATGGCCACGAACACCAGATAGACGGCGAACGCGATCATCCCGTACATGGCCAGATCCGCCACCGCGCGCCAGGCATTACTGCCGACCTTGAACAGCAGGTCGAGAGCGACGATTGCCACGGCCGGGGCGAACAGCTCCTTGGCCGGGTCGACGATGGTCGGGCAGAACAGCAGGATCGCCACCAGTACCCGCAGCGGCTCACGCAGGTAGCGCCACATCCAGCGGGTAATCCTGAACCACACCAGCAGGCAGCCCAGCGCGGCTATCGCATAGGCGCCCCAGGCGAGGAAGTAGTCGTTCTCAATCATGCGGGCGGTGTTCCCTGGCTTGTCTGGGCTCGTGCGGACGAATGCGCATTTGCGCGCTTGCCGGACGACAAAGGCGCTTATGATAACGGCTTTTACCCGGTTAGGCGCCTTCGGGGCACTTCTAAACGAGCGCACACCAACGCTTTTCGAAGTCCACCCGCTGGCTGCCCCACGCTCTGGAGACGCCCATGACCACCGCCCCTATCGCCCGCAAGGCCCCTGGCGCCGACCCTTACCACTGGCTGGAAGCGCGTGACAGCGACGAGGTGCTCGAGCATCTGCGTGCCGAGAACGCCTACCTGGAAAGCCAGCTGGACGACCTGCCGCTGCGCGAGCAGCTGTTCCAGGAAATCAAGGCGCGCATCCGCGAGACCGACCTGTCGTTGCCCACACCCTGGGGCGACTACCTCTACTACCAGCGCACCACCGCCGGCGACGAGTATCCCCGCCACTATCGCTGCCCTCGCCCGACCGATGGCAGCCTGAACCTAGACGAGAACGCCGAGCAATTGTTGCTGGATCCCAATGAGATTGCTGCCGGTGGCTTTCTGTCCCTTGGTGCTTTCAGCATCAGCCCCGATCAGCAGCGCCTGGCCTACAGCCTGGACACCAGCGGCGACGAGATCTATCGGCTATTCGTGAAGGAGCTCGCCAGCGGCGCAGTCACCGAGCTGTCATTCGAAGACTGCGACGGCAGCATGACCTGGGCCAACGATAGCCAGACCCTGTTCTACGGCGAGCTGGACGACACGCACCGCCCCGCCACCCTGCATCGCTTTCGCCTCGGCGATGGGCGCAGCACCCAGGTTTTTCATGAAGCCGACGAGCGCTTCTTCCTCAGTTGTTATCGCAGCAGTTCCGAACGCCAGTTGGTGCTGCTGCTGGGCAGCAAGACCACCACGGAATCCTGGATACTGGACGCAAATACCCCCGACCAGGCCTTTCAGTGCCTGGCCCCGCGCGAGGAAGGCCACGAGTACTACGCCGACCACGGCAAACTGGACGGCCAGTGGGCCTGGCTGATTCGCAGCAACCAGAGCGGCATCAACTTCGCGCTGTACAGCGCGATGCCCGAGCAGCCCACGCGGCCCGATTGGCAGGAACTGGTGGCACACAACGAGCAGGTGATGCTCGAAGGCGTCAGCCTGGCAGAGTCGGCGCTGGTGCTCAGCCTACGCGAGGGCGGCTTGCCAGTGATCGACGTGCGCCCGCAAGGCATAGCCGGCTACCGCGTCAGCCTGCCGGATGCGGCTTACAGCCTGTACGTACAGGACAACCTGGAGTTCACCAGCCCGGTGATCCGCCTGCGCTACGAGGCGCTCAATCGCCCGGCCCAAGTCCGTGAGCTGAACCTGGCCAATGGCACCCAGCAGGTGCTAAAGGAAACCCCCGTGCTCGGCGACTTCGCTGCCGATGACTACCTCAGCCAGCGCCTGTGGGCGACCGCGCCGGATGGCACCCAGGTGCCGATCAGCCTGGTGGCGCGCCGTGATGCCCTGGGCCAGGCGGCGCCGCTTTATCTGTATGGCTATGGCGCTTACGGCGAAAGCCTCGACCCCTGGTTTTCCCACGCACGGCTGAGCCTGCTCGATCGCGGTGTGGTGTTCGCCATCGCCCATGTACGCGGTGGCGGCGAGCTGGGCGAGGCCTGGTACCGCGCGGGCAAACTCGCCCATAAGCAGAACAGCTTCAGCGACTTCATCGCCTGCGCCGAACACCTGATCGCCCAGGGCTTCACCAGCCCGTCGCAACTGGCCATCAGCGGCGGCAGCGCCGGCGGCCTGCTGATCGGCGCGACACTCAACCAACGACCGGAACTGTTCGCCGCGGCCATCGCCGAGGTGCCCTTCGTCGACGTGCTCAACACCATGCTCAACCCGGAGCTGCCGCTGACGGTGACCGAATACGACGAATGGGGCGACCCCAACCAACCGGAGGTGCACGCGCGGATCAAGGGCTATGCGCCTTACGAGAACGTGCAGGCGCAACGATATCCGGCGATCCTGGCGGTGGCCGGTTACAACGACAGTCGGGTGCAGTATTGGGAGGCCGCCAAGTGGGTGGCGCGGCTGCGTGAACTGAAGACCGATGACAACCTGCTGCTGCTCAAGACCGACCTGGGCGCTGGCCATGGCGGCATGAGCGGTCGTTACCAGGCGATCCGCGATGTGGCGCTGGAATATGCCTTCGTGTTCAAGGTGCTCGGCCTGCGCGCGGCAGGCCGCTAACCGGCTGCCGGCGCAGGCAACGCAGGGGATCAGTCCGGAATCTGCTCGCCCGGCTGCTCGGGCGTCAGCTCCTGCTGATGCTCGGAGGCATCGTCGGCCTCTTTGGTGGATTCATCGTTGTCACGCCCATCACGAATCACCGGCGGGGTGTCGGGGTCGACCTTGGACGGGTCCGGCACCTGCGGCGTCTGGACAGCGCCGGTGGGCTCGGTCGGCGCCGACTGTTGCTGCTGGGCGTGGGCGGTACCGGCCAGCGACAGCAGGCTGATCAGCACGAGTGAGGGTGTGCGCATGCTCTGTACTCCAAGAGGCAATGGGACGTGCTGCGTTGGGCAGCGCATGCCGACGGAAAGTGCAGACTGATTCCGCGGCCCTGCCTATATACTGCCTGGGTCCACCAGCAAGGAACGATCATGAGCAGCCCGTCCACGCCTACCTCCAAACTCGACCGCATCCTCGCCGAGGCCCAACGCAGCCGTGAAGAAGGCTACCGGGACAAGGCCCTGCGCATGTATCCGCACGTCTGTGGTCGCTGCGCTCGCGAATTTTCCGGCAAGCGCCTGAGCGAACTGACCGTGCACCATCGCGACCACAATCACGACAACAACCCCCAGGACGGTTCCAACTGGGAACTGCTGTGCCTGTTCTGTCACGACAACGAACACGCGCGCTACACCGATCAGCAGTATTTCAGCGAAGGCTCCACGGCCAGCCAGACCGGCCCCAAGACCACCCACAAGGCGTTCGCCAACCTGGCCGAGCTGCTGCAGAAAAAGTCCTGAGCAGCACACGGGGCCCACAGACCCTATAATGCCGGCCCTTTTCTCGAGGCCTAATCCGTGGGCAACAAACGATACAGCTGCATCGGTCTCTACAACCCCAAGTCGCCGGAGAACGTCGGCGCCGTGATGCGCGCCGCCGGCTGCTATGGCGTGGCCTCGGTGTTCTACACCGGTAAACGCTACGAGCGCGCCCGCGACTTCGTCACCGACACCAAGCGCGTGCACCTGGACATTCCGCTGATCGGTATCGACGACCTGCAGAAGGTCATCCCCCTGGGCTGCACACCGGTCGCCGTGGAACTGGTCGATGGCGCACGGCCCCTGCCCAGCTATACCCACCCGGATCGCGCCTTTTACATCTTCGGCCCCGAAGACGGCTCGCTCGACAAAAGCATCCGCGACTGGTGCGAGGAAGTGGTCTACATCCCCACCGAGGGCTGCATGAATCTGGCGGCCACGGTCAACGTCGTGCTCTATGACCGCCTCGCCAAAGGCAACAACACCCGCACCGGCGCCAAGTACTGAATCCCAGGCAAAATAAAGCCCGGACGATTCCGGGCTTCGTTTCGAGGCTGACCGATCAGGACATTTCGACCTTGCCACCGGTGCGGCTGTAACCATCTTCGGCAACCAGTTTGCCGCCAATGTGCTCGTAACCGCTCTCGGCGATCTTGCCGCCAGTGCGCTTGTAGCCATCTTCGGCAACCAACTTGCCACCGACGCGCTCGTAACCGCTCTCGGCGATCTTGCCGCCAGTGCGCTTGTAGCCATCTTCGGCAACCAACTTGCCACCGACGCGCTCGTAGCCGCTCTCGGCGATCTTGCCACCAGTGCGCTTGTAGCCATCTTCGGCAACCAACTTGCCACCGACGCGCTCGTAACCACTCTCGGCGATCTTACCGCCAGTACGCTTGTAGCCATCTTCGGCCACTAGCTTGCCGCCGGTACGCTCGAAGCCACTCTCGGCAATTTTGCCAGCGGTGCGCTTGTAACCGTCTTCAGCCACCTTCTGGGTGCTGATCGAATGCGAGGCAGTGGCTTCTACCGGGCCTTGCGGCAGAGCGAATGCGGCGCTGGCAAGGGTGGCGATGAACAGGCTGGCGATGAATTCAGTTTTCATGATGAGCTCCTTGGGAGGAAGTAAGTGGGTATGGAGCTCATGTTACTCAAGAAAATTTGATGAAAAACTCGATCCCGAGAATAGTAAAGATCGACTCCATTGATATCTCACCTAAAGCCAGCAACGACGGGCCCTGCAAACAAAAAGCCCGGTCCATTTCGATACCGAGCCGGGCGTTTTCAATTCGATAATAAATTATCTATAAAGTCGATAGATCAAGCCTTTCGCTCACTAAACGCGAGGCCGACGCCCATTGCCATGATCACGCTGCCCGACAGGCTCTGCTGCCAGCGCCGCCATTTCGGGTTGTGGCCAAGCCGACCACCGAAGTGCCCGCTCAGCACCGCTACCCCGGCGTTTATCAGGGTACCGCAGAGGCTGAAGACCAGCCCCAGCAGCAGCACTTCCCAGACGAAAGCCTCGGAAGCCGGGTGCGCGAACTGTGGGAGAAAGGCAATGAAGAACAACGCCACCTTGGGGTTGAACACATTGACCAGCACGCCTTGCACGAACACCTGGCGCAGCCCCGCCGGCTGCAGGCTCACCTGCTCCTGCGCGCGCCAGCCGGAACGGATCAGCTGCAGACCGAGCCAGATCAGATAGACAACGCCCACCCACTTGACCACGCTGAACGCCACCGCCGACATCATCAGCAGGGCGGACAAGCCGAACGCCGCGGCCAGCACATGAACCAGGCAACCTGCACCGATCCCGAGGCTGGATACCAGGCCCGCCGTGGTGCCCTGGGCGCTGGAGCGCGACGCGATATAGATCATGTCGGGGCCTGGCGTCAGGTTGAGCGCCAGGGTGGCGGTGAAAAACAGGGCGAAGTGTTCGATACCAAACATGCAGGGTACTCGCGGTGAATTTCCGCGAGCTTAGGAGCGCGACGCCCCCTGCGCAAGCGCCGCGCAGGGGCCTGCGGGGTCAGCGCAGCAGGCGTGTATCGAGCACTTTGGAGCTGCGGCCCATGACGTTCTCGGTGATCTCGATGAAATCCTTGGTGCTGGCCTTGTCCATGCGCATCAGGCCACGGGCCACGTCGTCCAGAGAGCGCTGCTGGCCGTCCTTGGTGGCCTGGCGAATCTCGCGATCGAGTTCCTGCAGCAACAACACCGCACGGGCGGTGACCGGCCCGGTGGAGTTCTCGGTACGCAGCGACTTGACCGGCTTGCTCCACTTGATCAAATGCTCGCGAACCTTCTGGTAGCGGTCTTCGCTCAGGCCACCGGCGCGACGCATCACCTCGATGGCGTAGTACTCGGCGATGCCTTCGCTGATCCAGTCGCTCTTGTCGGTGTCACTGATGCGGCTGAACACATGCACCAGTTCGTGCACCAGGGAGCTTGTACCGTTCTCGCTGACCAACGGGCGGTCGGCATGCATGAAATAGGAATTGGGCGCCGACAGGCCACCGCGCCACATCGGGTCACCGGCGCCAACCACCAGCAGCTTGGCGGGATCGCGCGGGAACACCGCCTGCATTTCCGGCCAGACGAAGGTCAGCAGGGTCAGCGCATCCATCCGGCGCATGCCCTCGCCCACCGGTGCGGCGACAGTCACCTGGGTTTCGCCGAGTTTGGCGCGGCGGGTGCCGATCTTGCCAGCCAGGATCCAGCCAGTGGGCCGGTCGAACTTGCGCTGCGGGTTGTCGATGCGAAACTTGTTCTTGCCGACCCGCGGCCAGCCGGTCTCGACGCTGCGCCAGCCCTTTGGCAGGTCGAACTCCAGGCGCGCGACCAGATCAAGGCCGTCGACCTGATTGAGTACCGCGCTGGGAATCAAATCGTCACCACGCAGCAGTGCCCAGTCCTCGGTCATGCGTGCATCGAAGCGGCCTTCCCCGCGCGGGTGATCGATACGCACCTTGTAGCTCAGCGTGCTCTTGCCCTTGCCGGGCACCCACAGGCCGCGGTTATCGCCCTCGGGTTTCCACTCGCCATCGGCCTTGAAGTCGCTGTAATAACCCTCGTCGCCGAGGTTGAAATTCAGCCCGCGCACACGCTCACCCTTTTCCAGGGTGATGCTCACTTCTGCCTCGTCGCTCTGCGGCAGGAATTTGACCTTGTAATCCAGATCGACCTTCTCGGCGGCCCACAAGGGTGTGCCGGTACTCAACAGAACAACGGACAGCAGCAGGCAGCGAATCGACATATGGAGGACTCCAGAACGGACAAGCGATACGTCACAAGACTATGCGTAACGGCGTCATCAAACACCAGCGCGCTTAAACGAGCCTTAACGGCTCATCACAGACACTCAGCCGGCGCGAAAGATCAGGTGATCTTCCCAATCATCCTCGGCCACGGCGTTTTCACTGAGCATGCGCCCGGCCTGGGAAATGCGCTCGCGGTGCACGGCGTCGGGGTCGCCGCATACCAGGTGATGCCAGGACGGCAGATCCTTGCCCTCGCTGACCAGCCGGTAACCGCAGGTTGGCGGCAGCCACTGGAACTGATCGGCCTGGGACGGAGTGAGCTGGATGCAGTCGGGCACGAAGGCCTTGCGGTTCGGGTAGTCGCTGCAGCGGCAGGTCTGCAGATCGAGCAGCTTGCAGGCGATGCGCGTGTAATACACCGCGCCGTCGTCTTCGTCCTCCAGCTTCTGCAGGCAGCACAGGCCGCAGCCATCGCACAGCGACTCCCACTCCTGATGGTCGAGCTGATCGAGGGTCTTGTGTTGCCAGAAAGGATACGCAGATGCGGCCATGGTCGAGCTTGCAGGGAGGATACGAAAAGGCCGGCAGTCTAGGTCTGCCGACCGCACAGTACAAGCCGCGCGCGATGGCGCGCTCAATAGCCGCGAGCGAAATCCACCAGACCGTGCAACTCGGCGCCGGCCTGATAACGCTGCAGATTGGCCAGGAACAGCTCGACCAGCAGGCGCGGCAAGGTCGGCGCTGCGCTGTGCCCGGTCAGCGTGAGGTTGCGCGCATTCCAGAACGAATGGCCGGCCGGCAACGGTTCTTCGCGGCAGACATCGATCACCGCCGCGGCCAGTTGGCCAGCAGCCAGCGCGGCGACCAGATCCTCATCGACCACTGACGTGCCACGCCCAGCGTTGATCAGCACCGCCGTGGGCTTGAAGCGAGCCAACAAGGCGGCGTCATAGATATCGCGGGTCGCGGGCGTATTGGGTAGCAGGTTGACGACGTAATCGGCCTGGGCCACCAGCCGCGGCAATTCCTCGAGCGCAGCCACTTCGCTGAACGGCACCAGGGTTCGCGGGCTGCTGGCCACGCCACTCAGCTCGACGTTGAACGGCTGCAGGAAGCGGGCGACCGCCGCGCCGATCTCACCGGTGCCGACGATCAGCACCCGGCGCCCCGCCAGGCTGCCCGGCAGGCGGCCATCCCAGCATTGCTCGCGCTGCGCCTGCTGGCGAGCGACCAGCTCGCGCTCATGGGCGAGCATATGGCACAGCACGTACTCGGCCATGATCTGCCCGAACACGCCGACCGCTCGAGTCAGCCGATAATCGCGGGGCAGGTCGTCCGCCAGCAGCGGTGTAATGCCCGCCCAGGTCGACTGTAGCCAGGCCGGCTTGTGGCCGGCGCGCAGCACGCTGGCGAACAGGTCGGGCTCGCCCAGCCAGACCGGGCAACGGGCGGCCTGCTCGGCTAGCGCCGCGTCCTCGCCCACGACGAGTTCGAGCTGTGGCGCGGCCTGCTGCAGCAACCGCTGGTACTCGGCGTGATCCTGCTCGGCGATCAGTACGCGCATGGCATCGCTCTCCCGTCAGACCGGATCGTTACGGCGCAGCAATTCCTCGGGAAGATGCTGGATGTAATCCTCTTCCGGCGGCGGCATCTGCAGGTGATAGCCCTGATTGTCGAGGTTCTCCAGCACCTTGGTGATGTCCTCGCGCGCCAGGGCGCGCTCGGGCGTGAGCACCATGTCGAAAGCATGCACCGGGGCGCCGAAGGCATTGAGCAGAGGCTCGGGCACCCGGCTCAGCGCGTCGGCACGCAGCACGTAGAGGTACATCTCGTGCTTGCGCGGGCTGCGGTAGATCGAGCAGATACGTTTCAAGCAGCTTCTCCTTCATCGGCCAGGCAGTCGAGCAGCGCCTGGCCCATCAATTCACGACGCCAGCCGCGCAGGCTGTCGGGCAGGCGGTAGGGGCCGTTCGGGTAGCCGCTCTTGAGCAGCGCCTCGAGGGTCTTCTTGCGCAGCATCAGTTCGGGGACGATTTCCAGGCGCTCGCCTTCACGCTGGCCGATCGCGCGTAACTTCTTGAGCAGCCCCGAGGCTTCGATCGGCAACGGCTCGGGCATTGCCGGCGGCCACTCGGCAGGTGGCAATGCCGCTGCCTCGCGAATCAATTGCAGGATGGTCTCGCCATCCTGGCGCACGGTTTTCGGGTGCATGTCCTCGATGCGTGCCAGGCTGACCAGATCGTTCGGTTGATGGCGCGCCAGCGGCCATAGCGAATGCTCGCGCAGGATACGATTGCGCGGCTGATTGCGCGCCCGCGCCTGACGTTCACGCCAGGCACACAGCGAACGCAGTACGGCCAGTTGCGCGCGGGACAGCTTCCAGGCCAGCTTGGCTTCGCGGTAGGCGTCCTCGGGCGAGGTCTCGCGGCGCAAGCCAGCGGCCAGCTCAGCGCCGTCCTCGAGCACCCAGGCGTTCTTCTCGGCGGACAGCCTGGCCTGCAGGCGGCGATAGAGTTCGGCCAGGTGCACGACGTCTTCGGCGGCGTAGCTGACCTGGGTCTCGGACAACGGGCGCTGCAACCAGTCGGAGCGGGTCTCGCCCTTGGGCAGCTCGATCTCCAGCACCGCCTGCACCAAGCGCGAATAGCCCATGGAGAAGCCGAGGTTGAGGTAGCCGGCGGCCAGTTGCGAGTCGAAAAGCGGTGCCGGCAGGCTGCCGGTCAGGCGCAGGAATACCTCCAGATCCTCGCTGCAGGCGTGCACAACCTTGATCACCTGCGGGTCTTCGAGCAGCGCGGCGAACGGTGCCCAGTCGCCGATCAGCAATGGGTCGATCAGGTAGGCACGCTCGCCCTCGCTGACCTGCAGCAGACCGGCGATCGGGTAGAAGGTATCGACACGCATGAACTCGGTGTCCAGCGCCACGAAGGGCTGTTTGCGCCAGACAGCGCACTGCGCTGCCAGGCTGGCGTCGTCTCGAATCCAGACAATTTCGATGGTCACGCGGCTCTCCCGTAAAGATTGCCGCGCAGTATATCCCGTGAGCCCCTGCCGTGCGCTCATGGCAACTCATTGCGCAACTGCGCGCGCAAGCCATCGGAAACACTCAGCATGGGTTCGCGCAATTCATCGGCGATCATGCCCTGCAGCGCCAACGCGGCTTTGACCGGCGCGGGGTTGGGCTCGCTGAAGGCCAGGCGTATCCACGGCAACAGCTCACGAAACAGCGCGCGCCCGGCAAGCAGGTCGCCCTTGCGCAGCAGGCTGACCACTCTGGCGAAGTCGGCGGTACGCAGGTGCGCGGCTGCGGAAATGGCGCCGCTGCCGCCCAGGCACAGGGTGGCGAAGATCTGCTCGTCTTCGCCGGTGAGCACGTCGAGTTGACCATCGGCGATCAGCGCCTGGGTCTTGCGCACGTCACCGCCGCAATCCTTGATCGCGACGATGCGCGGGTGTCGGGCCAGTTGCCGCAGGGTCTGCAGTTCCAGGGCCACAGCGCTGCGATAGGGAATGTCATAGAGGATGATGGGCAGTCGCGAGGCCTCGGCGACAGCCAGGAAGAACGCCTGCAAGCCGTCTTGCGACGGCCTTATGTAGTACGGCGCCGGTACCAGAATGCCGGCCAGTGGGCGACGCTGAATTCGCTGCAGGCGGGCCAGCACCGCCGCCTGGTTGTTGCCGGCAAGGCCCACCACCACGCGGCTGGCCGGTACCACCTCGAGCACGGCATCCAGCACCGCCAACTGCTCCTGCTCATCCAGGGCTGCCGCCTCGCCGCTGGTGCCGCAGACCACCAGCCCGGCCGCACCACTTTCGATCAAATGCGCCGCCAGGGATCGCAATGAAGGCAGGTCCGCCTGCCCACCGCGAAACGGCGTTACCAACGCAACCCAGATACCGGAAAATGTAGACATGCTTGCAACTCCTCGGTGTAGACCGTCTGGTCACCGTCGATGGAGTGCGGGAAGGGAGTGTAGCGAAGGGATGCTTCGACTCAGCGCCTCTGTCCTGTCAGCCCATCTGACGGGACAGCGCGCCCCGGTCAAATGAGCGACTGTTTCTTCGACTTGCTAGCGCCCAGGCACACGCACTGAGCCATAGCGACGAGGCTATGGGTAGCAGGCGTGGGCAACGAGGTGGCGAACATGGGACGCTCGGCAAGGCGATTAGAACCCGATACTGCCGAACCCGACGCGGCGGTGTCAATCTCGATGCGAAGCAGCGTCGGGAGGGCTGGCAGTTCCAATTGGATATATGCAGACTGAGCTAAATCCTTAAACGATTTAAAAACAGCCTTTTACAGCGTAAATATCCCACTACGCTTCAAGTTGAGCAGCTAAGCACCGCTCCTGGTGGGACTTATCGGTCATCGACCCTGAACAACGACGCCTCTGGCAGCCATCGCTCTGCTACCCGCGCCCTCCCCCACCGGTTATCTCTTTGTAGAGGCTCGTATGGGAATCGCCGCCAGTGACCTGAACCAACACGTCATCCGCCCAACCTTGCTGTATCTGAACAGTCAGTCCGTCGCTGCCGAAGCCCTGCTGCTGGGCATCGCCGCGTGTCAGTCGTCACTGGGCGCCGAACTGGACAACCACAACGGCTACGGCCTGTACCGAATCTCGGCGTTTCACCACCAACATCTTTGGGACAACCACCTGGCCAGCAGCCCTGACCTGGCCAGCCGGGTTCGCGGCCTGGCCAGCCAGCACGCATTTTTAGGCGCGCCGCATTTCGAGCTTACCGTCAACCTGCGCTACGCCACGGCCATCGCCTGGCTGCTTGTCGAACAGCGGTACAAGGAGCTGCCCGCCGCGGAGGATCTCGGCGCCCAGGCGCTGATCTGGCAACAGGTCTTCGCGCCTTGTCGTCAACCCGGCGAATTCGTCCGCGCCTGCCAACGCTGCGTCCTGGAACTGGCAGCCGTCGCCTGAAAAAACTGACTGTAGAGTCACAGGTGCCAAGTCACGAAAGGCTCTATATCCTGCGTTTCACGGACAGCATCAACCTCGAAGGATCGTGTTTACCCTGAACTTTCCGAATTGCCGCTTAGTCAGCAAGCGAGAGTTCCCCGACCCTGCCATGGAGCACCCCGTGAGTAAAACAATCCTAAGAACCGGTCTGGCAATCGCCATCGCATCCACCTCCACCTACGGCATGGCCGCCGGCTTCGCGCTCAACGAGCAAAGCGTCGCCGGCATGGGCATGTCGTTCGCCGGTCGCTCCTCTTCAGCGGAGGACGCCAGCACGGTATTCGGTAACCCCGCTGGCATGGCGCGCATCCAGCGCGAACAGGTCAATTTCGGCGTCGCAGCCATTCATGCCAAGAGCCGTATCAGCAACACCAGCAGTACCACCGCACCGGCTGCGGGCGGCGGCGGCGCGAACGGCGGTAGTAACGATGGCGACATGGTCCCCACCACTGGCGTACCCATGGGCTACTACGTCAAACCACTGGATGAAAAGGTCGCCTTCGGTATTGGCGTCTATGCCCCGTTCGGCCTGGCCACCGAATATGAAAACGGCTTCCAGGGCCGCTACTTTGCCGACAAGAGCTATGTGCGCGTCATCACCGTACAACCGACCCTGAGCTATCGCTTCAACGACAAGCTGTCGGTCGGCTTCGGCCCGACGTTCAACCACATCGAGGGTGAGCTGAGCTCCTCGCTGACCAATCCGTTCGGCCCGGCCGGTGCCAATGACGGCAAGGTCAAGATCAAGGGTGACGATACCGCAGTCGGCTTCAACGCCGGCGTGCTCTACGAATTTACCCCGCAAACCCGTGTTGGCGTGACCTATCGCTCGCGGGTCAAGTACGAACTGGAAGGCGATACCCGTGTATCCGGCCCCGGTGCCGCAATCGGCACCTCAGCTGGCAAATACGACGCCTCGCTCGATGTGACGACTCCAGAGTCGGTGGACATGTCCTTCACCCATGAGCTGAATGACGCCTGGACGCTGTACGCAGGCAGCACGTGGACGCGCTGGAGCCGCTTCAAGGAATTGCGCATCGAGAACGAAGGCGTAGGCGGTGCATTCGCCGGCTCGCTCGGTACCATCGTCGAAGAACAGGAATGGCACGATACCTGGGCTCACGCCGTCGGTCTGTCCTACAAGGTCAACCCGCAGTGGGTGTTGCGCACCGGTATCGCCATCGACCAGACGCCGACCAACAACACTGACCGTTCGCCGCGTATCCCGTCCGGCGACCGGACGATCTTCAGCCTGGGCGCCGGCTGGAGCCCGACCGACGACATGACCATCGACCTGGCCTATTCCTACCTCAAGGAAGAAGAAGTCGAGGTCAACCGCGCGAGCCCGGCTCGCGGCAGCTACAACGCCACCTACAAGAACAGCGCCCATGGTCTGGGCGCTTCTCTGACCTACCGCTTCTGACGGATACCAGGCTCGGCCGCTGCAATGTGGTCGAGCCTTCTCCGCTCACAATAAAATCGCGGCCTTTGCCGCGATTTTTTATGCCTTAACAGGCCTCAAGGTGCCGAAGCGATCGCCTTCTCGATGGCCGCGATCAACTCCGGATCATCCGGTTTGGTCATGCTGGAAAACCGCGCGATCACCTGCCCCTGGCGATCGACCACGTACTTGAAGAAATTCCAGCGCGGCGCAGCCGTCTGCCGGGCCAGCTCCTTGAACAGTGGAATGGCCTTGTCACCGGTGACGGGCTGAGTCTCGCTCATGGTGAAGGTCACGCCGTAGTTCACGTAGCAGACCTTGGCCGTTTCCTCGGCATCGTCGGACTCCTGCCTGAACGAGTCGGATGGCACGCCAAGAATCTCCAGCCCCTGCTCGCGATAGCGCTTGTTGAGCGCCTCCAGCCCCTCGAACTGCGAGGTGAAGCCGCAGAAGCTCGCGGTATTGACCACCATCAGCGGTTTGCCGGCGAACTGCTCGCACAGGTCGATCTTGTCCTTGGAGCGCAGCTTTGGCAGCTCGCCCTGATCCGCCAGTAAAGCCGGGCATTCGGCAGCCTGGAGCTGGCCGCTCAACGCCAGCAAGGCCAGCGGTACGGCAAACAGTGACAATCGCATGGAAGGTTTCCTTGTCGGTCTCAGCACAGGTTCATGCCCAGTTGCATGATCGCCAGCCCGCTCGAGCGCCAGGCCCAGAAAACCAGCGCGAGCACCGCGAATACAGCCAGCGCTGCCAGGGCGAAGGCGGGCTTGAAGGTCATGCCTGGGCTCCTTGCAGACGCGCTACGGGTTGCTCGCGAACCGGCCAGTTGAGCGCGGCGGCAAGCACGCTGAGCAGAATGGAGATCTGCCAGACCAGATCATAGCTGCCCGTGTGGTCGTAGAGGTAACCGCCGAGCCAGCCGCCCATGAACGAACCCAGCTGGTGGAACAGAAACACGATACCGCCGAGCATCGACAGGTTGCGCACGCCGAACAGGGTCGCCACGGTGCCATTGGTCAGCGGCACCGTGGACAGCCACAGCAGCCCCATGGCGATGCCGAAGGCGTAGGCCGTCCATACGCTAAGCGGTACCGTGATGAACAGCGTGATGACCACACCGCGGGCCAGGTAGAGCGCGCTGAGCAGCCGCGGCTTGGAGCGGCGCCCGCCCAGCCAGCCGGCAATGTAGGTGCCGAATACGTTGAACAGCCCCACCAGCGCCAACACCGTAGTGCCGACGATGGCCGGCAGATGCTGGTCGACCAGGTAGGCCGGCAGGTGCACGCCGATGAACACCACCTGGAAGCCACAGACGAAAAAGCCCAGCGCCAATAGCCAGAAACCGGAATGGCTGCAGGCCTCGCGCAGCGCCTCGCCCAGGGTCTGCTGGGGCCCCTGGCTGACCTGCGGGCGATCCTTGATCATCAGCGCCAACGGCACGATCAACGCCACCATCATGCCCAAGGCAATCAACGCAGCCGACCAACCCAGCCAGCCGATCAGCCCCAGGGTGCCCGGCAACATGGCGAACTGGCCGAAGGAGCCGGCCGCCGCAGCGATGCCCATGGCCATACTGCGCTTCTCCACCGGCACGGCCCGACCGACGACGCCGAGAATCACCGAGAACGAGGTACCCGACAGGCCGATGCCGATCAGCAGCCCCGCGCTCAGTGACAGCGACAGCGGTGAGTCCGCCAAGCCCATCAGCACCAGGCCCGCTGCATAGAGCACGCCGCCAACGATGATCGCCCGCTGCGCGCCGAAACGATCGGCCAGGGCCCCGGTAAACGGTTGTGCAATGCCCCAGATCAGGTTCTGCAAGGCGATGGCGAAAGCGAACACGCCACGCCCCCAGCCGAAATCCGCGCTCATCGGCGACAGGAACAGGCCGAAGCCGTGACGGACGCCAAGGGACAGGGCGAGGATCAGCGAAGCCCCCAACATGATCCAGACGCTGGTACGCCAAACCGAATTCATTGCATGTCCTTTTGTTGTAGGTCGAAACGGGAAATGGCAGTGGCACCGCCCTGCCCGTCAATCCAGGCTGGCGAGCAATTCGTCCAGCGCTTGCAGATGATGCGGTTGTAGCCGGTGCTTGAGTTCGAGCTGCACACCCTGCCAGGCATCCAGCGCCTCGGCGAGCAGCTTCTCGCCTCTGATGGTCAGGCTCACCAGGCGATTACGCTGATCGGCGCCGTCCGCCAGGGCCACCAGGCTGCGCCCTTCGAGCAGCCTGAGGTTGCGCCCCAGCGTGCTGCGTTCCAGGCCCACCGCATCGGCCAGATCAGTGATGCTCGGCTGATCGAGCCGTTGCAGGTGGCGCAGCAGAGAATACTGGGCAACGCTCAGCCCGACACCGCTCAAGGCGTCGTCATACAGCTTGCTGACGCCACGACTGGCGCGACGCAAGCGAGTGCACAGGCATTCGGTCGGCAACATGGATATAGGTATATACCCGTAATTTGGCTTCAACAAGCTATGTGCTGCCGAATCGGGCGAAAGCCGAACACGGTGTCTTTCGAGCTCAAATCCTGCTCACGATCTTTATGCGCTGAAGCGGTAACTACGAGGCAGGAGCAGAGACTCAAACCAACCTGTGGGAGCCCCGACCTCGGGGCGAAACGATTGCAGTCTGACTGCCTATTTCGGCGGTGCCTGAGCGAATCGCCGCGAGGTCGCGGCTCCCACAATGGATCGGATAACGGCCGTTTCCGCCCCACTTAGCTGCCAAAATCGGCGGACCTGGGCCGGAAGATCATGCACAGGCTCTTAGCTGACCTGCAGCGCCGCAGCGAGCAGCACCGCGCACTCGATCACTTCCAGCAACGCACCCGCCGTATCGCCGGTCGTGCCGCCCAGGCGCTGCAGCATCATCCGGCGCAGCCAGAGAAAGACGCCCGCTACCGCCACCATCACCCAGAAACCGCCGAGCAGCAGGCCAAGCAACGCGGTCATGGCCAGCACGACCGTGGCGCTGGAGCGCGGCAGATGAGTCTTCAGCGCATCGCCGAGCCCGCCGGGCCGCACGTAGGGCGTGCAGAGAAACAGTGCCAGAAGCGCCCCTCGCCCCAGCACCGGCGCCAGCAGCAATACGAGGTGATCACCCTGTTCGAGCAGCGCCAGCAAGGCGGTGAACTTGAGCAGCAGCAGCAATGCCAGCACCACTACGGCGATCGGGCCGCTACGCGGATCCTTCATGATCGCCAGGGTACGCTCGCGATCACCGAAACCGCCCATCCAGGCATCGGCGCTGTCGGCCAGGCCATCGAGGTGCAAGGCACCGGTCAGGCCCACCCACAGAGTCAGCAACAAGGCCGCCTGCAATGGCACCGGCGCACCGTCGAGAAGATGAGCGGAAACGATCAAAAACCCACCGATCACCACGCCTACCACTGGGTAGAACAGCAGCGAACGGCCCATCTGCTGCGGCGTGGGCATGCCCGCCAGGCGCGCCGGCAAACGGGTGAGAAATTGCAGAGCGATCCACAATGGCGTCATGGTAGCTCCCGCAACCCGCGCCCATCGAACTGCAGGTGCACGCGCTGGCCGTGGGCCACGCTGACCTGCAGCAGTTGCTCGCGCGGTAAGCCCCGCGCCCTGGCCAGCAACAGGCGCATCACGCCGCCATGGGTGACCACCAGCAGTTGTCGTTCACGATACTCGGCGTGCAATCGTTGCAGCGCATCCAATACCCGCGTTTCGAAAGCCGGCAGTGGCTCGCCGCCCGGTGGCGTGAACGCATAGGGATCGGCCCAGAAGCGGCCAAGATCATCCGCATCGGTTTCCATCAGTTGCGCGGCCGTGCGCCCTTCCCATTCACCGAAATGCAGTTCCTGCAGACCCGGCTCCAATTGCAGCGGCAAGCCGCGGGCAGCCGCCAGTTCTTCGGCAAAACGCGCACAGCGCTGCAGCGGCGAGCTGACCAGCGCATCCCAGTGCTCATCAGCCTGCACGGCCGCGCGCAACTGCGCCCAGCCTGCCTCGGTCAGGGCATCGTCGAGGCTGCCACGCAGGCCGCTACCCTGCTCGGTTTCGCCGTGGCGCAGCAGATGCAGGATCAAGCCGGGCGATCCGCAACCGCTGCTTCGGCGAAGGTGGCCATGCCGTTATGCAGCGCACAGGCAAGGCGCAGCATCGGCACCACCAGCGCCGCCCCGCTGCCCTCGCCCAAGCGCAGCCCCAGGCTGACGATCGGCGTGGCCTGCAGCGCGGCGAGCAGGCGCTGATGTCCGGGCTCGGCGCTCTGGTGGGAGAACAGCAGCCAGTCGCGGCAGGCCGGGTTCAGGCGCACTGCCAGCAAGGCCGCGACGCTGCAGATGAAACCATCGACCAGCGCCACCACGCCCTGCTGGGCGCAGGCCAGGTAGGCGCCGCTCAGCGCGGCGATCTCGAAGCCGCCGAGGCGCCGCAGGGCCTCGATGGGCTGATCGGCGGCGCCCTGGTGCAGCTTCAGGGCCGTTTCGATCACCTGCGCCTTGTGGGCAACGCCGGCCGCCGCCAGGCCGGTGCCCGGCCCTACCAGCTCGCCGACCGGGCAATCGAGCAGTAGGCAGGCCAGCGCTGTGGCGGCGGTGGTATTGCCGATGCCCATTTCGCCGCCGATGAACAGCTCATGGCGCTGTTCGGCAGCCCGACTCACGCTGTCGCGCCCGGCCTGCATGGCGATCAACGCCTGAGCCGGGGTCATCGCCGCCTCGCGCATCAGGTTGGCGGTACCCGCGCCGACTTGCAGATGACGCACGCCCGGCAACGGTTCTAGCGGCTCGGCAGTGCCCAGATCGGTCACTTCCAGGGCAGCGCCCAACTGACGGGCCAACACGCTGATCGCCGCGCCGCCGGCAACGAAGTTGCGCAGCATCTGCCCGGTCACCGCCTGCGGATAGGCAGAGACGCCCTCGGCCACCACGCCGTGGTCGCCGGCAAAAATGGCGATCCACACCTTGTCGATCAGCGGCCGCTCACGGCCCTGTAGCGCCGCCAGGTGCACCGCCAGGCGCTCCAGCTCACCAAGCGAGCCGGCCGGTTTGGTCAGTTGGGCCTGGCGAGCCGCGGCCTTGTCGCGCGCCACCGGGTCCAGCGGCTGCGTGGGGTTGAGCCACCAGTCGAGGGTCATAACGGGTCTCCCTTGAGAATCATCGGCAAGCCGGCAACGGTGAACACCACGCGCTCGCAGCGCTCGGCAACGGCCTGGTGCAGCAAACCGGCGGCATCCACGTAACGGCGGGTCAGCTCGCCCATCGGCACCACGCCGAGGCCGGTTTCGTTGCTGACCAGAATCACCCGACCGGGCAAGGCTTGCAGGCCCGCCAGCAGTGCGTCGCACTCGCAGCTCAGGCGTGCTTCGTCCTCCAGCATCAGCAGGTTGGTCAGCCACAGGGTCATGCAGTCGACCAGCAGGCAACGCCCTGGCGAAGCCTGGTCTTCGAGCACTCGCGCCAGCGCCAAAGGCTCCTCGACCAGCCCCCACTCGACCGGGCGGCGGTCACGGTGCGAACGGATGCGGCTGTTCATCTCGCCGTCGAGCGGCTGGCTGGTGGCAACATAGACGACCTCCAGCCCGGACTCGGCGGCCAGGCGTTCTGCCAGGCGGCTCTTGCCCGAGCGGGCGCCACCCAGAATCAGCTCACGCATCTAGCACGCCTCCTCGTCCAGACCGCAGAGCGCACGCAAGGCGGCTTTATCCAGGTGGTTTTCGACCAGATCGGCGAGGCGCTCGATGTCGCGCTCGCGCAGCGCGTGGTAATCCAAGGTCTGCACGTCACGCAGCCCGGCCCAACGCAGCAATGCGCTGCACGCCGCCGAGGACTCGAACAGCCCGTGCAAATAGGTGCCCATGACCTGACCATCTTCGCTCGAGGCGCCGTCGCTGCGGCCATCGTCGAGCCTCACGGCGGCGCGCTGCAGGCCGGCGCCGGACGTCACCCCGGCATGGATTTCGTAGCCGCTGATGGCGGCATCGTTCAGGCACAGCCGGCCACTGACGTTGCGCAGCTGTTTGTGCGGCTCCAGCACGGTATCGATCTGCAGCAGGCCGAAACCGTCGCTGCCACCCGCCGGCCCTTCCAGCCCTTGCGGGTCCTCGACCCGGCGCCCGAGCATCTGCAAGCCGCCACAAATGCCCAGCAACTTGCCGCCGTAGCGCAGGTGCCGGTCGATGGCCGCCGCCCAGCCGCCGCTGCGCAGGAAGGCGAGGTCGGCGCGTACACTCTTGGAACCGGGCAGGATGATCAGGTCGGCCGGCGGAATGGCTTCGCCGGGGCCGACGAAGGTCAGCTCCACCTGTGGATGCAGGCGCAGTGGATCGAAATCGGTGTGGTTGCTGATCCGCGGCAGCACCGGCACCACCACCTTGAGCACCTGATCGGCCTTGCTCACCTGACGCCGGTCGATGGCGTCCTCGGCCTCCAGATGGAAATCCATCAGGTACGGCAACACGCCCAACACCGGTTTGCCGGTGCGCTGCTCGAGCCAGTCCAGCCCCGGTTTGAGCAAGGCGATATCACCGCGAAACCGGTTGATCACGAAGCCCTTGAGGCGCGCCTGCTCACTCGGCGAAAGCAGCTCCAGCGTGCCGACCAGATGCGCGAAGACGCCGCCCTTGTCGATATCGGCGATCAGGATCACCGGGCAGTCGACCGCTTCGGCAAAGCCCATGTTGGCGATATCGTTAGCGCGCAGGTTGATCTCGGCCGGCGAGCCGGCGCCCTCGACCATCACCACCTGGTGGTTCGCCCGCAGGCGAGCGTGAGACGCCAGCACCGCTTCACGGGCGACGCGCTTGTAGTCGTGATAGGCCACCGCATTCATGTTGCCGACGGCCTGGCCATGGATGATCACCTGGGCGCCGGTGTCGCTGTTGGGCTTGAGCAGCACCGGGTTCATGTCGGTGTGCGCCGGCAGGCCACAGGCCTGGGCCTGCACCGCCTGGGCCCGACCGATCTCGCCACCGTCGGCGGTCACCGCGCTGTTGAGCGCCATGTTCTGCGGTTTGAACGGCGCCACGCTGATGCCCTGGCGCTGCAACCAGCGGCACAGAGCGGTCACCAGGGTGCTCTTGCCCGCATCCGAGGTGGTGCCCTGCACCATCAGGGTGGCGCCGGCTTGCAGATTACTCATCGTGCCTCCTCGGCAAAGACCTTTAGCGCCGCGGCCAGGCGCTGCCAACCGGCTTCATCGGGCGGCAGGCCGAAACGAATGCTGGCCGGGCGCTCGAACAGGCGAGAGAAGATGCCATTGCAGGCGAGGAATTCATGCAGCAGCGCAGCGTGCTCGCTGGCGATCCACTGGAACAGCGCACAGCCACCGGTGGGCGCCAGACCATGCTCACGCAGCAGGCTGGCCAGGCGCTGGCCATCATTGCTCAGGCGCTGGCGCTGGGCTTGCTGAGCAGCCTTGTCTTCGAGCATCCGGGTCGCCAGCCAGCGGGTCGGGCCGCTGATCGTCCAGGGTCCGAGCATTTCGTCCAGCTCATCGAGCAGCGTGCGTTCGGCTAGCACGAAGCCCAGCCGGGCACCGGCCATGCCGAAGAACTTGCCGAACGAGCGCAGCACGATCAGCCCTGGCAATTGTGCATGGGCCGCCAGGCTTTGCTCCGGGGTGCAGTCGACAAAGGCTTCATCGACGATCAGCCAGCCGCCCCGCTCGGCCAGACGCGCATGCCAGGCATACAGCTGCTCGGGGGAAAACCGCCGCCCGGTAGGGTTGTTGGGGTTGACCAGCAAGAGCACGTCGATCCGTTCCAGGGCGCGATTGACGCCGGCCTCGCTGATCTCCAGCACCCGGTGCCCTTCACGCTGCCAGGCCGCCGCGTGCTCGGCGTAGGCCGGCGAGACGATGCCGACCCGTGCCTCGCGGCGCAGCCGCGGCAGGCACTGGATCGCCGCCTGGGAGCCGGCCACTGGCAGCAGGTCGGCAGCGCCGTAATAGGCGCAGGCGGCGGCTTCCAGGCCGTCGTCCTGCTCCGGCAGGCGGTTCCAGGCTTGCGCGGGAATTTCCGGAAGCGGCAGGCCGTATGGCGCCACGCCGGTCGAAAGGTCCAGCCAGTCGCCCAGCGCAATACCATAGCGAAGCGCCGCCTTGCGCAACCGCCCGCCGTGCTCAAGCAATGCACACCTCCACGATCAGCATCAGCAGCAACCAGAGCAGCACGCCGCCCCACACCAGGTTCATCGCCCGCTCGATATCCCGCGCCCGTGGCGGCGGGCCTTCGCCCAGCTCGGGGCGCTGGTGCAGCTCACCGTGATAGACCGCCGCGCCGCCGAGGCTGACGCCCAGCGCACCCGCTCCCGCTGCCATCACCGGCCCGGCGTTGGGGCTGTCCCATCGTGGTGCCTGGCGCTGCCAGCAACGCATCGCCAAGGCGCTGTGACCCAGTACGGCATAGGTCAGCGCCACCAGCCGGGCCGGCACGTAATTGAGCAGATCATCGATCTTCGCGGCGGCCCAGCCGAAGCGCTCGAAGCGCTCGTTGCGGTAGCCCCACATGGCGTCCAGGGTGTTGCTCAGGCGGTACAGCACCACGCCCGGCGCCCCGGCGACGAGAAACCAGAACAGCGCGGCGAACACCGCATCGCTGCCGTTCTCCAGCACCGACTCGGTACCCGCACGGGCCACACCAGTGGCGTCCAGGTCCTCGGTACGCCGGCTGACCATGTAGCCCACTCGCTGGCGAGCCACCGGCAGATCACCCAGGCGCAGCGCCTGGGCCACCGGCTGGGCATGCTGATCGAGGCTGCGCAGCCCCAGGGCGGCGTAGAGGGCGACGATCTGCACCAGCCAGCCTATCCACGGTAGCTGCACCAGCAGCACGGTAAGCAGCGTCAACGGCAGCACCGCCAGGCACCAGGCGCTCACGCCATGGCTGCGCCAGCCGCCACCGGACGGGTTGAAGCGCTGCTCCAGGCGGTTGGCCAGCTTGCCGAAGCCCACCAGCGGGTGCCAGCGCTTCGGCTCGCCGAGGGCGGCATCCAGGGTCACGCCCGCAACAGCGCTGAGGATCAGGCTCATGGACGGCTCTCGTTATTCATGCTGATCCCAGCGATCCTCGAACAGCAGCTCGTGCAGCGGCCGTACCTGCGCCCAACCTTCCTGGGCCAGCATCGGCGCTGGGTAAAAGGCCTGCACCGGTCCCAGACAGAGCACCGCGACCGGCTTGCTGCCCGGCGGCATGCCCAGCAGCTCGGCCAGGGCGACGGGGTCGAACAGCGACACCCAGCCCATGCCTAGGCCTTCGGCACGGGCCGCCAGCCACAGGTTCTGGATCGCGCAGGAAAGCGACGCCATGTCCATTTCCGGCAAGGTGCGTCGGCCGAACACGTGGGCCTCGCGGCCTTCCATCAAGGCCGCCACCAGCACTTCGGCGCAGTCGCGAACGCCCTCGACCTTCAGCCGCATGAATTCGTCGGAGCGCTCGCCCAGTGCCTCGGCGGTCAGCTGGCGCTCGCGCTCGACCAACTGATAGATGTCTTCACGCAGCGCCAGCCGGGTGATGCGGATGAAACGCCACGGCTGCATCAAGCCAACGCTGGGCGCCTGGTGCGCCGCTTCGAGCAGGCGGGCGAGCAACTCGGGCGCGACCTCGCCACCACTGAAATGGCGCATGTCACGGCGCTCGGCAATGGCGCGGTAGACCGCGGCGCGCTCCTCGGCGCTGAAGGCGTGCGCGGTCATGGACGAAACAACGCCGCAGCGGCTGGCGGATTGGAAGGCAGGTAGAAATGAATATAGGACGCGGTCAGGCGCTCGAGTCGGAACACCGCCTCGCTGACCGGCTTGTCGTTCGGGCAGTCACCGCGGGCCAGCGGCTGCAGCGCAGAGTCCAGGCGCGAGTGGTGATAACTGTGCCCGCGCAGCACGCCCTCGGGCAGTTCGACACTCTGCAGGGCCAGGGCAACCAGACGCTTCTGCATCTGCGCAGTGCCAGGCAGCAGACCGGCCAGCTCGGCGCGCTCGCCAGCGACATCGCTCAGCGACTCGAGCAGATACAGCATGCCGCCGCACTCGGCGAGCAGCGGCTTGCCGGCCTGCTGATGGGCCTTGATGGCGTCGATCATCGGCCGATTGGCGGCCAGCGCCTGCAGATGCAACTCCGGGTAGCCGCCCGGCAGGTAAAGGCTGTCCACGTCGGGCAGCGCCTCGTCGGTCAGCGGGCTGAAGAACGTCAGCGTCGCGCCCATCTGCTCGAGCAGGTCGAGATTGGCCTGGTAGATGAACGCGAAGGAAGCATCAAAAGCCACACCGATGCGTACGCCAGCGAGCAGCGGCGCTACCGATTCGGTCGAGGGCGCGGCGAAGTTCACCGGCGGCGGCAGCGTGATCGTCGCCGTCTGCTCCAGGGCATCGGCCGCGGTATCCAGGCGCGTATCGAGGTCGACGAGTTCGCCAGCCTGCACCAGGCCGAGGTGCCGGCTGGGCAGTTCGATGGCCGCACGGCGTGGCAACGAGCCATACCAGCGGATCGAAGCCGGCAGGCTGTCACGGATCAGGTCGTTATGGCGACCCGGATTGACGCGGTTGCCGAGCACGCCGGAGAACGGCAGGTCAGGCTGGTAGCTGGCCAGGCCGACGGCCAGGGCGCCGAAGGTCTGGGCCATGGCCGAGCCATCGATCACCCCGAGCACCGGCACACCGAAACGGCGCGCCAGGTCAGCTGCCGACGGCGAACCGTCGAACAAGCCCATTACCCCTTCGATCAGAATCAGATCGGCCTCGCCAGCGGCTTCCCAGAGCAGGCGGCGGCTCTCGGCTTCGCCGACCATCCACAGGTCCAGCTGATAGACCGGGTTGCCGCTGGCGCGGGAAAGAATCATCGGGTCGAGAAAGTCCGGCCCACACTTGAACACCCGTACCCGCTTGCCTCGTCGGGTGTGCAGGCGCGCCAGGGCAGCAGTGACGGTGGTCTTGCCCTGCCCCGAGGCGGGCGCGGCGATCACCAGGGCCGGGCACTGCCGTGGCGCCCCAGGCTCGGCGGAAAGCGCATCTGTCGTGCTCAAAATTCCACGCCCTTCTGCGCCTTCACACCGGCCTTGAAGGCGTGTTTGACCAGGGTCATTTCGGTCACCGTATCGGCCGCTTCGAGCAGGGCTGGCGGTGCGCCACGACCGGTCACCACGACGTGCTGCAGCTCCGGGCGCGATTCGATATCGCGCAGCACCACGTCCACATCCAGGTAGCCGTGCTTGAGAGCGATGTTCAGTTCGTCCAGCACCACCAGGGCGATCTGCGGATCGTTCAGCAACTGCCTGGCAACATCCCAGGCCAAGCGTGCCTTCTCGATATCGCGCTGGCGATCCTGGGTATCCCAGGTGTAGCCCTCGCCCATCACGTGGTAGCTGACTTCATCGGGAAAGCGCCGGAAGAAGTGCTCCTCGCCGGTGGCCATGCCGCCCTTGATGAACTGCACCACGCCCACCTTCAGGCCATGGCCGAGCGCGCGGGCAACCATGCCGAAGGCCGAACTGCTCTTGCCCTTGCCGTTGCCGCTGTGCACCAGCAGCAAGCCGTATTCTTCCTGGGCCTGGGCGATCTTTTCGTCCATCAGCGCTTTCTTGCGCGCCATGCGGGCGTTATGGCGCGCGTCGCGCTCGGCCGATTCGCGGCTGGGGGATGGGGTCGATTCGCTCATGGGATCTCCTCGGCGCCAGCAAGCTCGCGCGGTTCGAGCACGTATCGGTGCCCGACGATAAAAACGATCACGCAGGAGCAGGCAGGGGCTGGCCCTAGGGCCGCGCACCGGCCGCGCCCACCGCGCAACCTAAGGAAAAAGCGACAGGCCGGTCTCCGGGCTCACGAGTGCCGCGTTCACAGAACACGACGAACCACGCCGCCTTCCCGCATCGAAGATACAGTGGCCAGAAGCATGGTTGGGCTCGTTTACCGTTGCGGGGGCAGCGTCGGCATTGCTCGCTTGGCGGCAGCGCACCGACTTCCCAGTTTCACCCCTGGCCGAGACCAGGGACACCTGAAGCAGGTCGCAAAGGGTAAGGACTGACGGCATAAGCGTCAATCGGAGAGTCAGCCATGTAGCGCTGCTCTGGGCGACGGCAGCTCAGGGATGGCTGGCAAGCTCCACCGGAAAAACGCGCTTGGCTTCGATATAGGTGCGCTGCCAGTAACTGTTGCCGAGGCTGTCCAGGCGGACGGTGCCGCCCGATGACGGCGCATGCACGAAGCGCCCCTCACCGACGTAGATGCCGGCATGGCTGACCTGCCTACCACCGCTGGTAGCGAAGAACACCAGGTCACCACTGCGCAGGGAATCGCGGCCGATGGTCGGCGCGCGCATGCTGATCAGCTCGCGGGTCGAGCGTGGCAGGCTGATGCCGGCGGCATCACGGTACACGTAGCCGATCAGGCCGCTGCAATCGAAACCGCTGTCCGGCGTGTTGCCGCCGTAGCGATAAGGGGTACCCACCAGGCCGAGCGCGCGAAACAGCACATCATCCGCGCCACCCTGATAGGCACCGGGAGCAGGCATGACGACGACAGGTTTCGGAGCAGGTACGGGCGCCCGGCTGGAACAAGCACTGAGCAGTGCCGCGAGCAAGAGGAAGGCGATGCGGATGGTGGCAGTCATGGACGGACGATCCTGGAGCCTGAATGCGCCCTACTCTGCCGCGTTCACAACTGCAGTGCAAGCTTTAGCTTTACGCTGCAGTCACTTGAAAACATTAAAATTGTTGCCCGACCGACTCGATCAGGCAACGATTTATCAGTGCTGGGAGGCCAGATGCTCGGTCGGCGCCAGCGCCAGAACGCGCTTGGCTTCGATGAACGTACGCTTCCAGTAGCCATCATCCAGGCTGTCGATGCGCACGCCACCGCTGCGGCTGCTGGAGGAATGGATGAACTGATCGTCACCCAGGTAGATGCCTGCATGGCTGACGCGGCCACGGCCGGCGGTGCTGAAGAACACCAGATCACCCGGCTCGAGCGCCTTGCGTTCGACCAACGGAGCATCGATGTTGATCATGTCGCGGGTCGAGCGCGGCAGTTCCATGCCCAGCTCCTCGCGGAACAGGTAACCGATGAAGCCACTGCAGTCGAACCCGGTCTTCACCGAGTTGCCACCGAAACGGTAGCGAGTGCCGATCAGGGAGATGCCCTTTTCCAGCACGCTGTCGGCCAACTGCGGCAGCTCATAGGGTGCGTGATCGGCGAATTCGGCAGCGGCGTCGTCTGCACCGGCATCGGCCTGATCGAGAGCGGGCGCTACTACGACTGGCCTGGCAGGCAAGGAAGCCTGGGCCGACGGCGCATCAATCTGGGATTGTGGAGCATGGTTAGCGCACGCGGCGAGAACCATTGTGAGTGCGAGAGGCACGAGGGGTGCGAAGCGTTGGCGCATGGGCACGACCGTGGCATGAAAATTGATCAGCCGCGACTATGCCCGCTAACGGGATCATTTGCAAATATTATGATCAGCAATGTGACTCAGTAGTTCCGGGAAAACATCTAAGGCCCGCTTTTCCAGCCTGAAGTCAACCAGTGCGCTGACGTCCGTGTGCGACAAATTGACCTCGACCGTGACCTTGCCCGAACGGCGCGCCTGTATCAGCGGCTCGGCTATATAAGGAAAGCTGGCGCTGGTTCCGACACTGATCACCAGGTCGAAGCCCTCCCGCATCTGCCCATATAGACGCTCTACGGCCAGTGGCGGCAGCCGCTCGCCGAACAACACTACGGGTGGCCGCAACACCCCTCCACAGGCCACGCACATAGGCGGCAGGGGTCGCTGCAGATGCTCGCCCAACCGCTCGTCGGTTTCCCGGCAAACCTGGCAATACAGGGGCGCCAATTCACCGTGAATCTCGATCAAGCGATCGTCGGGGCTGCCGGCCAGGCGATGATAGCCGTCGATGTTCTGGGTCAGCACCCAGCAATCCGGCTTGAGCGTCTGCAGCTCGGCTATCGCCCGGTGGGCGGCATTGGGCTGGGCGCCCAGGCAAGCGCTGCCAAGCTGCGCCAGATACTTCCAGCACAGCGCCGGATCGCGGCGCAGCATGTCGCCGGACATTGCCACCTCGATCGGCACACCGTCATCGGTATGGTCGTTGTAGAGGCCGCCGATGCCGCGGTAGGTCGGCAAGCCGGAATCGGCCGATATTCCCGCCCCGGTGATGATTAGGATGCGCCGGGCATCGATGAACGCTGACACCAGGCGCTGCAGTTGCGCCGCCATCAATGGTTGACCGTGTGCGCCAGCATCACTGAAAGCTGACACATCGGCCTGCCGCTTTCTGCATGCCACTGATTGAAGGCGGCCTGAACCGCCGCCCGGTCGCGCTGGCTATTGGGCGTCTTGTCGATGATCTTCTGGGCCTTGAGGGCGGCGACCATGTCATCGCTGGGGATGAAGGTATCCTTGCCGACCATGCGCAGGAAACGCGGCGCGGAAAGCCCGCCCAACTGGCTGCCTTGCTTGGCCAGCCAGTGCCAGAGACCGACGATATCGGTCACCGGCCAATCGGCGATCAACGCGCCAAAGGCGAAACCCGGCTTCGGCGTGCCGGCCTTCGCGGCAGCGGCAGGCCCGCTCAGCGCACCACACTCCACGTCGAGAATGAACTGCGCATTGCGCGGCACGCTCTTGAGCTTGCCCAGATGGCGAATCAACCGAGCATCCTGCATCAGACGCTCCAGGCGCTCGCCGCCCATCAGCACGACCTTTTCCGGATCGAAGCCGAAGAACACTTCCTCGAAGGCCGGCCACTTGGCATCGACCAGGCTGTGTTTGAGGCCAGCCCGGAATATGCGCAGGCTCATGATCGACAGGTAGCGATCATTACCCAGCGCCCGTAGCTTTTTGTCGGAGACGGGCTGCGGCAGGCGCGCCTCGAGTGCCTCGAGCGAGCCGAAACGGTTCACGCAGTATTCATGCAGCCATCGATAATCTTGCATCGCTTGGCGTCAACCCTCGAAATTACAGGTTCATCACGTTCAGAAAGCGCGGCGTGGCCTGCTCGTCGATCTTCAGGCTGGTGAAATCGAACAGGTTGCGGTCAGCCAGTTGCGAAGGCACCACATTCTGCAGGGCGCGGAACATGATCTCGGTACGCCCCGGCGACTTTCGCTCCCACTCCTGCAGCATGTCCTTGACCACCTGGCGCTGCAGGTTTTCCTGGGAGCCGCACAGGTTGCACGGGATGATCGGAAATCCCTTGAGCGTGCTGTAGGCCTCGATATCGGCCTCGCTGCAGTAGGCCAGCGGGCGAATCACCACGTTGCGGCCATCGTCGGCACGCAGCTTGGGCGGCATGGCCTTGAGCGTGCCGCCATAGAACATGTTGAGAAAGAAGGTTTCGAGGATATCGTCACGGTGGTGACCAAGGGCCATCTTGGTCGCGCCGATCTCGTCGGCAAAGGTGTACAGCGTGCCGCGGCGCAGGCGCGAGCACAGCGAGCAGGTGGTCTTGCCTTCCGGAATCTTTTCCTTGACCACCGAGTACGTGTCTTTCTCGACGATGTGATACGCCACACCGATGGACTCCAGGTAGGCCGGCAACACGTGTTCGGGGAAGCCGGGCTGCTTCTGGTCCATGTTCACTGCGACGATCTCGAATTTGATCGGCGCGACCTTCTGCAGGTGCAGCAGGATGTCGAGCATGGTGTAGCTGTCCTTGCCACCGGACAGACAGACCATGACCTTGTCCCCCTCCTCGATCATGTTGAAGTCGGCGATGGCCTCGCCGGCCTGACGACGCAGGCGTTTTTGCAGCTTGTTCTGATTGACCGAGAGGGTGCCCATGGCGCGCAAGAATCCGCTATAAGTACTGAAGCCGCGCATTTTACCCAGAAAACGAGGCGCACCCCAGCTACAAAACGGCTAACCGTCGGCATGCCGACGAAACCGGCCAACAACATACCCTCTCATCGACCAAGGAAAGCCGATGAACCAGGAAACCTTACCCGGCAGCCGGCTGCTCGATTTGCTGGAGGCCGCGCCCGAAGGGCTCTCCGAGTACGAACTGATGCTGCGCCTGAGCCGCTGGCAGGGTCGTGACGAGCGCCTGCCGAGCGACACCCTGGAACTGTTTCGCAGCCACTTTCTGCTCTTCCATACGCTGTATCGGCTGCGCGACGAGCTACATGCCGCGGGCCGCGCGTCATTGCAGATAAGCCCGTTATGCATACGCTTGATGCCTTATCAGGCGGCAGAGAGCGCCTTGAGCGAACAGGAGCCACTGCGCGAGTACTACCTCGATCTCGCCCACTTGCGTGACACCGGCGCTGAGGATGTCGAGCAGATGCTCGGCGCCTTCTGGGTGCGCCTGCACGGCGCGGAAGATCGGCAGCAGGCCCTGGCGGCGCTTGAGTTCGACGAGCAGGCTGGCGAGCTTGACCTGGGCGTCATCCGCCAGCGCTACCGGCAGCTGGTCAGCCTTCATCACCCGGACCGAGGCGGCTGCACGCAGCGCCTGCAGCGCATCAACAGCGCCATGGAAACGCTGCAGCGCTACTACCGCTGAGAGCCTGTTCATAATCTTTCGGTCCAGGCTCGCCTATTTTTTTGTAGCTAAGGGGCGCAAACGGCCGTTCGCCAATCCACTGTAGGAGCGGGCCATGCGCGCGAAAAATCGCGGGCATGGACTGGGCGTCCCCGCCCGTTCCTACAGATACTGCGCCGATGACCGCTTCCGCCTTGTAGCTGCCGCTTCATGCGCATATAGATCTTGAACAGCCCCTGAGGCCACCGCTCGGCTCCTGGCCCTGCAGCGGGCGCTGATCTGCGGCATAATCGACGCCAGTTACCCGCCCTCGAAGCCGCCATGCCCGATCAGATCCACACCCGCGTCGAAGCCTGTTACCAGCAGGCGGAAGCCTTCTTCAAGCGGCGCTTCGTCCGCCCGCAGGTGAGCTTCAAGCTACGCGGGCAGAAAGCCGGCGTGGCGCATCTCACCGAAAACAAGCTGCGCTTCAACCCGCAGCTGTATCGCGAGAACCAGGAAGACTTCCTGCGCCAGACCGTCGCCCACGAAGTGGCCCACCTGATCGCCCACCAGCTGTTCGGCCTAAGCATCCAGCCCCACGGCGAGGAATGGCAGTTGATCATGCGCGGCGTCTACGAACTGCCGCCGCACCGCTGCCATACTTATGACGTGAAGCGCCGCCAGGTCAGCCGTTTCATCTACCGTTGCCAGTGCCCGCAAGGCGAGTTTCCGTTCTCCGCCCAGCGCCACGCGCTAGTGGCCAAGGGGCGCCGCTACTTCTGCCGACGCTGCAAGATCACCTTGCAGTTCACCGGCGAACAGCGCGTCGAGTAGCCTCAGCCCTGCAGACGCTGAAAGGCGCGCAGCAGTGCTTGACTGAGATCCACGCTGGAGAATTTGGTGAGCACGTCGTTGGCACCTACCGAGCGGGCCTTCTCGGTGTTCATGGTGCTATCCAGTGAGGTGTGCAGCAACACGTAGGTGTCGGCCAGTTGGCTGTCTTTACGGATTTGCTGAACCAGGGCATAGCCGTCCATTTCCGGCATCTCGATATCCGAGACCAGTACCTCGACGGGTCGCCCCTCCTCGCGCGCGCGCTTGAGCACTTCGAGGGCGCTGGCCGCGCTGCGCACGGCCTCGCAATCGAGGTCCAGCTTGCGCAAGGTCATCAGCGTCTGCTGAATCGCCACCTGGGAGTCGTCGACCACCAGCACACGTCGCCCTTGCAACAGCTGGCGCTCGACCGGGGTGAGCAACTCCACGTTGACGTCTTCCAGCGGTGCCGGGGCGATTTCATGCAGCACCTTCTCGATATCGAGAATCTGCACGATGACCCCATCGATCTGAGTCACGCCAGTGATGAACGCGCGCGTGCCGGCCCCCGAAGGTGGCGGACGCACGTCGCGGGTCGGGCACTGCACGATACGCTCGACGCTGTGCACGTGCAGGCCCTGCCGCGAGCGGCTCAGCTCGGTGACGATCAGGCAGCCTTCGCCGGTATCGCTGCCGCCGCGCTCGCCGATCGCCCGGGCCAGATCGATCACTGTGAGCGCCGAGCCACGCAGGGTCGCGACGCCACGTACATGGGGATGTCGGCTGGGCATCTTGGTCAGGGCGGGGCAGGGAATGATCTCGTTGACCTTGAGCAGGTTGATGCCCAGCAGGCGGCCGTTATGCAACCGAAACAGCAGCAGCGACAGCGCGTCGCCGAGCACCATGTTCATACCCGTATATCCCCATCCATCAAAAACGAAAAAGTGGCCCGGCGGCATGGCGCCCGGCTCGTTGCTCTAAGGCAGTCGGTCAGCCTAGAAAGGCGGCGACCTGTGGCGCATCGAATGGCCAGTGCAGCTCGGCGCCGGTGTCCACACGCCGCAACACCGGAATCACCAGGGCATAGCGCTCCAGCAACCCCGGCCCATCGGCGATATCCACCAGCTCGACCAGCAGGCCGTTTTCCACGAATGGCATCAGCACGGCTTCCGCGTAGTCACACAGGTGACAGCCGAGCGTGCCGAGCAACTGGCATTCAGGGAGCATGGTCGAGGCAGCCTGCAAGGTGATGGAACCTTGAGTTTATCACCTCGAACGACTTGCTCAGGCCTTCTCGCTGCCCTCGCCTTGCGGCGGCGCCAGTGTCGAACCCAGCAGGCCCTGCAAGCCATCGAGCAAGCGCCCGTTGACCTGCTCGGCCTTGTCCAGGCGACCGGAATCGAAGCGGTCGTCCAGCGAGAACCCGCCCTTGAGCAGATCCTGCAGCAAGCTCTTGCCATCACTGACCCAGGCATCGGCATTACGCAGGGCATCGAGCAGACCCTGGGCGTAATCGGTCAGCGCACCATTGACGGCACTGGCCGGCTGCCCGCCCTGGCTGGACACCGAACCATAGGTGTCGGTGGCCTGGCGCACGCTGGTCTGGGTCAGGCGCAGGGACATGGAGGCCAACTGCGAGCTGTCCATGTCCAGAGCCATGGCGCGGTCGAAGGCGCCAGCCATATCGCCTGAATAGAAGGAGTTGGACAGGTCCTGCACCTGAGAGAACAATTTCTCCAGTGCGGCCTTTTCCTGATCGTCCAGCTCGCCCTCTACTTCGACCTGCCAACCGCCGATCTGCAAGCTGCCGGACTGACTGTTCGCACCCGCGGTACGCGACCAGGCTGCCGAAGCCTGGGCCACCGAAACGCGCAGACGGTCGCCGTCACGGGTGGTGATGTTGAGCTCGAAACTTTCCGCCACCGCGGCGAAGCGATCGCTGGATGTGGGCGCCACGCCGTTGCCTTCACTCGCGCTCGGTACGGAGCCGTAAAGCTTGTCGAGCCCGGCGAAACCTTGCTGGATACGTTTGAAGGTGTCGTCGATATCGCTGGCGATCTTGTCCTTGAGCACACCCATGCCGTCGAGGATCTTGCGCGCCTCGTCGAAGCCTTTCTGCACACCGGAGCGGGCCTGATCGAGCAGTTGTTGCAGCTTCTCGGGGCTGGCGCCGGATGCCGCCTCGCTCTTGAGCCGTTGTTCGACGAAGCCCATGACGCGATCGGCGACCTTCTCCGGCGAGAAGTCGTCCTGCTTGGCCGTCAGCGAGCCGGGCGGCAGGCCGAGGCGTTCGGCCAGACGGTTGGACAGCGCCGCCTGGGCGTCGGCCGCATTGCGAATGGTGGGCTGACCGCCGAGTTGTGGCGAGCGGCCTGTCGTGTTGGTCGACAGCGGGATTGTGATAGCCATGGCAAGTCACCGAAACGGAGCATGTCCAAGGTTGACGGCAGCCCTCGGCGAAAGTTTAGGGTTGGCTTTCAAACAATCGACCCAACGGTAACAGGCTCAATCCTGGCTCACCGAACCAATCTTGTGAATCGACAGATCGGCGCCGTAATACTCCTGCTCCTGGCTCAGGCGAATGCCCACTACCTGTTTAAGTAGTCCGTACACTGCAAAGCCGCCAAGCAGCGCCACCGCGACGCCAGCCAGGCTGCCCACCAATTGGCTGGCGATGCTCACGCCGCCGAGACCGCCCCACAGCGGCTGGCCGAAGATGCCGCAGGCGATACCGCCCCAGACGCCACACAGTCCGTGCAGCGGCCAGACGCCGAGTACGTCATCTATCTTCCATTTCACCTGTGTCGCGGTGAAGGCCCAGACGAACAGCGCACCGGCGATGGCGCCGGTGACCAGGGCGCCCACCGGATGCATCAGGTCGGAGCCGGCGCAGATGGCGACCAGCCCGGCCAGCGGGCCGTTGTGCAGAAAGCCCGGGTCATTGCGGCCGACGATCAGCGCGGCCAGGGTGCCGCCCACCATCGCCATCAAGGTGTTGACGGCCACCAGCCCGCTAATGCTGCCCAGGGTCTGCGCGCTCATCACGTTAAAGCCGAACCAGCCGATAATCAGTACCCAGGAGCCCAGTGCCAGGAAGGGAATGCTCGACGGCGCCATGGCCACCAGGCGGCCGTCGCGGTAGCGGCCATGGCGGCGCCCCAGCAGCACCACCGCGGCAAACGCCAGCCAGCCGCCGACGCCATGAACGACCACCGAGCCGGCGAAGTCGTGGAACGGCGCACCGAAGGTCGTCTGCAGCCAGGCCTGGAAACCAAAGTTGCCGTTCCAGATCATGCCTTCGAAGAACGGGTAGACGAACGCGACGATCAGGGCGGTGGCGCATAGCTGCGGGCCGAAACGCGCACGCTCGGCGATGCCCCCGGAAATGATCGCAGGGATCGCTGCGGCAAAGGTCAGCAGAAAAAAGAATTTCACCAGCGCGTAGCCATTGCCCTCGACCAGTACGCTGGCCGGGTGCAGGAAGCTGACCCCATAGGCGATCCAGTAGCCGACGAAGAAGTAGGCGACGGCCGAGATCGCGAAATCCGAAAGGATTTTGGATAGCGCATTGACCTGGTTCTTCTGTCGCACGGTGCCGACTTCCAGAAAGGCGAAGCCGGCATGCATGGCCAGGACCATGATGGCGCCGATCAGGATGAATAAGGTGTTCGAGCCATGAATCAGGGTTTGCACAGCACTGTCGAGGTTTTCCATCGAAGCACAGACTCCGCAGCGAAAAGCACCAAAAAGGAACACCGACCCAGCAAGAAGCACCATTTATAAGCACGCCATCTCACTTCCTTGCGCACCTATTGGGAGCGCATCGGCATCACGGCGCTCCGTCGCCCTGCCTTTTCAAAACTTATTCTTGGTTTATCAATTAGTTAATAAGGCACCAGACAGATGCCAGGAAGAATGCCGAGCACCATAACCATGCATGTCGGCCTGCTTCGCCGTTCGCCAATGCAATGCCTGTGCCCCTCTGCGCGGTCCCGCATCCGTCCCCGGCAGATAGAGTGAACCTGCCAGGGGTGCGCCACTCGAACCCCTTACACCGCCTCATACCTACAGGAGATTGATCAATGGCCCGCCCACTCCCCTCGCGCCCCGTAGCTCCAGCCAACAAGGAAGAGCTGCTCGAAGAGTTCCAGGCACTGGTACGTGACACCGAAACCCTGCTTCAGCATTCGGCCAGCCTGGTCGGCGACCAGGCCGAAGAGCTGCGCGCGCAGATTCGCGACAGCCTTGGCCGTGCGCGCACCACGCTGAAGAACACTGAAGAAACCGTTGTTCAGCGCGGCCGTGCGGCCGTGGGTGCTACCGAAGACTACGTGCAGACCCATCCGTGGCAGACCATCGGTATTGCCGCTGGCATTGGTATACTGATCGGCATGCTCATTAGCCGACGTTGATCAGGACAGCACATGGATGACAGTCAGACAGCAGCACCTCCCAGCCGCGGCCCCTCGCCACGGCGCCTGGCCGGTGCGCTGCTCGGGCTGGTCCACGGCCATGTCGCGCTGTTCAGCGAGGAGTTCCGGGAACAGCAGGCGCGCACCGTCACCCTGCTGATCCTGACCGGCCTCTGCGTCCTGTTCGGCCTGCTGCTGATCATCGGCCTGTCGGCTGCCTTGCTGATCGGCTTCTGGGACACTCACCGAATTCTGGTCATCACCCTGCTCTGCCTGTTCTATGCAGCCGGCCTGCTGGTTTGCGGCTGGAGCCTGGTGCAGCGCATGCGTAATGCCCCGGCGCCGTTCAGCGCCAGCCTCGAAGAATTGGCCCGCGACCGCGAGCAACTGCTGCCATGAGCGACAAAAATACCCAGGAACTGCGCAAGACCATGTTGCGGCTGCGCCTGGAGATGCACCGCCAGGAAATTCGCTATGAAACCCAGGTCATGCTGGAGCCACTGCGCAAGGCCAAGGATTTGGGCACTCACTGGCGCCAGGAGCTCAAGGGTAGCCACGCACCAATCTGGATCACCGGCGGCGTATTCGCCCTGACCGTCCTGGGCATGCGCGGCGGCCAATGGCGCCGCTGGCTGCGCGTGGCGCTCGCCGCGTTCCCTGACCTGCGCAAACGCTCGCCTGGCCACGAAAGCGAAAAGCCAGCAGAAAAATCCGATCAGGCCTGAAACTGGCCATCTTCTTGCTAGGAAAGAGCACGAAAAAGCCTGGGTAACGCCTGGCTAACCTGCCCTTCTCACTAAGGATGTGCCCGGTGCTCGACGGTCAACCTACCGCCGTCTTCCAACCTTTCATCGATACCGCTACCGGACAGATCGCCGGCATCGAGGCCCTGGCTCGACTGCGCGACTCCGCTGGCCATCTGCATTCTGCTGGACCGCTGTTCGCCGATCCGAAAACGCCCGCCGCGGCCTTGCGCAGGCTGGACCGAGCAATTCGTGAGCAGGCGTTCATGCGCTTTCATGACGCGCCGCCCGACTGGTTCCTGAGCGTGAACATCTCGCCACGCTGGATTGGTCGTCTGCGCCCACAGCAGGCGCTGCCGAGCCTCAAGCAGCTGGCAAGCAGTGGCGTCGATCCCACTCGCGTGGTGTTCGAGATCACCGAACTGGGCGGCGCCAGCCAGCGCCTGGCAGCAGTGGCCGCGCGCTACCGCGAGGCCGGCGTGCGTATCGCCATCGACGATTTCGGTGCCGGCTACTCGCAACTCGACCGTGTGCTGGCACTGCGCCCCGACATCCTCAAACTGGACATGCGCCTGTTCCAGGAAGCGGCCCGGGGCGGGCCCAGCGGCGAAGTGGTCAAGGCGTTGGCGATGATGGCGGAAAAGACCGGCTGCTGGATCATCGCCGAAGGCGTGGAAACCGAAGCCGAACTGCATTTCGCCCTGGAGTGTGGCGCCCGCTACGTGCAGGGCTATCTGTTCGCCAGGCCGGAGCTGGGTTTTTTCGACAGTGGCGCATTCGTCGATTGCTTCGCCCGCCTGCGTGACGCCTATGTGCAAAAGAAACTCGCCGACCGCATGCAACTGATGACCCTGCGCCGCCAGCTCGCCGAGCTGTTCATCCAGCTCAAGCACAGCCCCGAGGGGCTCGCACCGATGGTGAACCCAGGCGCCTACCCCTGGCTGATTCGCCTGTACCAGTGCGACCGCCATGGCACGCAGATCACCCCCAACCTGGAATGGCGCGACGGCGCCTGGCAGGCCGACGATCGTTACCTGGGCCACAACTGGTCATGGCGCCCCTACTTCTATCAACTGCTTGCCGAAGGCTGGGAAGAGCGCCGCTTGATCCTCTCCAACACCTACCGCGACGCCACCACCAACCAGTACTGCCTGACTGCCGGGCAATTCATCGATAACGGCAGCCGCCTGCTGCTGGTCGATATCGACGCCAGTGGACTTTAGGATCGATACGAAAAGTCTCCGAGCGACGGTCAGGCAAGGCAAAAATCTGTGAGGACGCGCAGTTTACGTATTGTAAATGAGCGCTCCGAACGGGTTTTTAGCGAAGCATCACCGAGCGCAGGTACTTTTCGGACAGAGCCTTGTGGATACGGCCTTGCAGTTGCGGGAACGAACAGAGAAGCTAACGGACATTCGCGCATGCGCCGCCTTTCGAGGGCCGTACGCGCCCGACTCGTCGTATCCGGTAAAGGAAGTACGCTTGGACTGGCAAACCCTGCTCACCCGTGAACGTCTTGGCAAACCGGCGCCCAGCGCCGATGAACTGGGCCGCAGCCCCTTCCACAAGGATCACGACCGCATCATCTTCTCCGGCGCCTTTCGCCGGCTGGGCCGCAAGACCCAGGTGCATCCGGTGTCCAGCAACGACCACATCCATACCCGCCTGACCCATTCGCTGGAGGTCAGCTGCGTGGGTCGCTCCCTGGGCATGCGTGTCGGCGAGATGCTGCGCGGCGAACTGCCGGCCTGGTGCGAGCCCAGCGATCTGGGCATGGTGGTGCAGTCCTCCTGCCTGGCCCACGACATCGGCAACCCGCCGTTCGGCCACTCCGGCGAGGACGCCATCCGCCACTGGTTCCAGCAGGCCGCCGGGCGCGGCTGGCTGGATGCCATGAGCGATGCCGAGCGCGGCGACTTTCTCAGCTTCGAAGGCAATGCCCAGGGTTTTCGCGTACTCACCCAGCTGGAGTATCACCAGTTCGATGGCGGCACACGGCTGACCTACGCGACCCTTGGCGCCTACCTCAAATACCCCTGGACGTCACGGCACGCCGAGGCCCTGGGCTACAAGAAGCACAAGTTCGGCTGCTACCAGAGCGAGTTGCCGCTGCTCGAGCAGATCGCCGGCAAACTCGGCTTGCCGCAGCTCGAAGAACAACGCTGGGCACGTCACCCGCTGGTCTACCTGATGGAGGCCGCGGACGACATCTGCTACGGCCTGATCGACCTGGAAGACGGACTGGAAATGGAACTGCTCGACTACGCCGAGGTGGAATCACTGCTCCTCGACCTGGTCGGCGATGACCTGCCGGAAACCTACCGCCAGCTCGGCCCGCAGGATTCGCGGCGGCGCAAGTTGGCGATCCTGCGCGGCAAGGCCATCGAGCACCTGACCAACTCGGCCGCCCAGGCCTTCGTCGAGCAGCAGCCCAGCCTGCTGGCCGGCCGCCTGGAGGGCGATCTGGTCGAGCACATGCACGGCCCGGCCAAGCATTGCGTGCAGGCGGCGAAGGCCATGGCCCGCGAAAAGATCTTTCAGGACAAACGCAAGACGCTGCACGAGATCGGCGCCTACACCACGCTGGAAATTCTCCTCAATGCCTTCTGCGGCGCGGCGCTGGAGCAACACGGCGGGCGCACGCCGTCGTTCAAGAACCGGCGAATTCTTGACCTGCTGGGCCATAACGCACCCGATCCGCACTGGCCGCTGTACCGCTCGTTCCTGCGCATGATCGATTTCATCGCCGGCATGACCGACAGCTACGCCACCGAGATGGCGCGGGAAATGACCGGTCGCTCGAGCCCGGTCTGAATATGCGCCAGGTGCTCAGGCAGTTGTTCAGTTGGCACGCCGGGCCACCCGCCTGGGGACCTGCGGTGGTCGCTGGCCTGGGCTGTGCGCTGCCGCTGCTGCTTGGCCTGTTCAGCGCCCATCCGGGCTTTCTGTGGGCGTCGGTCGGCGCCTTCCAGGCGGCCCAGGCCAACCCGCTGCACCGCTTCGGCATGCTACGCATGCTGCTGCTCACCGGCCTGGGCGCCTGCAGCGCCGGCCTGGGCTTCTGGTCGGCGACCCACCCGCTGATCAGCCTGTCGCTGTTCGCCGCCTTCGGCCTGTTACTGGCCTGGCTGCAGCGCTATGGCACCGAGGCCGGCAAGCTGGGCATCGGCCTGACCGTCTGCCTGTGCCTGGGGCAAGGCCAGTACGGCAGCAGCATGCTCAACAACCCCAACGCCATCGCCATGCTGTTCATGCTCGGTGGGCTGTGGGTGATGCTACTGGCCTTCGGTTTGCGCGGCCTGCATGGCCTGCGCATGTGGCCGCACATGCCACGCCTGATCAGCCTGCTCAAGGTGTTGCGTCGTCATGCGCAGCGACAGTCTCGCCAACAATGGGGCCTTTACGCCCTGGGCTGTACGGTGGCGGTTTCTATGGCCGGCTTGATCGTCAATCTGGCCCACCTGCAGCGCGGTTACTGGCTGACCCTGGCGGTGGTCACCACCCTGCAACTGGAGTTCAGGGGCAGCCTGGTGCGCGCGTTGCAGGCGAGCATGGCCAGCCTGACTGCTGCTGGCCTGCTGATCCTGTTCGGCCATAGCCTGCAAAGCCCACCGCTGATGGTCGCCATCATGCTGCCGCTGATCATGTTCAGCCGCGCCCTGCAGGCCAACCACTACGGTCTGTTCGTGCTGCAGACGACGGTCTGCTTCGTGCTGCTCGCCGAAAGCCTGGCCAAGGACTGGCACCTGCCGCAGGTGCGCCTGTTCAACGTCACCCTGGGTATCGTGCTGACCCTGTTCATCGCCCTGCTGATGCACGGCTTGCGCCAATGGCTGGATAACCGCAACGCCGCCAGGCTAAGCACCGCGGCAGCAGACGAGCGAGCGCCGGCGCAGCAACTGGAAACAAAGGCAATGAACGACGAGTGACCCAGGGCGGGCACAAAAGAAAAGGGCCTCGAACGAGGCCCTTTGTCGTGAATCAGGAAGCGGAGTTGATCTCTTTTTCCGGGTACCACACGTCCAGCAGTGGGCTGACGCTGAAATCGACCAGCTCGGAGCGGCCCTTCAGCCAGGCTTCCACAGCGGCGCGCTGCTCTTCGCTGACCGAACCACGCTTGGCCAGGCACACCAGGCCGTAGTCGTCGCCGCCAACATAGCCCAGGCCATTGGCGTTCATCGCGTCGCTCAGGAAGGCATCGAGGAAGGCGTCGACCGCTTCATCGCTCAGGTCTTCCTTGAAATTCAGGTTCAGTTCGAAACCCAGCTCCTGAAACTCGTCCACACAGAGTTTCTTGCGCAGACGACGGGAACGATTGGTAGCCATGGGTATAAATCCTTGCAGAGTGATAACGCGCGGCACTCTACCAGTTTAGCGGCGGCGATGCCTGCCAGCCGACGAAAAATCCACCGGGATCACCGTCTCGATCGTCCACACCGACAGCCAATCGATGGCCGACCATAAAATCCCGCAATCACGGCCCTTGGTGGCCTGGTGATGGGGCATAATGCGCGGCATTGTCCCAAACCGCTGTGGGAGCTCGTAATGCGATTTTCCGTTGTACCCGCCGTTCGGAGGCTGCGCATCCTCCGCCCTCTGGCCTTCGCCTGCCTCGTTCTGCCCACCGCCCTGCCTGCTCATGCAGCCACCAGCGCCACGCTTCCGGAAAGCGTCGCCAAGAGCCTGAAGACCAACAAGATCGGTCAACAGTCGCTTTCCGTGGTGACCCTGCCGCTCAACGGGCCGGGCAATGGCACCATCTTCAATGCCGACGTGTCGGTGAACCCGGCCTCGACCATGAAACTGGTCACCACGTTCGCCGCCCTCGAGCTGCTCGGCCCGACCTTCCAGTGGAAGACCGAGTTCTACACCGATGGCCAGCTCAAGGATGGGGTGCTCAACGGCAACCTGTACCTCAAGGGCGGAGGCGATCCCAAGCTGAACATGGAAAAGCTCTGGCTGATGCTGCGCGACCTGCGCGCCAATGGCGTACGCCAGGTGACCGGCGATCTGGTGCTCGACCGCACCCACTTCGTGCAACCGGATTTGCCCGCCTTCAATGACGATGGCGGCGATGCCAACAAGCCCTATCTGGTCACCCCCGATTCGTTGCTGGTCAACCTCAAGGCGCTGCGCTTCATCGCCCGCGCCGAGAACGGCACGGTCACCGTGGCTGCCGAGCCACCCCTGGTCGGGCTGAAGCTGGACAATCAGGTCAAGGTGCTCAAGGCCGGCAAATGCCCAGCCTGGCCAGACGTGCGCTACAACCCGGTGAAGGAATTCGATGGCACCCGCGTGATCGTCACCGGCCAGCTGACCGATGGCTGCAGCGCCCAGACATACTTGTCGCTGCTCGATCACCCGTCCTACGCCGCTGGCGCGGTGCGGGCGATCTTCGGTGAGCTGGGCGGCAGCATCATGGGCAAGGATCGCCAGGCCGAAGTGCCGAAGAGCGCCACCCTGCTGGCCCGCGCCTTCTCACCAGACCTGGTGGAGATCATTCGCGACATCAACAAGTACAGCAACAACACCATGGCCCGCCAGCTGTTCCTCAGCATCGGCGCGCAGAACCGCAACGAGGCAGATGTCGATGACGCCCACGCCGCGCAACGGGTGATCCGTGCCTGGCTGGCGCGCAAGGGCATCACCGCGCCGCAACTGGTCATGGAGAACGGTTCCGGGCTGTCCCGTGCCGAACGCATCAGCGCCCGGGAAATGGGGCGGATTCTGGAGGCGGCCTGGAAGAGCCCTTATGCGGCCGAGTTCATCAGTTCGATGCCGATCGTCGCGCTGGACGGCACCATGCGCAAACGCCTGCGCAACACGCCGATGGCCGGCCAGGCGCACATCAAGACCGGCACTCTGAACAACGTGCGCGCCATCGCCGGCTTCAGCCGCGACAACAATGGCAACAGCTGGGCAGTGGTGGCCATCCTCAACGACCCCAAACCCTGGGGCGCCTCGGTGATTATCGACCAGGTACTGCTGGACCTCTACAAGCAGCCGAAAAGCGCTGCCCGATAAGCACTGAAGTCGCTCGGGGCGAGCGCGGCGACACCCGGGAAGCCATCCTGGGTATCGCTACGCTTTACCCAGGCCAGGGCTGTAACAGACTTACTTGGCCATCACCTTCCAGGCACGGTGGATCTTGGCGTTGCGAGCGAAGTCCGGGTCGATGGTCTCGGCGCTGATTTCCTCGACCCGATAACGGGCCGGCAACTGCTCGTCGAGCAGGAACTTGCGGAAGTTGTTGGAGAAGTACAGCACGCCACCCGGCGCCAGGCGCGCCATGGCCATGTCCAGCAACTGGACGTGGTCGCGCTGCACGTCGAATACCCCTTCCATGCGCTTGGAGTTGGAGAAGGTCGGCGGATCGATGAAGATCAGGTCGTACTCACCACGATCATCGCCCAGCCAACTCATCACATCACCCTGCTCCAGACGGTTCTTGTCCGAGAAGCCGTTGAGCGACAGGTTGCGCCGTGCCCAGTCCAGATAAGTCTTCGACAGGTCGACGCTGGTGGTGCTGCGCGCGCCACCCTTGGCCGCGTGCACACTGGCCGTGGCGGTGTAGCAGAACAGATTGAGGAAGCGCTTGCCTGCCGCCTCTTTCTGAATGCGCAGGCGCAGCGGGCGGTGGTCGAGGAACAGGCCGGTATCCAGATAGTCGGTGAGGTTGACCAGCAGCTTGATGCCGCCCTCCTTCACCTCCATGAACTGACCCTGGGCCGCCTGGCGCTCGTACTGCTTGATACCGCTCTGGCGTTCACGACGCTTGATCACCACCTTGCTCTTGTCGATCCCAAGGGCCTGGGGAATCGCCGCCAGGGCGTCGAACAGGCGCGCCTGGGCTTTCTCCGGGTCGATGGAGCGCGGTGCGGCATATTCCTGTACATGTACCCAATCGTGGTACAGGTCGACGGCCAGGGCGTACTCGGGCATGTCGGCATCGTACAGTCGGTAGCAGTCGACGCCTTCGCGACGCGCCCACTTGCCGAGCTGCTTGAGGTTCTTCTGCAGGCGATTGGCGAACATCTGCCCGCCCTCGCTCAGGCGCGCCTGCTCGACCGGCGCTGGCGCGGGCTTGATCGGGTTGCCGTTGCGGTTGAGCTTCGGCGCCTCGGCCTGCAAGGCACTCTGCTCACGCTCACGTTCCCGCTGCTCCGGCGTGCGGCGCTCGCCGGTGACGAACTGCTCGGGCTGCACCTTGATCAGCAACAGTTTGCACGGCAGCGCGCCGTTCCAGAACGAGTACTGCTTGTGGCTGCGGATACCCATGCGTTTGCCCAGGTCAGGCGCGCCGGTGAACACCGCCGCCTCCCAGCCCATGCACGCCTGGCGCAGGCGCTCGCCGAGGTTCTGGTAGAGATACAGCAGGCTCGCTTCGTCGCCCAGGCGCTCGCCATAGGGCGGGTTGCTGATCACCAGACCTTTCTGGTTCTGATCCGGCCGCGGCTCGAAGGTCGCCACTTCGCCCTGATAGACCTTGATCCAGTCGCTGAGCCCGGCACGATCGATGTTGTTGCGCGCTGGCTGAATAAGCCGCGGGTCGGCCTCGTAACCGCGAATCCACAGCGGCGGCTTGGCCAATCCCGCTGCGGCACGTTCCTCGGCCTCGGCACGCAGGCGATTCCAGGTGGCCGGCACATGACCGAGCCAGTTGCTGAAGCCCCATTGCTCGCGTGTCAGGTTCGGGGCGATATCGGCGGCGATCATCGCCGCCTCGACCAGAAAGGTGCCCACTCCGCACATCGGGTCCGCCAGAGCACCGCCCTCGGCGGCGATGCGCGGCCAGCCGGCGCGGATCAGCACGGCAGCCGCCAGGTTCTCCTTCAGCGGAGCAGCACCTTGCTGCAGGCGATAGCCGCGCTGGTGCAGGCTATGGCCGGAGAGATCCAGCGACAGGATCGCTTCGCCGCGATCCAGGCGCAGGTGCACACGCAGGTCCGGGTTGAGCTTGTCCACCGAGGGGCGCGTGCCGTCGGCCTGGCGCAGCTTGTCGACGATGGCATCCTTGACCTTCAGGGCGCCAAAGTGGGTGTTGTCGATGCCTGAACCGTGGCCGCTGAACTCCACCGCCAGGGTGCCGCTCGGCTCCAGGTGCTCGAACCAGTCGACGTCGAGCACGCCCTGGTAGAGCGACTCGGCATCGCGCACCGGAAAACGCGCCATCACCAGCAACACCCGGTTGGCCAGGCGCGACCACAGGCACAGCCGGTAGGCGGTTTCCATGCTGGCAACGCCACGAATGGCCGAGGTGTGCTCGCGGGCCTCAATCAGGCCCAGCGCCTTGGCTTCCTCGAGCAGCAGGCCTTCGAGCCCCTTGGGACACGTGAGGAAGAGTTCGTTTTGGTCCGACATCATAGATCCAGTGCCCAAAGGCGGTAATGGGTTGGCCCCGTGGTGGGCGCAACCAAAAATAAGTGACAAGAAGTCGCAATGCGACCCTTCGTCCGAATAAATAACAGGTGCAATCGATAGCCATTCACGATGGCAAAACACCACCAGCTTTAGCGAGAGCCACCAGCGGCGCGGGTTTCAGCGGCTAGCGCGGTCATCGTTCATGAAGCTTATGGCTTGACCCTCAAAAGCGTTACGTCCTTATGACAAATCGATCATTCACACCGCTTCGTGCATTCGATAGAAATCTACCCAGGCCGTCGTCGCAACGACGATGGCACATGGAGGCTCGCGACGCCGGCAGCGGACTCCAACGGCAGACCTTCTGCCTGACCTCCTGGAGGTCAACGGGACATAAAACAGTCAACAAGTGAGGGCAACACCCTATGAGAAGACTTAAGCGTGATCCGTTAGAAAAAGCATTTTTGCGCGGCTATCAGTACGGTATCAGTGGTAAATCCCGCGAGCTGTGTCCTTTCACTCTTCCGTCCGTGCGTCAAGCCTGGCTCAATGGCTGGCGTGAAGGCCGCGGTGACAACTGGGACGGTTTGACCGGCACTGCCGGTATTCATCGACTCAACGAACTTCGCGCAGTCGGCTAACGCCAAGGACCTACCGACTTCACCAAGCACGCTCCATCCGAGCGGCGGGCGCAAGCCCAGGGGCTCCCCAAGGGAGCCCTTTTTATTGCCCGCGATTCAACGCCGCGCTGCCGCGATGGCGTCCACCGCCTCTCGAATCAACGCCGGTCCTTTATAGATGAAGCCCGAATAGATCTGCACTAGGCTCGCGCCTGCGGCGATCTTCTCTGCCGCATGTCGACCCTCGGTGATGCCACCGGCAGCGATGATCGGCAACCGACCGCCCAACTCGCCTGCCAGGACACTGACCGTATGGGTGCTCTTGTCGCGCACCGGCGCGCCGGACAGACCACCAGCCTCGTTGGCGAATTCCAAGTTCTCGACGCCCTCGCGACTCAGCGTGGTGTTGGTGGCGATCACCGCATCCATACCGCTTTCCAGCAGCGCGGCGGCGACCTGCACGGTTTCCTCGTCGCTCATGTCCGGGGCGATCTTGATCGCCAGCGGCACGCGCCGACCGTAGCTCAGGGCCAGTTCGTTCTGGCGCTTGTGCAGGGCATCGAGCAACTGCTTGAGCGAATCGCCGAACTGCAGGCTGCGCAGCCCCGGGGTGTTCGGCGAGCTGACGTTGACGGTGATGTAGCTGGCGTGGGCGTAGACCTTGTCCAGGCAGATCAGGTAATCGTCCACCGCGCGCTCGACCGGCGTATCGAAGTTCTTGCCGATATTGATGCCCAGCACGCCGCGGTACTTGGCCGCCTGCACGCGGGCCAGCAGGTGGTCGACGCCGTGGTTGTTGAACCCCATGCGATTGATGATCGCCTCGGCTTCGGGCAAGCGGAACAAACGCGGCTTGGGGTTGCCTGGTTGCGGCCGAGGGGTGACGGTGCCGATCTCGACGAAGCCGAAACCCAGCTGCGCGAAGCCGTCGATGGCATCGCCGTTCTTGTCCAGGCCCGCCGCCAGACCTACCGGGTTGGCGAACTGAAGGCCCATGACCGTGACCGGCAGGCTGCTCGGTGCCTTGGTCAGGCGGCCCGCCAGCCCCAGACGGCCAGCGGCGCCGATCAGGTCGATGGACAGCTCGTGGGAAGTTTCCGGGGACAGTTTGAACAGCAGCTCGCGGGCCAGGTTATACATGGGCAGGCTTAGCTCGGCAGTGGCGAAATCGAAAGGCGCGAATTATAGCCGGCCAAGCCACCCTGTAGCGAGGATTAGAGCCTGCTCACGATTTAGCGAGCTAGAGCGATACAAGAGCTCGGCGCCCCCGCAAAAACAGGCGAGAAACGCAGCGCAGCGGAGTAACAGCCAACGGCTGGCCCGCAGGGTGAGCGCAGCGAATCAAGCGGACTGGGCTCGCACACGAGTTTACGAGCTGTAAATGAGCATTACTCGCTTCGCTCGCCCTTCGGGCCGCGCTAAAGCGCGTTAGCCGCAAGCGGCTTTCCGACTGGGCCGGCAATCCAGCTTGTTTTCAACGCTGTAGCGCCGACGCGCAGCAGATCGTGAACAGGCTCTTAGGCTAGGCGCCGGAGGCTGAGCAACTCACCGGCATCATTGAACTCCAGTTCGAAGGAACCATGGATACCGGTGTGGGTCAGAAACGTCCGGAAATGATGGGCGGGAATACTGACTCGCCGCCCGTCGCGGCTGAGCGCCTGAATGCGGTTGGCCCGCCCCTGATAGATCGCCTGCACGCGGTCTGCGGGTAATGCGATATCCAGAACCAGGCTTGCCATGGAGGCTCCTTGCAGATGAATGAACGGATTGTGCCACACTCGAACGCACCCCACGCCTCAGGCCAAGGCATTTCAGCCACGGCATGGACATTCTGCAGCGAGGGTCGTGCAACTCCCGGCAGCCTCTGCCACACTCCGCCTGGCACACCGACGTACGCGAGCTGCCATGAGCCTGCCTGAACCGCCCAGCCCCCTTGCCTCACGCCTGGCCGCCCTGGCTCAGCGCGTGGGCCTGCTTGGCCGCGGCTGCAAGCCCATCTTCGAACGCGCCAGCCAGCTTCAGCTGCCTTTCTCTGCCATTCCGACCTTCGGGGACACCATCTGCTGGCTGGGCGGCCCGCCCCTGCAGCGCCTCAAGGACCTGCCCCGTAGCGCGCTGTCCGGCCCGGTGCAGGAAGACAAGGCGGAAGCTCACGCCGCGCTGATCCAACTCATCGAAGTCGAACACCGTGAATTGGAGCAGTTCGATCTGCGCCTGGTCGACAGTCTGGTGCACTGCGACGGAAGCTACAGCAGCCTCGAGGACTACGCGGCCAGCGAAGCCTGTCGACAGATTCGCATCATCAGCTACCGCGACTTCCTCAAGCACCTTGGCAAGGCGTTGCCCGACTATCCGCACCAGAGCCTCGAGCTGTTCCACGCCCAGTGGCGCGGAGAGCGGCTGTTCTGGGCCGGCGACTCCAACCCTGAAGCCTTTGCCAGCGCGGTGGCCTACGCGCGATTGCGTGGTCTGGAAATCACCCTGCCGGCACACATCACCTACTACCGCATCAGCCCCGACGGCCTGCGTGATCTGGAACAGCGCTACCACGCCCTGGCGATGCCCTGCGCAGCCTGGAGCGATGCCGGCTTCATGCAGTTGTTGATGGAGCACGAGGTGCCCTACGCCCGCCTGAGCCTGTTACGCACGCCGGGCTCACCCGAGTTCCTGCTGCTGCCCAAGCATTCGCCGCAGGCCTGTGCGCTGGGAGAAGGGCTGCTCCAGGCCGGCGCACCGGACATGTTGCGCTACGTGCGCGAGCTGAGCTAGCTGACAGGTTTTGTAACCACTTCGCCCGGACGCCTGCATCAATGAGGGGTCAGTCTTTGCTCCCCTCTTTGTCTGGAGCATCGCCGTGCGCATTGCCCTCGCTTCTTTGCTGATCGCAGGTAGCCTGCCTGTCCTAGCCGCCGAAACGCCACGTTATGGCGCCGAGCTGCAGGGGTTCGATTACCCCCATGAAGTCAAACGCTTCAACCTCGAATCGCAAGGCGTGTCGTTGCAGATGGCCTACATGGACGTACAGCCCGAGAAGGCCAATGGCCGCACGGTGCTGCTGATGCACGGCAAGAACTTCTGCGCAGCAACCTGGGAAGGCAGCATCAAGGCGCTGAGCGAAGCCGGTTACCGCGTGGTAGCGGCCGATCAGGTCGGTTTCTGTAAATCCAGCAAGCCGGCGCACTACCAATACAGCTTCCAGCAACTGGCCAGTAACACCCACGCGCTGCTCGAACAGATCGGCGTCGACAAGGTGACCGTCATGGGTCACTCCATGGGCGGCATGCTGGCCACCCGCTACGCCCTGCTCTACCCCGAGCAGGTCGAGCAACTGGTGATGGTCAACCCGATCGGCCTGGAAGATTGGAAAACCCTCGGCGTGCCCTACCTGAGCGTCGATCAGTGGTACCAGCGCGAGCTGAAAACCACCGCCGAGGCCAGCCGCAACTACCAGAAGAACACTTACTACGCCGGCCAATGGCGCCCCGAGTTCGATCGCTGGGTCGAAATGCAGGCGGGCATGTTCAATGGTGACGGCAAGAAGATCGTCGCCTGGAACTCGGCACTGACCTACGACATGGTCTACACCCAGCCAGTGGTCTACGAGTTTTCCCAACTGAAAATGCCCACCCTGCTGCTGATCGGCGAGCAGGACAACACCGCCATCGGCAAGGACGCGGCGCCCGAGGCGATGCGCAACAAGCTGGGAGACTACAAGGCGCTGGGCCCAGCCACTGCTGAGCGTATTCCCGATGCTACGCTGGTGACTTTCCCGGACCTCGGCCACTCGCCGCAGATTCAGGAACCCGATCGCTTTCATAAAGCATTGCTCGAAGGGCTCGACCGCAAGCGTTGACACCCAATCAATGCTCGGGCCCAGGCGTTAGGCAGGCATATCAGCCTGCCTAACCGCACAACGTCAGCGGTGGGGCATGGCCACAAAACCACACCGTCACAACCCCATAGGAGCGTCGCCCCCAGAGCGAACGATTGTCGCCATATGGCGTAATCGCGCTGCGCCCACTATTCGCTGCGGGTCGCAGCTCCTACAGGGATCGTGAGCAACTCGGCATTCGTGTGGGAGCGCCGACCTCGGCGCGAACGATTGTGGCCATGTCGCGCAATCGGCATCGCACCCACTATTCGCTGCGGGTCGCAGCTCCTACAGGGATCGTGAGCAACCCAACACTCGCGTAGGAGCGTCGCCCTCGGCGCGAACGATTGTCGCCATATGGCGTAATCGCGCTGCGCCCACTATTCGCTGCGGGTCGCAGCTCCTACAGGGATCGTGAGCAACCCGGCATTCGTGTGGGAGCGCCGACCTCGGCGCGAACGATTGTGGCCATGTTGCGCAATCGGCATCGCACCCACTATTCGCTGCGGGTCGCAGCTCCTACAGGGATCGTGAGCAACCCAACACTCGCGTAGGAGCGTCGCCCTCGGCGCGAACGATTGTCGCCATATGGCGTAATCGCGCTGCGCCCACTATTTGCTGCGGGTCGCAGCTCTCACCATGATGCTGAGCAACCCCACACATGGCATCCCGCAAAAACCTACTGGTGATCTGCGGACAATTGGGTCGCTCGCAGCCAGCAGGCCTTGAAACGAAAACGCCCCGAACCAGTCGGGGCGTTTTCATTTACAGCCGTTACTCAGCTCAAGCCGGCAACACAGGCAGCTGGCTTTGCGCCAGATCGCTCAGCTCGCGATTTGCCACGGCATACATGGCGTAGTCACTTCCGGTAGCCGCACGCAGTTCGGCGAGCATGGCCTTCCAGCGGTCGACCAGTCGACGGTTCTGCTCCAGCCACATCTCGACCCGCGCCTCGATCGACTCCGGCCCGTTGGCCAATTGCAGAACCGAGACGGTGATGGCGCGCTGCTGCGCATCCAGATCGTCGCGGAACGCCTCGCGGGCCAGAGCCTGCCAATTGCTTTCCACGCTCAGGCCGCTGATCTGTTGCAGGTACCAGGACAGATCCAGGGCATCGGATACCGCAAAGTATGCGGACGCTACCTCGGTCGGCTCGTAGCCGGTGAGATCGGCGGACTCGATGATCGGCAGCAACGTATAAAGGTGACCGGTGCCGGCAACAACGCGGGACAGCAGCTCCGGCACGCCAGCCTCGACATAGGTCTGGTAGCGCGCCATCCACTCGTCCCGGGCCGGGCCTTCGAGCAGCTCGTCCAGGCGCATGGCCAGCGCCTTGACCCGTGGGCCGAGGTGGGCCACGTCGCGGGCGGCATCCAGGTCGTTGCGACGGCTGCGCAGGTACCAGCGCGTGGCGCGACGGCCCAGACGCATCAGCTCGTCCATCATGGTCAACTGGAGGTCGGCCGGCACCTGGTTGTCCAGGGCTTCGATCTGGCGCCACCAGAACGGCAGGTGGAAGACATCGCGTACGACTACGTAGGCAGCGGCTACCTGGGCCGAACCCACGCCGGTGGATTCCTTCAGGCGCTGCACGAAGGTGATGCCCATGTGGTTGACCAGATCGTTGGCGATCTGCGTGCTGACGATCTCGCGCTTGAGGCGATGACGACGCATGGCCTCGCCATACTCCTGCGCCAGGCGCGCCGGGAAGGCGGTTTCCATCTCGCGCGCCAGGTAGTCGTCGTCGGCGACGTCGGACTTGATCAACGCCTCCTGCAGCTCGATCTTGCTGTAGGAAATCAGCACGGACAGCTCGGGACGGGTAAGCCCCTGGCCCTTGGTGGCGCGCTCGTTGAGCTCCTCTTCGCTGGGCAGGAACTCCAATGCGCGGTCCAGCTTGCCGGAGGCTTCCAGCGCCGCCATCAGGCGCTTGTATTCACCCTGGCGTTCACGGGCGCGGCGCTCGGCCAGCGACAGCGCCTGGGTCTGCTTGTAGTTGTTGCCCAGCACCAGATTGCCCACGTCCTCGGTCATCTCGGCGAGCAGCGTGTTGCGCTGCTTGCCGGTCATGTCGCCGGCGGTGACGATCTCGTTGAGCAGGATCTTGATGTTCACCTCGTGGTCGGAGCAGTCCACACCACCGGCGTTGTCGATGAAGTCGGTGTTGCTGGCCCCGCCACCCAGGCCGTACTCGACGCGACCGAGCTGAGTCATGCCCAGGTTGCCGCCCTCGCCCACCACCTTGGCACGCAGTTCTCGGCCGTCGACGCGCAGCACGTCGTTGGCCTTGTCGCCGACGTCGGCATGGCTCTCGCGGCTGGACTTGACATAGGTGCCGATGCCGCCGTTCCAGATCAGATCGACCGGCGCCTTGAGCAATGCGTTGAGCAGCTCGGTCGGCGCCAGTTTGTCGGCCTGGATATCGAAGCGTGCCTTCATTTCCGGGCTGATGGCGATGCTCTTGGCACTGCGCAGGAAGATGCCGCCACCCTGGGAGATCAGCGACGCGTCGTAATCGGCCCAGCTCGAACGCGGCAGGTCGAACAGACGCTTGCGCTCGACGAAGCTGCGCGCGGCATCCGGGTTCGGGTCGATGAAGATGTGCAGGTGGTTGAAGGCAGCGACCAGCTGCAGCGACTCGGACAGCAACAGGCCGTTACCGAACACGTCACCGGCCATATCGCCGATGCCGATCACGGTGGTCAGATCCTTCTGCACGTCGATGCCACGCTCACGGAAGTGGCGCTGCACCGAGACCCAGCCGCCCTTGGCGGTGATGCCCATGCCCTTGTGGTCGTAACCGGCCGAACCACCCGAGGCGAACGCATCGCCGAGCCAGAAGCCGTATTCGTTGGCGATGCCGTTGGCGATGTCGGAGAAGGTCGCAGTGCCTTTGTCCGCCGCGACGACCAGATAGGGATCATCGGCATCGTGGCGCACCACGTTGGCCGGTGGCGCCACCTCGCCTTCCTTGAGGTTGTCGGTGATGTCCAGCAGGCCGCTGATGAAGATGCGGTAGCAGGCGATGGCCTCGGCCTGGATCTCGTCGCGACCGCCACCCAGCGGCAGGCGCCGCGGCACGAAACCGCCCTTGGCGCCGACCGGCACGATCACCGCGTTCTTGACCTGCTGGGCCTTGACCAGGCCGAGCACTTCGGTACGGAAGTCTTCTTCACGATCCGACCAGCGCAGGCCACCGCGAGCGACGTTGCCGAAACGCAGGTGAACGCCTTCGACCCGCGGTGAATAGACGAAGATCTCGAACTTCGGTACCGGCCGTGGCAGTTCGGGAATCGCACTCGGGTTGAACTTGAAACTGAAGTAGTTCTTCACCTCGCCCAGGGCGTCGGGCTGGTAGAAGTTGGTGCGCAGGGTGGCCTTGATCAGGTCCAGGTAGCGACGCAGGATTCGGTCTTCGTTGAGCACCGCGACGTTGTCCAGCGCGCCGAGAATGGCCTGCTCGAGCTTCTGCTGCTTGTCGTTCAGGTCGTCGGCATTGAGCTTGCGGGCGAGGTAGAAGCGCGTCCGGAACAGACGCACCAGCTCGCGGGCGATATCGGCATGGTTGAGCAGCGTGTTGGCGATATAACCCAGGTCGAAGCCCAGGCGAATCTGCTTCAGGTAGCGGGCATAGGCGCGCAGCAGCGCCACGTCACGCCAGGCCAGGCCGGCGGTCAGCACCAGGCGGTTGAAGGAATCGTTCTCGGCATCGCCGCGCACGATGTGCACGAAGGCGTCCTGCAGCGTGTCGTTGAGCTGCTGGATGTCGAGCTTCATGCCCTCGGGGTAGGTGAAGGCGAAATCGTGAATCCAGAACTCGCGACCGTTCTGGTGCTGCAGGCGATACGGGAATTCGCCCAGCACGCGCAGGCCGAGATTCTCCAGCACCGGCAGCACGTCGGACAGCGCCAGCGGCGTGTCGGCGTGGTACAGCTTGCAATGCAGCTGACGCTCACCAGGCACCAGCGGCTGGTAGAAGCTCATGACCAGTGGGCGCTCCTCGGAGAGGCTGCGCAGATGCTGCATGTCGACCACTGCCGAATGCGGTGCGAAGCGCTCGCGGTAACCGGCCGGGAAGCTTTTCGGGAAGTCGGTGAGCACGCGGGTGCCCTTGGCTTCGCCGAAATTCTCCACGGCCAGGGCGGCATAGTCGTCGGTCCACGAACGGCAGGCCTGGACGACTTCGCGCTCGAGCTGCTGAGGGTCGATGTCCAGCTTGGTCTTCGGGTCCACACGCAGAATGAACTGCACACGGGCCAGTACCGACTCGGAGAAATAGGTCCAGAACTCGCAGTCGCTGGCCTGCAGGCGATCGACCAGCACCTGCTGGATACGCAGGCGGGTTTCCGTGGAGTAAACGTCGCGCGGCACGTAGGCCAGGGCGTAGACGAAACGACCGTAGGGGTCGAAGCGCAGGAACAGGCGTACCTTGTTGCGCTCCTGAATCTGCACGATCGACAGCGCCGTGCTGGCCAGTTCGTCGACCGGCGTCTGGAACAGGTCGTCGCGCGGCAGCACTTCGAGAACCTTGACCAGCTCCTTGCTCAGGTGGCCCTGGGAGATGAAGCCGGAGCGCTTCTCGACCTCGGCGACCTTGCGGCGGATGTAGGGAATCTCGCGCACGCTCTCGCTGTAAGCGGTCGAGGTGTAAATACCGAGGAAACGGCATTCCTTGACCACCTTGCCGCTGGCGTCGATCTCGCGAATGGAAACGAAATCCGGGTAGGCCGGGCGGTGCACGCGACTCGGTTGCGCCGCCTTGGCGAACGACAGCAGGGTCGGTTCACGCAGGTAGGCCAGCGCGTAGGGCTCGATGTGCAGGTCGTCCTTGCTCAGGCCGCTGCGCAGGCGCCGGGACAGGCCCAGCAGCGAGCTCTCGTCGTACTGCAGGTGGCCGCCATCGACGGCGTCGTGAACGGTGAATTCCTCATAGCCGAGGAAGGTGAAATGGTTGTCCTGCAGCCAGGCGAGAAACACCTTGATCTCGTCCAGCTCGGCGGGGTCGGTGGCACCCTTACCGAAGGTGCCGTCGCCGAGCTTGGTCAGCAGTTCCTGGGCCTTGGCCTTCATCGGCTGGAAGTCGGCCACGCTCAGGCGCACCTCTTCGAGCACTTCGAGCAGGGTCTTCTGCAGCGACTTGATTTCGGTGTTGCTGGCGCAGCGGTTGATCTCCAGGAACATCAGCGACTCGAGGCTGACGCCCTCGCCGGTACTGCCCTTGGGCAGCAGTTCGAGCAGCGCGCCCTGGGCGTCGCGGCGCACGCTGAGCACGCTGTTCTGCAGGGTATGAATGCTGTAGCCGCGGCGCTTGAGTTCGATGCGCACGGAGTCGACCAGGAACGGAATGTCCGGGTGCAGCACCTCGATGCCGGTGTGGGTGCTCTGCCAGCCGTGCTTTTCATAGTCGGGGTTGAATACGCGGACCTGCGGTTGGGCGGGATCGAACTGGGCCAGCAGGCGCCAGGCCGAAAGGGTGCAGCCAACGAGGTCGGAAAGTCGCCGCTGAGTCAGCTCTTCGAGTGCGATGATGCCAAAGAACTGTTCAGCGAACAGGGCCACTTGTGGCAGGTCCTGCTCGCTGACGTGCTGCGCCAGGGCCGCTTGCAGTTGATGCTGGAAGTCGGCTTTGCTGGCCGCGGTGAAGAACGCCATTTGTATGCTCCGTCTATGGGCTTGGTATGTGCGATTCGTGTTTCCATGCGTAGTTCAACCTTAGACCGGCTGCCTGCAAACGCTACCTGAAATGCGCGATGACGCTCCGGTCACAGGTGCCCGGAGAGCTTAACGAGGCGAGTGCGATGCACGCTTGCGGTGCAGCGACATTTTCGTTCACGCTGCCTGCGCCACAGCAGACATCGTACGACCGCTTGCACTGTGCCAGCACAACACCTAAAGTCTGGCGTCAATAAAAATAAAGCCAAACGGACACCCCCCATGTCACTGTTCCTTTCCTGGAAGCAGAAGTTTCGCCTGCTGATTCTCATCACCCTCTCCAGCCTGGCGCTGATGACGGCCGCCTCGTTCTGGGCCACGCAAACCCTGAGCGCTGCCCTGCAAGCCAGGGAAGACGCCACGGCCTACGCCGGCGCCTCGGCCGCGCTGATGAACCAGTGGCTCAAGCTGGGCGCGGAACGTCGACGCCTCACACCCGATGATGAAGAGGATTTCCAGGACAGCCTGACGGCGCTCAGCGCGCTCTCCAGGCAATATGCCGAGCGCGCCGAGCGCCTGGACGATGAGTCGGTGATCGACAGCTCCCGGCAGATCGACGAAATGCTGCAGGAAGACATCCGCCTGCAGCACAGCTGGCTGGAGCAATCCCACGAGCTGGGCCTGACGCCGTTCACCGGGCAGCGCGCCAAGCTCGCCGAGAGCGGCAAAGGCCTCGAACGGGTGAGCATCAGCCTGATCCAGGCATCGATCGCCGAAGCGTTGAGCAACCAGCGTGATTACCTGGCCACCTTCGACGGGGCCTATGCCGAGCGCGTGCAAGCGGCGCTGGCCGACCTGCAGGCCCGCATCATCGAACTGGAATGGCAGGACAGCCAGGTTGGCAAGGCGGTCACCAGCTACAGCGCCGATTTCGCCGCTGCGGATGGGATGATCCAGCGCATCGCCGCCACCGAAAAGCACCTGCTCGACCAGGGCCGGCAGATCGAAAACAGCATCGAAGCCCAGCGCGTTCATCTGCAACAGACCGTGCTGGCCAATGCCACTCGCCAGGCCGAACAGGCGCGCAGCACCGCCAATTGGGCCATGGGGCTGACCTTCGTGGCGGTGTCGCTGTTCATGCTGATCACCCTGAGCCGCGCTTCACGCCTGCTGATGGCGCAGCTGGACAGGGTCAACCGCCTGCTCGCCCAGGTCGCGGCGGGCAATCTCACCGCGCGGATCGACGTCGGCCAGAACCATCGCGACGAATTCAACCAATTGGGCAGTGCCTCGAACCAGATGACCCAAGGTATCGCCGGGGTGATTCGCCAGGTGCTCGACGGCAACCAGCAGCTCAACCAGCTGCACAGCTACCTCAACGACGCCATGCGCCGCCTCGAGGAGAACAGCACACAGGTGGAGATGCAGACCGAGCAGGCCGCCTCGGCCTCCCAGCAGATTTCCGCCACGGTCCACGAAATGGCCCAGCGCACCACCGATGTCGGCAACGCCACCCAGGCTGCCTATCAGTCGGCGCGCGATGGTGCTTCGGTGATCACTGCCAGCGCCGACAACATGCGCCGCCTGTCGCAGCTGATTCAGGACACCCACGCCCAGGTCAGCGCCCTTACCCAGTCGAGCACCAAGGTCACCAGCATCATCGACGTGATCAACGGCCTGGCCGACCAGACCAACCTGCTGGCACTGAACGCCGCCATCGAAGCAGCCCGTGCTGGCGAGGCCGGCCGCGGCTTCTCGGTGGTCGCCGACGAAGTGCGCTCCCTGGCCCAGAAGACGGTGGCGGCTACCACCGATATCGCGGTGATCGTCAACGAGCTGCGCCAGCAGACCCAGCAGATGGACCAACTGATGACCAGCGGCCTCAACCTGGCCACCCAGGGCGAGCGCAGCTCCGGCGAAGTGGCCCAGGCCATCGACGGCATCACCGGTTCCATGGAGCATCTCAGTGCCGAGATGAGCCAGGTGGTGGTGGCCATCGAGCAGATTTCCTGCACCACCGAGGAGATCGCCGCCAAGGTCGAGGACATTAACCTGCACACCGGCAAGACCAAAACCCTGCGCCTGAGCCTGGACGAACACACCCAGGGCCTGTCGCGGCAGGTCGAGGCGCTCAACCACAGCGCCGGCCAGTTCCGTATCGTCTGAGCCGGTGCCGGCCGCCTGCTGCGGTAGGCGGCTGGCGACCCGGTCACAGACCGCGTCCGGCTCGCATGGCTTAACGCCCCTGCCTTCGATTATCATGGACGGCCCTGGCGAGCGGGGTTCGTCGCTCGCGATTCGCATCTGGACAGCCCCAATGGAACACAGAGACGCGCTGCTCGCTCTTCGCCACTTTCTCGCCAGTCAGATCCTCGGCCAGGAAAAGCTCATCGATCGCCTGCTGATCGCCCTGCTCGCCGACGGCCACATGCTGGTCGAAGGCGCTCCCGGCCTGGCCAAGACCAAGGCGATCAAGGAACTGGCCGAAGGCATCGAAGCCGAGTTCCACCGCATCCAGTTCACCCCCGACCTGCTGCCGGCCGACATTACCGGTACCGAGATCTATCGCCCGGAAACCGGCAGTTTCGTATTCCAGCAGGGGCCGATCTTCCATAATCTGGTGCTCGCCGACGAGATCAACCGCGCGCCGGCCAAGGTACAGTCGGCACTGCTCGAAGCCATGGCCGAACGCCAGGTATCGGTGGGCCGCAGCACCTACGACCTGTCGCCGCTGTTCCTGGTCATGGCCACCCAGAACCCCATCGAGCAGGAAGGCACCTACCCGCTGCCCGAAGCCCAGCTCGACCGTTTTCTGATGCACGTGAAGATCGGTTTCCCCGACGCCAGCGTGGAGCGCAAGATCCTCGCCCAGGCCCGCGGCGAAGCGCTGCACGGCGAGACCAAGCCCGATCATCGTCTCAGCCAGCAGGCGATCTTCTCCGCGCGCAAGGAAATCCTCGGCCTCTACATGGCCGATGCGGTGGAGGAATACCTGGTGCAGTTGGTAATGGCCTCGCGCACCCCCGGCAAGTTCGACGCCGAGCTGGCCGAGTGGATCGCCCACGGCTCCAGCCCGCGCGGCTCCATCGCCCTGGATCGCTGCGCGCGGGCCCACGCCTGGCTGGCGGGCCGCGATTTCGTCAGCCCCGAAGACATCCAGGCGGTGCTGTTCGACGTATTGCGCCACCGCATCATCCTGTCGTTCGAGGCCGAGGCCTCGGGCATCGACCAGGACCGCGTGGTCCAGCGCATCCTCGACGTGGTCGCGGTGGCCTGATGCTTTCGCATGCGGATAACCCTGAGCTGCAGGCGGGCATCCGTACCGATCTCAAGCAACTGATCGACATGCGCCACCGGGTGCGCGAGGTGCAGCTGTTTTCCACGCCGGGCCGCCGCAGCCCGCTGATCGGCCTGCACCACTCGAAGCTGCGCGGGCGCGGGGTCGACTTCGACCAGGTGCGCGTCTACCAGCCGGGTGACGACGTGCGCACCATCGACTGGCGCGTTACCGCACGCACCCAGGAGCCGCATACCAAACTGTTCCACGAAGAACGCGAGCGGCCCATCTACCTACTCGTCGAGCAGAGCCGCCAGCTGTTCTTCGGCTCGGGCCTGATGTTCAAGTCGGTGCTCGCCGCCCGCGCGGCCGGGCTGATCGGCTGGGCCGCCCTGGGTCACAACGACCGCATCGGCGGGCTGGTCTTCGGCGGCCAGGACAACCACGAGATCAAACCGCGGCGCAGCAAGCAAAGCCTGCTACAACTGCTCAGCCGCCTGGCCCGTGCCAATCAGGCGCTGTCCGCCGACACGCCGCTGGTGCGCGACAGCTTCGGCCAGGCCCTGCGCCGTGCCCGCGAAGTGCTGCGCCCCGGCAGCCTGGTGGTGATCCTTTGCGACGAACGCACCCTGGGCGACAGCAGCGAGCAGCAGCTGATGCTCCTGGCCCGGCATACCGACCTGCTGCTGCTGCCGGTCTCCGACCCGCTCGATCACGCCCTGCCCGCCTCCGGCCTGCTGCGCTTCGCCGATGGTGACGCCCAATTGGACGTGGACACCGAAGACGCCAACCTGCAGCACAGCTACCGCGATCAGGCCCAGGCACGCCGCGCGCGCTGGCAGCGCCTGGCGAACAAGCTCGGCGTGCCGCTGCTGTCACTGTCGACCGGCCAGGAACTGGTCGAGCAGTTGCACGAGCACCTGAACAACCTGCGCCCGGGTCGATCGGCATGAACCCGCTGGACCAGCTCGAACCGTTGATCGCCCCCGCCGCCATCGGCTGGTGGCCGCCGGCGCCCGGCTGGTGGCTGCTCGCCGTGCTGTTGCCCGTGCTGCTGTGGGCCGCCTGGCGCCTGGCGCCGCGGTTGCCCCGGCCACGCCGCAAGCAGGCCGTCGAACAGCCCCTCGATCCGCTGCGCGAAGCGGCCCTGCAGGAGCTGCAGCGCCTCAGCAAACCCTATGACGGCGCCGCCGCCGGCCCCTGGCTGCAGCAGCTCAACGGCCTGCTCAAGCGCCTGTGCCGCGAGCGCTACCCGGACAGCCACAGCCATACCCTGAGCAGCCGCGCCTGGCTGGCGTTTCTCGACAACCGCTGCCCGGCCGCCGGGCTGACGCGCTGGATGATCCTCGTCGAGGGCGCCTACAAACCGCAGTGCAACCTGGACGACAAGGCCATCGACGGCCTGCACCAGGCGGTCGCCATCTGGATTCGCAAGCATGTTTGAATTCGCCTGGCCGTGGCTCTTCCTGCTCGCGCCCCTGCCCTGGCTGCTGCGCCTGTGGCTGCCGGCCGCCGACAGCGGCGAAGCGGCGCTGCAGGTAAGCTTTCTCGGCGAGCTGGAAAGCCTATCCGGGCGCCGCGCCCGCCTGCAGCTGCCGCCCTGGAAGAAGCAGGTGCACTTCGCCTTGCTCTGGCTGCTCTTGCTGATCGCCGCCGCGCGCCCGGAATGGGTTGGCGAGCCACTGCCGCTGCCGGCCAGCGGGCGCGATCTGCTGATCGCCGTGGACGTGTCCGGTTCAATGGATTACGCCGACATGCGCCTGGAAGACGAGGACGTCAGCCGCCTGACCCTGGTCAAGCAGTTGATCGGCGAGTTCATTGATGGCCGTACCGGCGACCGTGTCGGCTTGATCCTGTTCGGCAGCCAGGCCTATTTGCAGGCGCCGCTGACCTTCGACCGGCAGACGGTACGCACCTGGCTCGACGAAGCGGTGATCGGCATCGCCGGGCAGAACACCGCCCTCGGCGACGCCATCGGCCTGGCGGTCAAGCGCCTGCGCCAACGCCCGGCCGACAGCCGCGTGCTGGTGCTGATTACCGATGGCGCGAACAATGGCGGGCAGATCGAACCGATGACCGCCGCCCGCCTGGCCGCCGAGGAAGGCGTGACCATTTACCCAATCGGCATCGGTTCCGACCCGCAGCAAGCCGGCAATTTTGCCGCCTTTGGCCTCAACCCGAGCCTGGATCTGGATGAGCCGAGCCTGCGCGCCATTGCCGAACTCACTGGCGGCGAATATTTCCGCGCCCGCGACCAGAGCGAATTGCAAAACATCGAGGCGACCCTCGACCGTCTCGAACCGGTGGCCCAGCAGCCGACCCTGGCGCGCCCGGCCCAGGCGCTTTACATCTGGCCGCTGGCGGCGGCTCTGCTGCTGAGCCTGCTGCTGGTGATCCGCAGCCTGTGGCCACAACTGCGCCAGCAAGCGCTGAGCGCCGCACGACGCCTGGGGCGCAAGACGCCATGAGCGAATTCCTCCCCCATCTCCTGCGCCCGTGGTGGCTGCTGGCATTGCCCGTGCTGGCCTGGCTGCTGTGGTTGCTGGCGCACCGGGAAACCCGTAGCGGTCACTGGCAAAGCCTGCTGCCACCCGCCTTTCACGCCGTGCTGCTGCGCGGTGGCCGGGGCCGGCGCAGCCGCTTGCCGCTGATCATTCTCGCGTTTGCCTGGCTGCTGACCACCCTGGCGCTGGTCGGCCCCAGCTGGCAGCGCATCGAGCAGAACGACGTCAAACCGGCTGACCCGCTGGTGGTGATGCTCGAACTGACGCCGCAGATGCTGGCCAGCGACGCCTCCCCCAACCGCCTGGCCCAGGCCCGTCGCAAATTGCTCGACCTGTTGCAGGCCCGTGGCGACGCGCAGACCGCCATCGTGGTGTACGCCGGCAGCGCCCACACCCTGGTGCCACTGTCCGATGATCTGGGCACCAGCCGCAACCTGCTCGAAGCGCTCAAGCCGTCGATCATGCCCGAGCCTGGAAAACGTGCCGACCTGGCGGTGGCCAAGGCACTCGAACTACTAAAGGGCGGCGCCCAGGGCCAGGGGCGCCTGCTGCTGATCACCAGCAGCCTGGACGACGGCGAACGCAGCGCCATCGCCAGATCGCTCGGCAGTCGCGGCGAGCGTTTGCGCATCCTCGGAGTGGGCAGCAGCGAGGGTGCGCCGATCGTCCAGGAAGACGGCACCTTCATGAAGGACGAGCAAGGTGCGATTCTCATGCCGCGCCTGGACGTCAGCGGTTTGCGGCAGTTCGCGGCGAGCGTCAAAGGGCAATACCGCAGCATCAGCCTCGACGACCGCGATCTGCGCAGCCTCGGCCTGCTCGACGGCCCGTCGCAACTGCGCGACAACGGCCACAAGACGCAATTGCGCAGCTGGGCCGACCAAGGTTACTGGCTGCTCCTGCCGCTGTTGCTGCTGGCCGCCTGCGCGGGCCGTCGTGGCTGGCTGCTGTGCCTGCCGCTGCTGTTGCTCGCCACCCCGCAAACCGGCATGGCCATGAGCTTCGACGACCTCTGGCTGCGTGCCGACCAGCAGGGCCAGCGCTTGCTCGAAGCAGGCCGCCCCAAGGAAGCCGCCGAACGCTTCGAGGACCCGCACTGGCGCGGCACCGCGCTCTATGAGGCCGGCGACTACGCGGCGGCCGCCGAACAGTTCGCCAAGGATGACAGCGCGCCCTCGCTCTACAACCGCGGCAACGCCCTGGCCCACAGCAACGAGCTGGAGGCGGCCATCGATGCCTACGAACGGGCGCTGGAAATCGACCCGCAACTGCAGCAGGCCGCGAAGAACAAGGCCTTGGTCGAGGAGCTGCTGCGCCAGCGCCAGCAACAAGAGCAGGAGCAGCCGGACGCCGGCGACGAGCAGCAATCCGCAGACAAGCCCGACGACCAGCAGCCGCCCGGCCAATCCTCGGCCTCCAGCGACGATGAACAGAGAGGCCAGGGCCAGTCGTCGACCACCGAGGATCAGTCACCAGCCAAGCAGGAGCAGCCGCCCAGCCAGGCCGGCGAGCCCGACGAAAAGGCCGAGCCGGCGCAGACCTCGCCGCCAGACGGCGAGGCCCAGGACGCCGATGCACCGCTCGATGGCGAGCGTCGTCAGGCTCTGGAACAATGGCTGCGGCAGATTCCCGACGACCCGGGCGAATTGCTGCGCCGCAAATTCTGGTACGAACAGCAACAGCGTCAGGAACAACCCCGATGACCCGCCTGCTCTGCACCCTGCTTCTCTGTTTGCTGGCATTGCAGGCCAGCGCGCAGGAATTTACCGCCAGCGTCGACCGCAGCCGGCTGAACCTGGGCGAAAGCCTCGACCTGATTCTCGAATCTACGGATGCCACCGAGTTCGGCAAGCCCGACCTGACGCCGCTCAACGAACTGTTCGACGTACTCGGTACGCGCCAGGTCAACCGGCTGACCACCCTGGATGGCCAGGCGCGTGCCAGCACCCGCTGGATCGTCACCCTGAAGCCACGGCATAGCGGTTACGTGGTGGTGCCGCCGCTGCGCCTGGGCGACTCACAGAGCCAGCCCGTCAGCCTGCATGTGGTGGAATCGACCAGCCAGGGCGCGGACGAGCAGATGGCGCCGGTGTTCATCGATGCCAGCCTGGATCACGAAAGCGTCTACGTGCAGGCGCAGAGCGTGCTGACTCTGCGCATCTATCACTCGGTATCGCTGTACGACGACAGCAGCCTGACGCCGCTGGAGATCGCCGATGCGAGGGTCGAATCCCTGGGGGAACCCCGCACCTACGAGCAGGACATCGGCGGCGTACGCCACGGCGTGATCGAGCTACGCTATGCCATCTTCCCGCAGAAGAGTGGCCAGCTGACCATCCCCAGCCAGGTGTTCAGCGCGACCCTGGCCGACCGCAGCAGCCGCAACGGCTATACGCCGTTCGGCCCGCGCCCGGGCAAGGTCACCCGCGTGCGTTCACCGGAGATTCCCCTGACGGTCAAGGCCAAGCCCGCCGACTACCCGGCCGACGCGCCCTGGCTGCCGGCCCGCGCCCTGAGCCTGGCCGAGGCCTGGAGCCCTGAGCCGGGCCAGGTAAAAGTCGGCGACTCGCTGACCCGCAGCCTGATGCTCAAGGCCGATGGGCTGTCCAGCGCCCAGCTGCCACCACTGCCGGCGACCCAGGTGGAAGGCCTGCGCCGCTACCCCGATCAGCCCCAGTTGAACAACGAAGGCAGTGAGCGTGGGGTGATCGGCAGCCGTGAAGAGCGGGAAGCCCTGGTGGCAGGCAAGGCCGGCAACCTGGAATTGCCCGCCGTGGACGTGGTGTGGTGGAACACCCATGAAGACCGCCTGGAACACACCAGCCTGCCAGCTCGTACCCTGACCGTGGCCGTCGATCCGGCTCTGAGCGTCGAACAGCCGGTGGAGACACGCCCACGCGAAAGCAACGCCGAAAACGTGCTGTTGTGGCCCTGGCAACTAAGCACCGTGCTGCTGGCACTGACCACCCTGCTCGGCTTTGGTCTGTGGTGGCACGCACGCAGCCAGCCGGCGGTGCAGCGTAGCGCCCAGGTCGGGCCCAGCCCGCGCACCCTGCTCGACGACCTCAAGCGCGCTTGCCTGGCCAACGACAGCCAGGCCACCCGCCAGGCTCTCGATGCTTGGGCGCGCCAGCAACCGGAAACCCTGGCCGACATGGCCGCCCGCTTCGCGCCGCTGTCCGAAGCCCTGGACGGCCTCAACGGCGCGCTGTACAGCGAATCCGGCCAGCACTGGCAGGGCAAGCAGCTGTGGCAGGCCATCGGCGAGCTGCCGGCTGCGGAAAAAAACCAGGATAGCGGGCAAGACAGCGGCCAACTGCCGCCGCTCTACCCGCGCTGAAGGAAGCCACCATGGACGCTCGCCCCGCCTCGCCCACCCCCAGCTTCTGGCGCGACGCCGCCCTGCCCTGCATCGAGCTGCGCTCCATCGAAGACGGCAGAAAGGTCTGCTACGGGCGGCACAGCCATGCGTTCTTCTCGATCGGCGCCATCACCGGAGGCCAGAGCACCTACAGCAACCGCGAGGTGGATCGCCAGGTGAGCCAGGGTACGGTGGTGCTGATGAACCCCGGCGACGTGCACGCCTGTAACCCCATCGACGGCGAGCCCTGGTCATATCTGATGTGCTACGTCGACCCGCAGTGGCTGGGCGAGCTGCAGCATGCCCGGGGCTTTACCGACACACCCGCTTTCCAGCGCTTCGCCTCCATCGCCAGCGACGATGCCGAGCTGTATCAGGGCCTGCTGGCATTGCGGCGTTGCCTGCTCGATACATTGGTAAGCACAGCCGACAAGCGCGCCGAGGCCGAGGCATTCTTCGGTCTGGCGCTGCAGCGGCTGATACTCGAAGGTGAGCGTGACGACAGCCTGAACCCGCGCTTGGAACTGGCCGCCGAGCTGATCGAGCAGCACTGCGGCGAGCCGCTGCGCCTAGATACCCTCTGCGAGGCCGCGCAGCTGTCGCCATCGCAATTGATCCGCGGCTTCAAGCAACGCTACGGCCTGACTCCCCACGCCTACCTGCTCAACCGCCGCATCCAGTTCGCCCACGCCCGCCTGAAAAGCGGCGCAGCCCTGGCCGAAGTCGCCCAGGAAGCCGGCTTCGCCGACCAGGCGCATTTCCAGCGCACCTTCAAACAACTCCTCGCCGCCACGCCTGGCCAATACCGCGGCTAGCGACAACCAGCCCGTAGCCTGACCCAACCCCGTAGCCTGGCGTTGAGCGCAGCGATACCCAGGAATCACTCTCGCGAAGATGCCCCCGGGTGTCGCTACGCTCAACCACGGGCTACGGCTCTGTGGCGCTCCAAGAACCTGCCCATAATCTTTCAGCACAGGTTCGTCGATTTTGGCAAGCAAAGTGGTGGAAGCGGCCGGTCGCGCGCATAGGATTGACTGGTGATTACCTGTGGGAGCGGGCCATGCCCGCGAAGAAATCACGGGCATGAACTGGGCGTACCCGCCCGCTCCCATAAGGAGTCCACCAGCATTACCGTTTTGTTTGCGCGCTCGCTCGTAGGGCGGCCTCAGGAGCGAAGCGAACAGTCCGCCGATTCATGCCGATCCTGACGCCGCCGCAACGGCATACGGCTTCGCGAGTACGCCCTACCGTACTGTTCGCGATTTCGTGGGAGGGGCTTTAGCCCCGAGCTCTTTGTTTGCCTCAATAAAAAACTCGAGGCTAAAGCCTCTCCCACGGGTGACCGTCCGTTTCCGCCTTGTAGTTGCAGCTTCACGAGCATAAAGATCATGCGCAGGCTCTAACGGACTTACGCCAACACCAGATACCCAGCACTGGCCACCAACAACCCCGCCAACACCCGATTGAAAACCCGCACCCGCTGCGGCGCCTGCAGATACGGCTGCAAACAGGTCCCGGCAATAGCCCAGCAAGCCAACGACAGATAACAGACCACGCAGTAGATCGCCGCGAACAGCCACACCCGCCCCGCATCACCATCGGCTGCAAAGGCACCCGTGCCGGCAATCGCTGCCAGCCACGCCTTGGGGTTAAGCCACTGCATCAACGCGCCGCCAGCAAAAGACGCAACCGCCCCACCTTCAGCGCTGTGCAACTCGCCGTTATCGACCGCCAAGCGCCAAGCCAGATACAGCAGAAAGGCCACGCCAGCCCACTGGATCGCTGCCGTCAGCCAGGGCAGCAGCTCCAGCAACTGATGCAGCCCCAGGCCAATCAACACCAGCAGTAGCGTGAAGCCCAGCGTCGCCCCGGCGACATGCCGCATGGCCACTCCAAAGCCATGGCGCGCGCCTGCGCTCAGCGAAACCAGATTGACCGGCCCGGGAGAAATGGAAGCGGCCAGCGCGAACGCTGCCATGGACAAATACAAACTCATCATCACGCCTACCTCACTGCTGATCGAGTGAGGCACGTTACGCAGCGCCAATGCGGGCGTATTGAAGAAAATTTGCACCCTCTGAAATGAAAATCGCGGCTAGGCTGCGTTTTTTCGTTTGCCGATCACTCCGATGGGTGAGCGTGGAGCTTAGAGTGACGCGATGGCTGACTTAATAAATGGCACGTGTATCGGAGAGCGATCTTCAACCAGAGCAGGAAGCAGTTCAGTTATTTTTCCAACTTCAAAAGTTGGCTCAAGGTGCCAGGCGTCCACTGGCACGCCATGGCAGACGCTAGTTTCATATATAAGGTCCTCCAGCGTGCAGCACCATATGTCGCGAGCAATCAGACTAAATTCTTTATTCTAGATTTGAATCAATAAGAACTCAATATGACCATCTTCAAATAAAGCCAATTCGACTTCTACTGCCTCTATCTTGTACGCGGGAGTTGGCATCCAGAGTAGCTCTGGATGTGGCTGAGGTATAGATGTAGAGAAAAGCCTAATCATATAAGTCTAACGCTCGGCTCATGCGCCGGCTTGGAGCCGAAAGCGGCGAAAATCGATCGTAATGCAGCCAATTGTTAGTACATGCTTTCTAAATCTGCAAGTTACCATATCCATATCTTGTTAACGGCCGATATAAACATCGCCAAAAGCACAATCAGAAATGAGGCAGTCGCGAATGCAGCCAGTCCAGTGAGCCAATCAACCCAGCCAGGATACGTTGTTTGCAGCATCGGCTTAAATACTATGTCGGCCAGCCCGGCCGCTCCCACTATCCCAAACACCGCCGTCAGCCACCGGTCCATCCGTGACCGTTGTTTTTCGGCCTTGTAACGTCGTTCATCTAAGAACCATCTAGCCTGCTCTTTCCCTGATGCGATGAGTCCTGTTGTGCCGGCAGCAGTCATCAAAAACTCAAGCGCATCAGTAATCTCGCCAGCTTGGCTTGATTTGTGAATTACAGAATCGGCATTGGCCAACGTTTCGTACGCGTATACAAGTTGTTCATCGGATGGAGGTCCTTCTGCTATGGCACATGCCCGCGCAATGCGAATGTTGTGGTACTCGAAGTGCTCCGCCCTGGCCTGGTTCTCTAACAAATGAGCCCTTGTGTTTGGGTCATCCCAAGCATTGTCAGATGCGCCGAGTGGGCGCAGCCACGTCCAGAGCAAAACTGCTCGATTGCCGTGTAAGCAATAGTCATTAAATGGACGAAGGTCAGGAGGGAGGTGCGGAGGATCAGTCATTTCAGGGGAGCGCATCAGGATACGGGACATCGATTGTCCGTACATCTCAAATAACTGGTCCTTGGATTTAGGCTGGCCGGCGAATCGCATTAAGGAGACTGAGGGCCGGCCTTGCCACAACTGTACTCCTGCTACCCCGTCATTCTTTTTGTAGTTTTTTGATACTACCTGCGATGCTACCGCATTTGCGTAGATGGATCTGCAAAGGTCAATCGTCCCCTCCCAATCCATTTGGTCCTCCGATCCCGCGATTTGATGTAAGAGCCATGGCTCCCCATGCAAATCAAAACATCGTCCTTCCTTGCCGAGGGAGTTGTCTAGTGTAGTTCTTGCGGTTAGCCGCATCTTCTTGACGAGCTTACGAGTCCTTCGGTCATCTACACCTTGCCCGCCGATGGAGATTTCACCCTCGAATGCATCAAGCAAGAGCTGCTCACCATCTATTCTTTGAAGTGCCGCCTCTACCCAAACAGATTTAAAGTAGCGCTGAAACAAGTTGACGACATCGCTTATAAAATCTTCCTCGCTCAGATCATCCCATGTCGTATCGAGTTGGAAGCAAATGCACATAAGTCCGTCAGCATGGAGCTTTAGCCATGGGTAGACTGGTAGAGTCAAGTCGTCATTCTCTAGTACGACTGGAGGCAGTGCGGCTCGCAAATGCGGAGGCACTTGTCCCGCCTCGTCACCTTCGATACGCCGCTCGTGGAATGCTAACTCCAAGCAGAAAATCAGGTCCTCGGCGGTATATTGTGGCAAAGAATCGCTGAGCTGGACCGTCCAACTATTATCCCATCGACGCCCCTTCGGTCGTAGCCATTCGAGCTTAACCTCACCATGTTCGTCAAGGTATATGGCCTTCAGGTCAGAGAAACAAACGGTTCTAACTGTACCCGACTTTAAAAGTGCCTTGGCTGTTTTAAGGAGATCGACCCGAGTGACATCAAGGCCAATTGCGTAATTGTAGAAGCAGTTCACCTGCTGTACCCGCAGATTTCTCGATTCAGCCGCCATAGCTAGCTCTTCAAATTGTGGATTGTGGGCCTATTTACATAGGCGATCGGAGGTGAGCTAACGCCTGCATAAGCGGTGCCCTGTCAAGGGCGTCCGATGGAGGCTCGAAGGGCTGGGATGTACTTCATGCACTTTTTAGACGCTTTTGTACTCTTGTGCATAGATGTCCTTTAGAAACGCCAATAAATTCTTCTGGCTCTCATTTATATGGCGAGTAATGTCCTCAGGAGTTATATCCATCATACTGCCAAGATTCTCTGCAACCTTGGGATGCTCCCAGTTCATATGTTGGTTACTAAGCATAGAAAAAACGACTTGCAGCCGATCAAACTGCCAAGCAATCATATTGCAGGCATTTTGACACTCGCGATAGTTAGAGATGCCTAGAACTTGACCTTTAACCAGTAGCGACCGAATACGGTGAACTGGCTGCTCCGCATTTTTCAGAAGCGTCATTAAACGGTCGGCGGACTCCCTGCCTTCTTTTTCGATATACGCAACTGCTAGGGGATGCTGCAGCTCTCTATTGAGGTCGCGGTTGAATTCTTGACTTTCGATGCCTATCCGAACAAACGAGAGCATTTGCACAGCTGGCGAGATTGATTGAACAAACTCGTGTACTGAGTCGGTGAGCTCATCGAGCAACTTGGTTACGGCTTGTGAGCGGTGTTGACGCCGCCATGAAGTTAAAGCAATAAAAGCAACAATAAGAGTTCCAAGCCCGGTTATGCTTTGAACTATTCCAGACCAGTTCCAACTCAAAATTTCGCACCATGCATTCAAAAGTTGTTCTTCCATATAAAAATCAGCCCTCTTTTCGGGCGCAGTAGCAAAACGACCTCTACGGCATGCAAATGCCGTAGAGGTCGCGCCTTTTATAGAGCCAACCCGTCAGTGCGCCAGCAGCGAACCACCCTTCTTGCCCGCCAGTTTCTCGGGTTTGATCAGATAATGGGCCAGGGCCGGTAGCAGCCACAGTGCACCGAACATGTTGACGATGAACATGAAGGTCAGCATAAGGCCCATGTCGGCCTGGAACTTGATCGCCGAGAACATCCAGGTCGCCACGCCGATGGCCAGGCACAGGCCGGTGAATAGTACGGCTTTACCGGTGGAGCGCAGGGTCTGGTAGTAGGCTTCCTGCAGCGGTAGGCCGGCGCGCAGGAAGGTTTCCAGGCGGCTGTAGATATAGATGCCGTAGTCCACGCCGATGCCGACGCCCAGGGCGATCACCGGCAGGGTCGCGACCTTCACACCGATGCCCAGGAAGGCCATCAGCGCATTGCCGAGGATCGAGGTGAGGATCAGCGGCAGCACGATGCAGATGGTCGCGGCGAAGGAGCGGAAGGTGATCATGCACATCGCGCCGACGCACAGGTACACCAGGATCAGGATCAGCAGCTCCGAGGTGCTGATCACTTCGTTGGTGGCCGCTTCGATACCGGCGTTACCGGCGGCCAGCAGAAACTCGACGTTGTCGGACTGATGCTCGGCGACGAAGCCCTCGACCGCTTTCACCGCACGTTTGAGCGTTTCCGCCTTGTGGTCTTCGAGGAATACCAGCACCGGCGCCACCGAGCAGTCGGCGTTGTACAGGCCGTCGGCACGGGCGATGGAGTTGTTGAGCACGTCGGGGTTGCGCGACAGGGTTTCCCATTTCAGGTTGCCCTCGTTCATGCCCTTGATCACCTGGCGCGACACGCTGACCATGGAGATCGCCGACTGCACGCCCTGGGTGTTTTCCATGGTCCACATCAGCTCGTCCATGGCCGCCATGGCCTCATAGGTCGAGCAGCCTTCGGGTGCGGTCTTGACCATCACCACCAGCACGTCGGAGCTGGTCGAGTAGTTGCGGATCACGAAGTCGTTATCGAGGTTGTAGCGCGAATCCGGGCGCAGCTCCGGCGCGCCCTGGTCGAGGTCGCCAACCTGCAGGTTCTGCTGCTGATACCAGAAACCACCGACACCGGCCACCAGTGCCAATGTCACCGAAATCGGCGCAACCTTGGCGCTGGCGAAGTTCGACAGCAGGCGCCAGAACGGATGCTCGCTGACCGCATCGCGCTTGCTGCGCTCCACCGCTTTCCTGCTGATACCGATATAGGAAATGGCCACCGGCAACAGGATCAGGTTGGTAAACACGATGACCGCCACACCGATGGAGGCGCCGATGGCCAGCTCGCGAATCACCCCGATATCGATCAGCAGCAAGGTGATGAAGCCCACGGCGTCGGCGAGGATGGCGATCATGCCCGGCAGGAACAACTGGCGGAAGGTCAGTCGCGCGGCGGTCAGCGAGTTGTCGCAGCCGCCGGATTGCAGGGCGATGCCGTTGATCTTCTGCACGCCATGGGAAATGCCGATGGCGAAGATCAAAAACGGCACCAACATCGAATACGGATCGAGGCCGAAGCCCACCGTGTGCATCAGCCCTAGCTGCCAGCCCACCGCTACCAGGGTGGTGATCAGCACGGCAATGGTGCTGCGGATGCACCAGGTGAACCAGTACAGCAGCACGAAGGTGACCAGCAGCGCGACGCCGAAGAAAAGCGCGACCATCACCAGGCCGTCGATCAGGTCACCGACCTTCTTGGCGAATCCGATGATGTGGATCTGTATGTCCGGGTTCTGCGCCTGGTACTTGTTGCGGATCTTCTCTTCGAGCTGGTGGGAGAACTGCTGGTAGTCGAGCTTGATCAGGCGGCCCTGGTCTTGCGGGTCCGGGTAGGACTCGAGCAGCGGCACGTCGATGATGCTGGACTTGAAGTTGTTGGCTACAAGGCGGCCAATCTGCCCGGACTTGAGCACGTTGCCGCGCAGCTCTTCGAGGCTCTGCGCGCTGCCGTCGTAGGTCTGAGGGATCACCTCGCCACCGGCGAAGCCTTCCTCGGTCACCTCGGTCCAGCGCACGCTGGGGCTCCACAGCGACTTGAGCCCGGAGCGGTCGACGCCGGGGATGTAGAACACCTCGTCGTGGATCTGGCGCAGGGTTTCCATGTAGGACTGGCTGAAGATGTCGCCGTCCTTGGCCTCCACGGAAATACGCACGGTATTGCCGAGGTTCGCCAGGTCGTTGCGGTGCTCCATCATGTTCTGGATGAACGGATGGCTCAGCGGGATCATCTTCTCGAAGCTGGTCGAGGGGCGCACCTGGGTGGCCTGGAAGAACAGAAAGAGGCTGACCAACAAGCAGATCAGGATCACTGCCGGTCGGTTATTGAAGATCAGGCGCTCCAGCAGGCTGGCCTTGTCTTGATCAAGGTTACTCATCGAACACTACCCCAGCTTGTTATTGTTGGCCTGGATTGGCACCGGTCTCGGTGGTCAGGCGTACGCCGCCCTGCCCGACCAGCACCAACTTGCCGTCTGCACCCGCGGTGACGCTCGCCAGGGATACGCGATCCGGGCGGTTGAACACGCTGAAGCTGTTGCCGTGATCGGTACTGCGCAGCACGCTGCCGCCATGGCCGACCACCACGATGCTGCCGTCGCCGAGCGTGGCCGCACTGGCCAGGCCGAACTCCAGGTCACCGCCGCTGGCGGTGGTGAGCGCGACCTGCTGCCAGGTTTCGCCCGCATCGATGGAATGGAACAGGTGGCCGCGCAGGCCAAAGACCAGCAGGCCATTGCCCTCGCCGCTGGCGATCACGCCGAACAGCGAGCCCTGATAGGGGCCTTCGAGGGTTTCCCAGCTTTGCCCTTCATCGGTGGAGCGGAACAGAGCGCCCGCCTCGCCAACGATGAACAGGCCGGCGCCCGGCACATCGGCGATGGCGTTGAGGTGGTAGGTGTCTTCGTTGTCGAGGCGGTCGCTGACGTCGTCCCAGTTGGCGCCACCATCGCTGGTCTCCAGCAATGCACCATAGGCGCCGATGGCGAAACCGTGCTGGGCGTCCTTGAACCACAGGTCGAGCAGCGGTGCTTCGCGCTGCAGGTCTTCGAACTGCTTGGTCCAGGTCGCACCGCCGTCGCTGCTCGCCAGGATCAGCGCGTCGTGGCCGACCGCCCAGCCACGCTGGTCGTCGACGAAATACACCGCGGTGAGCATCTGCCGGGTCGGCACCTTGGCTTGGGTCCAGTTGGCACCATCGTCGTCGGAGTACAGCACGTGACCGCGCTCGCCGACCGTCACCAGGCGTTTGCCGGCATGGGCGACGTCGAGCAGCAGGCTGGAGGCGGCGCGGGTCGACGGCACCGAGAAAGTCGCCGCATCGGCAGCCTGGGCCTGGACGAGCGGCGCGGCGGCCATCAGCAGCGAACACAACGCCAGTGCCTGCAGCACGGGCCGGGTGACTTTACCGCTTCGGGTGCGCCGCACGATGGGCTCACTCATACACAACTCCCCCTTTTGTTCTTGTTATATCAGCGCCTGCGCGGCGCCGCCTATGCTATCGGCCTTTGCAAGGCATGGTAGCCACTTTGATCCGCTGTTTTGTAAGAAAAAGCCCAGTTATCGACCGCGCGAATGGCTGTCGCACAACGGGCGAGCCTTGCCTGCTATCGGGTGCCACGACGGCGCAGTGCTGCCGGTGTGAAATAACTGTCTTCGGCCATCGGCTGACTGAAGTCGATGGTGTTGGCTTCCTCGTTGTCCAGGTTCTGCACGTGGTAGCGACGGGCCTGCAAATCGTGGAACACGTCCAGCGCGGACCAGGTGGTCGGCAGTTCGTAGTAGTTCTTCAGATACGCCATGGACACGCGCCACAACTCACCACGGCCATCGTACTGATCGACCACCGCGGCCTGCCAGCTGTCTTCGTCCAGGTACAGGGTACGCTTGGAATAGATGTGCCGCTCGCCGGTCTTGAGCGTGCCCTCCACCACCCACACGCGGTGCAGTTCGTAGCGGGTGTAGGCCGGATTGAGGTGGCCGACCTGCAGCAGGTCCTTGTACTTCACCTCTGGGCTGGTGAGCCTGTAGCTGTTGTACGGGATGTAGATCTCGCGCTTGCCGAGCAGCTTCCAGTCGTAGCGATCCGGCGCACCGTTGAACATGTCGGTGTCATCGGCGGTACGCAGGCCGTCGGCCGTGGAGATCGGCGTGTCGTAGGCCAGGTTCGGTGCACGGCGCACCCGGCGCTGGCCGGCGTTGTAGCCCCAGGCCTGGCGTGGCTCCTTGACCTGATCGAGGGTCTCGTGAACCAGCACCGCACCGCCGGCCAGACGCGCCGGGCTGCGGGTGAACGACAGGTAGTAGAACAGGATGTTGTTGAGGTTGGCGTAGCTGCCTTTCGGGTCATAGAACTTGAACAGCGCTTCCTGCTGCGAGGTGACCAGCGAATAGGAGCCGTTGCGCTGCACCGCCACTTCCGAGGCGCGGCGCACCACGTAGGTGCCGCGATAACGGGCGATGTGGTTCCACAAGGCCTCGACGCCATTCTGCGGAATCGGGAACGGGATGCCGCCGAAGGCATCGGCGAAACCATTATCGCCGTCGAGCAGCTTGGCGCTGGCGGCGTTCCTGGCCGTATTGTCATACACCCACTGCGGCGCCGAGCCCGAGCGGCGGCTGGGGTAGACCGGCATCTGGAAGGTGTCCGGGTAGGCCTCGAACAAGGCTACCTGCCCCGGCGTCAGTTGATTGCGGTACTGGGCCAGGTTGGCGCGGGTGATGGTGAACAGCGGCTTGTCGCCGGCGAACGGGTCGACATGGTGCTTGCCCGAGCCCTGGTAGCCAGCCGGCGGCTGGGTGATGCCGCCCGTCCACGCCGGGATGGTGCCAGCAGCGTTGCCGGCCTTTTCGGCGCCCAGCGGCGTCAGGCTACTGCCGAGCTTGGCAGCGTCCTGCGGCGAGACCGCTGCCATGCTGTTGCCAGCCAGCAGAACCAGCGCGACGGCGACACCCTTGATGTTCAGCATGCTGTTTCCCCGTGATCAGAAGGAGTATTTGACGTTGAAGCCGATGTTGTCGCGGTCGCGTACGGCGTTGTTGTTGCCACCGCCGGAAAACTCGGTGTACTGCAGTTCGGCTTCCAGGCTGTTCATGTAGGCCGCCTTGATGCCAAGGGTGTAGGCCTTGCGGCCTTCGATAAAGCGCCCGGTCTGGTAGGAGTTGCCTTCGAAATCATCACGATAGACGACGAAGGGCGACAGGTTCACACCGGCGAACACGTCGTTCCAGGTGCCTGACAGCACCAGGGTGTAGCCATAGGCATTCTTGTTGACCTGGTAACTGCGCCCGTAGCCGAAGGTGTAGGACGAATCGCCCCGGCCCGAGTAATAGCGGGTCGAGCCGTCGAAAGCGGTGTACTTCAGGTCACTGCCGCGCAGGTGCTCGGAGGCCAGCTCGGCCACCCCGGTCAGCGCATCGAAGCCCAGCGACGGGCCGAAGTTGTAGATGGTGCCGAGCGAGGCGTTGTAGGCCTCGACCCGCTCGTAGTTGTGAATCTCGTCACCGAGCTGCAGCGGCTGGCCGCCGATGTTGACCTGCTGGCCCTGCACCACTTGCGGCGCCTGACGCAGCAGGTCGCCGAGCAGATCGTTGGTCGCGGCGACGCCGATCGGCAGGTTCGGCCGGTAGGTCAGCTCACCGAACACCGAGGCATCGCCCAGGGTGGTATTGAAGCTGAAGCCGTACATGCGGATGTTTTCCACGTACTCTCGACGAGCATTGACCTGGTTGGCCGCATCGACGGTGGCGGCGCCATTGACCAGCCCGAGCAACCCCTGGGCAGTGCTGTTGCCCAAACCAGCCAGCGTCTGCAGTGTCGAATAGTTGGTAATCGCATTGCCGCTGGCGGCTGCGGTGATCGCATCCAGATCCAGCCCCGAGAAACCCTCCAGATCGGCGTTGAGCGTCGGTTCCTTGGCGTGGTAATTGACGAAATAGAAGCCGAACTCCGTGGAATTCAGCTGTTCGGCAATGTAGCGAAAGGCGACGCCAAACTGACCGTCGTCCTTGGCCTCGATATCCGAGCCGATGCTGGCGACCTTGAAGTAGCCATTGCTGTCGAGGTACTCGCTGCCCTGCAGCCCGCCGACGCCCAAGGCACTCAGACCCGCGTAGTTGCCTTGAAACGCAGCGCTGCCCAGCGCGGCATTGCGGCTGTAGGCTGTACTGCCACCCTCAGCGAACAGATCGGTCTCGGAGAAATAGCTACCCACCGGATCGATGGCGGTTTCCTTCCATTTGAACTGGTAGAAGGTTTCCATCGACAGGTTGTCGGTCAGGCCGATATTGAAGCTGACCGCCTCGACGGGGATCAGCACTTCCTTGAGTTCCGCGCCTGGCAGGCGGAAGCGTGCGCCGTCCACCGGGTTGCTGGTGTTCACGCCACCGCGGTAGAACAGGCCCTCGCCCCAATTGAATACCTGGCGCCCCAGGCGTGCAGTGACCGGGCGCTCGGCGACGTCCCAGTTGCCATAGACGTAGGCGTCGAGAATCTGCGCATCGCGGCCGGCGGTGTGCCGCGTGTCGCGGGTGAAACGATCGTCGTTGGGGGTGTTCTGGCTGGGTTGGGCGGCACGGTCGCCACTGTAGAAGTCGTTGCGCTTGTCCATGATCTGCGTGTCGTAGAACGCGGTGCCACGCACGAACAGGCCGTAGTTCTGGTAGTTCATCTCGAGGTCCGAGGTGATCTTGAACACTTCGGAAGCCAGCCCGGTGTCGAAGTTGCGATTGCCGTCGTTGACGTTGACGTCGTCGTTACCGCGGCTCTGCCCCTGCACACGCCACAGCTGCCCATAGGACAGCGTGGTGTCCAGCGAGCCGCTGACCTCGTTATCGGCGAAGCTGAACTCCACCGCCTGCGCAGGCGCGGCAACCAGCAACGGCAGCACGCCGGCCAGGGCAAAACCGGCTTTGGCCGGCACCAGACGCGGGGCCTGCACAAGGGACTTGATACGCATTGAATCTCTACTCCGCAGACAGACAGTCATTATTCTTGCGGCTCATTTTCCGATGAGCCTGACGAACCCCTCGCAGGGCGCCCGTCGATGACCTTGAACTGGCTGGCGTGACTGCGTCATGCAGTGCAACCTTGGTGCCAATTCAAACGATCGTATTAGCCGAAAGTGCTTTTCTAGAGCAGCTCTGCTGCGTCTCTTTGTGACTGGTCGGCCACTGAACAGCAACGCCCCGATATCGATGCAGAATCGCTCATCAGCGCTTTCAGCAAGCTGTCGAAGTGCCTCACGGGCAATAAAAAACCTTGATCAAAATGCCAGCATGGCGACAGCGGCGGCGATATTAAGTGGCTGACGGAGGGCGGCGGTAGCTTTTCATCCCCTGAGGTAACAAAAATTTGTTACCACCAAAGCGCGGGTAACAAAGATCGGGGGGCTAAGCACAGTTGATGGGGCGCCCAGAACGGGCGCCGGTGGGATGCAGCAATGGTACGCCCGGAACGGCCAGCGCCGCTCCGAGCATGGCTCAGGCCAGGCTCTTGCTAACCACCTCATAGACATCGGGTGACAACTTGCCGGAGGCGAGAATGCGCTCAAGCTCGGCCTTCATCAGCGCCTGACGCGCGGCGCCGTACTTGCGCCAGCGGGTCAGCGGCGCCAGCAGACGCGAGGCGATCTGCGGGTTCAGCGCGTTGAGCACGATCACCTGATCGGCCAGGAAGCGGTAGCCGCTACCGTCAATGGCATGGAAATTCACCAGGTTCTGCCCGGCGAACGCGCCGATCAGCGCACGCACCTTGTTGGGGTTCTTCAGGGTGAAAGCCGGGTGTTCCATCAGCGCCTGCACGCGGGCCAACCCGCCCGGCAGGGTGCTGGCGGCCTGCACGCTGAACCACTGATCCATGACCAGGGCATTGTCCTTGAAGTGCTCGGCGAACGCCTCGAGGGCCTTGCTGCGCTCGGCCTCGAATGGCGAATTGACCAGCACCGCCAGGGCAGTCAGCCGCTCGGTCATGTTGTCGCTGTTCTCGAACTGATCGAGCGCCGCGGCTAGCACCTCGGGCTTGTCACCCAGCATCAGGTAGGACAGCGCTATATTCTGCAGCGCACGGCGAGCGAAGTGATCGGCCTCGGCAACGTAAGGCGTGGCGCGCGATACCGCGCGGTTGGCCTGATAGCGCTGCCACAGCGGTTCGAACAACGCATCGGCCAGTTGCTGGCGGGCGAACTCGCGGGCGCCATGAATGGCGTCGACATCGGCAACGTCGCTGATTTCGGTGAGGTAGGCCTCGCCCGGCAGTGACAGCATTTCGGCGACCATGGCCTGATCCAGCGTGTCGTCCTGCAGCAAGGTGCGCAGTGCACTGACCAGGCGCTGGTCGAGCACCAGCGTTTCGCCGCGCTGGTGTTGGCCAATCAGTTCCTGCAGCACCTGCACGCTGAGCTGCTGGCCGGCCTCCCAACGGTTGAAGCCGTCGCTGTCGTGCTGCATCAGGAACATCAGCTGGTCGCGGTCGTAGGCGAAGCTGAGCTTCACCGGTGCACTGAAGCCACGCAGCAACGACGGCAGCGGCTTCTCGGCAACGTCGACGAAGGTGAACGACTGCTGCGCCTCGGTCACCGACAGCACGCGGTTGCCTCCCACGGCGGCGGCTTCGCCCTGCAGGCGCAGTGGCAAGTCGTTGCCCTGCCCGTCCAGCAGGCCCAGCTCCACCGGGATCACGAACGGCAGCTTGCTGCTCTCGCTCTGCCCCGGCGTGGCCGGGCAGCTCTGGGTGAAGGTCAGGGTGTAGGTTTTCGCCGCGGCGTCGTAGCTGTCGGCGACTGCCAGGCGCGGCGTGCCGGCCTGGGTGTACCAACGCTTGAACTGGGTCAGGTCGACGCCGCTGGCATCTTCCATGGCCTTGACGAAATCGTCGCAGGTCACGGCCTGGCCATCGTGGCGCTCGAAGTACAGGTCCGAGCCCTTGCGGAACGCTTCGGCGCCCAGCAGGGTGTGGATCATGCGCAGGACTTCGGCGCCTTTCTCGTAGATGGTCAGGGTGTAGAAGTTGGAGATTTCCATGTACGCATCCGGGCGCACCGGGTGGGCCATGGGGCCGGCGTCCTCGGCGAACTGGTGGGTGCGCAGGTAGGCGACGTCCTGGATGCGCTTGACCGTCGGCGAGTTCATGTCCGCCGAGAAGCCCGCGTCACGGAACACCGTGAAGCCCTCCTTGAGCGACAGCTGGAACCAGTCGCGGCAGGTCACGCGGTTGCCCGACCAGTTGTGGAAGTACTCGTGGGCGACGATCGCCTCGACACGCTGGTGCGCGGCATCGGTGGCGGTTTCGGCGCGGGCCAGCACGGCGCTGGAGTTGAAGATGTTGAGACCCTTGTTCTCCATGGCGCCCATGTTGAAATCGTTGACCGCGACGATCATGAAGATGTCCAGGTCGTACTCGCGGCCATACACCTCTTCGTCCCACTTCATGGACTTCTTCAGGCTGTCCATGGCGTGCTGCACCTTGTCGATGTTTTCCGGCTCGACGTAGATGCGCAGCGTCACGTTGCGGGCGCTCATGGTGGTGAAGGTGTCTTCCACGCACCACAGGTCACCAGCGACCAGGGCGAACAGGTAGGCCGGTTTCTTGAACGGGTCTTCCCAGGTCGCCCAGTGGCGGCCGTCGTCTTCCTCGCCGCTGGCGATCGGATTGCCGTTCGACAGCAGGATCGGGTACTTCTGCTTGTCGCCGCTGAGCGTGGTGGTGAAGCTGCTCATCACGTCCGGGCGGTCGAGGTAATAGGTGATCTTGCGAAAACCCTCGGCCTCGCACTGGGTGCAGAACATGCCGCTGGACTTGTACAGGCCTTCCAGCGCGGTGTTGCTTTCCGGGTGGATGCGCACGCTGCTGTCGATGACGAAGCTGGCCTGGGTGGGCTGCAGGGTCAGGTGACTGTCGGCGAGCTGATAGTCGCCGGCGCTCAGTTCACGGTCGTCGAGTTTGAGGTGCAACAGCTCGAGCTGCTGGCCGTCCAGCACCAGCGCCGGCAGTTCGGCGGACAGCTCTGGGTTACGGCGCATCACCAGCTGGGCGTGTACCAGGGTGTGATCCTCGAACAGCTCGAAGGTCAGGTGGGTTTCGTCGATCAGGTAATCCGGCGCCTGATAGTCCTTCAGGTAGATGGTCTTCGATTGTTCGGTGCGCATGGGAAACCTCTTCGATGCCGCGCCGACTGGCGCGGCAGACAGGTGAATGGCGTCAGCCGCGCCTGCCGGTCAGGCGGCGCAGCTGGCTACGATCTGGTAAGCGGTGTACTTGCGAATATTGATCACGCCGGTATCGAACATCAGGTACTGGCCCTTGATGCCCAGCAGCGTGCCTTCGGCAATAGGGTTCTTGTCCAGGTTGAAGCTGGTGATCTTCGCCGGATACGCCTCGATCGGATAGCGGATTTCCACCACGCTCTGTTCGTTGAGCGGCTGCACGGCCTGCAGGCCGAAACGCTCCTGCAGCGCGGTGATGCCACTGGCGCAGGCATCGAAGATCTGCTCGCGCACGTGCAGCAGGTCGACCGGCGCCGCGTCGCCCTTGAGCAAGGCACGCCAATTGGTCTTGTCCGCCACCTGGCTGCGCAGCAGGTCTTCGACGAAGCCCGACTGCTGGCGCGTGGCCACGCGCATGATCGGCAGCGCCTGGGTGGCGCCCTGGTCGATCCAGCGGGTGGGAATCTGCGTGGCGCGGGTGATGCCGACCTTGATGCCTGACGAGTTGGCCAGGTACACCACGTGATCGGTCATGCAGAATTGCTCGCCCCAACCGGGATCACGGCAGGTGCCGACGTCATAGTGGCAGCGCTCGGGGCTCATGATGCACAGGTCGCACTGGGCCAGCTTCTGCATGCAGGGGTAGCAATAGCCCTGGCTGTAGCTGGACTTGGTCTTGCGGCCGCAATGGCTGCAATGAATGGCGCCGAGAAACTCCAGGCGCACGGTCTTGCCGATCATCGGGTTGACGGCAACCTGCTCGTCACCCAGGCGAAACGCGTACTGCACTGGCGCATCGAGCTGGGTGGCCATCTTGCTCAAAGCGCCGCGGGCTACCTCAAACATCAGTGCAGGGTTTCCGAGGACTTGAACAGGATGTTCGGGACAGGCTCGGACTTCGAGGCACATTCGGACGCGCCCATGTAACCGGTGCGCTGATCCTCGGGCAGGTTCTCGATTTCCCAGGCGATCATCGCTTGCAAGCTCAGCTCTTTCTGTTCCTGGGTGAGCTTGCGGCCATCGGGCCACTTGCCGATCTCCACAGCCAGCTTGAGGCTTTCATACACGTCCGGGGTGATGTTGCGGATCAATTCGACGAAGGAGGACATGGCTGACTCCAAAGCTGGAAAAGCGCTGATTCTACCCTATCTGACCCGCCAAGCCGAGGCGCTGGCGACGCTCAGCGCCGTGCCAGCTGGCGAGCCAGCAACCCTCCGATGGCGCCGGTGAGGCAGCCGGCGATCAGCCCGCCAACGTGGGCGGCATTGGCGATGGCGCCGAACTGCAGCAGTTCGAAGACACCGGTCATGCAGATCAATAGCCAGATCAACATGCTCACCAGCACGCCACGTGGCAGCCGATATGCTGCATTGGGCGCCAGCCACTGGAACAGCCAGCAATGGCCAAGCAGCCCGTAGAGCACGCCGGACAAACCGCCGAACAGCGCAGGCCCGCCATAGACGTACTGCGCCACGTTGGCGGCGAGGCCGAACCACAGCGTCAGCAGCAACAGCATCAGGGCGCCCTGGCGCGCCTCGATGCGCCGGCCCAGCTCCCAGTACCACAGGCTATTCATCGCCAGATGCAGAATGCCGAAGTGCAACAGCATGGGCGTCAGCAGTCGCCACCACTGACCGCTGTCGATGGCCTGGGTGAAGCTTGCGAAATAGATGTACTGCCCGTCGATATGGAAGTCGACGAAACTCAGCCAGCGCACCACGTCGTAGTCTTCACCGCCCCAGGTCAACACCGCGACCAGCAGGGTCAGCGCCAGCACGACCAGGGTCAGCGGGCTGCGCCGGGCCTGGGCGGCGATGCCGGGCCGCGAGCTGGCGACCGGCGCTGCCACGGGCTGCAGATTCGGGTCGCCCTGGGGCGCCCGTGCATACAGCTCGCGCACCTGGGCGGCGATTTCTTCGCTCGGCACCCAGAGCACCTGCTCGTTGCCCTGCTCGGCCACCCGGTGCGGCACGCGCAGCCTGCCGAGCAGGGTGATGAATGCAGCGAGGTCCTGTTCCAGCGGCGCACGCAGGGCGATCACGGGGCTCATCGCGCCGGCCCCGGCCGTTCTACCTCGACCCAGACGAACTTGGCCGGATCCAGACGAGTTTCCTGGTCCAGCCGGTAGGCCACCAACTTGCCGTACATCACCGCGCTGTAGTCGAGGCAGGCGATGTTGGGGCAGATCGGCGCCGGCGTGCCGCTGCGCCAGTAGTGGCCGACGAACAGCGGCGGCTGCTCGGGGCCGTAGGTCAGCAGTTGCGCCCGGTCTTCTTCGCTGAGCGGTAGGCACGCCACCTGCTCGGGCAGCGGGTCGGGCTGGAACTGCACATCGCCGTAGGTCGACGGGTTGCCGGCCCAGAACTTGGTGCGGAAGAACGAGCGGGTGAAGCCATCGCTGCTGGTCATGGTCAGCCCGCCTGGCAGGCGCATGTCGGTGCCGCGCAGCAGGCGGTCGAGCACCGTGCAGGCGAAGCTGCCGGGAATGGCCGAGGCCTGCAGGAAGTGTTCGTCGATGCAGCCGCTGGGGAATTGCCCGCGCAGCGAGGCGATCATGGCCTCGTCCCAGCAGGCGTGCACCACGCGAAAATGGCCGGCATCGAGAAACAGCGGCATTTCGTAGAACCACGCCAGCATGTCGCGCCATTCATCCGGGTAGGCCTCGAACTGCCGCAAGGTCTCGCCGATCAGCCGTTCGTGCCGCGCCGTGTGCTCACGCACGAAGGCGCGCCCGCTGCCCGGTGGCGCCGGGGTCATCCAGCCCAGGGCGTTGAATTCGTGATTGCCCACGATGCACAGCGCCTCGCCGGCGCGCACCATGTCGTGCACCAGATGCACGGCCTCGCGGATGCGCGGGCCCCGGTCGATCAGGTCGCCGAGGAAGATCGCCATGCGCCGCGGGTGCCGCCACACGCCGTCCTGGCGGCGATAACCCATGCGTTCCAGCAGGCGCACCAGGGTATTGGCGCAGCCGTGCACATCACCGATCAGGTCATAACCGCGAGACGGATCGAGCTGCATCAGTCGCCTCCGCCTAGTCGGCTACCCCAACCCAGCTTGGTACGGCAGACCTCGTAGTAGTTGTGATCCAGCGGATGGATCAGGCACAGCTTCTGGGATTTCTTGCGTACCGTGATGGTGTCACCCGGCGCACAGGTGAAATGGTTCTGGCCGTCGCACGACACTTGCGGGTAGAGCTGCAGGTCCTTGGAGACGACGATCTTCAGCTCGCTGTTGCCATCCACCACGATGGGCCGGCTGGACAGCGTGTGCGGGTACATGGGTACGACGACTATGGCATCGAGCTTGGGATGCATGATCGGCCCGCCGGCGGACAGCGCGTAAGCCGTGGAGCCGGTTGGCGTGGCGACGATCAAACCGTCGGCCTTTTGGCTACAGACGAACTGGCCATCGATATACAGCTCGAACTCGATCATCCGGTTCGACTTGCCCGGGTGCAGCACTACGTCGTTGAGCGCATCGCCCTGGCCGATTGCCTCGGAATGCCGGCGCACCTCGGTTTCGAGCAGAAAGCGGTTCTCGGTGAGGTAATTGCCTTCCAGCACCTCGGCGACCTTGGACTCCAGCTCATCGGGGCGGATATCGGTGAGAAAACCCAGGTTGCCGCGGTTGATGCCCAGTACCGGCACCTTGTGGCGCGCCAAGGCGCGACCGGCGCCGAGCATGCTGCCGTCACCACCGACCACGATCACCAGATCGCAGAACTCGCCCAGGTGCTTGCGCGCCGAGGTCTGCAGGCCGTGGCCCGGCAGCACTTCGGCGATGGTGTCGTCGAGAATCACGTGCAGCTGGCGCTCGAGCAAGAATTTCTTCAGGCGGCGGATGGTGTCGAGCACCTGGGTGCTGCCCAGGCGGCCGATGATGCCGATATTACGAAACTGCTCCATGGGGCTCCCGCGAGGCTCTGGCTCTAATGGCCTGGATTATGGGCGAAGGCACCCTGCGCCAGCAAACCCTGACGCCGACGGCCCTGGCAGGCCGTTGAAAAACGTAGGCGAGGCAGCCAGTGCAAGGCCTGGGCGGCCCCACAAAAACAGCCGAAAAAGCGGAGTGTACGAGTTGTACATGAGCATTTTTACGGGGGCGCCTAGCCTGGGCTCGCACTCGAGGCTGTTTTTAACGCAGCAATGGCAACGTAGGTAGTTTTTCAATGGCTTGCCAAACGCCTATGCTGCAACGATGAACCCCTTCACCGCGCTTGCCGACCTGCCCCGCCACCTCAGCGAACCTGCCGTGCGCGACCTGGCCTGGACGCTGCTTTCGCCGCCCCTGCTCGCCCATACGTCCTGGCCACAGCGCCATCCCCTCATCGCCAGTAGCTGGGCGGCCGAACCGGATCTACTGGCCGACTGGTTGCAGCTTCAGGACGAAAACCCGCAAGCGCTGCACGAATGGCTGTCGCGTAGCTCGGTGCGGCGCCTGGGCCTCTATTACGAACGCCTGTGGCAGTTCGCCCTGCACGCGGCGCCGGGTATCGAGATACTGGCGGCCAACCTGCCGATCCGCCAGGGCGGCCATACCCTGGGCGAGCTGGATCTGCTGCTGCGCGATGGCAGCGGCGTGCACCATGTGGAGCTGGCGATCAAGCTGTACCTGGGCCAGCCGCCCGGTGCACCCGAGCACTGGATCGGCCCGGGAGGCCGGGACCGCCTGGATCTCAAGCTCGATCATCTCGCCATTCACCAGTTGCCGTTGTCGGCTTCGCCGCAAGCGCGGCAAGCGTTGGAGAGGCTGACCCACGCACCGATCCAGGCCTCGATGTGGCTGGGTGGCTATCTGTTCTACCCCCATGGCCGGGATCATCCATCACCGGCGGAGGCCGAGCCGGCGCACCTGCGCGGCACCTGGCTGCACCGCCGGCAATGGCCTGGGCTGCAGGCCCAATACCCGGATGCCCGCTGGCAACCACTGCCGCGCAACGCTTGGCTGGCACCGGCTAGACGGCTGGCGGTGCAAGCCTGGTCAGCCCAGGACCTGCAGGTCTGGATGGATGGGCTGGCCGTGGACGCCGGCGCGCAGTTGCTGGTCGATCTACAGCCTGATGACAACGGCGCACTTACCGAGCGACAGCGGATCTTTCTGGTCGCCGATGACTGGCCCGCCAGCGGCACCGAACCGGGTGCGGCGCCGCCCTCAGCGCGCTGAGTCCTTGCCAAGCGCAGCGCGGCGGCCCTGCAGGCCGCCGGTGTGTAGGAAGATCAGGCGTCGGCCGGCCTCGATCTCACCTCGGCGGATGGCATCGCGCAAGGCCAGCAACGCCTTGGCGGTATACAAGGGCTCCAGCAGCAAATCGCTTTGCGCCTCGCACCCTTCCATGAAGGCCAGCAACTCGCTGTCCTGACGCGCGAAGCCGCCGCGACAGGCATCCAGCAATCGGTATCCACCATCGTCACGGCCCGCCTCAGCCAGTAGCGTGCGCACCCGCTCGGGCACGCCATGATCCAGCGGTACCGCCAGAGCGCCGTGAACGCTATGCCGCCCCTCCTCTGCGATCACCAACCCGGCCAGCGTGGTGCCGGTGCCTACCGCCAACCACCAATCGTGGTAATCATCCCAGCCAAGCGTTGCCAGCTGCCCCGCCACCATCGCCGGCAAATCGGCACACCCCAGCGCGCCGGGCAGCCCGCCACCGCCCTCGGGCACGGGCATGAAACCCGGATGACGCGCCAGCCATTGAGCCCAGAAGTCGGCACGATGCCGCTCGCGATAACCGCCGTAGCCCAGCCAATGCAGCTGCATGCCGAAGCGCTGCAGATCCTCGACGGTCGGCGTGTCCTGAGGGTGGCCCCGCAGCAGGCCGACGGTAGCGAAGGAAAACCGCTGCCCAGCGGCCGCCAGGGCATGCAGATGATTGGAGTGGGCGCCGCCGAGGCTGATGATGCCGCTGGCACGCTGTTCAGCAGCGCCGCGCAGATGGGGGGCGAGCTTGAACCACTTGTTGCCGCTGATCAGCGGGTCGATCAGGTCCAGGCGCAGCACCGCCAGTTCGACGCCCGTCAGCCAGTCGAACTGCAGCCGTTGCAACGGCGCCTGGGGATGCCAGGCGCTGATGGCAGCCAGTGGAATCGAGGTCATGACGATATGGCCCGGAAAAAGGCCGGGAGTTTAACCCACGGTGCGCAGGCGGGCGGTCTTGTGCTGCATGCAGCAGTTGGACTCGCCAACCACGAAACGCCCGGGCGTTTCGACCCGCTCGACCGCTACGTCGCAGCGCTGGCCATCGGCCTGCAGCCCTTCGCAACGGGGCCGCTGATAATGCTCCAGCCACTGTCGGTACTGGCTCTCCGGCACGAAGCACTTGCTCGCCGCATAAGCCAGTGGGCCGGCCAGGTAGCGGTCGACATCCTGCAAAGGCACGGTCAGGTGCCCCGCGCCCGGGTGGAACACCACGAACACCACACCTTGCGCAGCCAGGCGTTCGAGCACCTGGCTGGCGCCGCGCTGGGCAGCCTCGCCCTCGCGGCGACACGCCTGTTCCTCGGCGGCAGACTGGGTGGCGAGAATGCGCGCGCGCAGTTCCTCGTCGAACTGCTCGCGCAGGATTTCGCGCTCGGTGCGGGCGTGACGCTCGGCAGCGCGCACCCGCACCGCCATTTCCTCGCGCTCGCTCTGTTGCGCTTCCCGTTGTTCGGCCAGTTGCGACTTCAAGCTCTGGTTGAGCCCTTCCTGCTGGCGCAGCGCCTGCCGCAACGCCTGAATCTGCCCTTGCAGCTCGGCCAGTTGTCCATCGCTTCTGGACGCGGCGCGCGCCAGTTCGGCCTGGTGCTCGTGAGCCAGGGCAGCCAGGCGCTCGCGTTGCTGGCGAACCAGTTGCGCGGCCTTCTGCCGGTAGTCGTGGGAAAGGCGCTCGGCCAGCTTCTCGGCCAGATCGCGGGAAGCGTCGGCCGCGTACCATTGATCCTCGGAAGCCACCTGCAGCCGCTCGGGCGTCACGGCCGGGGCTTCCTCTTCCTGCATGAGGATGCCGAGGGCGTTGGCTCGCACCGTGTCACGCAAGGTGGCCAGATCATTGTTGCCGGGCACCAGGCTCGGGTCCCACAGATGCATCTGGTGCCAGGAAACCGGGCACTGGCTCCGGCAGGCCAGGCGAATCGGCCCGCCGCCCAGGTCGGGGCCGCGGCCGGCACGCTCGGCCATCTGCTGCAGGGGAATGTTCCAACCGCTGTCCGGCGCACCGTCTTCGTCGAGATCCAGGTAGAAGAACACCGCCGAGCGAATCTGCAGACGGCCATTGATCACCACGTAAACGGCCCGCACCTGCTCGTCGGCCAGGGTCGGCATCTTCACCAGGCCATCGAGCAGGGTCTCGAACTCGGTGTAGAACATCTGCTTGCCGATGCTGCCGTCCGGGGCGAAGAACATCACGGCCTCGATCAGTTGCGGCTTGCTCATCGATGTTCTCCACGGGTAATGACGGTTCACGCTGCCTTTGGCCTGGCGCAACGAGACGCCAGCCAGGCAAGTCTAGGCGAGAACCCATTACAGGCTGTGTGACCCGGTTGGCAGTCATTCAGCCGCAGGACGAACGGTACGGTCGAACTGTGACCCGTTCGGTAGAGGGTGAATGAAAATGCCGAACTACAGTGCTGCCGCCAGGCGTGAGCCCTGGTTGATGGCGCGCTTGGCATCCAGCTCGGCGGCTACGTCAGCGCCGCCGATCAGGTGCACCGAAGCACCGCCGGCAACCAGCGCGTCCTGCAGCTCGCGCAGCGGATCCTGGCCGGCGCAGAGAATCACCGTGTCCACCGGCAATACCTGGGGTTCGCCCTCGGCCACGCGCACGTGCAGCCCCTGGTCGTCGATCTGCAGGTATTCGACGGCATTGATCATCTGCACCTGCTTGTTCTTCAGACCGGCGCGGTGGATCCAGCCGGTGGTCTTGCCCAGGCCGTCGCCGACCTTGCTCTTCTTGCGTTGCAGCAGAAACACCTGGCGCGCTGCCGGCTCGACCTGCGGCTGCACGCCGGCGACGCCGCCGCGCGCTTGCAGGGCCGGGTCGATGCCCCACTCCTTCCAGAACGCCTCACGGTCCAGGCTGGTGGCCGGGCCTGCATGGGTGATGAATTCGCTGACGTCGAAGCCGATGCCACCGGCGCCAATCACCGCAACGCGCGGGCCCACCGGCTTGCGCCCCAGGATGGCGTCCAGATAGCTGATCACCTTGGCGTTCTCGACACCCGGGATGGCAGGCGTGCGCGGCACGATGCCGGTGGCCAGGATCACCTCGTCGAAACCGCCGGCGAGCAGGTCTGCAGCGCTCACCCGGGTGTTCAGGCGCAACTCGACGCCGGTGGTCTCCAGCTTGCGTTTGAAGTAGCGCAGGGTCTCGAAGAACTCTTCCTTGCCCGGGATGCGCTTGGCCACGTTGAACTGGCCGCCGATCTCACCGGCCCCATCGAACAGGGTAACGCGGTGCCCGCGCTCGGCCGCCACGCTGGCAGCGGCGAGCCCGGCAGGCCCGGCACCGACCACGGCGATGGTCTTCACCGCAGTGGTGGGGATGTAGTTGAGCTCGGTTTCGTGGCAGGCCCGCGGGTTGACCAGGCAGGTGGTCAGCTTGCCGCCAAAGGTGTGATCCAGGCACGCCTGGTTGCAGCCGATGCAGGTGTTGATCTCGTCGCTGCGCCCGGCAGCGGCCTTGTTGACGAACTCGGGGTCGGCCAGGAACGGCCGCGCCATCGATACCATGTCGGCATCGCCCTCGGCCAGCACCTGTTCGGCCACTTCCGGGGTGTTGATGCGGTTGGTGGTGATCAGCGGGACCTTCACCTCGCCGCGCAGCTTGGCGGTAACCTTGGTGAACGCGGCGCGCGGCACCTTGGTGGCGATGGTCGGGATGCGCGCCTCGTGCCAGCCGATGCCGGTGTTGATCAGCGTGGCGCCCGCCGCCTCGATGGCCTTGGCCAGCGTCACGATCTCCTCCCAGCTGCTGCCGCCCTCGACCAGATCGAGCATGGACAGGCGATAGATGATGATGAAGTCGCTGCCGACCGCCTCGCGTACGCGACGCACGATCTCCACCGGCAGGCGCATGCGGTTGGCGTAGCTGCCGCCCCAACGGTCGCTGCGCTGGTTGGTATGGGCCACCAGGAACTGATTGATGAAGTAGCCCTCGGACCCCATGATTTCCACGCCGTCATAGCCAGCCTGGCGCGCCAGCGCCGCGCAATTGACGAAGTCGGCGATCTGCTTCTCGATGCCCGCCTCGTCCAGCTCCTGGGGTTTGAACGGATTGATCGGCGCCTGGATGGCGCTGGGCGCCACCTGCTTGGGGCTGTAAGCGTAGCGGCCGGCGTGCAGGATCTGCATGCAGATCAGCCCACCCGCCTCATGCACCGCCTCGGTGACGATGCGATGCTTGTCCGCCTCCTCGGGCGTGCTCAGCTTCGCCGCACCGGCGTACACACCGCCCTCCTCGTTCGGCGCAATGCCGCCGGTGACCATCAGACCGACGCCGCCGTGGGCACGCTCGGCGAAGTAGGCCGCCATGCGCTCGAAGCCGCCGGGTTTCTCTTCCAGGCCGGTGTGCATGGAGCCCATCAGGGTGCGATTCTTCAAGGTCACGAAGCCCAGATCCAAGGGCGCGAGCAGGTGCGGGTAGGCGGTCATGGTTTCAGTCCATCGGCGTCGGTCACGGAGTTGCCGCCACCTGCGCGGGCAGCGGTCGTATGGCTTAGACGATAGTGAAGCAGATGCCCCCACTCAATGATCGTAAATGACAAATCAATGATCATGAGTGACAGCACATCTGGCGCACTGCCCTGGGCCGAGCTACGCTGGCGAACCTCCCTGCCGGGCGCACGCCGATGAAACCTGCCGCCATTCGCCTGGGCGATCTCTCCATTGGCTACCTGCATAGCCTGGCGGACGCCGTCGACCATCTGGGCCACGCCTCGCAGCCGCTGCTCGAACACTACGGCTTCGATGCTGCGCGCCTGGCCGAGCCACGCGCGCGGCTATCGATCCCGCGCTACATGCACCTGGGCCACGCCGCCATCGAACTGACCGGCGAGCCGGCCCTGGGCCTGCTGATGGGCCGCTTCGCCTACCTGCATCGCCTGGGGCTGGCCGGTATCGCCGCGGCCCAGGCGCCTACCGTGCGCGAGGCGGCCCGTACGCTGATCCGCTTCGAGGCACTGTACGCCTCGAACTACCGTGGTCGTTCCAGCCTGGCCGAAGACAGCAATGGTGCCTGGCTGCGCTTTCACTCCATCGGCCCGTACAACGCCTACAACCGCTTCGTGGTCGACACCGTGCTGGCCACCTGGCTGCAACAATTGGGCGCCCTGGCCCGCACGCCGCTGACCGCGCAAGCGCTTCAGCTGGAATTCAGCGCGCCTGACTACGCCGAACGCTATCCGCTGGAGTTCGGTTGCGTGCCGACCTTCGAGGCGGACTTCAACGGACTCAGGCTCGACCAGCAGGCGCTCAACCTGCGCAATCCGCTGCATTGCCCGGGCACCTGGAATGAATTGTTACAACTTTGCGAGCAGGAGCTGCATAAGCTGACCCGCCCGCAAAACATGCGTGATCGCGTCATCCAACTGCTCGGCCCGCGCCTGCATGGGCGAGAGCCGGACATGGACGACATCGCCCGCCAATTGCAGTTGCCGAGCTGGACGCTACGCCGTCGATTGGGCGAAGAAGGCACCCGCTTCAGCACCATCGTCAACGAGACCCGCCGCGACCTGGCGGTTGCCTACGTACGGGACACCGAGCTGAGTTTCGGCGAGATCGCCTACCTGCTCGGCTTCGCCTCCGCGGAGGCGTTTCAGCGCGCCTTCAAGCGCTGGCTCGAGCACCCACCGGGAGAAATGCGCCGCACCCTGCGACAGAACAGCAGCACATCTGAATCTATGAAATAACTATTTTCATTTGCAGCTGCGGGTTTTACGCTTCTCATCCGTCCTAGTAGATAGCTGATTCATTCGTGCCCGCCTGGCGAGCACTTCATCGGTTTGTACACCTCGCTGGCTACCTGGCCGGCGAGGTTTCGTTCGTACCTAAAATCGCGCCCCGTGCAACGCACGAGGCGCTCAGACAAGACTGATATACATGTCCAAGAAGTCGCGTTCAAAAATCTGGTTCCTGGTGCACAGCTGGCTCGCTCTGCCGATCTGGTTCTTCGTGCTGATCGTCTGCGTCACCGGTACCCTGGCGGTGGTCAGCCAGGAAATCGTCTGGTTGGCCAACCCCGACGTACGCGCCAGCAAACCCTCGGACGACGCCGAGCTGCTGACCTTCGGCCAGGTGCTGGCCGAAATCAAGAAGGCCCAGCCGGAGCTGGTGGTGCAGTCCATCGCCCGCCCTGACGAATCGCACTTCGCCCTCACCGCGCGGGTCAGCTACCCGGACGGCAGCAACCCGACCATCTACGTCAACCCCTACACCGGCGCCATTCAGGGCGTGAGCCCCGAGTTCGACTTCCGCCAGTTCACCCGCGCCCTGCACGGCTGGTGGCTGGTGCCCTTCACCAACGGTTTCAGCTGGGGCTGGTATCTGGTGTCGATGATGGGCATCCCCATGCTGCTGTCGCTGATCACGGGCCTCGTGGTCTACAAGAAATTCTGGAAGGGCTTCTTCAAGCCGCGCCTGCGTTTCAACCAGGGCGCGCGGATCTTCTGGGGCGACTTCCACCGCCTGAGCGGCATCTGGTCGATCTGGTTCATCGCCGTGGTGTCGATCACCGGCATCTGGTTCCTGATCCAGGCGATCCTGTTCGACAATCAGATTTCCATCTCCACCGAAGGCGTGCCCGCCGTAGTGGCCCGCGAGGACGTGCCGAACGTGCGCCCCGGCGAGCCGATCCCGATGCTCGACGTGGACGAAGCGGCGCGCATCGCCATCGGCAAGGTACCGAGCCTGGACGTCAGCTTCACCCGCCTGCCCAGCAACGCCTACGACCATATCTCCGTCGGCGGGCGCGGCTGGTACCCGCTGATGATGCAGAGTGCCTCGATCAACCCCTACACCGGCGAAGTGGCCCAGCAGCGCCTGCTCGAGGATCGCTCCAAACTGGAGTTCGTCACCGAATCCATGCGCCCGCTGCACACCGGCGACTTCGGGGGCCTGTGGGTGAAGATGATCTGGTTCTTCTTCGGCCTGATGCTGAGCATGATGGTGCTCAGCGGTCTGCTGATCTGGACCAAGCGCACCGCCCAGGCCACCGCCAAGGTGATCAAGCGCCCGGCGCGCTCGCGTGACCGCGACACTGCAACCGACACTGGGGAGGTCAAGGCATGAGCAAGGCCATGGCAGCACAACCCGCTTCGCCGCTGAGCCGCTTCTGGTACAAGTGGCGCTTTCACATCAACATCCTGCTGGTGCTCATCCCGTTGGGGTTCATGCCCAAGTACTTCGCCGACGTCGCGCTGTTTCGCGGCACCAGCGGCCTGGGCGAGCGCACGGTAGGTGAATTCCCGGTCGGCCCCTGGTCGATCACCCTGGCAGAATTTCGCGCCGCACCACCGGAACTCGACGGCCCGGCCGGTTACATGAAGACCTTCACCGGTGCGCTGTGCAAGGAATGCATCGGCCAGGTCAAGGCCACCTACCTGCGCATCGGCAAGCCCCGCAGCCTGCGCGCCGCCGGCGGCATCTTCTTCGGCAGCGCCTACCGCATGGGCGCCACCGTGCCGTTGCCGAACCGCACCAAGCCCGACGCCGAGCTGTGGATCACCATGGAGGGCTGGGACGGCTCCGTGCATCAGGCCGCCGTACCGCTCGAACAGGCATCCCCATCCACCGTCGCGTGGCTGCAGAAACAACAAGGAGGCAAACCATGATCAAGCCCAACGTCCTGCGCAGCGTCGCAGGTATCGCCCTGCTGTCGCTGAGCGGCCTGGCCCTGGCTCACAACCCCATGTGCCAGTGCGAGGAAGTCGATGCCGAGAACATCCGCTGCACCGGCGGTTTCTCCGATGGCAGCGGCGCCGCCGGCGTGACCCTGGATGTGATCGGCTATGACGAGAGCATCCTGGTGCCCGGCAAACTGGCCGACGATTCGACCCTGACCTTCAAGAAGCCCGAAGGTGAGTTCTACGTGCTGTTCGACGCGGGCCCCGGCCATATCGTCGAAATCGACCACACGGAAATCGAGGCCCCATGACGGTTCAGGTCGTACGCCCCGCCGGTGCCGGTCATGAAACCCTCTACGTGCTCGCCCTGTGCCTGGTCATCGTGCTGGTGGCCGGCTCGGTGGTCGCCTGGCATGGCGAAACGGACAGCGAAACCGCCATCGCCAGTCACCAGATCGATGCCCGCCGCGACCTGACTGCCGCCGAACAAGGCATCTATGCCGACCTGCGCGTGGCCGCCGACGAGATCCGCATTCGCCGCGACGAAGAGCAGACCCTGCTGAGCCCCGCCGAGCTGGCCGATGAAGGCTTCCCCCCATTCGTCAACGATGCCAGCGCCACCAGCCGCGGCAGCCACCAGTGGCAGTTGCTGCCCGGCGACGAGGCCGCCTACTTCGGTGCCAGCCAGGCGCTGGACGTCGCCGGCTCCCTGCTCATGCGCCTCGACGCCGAGGGTGAGCAGGCCGACGTGTGGCTCAACCGCAGCACCGCCAGCGCGCCTGCCAGCCTCGATGCACCGGCCCTTATCGCTGCCGGCTGGCAGCAGATCGCCTCCCAGTACGACGCAGGTGTGACCCGGCAACATCGCCACTGACACCTTTGACTCACCCGACAGAAGACCGCCCGCCCATGCCCATTTCCCGCCTTTTCCGCGCACGCCACCTGCTGTCACGCCTGAGTATCGGCGCGACCGCCCTGCTGCTACTCGGCGCCGCCAGCGTGGCCGATGCCAAGCTGCGCATCGGCATCACCCTGCACCCCTACTACAGCTACGTGAGCAACATCGTCGGCGACAAGGCCGAGGTGGTGCCGCTGATTCCGGCCGGCTTCAACCCCCACGCCTACGAGCCGCGGGCCGAGGACATCAAGCGCATCGGCTCGCTGGACGTGGTGGTGCTCAACGGCGTGGGCCATGACGATTTCGCCGACCGCATGATCGCCGCCAGCGAAAAGCCGGATATCGAAGTGATCGAGGCCAATGCCAACGTGCCGCTGCTGGCCGCCACCGGCATTGCAGCCCGTGGCGCCGGCAAGGTGGTCAACCCACACACCTTCCTGTCGATCAGCGCCTCCATCGCCCAGGTCAACAACATCGCCCGCGAACTCGGCAAGCTCGACCCGGACAACGCCAAGACCTACACCCAGAATGCCCGTGCGTACGGCAAGCGCCTGCGCAAGCTGCGCGCCGACGCCCTCGCCCAGCTCACCGAAGCGCCAGACGCCGACCTGCGCGTGGCCACCGTGCATGCGGCCTACGATTACCTGCTGCGCGAATTCGGCCTGGAAGTCACCGCGGTGGTAGAGCCAGCCCACGGCATCGAGCCGAGCCCGAGCCAGTTGAAGAAAACCATCGACCAGTTGCGCGAGCTGGACGTCAAGGTGATCTTCTCCGAGCTGGACTTCCCGTCCACCTACGTCGACACCATCCAGCGCGAGTCGGGCGTCAAGCTCTACCCGCTGTCGCACATTTCCTACGGCGAATACAGCGCCGAGAAATACGAGAAGGAAATGGCCAACAACATGAACACCGTGGTGCGCGCCATCCAGGACGCCGGCCAATGACCGCAGCCGAAAACCTGAGCGTGGCGGCCATCGGCCCGACCCTCGATTTCCAGCAGGTCAGCCTGGTGCTGGGGCGCACGCAGATCCTCGACAAGGTCAGCTTTCAGGTGCGCCCGGGCAGCGTGCATGCGCTGGTCGGCCCCAACGGTGGCGGCAAGAGCTCGCTGATCAAGACCTTGCTCGGCCAGATGCCCCATCAGGGCACGCTCAGCCTGGCCTGGCAGGGCGAAGTCGGCACCATCGGCTACGTGCCTCAGGCGCTGGAGTTCGACCGCGGCCTGCCGATGACCGTGGACGACTTCATGGCTGCCATGTGCCAGCGCCGACCAGCCTTTCTCGGCCTGTCGAAGCATTACGCCAAGGCCATCGACGAGGCCCTGGCCCGCGTCGGCATGCTGGAGAAGCGCAAACGGCGCATGGGCGCGCTGTCCGGCGGTGAGCGCCAGCGCGTGCTGCTGGCCCAGGGGCTGATTCCCGCGCCGCAATTGCTGGTGCTCGACGAGCCGATGTCGGCCCTCGACGAAGCCGGCATCCAGGTGTTCGAGCGCCTGCTCGGTGACTGGCGCCGTGCCGGCATGACCGTGCTGTGGATCGAGCACGACCTGGAAGCGGTCAAGCGCCTGGCCGATCGCGTCACCGGCCTGAGCCGCCGCGTGCTGTTCGATGCGCCGCCAGGTGAAGCCCTGACCCCGGAGCGCCTGCTCAGCCTGTTCTCCACCCATGCCCGCACCGTGGAGGCCGCCCAGCCATGATCGACTATGAACAGTTCCGTCTGTTGATCCAGGGCTGGGCCTCGGCTGGCTACCTGCCCGCCGCGCTGGCCTACGGCTTCGTGGTCAACGCCCTGCTCGCCGGCCTGCTGATCGGCCCGGTACTGGGCGGCCTGGGTACCCTGGTGGTGGTCAAGCGCTTCGCCTTCTTCTCCGAGGCGGTAGGCCACGCCGCGCTGACCGGCGTGGCCATCGGCATCCTGCTCGGCGAGCCCTACACCGGCCCCTACGGCGCGTTGTTCGGCTACGCGCTGTTGTTCGGCATCCTGCTCAACTACCTGCGCAATCGCACGGGCCTGGCGCCGGACACGCTGATCGGCGTGTTCCTGTCGGTGTCCCTGGCCATGGGCGCCAGCCTGCTGCTGGTGCTGGCCGGGCGCATCAACGTGCACATTCTGGAAAACGTGCTGTTCGGCTCGGTGCTCACCGTCAACGGCACCGACCTTCTGGTGCTGCTGGTGGTCGGTGGCCTGGTCATGGGCCTGGCGCTGCCACTCTACAACCGCATCATGCTGGCCAGCTTCAACCCGCAGCTGGCCGCAGTGCGCGGCGTTGCCGTGAAGACCCTGGATTACCTGTTCGTGATCCTGGTGACGTTGATCACCGTGGCCGCGGTCAAGGTCATCGGCGCGATTCTGGTCGGCGCCCTGCTGGTAATTCCAGCCGCCGCCGCGCGTCTGCTCAGCCAGTCGCTGAAAGGCTTCTTCTGGCTTTCGGTGCTGATCGCCACCGTCAGCACGCTGCTCGGCATCCTGTTGCCCATCGTGCTGGATCTGCCGATCCCCTCCGGCGCCGCGATCATCATGATCGCTGGTATCGCCTTCGCCCTCGCCGCCATCGCACGCGGCGTCGTACCAAGCTTGAAAGGGAACCTGGGATGACCCATCGACTCCACCAACTGGGCCTTGCCCTGCTCCTCAGCCTGCCGGGCCTCGCCCTCGCCAAGGAGGTCAGCGTGCTGGTTTCGCAGCCGATCACCTTTGGCCTGGCCAGTGACCTGCTCGACGGCACCCAGGTGCACATCGAGCGCGCCGCGCCGGCCAACCTTCCGGCCAGCCGCCAGGTATCGTATTTCGCCGGGCGTGGCGCCGCCGCGCTGCAGAAGGTCGCCGTCGAGGCCGACGCAGCCATCGCCCTGCGCTCGCTATGGTCGGAAGACCCGCTCTACCCCATGGCACGGCGCAGCAACATCCGCATCGTCGAGATCGATGCCGCCCGCCCGGTGGATGGCGCCCTGCCGGGTATCGCCATCCAGGCCGAAAGTGCCGGTGACAACGACCTGGCCAGCCACCCGTGGCTGGCGATCAACAACATGGGGCGCATGGCCGACGTGATGGCTGCCGACCTGGTGCGCCTGGCGCCGGACGCCAAGGGCAAGGTCGAGCAGAACCTGGCTGCCCTCAAGCAGCGCCTGCTCAAGCTCAACGCCCACAGCGAGCGCGAGCTGGCCAAGGCCGACAACCTGTCGGTGTACAGCCTCAGCGATCGCCTGGACTACCTGATCAGCGGCCTCAACCTGGATCTGGTGAGTAGCGACAGCCGCGATGACCGCGACTGGGACGCCGACGCCCTGAAGTCCCTGACCGGCGCTCTGCAAGCCGATGACGTGGCCCTGGTGCTGACTCACCGCAACCCGCCCAAAGCAGTGGCTGATGCAGTGCAGGCCGCCGGCGTGCAGCTGCTGGTGCTGGCAACCGACAGCGACGACCCGGTCGCCGAGCTGGAAGGCAACGTCGACGCGCTGGTCAAGGCGCTGAGCCAGTAAGCATTTCAGCCGTCGTAACGAAAAAGGCCCGATGCATGTGCATCGGGCCTTTTGTTCTGATCGTGGCCAGGGTTCGCCCCCAGCCTTTCAGCGAGCCTAGCAGGCTGTTGAAAAACTACCTGCGTTGCCATTGCTGCGTTAAAAACAGGCTCAAAATGCTCATTTACACCTCGTAAACTCCGCTTTTTCGCCTGTTTTGGCCTTGCACTGGCTGCCTCGCCTACGTTTTTCAACGGCCTGCTAGAGCTCGGTGGCGTCTTCGGCGAACTCGGGCACGTCCTGTTCCAGGGCACGGGACTCGAGCAACTCTTCCTGATAATCGTCCATCGCTTTCTCCTTTCTCTCTCTTCGGTCTCGCACCGATTCTAGTGGATCCCCGTGACCTTCCTGTGACAGGGATCAGCAACCGCTGCGTTCAGCGCTCGCCTGGGACACATTACTCCCCGGCTCGACGCTGCGCGTCAACCAGACGTTACCACCGATGACAGAGCCCTTGCCGATGGTGATGCGCCCCAGGATGGTCGCGCCGGCATAGATCACCACATCGTCCTCGACGATCGGGTGACGCGGCTGGCCCTTGTGCAACTGACCGCTCTCGTCACTGGTGAAGCGCTTGGCGCCCAGGGTCACGGCCTGGTAGATGCGCACGTGGTTGCCGATGATCGCCGTCTCGCCAATCACCACGCCGGTACCGTGATCGATGAAGAAGCTGTGGCCAATCTGCGCACCCGGGTGAATGTCGATACCGGTGGCGCCGTGGGCGGTCTCCGCGGCGATGCGCGCCAGCAGCGGTAGCCCTGCGCGGTACAGATGATGCGCCAGGCGGTGATAGATCACGGCCAGCACGCCGGGGTAGCACAGCAGCACTTCGTCGACGCTGCGCGCCGCCGGGTCGCCGTTATAGGCAGCCACCACATCCTGGTCGAGCAAGCGGCGCAGCGCCGGCAATGCGGCGGCAAAATCACGCACGATGGCAACCGCCTGACCGTCCACGTCATCGCCGGACTCACCGCGCTGGCGCGCCGCGTAACGCAACTCCATGCGCACCTGGGTCACCAGGGCATTGAGTGCACGATCCAGGGTATGGCCGACGTAATAATCTTCGCTTTCCTCACGCAGCTCCGTAGGCCCCAGGCGCATCGGGAAAAGCGCCCCGCAGAAGCCCGTCAAGATTGCTGCCATGGCCTGGCGCGATGGCAACTCGCGGCCACCCAACTCAGGGTGACGGCCCGAGCGGTTGCGCCAGTCGGCACGCGCCGCACGCAGGCCGGCCACGGTCTGTTCCAGGTCCCAGTTGACGGGGCGGGAGCAGTAATCAACCTCGGCGCCATCGTCATTGCGGATGGCAAGCTCGCCGTTCATCGACACCTCAACTCAACAAGTGGCCGGCGCCAACGGCCAGCCAGAACATGGACAATACGGCGCACTCGCAGACTCGCTCAACTACTCGCAGGTTATGAGCTTAGTGCGCAAAGGCATATCGCTCAGCCGTCCATGGGCGCGATGCCGGGTGCCATGCTGGCGATACGCAGCGCCAACCCTTCATAGGGTTCGAGCTGGATGTGCAATTCGCCATCGGCGGACAGATCACCCATCAGCCGCTCGTGAATGATGTCCACCACCGGGCCCGGCTCGACGTGCTCCAGGGTGATCATCTCGCTGAGCGGCTCGGCGCCGAAATTCAGCGCCGTGACCTGAATGCCCCGCCCGGCCGGCAGCTCATGCACCATGATCAGCAGCGCAGGATGCTCGGTGACCGGCACGGCGATCTGCCGACTCGAAGCCACGCCATGGGAGCGCCGTGCCGCGAACAGCCGTCGCGCCTGGGAGGCGAACGAGTGCGGGTCTTGCAGTTGTTCGCTGAGGCTGCCGTACAGCTGACGCGAGCGCGGCAGGCCTTCGGCAGACAGCAACGCCTCGGGGTCGAGGTCGACCAGGTCGTAGCCGCCACGATTGATCCAACGCGTGTCGCCATCAGCGATCAGCTCGGCAACCTGATCGGCTTCCAGCGGCAAGGCGCCGACCAGATCCCAGCCTGACAGCGCCACCACGCCCGGCTGCATGGCATTGAACATCAGCAGCAGCAGATGCACGCGGCGGATCTGCTCGATATCGGCGTCGGTAATGGTGTTCAGATCACGGATGCCCAGCGCCGCGGTGATGATGCTCACCGTGGTGCAGGCCACGCCGTTGGTGACGAATTTCAGGTTGTAAGGCGCGTGCTCGCCGGTTAGGCGCTCGTACATCTCGCCACGAATGTGCTCGCGCAGGATGCTGCCCGGCAGGCTCTGGCCTCGGAACACGTAGGTGTCGTTGGCATGCAGCGTCCAGAAATGCACCAGCTCCAGGGTCAGTTCGTCGTGGTTCTGCAGGGCGTGGATCAGTGACGCCGGGTCAATGCCGAAGTCGTGCATCTGCTGCAGCATCAGGCGCAGGAACTCGACTTCACCGGTCAGCAAGGCGTGCTGGTAGGCCGGGCGCGTGATGAAGTCATAGGACAGATCCGCCCCGCCCTGGGACATCGACGCGATGTCGTCCAGGGTGAGGTTCAGTTCCTGGAAGCTGAAGGCGCCGGCCTTGCGGATCATCCCGGCGAGCAACTGGTTGCCGGTCAGCGACAGCGGGTGGCTCTCCGACCAGGCATTGCCTTGGCTACGCCGCTCGACGCCGAGGAAGCCGTTGGCATCCAGGCGCAACACCCGAGAGCCGATCACGTCGATGGCGTGCAGCGACTCACCGGTGACCAACTGCTGGGCGGCAAAGGTCGGATCCAGCCAGTTCAGCGACGGCTGGCCTTCCTTGAAGTAATGCAGGTACACCCAACGCCGCACCTTGCCGTCGACGCCGGTGATCTCGCCCGTGGCGCTCCAGTCGGTTTCCTTGACGCCCGGCTCGAAGAAAATCACACGCTGCAACTGGCCGACGATGTAGTGCTTGTCGCGCAGTGCATCGACGGTGGCTGGCGACAGGTTCACCGAATCGCGACCCTCGCGCAGCGGCGGCAGCAGCTCCCAGTCGGCCTCGGCGATCTCCACCATGTGGTAGAGACCGGGATAGTCGCCATAAGCCATTTCCGCCAGGCGGAAATCCGCGCCCTTGCCGGTGTGCGAAGGGATCGAGTCGTCGATGGTCACCGCATTGTGGGCGGCCGCCACGCGGCTCAGGTGCACCAGCTCTTCCTCGCTGCCGAAGCGCGGGTCGATCTCCAGGCTGATCCGGTCGAAATTGCCGTCGACGGTGGGCGTGTACTCGCGCCCCTGTAAACCACCCGAACGACGCAGCGGCCCAGTGTGGATGCCTTGAACGCCGAGCTCGGAGAGCGCTGCCCACAAGCGTTCGTCGCCGAGCGCCTGCAGTACCGAGCCATCGGGCGAGGTAATGATCGAGGCGGGATAGACCGCCAGCCACACCGAGGCTACCGCGGTGACGCTACGCGGCCGGGCCAATGCATAGGGTTGCTGCCACAAGCGGGCCTGGCCCGAATACAGGCGCATGCGTTGGCGGGCGGTGTGCAGCATGGACTGCTCGACCAGCCAGTTGATCTGTTGTTCATCTGCCATAGCGATCCCGGGGTGCGTGAGGGAGGATCGCGAACGGCCAGGCCGTCCGCTGGTTCAATTTCAGAGCCAGCGCTGAGGGCTTCGTTCAGATTGATTGCTTGCGCTCAGTGATCCTGCTGAGCCTTCAGATAGAGCAGCAGGCCATCGATCTTGTCCTGATCGCCAATGCCCCAGAAGCGCATCTTGTTGCCGGGCACCACGCTGTCGGAATCCTTGATGAAGGCGCTCAGGGTGTCGTGTTCCCACACCACGTCCGCCTGCTGCATGGCAGGCGAATACTTGTAGTCCTGAGTGGCGCCGGCGTGGCGGCCGAAAATCCCGTTGAGTTGGGGCCCGAAGGCCGCCCGCGCGCCCGGCCCGACGTTGTGGCAGTTGCCACAGACGCGCTTGAACAATGCCTCGCCGGCAGCGATGTCGGCTTCGGCCAGGGCCGCCTGGGTGAACAGCGCGCTCGCCGAGATGAGCAACCCGTGACGCAGGAGGCGCCGGCCCGGTAGGTGAGTCAGTACAGAAACGGTCATTGGTACGCTGAAGTGGATGCGGAGGGGTCACCAGTATGCCCCAGCACTCACACCGATTCATTGATCTGCGCTAGCGAAAGATCAGCGACTGATGCGCCCCCGCCCCCGCCCTTGCGCCGGTGCCGACGGCAAGCGCCACGGAACCTGCGGCCAGGGCTGCGTCGCCGCAAGCGAATACGCCAGGCACGGTGGTTTCCTGGGTTTCGGTGGTTTGCAGGTAAAGCCCCATCGGCCCTTCGAGCAGGGCGCAACCAAGTTGCGTGGCCAGCGGGTTGCCCTGGTGCGTGCGTGGCATCACGAACAGACCGTCCAGGGCCACGCTGCGGCCGTCGGCCAGGTTGACGTCCACGCGCTCGCCGCTGATCGATTGCACGCGATCGGGCTCGACCACCACACCTCGACGCGCCAGCTGTTCGAGCTGCTCGGCATCGGGCACGAATGCGCCGTTGAGGAAGAAGGTGGTGCTGCCCCAGTCCGGCAGCATCATGGCATGGTGAATCGACATGGGCGACACGGCCAGCACGCCGATGCGCCCCTGATCCAGCTCGTAGCCATGGCAATACGGGCAATGAAACACATGACGGCCCCAGCGCTCGGCCAGCCCGTCGATGGCGGGCAGCTCGTCGCGCACACCGCCGGCCAGGATCAGTCGCCGGGTGCCATGGGCCTGGCCACCGCGCAACCTGACCACGAAGCCGTCGCCCTCGCGCTGCACCTCGGCGGCTTCTCCGACCTGCCAGGTGACGCTGGGGTAATCCATCAACTCGGCTCGCCCGTCGGCGGCGATGTCGTCGGGCGCGCGCCCGTCCTGACCGAGAAAGCCGTGGGAATGGCTGGCAAAGCGGTTACGCCGCACGCCGGCGTCGATCACCAGCACGCGACGTCGAGCACGGGCCAGCTGCAGGCCGGCGGACAAGCCGGCATAGCTGCCACCGACGATGATTGCGTCATAACTCATGGCGTTGCTCCTCCATGCGCGACTCGGGAGAAGACCGAGCCATCATGCAACACCATAAGTTACATACAATCTGAGGGTCAACCTCTCGTAACTTCATTCATTACGAATCATACTCTGCGCGCCTGCTTCCACCTCGAGACGCCCATGAGAAACGACACCCGGCTGTCCCGCATGCTGCATGTTCTGATCCACATGGACCGCCACGCGCAGCGCACCACCTCGGAGACCATCGCACGCATGCTGGAAACCAACCCGGTAGTGGTACGGCGCACCATGGGCCTGCTGCGCGACCAGGGCTACGTGACGTCGGACAAGGGCCACAACGGGGGCTGGTCGCTGGCCAGGCCGTTGGCCGAGATCACCCTGCTGGACATCCACCAGGCGCTGGGCTCGCAGTCTATCTTCAGCATCGGGCTGGCCACCGATCACCCCACCTGCCTGGTCGAGCAGGCGGTCAATCATGCGCTTGGGCAGGCGTTCGACGAAGCCCAGGCGCTGCTGCTGCAGCGCTTATCGTCGATCAGCGTGGCGTCGCTGGCCGAGGATTTCGACGCGCGCTACCGAGCTCTCGAGGTGCCGTGCAACAACCACTGAGCGCGTTGGCGCACTAGGGTCTGTTCCCGTTTCAGCGCGAGCCGCGTTGCCGCGAGAAATGGCCTCCGGTTAGGCGCAGGACGCAGGGAATGGACTAGCCGTCCGCGTTTTCCCTTGCCAAGTCCTGCAACGACAGCGAAGGTCATTTCCCGCGCAACCTAGGCGGCCCCACCCGGAGGGCCGGGCCAGTTTTTGCGCGATGCGGCGTTACTCGATGGCTCATTTGGCCCGCCAAACTTCGCATCTGTGTGACCCACATGGATGTGGGAAATGCCGCAAGCCCGCCGGGAGCGGGCGCGGCCCTTGCCTCGCGCAAAAACTGGCTCCGGCGCGGCCGTGCGTGAAACGGGAACAGACCCTAAAGGTCGCGGAACAGGTCGTGGGCGTTGAGCAGCGCGTAGGCGATTTCCGGGCGTCGCTCCAGGCCTCGGCGGATGGCGGCCGGGATCGCCTGGCGGGTTTTGCGGCATAAACCGGGAAAAGTCTGCACTTCGATGGCGATGCCGCGCATGCTGCGCACTTCGTTGAATCCTGGCGCCACTTCGACGCGAATCCCCAGTTGCTCGAACATGCGCTGCTGCATGCGTTCGAGGTCTTCCAGGCTGGCCAGGTTTTCCAGGCGCTCGAGCAAGCGCTTCTCCTCGGCCTTGGTCAGCAGCAGGATGCGCTGATCGCCGCCGGGCACGTCCAGCAACTGCTCGCGCTCGCAGTCGCAAGCGCCCGGTGGGCAGGGATGACGGATCGGCAGGGAAGAATTCATGGCCTGCATCATAGCCACGCTGGCGGCGCATTGACCATGGTCAACGCGCCGCTATCCGCTCATGGAGTCAGGCGCTGAGCTTGAAGCGGCCCACCAGGCTGTTCAGCCCCTGAGCCAGATGCGCCAGTTCGCTGCAGGCCGCAGCGGTCTGGTTGGCACCCGAAGCGCTCTGGATCGACAGGTCGCGAATGCTCACCAGGTTACGATCCACCTCGCGGGCCACATGGGCCTGTTCTTCCGAAGCGGTAGCGATCTGAAGGTTGCGCTCGTTGATCATGCCGATGGAATCGACGATCTGCCCCAGGGCGGCGCGTGCCTCGTCAGCGACCTGCAGGGTATTGGTGGCTTCCTGGCTGCTGCCGCGCATGGCCTGCACGGCCTTCTCGGTGCCGGCCTGGATTGCCGCGATCATCTGCTCGATTTCCTGGGTCGAGGCCGAGGTACGATGGGCCAGCCCGCGCACTTCGTCAGCCACCACGGCGAAACCGCGGCCATGGTCACCAGCGCGAGCCGCCTCGATGGCGGCGTTGAGCGCCAACAGGTTGGTCTGCTCGGCGACGTTGCGGATCACGTCCAGCACCTTGCTGATGTCCCGCGCCTGGTCGGCCAGGCCCTGCACTTGATCGGAGGCCTGCATGACGTTGCTCGACAGGTTGCGGATCGCCGATACGGTGCGCGCCACGTGCTGGTTGCCAGCATTGGCCGACACGGTGGACTCGCGCGAGGCATCGGAAGCACCACTGGCGTTGCGCGACACTTCGTCGACCGCCGAACTCATCTGCGTCACCGCCGTGGCGGCCTGATCGATCTCGGCATTCTGGCTCTGCAGGTTACGGGTGCTCTCCTCGGTAACCGATGCCATTTCCTCGGCCGCGGCGGCCAGTTGAGTGGACGAGTCGCTGATCTGCCGGATGGCGTCGTTGAGGTTCTTCTGCATGGCGGCCTGAGCGGCCAGCAGGCGCGAGGCTTCGTCCTTGCCGGTGACCTGCACGGTGCGGCTCAGGTCGCCCGAGGCGATGGTCTCGGCGCTCTGCAGCGCCTCCCTGATCGGCGCGGCGATGGAACGGGTCAGCAGCGTTGCCAGCAGCACGGTCAGCAGCACCGCGACGCTGATGGTCACCAGCACGCCGGTACGGCCATGCTGGAATGTCGTATTGGCATTGATGCCGGCCTGCTTGGCACCCTGCATATTGTAGGTGGTCAGTTCGTCGAGCTGCTGCTGCAGCGTATTACCGGCATCGCGCACCTGGCCGTTGGCCAGCTCCAGCGCCTGGGGCAGTTGCTTTTGGCGCAGGAACTGGACGATCTGCTGCTGGCCATCGAGGTAGCTCCGGGCGCTGGCGTTGATGCGGGTGAACATTGCGCGCTCTACATCCGAGGAAACCAGATGACGGCCGTACTGTTCGAGCACCTGCTGCAGCGCGCCACGGTATTGCTGCGCGGCGCTTTCGTCGAACGTCAGCTGCGCGGTGTTCTCGACCACGGCCAGCATGCGTAGGGTTTCCAGGCGTACGTTGAGCAGATCCTTCTGCATCTCGCCGGTGGCCTGGATGCTCGCCATCCAGTTGGTTTCGATGTCCTGCTCGGCCTCGTAGAGGTCGCCGAGCTTGTACAGGGAGAATACGCCCAGCACCATCACCAGCAAGGTGATGAGCGCGAAACAGAAGGCGGCACGGGGGGCGATGTTGAAGCTGCGAAGGTTCATGGCGGCACCAGATCAGAGGCGTTCTACCAACCACTCCCTGTCGGCCCAGCAACGCGATGCCGATTCCGGCTCGCATAACTGAACACTAGCAAAGTGCTATCGACTCGTGCGTAAAAAAAATCTATCGCACTCATGCAAAGTGCCGTGCTTTTGCAATCGAAGCTGACCAAGTGGCCAGTTATGGGGTACTGGCGCTTTACCGCGCAATCTTTATCATCCGCGGCGCGAGTATGGGGAACTCCAGCCCACCGCCCTGGTGTCGAACCCCGAGTCCGACGTCAGGCGTGCCGCGACAGCCGCCCGGCCCTTTCACCCCATCAAAGGAACGATTGATGAGCATTCACAGCAACGCGGGGCTCCTTCCCGACGAGCACAGCCTGGTCAACCTGCCACGCCTGGTGGCGCGCTACTACAGCGAGCGCCCGGATCCGAGCGATCCCGCTCAGCAGGTAGCCTTCGGCACCTCGGGCCACCGCGGTTCTTCCCTGAAGAACAGCTTCAACGAATGGCACATCCTCGCCGTGACCCAGGCGATCTGCGATTACCGCCGCGGCCAGGGCATCGACGGCCCGCTGTACATCGGCATGGACACTCACGCGCTATCCGAACCCGCTTTCGTTTCCGCCCTGGAAGTGCTGGCCGCCAACCGCATTGAAACCCGTATCGATGCCGGCTGCAGCGAAACCGCCAGCGAGCCGGGCTACACCCCTACCCCGGCGATCTCCAAGGCGATCCTCGACTACAACAAAGGCCGCAGCAGCGGCCTGGCCGATGGCATCGTCATCACCCCTTCGCACAACCCGCCGGCTGACGGCGGTTTCAAATACAACGCCAGCAACGGTGGCCCGGCCGACACTGGCGTGACCAAGTGGATCCAGGAACGCGCCAACGAACTGCTGGTGGCCGGCCTCAAGAGCGTGCAGCGCATTGACTACGCCAGCGCCCTGAAAGCCCCGACCACCCAGCGCCACGACTTCATCGAACAGTACGTCGGCGATCTCGAGCAGGTGCTCGACATGCAGGCGATTCGCGGCTCGGGCCTGAAATTCGCGGTAGACCCGCTGGGCGGCGCTGGCGTGCACTACTGGACGCGCATCGCCGAGCGCTTCGGCCTGCCGCTTGAGGTGCTGTCGACCCGTATCGACCCGACCTTCCGTTTCATGCGCGTTGACTGGGACGGCAAGATCCGTATGGATTGCAGCTCGCCCCATGCCATGGCTGGGCTGATCGAGAACAAGGACCGCTTCGACGTGTCCATCGCCTGCGACACCGACCACGACCGCCACGGCATCGTCGCCCGCTCCGTGGGCCTGCTCAACCCCAACCATTACCTGGCCGTGGCCATCGAGTACCTGTTCACCCACCGTCCGCAGTGGGCGGCCCAGGCTGCCATCGGCAAGACCCTGGTGTCCTCGTCGATGATCGACCGCGTGGCCAAGGGCATCAGCCGCGACGTGGTGGAAGTGCCGGTAGGCTTCAAGTGGTTCGTCGACGGCCTGATCGAAGGCCGGTTCGGCTTTGGCGGTGAAGAGTCTGCTGGCGCCTCGTTCCTGCGCAAGGACGGCAGCGCCTGGTCGACCGACAAGGACGGCATCATCCTCGGCCTGCTGGCGGCGGAAATCACCGCCGTCACCGGCAAGGACCCGGGCGAGCGCTACCAGGCGCTGACCGAGCGTTTCGGCGCGCCGGTCTACCAACGGATCGACGCGCCGGCGGATCGCGAGCAGAAGGCCCGCCTGAGCAAGCTGTCGGCGTCCCAGGTCACCGCCAGCGAGCTGGCTGGCCAGCCGATTACCGCGATTCTCACCGAGGCACCGGGCAACGGTGCGGCCATTGGCGGGCTCAAGGTGGTCACCGACAACGGCTGGTTCGCCGCCCGCCCGTCCGGTACCGAAGACGTCTACAAGATCTACGCCGAAAGCTTCGAGGGCGATGCCCACCTCGAGCGCATTCAGAGTGAAGCCAAGGCGCTGGTCGACAGCGTGCTGGCCGGCTGACCAACAAAAACGCCCGGCTGATGCCGGGCGTTTTGTAAAGGTCGATTCAACGCGCCTGGTTCAGGACGAATAAACCTGCGCGCCCTGCACGGCCTTGGCGCGACGCACGTTCTGCTGTCGGCTCATCTGCTTCTGCACCTTGGCCACGGCACCCAGCACCTGCTGCGCCCACTGCTGGTCATCAGGGCGCACCACCACCACGCGGAAGCCATGATGCTGGCCTTCTATCTGCACGCCTTCGGAATCGTCGACATGCAGGTCGATATCGAATGCCGACGGCAGTTTCGAGGGCGCGTGCGACAGCCCGCGCTCCGTCAGCGCATGCTTGTGACGCACGCTGTTCACCACCCCGTCGACGTGGATGCCGTGGAGCATCAGCCAGCGCCGAATGTAGGCTGGCGTGCGCCCGGACGAGGTGTAGATCCAGACGCTGCAATTCTGACGACGCAGCTCGCGAATCAGTGAACGGGTGCCGATACGCAGCGGCTCGCCGAGCCAGCGATGGACGAACGCCGGCAGCTTGCTCGGCTCTGCTTCGCTATGCAGGGCCTGGCAGGCCAGGGTGTCGTCGATGTCGAAGGAAATACGCAGGCGCTGGCGCTTGAGCGAAGCCAGCGGCACGAGCCCCTTGAAACTCTGCAACGTGGGCAGATCGGTGAGGTGAGACAAACGGGCTGCAAAACGCTTGTTCATTACGCCTCCCACCGCTGTCCGGCCGCGAGTTTCTTCTCGCTGAGGAAAAACTTTTTGCGCTCGGGCGACTGATCTTCCAGAAAGGCGGCATATTTCTTCTTGATCTTGGGCAGTTCGTACAAGGCCTTCACACCGTGCTTGGCAGAGTTGCGGATCACCGAAGAAGGATTGAAGTAGCCCTCGGCATTTTTCAGGGTCAGCACGAAAGGCGGCTGACCGTCACGCATCAGCAGGTAGCTGACGATCAGCGAGCCGGTACGGTTGTTGCCTTCGATGAACAGCTGCGGCTTGCTGAGAATCCGCACGTAGACGCCGGCGGCACGCTTCCAGACCGATTCGCCGCGATGCGCGCAATACCAGTTGAACACGTCTTTGATCCCGCCTTCGATGTTGTTGAAGAAGTGCGCTTCAGTCGCCGCCAGGTGCTGGGCGAACTCCTGCCGACGCGCCGCGTCTTGCCCACAGAGCACAGTGGCATTGAGCTCCAGCATCAGGTTCAGGTTCTGCAGTTCGAACAGGTCGATGCCGCGGGCGACATAATCGTCAATCAGCGCGTAGCCCTCAAGCACATTTTCCAGCACTTCGTCGGTCAGCGGATCGCGGGGCTCGGTGAAGTGCCGGCTGAGGTCGGCGAACCGGCTCTGCACTTCACGAAGGGCGTGCTCCACTGCAGGTAAATCAAGGCGACGCTTGGCAGGCATTGGCATTCCTGTACGAAAAATTTTGAAACGACAAAACGGCCGATACCCGTTGGAGCGTTTCCACTCCTCACGGCATTCGGCCTGCAACGATTACAGCGGTTAGCTGAACTTGCCGCTGATGTAGTCCTCGGTCATTTTCTCTCGTGGGTTGCCGAAGATCTGGTCCGTCGCGCCCATCTCGACGAGGTAACCCGTGCGGGTGCCCTGGGAGATGTCCACCGAGAAGAACGCAGTGGTGTCGGCTACACGGATGGCTTGCTGCATGTTGTGGGTAACCAGAGCGATGGTGTAATCCTTCTTCAGCTCGATCATCAGCTCTTCGACCCGGCGCGTGGCGATCGGGTCGAGCGCCGAGCAGGGTTCGTCGAGCAGCAGCACTTCCGGCTCGGTCGCGATGGCGCGAGCGATACACAGGCGCTGCTGCTGGCCCCCGGACAGCGACAGGCCGCTGACCTTGAGTTTGTCCTTGACCTCATCCCAAAGCGCGGCGCCTTGCAGAGCGTGCTTGACGCGGTCGCCCAGGTCACCCTTGTAGCGATTGAGGCGCAGGCCGAACGCGACGTTGTCGAAGATGCTCATCGAGAACGGGTTGGGCTGTTGGAACACCATGCCGATGTAGCGGCGCACCACTACCGGATCGACGCCCTTGCCATAAACGTCCTGGCCGAGGAAGTGCACGTGGCCCTCGAAGCGGAAGCCTTTGACCAGATCGTTCATGCGATTGAGGCTGCGCAGGACGGTACTCTTGCCACAACCGGACGGGCCGATGAAACCGGTGATCTTGTTCTTCTCGATCGGCACGTGGCTGTCGCGCACGGCCAGGAAGTTACCGTAGAAGATCTTGTCCAGCTTGCAGTCCATGACCACGGGCGCTTGAGTCTCGAACGGGGTGGCTATTTGTGCGGATAATTGGTTCACTATCAGAGTGCTCCGATTCTCAATACTTGGGCTTGCCGAAAATACGGCTGATGACATTCACCATGAGCACGATCAGCACCAGGACCAGCGAGGCGGCCCAGGCCAGCTCGAGCTGGTTGTCGAACGGCATGCCGGAGAAGTTGTAGATCAGTACGGCAAGCGATGCCGTGGGATTCATCACGGCCAGCTCGCCGTTGTGATAGATCCAGTAGTTGCTGAACAGCGCGGTAAACAGCAGCGGCGCGGTTTCGCCAGCGGCGCGGGCCACAGCCAGCATGACGCCGGTGAGAATCGCCGGCAGGCCGGTCGGCAGGATGATCTTCCAGACCACCTGGGAGCGGGTGCAGCCCATACCGTAGGCGGCGTCCTTCATGACCTTGGGCACCATCTTCATCGCCTCTTCGGCGGTCAGCACGACGATGGGCAGCATCAACACCGCCAGCGCCACACCGCCGGCCGGTGCCGAGTAGGTGCCGGTGGTGACCACCACCAGTGCGTAGGCGAACACCCCGGCGAGAATCGACGGCAGCCCGGTAAGCATCTTGGCAGCGAAGCGCGCGGCATTGGCGAGCTTGCTGTCCGGCCCCAACTCGGCCAGGAAAATCGCCGCCAGAATGCCGACCGGCACGGCGATGGCCGCTGCGATGCCAACCATCACGAAGGTACCGGCCATGGCGTTACCAAAACCGCCACCGGTCTCGAAACCAGTGGGCGGCAGCTCGGTGAACACTTCCAGGCTCAGGCGCGCGCCGCCGCGGGTGATCAGCATGTAGAGCACGGAGAGCAGCGGCACGCTGGCCAGCAATGCCACGAGCCAGGCCATGCCGGTCAACACCAGGCTGCGCAGCGCGCGGCCCTCGAAGCGGCGCTGCAGGCTCGGCATTGCGGCGGGAGGAGCAGTCAGGTTAGTCATTGTTTATTGCCCCGCTGGGCGTAGACCATCAGCATCGAGCCGATGATGTTGACGATCAGGGTGATCAGCATCAGCACCAGTGCGGCGTACATCAACACCTCGACCTCGCGCGGCCCGGCTTCCGGGAAGTTCAGGGCCAGCAGCGCCGCCAGGGTGTTGGCCGGGGCGAACAGCGACAGGGAAATGTTGTTGGCGTTACCGACCAGCATGGCCAGGGCCATGGTCTCTCCCAGCGCGCGGCCTAAGCCCAGCACCAGCGAACCGAAGATGCCCGTCGCGGCGGACGGCACCATCACCTTGAGAATCGCCTCCCAATGGGTGGTGCCCATGCCGTAGGCGGCTTGCTTGGTCTTCATCGGAACGCTGGACAGCGCATCCTGAGAAACCGCTGCGATGGTCGGCAGGATCATGATCGCCAGCACCAGCGCGGCAGGCAGCAGGCCAGGGCCGCTCAGCGATGAGCCGAAAAAGGGGATCCAGCTGAGTTCGGCATGCAGCCAGGTGGTCAGCGGCCGGATGGCCGGGATCACTACGTAGATACCCCACAGGCCGTACACGACGCTGGGGATGGCCGCCAGCAGCTCGACGATGGTACGAAAGACCGCCGCGAGTTTGGCAGGCAGAAAATCCTGGGTCAGGAAGATGGCCATACTGATGCCGAAGAACCCAGCGATCAACAAGGCGATAAAGGCGCTGTACAGCGTGCCCCAAATGGCGGGCAGGATGCCGTACTTGTTCTGATTGACATCCCAGACGGTGCCAAACAGCACATCGAAACCGTACTCCTGCATGCCGGGCAATGCCTTGCTTCCGACTTCGAAAACCAGGGCGAAGACCACGGCCAGAATCAGAACCACGCCCACTCGGGCGAGTGCGCGGAAGGTGCGGTCGACCAGAAAATCCTTCTTGGAAGGCGGCCGACAAGCAGAATCAGGATTGTCTGGAACAAGGAAAGGGCTGGTCATTGGCTAATTCCGACGCATATGCAGAACTCCGTCGGGCGGAGCTAACAGCCACCCCCGACGGAGCCGTGCGGGCATTACTGGATGTTGGCAGACGCTTTGCGAACCTGATCGATGACCGATTGCGGCAGCGGGATGTAACCCATCGAATCGGCGATCTTCTGACCCTCGGTCAGGCTGTACTCGACCATGTCACGCAGGGCCTTGGCCTTGGCCGGGTTGCCGTTGTCCTTGCGGAAGATCATCCAGGTGTAGGTGGTGATCGGGTAGGACTTGGCACCATCCGGATCCGGCAGCCAGGCCACCAGGTTTTCCGGCATTTTCACCGCGGCGAGTGCTTCGGCACCGCTTTCAGCGTTCGGCACTACATATTCACCAGCCTTGTTTTCCAGCACGGCGAAGTCGACCTTGGCCAGCTTGGCGAAGCCGTACTCGATGTAGCCGATGGAGCCGGGAGTCTGGCGAACGGTAGCGGTCACGCCATCGTTTTTCGGCGACTTGATGAACTTGTCGCTGCCTGGCCAGTTGACGGTGTTGCCTTCGCCCAGCTCCTTGTTGAACTCGGCATTGATGGCCGACAGGTGCTTGGTGAATACGGCAGTGGTGCCGCTGGAGTCAGCGCGCACGACGACGGTGATTGGCAGGTCGGGCAGTTCCAGATCGGGGTTGGCGGCAACGATCTTCGGATCGTTCCACTTGGTGATCTTGCCCAGGAAGATGTTGGAGTAGACGTCGCGAGGCAACTTAACGCCCTTCGGGTTGCCTGGCAGGTTGTAGGCCAGAACGATTTCGCCCGCGGTCATCGGCAGCAGTTGAACGCCTTCGGCCACCTTGGCGATATCTTCCTCTTTCATCGCCGAGTCACTGGCCGCGAAGTCGACGGTCTTGTTCAGAAAATCCTGTACACCGGCACCGCTACCCTTGGATTGGTAGTCAACGGTGACGCCGGGGGTGTTCTTGCTGAAATCCTTGAACCAAGTCAGGTAGATCGGTGCAGGAAAGCTGGCACCGGAGCCGGTCAGTCGCAGATTTTCCGCGGCAAAGGACACCGAAGTGGCACAAAGAGAAACCGTGAAGGCGATGGCGGCAGACTTGATTAGCTTTTTCATTAGGGAACTCCTTGTGAGAGGGAGCCCGCACTTTGCATCAATCCTATGAACTTTTTGTGACAGGTACTGGCTGATCGCCCACACCGTGATTTTCAGGACGCTGAAAAACCCGTCGGAAAGCTGCAAGGCCCCGTTCACATGGGCTTTGCGAAGCCGTTACGGCATGTCATGGCTGCGTAACAATTTATGGCGTTGCGCTGCGCATCCACTCGATCATCGAGCTGGCGCCGCGGGTCATGAGGTTGGCTCACGGAAAGTCATCTCGCGAGCACGAAAAAGCCCCGCCTGGTTGGGCGGGGCTTCTTTGAGCCTGCTGGACGGAATCAGGCGGTAGCGCGGTAGGAACCGTCGCGACCACGGCGGGCCCACATCATCTTGGCAGCAGTCGGGTTGATCGGCGCGCCCGTGAAGGTTGGCAGGCTGCGATCGATCCATTGGGCGCCCTGCCCCTTCCAGTTGATTTCGCCGCTGATCAGCTTGCTGTCACGCATGATCTCATGCAGCAGCGCCTGAACGCGGGTCTCGCAGAAAACGGTCTGGCGGTCGATCGCCTTCACGAAAGCAACTTCACCATCCTTGCGCAACGTCATCAGCAACATCCCGTCGGGGCGCTTCTTGAAATCGATGGCGTAGTCCGGGAGGTTTTCGATCAGGTGCTGGATGGCGTATTGCATGGCTCGTACCCTCTGAGTGGTGTTCCTTCGTCGAGAGGGATATTGCAGGCTGCATGCCAGCTATAGGAAAAAACTAAGTCACTGATTTAAAAGGACTATTTAAAGATAAAAAATAATTGAACTATGCATCCTGCACGGTAACCAGATTCTGGTCGTGCAAGATGCAATACTGGGAGGGAGGGGGATTATTCTATAGAGGGGTAATTTCCGCAGAAGTGCCCTTCCACCCGACACAAGGCAGTCTCATGGCCCTCCCTACCCTGATCATCATCGACATGCAGCGCGGCATGCTCGAACCGGCAGCAGGCGTGCGCAACAACCCCGACGCCCCGAACCGCATCGCCGAACTGCTACAGGCCTGGCGATCGGCGCGCGCACCGGTGGTGCATGTGCGTCACATTTCCCGCTCGCCGGGCTCGCCGTTCGCACCGGGTCAGCCCGGTGCGCAATTCCAGCCAGCGCTGCAGCCGCTGCCCCAGGAACATGTGGTCGAGAAGAACGTGCCGGATGCATTCATCAACTCGGCACTGGAACGCTGGCTGCGGGTTCGCGGCCTGGATTCACTGGTGATCGTCGGCGTCAGCACCAACAACTCCGTGGAAGCGACAGCGCGCACGGCCGGCAATCTGGGCTTCACCACCTATGTGATCGCCGATGGCTGCTTCACCTTCGCCAAGGCCGATTACCACGGGGTGCTGCGCAGCGCCGAGGACGTGCACGCCATGGCGCTGGCCAATCTGCAGGATGAGTACGCACAGGTCATTGAAAGCCAAGCAGCGCTAGCACTACTCAAGCAGATATAGGAAAGGATTGAGGTGGCCATGGGCGGCCACCTCGGCAGGTGGCGGATCAGAACCGCGGCTTGAGCGCCTTCCAGCTCGGGTCGTACTTCTGCATCTGGGTCACGTCGTTACGCGAGCGGATGCCGCAGGTCAGGTACTGGTCGTTGAGCTTGGCCAACTGGTCGTAGTCCAGCTCGACGCCCAGGCCCGGCGCGTGGGTCAGTGTTACGCAGCCGTCGACGATGGGCAGCTTGCCGCCCTTGATCACTTCCTCGTCCGGCTCCTGCCACGGATAGTGGGTATCGCAGGCGTAGGACAGGTTCGGCACCGCCGCCGCCACATGGGTCATGGCCATCAGGCTGATGCCCAAGTGCGAGTTGGAATGCATCGACACGCCCAGACCAAAGGTGTCGCACATGCGCGCGAGGATCTGCGTATCGCGCAAGCCGCCCCAGTAATGATGGTCGGCCAGCACGATCTGCACGCTGTTCAGCGCCACGCTGCGGCGGAACTCGTCGAAGTCGGTGACCACCATATTGGTCGCCAGCGGGATACCGGTGCGCTTGTGCACCTCGGCCATGCCTTCCAGCCCCGGGCACGGGTCTTCGTAGTATTCCAGATCATCGCCCATCAGCTCGGCCATGCGCAGCGATGTTTCCACCGACCAGTTACCATTCGGGTCGATACGCAGCGGCGCTTCCGGGAAGGCCTGGCGCAGCGCCTTGATGCACGCCACTTCATGCTCAGGGCCGAGCAAGGTACCGGCCTTGAGCTTGATGCTCTTGAAGCCGTTCTCTTCGATCATGGTGCGCGCCTGGGCGACGATCTGCTCGGGGCTGATGCCCTCGCCCCAGCGATCGGGCTTGTAGGGTGAGCCCACGTGCTCGGCGTACTTGAGAAACAGGTAGGCGCTGAATGGCACGCGATCGCGCACCGCACCACCGAGCAGATCCACCAGCGGCATGCCCAGGGAACGCGCCTGCAGATCGAGAAAGGCCACCTCGAAAGCCGAATAGGCATTGGCCACCTGTTTGCTCGGGTGCGAGCCCGGCGCCAGTTCGGCGCCCGCGGTGCCCGGTTTGAGCGCGGCCACGGTCTTCACCACCCTGGCGCGCAAGCCGTTCAGGTCAAAGGGGTCGAGACCGACCAGCGAATCCTGCATGGCCTGCAGCACGCTGAGCACCGGCGCATCGCCGTAGCTTTCGCCCAGGCCAATGAAACCGTTGTCGCTTTCCACTTCGATGATCGAACGCAGTGCGTAGGGCTCATGGATACCGCTGGCGTTGAGCAGCGGTGCGTCACGGAACGCAATCGGCGTCACGCGTACCTGTTTGATCCTCATCATTCAAATTCCTTGTGCTGGAAGTAGCGGCGCGGGCCTGGCCAGCGCCGGTGCATGTCAGGCAGGCGTTACGGCAGGCTTGGGGCTCACGCCATTGCCGTTGCCCTTGGCGCCCTTGCTGGTCTTGGTCATGAACACCAGGATGCCGGCAACCAGCGAGACCACGGCCAGACCGATCAGCCCGCCCTCGATGGAGCCGGTGTGCTGCTCGAGATAACCGAAGGTGGCCGGCGCCACGAAGCCGCCCAGGCTGCCTACCGAGTTGATCAGGGCGATCACCGCCGCGGCGATGCGCGCATCCAGATAGGCCTGGGGAATCGGCCAGAACAGCGAGGACGCCGCCTTGAAGCCAATGGCCGCGAAGCAGATGGCGACGAAGGAGAACACCGGCCCGCCGGTGGTCGACATGAACAGTCCGAACGCCGCGATGATGAACGCCGCCGAGGCCCAGGCCTGTTGCCACTTGTAGCGCGAGGCCAGGGCCGCGAAGGCATACATGGCAGCGACCGAGATGATCCAGGGAATGGAGTTGAACAGGCCGACCTCGAAGTCGCCCAGCCCGCCCATGGAGCGGATGATGCTCGGCAGCCAGAAGGTACAACCATAGATGGTCAGTGAAATGGAGAAGTACAGGAAGCAGAACAGCATGATCTGCGGGTCACGCAGCAGCTTGAACACCGAGTGTTTGACCGCACCGGTCTCCCCCGCCGCCAGCTGTCGCTGACGCTGCTCTTCGTCGATGCAGTCGGTCAGTGCCTGGCTTTCCTCACGGGTCAGCCACTTGGCGTCCTTGGGCAGCGAGTCCAGCCAGAACCACACGAAGCCGCACAGCAGCACCGAGAACATGCCCTCGATGAAGAACATCCACTGCCAGCCCTTCATGCCCAGACCGTCGATCTGCAGCAACGCGCCCGAGAGCGGGCCGGAGATGATCGAAGCGATCGCCGAGCCACTCAGGAAGATGGCCATGGCCTTGCCGCGTTCGCCGGCCGGTAGCCACTTGGTGAAGTAGTACACCACGCCCGGGAAGAACCCGGCCTCGGCGACGCCGAGCAAGAAGCGCAGGATGTAGAACCAGGTTTCGTTGGGCACGAAGGCCATGGCGGTGGCGACGATGCCCCAGGTGAACATGATCCGGGTCAGCCACACCTTGGCGCCGTAGCGCTGCAGCAGCATGTTCGAGGGAACTTCGAACAGCGCGTAGCCGATGAAGAACAGGCCGGCGCCTAAGCCATAAGCAGCGGCGCCGATACCCAGGTCGGTTTCCAGGTGGCTGCGCACGAAGCCGATGTTCACCCGGTCGATGTAGTTGACGATGAACATGACCACGAACAGCGGCAAGACGTGGCGTTTCACTTTCGAGACCGCGCGGGCGACAACCTGCGGGTCGGCTGAACCTTGGACGTTATTCAATTGGGGCGACTCCCGATCATTGTTTTTGTGGGATGCGCCGATCATGTACGCGGGCATTGATCCCGTCTAATCTATATTGGCATTCGATTGATACCTGGATTAGATCAATGTTCGAGCTCGCTCAACTGCGCTGCTTCACCACCGTCGCCACCGAACTCAACTTTCGCCGCGCCGCCGAACGGCTGAACATGACCCAGCCACCACTGAGCCGGCAGATCCAGCTGCTCGAACACAGCCTGGGCGTCGAACTGTTCACCCGCAGTACGCGCAGCGTCGCGCTCACCGCCGCCGGCCGGGCGTTCTTCATCGAAGCGCAGAACCTGCTGGAGCGCGCCCACCAGGCCGCCGCCTCGGCGCGGCGCTTCGCCGCCGGTGATATCGGCTCGGTGAGCATCAGCTTCGTGGGCAGTGCAGTGTATGAATTCCTGCCCCGGGTGATCGCCGAGGCGCGCCTCAATCAGCCCCAGGTGAAGATTTCCCTGAGCGAGATGAACACCCACCAGCAACACGAAGCGCTGCGCACCCGGCGCATCGACCTGGGCATCGTGCGCCAGCCGCTGCTGCAGGCCGGCTACGAAAACGAATGTTTGGTGCGCGAACCCTTCGTGCTGGCCATCCCCCGCCAGCACCCGCTGGCCGCGGTCGGTCAGGTGGGCGTCCGGGATCTGGATGGCGCGCCCTTCCTGATGTACGCCCACGCCGCCTACCCGCCGTTCAACGAGCTGTTGACCGGCATGTTTCGATCGGCCGGCGTGGCCCCGGAATACGTGCAATGGCTGGGCTCGTCGCTGACCATTCTGGCGCTGGTCAACGCCGGTATGGGCCTGGCCCTGGTACCTCGCTGCGCCACCAACGTGGTGTTCAAGAACGTGTGCTTTCGCGAGATCGACCTCGGCGAAGGCATCCAGAGCGAGCTGCACCTGACCTGGCGCAGCAACAACGACAACCCGGCGTGCATGATGCTGTTGGAAGCCATCCGCGCAGCAGTTGCCGCGGAAATGCTCTGAAGACGGACGACGCCCTAGCCTGCGGTTGAGCCCAGCGCTACTCAGGCTACGGGCAGATCGTTTCAGTGCTTGTCCATGCCCAGTTTCTTTTCCAGGTAATGGATGTTGATCCCACCCTGGCAGAACCCCTTGTCGCGAACCAGGTCGCGGTGCAGCGGCACGTTGGTCTTGATACCGTCGACGACGATCTCGTCCAGGGCGTTGCGCATGCGGGCCAAGGCCTCGTCGCGGGTCACGCCGTAGGTGATCAGCTTGCCGATCAGCGAGTCGTAGTTCGGCGGTACCGAGTAACCGCTGTACAGGTGCGAGTCGACACGCACACCGAAACCGCCCGGGGCATGGAAGTGCTTCACCTTGCCGGGGCAAGGCATGAAGTTATCCGGGTCTTCGGCGTTGATGCGGCACTCCAGAGCGTGGCCCAGGAGCTTGATGTCTTCCTGCTTGTAGGACAGCTTGTTGCCCGCGGCGATGCTGAGCATCTCCTTGACGATGTCGATGCCGGTGACCATTTCAGTAACCGGGTGCTCGACCTGAACGCGGGTGTTCATCTCGATGAAGTAGAAACGACCGTCTTCATAGAGGAACTCGAAGGTACCGGCACCGCGGTAGCCGATCTCGATGCAGGCATCGACGCAGCGCTTGAGCACTTCGGCGCGGGCCTTCTCGTCGATCAGCGGCGCCGGGGCTTCTTCCAGCACTTTCTGGTGACGGCGCTGCAGCGAGCAGTCGCGGTCGTACAGGTGGATGGCGTTGCCCTGGCCGTCGGACAGCACCTGGACTTCCACGTGACGCGGGTTGCCGAGGAACTTCTCCAGGTAGACCATCGGGTTGCCGAACGCGGCACCGGCTTCGGTGCGCGTCAGCTTGGCCGACTTGATCAGGTCTTCTTCCTTCCACACCACGCGCATGCCACGACCACCACCGCCGCCGGCGGCCTTGATGATCACCGGGTAGCCGACTTCACGGGCGATGCGCAGGGCTTGAGCTTCGTCTTCCGGCAGCGGGCCGTCGGAGCCTGGAACCACCGGTACGCCGGCCTTGATCATGGCGTCCTTGGCGGACACCTTGTCACCCATCAGGCGGATGGTGTCGGCTTTCGGGCCGATGAAGGCGAACCCGGAGTTTTCCACCTGCTCGGCGAAGTCGGCATTTTCCGCAAGGAAGCCGTAGCCGGGGTGGATGGCGGTGGCACCGGTAACTTCCGCGGCGCTGATGATGGCCGGGATGTTCAGGTACGACAGGTTGCCCGGCGCCGGGCCGATGCACACGGATTCGTCAGCCAGGGCCAGGTGCATCAGCTCGCGGTCGGCAGTGGAGTGCACGGCCACGGTCTTGATGCCCAGCTCCTTGCAGGCACGCAGGATGCGCAGGGCGATCTCGCCGCGGTTGGCGATCAGAACTTTTTCCAGCTTCTGCATTACGGGTTCCCCGTGCATCAGACGATGGTGAACAGCGGTTGATCGTATTCCACCGGCTGGCCGTTCTCGCCCAGGATGGATTCGATCGTGCCGCTGGTTTCGGCCTCGATGTGGTTCATCATCTTCATCGCTTCGACGATGCAGAGGATGTCGCCTTTCTTCACGGTCGAACCGACTTCAACGAAGTTGGCCGAAGTCGGCGAAGCGGCGCGGTAGAAGGTACCGACCATTGGCGAACGCACCACGGTGCCGTTCAGCTTGGCGGCGGCCGGAGCAGCTTCAGCGGCAGCGGCTACTGGAGCAGCGGCGGCAGCGACCGGAGCGGGCGCCGGTGCGTAGGTCGGTTGGGCGTAAGCCGGTTGCTTGCCATGACGGCTGATGCGTACGGACTCTTCGCCCTCTTTGATTTCCAGCTCGTCGATGCCGGACTCTTCCAGCAGCTCGATCAGTTTTTTGACTTTGCGAATATCCATAGGTGTTCAACTCCCAGTCTGGTCAGGGTCGTTCAAGTTGTGTAAATGAACCGCCGCTTGAGCAGATTATGCGAAAGCTACTGCGCTCGGTCATGCTGCGTTAAAAACCGGCTCGGATGCGAGTCCAATCGAAAAGCTCATTTACAACTCGTAAACTGCGCTTTTTCGCCGTTTTTTGCCTCGCCTGACCTTCGCTCGCTACGCTTTCACATGATCTGTCATGGCGTCGGTTTCAGGTGTTTTTGCTCGCCAGGTTTTCCAGGGCCGCGTCGAGGGCCAGCCGATAACCGCTGGCGCCGAGACCGCAGATCACGCCTACCGCCACGTCGGAGAAGTAGGAGTGGTGCCGGAAAGGCTCGCGCTTGTGCACGTTGGACAGGTGCACTTCGATGAATGGGATGCTCACCGCCAGCAATGCGTCACGTAATGCGACGCTGGTGTGGGTGAAGGCTGCCGGGTTGATGATGATGAAGTCGACGCCTTCGCCGCGGGCGGCGTGGATGCGTTCGATCAGTTCGTACTCGGCGTTGCTCTGCAGGTGCAGCAGATGATGGCCGGCTTCACGGGCGCGTTGTTCCAGGTCGAGGTTGATCTGTTCCAGCGTGGTGGCGCCATAGGTGCCTGGCTCTCGGGTGCCGAGCAGGTTCAAATTGGGGCCGTGCAAAACCAGCAGGGTCGACATGATCCGGGCTTCCTTCTTTTTAGCTGCGCGGACTCTGCCAGAAGTGCCGTAGGGCTGTCCAGTTTTTGGGAGTAGTCAGCACGATCCGTGCAGGGTTGGCCGAATATGTGACCGAATTGCCTAGAATCGTTCTCGCGCGCTTTGCAGACGCTCGGAAAAGCCCTGCGCATCGATTTCCCCGACTACCCGCAATTCCTGCATTTCCTGCCCGTTGGCGGCGAACAACTGGATCGCCGGTGGCCCGAACAGGCCATAGCGATCCAGCAACGCGCGCTGGGCGGCGGTGCTGTCGGTCATGTCGAAACGCAGCAGGCGATAGTCGGTCAATTGCGGGCCAATCTGCGCAGAATGGAACACTTCGCGCTCGATCTTCTTGCAACTGATGCACCAGTCGGCGTACCAGTCGAGCAATAGCGGCTGGCCGCTGCTCTTGGCCTCGGTTAACGCGGCGTCCAGCTCGGCAGGCGTGCTGACCGTCTGCCAGCTACCGGCGGTTTTCGATTGAGTGCTGGCGATATCGCCCGCGAGGGGCTGCAACGGATCGTCGTTGCCCTTCAGAGCGCCCGTCCAGGCCGCCAGTGCGTAGACCAGCAGTGCCAGCCCGAGCAGTTGGGCGAGCTTGCCGCGTTCATCTTTGGCGGTGAATTCCAGGGCGCCGAGGAACAGCGCGACGCCGGCGGCCAGCAGCCCCCACAGCGCCAGGGAAATCTGCCCCGGCAGCACCCGTTCGAGTAGCCATACCGAGACGCCCAGCAGCATCACGCCAAAGGCGTTGCGCACGGCGACCATCCAGGTGCCGGATTTGGGCAGCAGGGCGCCTCCACCTGCGGCGAAGATCACCAGCGGCGTGCCCATGCCCAGGCCCAGAGCGAACAATTGCAGGGCGCCGCCTGCGGCATCGCCGGTGCTGCTGATATAGAGGAGCAGCGCAGTGAACGGCGCGGTGATGCACGGTGAAACGATCAGGCTGGACAGCACGCCCAGCGTCGCCGCGCCGGCGATGGTGCCGCCTTGGGTCTGCGCGGCCTTGCGGTCCAGGCGTTCACGAACGAACGCCGGCAGGCGCAGTTCGAAGACGCCGAACATGGCCACCGCGAACAGCGCGAAGAACAGTGCGAAGGGCACCAGAATCCACGGCGACTGCAGCATGGCCTGCAGGTTGAGCTTGGCGCCGAACAACCCCATCAGCGCGCCGAGCGCGGCGTAGCAGGCGGCCATTGGCAGCACGTAGGCCAGCGATAACACCAGGCCGCGGCTCTTGCTCGGCCGGCCGCGTAGCACCACGCCGGAGAGAATCGGCAGCATGGGCAGCACGCAAGGCGTGAAGGTCAGCGTCAGGCCGGCAGCGAACATCAGCGCCAGGTCGGTCCAGCTCCAGGTGGTTTTGCCGGTTGCGGGCGTACCTGCGCCATCGACCTGGGCGGCAGCAGCGCCGCCATTGATGGCCAGCGTCTCGGTTTCCGGTGGATAGCACAGGCCCTTGTCCGCACAGCCCTGATAGGTGACGGCGAGGTTGAGCGGCTTGTCGTCCGGGTTGTTCAGTGGGATGTCGACATCCAGCACTTCATAGAACACCTGCACATCGCCGAAGTACTGATCGTTCTTGTGCAGACCTTCCGGCACCTCGACGGGCGCACCGGCCAGCGCTGCCGGTTCGATCTTGAATTTGAACTGGTGGCGATACAGGTAATAGCCCTCGGCCGCAACGAAACGCACTTTCGCAGACGTCGGCGAGCTGCTGACCAGGCTGAGTTTGAAGGCCTCGCGTACCGGCAGGAAGTCGTCGCTGTTGTTCAGTGCCTGGCCCAGCGGCGCGGCATTCGGGCGGCTGTCGAACACCCCAGCGCCGGCAGGCAGGACGACGAACAACAGCAGCAGGCAGATAAGACGTGGCATGGGCATCTCGTGGGGCATTGATCGCGCCATGATAGCGGAGCCAGCGATCCCTGCCATGGGGCGTGCTGCAACTGACGGTTGCGCCTGGCTTGAGGACGCCTGCCCTTGGGAGGAATTGTGCGGCATAAGGCCGCGCAGGTGGCGGGTTCGTGGCGGGAACGGACGGCCGACCGACACTCGTGGGAACGGGCCATGCCCGTGATTTTTCGCGCGCATGGCGCGCTCCCACAGTGGATCGGCAGAACGGCTGCTTCTGCCTTTTTCTTCGCTTACACGCGAAACGCCTGCACCGCCTGATCCAGCTGACCGCTCAGCGTCTGCAACTCTACGCTCTGCGCGCGGCCCTGGCCGATGCGTTGCAGGTTGTCGCCACCCAGCTGGTGAATGCGCTCGCTGTGGTCACGAATCTCGCTGACGGCGCTGCCCTGGTAGGCCGTTGCCTCGGCGATGCGCGCAGCCTTGCTGGCGATGGTGCCGATGGCGCCGACGATCTCGTCCAGCGCGCCATCGGCGGTGCGGGCCTGTTCGGCGGTCGCCTCGGCATGTTCGACCTGGCTTCTCATGGCCTGCACCGAGTCATTGGCGGCTTGCTGCAGGCGACCGATCACCTCCTGAATCTGCGCGGTGGCCGAGCTGGTGCGCAGCGACAGCGAGCGCACCTCGTCGGCGACCACGGCGAAACCGCGCCCGGCTTCACCGGCGCGCGCCGCCTCGATGGCTGCGTTGAGGGCCAACAGGTTGGTCTGTTCGGCGATGCTGCGGATCACCGTCAGCACGCTGCCGATGGTGGCGGTTTCCGTGGCCAGGTGCTCGATGGCCTGGGCATTGCCCTGCACCTCCTCGACCAGCGCATGCAGGCCGAAGAGGCTATTGCCGATTACCTTCTGGCCCTGGGCGAGGGCGCGGTCGGCATCGCGGCCGGCGGTGGCTGTCTGGCTGGCGTCGTCGGCCACTTGCAGGATGGTTGCCTCCAGCTCGCCCAATGCGTCGCGAATCTGCGCGGTATCGCTGGCCTGGCGCTCGGCGCCCTCGTGCAGGCCGCTGCTCAGGTCGGCCAGGGTTCGGCTGGAGGCCGACACGTTGGCCGCGTGCTGGTGAATGGTGCCGACCAGTTCGACCAGATAACGGCGCAGGCGATTGAGCGACTCTTCGATATCACGCAGTTCTCGGGTGTTGGTGGCCAGGTGGACCTCGCTGGCGAAATCCCCCTCCGCCCAGGCCGAGAGCGCCGGCACCAGGCGTTCGAGCAGGCGGCTGAGGCGGCGCTGCAGGGTATCGATGATCAGCGCGATGAGCAGGATCATCGCCACCATGATGCCGAGCATCAGCCGCACTTCGCCCTGGATGCGAGCATGCTCGGCGCGCACCTGAGGCTCCAGGGCGGTGAATGATTGCTGCACCGCATCCAGCCGGGCGCGGGTGGTGGCTGACAATTGCGCGCGCTGTTCGATCAGTGCCTGGGTGCGCGCCAGTTCACCCGGGTAGCGTGCCAGCAGGCTGTCGAGCTCACGTTTGAGGGCGATACCGCGATCTTGCGCTTGGTTCTCCTGGCTGTCGCTCGCCAGCCCCATCAACGAGGCGAAGGCATCGCTGGAGGCCGCTTGCTCCGTCACGCCGAGCAGCGACAGCCCGTTGATCCTGCCGGCCTGGGCCAGCAGCGCCTGCACTTCGCGTTCCACGTCGGCGGCCAGTTCGGCGCGCCCACTGCTGACCAGCTTGGTACGCGCCAGGGCCAGGCGGCTCAGGTGCTGTGAGGCCTCGAACAGCGGCGCGCGATAGGCGTTGGCGGTTTCGCCCTGGCCCTCGTCGGCGTAGCGCGCGAGCCCTGCCAAGGTATCGGCCATTTCCCGTTCGGCCTGGATCAGCAGCCCCTGTGGGTCGCCGGACAGCTTTCCGGCGGCGAGCAGTTGCTCGGCAGCGAACGCCTTCAGCTCGCCCAGGCTGCTGCCCAGGTCACCGGCAAGGCTGGTCGGCAGTTCATCGACATTGGCCTGTAGCGCGTCGAGGTTCTGCAGGGCGGCGCTGTGACGCAGGGCGTCGCCGCTGTCCAGATAGCCGAGAATGTTGCCGGCGGCCTCGCGCTGGAATTGTTGCGAGAGTTCCAGGTACTGCTCCATCAGCACGTAAGGGCGCTCCAATGCCCGCTGCGACCACCACAATGTGCAGGCCAGGGCAATGCCGATGCCGACCAGCAAGAGGGTGTTGAGGTTGGTGAGGGATTTGAGGCGCATGGGGCTGATTTGACGTCCGATCGATGCTGGCACTGCGCTATGCAGTGCGGCGATGCTCGGTACGTTATGGCGCCTTTATGACAGCGTGGTTACGCTTCAAGGTGCGTCGTGTTAATGACGCCATGCAACCGACATGCGGTTGCGCGTCAAGAGTAGCTCAGCCATAGGTTTCGATGCGGTTGCGACCGCCGTTCTTAGCGCGGTACAGCGCCTCGTCGGCGCGTTGCGACAGGTGCTTGCTGTCCAGGTCATCGCCCAGTTCGGCGATACCGCAGCTGAAGGTGCAGCTCAGGTCATGGGGGTGGGCCGGGTAGTGGATCTCGGCAAAACGTGCGCGCACTTCGTCCAGCACCTTGGCGGCAGTCCTTGCATCGGTGTTGGGCATCACCACCGCGAACTCCTCGCCGCCGTAGCGGCCGATGCAGTCGCTCTTGCGCAAACGCTGTTTGAGAAACAGCGCCAGGCTCTTGATCACCCGGTCGCCCATGGGGTGGCCGTAGTTGTCGTTGACCTTCTTGAAGTAATCGATATCGATCATCGCGAAGCTCAGCGGTTGCTCATCGCGCTGGGCGCGAAAGCGAGCGTCTTCGAGCAGTTGCAGGGTGTGAGTATGGTTGAACAGCCCAGTGAGGCTGTCGCGTACCATTCGCGCCTTGAGGCTGCGGGCCCGGTCGGCGCGGTTGCGCACCGTGGCGATCAGGTGGCGCGGCTTGATCGGCTTGGTGAGGAAGTCGTCACCACCCTCGCTCATCGCGTCGAGCTGCTTGTCGAGGTCGTCTTCGGCGGACAGGTAGATGATCGGCACGCTGACGTAGCGATCGTTGTGGCGGATCACCTGGGCCAGTTCGGTGCCGTTGCAGGCCGGCATGTACATGTCGAGGATGATCAGGTCCGGCTGGAACTCGGCCAGCTCGTCCATCGCCTGGATCGGCTCGGTGAGCGTGCGCGTGACGATGCCGGCGCTGTTGAGCACCCGCTCGGTATGGGTGGCCTGGGCGCGGGAGTCGTCGACGATCAGCACGCGGTAGGGCTCGTACTGTGCGACGTGGGTCAACACCTCGATCCGCTCCAGCAGGCTCGAGGCATCCATCGAGCCGGTGAAGAATTCGCGCCCGCCAGCGCGAACCGCGGCCAGGCGTGTCGGCGTGTCGGTGTCTTCGTGGCTGTAGAACAGCACCGGAATCTTTTCCTGCAGGCCTTCCTGAACGGCCTGGGCCAGTTGCAGGCCATTACCGGCGCCGGCGAAGTCGATTTCCATGACGATGGCCGCCGGGTGGCGCTCGAGCATCGCTGCGCGAAAGGCGTTGGCGGTGTCCAGCGGCTTGGCGTTCATGCCGAAGAATTCCAGTTGCTGCGCCAGGCGCTCGGCGCGCTCCAGATGCTGCAGGGCCAGATAAACGGGTTTGCGCAGGGGCGGCAGCGTGGTGTGCTCGAAACGGTCGCCGTGACGCAGGCCGGTGCGCGACAGGCGCTGCATCAGTTGGTTGAGCTCGCTGATCACCTCGCTGTTGAGGCGGCCCCGGTTGGCGTCCACCACGCCCAGGCAGGCGACGATGCGCTTGCCCAGTTCGCGGTGCTCGACCTGGTCGAAACGCTCGGCATAGCGCTGCAGCAGTTGCGCCGCTTCCTGCAGTTCCTGCATGCCGGCGTCGTTCCATTCGCCACGCTGCAGGCGCTGCCAGACTTCCAGAACCTGACGGGCCTGGTGGATCACCCGCTGGGCGAAGTGCTGTTTGAGTCGGTCGCGGCTGGGATCTTCTTGCTCGGTCATGGCCTGTCAATCTGCATGTGGTGGCGTGGGCCTAGCGGTGATGGCCTCATGCTATCACTGGCCGGTTATTTTGCCATTCTCTTGACGCCATTGTTGTGAATCGTCCCGCAGCCTTGGCCATGGCATTTGCAGACTCTCGTCAAAGCGGCTGGTTCCGTACCGTTACGTCGTGAACAGCTTACTGCGCTGCGCAGCAGGGCAGCCTTCCCTTATAGTGGCAGCGTAGCCTCGATGCAGGCCATGGGGCGCTCAAGTATTAGCGCAACCCTCCCATGGGCCTGTGGTCGAAGCCCTGTACGTCGTTGATCAAAGGATAATCGCCATGCTCGATTGGAAGAACCGCACCACCGGCACCGCCCATGCCGATGACGGTGCCAGCTCTGGATCTCGCCGTCGCCTGGGCGGCGGGTTCGGCCGTGTCGTCATCGGTTTGCTGGGTATCTATCTGCTGGTGGCGCTGGTCGTCGGCTGGTACTGGAGCCAGGAGCCGGACCTGTTCCCGGTGCAACAGCGCGTGCAGGCCGCGGCTGAAAGCAGCCAGCGCCAGGTGGTCAACGGCTACACCACGGTGGAAACCCTCAAACAGGTCGCCCAGACCCTGCTCGACAAGCCGGGCGGCTACCTGTCCAACGACTTGGCGCCGCCGGGCCTGTGGCTCGATAACATGCCGAGCTGGGAATACGGCGTGTTGGTGCAGGTGCGCGATTTCTCCCGCGCGCTGCGCAAGGACTTCGCCCGTTCGCAATCGCAATCCACCGAGGACGGCGACCTGGCCCGTGCCGAGCCACGCTTCAACTTCGACCATCGCAGTTGGGCTCTGCCGGCTGCCGAGTCCGAGTACCGCGAAGGCATCAACTCTCTGGACCGCTACCTCGCTCGCCTGTCCGAGCCGGGCCAGGGCGGTGCGCGCTTCTACACCCGTGCCGACAACCTCAACAACTGGTTCGGCGACGTCGCTACCCGCCTGGGCTCGCTGTCCCAGCGCCTGTCGGCCAGCGTCGGCCAGGTGCGCCTGAACACCGAGGTGACCGAGACCACCGAACTGGCCGAAGGCCAGGTGCCAGAGGTGACCGAGCGCACCTACGAAACCCCATGGCTGCAGATCGACAACGTGTTCTACGAAGCACGCGGTCAGGCCTGGGCGCTGTCGCACCTGCTGCGCGCCATCGAAGTCGATTTCGCCGACGTGCTGGCCAAGAAGAATGCCACCGTCAGCGTACGGCAGATCATTCGTGAGCTGGAGGCCGCCCAGGCCACGCTGTGGAGTCCTATGGTGCTCAATGGCAGCGGCTACGGCATCCTCGCCAACCACTCGCTGGTCATGGCGAACTACATCTCGCGGGCCAACGCTGCGGTGATCGACCTGCGTCAGCTGCTGTCCCAGGGCTGATCGATGGCTGCTGCCAACGCCGAGGTGGCGCACCGCGCTGCCTCGGATGCCGAGCTGATCGCCTGGGTCGACGAACATGACGACGTGCTCGGCGCGCTGCCCCGGGCGGAACTGCGTCAGCGCGGCCTGATCGGCCGCGGCACCTTCATCCTGCTCTTCAATGCTGCCGGTGAGCTGTGCGTGCACCGGCGCACCCTGAGCAAGGCGGTCTATCCCGGGTTCTGGGATATTGCCGCCGGCGGTATGGTGGCGGCGGGCGAAGGCTACGCGCAGTCGGCCGAGCGCGAGCTGGCCGAAGAGTTGGGCATCCGCGATGCGGTGCTGCGCGACCATGGCCGCTTCTTCTTCGATCAGCCGGAGAACCGTATCTGGTGCGCGGTGTTCTCGGCCGTCTCCGACGCGCCGCTGGTGCTGCAGCCCGAAGAGGTTCTGGAGGCGCGCTTCATGACCCTCGAAGCGGCGCAGCGCGATACCGAGCTCAAGCCCTATTGCCCCGACTCGCTGCAGGCGCTGCAGCACTATCTCGCCAATCGCTGATCACCCCGTGGAGTCGCCAATCCATCAGGGGTTGGCGCATTTCGCTTCTTAGCATTGCCGGCCTTTGTCGTTACACTGCGCCGCTCCCATCCACTGAGGAAAAAACGCGGTGGCCAAGAAAGCCTCTTCATTCGCCGGCCTCGGTGGCCTGGTGTTTTCCACGGACGCAGGCCGGCATTGCCCGGATTGCTCGCAGCCGGTGGACGCCTGTACCTGTTCGCGTACGGCGATTCCCGAGGGCGACGGCATTGCCCGGGTGCGCCGCGAGACCAAAGGCCGCGGCGGCAAAACGGTGACTACCGTCACGGGCGTGCCCCTGGCAGAAGAGCCGCTCAAGGAGCTGGCCTCTGCGCTGAAGAAACGCTGTGGTTGCGGTGGTGCGCTGAAAGATGGCGTTATCGAAATCCAGGGCGACCATGTCGAACTACTGCTCGCCGAGCTGATCAAGCGCGGTTTCAAAGCCAAGAAATCCGGCGGCTGAACGCCGCTACCCGTGACTATCTAAACTTACTCACTGCTCGGCCAGTCCACTGCCGAGCAATCGTCATTTCCAGGCTCTATGCTCGCCCGACCGTATCGACAGCATCAGCCTATCTGCTACAGGGGAACCCTCGATGGCCGCACGACGCACACGCAAGGACGATGGAAGCCAATGGACGGTGGCCGACAGCCGCAGTGTCTATGGCATCCGCCATTGGGGCGCGGGTTACTTCTCGATCAACGACGCCGGCCGCGTCGAAGTGCGCCCCAACGGCCCGGGCAGCACGCCCATCGATCTCCATGAGCAGGTCGAGGAGCTGCGCCAGAGCGGCCTGTCGCTGCCGTTGCTGGTGCGTTTCCCCGACATCCTGCAGGACCGCGTACGCAAGCTCACTGGCGCTTTCGACGCCAGCATCGCGCGCCTGGAGTACGGCAATCGCTACACCGCGCTGTACCCGATCAAGGTCAACCAGCAGGAAGCGGTGGTGGAGAACATCATCGCCACCGAGAACGTTTCAATCGGCCTGGAAGCCGGCTCCAAGCCTGAGCTGCTGGCCGTCCTGGCGCTGGCGCCGAAGGGCGGCACCATCGTCTGCAACGGCTACAAGGATCGCGAGTTCATCCGCCTGGCGCTGATGGGCCAGAAGCTTGGCCACAACGTGTTCATCGTCATCGAGAAGGAGTCGGAAGTCGCCCTGGTGATCGACGAGGCCGCCGAGCTCAAGGTAGCCCCGCAGATCGGTCTGCGCGTGCGCCTGTCGTCCCTGGCATCGAGCAAGTGGGCGGATACCGGAGGCGAGAAGTCCAAGTTCGGCCTGTCCGCCGCGCAGTTGCTGTCGGTGGTCGAGCGTTTCCGCAAGGCCGGCCTGGATCAGGGCATCCGCCTGCTGCACTTCCATATGGGCTCGCAGATCGCCAACATCGCCGACTACCGCAAGGGCTTTCGCGAAGCCATCCGCTATTACGGCGAACTGCGCGCGCTGGGCCTGCCGGTCGACCATATCGATGTGGGCGGCGGCCTGGGCGTGGACTACGACGGCACCCACTCGCGCAACGCCAGCTCGATCAACTACGACATGGAAGACTACGCCGACGCGGTGGTCGACATGCTCAAGGAATTCTGCGACCGCCAGGAAATCCCCCACCCGCACATCTTCTCCGAGAGCGGCCGGGCGATGACCGCGCACCATGCCGTGCTGCTGGTGCAGGTGACTGACGTCGAGCGCCACAACGACGACGTGCCGGAAATCGACCGCAGCATCGAACAGCCCGAAGTGCTGCAGGTGCTGATCGACCTGCTCGACGACAGCGACCCGGAAATGGTCGCCGAAACCTACTGGCGCGCCACCCACTACGTCAGCGAGGCGGCCGGGCAATACTCCGCCGGCAAGCTCGACCTGCCGCAGAAGGCCCTGGCCGAGCAGTGCTATTTCTCGATCTGCCGCCGCCTGTACAACCAGCTCAAGGCACGCCAGCGTTCCCATCGTCAGGTGCTCGACGAGCTCAACGACAAGCTGGCCGACAAGTACATCTGCAACTTCTCGGTGTTCCAGAGCCTGCCGGACACCTGGGCCATTGGTCAGATCCTGCCGATCCTGCCGCTCAACCGCCTGGACGAGGAGCCGCTGCGCCGCGCGGTGCTGCAGGACCTGACCTGCGACTCGGACGGCAAGATCAACCAGTACGTCGACGAGCAGTCCATCGAAACCAGCCTGCCGGTGCACGAGCTGCGTGATGGCGAGGATTACGTGCTGGGCATCTTCCTGGTCGGCGCCTATCAGGAAATTCTCGGCGACATGCACAACCTGTTCGGTGACACCGACTCGGTGAACATCTACCAGAACGCCGACGGCAGCATCTACCACGCCGGTATCGAGACCCACGACACCATCGAGGACATGCTGCGTTACGTGCACCTGTCGCCCGAGGAACTGATGACCCATTACCGTGACAAGGTCGCCAGCGCGCGCATCAGCGCCCGTGAGCGTACCCAGTTCCTGGATGCCCTGCGCCTGGGGCTGACGCGCTCTTCGTACCTGTCGTACTGAAGGCATCCGCATCGCTGAACGGCGGGAGCGATCCCGCCGGGGAGAACGGCCATGAAGCGTTTCGCGACCCTGCTGCTCTCGGCGCTGCCGCTGCTGGCCCATGCCAGCGAGGATCCGCTTGAGGCTGAGCGCTGGAAGACCCGGCCGCTGATCGTACTGGCCGCCAGCGCCGATGATCCCCTGCTGATGCGGGTGCAGGCCGCGTTGCGTGAGCCGGCCAACCGCGAGGCGTTCGTCGAGCGCGACATGGTGCTCTATACCGTGATCGGCAAGCAGGGGCAGCGTAACGAGCAGCCGCTGGATGCCATCGCCACCAAGCGCCTGCTGCTGGCGCTGGACGCCGGCAATGCCCGGCCCCAGGTGATTCTGGTCGGCAAGGATGGTGGCAAGAAGATTCAGCAGGGCGCCGATGCCGATCTGCAGGCGATCTTCCGCACCATCGATCGCATGCCCATGCGGCAAGGCGAATGACTCGCTGAAAGATGGACCAATGACTTTAAGTCATCTTGGTTCTATTGAGTGGGCTATGTGCTGAGTAATCTGGCGTCCATCCGATATCGAGGACGCCACCATGTCTCATCCCATTACCCTGCGCGCCGTGCAGGATTCCGTCCAGTGTCTGGCCTGCTTTGCGCTGATGCGTGAGCTACGCCCCCATCTCATCGATGCTCAGGCCTTCGTCGCCCAGGTACAGCGCCAGGCCAGTCAGGGCTATCGGCTGCTGGCCGCCTGCCAAGGCGATCAGGTGGTCGGCCTGGCCGGCTACCGGCTGCAGGAAAATACCCTGTACGGACGCTTCGTCTATGTCGATGACCTGATCGTGCTGCCCACCGAGCAGCGCAGCGGCGTCGGTGGCCTGTTGATCGAGGCGGTGCGCCGCGAAGCGATCGACAGCCGCCACGCTCATCTGGTGCTCGACACCGCTCTGGGCAACGCGTTCGGCCAGCGCTTCTACTATCGCCAGGGCTTGCTGGCGCGGGGCCTGCACTTCGTCGAAGTGCTGCCGCAGGTGACGGCATGAAGCGCATCCTGCTGCTCGAATGCAGCCCCCATCAGCAGCACGCCCATGGCAGCCAACTTGCACGCCGGCTGATCGCCACGCGCTGGCCTGATGCCGAGTTAGTTGAACGCAATCTGGTTGGCGAACCGCTGCCACCGCTCGGCGCCGACTATGCGACCGCATTGACCGGCAACGCGGCCTTCGATGCGCCGGGCTTCGCCTGCTCGGAAACGCTGATCGCCGAACTGGAGGCCAGCGACTGCCTGATCATCGTCACGCCGATGCACAACTTCACGGTGCCGGCCGCGCTCAAGCTGTGGATCGATTACGTGCTGCGCATTCACCGCAGCTTCGCTGCCACGCCCCAGGGCAAGGTCGGCCTGCTGCAGGACCGGCCGACCCTGGTGCTGGTCAGTGCCGGCGGCTTCTATCAAGGGCCGCGGGCCCGGCAGCCGGATTTTCTCACGGCCTACCTGCGCCACGTACTGAGCACCCTGGGCATTACCGAGGTGGCTTTCGTTCACCTGCAAGGCCTGGCCCATGGCCGCGACGCGATACAGGCGGCCCTCGACGACGCGATACCGCAACTGCAACGCACCACCCGTTTCTATTTCGACTCTGCTACGGAGATTGCCCCATGAGTACCTTACGCCTGCCCTACAGCCAACTCTCGCCAGACATTTACAAGGGCCTGTTGGCCGCCAAGAAAGCTCTGGCCGGCAGCAGCCTGGGCCTGCCGCTGATCGAGTTGGTGTACCTGCGCATTTCGCAGATCAACGGCTGCGCCTTCTGCCTGGAGATGCACGCCAGGGCGCTGCGCGACGGCGGCACGCCCCAGGCCAAGCTCGACAGCCTGGCGGGCTGGCATATCAGTGGGCACTTCAGTGAGGCCGAGCGGGCTGCCCTGGCCTGGGCCGAATCGCTCACCGACATCGCCCGCACCCATGCGCCGGATGAAGTCTTCGAGCCGCTCAAGGCGCATTTCGATGACGTGCAGATCAGTGACCTGACCTATGCCATTTCGCTGATGAATGCCTTCAATCGCTTGGCCATCAGCATGCGGCAGTAAAGAAGATAGGCAGCCCGGGTCGGGCGACGCGACACCCGGGAAAGCCAACCTGGGTATCGCTGCGCTCGACCCAGGCTACGAGAGTGCTGGTCAGCTGCTTGCTCGATCCGCCAACAGGCTGCGGTCGAATACGAACACGCCCTCGGCCTGATCGGTCAGCTCCCACAATTGCTGGGGGCGGCCCATTTTCGGAAAGTTCTTCTCGCCGGTGTCGCGGATCCAGCCGGCGTCCTTCATCTTTTCCAGGCGCTTGCGCAGCGAGGTGTTATTGATCGTCGTGCCCAGGCAGGCCTGGGCGGCGTTCAGGGCATCGAGCACGGTGAAGCGTAGCGGCGCCAGGTACAGCGGCAGGCTGGTGTAGACGGATTTACCGGCCAGGCGCTCGACGCTCAGGCGCACCAGTTGGCGGTGATCGAAGGGCAGGGCGAGGCGCCCGTCCAGCACCTCGTCGAGTGGCACGAAGCGCAGGCCGTCGTCAGCGGTCTCGGTATCCGGTGCCAGCAGGGCCAGGTAATAGGTGCTCATCGACCAGCCACGGGGATCACGCTCGGCACTGCCCTCGGTGCCGACCTGTTCGAGGTGGCGCGGCAACACCTGGGCCTTGTCGCGCAGCACGCGGTGGGCGGCGGCTTCGAGGTTGGCGTCGCGGGTGCTGCCATTGACGATCACCCCCGGCAGCGCCCATTGGCCCAGAAACGGTTCGCGCTCGCGGCGGTGCAGCAGCACATGCAGCCCGCGGCTCTCGGCATCCAGGCGCAGAGCGACCAGATCCACGCTTGCCAATACCTCAACAGAACTCAAACGGACCTCCTGTAAATCGTCATCTCGCTGTGGATCTCCGGCAACTGCCAGGCCTCGGGGATCGCTTGCCCGGCGGCGATCATCGCCCGAATCGCGCTGCTGTGCACGGTCATCTCCTCACCGGCGACCAACAGGCCGAAGCGCTGGCGCAGCTCGGCGGCGCGGTAAAAGGTCGTTAGCCGCGTGCAGTTGTCTTCGCCAATCACCAGCGCCAGGCGCTCGGTGGGTAGCCCATGGCGTTCGGCCAGGCAACTGAGCAGGTCATAGCTGTAGATCACCCGGCCATCGGCGCCCAGCTCGCGTTCCAGGCTGCAGCAGCGTACCCGATCACCGAAACGCGCGGCCAGGCGCTCGACCCAGGCGCAGCGCAGGTCGAAGTCTGCCATGCGCTTGGCGTCGGCATGGCGATAGCTGGGCACCACCAGTACCTGCTCGCTGGTTTCCAATACCCGGCGGATCACGCTGGCATGGCCCGCGTGGGGCGGGTCGAAGGCGCCGCCGTAGACGGCCAACGCGAAGCGTTGCGGCGCTGGTTCATCGTGGCCTGCCGCGAAGCACTGCAGAGGCGAGGGCTGCATGGTGATTCTCCTTGCAGGTGGGTGTTGACATACATAATACACCTGGTGGAATATGTGTCCACCCCGCAGCGATGCGGCTCCATGTAGAGGAGGTGCCAGATGAAGATCGCCACGTTCGATGTCGATGCGCAAAAGGGCTTCACCAGCCTGTGCCCCGATGAGTTGCCGGTGGCCGGCGGCCATGAGATCGCCGCGCCGCTCAACGACATGGCGCGTCGTGGCACCCTGCGCCTGGGCAGCAAGGACGCCCATGCCCCCAACGCCCTGTGGGTGGTCGACAGCCACGACCAGATGCTGCAGCCCCTGAGCCACGCCAACGCCGATCTGACCTGGGTCAGCCACTGCGTGCCGGGTACGCCTGGCTTCGAGCTGCTCGATGAGCTGCCGGCGCCAATCGACTATGACTTCTTCGTGTGGAAGGGTGTCGAACCTGATCTGCACCCTTACGGCGCCTGCTTCCACGATCTGGCCGGCAAGCGCAGCACGGGCGCCATCGAGTACCTGAAGGTGGCCGGTGTCGAGGCCGTGGTGGTCGGCGGGCTGGCCCTGGACTTCTGCGTGAAGAACACCGCGCTGCAACTGCGTAGCGCCGGCCTCGAGGTGTTGCTGTATCTTCCGGCGTGCCGGGCCATTTCCGAAGCCGGCGCGACGCAAGCCATCGATCAGATGCGCGCGCAGGGCATCATCATCTGCGCCGATGGCGGAGCGCTCGACAACGAGCTGGCCCGCCTCGAGGAGAGTGACCATGAGTGAGAGCGTATTCGCCCCCAGCATCATCCAGAACCTGCTGGACACCGATTTCTACAAGCTGACCATGATGCAGGCGGTGCTGCACAACTACCCCAACGCCGAAGTGGAGTGGGAGTTTCGCTGCCGCAGCAACGAGGATCTGACGCCCTACCTGGCCGAGATCCGCTACCAGATCGAACAGTTGGTCAACACCTCGATCACCCCGGATCAATTGGCCTACCTGGAGAAGATCCCGTTCATCAAGGCCGACTTCATCCGCTTCCTCAGCCTGTTCCGCTTCAACATGCGCTACGTGCATGTCGGCACCGACGACGCCGGCCAACTGGCGATCCGCGTGCGCGGCCCATGGCTGCACGTGATCCTCTACGAGATCCCGCTGCTGGCGATCATCTCCGAGGTACGCAACCGCTATCGCTACCGCGAAGTGGTGATCGAGCAGGTGCGCGAGCAGCTGTATCGCAAGCTCGACTGGCTCAAGGGCGAAGCCACTGCCGATGAACTGGCGGGCTTCCAGGTGGCCGATTTCGGTACCCGCCGGCGCTTCTCCTACCGTGTGCAGGAGGAAGTGGTGAACATCCTCAAGCATGATTTTCCGGGCCGTTTCGTCGGCACCAGCAACGTGCACCTGGCCCGCGAGCTGGAGCTGCGGCCTCTGGGCACCATGGCCCACGAGTGGTTCATGGCTCACCAGCAGCTCGGCCCGCGGCTGATCGACAGCCAGAAGGTGGCGCTGGAGTGCTGGGTCAAGGAATACCGCGGCCTGCTCGGGGTTGCCCTGACCGACACCATCGGCATGGACAGCTTCCTCGGCGACTTCGATCTGTACTTCGCCAAGCTGTTCGACGGCCTGCGCCACGACTCCGGCGACCCGCTGCTGTGGGCCGAAAAAGCCATCGCCCACTACGAGAAGCTGGGCATCGACCCGATGAGCAAGACGCTGATCTTCTCCGACGGCCTGACCCTGCCCAAGGCGCTTGAACTGTACCGCGCGCTGCATGATCGCATTCATGTGAGCTTCGGCATCGGCACCAACCTGACCTGCGACATCCCCGGTGTCGAGCCGATGAATATCGTCATCAAGATGATCGACTGCAACGGCCAGCCGGTGGCGAAGATCTCCGACACGCCGGGCAAGACCCAGTGTCGCGACCCGAACTTCGTCACCTACCTCAAACACGTTTTTCGTATCGACGCGAATCAGGGAGCTTCCTCATGAGCAATCGCCAAGCTGAAATCGCCAACGCACTGGGCGTGATCGCGCCCTTCACCTCGGACGCCGACGTTGACGCCGAGATCGCCAAGCGCATCGCCTTCATCAAGAACACCCTGACCGCCTCGCGCACCAAGGTGCTGGTGCTCGGCATCAGCGGTGGCGTGGACTCCTCGGCGGCTGGCCGCCTGGCGCAGCTGAGCGTCGAGCAACTGCGCAGCGAGACGGGCGATCAGGCCTACCGCTTCGTCGCCATCCGCCTGCCGCACAACGTGCAGCACGACGAGTCCGACGCCCAGGCCGCGTTGGCCTTCATCGCCGCCGACGAAGTGCAGACCATCGACATCGCCCCGGCGGTCTCCGGCCTGGCCAAGCAGATCGGCGAGCTGGGTGAGCTGACCTCGGCGCGCCGCGACTTCGTGCTAGGCAACACCAAGGCGCGCATGCGCATGCTGGCCCAATACACCGTAGCCAACGCCCGCAACGGCCTGGTGATCGGCACCGACCACGCCGCCGAAGCGGTGATGGGCTTCTTCACCAAGTTCGGCGACGGCGCCTGCGACCTCGCGCCGCTCAGCGGCCTGGTCAAGGGCCAGGTACGGCGCATCGCCGAACGCCTGGGCGCGCCTGCGTCGGTGTTCTCGAAAGTGCCGACCGCCGACCTGGAAGACGAACGCCCCGGCATCCCGGACGAGCAGGTGCACGGCGTCAGCTACGAAGACATCGACGCCTTCCTGCAGGGCAAGCCGGTCAGCGACACCGCCTACCAGGCGATCGTGCAGACCTACGACAAGACCCAGCACAAGCGCGAGCTACCCTTGGTGCCCTAAGTGCATACCAATGCGCCTCTTTCACTGGGGCGCGTCTGCTGCGGGTGGGCGAAACGCCGTCATATCGCGCAAGCAGAACGCAACGAATTGATTTGCAGCCGGAGACAGATGACGGCCCGCGCGGGTGATCAGGTGAGCTTCGGCACTTTTCAGGGTGTCGTCGAGAATGGGTATGGCATGCAGCTCCCCCAGTGAAAGCTCGTGGGATATCGAGAAGGGGGGAAGTAGCGTGATGCCTTGGCCTGTGGCGACGAAGGCCTTGAGCACGGAAATCTGATTGGTGGTCAGGACTGCATCGAGGCGAACTTTCCGTGAATATTCCACATGGCCCAGTAGCTGACGAATCCCGTAGCTTCCATTCATCAGTGCAACTGGCCAGCGAGTCAGCTCCTCGAATTGCAAATGGGGAGCGTTGCGTAGCGCGTGGCTGTTGCCGACGACGGCGCACATCGGCTGTACGCAAGCGCCGCGCGTGACAATGCGTGAGTCCGCAGGGGCGTTGTAGACGAGCCCCAATTCGGCATCGTCTTCGCTGATGCGCCGCAGGATTTCGGTGGTGCCGGTAATATCCACCGACACCGTGATTTCCGGATACTGCTGACGAAATCGCCTCAGTGGCCCGCGCACCAGGTCCTGTACGAAACCTTCTCCGGTAACCACCGAAACCGACCCACTACGCAGGCCGCGCATGAGGTCGATCTTCGACAGCATATCGGAGCGGTGGGCCTGTTGTTGCCGTGCGTAGTCGATCAGCAGAAGCCCCGCAGGCGTGGGCACGATTCCCCTTCGATTTCGCTCGAGCAGAGCAACGCTCAATTCCTCCTCAAGTAACGCAATCTGCCGGCTGACTGCCGAAGGCGCAATGGCCATCTTCTCGGCTGCGGCGCGAATGGTGCCGCATTTCACCGCCTCGTAGAGGTAGATCAGCCGCTGTTCGTGAAAGGACTGCATGGATTATTCCTCCACCTGGTTACCGGGCGAGCGGCCGCTGAAGAACTCTGGTCAAGCCGCAGACAGCGAGGGACAGCCTTCGCTCTGTGTTCTAAAAAACAGAACAAAATACATCAAATGCGATATTTCATCGTTGCTAAATTCCGCTCAAGCGTTGCCGGGATACCGCGACGCCGCATGCAGGCCTGGCCGAAAGGTTCGCTCTGCATGACAACAATAAATGCGATTGAACAATTCAATTCCTGCCATTTCGATCACTTGGCCAGTGCCCATGCGCTGGCGCGTCAAGGGGAACGCCTATGCCTCCTATTTCTGCTTGTTCGCAGCAAAACGTCAGTCAGTTGCGGCTGTATGTGCTGGCTATCGTCATTGTTCTGATCGCGGAAGCGCTCGGGCCACTGTCTATCCCACTCGGTATTGGCAAGGTGGTTCTTTTGCCGATGATATGGGCGTTGCTCATGGGCTTGGCATTGGGGATCTGGCATAGCCGCTTGCCTGGCGTCGCCCGTGTCGATCTGCCCATGCAGTTCCAGGCGTCCGCCATTTTGCAGCCGGCGCTGCTGATCTTCATCGCTAAACTGGGGCTGCTGGTCGGCGGGGCCTTACCGAAGTTGGCCGAAGCGGGCTGGGGCCTGCTGCTCCAGGAGTTCGGCAATCTGTTCGGTTGCGTGCTGCTGGGCATGCCGGTGGCATTGCTGCTGGGCATCAAGCGCGAAGCCGTCGGTGCGACTTTTTCCATCGGCCGTGAACCGGGCCTGGCGATTATTGGCGAGAAGTTCGGCATGGATTCGGCCGAGGGCCGTGGCGTACTCGCCGAGTACGTGACCGGCACGCTGATCGGCGCCATCTTCATCTCGATCTTCGCCGGCTTCGTCACCAGCCTCAATGTGTTCCATCCCCTGGCCCTGGCCATGGGCGCCGGGGTTGGGTCGGGCAGCATGACGGCCGCCGCAGTGGGCGCCATCGCCGCGCAACAGACGCCCGAGATGGCCAAGGACGTGGCGGCTTTCGCCGCTGCCAGCAATCTGATTGCCACGACGCTGGGCACCTATCTGACGTTGTTCGTCTCCCTGCCGTTCGCTGTCTGGGCCTACCGCGTGCTGGAACCAGTGCTGGGGCGCCGGCATAGCGGTGAAGTCGCCACGGCCCCGAGCGAGATGGAGCGTGCCGCCGCCGGCATGAGTGTGCCCGATCTCAAGTGGCTGGAGCGTCTGCTCGCCTGGGCCGTAGTCGGGGCCATGGTGCTGTTGGGCAATTGGGTCGGTTTCGGTGTACCGATTCTGGAGGCCCTTCCGGGTGTGGCGCTGATGATCGGCGCAGTGATCATCGGTGATCTCGTCTACCGCGGTCTGGGCCGCAAGATTCCAGCCGTGTGCTGGGTATCGCTGGTGGCCATGGGCATGACCTTTCCTGGTTTCCCGTTGGCCGGCGTGGTCAGCGAACTGACCGGCAAGGTGAGCTTCCTGGCATTGATTACACCGATGCTGACCTTCGCCGGCTTGTCGCTGGCCAAGGACCTACCTGCATTCCGCCGTCTGGGCTGGCGCATCGTGGTCGTGTCGCTGCTCGCCAATGCCGGCGTGTTCCTCGGCGCCGCGTTCATCGCGCAGTTCTTCGTGCATACGCTTTAAACCAGGAGAGATCATGAACCAAGCATTTCCAGACATTCAGCGCGTTGCCGTCATCGGCCTGGGCAACATGGGCGCCGGCATGGCGCTGAGCCTGCAGCGCGCCGGTTTCTCCGTCAGCGGCTTCGACCCGTCACAGGCCGCCCGCGAGAGGCTGGCCGGCAAGGGCGTCACGCTGTTCGATTCGCTAGCCGAGTTGGTGGCGCAGGCGCAGGTGATCGTGCTGTCGCTGCCGACGTCCGACATCATCGAACGTGTGGTGCTGGGCGAGGAGGGAATCGTCGCCCACGTTCGCCAGCCGACCATCCTGCTCGACACCTCCACCGCCGATCCGACCAGCACGCGGCGCATTGCCGAGGCGCTGGTGAACAGCGTGCTGACGCTGGTCGACGGCCCCGTCAGTGGTGGGCCTAAGGCGGCCCATGGCGGCACCATGACCATGCTGTTGGGCGGCGATGAAGCGGTGCTGGCACAGCTCTCACCGGTGCTCGATGCGCTGACCGGCAAACGCGTGCGGGTCGGTGAGGTGGGCGCCGGGCATTCGGCCAAACTGCTCAATAACCTGCTGTGCGGCATGCACCTGCTTGCCGCTGGTGAGGCCATGCGCATCGCCCGTGGAGCCGGTCTGGAGCCCGAGGAAATCCTCAAGGGCATCAACGCCGGTTCGGGCCGCAGCGGCGTGACAGAAGTGAACTACCCCACCTGGATACTCAACGACGCCTTTGATTCGGGGTTCACCATGAAGCTGATGCGTAAGGACCTGCGCCTGGCGGCCGACCTGATCGCCCGATCCGGCGCCGGCGTGCCGCTGGCCGAGGAAGCGTTGCGCCTCTGGCAAACATCGTCGCCGGCGATCGCCGATGCCGACGACTTCAATTGCATCGTCAACTACGAGGAACAGCGATGAACAGCGCCGAGCAGAAAATCACCGAGGCTTTTGGGGTGTTCTTCACCGAAGGGCAGTCGGTGGGATCCTACATCGCCGGGCACCTGCACGCTGGTAGTGCGCAGCCCATCGCTCTCAAGCAAGCCGCTAGCGGTCAGGACAGCCTGACCTATGCCGACGGTGGTGCCGAGGCTGCCGAAGCCGCCGTGACCGCTGCCCGTGACGGGCAGGCACGCTGGTGGGCGATGACTCACGCCCAGCGCGGGCGCCTGATGTTCGCGGTCGGCCAGCGTGTTCGCGCCAGCGCCGAACAGCTGGCGCGCCTGGAGTCGGTCAGCTCTGGCAAACCGATCCGTGACTGCCGCGGCGAGGCCATGAAAGTGGCGGAAATGTTCGAGTATTACGCCGGCTGGACCGACAAGCTGCATGGCGAGGTCATCCCGGTACCGACCTCGCACCTCAATTACACGCGGCGTGAGCCCATAGGCGTGGTGCTGCAGGTCACTCCCTGGAATGCGCCTTTGTTTACCGCCGGCTGGCAGATTGCTCCGGCCATCGCCATGGGTAACGCGGTGGTGCTCAAACCCTCCGAGCTGACGCCGTTCACCTCGCTAGCACTGGCGCGACTCGCCGAAGAGGCCGGCATCCCGACGGGCGTCATCAACGTGCTGGCCGGTTACGGTCACAGTATGGTGCCGGCTGCCCTGGCTACCGGGCAGATCGACAAGCTGGTCTTCGTCGGCTCGGTGCCGACCGGCGCCAAGGTCGCCGAGGCGGCGGCACGTCATCTGGTGCCGTGCGTACTGGAGCTGGGCGGCAAGTCGGCCAATATCGTCTTCGCAGATGCCGATCTCGACCGTGCCGTGCTCGGTGCTCAGGCGGCGATCTTCGCCGGGGCCGGGCAGAGTTGCGTGGCTGGCTCGCGCCTGCTGGTGGAGCGCAGCATCCATGACGCCTTCGTCGAGCGCTTCGCCGCTGGCGCCGCGCGCATCCGCGTCGGTGATCCCGAGAGCGACGGCACCGAGATCGGCCCTATCTGCAACCAGGCCCAGTATCAACAGGTGCGCGAGCTGATCGAGCAGGCGCAACGCGAGGGCGCGCGGCTGGTGGGCACGCCACCCCAGGCCGGACAGGGCTACTTCGTGCATCCCACCGTGCTGGCTGATGTGCGCAACGACATGAGCATCGCACGCACTGAAGTGTTCGGGCCGGTGGTCGCGGTGATTCCCTTCGACGACGAGGAGCAAGCCATCGCCATCGCCAACGACACTCCGTTCGGCCTGGCGGGTGCCGTGTGGACGCGCGACGTTGGCCGCGCCCACCGCTTGGCCAATGCCGTGCGCGCCGGGACTTTTTGGATCAACGGCTACAAGACGATCAACGTGGCGTCGCCGTTCGGTGGTTATAAGCACAGCGGCTACGGTCGCTCCAGTGGCGTCGATGCGCTGCGCGAATACACCCAGATCAAGAGCGTGTGGGTGGAAACCGACAAGGAGCCGGCGACGGCCTTCGGTTACCTGTGATGCCAGGAGAGAGGACGATCATGAGCACTATCGATACGCTGGATACCGGGCAACTGCAAAGCTGGCGGCACGACTTTCACCGCCATCCGGAAACCGCCTTCGAAGAACATCGCACCAGTTCCCGGGTCGCCGAACTGCTGCGCCAGTGGGGCCTGAGCGTAGAGACCGGCATTGCCGGTACCGGCGTGGTGGCCACGCTGCAGGGCACGCGTGGCGATGGCCCGGCCATCGGCCTGCGCGCCGACATGGATGCCCTCCACGTGGAGGAGCTCAACGCTTTCGCCCATGCTTCCAGCCACCCCGGCCGCATGCACGCCTGTGGCCACGACGGGCACACCACCATGCTGCTGGGGGCGGCCCAGGCATTGGCCGCGCAGGCGGATTTCGCCGGGCGCGTTCATTTCATCTTCCAGCCGGCCGAGGAAAACGAGGGCGGCGCGCGGGCGATGATCGAGGCCGGCCTGTTCCAGCGCTATCCGGTACAGGCGGTGTACGCCTTGCACAACTGGCCGGGCTTGCCGGTCGGCGAGGCAGCCGTGCATGCGGGGCCAGTGATGGCGGCGTTCGACATCTTCACCCTGACCCTGCGTGGCCAGGGTTGCCATGCCGCCATGCCCCATCTGGGCAAGGACACGCTGCTGGCCGGCTGCCAACTGGTGACCCAGCTGCCGGCGCTGATCGCACGGGAGAACCAGGCGCACCAGCCCGCGGTGCTCAGCGTCACCAGCTTCCATGCCGGCGACACCTACAACGTGATGCCCGAGCAGGTGCAACTGCGCGGTACCCTGCGCTGTTTCGACATGGGCCAGCGTGCCACGATCGAGCAACGGCTGCGCGACGTGATCGCCTCGGTGGCCACCTTGCACGGCCTGAGCGCCGAGCTGGACTACCGTGTCAGTTACCCGGCGACCGTCAATCACCCGGCCCATGCGGCGCGGTGCGCGGCCGTGCTCGAAGAGGTACTGGGCAGCGGTCGGGTGCACCGCGACCTGCCGCCGAGCATGGCTTCGGAGGACTTTTCGTTCATGTCCCAGGCGTGCGCCGGTGCCTACATCTGGCTGGGTAACGGGCAGGACAGCGCGTCGCTGCATAACCCGCGCTACGACTTCAACGACGCCTTGCTGCCACTGGGCGTGCAGTACTGGACGGCGCTGGTGCGCTCGCTCTTGGGCGCCGATGGCGTGCCGGGCTGACGGCTGAACCGGTCATCTTATCGCTCAGGTGCTAAGCACCCCAGTGCAGGTCAATCTCCTGTTAACTGCCCGGCGCCGCCAGCCACTGATCACGCTGCGCCAACCGCCAAGCCAGCACGCCAAGGGCCAGGCCGCGCAAGGCCATGAAGGCCAGAAAGGCGATCCACAAACCATGGTTGCCGAACCCCTGCAGCGCCAGGGCGATCGGCAGGCCGATGGCCAGGGCCACGAGCATGGCGTTGCGCATTTCGCGGGCGCGGGTAGCGCCGATGAACAGGCCGTCGAGCAGGTAGCTCCACACCGCGAACAGTGGCAATAGGGCGAGATAGGGCAGATAGTGGCCGGCGGTCTCGCGCACCGCGGCGATATCCGTTTGCAGGTTGACGAACAGGTGGCCGCCGACGGCGAATGCCACGGCGAACACCAGGCTGGCCAGCAGCGACCAGATACCGGCGACGATGAGGCTGCGCTTGAGGGCCAGGCGATCCCGTGCGCCGATGGCATGGCCGCATAGCGCCTCGACCGCATGGGCCAGGCCATCCAGTGCATAGGCGGTGATCAACAGGCCGTTGAGCAGCAGGGCGTTGGCCGCCACCGTGGCGTCGCCCAGCCGCGCGCCCTGGATGGTGATTAGCAGGAACACCGCCTGCAGCGCCAGCGAGCGCAGGAAGATATCGCGGTTCACCGCCAGCAGCGCGCGCCAGCTCTGCCACTGGGCCATCGCCGCCCAACGGGTGTTGCCCGGGTGGCGACGCAGGGCGCGCCGCGCCAGCGTCAGGCCGACCAGCAAACCGCCCCATTCGGCCAGCACCGCAGCGCGGGCGGCGCCGACTACTTCCCAGTGCAGCCCGAGCACGAACCACAGCGACAGCACGATGTTCAGCAGGTTGGTGACCAGCAGCATCACCAGTGGTGCGCGGGCGTTCTGGGCGCCGAGCAGCCAGCCGATCAGCGCGTAGTTGGCCAGCGCTGCGGGCAAGCCGAGCAGCCGCGTGTGCAGGAAATCCCGGGTCAGGCCATCAAGTTCGGCCGACGGGTTCATCAGGCCCAAGGCCAGGCCGCTCAAGGGAACCGCCAGCGCGCCGAGCAAGAGTGCCAGCAGGGCGGCGAGCAGCAGGCCCTGCACCAGCACCTGGCGCAGCGCACCACCATCGCCGCGCCCGCAGGCCTGGGCGGCGAAGCCGGTGGTGCCCATGCGCAGAAAACCCAGCACCCCGACGATCAGGATGTACAGGCTGCTGCCCACCGCCACGGCGCCCAATTGATGCGCATGGGGCAGGTGGCCGACCACCGCGGTATCGACCAGCGCCACCAGGGGTACGGACAGGTTGGAAAGGATCATCGGCGCCGCCAGCGCCCAGACCTTGCGGTGGGTTGGCGCATGGCGCCAGGCATCACGGAACATGGGTCACTCCCTGCAGGCTGCGCAGTATAAGGGCGTTACCGATTCCAGGCGCGTGACTGCGGTAGAAGGCTGCCCGTCGCATCGCATTGAAAATTGTTCGCAGCGGATATATGTTCGCAACCCTTTCCCGGCACGAGATCCCCCGAGTGCGCCCGCCCCGCGACAGCGATGCCCAAGACGGCCAGTTCCAGCGCCATGCCGGCGAGCTGCTGCGTTTCTTCACGCGGCAGGTCAAGTGCAGCGAGTTGGCGGCCGACCTGCGCCAGGAAACCTGGCTGCGCTTCCAGCGCCGTGGCAGTGACGAAGTGGGCAACCTGCGGGCCTTTCTGTATCGCATCGCCCGCAACCTGATCATCGATCACCTACGTCAGCAGCAGGCGCGGCCCGTGCAGGAAGACGTCCCGGTGGAGCTCGCTTGCGAGCAGCCCGGCCCCGAACAGATCGTGGGTGACGGGCAGCAGCTCGGCCGGCTGCAGGGTATCCTTGAGGACTTGCCACCCCACCTGCGCCAGGCGCTGCTGTGGAATCGCCTCGACGGCCTGACGCAAAAGGAGATCGGCCAGCGCCTCGGAGTTTCCGAAAGCATGGCCGGGCGCTATATCCTCAAGGCCCTCGAACACTGCCAGCAGAAAATGGATTGGATGCCGTGACCGCCGACGCTTCGCTTCTCGCCCAGGCCAGGGAATGGCAGGTACTGCTGCATTCCGGGCGCGCCACGGTGGCCGATCACCTGGCTGCCAAAGCCTGGCGCGAACGCTCGCCGGCTCACGAGCAGGCTGCCCGCGACGTGGATCGGCTTTGGGCATTGCTGGGCCAGGTGCAGCAGCCTGCGACCGTGCAGCCCGTTGCCGCGCCAGCCCGGCGGCCGGCGCGCCGACGCCGCGCGCTGCGCTGGAGCGTACCGATGGCCAGTGCCGCGCTGTTGCTGCTGGCCCTGTGGCTACCCCAGGGCGCCTGGCTCGGCTGGTACGCCGACGTGGCGACGGCGCCCGGCGAAGTACGCACCCTGGAACTGGACGATGGTTCGATCCTCACCCTCAATGGCGCCACGGCGCTGGACTGGACGCTCGGCAAAGGACGACGGGAAGTACGCCTGTACCGCGGCGAGGTGGATTTGCAGGTCGCCAAGGACGCCAGCCGGCCGTTCATCGTCGAGGCGGGGCCGGCGCGCATTCGGGTCACCGGCACGCGTTTCGATGTCGACTACGATGGCCGCGACGTGGTGTTGGCCGTGACCGAGGGGCAGGTACAGGCCAGCGATTCAACGGACCAGCCGCTGCCAGTGGGCGCCAACCAGCAGGTGCGCTGGAGCGGTGATCACCTGCAGGCGGTGCAGCCACTGGATGCCCGTCAGCAGTTGGCCTGGCAGCGGGGCAAGCTGGTGTTTCGCGCCCAGCCGCTGAGCGAGGTGTTCGCCGCGCTGGAGCGCAGCCAGCGCCAGCGGGTGATCTTTCTCGATGACAGCGTGCGCGAGTTCAAGGTTACCGGCGTGTTCGCCCATGACGACCCCCAGGCCGTGCTGCGCGCCATCGAAAGTGCCCTGCCGGTACGCCTAATGCGCCTGCCCGGTTTATTGCTGGTCAGCCGGGCCTGATCCGCCGCCGCACGATTCGCAGCATTGGCGGGCGCAGGAAAATAATCGTGGGTGCGGTTCAGAAACGTGCGGGTGTTTCGTCTTCCTCTCTGCAAATGCGACTTCTTCGCATGACCTTATGCAGAACACAGGAAATTCAGCATGCGCCTGACGCGTACTCCTCTCTGGCAAGCCATCGCCACCGCCCACCTGCTGCTCGCCGCCACCGGTGCCTCGGCCCTGGAGTTCGACCTTCCGGCCCAGCCGCTCGACGCAGCGCTGACCGACTTCGCCGAGCAGGCCAACGTGCGCTTGCTCTACGATGCCAGTCTGACCCCCGGCGAGCGTCAGGCGCCGGCCCTCAAGGGCGACTACTCGGTGGACGAGGGCCTGCAGCGGCTGTTGCAGGGCAGCGGCCTGAGCTATCTGATCGGCGCCGACGGCACGGTCAGCCTGGTGCCGCTGAGCAGTGACGCCGGCTCGCTGCAGCTCGACGCCACCACCGTCAGCGGCCAGGCCGATGGGCGCCTGGATCTGCCGGTCGAGTACGCCGGTGGCCAGGTCGCCCGCGGCGCGCGGATTGGCATGCTGGGCAATCAGGATATGCAGGATGTGCCGTTCAGCTTCAGTAGCTATACCTCCGACTTGATCAAGAATCGCCAGGCGCAGAGCCTGGGTGACGTCCTCAACAGCGATTCGGCTGTGCGACAGTCCTACGGCTTCGGCAACTTTTCGCAAGTGTTCGTGATTCGCGGTTTCCAGCTGTATAGCGACGATATCGCCTTCAACGGCCTGTACGGCATCCTGCCGCGGCAGATCATTTCGGCCGAGTCCGTCGAGCGGGTCGAAGTGTTCAAGGGCGCCAATGCCTTTCTCAATGGCTTTGCGCCCGGAGGGAGCGGCATCGGTGGGGCGATCAATGTCGTGTCCAAACATGCTGAGGACACACCGACCCGAAGTATGACCGTGGACTACGGTAGCGACAGCCGGGTCGGTACGCACATCGACCTTGGCCAGCGTTTCGGCGAGGACAATCGTTTCGGTGTGCGCGTCAACTTGGCCAAGCGTGAAGGCGAGAGTGCCATCGACGACGAAAGCAAGCACTTCACCCTGGCGGCAGTCGGTCTCGACTATCGGGGTGACAGGTTGCGGGTTTCGACCGATTTCGGCTACCAGAAGCAGCGGGTCAACGAAGGGCGTTCTCCGGTGTACCTGGATCTCTCTGGTACGACCTTACTGAACGGCAAAGTACCGAAAGCGCCGGACTCGAAGGGTAACTATGCACAACCCTGGAGCTGGTCGCAGTTGGAAGACACCTATGCGATGGCCAGTGCCGAGTATGACCTGAGCGAGAACTGGACCGCCTACCTGGCTGCGGGCGGCAAGTACACCCGCGAGAACGGCATTTATGGTTCTACCTATGTTTACGCCATGGACGGTGCCGCCCGCGTAGGGCGACTGTATTCGCCGCTCGACCAGGAGACTCGCAGTGCGCTGGCTGGCGTGCGGGGCAGTTTGAGCACCGGCCCGGTGAGCCATCAGCTCAACCTGGCGGTTAACGGCCTGTGGACGGAAAAGAAAAACGCTTTCGAGTCCACGGCAGCAGGAAGCCGCCGATTCGGCAATCTCTATGATCCGGTAGTCGTTGCCGAGCCGGTGGCCACTACCCGGGCGGGCGATATCCATGATCCGGATACTACGGCCAAGGTGCAGAACCGTAGCCTGGCTGTGTCCGATACGTTGGGGTTTCTCGATGACCGTGTGTTGTTGACGCTGGGCGCTCGCCGACAGTCCATTGGCTCGGATGCCTGGAGTGCCGCAAACCGCTCCCGTACCGCGAACTATCAGGAGAGCATCACCACGCCGGCCTATGGGCTGGTGGTCAAACCCACCGAGTACCTGTCGTTCTACGCCAACCGGATCGAGTCGCTGCAGCAGGGACAGACGGCTCCGTCTACTGCCAATAATCGCAATGAGGTGTTCGCACCCTATCGAGCCAAGCAGACCGAGGCTGGCATTAAGTTGGACTGGAGCCTCTACGGTGGAAGCCTCGGTGTCTATCGCATCGAGTTGCCGCAGGGCGTATTGGGTGGCGATGGCAACTACCGGGTGGACGCACAACAGCGTAACCAGGGCGTTGAATTGAGCGTGTTTGGTGAGCCGATGCCAGGCCTGCGTTTACTGGCCGGAGGTACCTGGATCGATTCTGAGTTGAGCGGTGGCGTCAGTGGCACAGAGGGTAACCGCGCTGTCGGCGTGCCCGAGTTTCAGTTCAACCTGAGCGCGGATTGGGACGTTCCGGGAGTTCCCGGTCTCGCGCTCAACGGCTTGCTGCTGCGCACCGGCGGGCAGTTCTACGATTCTGCCAATAACTACAGCATCCCGGCCTGGACGCGTGTCGATCTTGGCGCCCGCTACGCCTTCAAGGTCGAGCAGCGTGGCGTGACGCTGCGTGCTGGCGTGGAAAACGTGGCAGGCAAGGATTACTGGGCCTCCACCAACGGCGGCTACCTGACCCAGGGCGAGCCACGTACGCTCAAGGTATCGGCCACTCTGGATTTCTAACTCCTGCTCATCGCGACGAATCGTGACGCCCGAGGACTGCTGTCCTCGGGCTCGTGCCAACTAGAACGTCAACCGCAGCCCCAGCGTCGCGTTGCGCGGTGTGCCGTAGTAGGCCGTGGACGTGCCGGTGTAGTACTCCTTGTCGAGCAGGTTGTTGACGTTGAACGTCGCGCTGAGCTGTTCGGTGATGGGGTAACGGGCCATCAGGTCCACGACGGCATAGCTGTCCTGAGTGAAGCGCACGCCGTTCGGGCCGGAGCCGTCCGTATAGGCCGCGTTCTGCCAGTTCACTCCGCCGCCCAGGGTCAGGCCGTTGCCGATGTTTTCCAGCAGGTAGCTGGTAAACAGCTTGGCGGTGTTCTGCGGGATGTTGGTGTTGAGCGCGCGGCCGTCGGAGTCCTGCACGATATTGCGAGAGAAGCTGGTGCTCAGTTGCCAGTTCGGTAGCAGCTCGCCGGTCAACTCCACCTCGAAACCGCGGGTCTTGGTGCCGGATTCGGCGCGGTAGGCCTGGTCACCATTGGGGGCCGTCTGCCCGTCTATGGCGACGGCAAGATTGTCCTGCTCGATCTGGTAGATCGCCGTGGAGAAATTCAGGCGGTCTTCGAAGAACCCGGCCTTGATGCCGGCCTCGTAGCCTTTGCCTTCCAGTGGGTCGATGAACGCCCCGCTCGCCGTACGCCGATTCTGCGGTTTGAAGATGCTGGTGTAGCTGGTGTAGACCGACCAGGTGTCGTCGAGGTCGTAGACCAGGCCGGCGAAAGGCGTGAACACGCCGGTCTCCTGGCGGCGCGACACCTCATCGTCCGAGCCATAGTTATCGGTCTTCTGCACGCTCTGCCAGTCGGTGACCCGGCCACCGAGAATCAGCGAGAGCTTGTCGGTAGCACGCAGGCGAACGCTGCCGTAGGTGGATTCCTGGCGCTCGTTGTAATCGGTGCGCCCGGTCACTTCGAAGTCCGGCTTGGCTGGTGTCTTGCCGTCCCACCCGTAATAGCTGGGGATCGAGCCCATGTACCAGAGCCGGTAGTTATCCGCCTTGTAGTGGGTTTGCTGACGTGCGTGGCCGATGATCAGGTCATGGCGCTGGCCGAAGGCCTCGAAGGCGCCGCTCAGATTGAGGTCGAGGCTGTCCTGTACCGGTTTGGCCGCCCAGCGTCCGCCGTAGGTCTGACCGCCCGTTCCCGTCTGGCGGTCGGGGAAGGCCCAGGCCGAGGCATGGCCGATCACCTCGTCGTAGTCGTAACGCCCGCGGTTGAAGGTGGCCATGGCTTTCCAGTTCTCGTTCAACTGGTGTTCCAGGGAGGCGAAACCGTTGGTGTAGTGCCGCTCGGAGTAGCCCCAGGCGGTGGCGGCCGAATCCGATCGAGACCAGTCGGTACGCGAGCCATCGCTGTAAAAGAGCGGCAGGCCGAGGCGCGCGTGATTGTTGGCGTCGTGGTGCTGCACGTCAGCCCCTACGGTGAGCAGCGTATCAGGCGTCAGATCGGCCTCGACGATGCCGTAGAGCACCTTGTGGCGCTCGTTGAGGCGGTCGATATGCGAGCCGGCGTCGCGGTAGGCGGCGACCATACGCGCTCGTACGGTACCGCTTTCGTTGAGCGGGCCGCCGCTGTCCAGTTCGATCGAATTGTTGTCCCAGGAGCCGGCCTTCAGGCCGATGCTGCTTTTCCATTCGCTGGTGGGGCGTTTGCGCACCAAGTTGATGGTCGCGCCGGGCGTGCCGACGCCATTGGTCAAGCCGGTGGCACCGCGGATCACTTCGATACGGTCGTAGATCGCCAGGTCACTGCTCTGGAAGATCGAGGCATAGCTGCTGTTGAGCAGTTGCACGCCATCGATCTGGTAGTTCTCCACCTCGAAGCCGCGGGAGTAGATCGGGCTGCTGTCCGAGCCGCTGTTGCCGCCCTGATGCAGGCTCAGCCCCGGCGCCTGGCGCACCGCGTCGGTGAGCTGCGTGAGGTTCTGGTCATCGAGGCGCTGGCGACTGATCACACTTACCGACTGTGGCGTTTCGCGCAGTGTCAGCGGCAGCTTGGTCGCCGTGCTGGTCGAGCCGGTGGTGTAGGAACCGGTGCCGTCGGTGGTGTCGCCCAGGCCCGTGCCGGTGATGCTGGTGGCGTCCAGTTGCAGCGAGCTGCCGAGGTCGTCACGGGTGATGATCAGGGTGTTGCCAGCGTGCTGGTAACTCAGGCCGCTGCCGGCCAGCAGCCGTTGCAGCGCCACCGTTGGCTCCAGCGTGCCATTCACGGCGGGCGCCTGCAGGTGGCCGGTCAGGCTGCTGTCTGCCGCGATGCTCAGGCCGGCGGCTTCGCCCAGTTGGCGCAGGGACACGCTCAATGGCTGGGCCGGCAGGTTGAGCTCGACCGGCGCGGCCAATGCAGGCGCCACCAGCGCGACGCTGACGACGGCCAGCAGGTTGCGCAGGGAAGAGTGGGGCATCAGGACATCCTTTTCAGAGTCGGGAGTGGGATGCCTGACTGACGGCGCTCGGTGGATTTCCCCTGATGCGTGGCCGACGAACGGTCGTCAGCGCGGGCGCAGTTCGGTGTGCTGCGCGCCCTCGCTGACCCGCACCGGGGCAATGTTCGGCAGGGCGCGGATGAAGTCCTCGACATCGCTCAGTTGCAGCACGGCGCTGATGCGCGGCTGTGGATAAGTCGCCTGGGTCGCTACCGGGCGTTCGCGGTAGCGCGACAGGCTGGCGGCGATTTCACCGAGGTCGGCGTTCTCGAACACCAGGTTGCCGCGGGTGAAGGCCAAGGCATTGCTGGCGGCCAGGTCGACCCTATGCAGATGGCCTGCGCCATCGACCTCGATCACCTGGCCGGCGCCGACCTGCCAGACTTCATCGGGCTGGCGGCTGCTGGCCACTTCGACCAGGCCGTGGTCGACGCTGACCCGCAGGCGGTCCGGCAGGCGGTTGACCACGAAGCGGGTGCCGCGCACGGTGATCTGCGCCAGGCCGCTGTCGATCACGAACGGCCGGTACGGGTTGCGCGTTACGTCGAACAGTGCCTCACCCTGGCGCAGATCGACCTGGCGCTGGCGCCAGCTGTAGCGCACGTCGATTTCGGTGGCGGCATTGAGCTGCAGCTCGCTGCCATCACGCAGGGTGATCTGCTGGCGCTCGCCGATCGGTGTCCGCAGTGCCATTTCCTGGGGGCTCAGCCGGTAACCGAGCCAGCCGGCAGCGGCGGCCAGCATCAGCAGCAGCGCACAGGCGCCGCGGCGCAGGTAGCCTGGCCGTTCGCGTTGCTGGTGCTCCATGGCCTGGGCGAGGGCTTCGGTTCGGCTGGTGCTGCCGAAGTCATTCCACAGCGCTTCGAAGGCGCTGTACTCCTCGGCATGTTCGGGGTTCGCCGCCAGCCAGCTGCGAAAGGCCGGTTGCTGCGCCAGGCTGGCGTCACCGCGGATGCGCAGGAACCAGGCGGCCGCCTGGGTGGTGGCGTCACTCATGGCTGCAGCAGGTCGCGGGCGCGACGCAGATCGATCAGCGCGCGCATCATGTGGCGCTCGACCATGTTCAGGCTGATGCCCAGGCGCGTGGCGATGTCGGGCTGCGTGTAGCCTTCGATGCGCGCCATCCAGAATACCTGGGCGCAGCGCTCCGGCAGGCAGTCGAGGATGCGCTGCAGGGCCTGCAGGCGTTGCTGGATATCGAGCAGGTGCTCGCACGAGGGCGCCACCTGGCCTGGTGCCACGTCTTCGGGGTTCTGATCTTCGAGCGATTCCAGGCGCGATTCGCTGCGGTAGCAATCGATCAGCACCGAATGCGCAACTCGGCGCAGGTAGGCGTTGGGCTGCTCGACGGGCCGGCGGTGCTGGGCCAGGGCGAAGCGCAGCAGGGCGTCGTGCAGCACATCGTAGGCGCGCTGCACGCAGCGGGTACGTCGACTAAGGCTGATCAGCAGGTCGCTATAGGCCCAGCCCAGGTCGATGCCTTGCCAGTTGACCTGGGCAGGCTCGCGAACAGCGGCAATGTTGGCCTGGAGCGCGGCAGTCGACACGGTGAATCCTCTGGCTGGCGGAAGCGGCCAGAGGATAGGCATTTGTCAATGATTCGTAAATAACAATTATTGCTATTTGAGCGCGAGCCGTTCGGCGTGCCGTCGAGCAATCGGTCAGTTGAAGCTGTAGGAAACCCCGACGAACGCCCCGAAGCCTTCGCCCGGAGTCGAGCGGGCGGCGTCGGCGCCGTTGTCGTCGTAGCCCGGTGTGACGGTGGCGGCGTAGCGCTTGTCGGTCAGGTTGCGCAGGTCCAGCCAGGTTTGCCAGTCGTCTTTCGGCGAGGCGTAGCCCAGGGTCGCGCCAAAGATCGCGTAGGCATCGGCGTAATAGGAATTGGCGTAATCCACTGCCACCTTGGAGGCGTACTGGGTGTTGAGCCCGGCGTAGAAGCCGCTCGGGTGGTCGTAGCGCAGCTCGGCCTGGTAGTAGTGGCGGGGCAGGCCGGGCAGGCGATTGTCGCCAAAGGCGCCGTCGTCGCGGTAGTGGAAGTCGCTGAAGGTGTAGGCCTGGCGCAAGGCCAGGGCGCCAGTTGCGCCACCATTCCACAGCGGGCTATCGAGGCCCAGCTCGATGCCCTGGTGGACGGTGGGGCTGGCGTTTGCCTCGGAGAACACGTTGCTCTCCACTGGTACGGTCAGCAGTTCGTGGCGCACTAGGGAGTAGTAATAGGCCGCATCCCACTGGCCCAGGGCCGAGTCGCCACGGCCGCCGATTTCGACGCTGGTGGCGGTCTGGTTATCCAGCGAGATCGGCGCGCGCTGGCGGGCACTGTACGGCTGGTTGCTGTTGGGGAAACGCAGCGGCGAACTCCAGAGCATCGACCAGGCGTGGGGCGGTTCGACCGAGCGGCTGACATTGCCGTAGAGCTGCACGTCCGGGTTGAGCTGGTAGCGCAGGCCGATACGCGGCGCGTAATCCCAAGTGTGCTCGCTGAGCTTGTCATCGGTGGCTGGCCAGGTCACTTCTACTTCACGGCGGGTATAGATCAGCGCCAGACCGCTGGTCAGCCACAGGTCGGGGGCCAGCTCGGTTTCGTTGCCGATATGCAGCACGTTGTCCGAACCCAGGTGCTCGTAGGCGCGCATCAGGGTGCCGGCCGGGTAGGCGGTGCCGCCTACGTTGATCGGCAGCGCGGCATTCTCCCTGGACTTGCTGCTCGGCAAGTTGGTGGTGCTACGAAAACCGACGGTGGTGCTGCTGTCGAGCCCGAACAGGCTGTGGCGACGGGTGTAGTTCAGGGTGCCGCTCACGTCGCTGTAGTCCACGCGCACCCGATAGGTGTTGCCGTTGGGCGAGCTGTTCTCGATGATATCCATCGGGTAATGGTGATAGGCCAGGCCAGCCACCAGGGTGGAATCGTCATCGATCTGCCAGGTGGTCTTGTTGGCCAGCCAGGTGCTGCCGGGTTGATCGCGGTGCGCATCGATGCGCAGGTTATTGGTAGCCGCCGCCCGTGGGTCGTGCTCGATCTGCGCTTTGCTCAGGCGCCCCGGCACCTGGTGCTCGGTCTCGCGATAACGCAGGTAGAAGCGCGTTTCCAGATTTTCGTTGAGGCGATAGCCGATGTTGGCGGCCACGCCCTGGCCCTTGCCTGATGCGTGATCCTGATAACCGTCGTAACGGCTGTCGGTGACGTTGACGTAGTAATCGAAATCGCCCAGCACCTGGCCGGAGCTGACGCTGCGCTTCTGGTAACCGTGGCTGCCGGCTTCATAGCGCAGTTGCAACTTGTCGGCATCACGGCCTGTGCGCGTGATGTAGTCGATGGCGCCACCCAGGGCCAGGGAGCCCTTGTCGAAACCATTGGCACCGCGCAGCACTTCGGCGCGGCTTAGCCACAGGGGTTCGAGCAGCTCGTAGGGCGTGCCGCCGGAACCGGTCAGCGGTAGGCCGTCGAGCATGATGTGGTTGCCGGAGGCATGGGAGCCGGGGCCACGGTTGATGCCCGAGCCACGGATGGCGATCTTGATGCCCTCGTTACCCGGCGACTGCGCATACACGCCCGGCTGGTAGGCCAGCACATCGGCATTGCCGGCCACGCGGCCTCTTTCGACGCGAGCCATATCAACCAGATTGGTGCCGCCGGGTACTCGCTCGAGTTGCTCCTCCGCCGCCTGCTGCTCGGTCAGCGCCTGCTCGGTGATTTGTACGCCTTCGAGCTGCAGGCTGCCCTTCGCGGTTTCGGCATGGGCGGCAGGCAGCGCCGCCCAACCTAGCAGGCTGGCAGCCAGCAGGTGACGTGGGCGCAGGGCGTACGGGGGCAGGCAAGGCATTCGGCAGGTTCTCCGTGGAGCGGCATTTGGAATAGCGCGGGGTAGGACGGTGGCTCGTTGCGATAAGCCACGTCTGGCAGTTGGCAATTCGCTAATGGTGCCGGGGTTCTCGGGATAGCGGATGGGTTAACTTTCTCGTTTGGCATATTAGGTTATGCCTAAATTGAATTTCCCTGTGGATCGTCAAGCCGATACCGTCTAAGGCCTTCCCTGTGACGCTGGCTGCAAAAGCCTGCCGAAGCACCTTATCCGCACGCTACCCGACCACGCGGCGCATGCACGACTCTCTTATGGAGGCGCCATGCCCATCTCTGTGCTCAACCGTCGTCAGTTGCTTGCCCTGGCGGGTACCGCCACCGCGGCGGCGTTCGCCAGCCGCTTCGCCTGGGCCGATGCCGGTCATGCTGGCCACGGTGCCCATGCCGGCCACGGCACGCAACCGGTTGGCAGCGGTCTGGATCTTGAGAGCGATCGCTGGGTCTTGCCCGAGCCGCGCAAGATCAAGCTGGCCACCAACCTCAATGCCGTGTGCCTGGCGCCCGTGGCGGTCGCCGACAGCCAGGGCATCTTCAAGCGCCATAATCTGGAGGTCGAGTTCGTCAACTTCGGCAACTCCACCGAGGTGCTGCTCGAATCCATGGCCACCGGCAAAGCCGATGCCGCCACAGGCATGGCGCTGCGCTGGCTCAAGGCGCTGGAGCAGGGCTTCGACGTCAAGCTGACCGCCGGCACCCACGGCGGTTGCCTGCGCTTGCTGACCCTGGACGACGGCCCGAAAAGTTTCGAGGCGCTGAAGGGCACCACCATCGGCGTCACCGACATGGCCGCGGCGGACAAGAACTTCTTCTCGCTGATGCTCAAACGCCATGGTGTCGACCCGGTGCGCGACGTGACCTGGCGGGTGTACCCCATCGACCTGCTCAGCGTCGCCCTGGAGAAGGGCGAGATCCAGGCCGCTAGCGGCTCCGACCCGCTGATGTACCGGGTCAAGCAGCAACCAGGCTTCGCCGAGCTGGCGACCAACATGATCGAGGAGTACGCCAACATGAGCTGCTGCGTGGTCGGGGTCAGCGGTGAGCTGGCGCGCAACGACACGCCGGTGGCGGCGGCCATCACCCATTCGATCCTGCAGGCCCATGCCTGGGCGTCGCGCAACCCCGATGCGGTGGCCGAGGAGTTTCTCAAGTTCGCCATCAACACCTCCAAGGAAGAGGTGCACGCCATCCTCACGGAGCACACCCACGGCTACTACTCGGTGGGAAATACCTTCGTGAAGGAGATTGCGGTGTACGCCCGCGACCTGAAGAACGTCGAGGTGCTGCGTCCGCGTACCGATCCCCTGGAATTCGCGGAGAGTATCCATGCCGACGTATTCGCTTGAGCAACGCCAGGCGCAGCCGCGCGTTGCCACGCCACTCTGGCGCGGCGGCCTGCTGGCAGCGCTGGCCTGGATAGCCTTCGCCCTGTTCACCGCGTTCTACCCCGATGGTGGCAAACCCTGGCCCTTCACCCGGGAGCTGGCTTATGTCGGCGCTGGCGTGGGCGGGCTGCTGGCGCTGCTCGGTATTCTGCCGGGGCCGTTCGGTCGGCTGGTGGAGCGCCTGCGCCCGGCAGGCGCCTGGTTGGCGGCGCTACCCGTGCTGCTTGGCGTGTGGTTGCTGGTCACCGCCAAGGTGGTGCTGCTGCCGGTGCCGTTCTTCGCGCCGCCCCAGGCGCTGATCGAAGTGTTCGTCGATGACTGGTTTCGCCTTGGCGAAAGCCTGCTGCATTCGTTGTGGCTGCTGGTCAACGGCGTGGTGGTGGGCGGCATCGCCGGTTTCATCGCGGGTGTGGCGATTGGCTGGTCGCATCGCATCGGCTATTGGGTTCATCCTGTGCTGCGCATCCTCGGGCCGATTCCCTCCACCGCACTGCTGCCGATCTGCTTCTTCTTTTTCCCTACCAGCTGGAGTGCCAGCGTGTTCCTGATCGCCGTGGCGACCTGGTTCCCGGTCACGGTATTGACCTGGTCCGGCGTGGCCAGCGTCGACAAGGCGTACTACGAGGTGGCCCGAACCCTGGGTGCCAATTCGCGCTTTCTGGTCTGGCGGGTGGCGATTCCGGCTGCATTGCCCCACGTGTTCGTCGGCCTGTTCATGGGCCTCGGCGCTTCGTTCTCGGTGCTGGTGGTGGCCGAGATGATGGGCGTCAAGGCAGGCCTCGGCTGGTACCTGCAGTGGGCCCAGGGCTGGGCCGCCTACGCCAACATGTATGCGGCGCTGCTGGTGATGGCGCTGCTTTGCTCAGGGCTGATCACCCCGTTGTTCATCGTTCGTGACCGGGTGTTGTCCTGGCAGAAGGGGGCGGTGAAATGGTGAACGTCGCAACCGCTCACACGCCTCAGGCTGCTGGCATGAGCCTGGATGTCCGCGGCCTCAGCCATGCCTTCGATCTGGGCGACAGCCGCCTGCCGGTGCTCGACAAGGTCGACCTGCGTCTGGCACCCGGCGAAAGCGTCGGCCTGCTCGGGCCGTCCGGCTGTGGCAAGTCGACCCTGCTGCGTCTGGTCGCCGGCCTGGAGAGCTTGCAGAGCGGCAGCCTGCTGGCCGACGGCGCCGCGCTTGCCGGGCCGCATCACTCGCGGGTGCTGGTGTTTCAGGACCCGACGCTCTACCCCTGGCGCAGTGTGTGGAACAACGTCGCCCTTGGCTTGCAGGCGCGCGGCCAGCTCCGGGAGCAGCAGCATCGGGTCGACGAAACGCTGCGCAAGGTTGGCTTGCTGGAATTTCGCGAGGCATACCCGCGCCAACTCTCCGGCGGCATGGCGCAGCGTGTGGCGCTGGCCCGCGCACTGATCAACGAGCCGCGCCTGCTGTTGCTCGACGAGCCACTGGGCAAGCTCGACTCGCTGACCCGCATCGCCATGCAGAGCGAGCTGATTCGCCTCTGGCAGCAGCAGGCCTACAGCTCGCTGCTGGTAACCCACGACGTCGAGGAGGCGCTGCTGCTCTGCGACCGCGTGCTGGTGTTCTCGGCGCGCCCGGCGCGGGTGCTGGCCGAGCTCGAGGTCGAGCGCCCCTATCCGCGTCGCCGCGACGATCCGCGTCTGCTCGAGTTGCGTCATCACGCCTTGCAATTGCTGGGGCAGGGCAGCGATTGGTGAGCATCCACTTATTTCCTGTTGGAGCCGTTCAATGAAGATCCGCACCGGCCTGTCGGCCCTGTTGCTGTCCACCCTGTCGCTGGCAGTCTCCGCCGCTGAGCTGACCATCGGCGACCAGCGAGGCAATGCGCGCGCCGTCATGGAGGCGGCCGGCGTACTCGATGGTCTGGATTATCAGATCCAGTGGCGCGAGTTTCCCAACGCCGCCCCGCTGCTCGAAGCCTTGCGCGCCGGCCACCTCGATGGAGGCCTGGTCGGCGAAGCGCCGCTGACCTTCGCCGCAGCGGCCGGGCTGGAGGCCAAGGCGATTCAGGCGGCGAGCTACCTGGGCAACGCGCTGATCATCGGCGGTAATGCCGGTATCGTCTCGGTCGCCGACCTCAAGGGCAAGAAGATCGCCGCGGTCAAAGGTTCATCGGGCCAGGCGCTGGCGCTCAATGCCCTGGCGCGTGTCGGGCTGAAACCAGGCGACGTGACCTTCGTCAACACCACGCCCTCGGAGGCGACCCTGGCCTTGAGCAACGGCAGCGTCGATGCCGTCGCCACCTGGGAGCCCTACGTTTCCTTCGCCGTACAGCAGAGCGGCGCAAAGATTCTCGCCGACGGCAAGGACTACCCGAGCCTGAATTACCTGGTGGCCGCCAATACGGCGTTGCAAAGCAAAAGCGCCGAACTCGAGGATTTCTCCGCACGGCTGGCCCAGGCGCGGGTCTGGGGTGCGGCACATCCCGAGCCCTACGCCAAGGCCATTGCCAGCCTGCTCAAGCTGCCTCAGGCGGTGGTGCTGGGCAAGGTGCAGCGTGAGGTCAACACGCCGCAGACCGACCTCGCCGCCGTGCGCGCGCTACAGCAGGCGACCATCGACCTGTATCAGCGTGAAGGCTTGATCCCGCGGAGCTTCCCGGCGGACAGCGTGATCGAGGCGAGCTTCTTCGCGGAGCGAGCGCCATGATGCACCTGGCGCTGTACCTGGAGGCCGGTACCCACCAAGGTGGCTGGAGGCACCCGCATTCGGCCTCCACCGGCTCGGTCGACTGGCCGTTGTACAAGACCATCGCCCGACGCGCCGAGGCGGCCTGCCTGGACATGCTGTTCGTGGCCGACAAACTGTCGATCGACGACAACTATGGCGGTCACTTCGCCGAAACGGTGCGCTACCGCCCGGTGGTGCGGCCCGAGCCGCTGACCCTGCTGTCCGCTCTGGCAGCGGTGACCGATCGCATCGGCGTGGGCGGTACGGTGTCGTCGTCCTATGCGCTGCCTTACAGCGCGGCGCGCATGCTGGCCAATATCGACCACATCAGCGGCGGTCGTGCGGCCTGGAATCTGGTGACCTCGGTCAGCGATGGCGAGGCACGCAACTTCGGCCGTCAGCAGCACTACGGCCATGCCGAGCGGTATGCCCGTGCCGGGGAGTTCATCGATGTGGTGCAGAAACTCTGGGACAGCTGGGGCGACGAGGCGCTGCTGCTCGACGCACAGCGGGGTGTGTTCGCCGACCCGGATGCCTTCCATTACCTGCACCACCGCGGCGAGTTCTTCGATATCAAGGGGCCGATCAATATTCCGCGTCCGCCCCAGGGCCAGCCGGTGCTGATCCAGGCCGGGGTGTCCGAGGCGTTTCTCGATCTGGCGGCGAAGAACGCCGAAGTGGTGTTCGTGGTGCATCCGCAACTGGAGCGCGCCAAGGCGTTCTACCGTCTGCTCAAGGACAAGGCACGCAGCCATGGCCGCGACCCGGACACGCTGAAGATCCTGCCCGGCATCGTGCCGGTGGTGGGCGAAACCCATGCAGCGGCGCTGGCCAAGGATCGTCTGCTCAAGGAGCTGATTCGCCCCGAGGCGGGGTTGAGCTTCATGTCCGCCAGCATGAACCACGACCTGGCGCAGTACCCGCAGGAGGGGCCCTTTCCGGATATCCGCGAGGCCATCACCGGCAGCAAGGGGCGTTTTCAGTACGTGATCGAACAGGCTATCGAGCTGGGCCTGACGGTCGGGCAAACGGGCAAGCGCTACGCCGAGAGCCTCAGCTTCTTCTCACCGGTCGGCTCGCCCGATGGCGTCGCCGAACAGCTCGCCGAGTGGTACCGCGCGGGTGCCTGCGACGGCTTCGTGATCCTGCCGCCGTATCTGGAAGCGCAGGGCGATCTGTTCCTCGAAGGCGTGGTGCCGGCTTTGCAGGCCTCGGGGTTATTCCGTACCGAATATCCTGGTCAGACTCTGCGCGACACCCTCGGCCTGGCCCGGCCGGCGAGTCGGTTCGCCTGAGCGGGCCAACAACCTCGGCCATCTCCCGGCGGTGGCGATTCGCCGCCGCGCTCGCCTTCTTTTGCAGTGCCGTTGCTCCCTGATGCAGCAAGTGCCTGCTAGCCCTTCATCCGATGACGCGCACGTTGTGCCGAGCGCGCGGAACTAAGTCAGAACGCCGCAGCGACAGCCTGTCGCGCGGCATCCAGCCACGCTGGTAAGTGGCGTGGCGAGGCGTAATCTGAAAGCGATCCATTGATCCAGATCAAGGCGCCTTTCGCCTTGGCTGTCTTCGGTACACGCATAACAAGGCGCCTCTAAAAACGTAGGCGAGGTAGTCAGCGCAAGGCAAAAACAAGCGAGAAAGCGGAGTTTACGAGTTGTAAATGAGCATTTTGAGCTTGTTTTTAACGCAGTGCTGACAACGCAGGTAGTTTTTATAGGTGGCGTAGAAGAAGTCGATAACTAACTCTGATCGAGGGGCACGTCCATGTTCGGCCTAGAGGCTTTGGATCTTGCGCGCATCCAGTTCGCCTTCACCATTTCCTTTCACATCATCTTTCCCGCCATCACCATCGGCCTGGCCAGTTACCTGGCGGTGCTCGAAGGCCTGTGGCTGAAAACCGGGCAGACGGTCTATCGTGACCTCTACCACTTCTGGGTGAAGATCTTCGCGGTCAACTTCGGCATGGGTGTGGTCTCCGGCCTGGTGATGGCCTACCAGTTCGGCACCAACTGGAGCGCCTTCTCGGATTTCGCCGGCTCGGTCACCGGGCCGCTGCTCGCCTACGAAGTGCTCACCGCGTTCTTCCTCGAGGCGGGCTTTCTCGGCGTCATGCTGTTCGGCTGGAACCGCGTGGGCCCGGGCCTGCACTTCTTCTCGACGGTGATGGTGGCGGTCGGCACGCTGATCTCGACTTTCTGGATTCTCGCCTCCAACAGCTGGATGCAGACGCCCCAGGGCTTCGAGATCGTCGACGGTCGGGTGATCCCGGTGGACTGGTTCGCCGTGGTGTTCAACCCGTCGTTCCCGTATCGCCTGGCCCATATGGCCACTGCCGCATTCCTGGCCACCGCGTTCTTCGTCGGCGCCTCGGCGGCCTGGCACCTGCTGCGCGGGCGCGACACCCCGGCGATGCGCAAGATGTTCTCCATGGCGCTGTGGATGGCCCTGCTGGTGGCGCCGATCCAGGCGGTGATCGGCGACTTCCACGGCCTCAATACCCTGGAGCATCAACCAGCGAAGATCGCCGCCATCGAAGGCCACTGGGACAACAGCTCCGGCGAGCCGACGCCGCTGATCCTGTTCGGCTGGCCGGACATGGAGCGCGAGGAGACTCGCTTCAAGATCGAGGTGCCGTACCTGGGCAGCCTGATCCTCACCCACAGCCTGGACAAACAGGTGCCAGCGCTCAAGGAGTTCGCCAGGGAGGATCGGCCCAACTCGACCATCGTGTTCTGGTCGTTCCGGGTGATGGTCGCCATGGGCCTGCTGATGATCCTCGCCGGCGTGTGGAGCCTGTGGCTGCGCTGGCGCGGCAGCCTCTACCGGTCGCGCCCGTTCCTGTACTTCTGCCTGTGGATGGGCCCGTCCGGGCTGATCGCCATCCTCGCCGGCTGGTTCACCACCGAGATCGGCCGTCAGCCGTGGGTGGTCTACGGCATCATGCGCACCGCCGATGGCGTGTCGGCCCACAGCGCCGCGCAGCTGGGCGTGACCCTGGTGCTATTCGTGGTGGTGTACTTCGCGGTGTTCGGCGCCGGCTTCGGCTACGTGATGCGCCTGGTGCGCAAAGGGCCGGTCACCGGCGAGGGCGATCATCAGGACGACGGCGGGCCGGGCACCCGGCACACCCCGGCACGGCCACTGTCGGCGCCCAAGGAGGGCCTGCACGACGGTGATCATGGCGGCGCTGCTGCGAACGGGAGGGCATGAGCATGGGTATCGATCTGTCGGTCATCTGGGCGGTGATCATCGTGTTTGGCGTGATGATGTACGTAATCATGGACGGCTTCGATCTGGGCATCGGCATCCTCTTTCCGTTCGTGCCCGACAAGGGCGAGCGCGACGTGATGATGAACACCGTGGCCCCCGTGTGGGACGGCAACGAAACCTGGCTGGTGCTTGGCGGCGCCGGGCTGTTCGCGGCCTTTCCGCTGGCCTACTCGGTGGTGCTCAGCGCCCTGTATCTACCGCTGATGTTCATGCTGCTGGGCCTGGTGTTTCGTGGCGTGGCCTTCGAGTTTCGCTTCAAGGCCAAGGACCACAAGCGGCATATCTGGGACAAGGCGTTCATTGGCGGCTCGGTGGCGGCGACCTTCTTCCAGGGCGTGGCGCTGGGCGCGTTCATCGAAGGCATCCCGGTCGAGGGCCGGGCATTCTCAGGTGGCTCGCTGGACTGGCTGGCGCCGTTTCCGCTGTTCAGCGGCCTGGGCCTGATCGCGGCGTATGCGCTGCTCGGTTGCACCTGGCTGATCATGAAGACCGAAGGTCGTCTGCAAAAGCAGATGCACGACCTGGCCCGGCCACTGGCCCTCGCGCTGCTGGCGGTGATTGGCATCGTCAGCCTGTGGACGCCGCTGTCCCAGGCGAGTATCGCTGAGCGCTGGTTCACCTTCCCCAACCTGCTGTGGTTCGCCCCGGTGCCGCTGCTGGTGCTGGCGAGCTTCTTCTACCTGCTGCGCTCGGTGGCCAACCACGACAACAGCAAGCCGTTCGTGCTGACCCTGGTGCTGATCTTCCTCGGCTACAGCGGCCTGGGCATCAGCCTGTGGCCGAACATCGTGCCCGGCTCGCTGACCATCTGGCAGGCGGCCGCACCGCCGCAAAGTCAGGGCTTCGCGCTGGTCGGCGCGTTGCTGATCATCCCGATCATCCTCGTCTACACCGCCTGGAGCTACTACGTGTTCCGCGGTAAGGTCACGCCGGATCAGGGGTACCACTGATGAACAACACCAGCGAAAAGAAACCCCTCTGGCAACGCATCGCCTGGCTGGCCGGCATCTGGACGGTCAGCGTGCTGAGCCTGGGGCTGCTGTCCTATCTGCTGCGTTTGTTCATGAACGCAGCAGGCTTGAGCACGCCGTCGTAGTGATCGTGTCGGGGCGGCCTCGCGCATCATGTGCAACGACCGCAGGCGGCGGTGCGGCAATTGATCGCGCCGCGGAGGGGGCGGGTTAGCGTAAAGTCGCCGCCATGAAAATCGCCCGCCAGGATCGCTCGCTGATCGCCTGGGTGCTGTACGCCAGCATCCTGTTCGCGATGCTCGCCTGTGCCATTCACCATGGCCAGGGGGCCGGCCTGCAGTTGAGCGGGTTGGGTGGTGAGTTCTGCTCCCTGCATGGCGATGCCACCGATGCCTCCACCGTGGTGCCGGCCGACGCACTGATGAGCACCGTCCAGTGCCCGTTGTGCTCGGCAGCGGTGATGGGCCTTGCCCTGCTGTTCGCGCTGGCCTGGCTGCCGCGTGCCAAGCGAGCGTTGCGCCTCGCACGTGCGCCGCAGGGCAAGGCACCGCCGCGTTTCGTATGGCCGTCGGCCAATCCCCGCGCCTCTCCGGTCTTCCTGATCGCCTGAGTCTGTGACGAAACGGCTGTGGCTTTGCCTAGGGTGGACGACGCCTTATCCGTCCACCATTTGAACGTTGGCGGGTGGATGAAAGAGCGTCAGCTACGCGCTCCAATCCACCCGACAAGGGCCGCGTGCCCGCCTGCCCGTCAACAAACTCCTGATCCCATACCAGCGCAACGCCCTTCCGGCGCCGCGTTTCGTACCGTTTGCATCAGGAATGCCTGAACATGACCACCGTTTCCAATCGCTGCAACGCTTTTCAGCTCCACCCCATGAGCCTACGTTTGCGCCAGGCCCTGAGCCTTGGCACCTTGCTCGGTTTCGCTGGCACCGCCCTGGCTGGCGAGCCGCACCAGCATCACGAGCTGCAAGCCACCGTCATTACCGCCGTGCAGCAGGACTCACCGCTAAAGGTAGTCACCGATCCCAAGGCGCCGCGCCAGCCAGTACCCGCCACCGATGCCACCGACTACCTGAAGACCATTCCCGGCTTCTCCGCCATTCGCAGCGGCGGCAGCAATGGCGATCCGGTGCTGCGCGGCATGTTCGGCTCGCGCCTGAACATGCTTGCCAACGGTGGCCAGATGATCGGTGCCTGCCCCTCGCGCATGGACGCGCCGAGCTCGTACATCGTGCCTGCCACCTATGACCAACTGACGGTCATCAAAGGCCCGCAGACCGTGCTGTGGGGACCTGGCGCTTCGGCAGGCACCGTGCGTTTCGAGCGTGAGCCGGAGCGCTTCGCCGAACCGGGCAGCCGCCTGGATGCCAGCCTGCTGGTCGGCTCCCGTGGGCGCCTCGACAAGCTGGTCGATGGCGCCGTGGGCAGCGAGCAGGGCTATATGCGGGTAATCGGCAGCCAGGCGCGCGCCGACGACTACCGCGATGGCAACGACGACACCCTGCCGTCACGCTGGGAGAAGTGGAGTGGCGACGTCGCCCTCGGCTGGACGCCGGATGTCGACACCCTGATCGAAGTCAGTGCTGGCCGTGGCGACGGCGAGTCGCGCTATGCCGGGCGTGGCATGGATGCCAGCAAGCTGGCGCGCGAAAGCCTCGGCCTGCGTTTTCACCGTGAAAACCTGGGTGGCCTGCTCAGCAAGGTCGAAGGCAACCTCTACTACAACTATGCCGACCACGTGATGGACAACTACAGCCTGCGCACGCCGGATGCCACCGGCAGCATGCCCATGCCAATGGCGTCGAACGTCGACCGCCGTACCCTGGGCGGGCGCCTTGCTGCGACGCTCACCTGGCAGGACGTGGAGTTGATCGCCGGCGTCGATGCCCAGCGCAGCGAGCGCCGTGCCAGACGCTCCAGCTACGACATGATGAGCGCCACCCTCACGCCTGCCAGTGCCTTCGCCTGGAACAAGGACGCCGGCTTCCACAACTACGGGGCTTTCGCCGAAGCCACCTGGCACGTGGCCGAGGGGGATCGCGTGATTGCTGGCGGGCGCCTCGATCGCGCCTGGGCCAAGGACTACCGGCAAAGCATCCGCGGCATGATGGGCAGCCGGCCCAATCCAACGGCTGGCGTCAGCCGTGCCGAAACCCTGCCCAGCGGCTTCGCTCGCTACGAGCACGACCTGAGCGGCTGGCCTGCCACCCTGTACGCAGGGCTCGGTCATGTGCAGCGCATGCCCGACTACTGGGAGCTGTTCTCGCCCACCATGGGGCCCCAAGGTGCGGCGAATGCCTTCGAGGGTATCCAGCCGGAAAAAACCACCCAGCTGGACGTTGGCCTGCAGTATCGGAGCGAGCGTCTGGACGCCTGGGTTTCCGGTTACGTCGGGCAGGTTCGCGACTACATCCTCTACACCTACACCACGGGGATGATGGGCAGCACCTCGCGGGCCGACAACGTCGATGCACGGATCATGGGCGGTGAGCTGGGAACCCGCTACCAGTGGACCGATCACTGGACGAGCGACGCGACCCTGGCCTATGCCTGGGGCAAGAACAGCAGCAGCGGTGCTGCGTTGGCGCAGATGCCGCCGCTCGAGGCGCGTCTGGGGCTGACCTACGAACAGCCGCGCTGGAGCGCCGGCGCCCTGTGGCGCGTGGTCGCCGCTCAGCATCGGGTCAGCGAGGGGCAGGGCAACGTGGTGGGCAAGGACTTCGGCGACAGCAGCGGCTTCGCGGTATTTTCCCTCAACGCGGCCTACCGGTTCAGCGACACGCTGAAGGTCAGCACCGGCCTCGATAACCTGTTCGACAAGACCTACAGCGAGCACCTTAACCTGGCCGGTAACTCCGGTTTCGGTTTCCTGGCCGATGATCCGCAACGGATCAACGAACCGGGGCGCACGCTGTGGGCCAAGGTAGACCTGAGCTTCTAACCTGCCATCTGATCGCACCTGCGCGCTGCGCAGGCGCGATCCAATCACTGACCCGGCACGGCCAGCCAGTGACCGAGGGTTTTCTGATACGCGCCGGTGGCCTTGCTCAAATGCAGCCACTGATCCACATAGCTCTTCCAAGTCATGTCGTCGCGCGGTAGCAGATAGGCCTTCTCACCGTATTGCATGTAGGCGGTCGGGTTGACTGCGCACAGGCCGGGCATGCGTTTCTGTTGGTACAGGGCTTCGGACGAGTCGGTGATCATCACGTCGGCGCGCTTGTCCAGCAGTTCCTGGAAGATGGTCTTGTTGTCGTGGAAGTTCAGCTGCGCCTTGGGCAGATAGGCCCGCGCGAAAGCTTCATTGGTACCGCCGGCCGGCTCGATGAGGCGCACCTCTGGCCTGTTGATCTGCTCGACGGTCTGGTAGCGCGACACGTCTTCACAGCGCACCAGGGGAATCTTGCCGTCCACATCCAGGGTGCTGCTGAAAAACGCCTTCTTCTGGCGCTCAAGCGTCACCGAAATGCCGCCCATGCCGATATCGCACTTGCCTGCCACCATATCCGGCATCAGGGTTTTCCAGGTGGTCGGCACCCACTGCACCTTCACACCGAGGCTCTGCGCAAGCGACTGGGCCATCTCGATATCGATGCCTTCGTACTCGCCGTCCTGACGCAGGAAGGTGTATGGCTTGTAGTCACCGGTGGTGCACACCGCCAGTTGTCCCTTCTCCAGCACCTTGTCCAGGTGCGACGGCGTTTCCTGAGCCTGGGCAAAACCCGACAGGCCGATAAGCAGGGTGGTGACGGCGCTGATTTTTAGATTTTTCATGGTGGGGAGACTCGCGGTTGAAGGCGGGAAGGCGAGGGGACAAGGTAAGGAGAAGGGCTTGGTGGGGCAAGGCTTGGGTTGGGGGAGATGATGTTAGTTTTAGTTCTGGTTAGGTGCTTTGAATGCGGTGGACAAGCTTCGCGTTGTCCACCTCACGTCTGAAGCAGTTGTTGGTATTGAATGTGAGCTTTTTCTATACACTAACTTGTTTTACTATTTCTTGTCCGACAGTTAGAGCATTTGACGATGTTCCGCTAAGGTAAGCTTTTGCAGCGATTTCTGCAGATGTTTGAGCTAGCTTTATAAGGTTTGCAATAGTCTCTTTATCCACGGTTTTTATATTTTCGGACGTTTCAATCAAGACATGTGGCTGGAATGCGGGTATTCCATTAACTAAAAGCTGGTATTGGTACCCGATGTGGCTCGTGTTTTCATCCCATATTACGCCTGTCTTTTTCTCAATTCTGACATATGGTCTGATTTCAACGCCAAATGCCTTCACCTGAGCTTCGTGCTCCATTCTCGCAATCGTTCGTCCTTTCTTCTCAGCCTCGTTCTCTGCCTTTGCGAGCTCTTCACGATGTGCTGATTTGATATTTGCAAGCTCAACGAGTTGGTCTTTTTGACTCGCAGCTACGCCAACATCATAACCTTCGTTATAGGATTTTTCTTTTGTACTTTTTATTAGTTCATAGTGTTCAACTTCGAGAGTGTTTTTTGATTTAATATATTCTGCTTCAAGAAGGTGGATTGTTTTTTGATGATTGTTTGTTAGTGAGTTTAGCTCCTGAATATTGAGCGAAAGTTTTTTGCTGTTTCGGGCGGAAAGGAAGGATATTAGAGCAGCAGAAGCAAGTGCGGAGAAAATAATTGCAGTAATTAGGGTTGCTTGTGAGTACATGTCTCTTCCTGAGTGTGTGTAAGTTTTTGTAGTTGGCTATATTAAGATTGGTGTGGCCAGGTTTATTTGGTGTTATCCATTGGGGTATCTTGGTTTGTAAAGCGCTAGTTCAATGTTGGAGGATGATCTGGCGAAATTTAACGGTTGATGATTTTTCCGATTTCTACTAGTTTTTTACCATTCCTCTTTGTTAGTTTATACATTTCAGTGACGAGAGAATTGATTTCACTCAGCAGTTTGTCACGTTCGACCTTTGTGGTTGCGCAACGAACTGAATTTATGCGATTGGTGATGATTCTCTTTTTCCCTAGGAGACTGAAGTCACTGACACTCCAATATATTTCCCAATAATCATAGTGGGGGAATTTCTCCCATATGCTTGAGATATTCATTCCGCGGTCTAAAAGTAAATTCATTTCTTTGATCTCATGTTTTGGTATTGCCATGATGTTCTCCTTGCGTGAGTGCTAGTTTCTTGTGTAGTGGTTTTTATTTATTTGTATTCCGCTCATCTGGTTAGGCAGCGAGTAGAATGCGCGACACTATTTTATTCACCATCGGATACTGAAGAGGCGGGCTGTCCCAATGTGTAGACCTTTGCTAATCAGGGCGGCCTTGCTGTTAATCGCGCACTAATAGAAAACTGGTTCAGACACTACGCCATCAAATAGCCATCCGTCTACGGCCTGCTTGCCACCTCCCTGGTTGCCCCACCCTGCCAATCCTTCCCATACTGCCTCCCTATGCCGCCTACCAAGGGAGCCCCCATGTTCGCCTTCAGCGAAACCCTAGAACGCCGCTTCGCCGCCCTGCGTTCCACCGCCGATTTCTGGTCGCTGCGCCATGTGCGGGAGACCACCGAGCGCTATTGGGTGCGTCGCAATGTGGCGCGGGCGCCGTCGTTTTCGGACGATGCGGGGGCCATGCTCAGTGTGCGGGTGGCCGGGGTGGAGGCCTATGCGGCGACCAGCGATCTCAGCCAGGCCGGGTTGCAGGCGGCGCTCGACAAGGCCGAGCGGCTGGCGCGGCAATTGGTGGGGCGCAATCTGCTCGATCTGCATGAGCTGCCGGTGCCCCATGAGCAGGCCGATGACGTGATGCCCGGCTATCAGCGCGCTCTGGCCAGCCCGGCGCACTGGTACGAATTGCTGGCGGCCGAGTCGGCGCGGGTACCGCGGGATGAGCGTCTGGTGGACTGGTACGCCGGGCTGACCTTTACTGCCACCGAGCAGATTTACCTCAACAGCGCCGGTGCCCGTTTGCGCCGCGCTCAGCACTACGTGTTCCCGCAGCTGGGCGTTACCGCCAGCGATGGCGCCGACAGCCAGAGCCGCAGCTTTGGCGGCACCCACCTGGCGCGCCAGGGCGGTGCCGAGGTGATCGACGAGCTGGGCGTGGTCGGCACCGCCAGCCGTATCGCCGACGAGGCGCTGCAATTGCTGCTGGCGCCCAATACGCCGAGCGGTCACCGCGACCTGCTGTTGATGCCGGACCAGATGATCCTGCAGATCCACGAGTCCATCGGCCATCCGCTGGAGCTGGATCGCATCCTCGGTGACGAGCGCAATTTTGCCGGCACCAGCTTTATCCGCCAGGAGGATTTCGGCAGTTACCAATACGGCTCGTCGCTGCTCAACGTGACCTTCGACCCAACGGTATCGGGCGAGCTGGCCAGCTATCGCCATGACGACGACGGCACCCCGGCGCAGCGCGAATACCTGATCCGCGAGGGCATCCTCCAGCGGCCGCTCGGTGGCGCGCTGTCGCAGTGGCGCAGCGGGCTGGAGGGCGTCGCCAACAGCCGCGCCTGCAGTTGGAACCGCCCGACCCTGGATCGCATGGCAAACCTCAATGTCGAGCCCGGCAACCAGCGCCTGGAGCAGCTGATCGGCGGCATCGAACGCGGCATTCTGATGAGCAACAACCGCTCCTGGTCGATCGATGACGCGCGCAACAAATTCCAGTTCGGCTGCGAGTGGGGCCGGCTGATCGACAACGGCGAGCTCAAGGGCGTGGTGAAGAACCCCAACTACCGCGGCATCTCCGCGCAGTTCTGGCGCAACCTCAAGGTGGTCGGCGACGCCAGTACCTTCGAGGTGCTGGGCACGCCGTATTGCGGCAAGGGCGAGCCGAACCAGGTGATCCGCGTCGGCCACGCCACGCCTGCGTGCGTGTTCGCCGATGTCGACGTATTTGGAGGGGCAGCCTGATGAACGCACGTCAGCATTTCGAGGCGTTGCTCGCGCACCTGAACGCCGGGCTGCAGGCCGGCGAGGGCTTTACCCTGGAGTACCAGGCCGAGGCCTCGGACTTCATCCGCTTCAACCACGCCCGCGTGCGCCAGGCCGGCCAGGTGCAGCAGGCGTACGCCACCCTGGCGCTGTACCAGGGCGAGCGGCATGGCGACTTCGAACTGGCCTTGAGCGGGGTGATCGATGACGACCTACCGCGCCTCGACCAGGCGCTGCAGCGCCTGCGTGCGGTATTGCCGACGCTCGCCGATGACCCCTACCTGCGCCTGAACCGCGAAGCCTGGCGCAGCGAGACCGCGGCGGGGGACGCGGCCCAGCACAGCGAGATCGCCATCGCGCAGATCAGTGAGGCAGCCGCCGGGCTGGACCTGGTCGGTTTCTACGCCGCCGGGCCGCAGTATCAGGGCTTCGCCAGCTCCTGGGGCGCCTTCGGTTGGCACGCGGCGAGCAGCTTCAACTTCGAGTTCAGCCTGTTCCACGAAAACGGCCAGGCGGTGAAAAGCAGCTATGCCGGCGAGCAATGGGACGCCCAGGCTTTCGCCCGCAAATTGGCGTTCGCCCGTGAGCAACTGGAGCATCTGGGCAAACCCGCCCATGAGTTGAAGCCGGGGGCTTATCGCGCCTACCTGACGCCTGCGGCGCTGGAGGAATTGTTCGGGCTGTTCGCCTGGGGCTTTTCCGCCGAGGCACTGGCCACCGGTGGCAGCCCGCTGCAGCGGCTGTTCGCCGGCAGCGCCAGCTTGAGCGACAAAGTGACGCTGGACGAGCGCATCGAAGGGGGCCTGGCGCCGGCCTTTACCCGCGAGGGGCCACGTCAGCCGCTGCGTCTGGTCAGCCAGGGCAAGGCGGGCGAGCGCCTGGTCAGCTCGCGTAGCGCCGCCGAACACGGACTGATCGCCAACGGCGCGGGCAGCGGTGAGTACCCGTTCTCCCTGCACCTGCACGGCGGCGAGCTGGAGGAGGCCGAGATCCTGCAGTGCCTCGGCACCGGGCTGTATATCGGCAACCTGTGGTACAGCAACTTCTCCGACCTGCCGGCCGGGCGCCTGACCGGCATGACCCGCTTCGCCACCTTCTGGGTCGAGGACGGTCGCATCAGGGCGCCGGTGGACACCATGCGCTTCGACGACTCGCTGTTCGACTTCCTCGGCGCGAACCTGGAAGCCCTGACCCGTGAGCCGGAGCTGCTGCTGCCCAGTGGCACCTATGGCGCGCGACAAACCGGCTCGATGGCGCTGCCCGGCGCGCTGCTGTCGCGGTTTACCCTGACGTTGTAAGGACGGTATTCCTGGGTATTGCTGCGTGCGCGGACCAACACTCATCCATGACGTCACACTGACGCTCATTCGAGCATATGAGCGCGTAGCGCCCGTTCCTCTCGCATGACGTGAATGATGAAGACCGTCGTATCCGAAACGCGGTAGAAAACCCGGCAGGGCGGGACGACGATTTCGCGATACACCGAGTTTGGCAGCTCGTCAGGGGTGCGGCCTGACAGAGGGAACTCCGCCAAACGTCCGACCGCTTCAACCACCTTCCTGACCAGCGCGCGAGCGGCATCGGGTTTGTCCAAGGCAATGTACTGCGCCAGATCGTCGAGTTGCTCGAGGGCGGGATTTGTCCAGACTATTTCAGCCATTTGCTCAGCCGTTGCCTGGCCTGTTCATGGCTGACGGTATCGCCCTCGATCACGGCCCGTTCGCCGCGGGCCAGGGCATCCAGAAGGGCGAGGCGCTTCTGCATGAACTGGTAGTCATCGACATCCACCAGATAGGCCGAGGGTATTCCGTGCTCGGTGATCAGAACAGGTTCCTTGGATTCGTGAAGGTCGGCAAGGATCTTGGTGGCCTGTCGCTTCAGGTTGGTGACCAACTCGACTTTCATGAGAGGACTCGGTGCGTGGATGAAGTATCACTTTAGTGACACTTCTCTCGCTGGGCAATTGGAAAGCGCTCTGAAACCGAACTGTCATCCCTTCGTCGCGCGACTGCCATCTGCGCTCGCTAAGTTGCTCGCCAATGAGATCGATCTCAAAGCGAGCGAGCATGACGGATCTGAAAGAGGTTGCCCTCAGGGCAGGCGTTTCGCGGGCCACCGCCGCGCGGGCATTCGCCTCGCCGGATATGGTGCGCCCGCATACCCGTGAGCAGGTGTTCGCCGCGGCGCGCCAGCTGGGTTTTCGCCCCAACCGCCTGGGCCGGCAGCTGCGTTTGCAGACCACCCAACTGATCGGCGTGGTGGTGCCCAACCTGCTCAACCCGGTGTTCGCCGAGCAATTCCAGGCCATGGAGCAGGCGGCGCGTGCGCGCGGCTACAACCTGCTGCTGGCTACCACCGACTACCAGGCCGAGCGCGAGAGCGACGTGGTCGAGGAACTGCTGCGCCAGCGCGTCGACGGCCTGGTGCTGACGGTGACCGATGCGCGCAGCAACCACGTGCTGCAGAGCCTGACTCACGAGGACACACCCTTCGTGCTGGCCTACCACCAGCCCGAGGATGCCGAGTACAGCGCCGTGTCGGTGGATAACCGCGCCGGCATGGCCCTGGCCACCCGGCATCTGCTGGAGGCCGGCCACAGGCGCATCGGCATGGTCGCCGGCTCGGCGCTGCAGTCGGATCGTGCGCGCCTGCGCTACGCCGGCTATCAGGACGCCATGCGCGCGGCCGGGCTACCGGCGCTGCCGCTGATCGAGATGCCCGCCCACACCCAGGCCGACTTCGCCGCCATCGAACCCTGGCTGCACGGCCCGCAGGCGCCCAGCGCGCTGCTCTGTTCCAACGATCTGCTGGCCATCAGCCTGATCAACGTGCTGCGTCGAAATGGCTGGAGCGTGCCCCGTCAGCTCTCGGTGATGGGTTTCGACGGCATCGCCCTGGGCATGCAGATGCACCCAACGCTGTGCAGCGTGGTGCAGCCCATCACCGAGCTGGCGCACAGGGTGATCGACCAGCTGCTGGCGCAGATCGCCGGTGCCAGCCCCGCTTCCCACTGCCTGCCGTGCCATATCCGGCCAGGCGAGAGTATCCGCCCCCTCGAGGAGACGTCCGATGATCCGCTTGCGTAAAACCCTTGCGGCTCTGTTGCTGTGCGGTACCGCCAGCCTGAGCCACGCCGCCGAAACGGCGATCTGCTACAACTGCCCACCGGAGTGGGCGGACTGGGGCGCCCAGCTTCAAGCCATTGCCGCAGACACCGGTGTGAAGGTGCCGCTGGACAACAAGAATTCCGGCCAGGCCCTGGCGCAGCTGGTGGCCGAGCGCGCCGCACCGATGGCCGACGTGGTGTATTACGGCGTGACCTTCGGCCTGCAGGCGCAGAGCGCCGGGGTGGTCGGTACCTACAAGCCTAAGGGCTGGGACGATATTCCCGCCGGGTTGAAAGACCCTGAAGGGCACTGGTTCGCCATCCATTCCGGCACCCTGGGCATCATGGTCAACGTCGACGCACTGGGCGGCCTGCCGGTGCCGCGAAGCTGGGCCGACCTGCTCAAGCCCGAGTACAAGGGCATGGTCGGTTATCTCGACCCGTCCAGCGCTTTCGTCGGCTACGTGTCGGCGGTAGCGATCAACCGCGCCATGGGCGGCGACCTCGACGACTTCACCCCGGCCATCGACTACTTCAAGAAACTGGCCGGCAATTCGCCGATCGTGCCCAAGCAGACCGCCTATGCGCGGGTGCTGTCCGGCGAGCTGCCGATCCTCGTCGACTACGACTTCAACGCCTACCGTGCGCGCTACAAGGACCAGGCCAACGTCGCCTTCGTGATTCCGAGTGAGGGCAGCATCAGCGTGCCCTACGTGATGAGCGTGGTGGAAAACGCTCCGCACCGGGCCAACGCCGAGAAGGTGCTCGATTTCGTGCTGTCCGACAAAGGCCAGGCGCTGTGGGCCAATGCCTACCTGCGGCCGGTGCGCCCGGTGCAGATGCCCGCCGAGGTGGCGGCGCGCTTCCTGCCGGAAAGCGACTATGCCCGGGCCGGTGTGGTGGATTACCAGAAGATGGCCGCGGTGCAGGAAGCCTTCGCCGCGCGCTACCTGAAAGAGGTGCGCTGAAGTGAGCGGCGCGCTGAGCAACCACGCTACCGTGAGGGCCGATAGCCGGTCGCTGCGGCGCTGGCGACCTGGCGCGGCCGTGGCGCTGGTGCCGGCAGCCGCGGTGCTACTGGCGTTCTGGTTGTTGCCGCTGGCCCACTTGGTGCTGCTCGGCGGCGAAAGTCGCGGTGAGGCGAGTGGCTACTGGCAGGTGCTGAGCAGCGGCCAATATCTGAGCAGCCTGGCGCAGACCAGCGTGCTGGCCGCCACGGTGACCCTGGCGGCGTTGCTGGTGGGCAGCATCAGCGGGGTGTTTCTCGCCCGCCAGCGTTTCTTCGGCCGTTCGGCGCTGGTCGCCCTGCTGACCTTTCCCCTGGCCTTCCCCGGTGTGGTGGTGGGCTTTCTGGTGATTCTGCTGGCTGGCCGCCAGGGCGTTTTCGCCGCGCTGGGCATGGGCCTGGTGGGTGAGCGCTGGATCTTCGCCTACTCGCTGGCCGGGTTGTTTCTCGGCTACCTGTATTTCTCCATCCCGCGGGTGATCCTCACCGTGATGGCCGCCAGCGAAAGCCTCGATGCCAGTCTGGAGGAGGCCGCTCGCTCGCTTGGCGCAAGCCACTGGCGGGTCACGTGGGACGTGATCGTGCCGGGGCTGATGCCGGCGCTGGTGTCCTGTGGGGCGATCTGCTTCGCCACCTCGATGGGCGCGTTCGGCACCGCGTTTACTCTCGGTACCCAGCTCAACGTCACACCGGTGGCGATCTACAACGTATTCACCAACTACGCCAACTTCAGTGTGGCAGCGGCGCTGTCGGTGATCCTCGGCGCGCTGACCTGGGCAGTGCTGCTGGTGGTCAGGAAGTGGGTGCGCCAGTCTGGAGGGCTTTTATGAAACGCTCGACGCTGTTTGCCGCGCAGCTGATCTTCACCTGCCTGGTCTGCGCCTTCATGCTGGTGCCGGTGCTGCTGTCGCTGCTCGCCGGGCTTACCCGCAATTATTTCCAGGGCCTTTCCAGCGGCCTGACCTTCGATTGGCTCGTGCAGGTCTGGCAGGCCTATTCGCCGACGGTGTGGCTGTCGCTGCAACTGGCGGTGGCCTGTGCCCTGTGCGTCTGCCTGATCGGCGTGCCGGCGGCCTACGCCCTGGTGCGCATGAACAACCGCTTCAGCCGCGCCTTCGAGGAACTGATGGTACTGCCGGTGGCGATACCCGGCCTGGCCAGTGCACTGGCGCTGCTGCTCACCTACGGTCATCTCGGCGGCTTTCGCGGCAGTTGGCTGTTCATTCTGGTCGGACATGTGCTGTTCACCCTGCCGTTTCTGGTGCGCCCGGTGATGGCGGTGATGCAGCGCCAGAACCTGCCGACCCTGGAAGATGCCGCCGCCAGCCTCGGCGCCGGCCCGCTGCGCCGCTTCTTCACCGTGGTGGTGCCCAACTGCAGGGCCGGCATCCTCGCCGGCGTGCTGATGGTCGTCACCCTGTCGCTGGGCGAGTTCAACCTGACCTGGATGCTCCACACGCCGATGACCAAGACCCTGCCAGTGGGCCTGGCCGACAGCTACGCCTCGGCGCGGCTGGAAGTCGCCAGCGCCTACACCCTGCTGTTCCTGCTGATGATCGTGCCGCTGCTGATCGCCCTGCAGGCCATCAGCGCCCGCCTGTCCCGTGGAGACCAACGATGACCGCTACCTCCATTCGCCTGCACAACTGCCGCAAGGCGTTCGCCGATGGCACCGTCGCTGTGGACGACCTCAGCCTGGAGATCCAGGCCGGCGAAACCCTGGCCATCCTCGGCCCGTCCGGCTGCGGCAAGACCACCACATTGCGCCTGATCGCCGGGCTCGAGCGGCCGGATGCCGGGCAGGTGTCGTTCGCCGGGCAGGATGTCACCCAGTTGCCCATCGAGCGCCGCGACGTGGGCATGGTGTTCCAGAACTACGCGCTGTTTCCCAACCTCAGCGTGGCCGACAACATCTGTTATGGCCTGAAGGTGCGCAAGATGCCCCGCGCCGAACGCGAACGGCGCTGCGCCGAGTTGCTCGAGCTGGTCGGCCTGCAAGGCTATGGCCACCGCGCCATCCATGAACTCTCCGGCGGCCAGCGCCAACGCGTCGCCCTGGCCCGCGCCGTGGCGCCACGCCCGCGGGTGCTGCTGCTCGATGAACCGCTGGCAGCCCTGGATGCCCAGTTGCGCGAGCGCCTGCGCAGCGAACTTGGCCAGTTACTACGCGAGCTGGCCATCACTGCGGTGTTCGTCACCCACGACCAGGGCGAGGCCATGGCCCTTGGCGATCGCATCCTGGTCATGGAGCGTGGCCGCATCGCCCAGCTCGCCACGCCGCGAGCGCTTTACCAGCAGCCCGCCAATGCCTTCGTGGCGAATTTCATCGGCACCCTGAATGCCTTCGTGGTGCTCGGCCGTACCGACAACGGCGTGCAGGTCAACGGCGGCGAGTTGCCCTGGAGTGCCAGCGAATTGCCGGGCACCTTGTATTGCCGCCCCGAGCATCTGCGGGTGACCAGCGCTCCGGGTCACGTGCGCGGGCGGCTGCTCGGGCAATTCTTCCAGGGCGCGCAAAGCCGCCTGCTGGTGGACGTGGGCGGCGCGCAGCCGTTGTCGGTGGACAGTAGCGACGACCGCGTGCACGCCCCTGGCGATTGGATCAACCTGGCCGTCGAGCCTCAACGTGTGTTCAGCCTCAATGCCTGATGTCATCCCCAACGCTTCGACCTTCCTGATCGCGCAGATCAGCGACCTGCACCTCAAGGCCGGCGGCAAGCTGAGTTACGGAGTGGTCGATACCCTGGCGGCGCTGCGCCGTGCGGTCGACCACCTCAACGCCAGCCAGCCGCGCCCGGACATCATGGTCATCAGCGGTGACTTGGTGGACTTCGGCCACCCCGACGAATACGCCGTGCTGCGCCCCGAGCTGGAGCGCCTGGCCATGCCTTATTACCTGGTGCCGGGTAATCATGATGATCGCGGGCATCTGCTGGCAGCCTTCGCCGATCATGCTTATCTCCCGCAATCGCCCGAGGCGCCGCTGGACTGGGTGGTCGATACCCATCCCGTGCGCCTGATCGGTCTCGATACGACGATTCCTGGCAGCCATGGAGGGCAGTTACAAGACAGCCAGTTGCGCTGGCTGGATGCTCAGCTGGCGCTGCGCCCGCAGGTGCCGACGGTGCTGGTTCTGCATCACCCGCCGTTCATCAGCGGCATCGGCCATATGGACCGCGAGCCGTTTCGCAATGCGGCGGCGCTGGAATGGCTGATTGGCGGCCACCCGCAGGTGGAACGGCTGCTTTGCGGGCACCTGCATCGCCCGATCCAGCGGCGCTTCGCCGGTAGCCTCAGCTGTGTGTGCCCCGGTGTTTCCCACCAGATCGTGCTCGACCTGCAGCCCAGCGCACCGGCGCATTTCAATCTGGAGCCACCTGGCTACCTGCTGCACCGCTGGCATGTTGAGCATGGGCTGGTCACCCACACCGGGGTGTTCGGCGAATACCCGGGCCCGTATCCGTTCTATGACGCCAATGGCCTGATCGACTGAGAGAGGGTGTTCCTGGGTATCGCTGCGCTCAACCGAGCTACGGGCCGCTCTGGTAGCCCGGGTCGAGCGAAGCGACACCCGGGTTCATCTGGATTACTTGGTCGCCTTCAGCACCACGAACTTCGGCGTGGCCGCCACCTGCTCGACGCCGCGGAACAGCCGCGCCAGCTTGGCGTGGTAACCCAGGTGGCGGTTGCCGACGATCCACAGTTCGCCGCCGGTGACCAGCGCGCTGCGCGCCTGCTGAAACATGCGCCAGGCGAGAAAGTCGCCGACCACCTGCTGCTGGTGGAAGGGCGGGTTGCACAGCACCAGATCCAGCGAGTCGGCAGGCTGCTCGGCCAGGCCGTCGCCCGCGCGCACGGCCACCGGACGCTCGCCCAGCGCGGCCTGCCAGTTTTCGCGGGCGGACTTTACGGCCATGTAGGACTCATCCACCAAGGTCAGCTCGGCCTGCGGGCTGCCGAGGGCGTAGACGATGCCCAGAACGCCGTTGCCGCAGCCCAGGTCGGCCACACGGCGGTCGTCCAGGTGGCGCGGCAGGTGCGGCAGGAAGGCGCGGGTGCCGATGTCCAGGCCTTCGCGGCAGAACAGGTTGGCGTGGTTGCCGAGTTCCAGCGCCGGTTTGTCGAGACGGTAGCGGGTCGGATAGGGCGACTGCGCTGCCGGCTTGGCTTCGGGCGTGGCGTGCAGCAAACGGGCCTTTTTCACCGCCAGCGAAGCCTGCACCGGGCCTATGTACTTCTCCAGCAGGTCGCCGGCAGCGCGGGGCAGGTGCTTGATCATCGCGCCGGCGATCACCTGGGCGCCAGGCGCGAGCTGGCCGTGCAGGCGGATCAGTTGTTCTTCCAGCAGCGCCAGGGTTTTCGGGATGCGGATCAACACCAGGTCGAACGGCCCATGCGCCGTCTCGCTGGCCGGGATGAAGGTCACCGCGTCTTCGGCGAGACCATTGCGCGCCAGGTTGAGGCGCAGCGCCAGGTGGCCGAGGTGCGAGTCGCCGCTGCTGGTTACCCGGGCGCGGCCGGCGAGGGCGCAGGCCAGGGCGCCGAAACTGTCGTTGAGCAGTAGCACGCGTGCGTCGGCCGGTAGGGCCTGCACCTGTTCGAGCAGATAGGCATCGGCGGCATCGAAGGCCTGCAGCGGCATGCCGGGTTGCTCGGGCTGGCGCTGCAGGTCGAGGGTGGCGAACGGGGTGACGAAGGACGACGACATGCTGATCTCGTGGTGGGCGTGGCGGGGCGCATTCTGCCACGGGAAATCTTCAGGTTGTGCGGCAGTTGGCGTATTTGCGGCTTGTTCGGCAGGTGCCAATCGCGAAGAATCGCGGCCGCTGCCCTGCCGGTCATTTGCCAACCCACCGGTCATATCCGCAGCCCCTCCAATAATAGTCGGCCCTTCCGCACCCGCTGCGGGCCCAGCCGACAACGCGTCGCCAGCGCCTCGCCGAGGCCAATCCAGATGAGTCCCTTTTTTCAGGTGGGTGCCCCGTGCGCCTGCCGTGCTGCCATTGCCAAGGTATCTGCATGTTCAAGTCCGTTGTTACCACCGTCCTGTCAGCAGCGCTGCTGATCTGCACGCCGGCCTTCGCCGCCGAGCCCATCGTCATCAAATTTTCCCACGTGGTTGCCGAAGACACCCCGAAGGGCCGCGGTGCGCAGCTGTTCAAGGAGCTGGTGGAGCAGCGCCTCGGCGACAAGGTGAAGGTCGAGGTGTACCCCAACTCCACGCTGTTCGGTGACGATGACGAGCTGCAGGCGCTGCGTGACGGCAAGGTACAGTTGCTGGCGCCGTCGCTGTCCAAGTTCGATGCCTACACCAAGCAACTGCAGGTGTTCGACCTGCCGTTCCTGTTCGATGACCTGGAAGCGGTGAAACGCTTCCAGAAGCGCGAGAAGAGCCGCGAGCTGCTGCGCTCCATGGCCAACCAGGACATCTACGGTCTGGCCTACTGGAACAACGGCATGAAGCAGCTTTCCGCCACCCGTGCGTTGAAGGCGCCGGCCGATGCCAAGGGCCTGAATTTCCGCATCCAGCCGTCGCCGGTACTGGAAGCGCAGTTCGCCCAGATCGGTGCCAGCACCAGCAAGCTGGCCTTTAGCGAAACCCTGGCGGCACTGCAGAAGGGCACCGTGCAGGGCGCGGAAAACCCCTGGTCGAACCTGGCCAGCCAGAAGCTCGACAGCGTTCAGCCGTTCATCACCGAAACCAACCACGGTTCGCTCAACTACATGCTGATCAGCAACTCCAAGTTCTGGATCAGCATTCCCTATCAGGTGCGCACCCAGCTGGAAGCGATCATCGAAGAGGTCAGCTTCAAGGTGAATCAGGACGCCGAGGAGCTGAACCGCAAGAGCCGCGAGCAACTGGTCGCCGCCGGCCGTGCGCAGATCATCACCCTGACGCCCGAGCAGCGCGATGCCTGGCGCGAAGCGATGCGCCCGGTGTGGCAGCGCTTCGAGGCGGAGATCGGTGCTGACGTGCTGCGTGCAGCGCAGACGGTCAACCGCCGCTGAGCACCTCTGCTGGCTCGTCACGCAGCTCTTCGAGCAACAGACGCGCCGGCGCCGATAGCGGCGAGCCGCGTCGGCTGATCACCCCATAGGGCTCGCTGCGCAGCACCTGGGCCAGCTCCAGGCACGCCAGCTGGCCGGCGCGCGCCGCTGACTGGGCAGTCTCCCGTGGCATCAGCGCCACCAGGTTCGGGTCTTCCTGCAGCAGCATCAGGGTGGCGAAGGTCGACGCGGTTTCCAGCGGGTAGCGAGGAAACTCCAGCTCGGCGTCGCTGAACGCCCGCTCCAGCACCAGGCGCATCGGCATGTTCGCCGGAAACACTACCCAGCTGTAGGCCGCCAGTTGCGCCAGGCTCAGGCCCGGCGTGCTGGCCAGCGGGTGGGCGGGGCTGGCCACCACTTTCAGCTGTTCGTCATGCAGGCTCAGGCAGTCGTAATCGTCCGGCCGGCGGCTCACGCTGGTGCGGCAGATCGCCAGGTCCACGCGGCCCTGGTCGATCAGGCTGAGCAGCCGCGCACTGGTGTCCTCGACGATCTCCACCGACAGCTCCGGTTGGCGCGCGCGCAGGCGTGACAGCGCGCGGGTCAGATGCGGCACCGCACCCATGATCACGCCCACCACCAGGCGGCCGCCCTGGCCCTGGAGAATGCCGAGCATTTCTTCGCGCAGGTGCGCCAGGTCGCTGTGGATAAGCCGCGCATAGCGAATCGCGCAGCGCCCCAGGTCGTTGGCTTCCAGGCCCTGGCTGGTACGGGTGAACAGCCGCGTGCCGAATGCCGATTCGATTTCGTTGAGCGCCTTGGTCGCGCCTGGCTGGCTGATCGCCACGGCGTCGGCGGCCTTGTGCAGCGAGCCCTGTTCGTCGAGGGCGATCAGCAGGCGCAGCTGTTTCAGGCGCAGTCGGGAAACCAGGGCGGGCAGGGAAGCGAGCATGGTGATAACCATCGGTTATTGCTTGATCAGAGCCTGTCATTAGGCAGGCTGGCGCGCAGTTCGTAAAGTCTGCCCTGTACCCGTTCGGGCAAGACTGACAAGAGAGATAAGCCATGCGATTGATCCAGTTCGAATCCACCGGCGGCCAGCGCCAGGTCGGCGTTGTCGAAGGCGATGCCATCCGTACCGTGCGTGGCGTGGCCAGCACCCGCGAATTGGCGCTGGCGGCGATCCGCGCCGGGCGCAGCCTGCAGGGCGAAGTCGAGAGCCGCGGCAGCGACGCCGGCCCGGCCTACGCCGAACTGCAGCAGGGTGGGCGCATCCTGCCGCCGCTGGATCATGAAGATTCGGCCCATTGCCTGATCAGCGGCACCGGCCTGACGCACCTTGGCAGCGCCTCGACCCGTGACAAGATGCACCAGCAGAAAGGCCAGGACGAAGCCGCGCTGACCGACACCATGCGCATGTTCCGCTGGGGCCTGGAGGGCGGCAAGCCGGGTGCCGGCAAGGTAGGCGCGCAACCGGAGTGGTTCTACAAGGGCGATGGCAGCATCGTCGTGCGCCCTGGCGCCGAACTGCCGGTGCCAGTGTTCGCCGAAGACGGCGGCGAGGAGCCCGAGCTGGTCGGCCTGTACGTGATCGGTGACGACGGCAAGCCGTATCGTCTCGGCTATGCCCTGGGCAATGAATTTTCCGACCACGTGCTGGAGCGTCGCAGCTACCTGTACCTGGCGCATTCCAAGCTGCGCGCCTGCGCCTACGGGCCGGAGCTGCGCGTCGGCGAGCTGCCGGCGCACCTGGCCGGCACCAGCCGCATTCATCGGGGTGGCGAGGTGATCTGGGAGAAGGAGTTTCTCAGCGGCGAGGAGAACATGTGCCACAGCCTGGAGAACCTGGAGTTCCACCACTTCAAGTACCAGCAGTTCCTGCGCCCGGGCGATGTGCACGTGCATTACTTCGGAACCGCTACGCTGTCCTATGCCGACGGTATCCGGGCGCAGCCCGGTGACACCTTCGAGATCGAGATGAGCGAGTTCGGTGCGCCCTTGCGCAACGGGCTGGTGGCGGCCGATGAGCCGCTCGAGCCGGGTGGCGTCACTGCCCTTTGAACCATCCACCTTTATCCATGCCGGGGCCAGTTTTGGCCCCGCTTGGTTCTGACCAGGAGGAAATATTCATGTCCGTAAACGGCCACAACATCATCGGCGGCGCCTACAGTGCCCGCGGCAGTGTGAAGCTGCAGAGCGTCGATGCCACCACGGGCGAAGCGCTGCCCCACGACTTCGTCGAGGCCACGGCCGAGGAAGTCGATGCCGCTGCCCACGCCGCCGCTGCCGCCTACCCGGCTTATCGCAGCCTGCCGGCGACCCGGCGCGCCGAGTTTCTCGATGCCATCGCCGACGAGCTGGACGCCCTGGGCGAGGACTTCATCGCCGTCGTCTGCCGGGAAACCGCGCTGCCGGCCGGGCGTATCCAGGGCGAGCGCGGGCGTACCAGCGGGCAGATGCGCCTGTTCGCCCAGGTGCTGCGCCGCGGCGATTTCCTCGGCGCGCGCATCGACCGCGCCCTGCCGGATCGCCAGCCGCTGCCGCGCCCGGATCTGCGCCAGTACCGCATCGGCCTCGGCCCGGTCGCCGTGTTCGGCGCCAGCAACTTTCCGCTGGCGTTCTCGACGGCGGGGGGGGACACCGCGTCGGCCCTGGCTGCCGGCTGCCCGGTGGTGTTCAAGGCCCACCCCGGTCACATGACCACCACCGCCCTGGTGGGCGCGGCGCTGCTGCGCGCAGCGGAGAAAACCGGCATGCCCAAAGGCGTGTTCAGCATGATCTACGGCGGCATCGTCGGCGCCGCACTGGTCAAGCACCCGGCCATTCAGGCGGTCGGCTTCACCGGTTCGCTGCGTGGCGGTCGTGCCCTGTGCGACATGGCCGCGGCGCGCCCACAGCCCATCCCGGTGTTCGCCGAGATGAGCAGCATCAACCCGGTCATCCTCCTGCCCGAAGCCCTCAAGGCTCGTGGCGAGAAGGTTGCCGGCGAGTTGGCCGCATCGGTGGTGCTCGGCGCTGGGCAGTTCTGCACCAACCCTGGCCTGGTGCTTGGTATTCGCTCGCCGGAGTTCAGCACCTTCCTGCACAGCCTGACCGCCAAGATGGCCGAGCAGCCGCCGCAGACGCTGCTCAATGCCGGCGGCCTGGAGGGCTATGGCAAAGGCATCGCTGCGCTCTCCGCACACCCGGGTATCACTCAACTGGCTGGTGCCGCGCAGGAAGGCAAGCAGGCGCGCCCGCAACTGTTCAAGGCCGATGTCAGCCTGTTGCTCGATGGTGACGAGCGCCTGCAGGAAGAAGTCTTCGGGCCGACCACCATCGTCGTCGAAGTGGCTGACAAGGGCGAGCTGCTAAAGGCCATCGAGGGGTTGCACGGTCAGCTGACCGCCACGCTGATCACCGAACCGGGCGACCTGGCCGGCAGCGAGGAACTGCTCGCGCTGTTCGAACAGAAGGTCGGCCGCGTACTGTTCAACGGCTACCCGACCGGCGTGGAAGTCTGTGATGCCATGGTGCATGGCGGCCCGTACCCGGCGACGTCCGACGCCCGCGGCACCTCGGTCGGCACCCTGGCCATCGACCGTTTCCTGCGCCCGGTGTGCTACCAGAACTGCCCGGACGCCTTGCTGCCCGACGCCCTGAAGAACGCCAACCCGCTGGGCATCGCCCGTCTGGTGGACGGTGCCAGCAGCCGCGACGCGCTGTAAGCGCCCGTTTCGCTGCGACGAGAAAGCCGACCTCAGGGTCGGCTTTCTTATGGGCGGTAGGCGGCGGTGTTTTCCCGGGTGTCGCTGCGCTCGACCCGGGCTACCGAACTGTGGGAACCGCGACCCGCGGTGAAAGGCAGGTGCACCGCAGGTTCTGCTGACTGGCCACCATCCCATCGCGCCGAGGTCGGCGCCTCCACCGGTGAGCTGCGCGTTTTCCCCTGATCTTTACCGGTGTTTCCAGCTGCCGCTTTGCGCCACACTAGGCCCATGAGCCTTGCTGGAGCCGCCGATGAGTAGCGAAGACAAATTCACCCGCCAGACCCTTCTCGACGTACAGACCCTCACGCCCACGCTGTTCACTCTGCGTACCACCCGTGATGCCGGGTTTCGCTTTCGCGCCGGGCAGTTCGTGCGCCTGGGTGTGGAGAAGGCCGATGGCTCGGTGGTCTGGCGCGCCTATTCGCTGGTCTCCGCGCCCCATGACGAGCACCTGGAGTTCTTTTCCATCGTGGTGCCCGGCGGCGAGTTCACCAGCGAACTGAGCCGTCTACGTGTCGGCGACACGCTGTTGGTGGAGAAGATGGCCACCGGTTACCTGACCCTGGATCGCTTCGTCGATGGCCGCGACCTGTGGCTGCTGGGCAGCGGCACCGGTATCGCGCCTTTTCTGTCCATGCTGCAGGATTTCGAGGTCTGGGAGCGTTTCGAACGCATCGTGCTGGTGTACAGCGCGCGCACTGTGGCCGAGCTGGCCTATCAGGAGATGATCCACGGCTTTTCCGAGTTGGAGCACCTGGCCGAATTCACTCACAAGCTCACCTATCTGCCGGTGGTCACTCGTGAGCAGGCACCCGGTTGCCTGAACGCGCGTATCACCGAACTGCTCGAAAATGGCGAGCTGGAGCGTGCCGCCGGTCTGCAACTCACGCCCGAGTATTCGCGCCTGATGATCTGCGGCAACCCGCAGATGATCGACGACATTCGCCAGCGCCTGAAGGCCCGCGGGTTGAATCTGAGCCTGACCCGGCGGCCCGGGCAAGTGGCCGTGGAGAACTACTGGTAAACCTGCAACCTGACGCGCTCATCACCATGTAAAGCACGGTTACAAACTTGCCGCTTTCAGTGTGACTCGCGCTCCAGTAGATTGCGTGGTCTGTTTCCCATTATCCGGTCTTCATGGACAGCGACAGTAGACGATCGCCCTCGCCGTTATGGACGAGGGCGGTACTTCCCAAAGGCCACGCCGCCCGGCGTGCGCTTAACGTGCAGCACCCAGCTGCACCTTCTTTCCGACAGCCGAGTTTCCACGCGCCTGCTTCTTGCATGCGTGGCGCATTCGGCCGTCTTCGTTTTCCCCTAGAGAGAGCTACACACTAAATGGAATGGATGGCTGATCCGACGGCCTGGCTGGGCCTGTTGACCCTGATCGTCTTGGAAATCGTCCTGGGCATCGACAACCTGGTGTTTATCGCCATTCTTGCCGACAAGCTGCCGCCACATCAGCGCGACCGCGCGCGGGTGATTGGCCTGAGCCTGGCGTTGATCATGCGCCTGGGCCTGCTGGCCAGTATGGCGTGGCTGGTGACCCTCACCGATCCGCTGATCGAAGTATTTGGCAAGTCCTTCTCCGGGCGTGACCTGATCATGCTGTTCGGCGGTGTGTTCTTGCTGTTCAAGGCCACCATGGAGCTGCACGAACGCCTGGAAGGCCGCGTGCACCAGCCCGGCGGCGCGCGCACCTATGCCAAGTTCTGGCCGGTGGTCGCGCAGATCATCGTGCTCGACGCGGTGTTCTCGCTGGATGCGGTCATCACCGCCGTCGGCATGGTCGAGCACCTGGAAGTGATGATGATCGCGGTGATCATCTCCATCGGCTTGATGATCGTCGCCAGCAAGCCGCTGACCGCCTTCGTCAACGCCCGCCCGACGGTAATCATGCTGTGCTTGGGCTTCTTGATGATGATCGGCTTCAGCCTGACCGCCGAAGGCCTGGGCTTCCACATCCCGAAAGGTTACCTGTACGCCGCCATCGGCTTCTCGATCCTGATCGAGCTGTTCAACCAAGTCGCTCGTTCGCGCCGTAAGCGCAGCCTGCAGGGCCAGCGTGGCCTGCGTGACCGAACCGCCCATGCGGTGATGCGCATGCTCGGCGGCAAGGTGCAGGCCGATGAAGTCGGCGAGGACATCGCCGACATGCTCGAGGGCGAACAGGGCGAAACCGCGCTGTTCGACCGCCGTGAGCGGGTGATGATCAGCGGCGTGCTGAACATGGCCGAGATGTCGATTCAGAAGGTCATGACCGATCGCATGGAAGTCGACCGCATCAACCTCGATGACGAGCCTGAGAAGATCCAGCAGGCGCTGCTCGACTCGCCGCACTCGCGTCTGGTGGTGACTCGCAATGATTCGCGTGACGAGCCCCTGGGCTACATCCACAAGAAGGAGCTGTTCAAGGAATTGCTCAAGGGCCAGCAGCCGGATATCGAGAGCCTGGTGCGGGCGCCGATCAACCTGCCGGACAGCTCCAGCGTGCTCAGCTCGCTCGAGCAGATGCGCCAGGGCTCGACCCACGTGGCCTTCGTGGTCAACGAGTTTGGCGGCTTCGAAGGCCTGCTGACCCTGACCGACATCCTCGAAGCGATTGCCGGCGAGCTGCCGGACGCCAGCGAAGTGGATGGCCCGGACGTCGAGGAAGTGGACGGTGGCTACCGGGTCAACGGTGCGGTCAATCTGGCGGTGTTGCGCGAGCGGATGAACTTCGCTGCCAAGCCGACCGACGATTACCAGACCCTGGCCGGCCTGGCCATGAGCCTGCTCGACCGCCTGCCGCTGATCGGCGACAAGGTCGAGTACCTGGGCTGGGAGCTGACGGTGATCGAGGTCAAGGAGCGCCGCATCACCCGCGTGCTGCTCAAGCCGGGCAGCGAGTCGGCTGCGTAACGGCGCGGCAGTGAAACGAAAACGGCGCCCCTAGGGGCGCCGTTTTCATGTCCGGCGTGTGCCGGTCATTCCTTGTGCTGCCCGCTCTTGAGCAGGTCGCGGATTTCCGTCAGCAGCACTTCCTGGGTACTAGGCGCCGGCGGTACCGAAGGCGCCGCGGCTTCTTCACGCTTGAGGCGGTTGATCGCCTTGACGCCCATGAAGATGGCGAATGCCACGATCACGAAGTCGATCACCGTCTGGATAAAGCGACCATAGGCCAGCACCACTGCCGGGATATCACCTTGCGCGGCCTTGAGCGTGATGGCCAGGTCGGAAAAGTCCACCCCGCCGATCAGCAGCCCCAGAGGCGGCATGATCACGTCGCCGACGAAGGACGAGACGATCTTGCCGAAGGCCGCGCCGATGATGATACCGACCGCCATGTCGACGACGTTGCCCTTGACCGCGAACGCCTTGAATTCGTTGATGATGCTCATATGCAACCCCCTGGATCTGATTTGGTGCGCTGAAGTGTAAAGCACTGCTGTCGATCTGCCATGTGCTGCCGTTTGGCTGGCACAAGGTCTGTGACCCCCGTGCGGCGGCATTGTCCAAATTTATTACCGGCCAATCATTCAGGGCCGCTCCATCACGGAGCTCTACGGCGAGGCTTTGGGTGCCGGCGATAGGCGGTTGCGGGGCGCCGTCCAGCATTGACGGGGATCAACGGCCAGGGCGCTACACCCGACTAGAGTGCGCTTATTCATCTATCGGGAGTTCGGCCATGCATATCGACTATTGCGCCCAATCCAACGCCGTTTCGCTGCTGCGCAGCAACCCTGCTTACACCGCGCTGGTGGAGCAGCACGATGACGTCGATCGCCGCATCGCCCGTATCGAAAGTGGCCTGGAGCGACCTGAAGGGCTGAGCCTGGCGGCTCTGAAGCTGCGTCGTTCCGGTTTGCGCGAGGATCTGGCGCGCCAGCAGCGCAAGGCCGAGGGCGGGTGCTGCAATTGCGGCAATAACTGCGGCGGCTGATGCAGCTCGTCGGGCGGTCGGGTCGGCGGCGGTGGGCTAAGGTCAATGCATCATCACCCCAACACAGAGGAGCGCCCCATGACCGCCGAGCACAATCTGCGCGAAGAATTTCGTGAGTTCGGCGACGCCCTGACCGAGCGTCGCAAAAGCCATCCGGGGTTCGACGGCCTGGTGGGCCGCTACCAGGATCTGGACAAACGCATCGTCGAACTCGAGTCCGGCAACCAGTCCTTCGATGACGAAACCCTGGGCCGCCTGCGCCGCGAGCGAGTGCTGCTCAAGGACAAGATCGTGCAGGAGCTCACCGAGCGCTGAGCCTCAGTCGATATTGGGTGCAGCGATGTGTGACGGATTCCTGGGTATCGCTGCGCCCAACGCCGGCTACGAGTTTTGCGTAGCCTGGGTTAGCCGCAGGCGTAACCCGGGTTCTTTATTGCTACCCGTCAACCTTCAGGCCTGCACCACGAATCGTTGCAGCCCCGGTTCAGCGCCGTCGTCTTCCAGCTCACGCACCACGAATGGCAGCTCGCTCAGCGCCTGCCGGCAAAAGGCGTTCGCCAGCTCATCCTGTGCATAACAGCACAGCAGCCAACGACGCCCGTCGCTGACCGTCTGTTGCAGCAGCGCGCGACCAATGCCCAGGCGCCGGTATTTCTTGAGCAGAAACAGATCGGCGAACTCCATGTCGGCCAGGCGCTGGTCCTCGCAGGCCTCCAGCAGCAGAAAACCGGCAATGAACCCGTCGACCAGAATCAGCCCGGCGCTCCAGCCGGCGTCCTGCCAGTAGCGTTGCAGGTGCGGCTCGTGCACGTAGAAGCGGCCGTCGACCTCGACGTCTTCCTGCTCCCAGCCTGACGATTCGTAGGCATAGAACTGATACAGGTTGCGGATCAGCGGCAACTGCTCGGCGCTGGCGGGAATCAGTTCGATGGACATGCTGGGCCTCGGGGCAGGGGAGCGGCGCATTATCGACCTGGGTGGCCCGGCAGGGATAGGCCGTGTGCGCAGGTCTGTAAATTTATCCAGTTGTTCGGTATCGTTCGGCCTCGATCGATCAGGCAGGACGACCCCCATGGCCAAGGCCAAACGCTTGTACGGCTGCACCGAGTGCGGCGCGACCTTTCCCAAGTGGGCCGGGCAATGCGGCGAGTGCGGCGCCTGGAACACCCTCACCGAAACCATGATCGAAGCCGGCGGCGCTGCGGCTCCCAGCGGGCGAACCGGCTGGGCCGGGCAGCAGGCGCAGTTGAAGACCCTGGCCGAAGTCAGCGTCGAGGAAGTTGCGCGCTTTTCCACCGCGTCGGCCGAGCTCGATCGCGTGCTCGGCGGCGGTCTGGTGGATGGCTCGGTGGTGCTGATCGGCGGCGACCCGGGTATCGGCAAGTCGACCATCCTGCTGCAGACCCTGTGCAACGTCGCCCAGCGTTTTCCGGCGCTGTACGTCACCGGCGAGGAATCCCAGCAGCAGGTGGCGATGCGCGCTCGGCGCCTGGGCCTGCCGGAAGACAAACTCAAGGTGATGACCGAAACCTGCATCGAAAGCATCATCGCCACCGCCCGCCATGAAAAGCCCAAGGTGATGGTGATCGACTCGATCCAGACCATCTTCACCGAACAGCTGCAGTCCGCGCCCGGCGGCGTCGCCCAGGTGCGCGAGAGTGCGGCGCTGCTGGTGCGCTTTGCCAAGCAGAGCGGCACGGCGATCTTCCTGGTCGGCCACGTGACGAAAGAGGGCGCCCTGGCCGGTCCACGGGTGCTCGAGCACATGGTCGATACCGTGCTGTACTTCGAGGGCGACCCCGATGGTCGCCTGCGTTTGTTGCGTGCGGTGAAGAACCGTTTCGGCGCGATCAACGAGCTGGGCGTGTTCGGCATGACCGACAAGGGCCTCAAGGAAGTCAGCAACCCTTCGGCGATCTTTCTCACCCGCGCCCAGGAGGAAGTGCCGGGCAGCATCGTCATGGCCACCTGGGAAGGCACCCGGCCAATGCTGGTGGAGGTGCAGGCGCTGGTCGACACCAGCCATATGGCCAACCCGCGCCGCGTGACCCTGGGCCTGGATCAGAACCGTCTGGCCATGCTGCTCGCGGTGTTACACCGCCACGGCGGCATCCCCACCTATGACCAGGACGTGTTTCTGAACGTGGTAGGCGGCGTGAAGGTGCTGGAAACCGCCTCCGACCTGGCGCTGATGGCCGCGGTGATTTCCAGCCTGCGCAATCGGCCGCTGCCCCACGATCTGCTGGTGTTCGGCGAGGTGGGCCTGTCCGGCGAAATCCGCCCGGTGCCCAGTGGTCAGGAGCGCCTGAAAGAGGCAGCCAAGCACGGCTTCAAGCGCGCCATCGTGCCCAAGGGCAATGCGCCGAAAGAGTCGCCGTCGGGCCTTCAGGTGGTTGCCGTGACGCGGCTGGAGCAGGCGCTCGACGCGCTGTTCGAGTAGCTGCGGCGTTCTGCCGCTAGGGGCGCCTGGCGGCCATTGATCCGCGTCAATGGGTGGGCAGGGCGGCAGTCGCAGGATGAAGGCGTACCCACAGAGGAGTCGCCATCATGCTGCTGTTCTACGACATCATCGCCAAAGCCAGTTTCTCGCCAGTCGACCGCCTGGGCGTCGAGCGCAAGCGTCAGCCGCTACTCGATGTGCTGCCGCAACTGGTGAAGGCGCGCCGTGCCCGTCGCCGCGAGGCCGATGCGGCCTGCTGCGATTTTGGCATCGGCCACTGAGCAGTGTGAGCACTGCCCCTCACTCTTTCATCTTGGCAACCGCTTTTTTGGCGCGGCGGCGCCAGTAGATGGCGACGCCGACCACGGCTATCGAGAGTGCGGTCAGCGCACCTTGGTGTTCGTATGCGACTTGCCTGACGGCCTGTCCGCGTTCGATCCATTGCCTTTTGCGGGCTGCCCGGAAATCCGGCGTCTCGCAGGCGCCCACCCCGAACACGAAGGCCGGAGCAGGCGGCAGGCGCAGAGCGCCTTGTTCCACATAACGACGGTAGTAGCTCTGTGCACGTTGCGGATCGACATTGATCATCCAGTCGGTGACCGCACACAAGGTGCTGGCGAACGCCTGACTGCGCTCCGGCAGCAGGTCTGCCGCGCTGCTGGCCAGATCCGCCGCTATCCAGCGGTAATGAAAGCGTCGATAGGGGGCGGCAGCAGTGGCGTTCCAGCGCTGTGCCTCGGCTGCCGATAGCAGGCCACCAGTTTCAATGGGCTCTGCATCCGAGATCATTTGAGCGCTGTTGTAGCGTTCTGGATAGTTACCTGCATAAACGTAGTTATCCGGCCCCAGTTCGTAGCCCAGCAGTTCCATGCCTTGGCGGCGAAGGAGGCTCGCTGCCTCGAAATAGGCCTCGGCGCGGCCAATGTCGGTCCAGGCACTTTGCGCCCGCTCGCGCGCTTGCTGATAGTCGGCCGCGGCCTGCTGTTGCTCGGCCTGGGCAAAGTAGCCACGCGCCTCGTCGTAACGGCCGTCGCGCATTAGGCGGCGTGCTAGCAGCTCCCGCAGGCGCATTGCCGTTGGACGGTCCCAGTAATTCCATGGCTCGCTGTCCACAGGCTGCGGAGCGCTGGCAACTTGGCTGTCGACGTAACCCTTGAGTTCATCGGTTGTCAGTACGCGTTCAGCCACAGCCGCGGCGTCCTGCCAGTAAATATCTCCCCCGCGATAAAGCTGCTCGAAGGCCTGCAGGTAGTCACCACGCTCGAGGGCGAGAATCGCCGACTCACCTTCGATGCGGCACTTGGGCTTCAGGGTTTCGTTCAGCCAATCGCCGTTACGTCGCCAGCCCCAGTTCTCGTCTTCCGGAAAACCTTTGGCCGCTTCGGCATAGGCCTGGCTGGCGGCTTCGCTGTCGCCTGCGCGTAGCGCCATCTTGGCGCGCAGCCACCAGTTCAGACCGCTATCGGTGGCGCGGTCGAGAAAACGCTGGGTTGAGGCGTAGTTGCCTTCGCGGTAGGCGATGGCCGCGAGGCGGTCGGCATCATCCAACTGCTGGATATCGGTCTGCTGGATCAGCGTCAGCAGGCGCTCTGCGGGAAGCGACGAATGTTGGATGCCAGCCAGCAACATGGCGCTGAGCAACTGGCGCACCGCTTGCTGATGCAGCAGCGGCCGCAGGTGCTGGTCATCCAGAGCCGCGAGCGATGCGCCGACCTCGCGTAGTGAACTGGTGCCGGTTTCGGAACCATGGATGGCCTGGCTGGCATAGAGCGCGATGGCTTGGCTCCATTCGCCGGCGTGCAGATACAGTCGCGCCTGCTCACCGAGGCTGGCCAAGGCCAGTTCGAGCGGATCGTCAAAGCCCTCGATCGCTAGCTGGCGCGTCAGCTCAAAGGCCGCGGCCGCCCGTCGCGGCAGGTTGGGCTCATTGGTGTCGCTAGCCTCACCGCTCATAAGGGCCAAGCTACGGCCCAGAGAGTAAGCCGCCCATGTGCTGCGCAACTTGCGTTGTTCGGCCGGCAAGGCCAGTACGCGTTGGAAGTGTTCTGCAGCCTGCCAGTGATCACCTTGGGCGAAGGCCACGGCGCCAGCGGTGTATAGGCGCAGCTCGGCTGGCAATTCGGCGCCCTGGCTTTCTACCTGGGCCGCTTCGGTGAGTGCACGCAACTGTTGAACTCGCTCGAAGAGACCGTCCTGTAGCTGTGATTTTTCCACCTCTTCTCGCTGAATCGGCAGTCGGTCGTTGGTGCCCGGGTACTGCTGGAGCGTCGCTTCACTGGCCCTACCCAGGCCAGGGATTGTGGCGCCGAGTTTACGAATTTCCTGAACGAAGCTGCCTTCGGGCATTTTTGCCAGCGCGTTCTGGCGATCATTGAGCAGCAGGTAGGGGAAATCCGGTCCGCAGGCGATGGCAGGGGACAGCGGCAGCAACAGGCCAATGCCGGCACTGAACAGTCGGCGTTGCCACTCAGGGTGATACATGAATTGCTCCTTGTTCGAACAGGCTGCAGCGTACCCAACCCAGTGCCTGGCGTTGCCCCGCAGCGAGGCGTGCAGTTTGCTTGCGAAGGAAAGTCGGGCCATTTTCGCTCTGCTCCAGGCGATAGTCTGCGATGGCGTCGGCCGCTTCGCAGTGGCTGCCACGAAGGCTTATCCGTACTGGCAGCTCAACGTCGCGATTGCCATTGCTCACCAGCGTCAACTCTCGCAGCGGGCCGGCCTGCTTCACATCCACGGTGATCGAGGCGCTCAGGGGCTGCCTGTGTAGCACCGCTTGTAAAGTCGCCAGCGGCCAGGCACGACGGTCCCCTGGCAGCGGCAGGCGGAACCAGATAATGCCGTGCAGATTTTTCGGCCGGCGCTCGTCCAGGGTCGTCAGAAGGTTGGCAACTTGCTGGGGATCGACAAGCAGCTCACGGCGGCTTCCGCCAACATCCAGCGGGGCTTCGCTCTCGACTTGTCGTGAGGAGTCGATCATGGCGACGCCGTAGGCGGGCAGCGCCAGCATGAAGGCTTTCTCGCTGCGTTTGCCATAAGCCTCGGCCCAACGTTGTGCCTGCTGTGGGTCGAACAAACCGTCGCGTGGATCGTTGATGGCGTGCACCTGTAGTACCGAGCTGTCGACCTGGCGCAGCAGGGCTTTCAGGTGCGGGCTATTCAGCCAGGTGGGCAGGGCGGTGATGCTCAGTGCCAGGCCGGTGGGCAACGCGGAGCGCAGTGCTGCCAGCAGCTCTGTATAGGCGGGCAAGCGCGCGCTTGCGCAGTCGTGATCGATTTCCACACCTTGCAGATTGATTCCGCGGGCCTGCCATTCATCTAGCAGGCTCTTTGTCTGGTTGAGAATCTGCTCCTGATTCAGTTGTGGCAACTGTCCATCGAGTCGTATCACCATCATCACCGGCCGACCGTCGGCGACCAACTGCTGCAGGTTGGGGTAGGCTCTGGCCCAGCCAGCCTTGGGGTGAAACTGCAGGGCCAGTACGCGTAAGGCGGTGAAGTCATCCTTGGTCTGAGCCAGTACGTGATGATGGACGGGCTGCCATTGCCGTTGCCAGATGTAGACTTGCTGCTCCAGTGGTGCTGATGGCGGCGGCGAGCAGGCAACGCAAAGCAGCGTCAGCAGCGACAGGCACAAACAGTTAAGTAATTGATGCATTCGGTCGGTATCGTCGCGCAGCGGGGCGGTGTAAACGATACGCCTCGCCCGAATTAGCTGCGCGCTGATTTTGTGAAGCCACGTCTCGTGAGGTCGCAGGCCTCTGGATGCGAAGAATCAGTTATCGTCTTCGCAAAGCGCTGTCAGCTCGCGTTCGAGCAGGGCTTCGTCGCCCAGGTTGAGTTCCACCAGGCGCCGCAGGTGGCTCATCGAATCCAGGTCGATGTGGTGGCAGAGAAAGCCCAGTACGCGCTCTTCGCGGTGTACCAGCTCGACCTGCATGGTCACTTGCAGATTGTCGTCCAGGGCGATGCGCAGCAGGTAATCCTGGCCGGTCTCGCCCTCCCAGTTCCACGGCCTGCGCACCAGCACACCGCGAAACGAGATGTCGTGCAACTCCACTTGCCAGCTCTGCTCGCCCTGAATGATCTCGGCGGGCGCGTCGAAGGCGATGCGCTGGAAGCGCCGACGTTCGTGGTTGTCACTCATGGAAGCTGTCCTCTGATGATTTAGTCCACTATAGCCAAGGCGCGGGGCGGCGTCGCCGAGCGCGCTGGCGTGGTTGTCAGTTTTGCGGCGACCAGCCGTACTCCATGGCGTGCTTGACCAGGTCGGCGGGCTTTTCGATGTCCAGTTTGCGGCGAATGTTCAGTCGGTAGGTTTCCACGGTGCGCACGCTGATCGCCAGCTCGCGGGCCATGGCCTTGTTGTTCAGGCCCTGGGCCATCATCAGCAGCACCTGGCGTTCGCGCGGTGTGAGCTCGCCTTCCTCGGTTTCTTCCTGGGCCAGCTTGTGGGCCACGTCGCCGCTGTAGAAACGCCCGCCGACCGCCAGCACGTCGATGGCGGAGATGATGTCCTGGGACGGCGCTTCCTTGAGCACGTAGCCCGAGGCGCCCATGCGCAGCGAGCTGCTCACGTATTCCTGATTGTCGTACATGCTGAGGATCAGCACCTTGGTGGCCGGGTGGCGTTTCTTGATGATGCCGGTCAGCTCCAGGCCGTTGATGTCCTTGAGGCCGATGTCCATCAGGAGGATGTCCGGCTGTTCGCGGGCCACCAGTTCCAGCGCCTCGCTGCCACTGCCGGCTTCCCCGGCGATCTCGAAGTGGTCGACCATCGACAGCAGGGTGCGAATGCCTTCGCGCACCAGGATATGGTCGTCGACGAGGGCGATGCGGATGGTCTTCATGCGGGCTCGGTCCGGGATTGTGTCGCGTCCGCGGAGAGTAACAGGGCGACGGTCAGAACGGTGCCGGCGGATGTGGAGGCGATGTTGAAGTCGCCGCCGAAATGCTCCACCCGCTCGCGGATGTTGCGCAGGCCGATGCCGCCACTCTGCTCGGCCTGGCGTGGGCTGAACCCCGTGCCGTCGTCGCTGATGCGCAGGTTGACCCGCCGCGGGTTGCCGGTCAGCTGGATGGTCACCTGGCCGGCGCCGGCGTGGCGCTCGATGTTGGTCAGCGCCTCCTGGAGGATGCGAAACAGCGCCACGTTCATGTCGTCGCTCAGGCGGGTATCGCCCAGGCTGTTGTCGTAGGCCACGCGCAGTCCGCTGCGCTGCTCGAACTCGCTGGCCAGCTGGCCGATCGCCGAGGCCAGGCCGAGGGTGTCGAGTAGCGAGGGATGCAGGTCGTGGGAGATGCGCCGCACTTCGCCAATCGCCCCGGCCAAGCGCTCGATGCCTTGGCGCAAGGTTTGCGCGGCGCTGGTCTTGCCGGCTTCCAGCTCGTGGCCGGCCAGCTCGAACTTGAACTTGATCGATACCAGCAACTGGCTGATGCCATCGTGCAGCTCTCGCGACAGGCGCGAGCGCTCCTCCTCCTGGGAGGTGATGATGCGCTGGGTCAGTTGCTGCAGTTTGCGGTCGGCCAGGCGGTGTTCGCTGACGTTGAGGGTCAGGCCGCTGGCGAACACCAGTAGCACGGCGATCAGCGCGACGATGGCGATGGCCAGCATGGTGGTGCGAATGCCGCTGCCGACGTCGTGACGAACCTGGGCGATGGCGTTGTCGACGTCTTCCAGGTAGATGCCGGTGCCGAGCATCCAGCCCCAGCGGTCGAGCATGTTCACGTAGGCGAGCTTTTCAGCGACCTGACCGGTGGAGGGTTTCTGCCAGCCGTAGCGCTGGAAACCATCACCTTGCGTGGCGCTACGGATCAGTGCCTGGATCACCAGCAGGCCGTGGGGATCGGTCATGTTCCACAGGTCCTTGCCCACCAGTGTGGCCTGGCGCGGGTGCATGAGGCTCTTGCCGCTGCGGTCGTAGACGAAGAAGTAGCCGTCGCTGCCGAAATTGATGCGCGCAAGTAATGCCAGCACCTGGCGTTTGGTTTCCTCGTCGTCGCGGCCGGTGTCGTAAAGCGGCGCGATGGTGCTCATGGCCATTTCCACGTAGTGCTTGAGCTCGGCCTGCTTGCTGCCCAGGATGCTGTGCTCGATCAGCTGGGCCTGCTGGTTGCCCAGGCGCTGGTTCTGGATCAGCACCAGCAGGCACACCACGGCCACGGCCAGGAGCATGGGCAGCAGGCTCAGGGCGACGATCTTGTGCTTGAGTTGCATGGGTCACTCCGGGCTGCCTGGCTGGGCGGGCAACGCTGTGGCGGATGAACGGCGGGCAGAGCATACACAAAGCTGCAGCACCCGGCTGACGCGATCTGCACGCTTCTACGTAGTTCTACGTAGAGGGCCGTGGGTAGTTTTGCGAATTACTACAAAGCGTACTTAGATGGATAGTTGGGGGGCTCGACAGAGCACAACAATAACAATGAGTGTCGCAGGCCGAGGCTTGCGGCCGGAGATGTCCAAATGACCAGAATGGCCAGCCATATCGCCTGGTTTGCGGTCGCGTTGCTGGGCGCCTTCGCGCTAGGCACCGTGGCGCTGAATCGCGGCGAATCGATCAATGCCTTGTGGATCGTCGTCGCTGCCGTGGCGATCTACCTCGTCGCGTACCGCTACTACAGCCTGTTCATCGCCACCAAGGTGATGCAGCTCGACCCCACCCGCGCCACCCCCGCTGTGCTCAACAACGATGGCCTGGACTACGTCCCGACCAACAAGCACATTCTCTTCGGTCACCACTTCGCCGCCATCGCTGGCGCCGGCCCGCTGGTCGGCCCGGTCCTCGCCGCGCAGATGGGCTATCTGCCGGGCACCCTCTGGCTGATCGCCGGCGTGGTGCTGGCCGGTGCCGTGCAGGACTTCATGGTGCTGTTCATTTCCACCCGCCGCAACGGCCGCTCCCTGGGCGAGCTGGTGCGCGAGGAAATGGGCCAGATCCCCGGTACCATCGCGCTGTTCGGCGCCTTCCTGATCATGATCATCATCCTCGCGGTGCTCTCGCTGATCGTCGTCAAGGCGCTGGCGGAAAGCCCCTGGGGCATGTTCACCGTGATGGCGACGATTCCCATCGCGATGTTGATGGGCATCTACATGCGCTATATCCGGCCAGGCCGCATCGGCGAGATTTCCCTGATCGGGGTGATCCTGCTGCTCGGCTCGATCTGGCTGGGTGGCGTGATCGCCGCTGACCCGGTATGGGGTCCGGCCTTCACCTTCACCGGCGTGCAGATCACCTGGATGCTGATCGGCTACGGTTTCGTCGCCGCGGTGTTGCCGGTGTGGCTGATCCTGGCACCGCGCGATTACCTGTCGACCTTCCTCAAGATCGGCACCATCATCGCCCTGGCCATCGGCATCCTGGTGGTCATGCCCGAGCTGAAGATGCCGGCGCTGACCCAGTTCACCGACGGCACTGGCCCGGTGTGGAAGGGTACGCTGTTCCCGTTCCTGTTCATCACCATCGCCTGTGGCGCGGTATCCGGTTTCCACGCGCTGATCAGCTCGGGCACCACGCCCAAGCTGCTGGCCAACGAAACCCATGCCCGCTACATCGGTTACGGCGGCATGCTGATGGAATCCTTCGTGGCCATCATGGCCATGGTCGCGGCTTCGGTGATCGAGCCGGGCATCTACTTCGCCATGAACAGCCCGGCAGCCCTGGTCGGCTCGGACGTTCAATCGGTAGCCGCCACGGTCAGCAGCTGGGGTTTCATGATCACGCCCGAGCAGCTCGAGGCGGTCGCTCGTGATATCGGCGAGAACACCATTCTGGCCCGTGCCGGTGGTGCGCCGACGCTCGCCGTAGGGATCGCGCAGATCCTGCATAGCGTGCTGCCAGGCGAGAACACCATGGCGTTCTGGTACCACTTCGCGATTCTCTTCGAGGCGCTGTTCATCCTCACCGCGGTGGACGCCGGTACCCGTGCCGGCCGCTTCATGCTGCAGGACCTGCTCGGCAACTTCGTACCTTCGCTGAAGAAAACCGAGTCCTGGACCGCCAACGTGATCGCCACTGCCGGCTGCGTGGCCCTGTGGGGCTGGCTGCTGTACCAGGGCGTGATCGATCCGCTGGGCGGCATCAACACCCTGTGGCCGCTGTTCGGTATCTCCAACCAGATGCTGGCCGGTATCGCCCTGATGCTCGGCACCGTGGTGCTGATCAAGATGAAGCGCGAGCGCTACGTGTGGGTGACGCTGGTTCCGGCCACCTGGCTGCTGATCTGCACCACCACCGCCGGCCTGATCAAGCTGCTCGACCCGAACCCGGCCGTCGGCTTCCTGGCCCTGGCCAAGAAGTACCAGACCGCGCTTGACGCCGGTCAGGTCATCGCCCCGGCCAAGGACATCGGCCAGATGCAGCACGTTATCTTCAACGCCTACACCAACGCCACGCTCACCGTGCTGTTCCTGTTCGTGGTGCTGAGCGTGCTGTTCTACGCGATCAAGGTCGGCCGCGCTGCCTGGCGCAAGGAACTGCGTACCGACCGTGAGGCCACCTATGAAGCGCTGCCTGCAGACGCGCCGGAGGTTGCCCGTGTTCAATGATCTCAGCCGGATGGGCAAGTACCTCGGTCAGGCTGCGCGGATGCTGGTGGGCATGCCCGACTACGACACCTACGTCGAGCACATGGCCAAGAAGCATCCCGATCAGCCAGTGATGAGCTACGAAGCCTTCTTCCGTGAGCGTCAGGAAGCACGTTATGGTGGCGGCAAGGGGCGGCCGATCCGCTGCTGCTGACATCAGCATGCGGGCCTTGGGGCCCGCTTCAAGCACCACACGCCACGCCTCGTCGTGGCGTGTGTCTTTCAGAGGAATGCATTCATGTCCTTTTCCCCCATTCCGGTCACCGTGCTCAGCGGCTTTCTCGGTGCCGGCAAGACCACTCTGCTGCGGCATATCCTCAAGGCCGAACATGGCCTGAAGATCGCGGTGATCGAAAACGAATACAGCGAAACGCCCATCGACAGCCAACTGCTCGGCAGCGAGCCGGTACAGGTGATGACCCTGGCCAACGGCTGCGTGTGCTGTTCCATCCACGTCGAGCTGGAGAAGGCACTGTTCGTGCTGCTGGAAAAGCGCGACAGCGGCGAGCTGGATTTCGACCGCCTGGTGATCGAGTGCACCGGCCTGGCCGACCCTGCGCCCGTCGCCCAGACCTTCTTCGCCACCGAGGAGCTTTGCGAGCGCTACGTGCTCGACGGCATCATCACCCTGGTGGACGCGGCCAATGCCGAGCGCCATCTGCAGGAAACCATCGCCCAGGCCCAGGTTGGTTTCGCCGACCGCATTCTGCTGAGCAAGACCGATCTGGTCGATGACGCTGCCCGTGAAGCGCTTACCGCGCGCCTGCAACGCATCAACCGCCGGGCGCCGATCCGCGTGGTCGAGCACGGCCGCATCGACTTGAGCGAGCTGCTGGATGTGCGCGGCTTCAACCTCAATGCCGACGTGGCGCCGAGCCTGCGGCCGGTGCTGCCTGGCAGGAGCAGCGACCGCATCGCCACCCTGGTGCTGACGGGCGACAAGCCGTTGGGGCTGGATCGCCTCAGTGGCTTCATGGAGAACCTGCTGGAACAGCACGGCAATTCGCTGCTGCGCTACAAGGGCGTGCTGAGCATCGCCGGTGAAGACCGGCGCATGGTCTTTCAGGGCGTGTTGCGGCTCTATGGCTTCGACTGGGACAGCGAGTGGGGCGCCGACGAGAAGCGCGAAAGCGTGATCGTGTTCATCGGCGACAACCTGCCCGAGGAAGCGATTCGTCAAGGCTTTGCCGAGCTGGCGGGCTGAGCTACCTTTGCGAGGATTGCCCGGTGGCTGCGTCGCTGGGCTCAGGTGGACGAGCTTCGCGTTGACTACGCGCCCGGTCCGCCCTGCAGCCTGTTTCCATCCCAGTAGAGCAAGGGCGCTCCGTTCATCCATCAATGCGGTGGAGCGCAAAGCCGCTCCATGAGCCCCGAAACGCAGGCAAAAAAATGCCGGTCAGTGACCGGCATTTTTCATTCCCGTGAAACCTTACTCGTCGAGGAACGAGCGCAGGTGTTCGCTACGGGTCGGGTGGCGCAGCTTGCGCAGTGCCTTGGCTTCGATCTGGCGGATACGCTCGCGGGTGACGTCGAACTGCTTGCCCACTTCCTCGAGGGTATGGTCAGTGTTCATGTCGATGCCGAAGCGCATGCGCAGAACCTTGGCTTCACGGGCGGTGAGGCCGGCCAGCACTTCGCGAGTGGCTTCCTTGAGGCTTTCCACGGTGGCTACGTCGATCGGGGACTGCATGGTGCTGTCCTCGATGAAGTCGCCCAGATGCGAATCCTCGTCGTCGCCGATCGGGGTTTCCATGGAGATCGGCTCTTTGGCGATCTTCAGCACCTTGCGGATCTTGTCCTCGGGCATTTCCATGCGCTCGCCCAGCTCTTCCGGCGTGGGCTCGCGGCCCATTTCCTGGAGCATCTGACGGGAGATGCGGTTGAGCTTGTTGATCGTCTCGATCATGTGCACCGGAATACGGATGGTGCGCGCCTGGTCGGCGATCGAGCGGGTGATCGCCTGGCGAATCCACCAGGTGGCATAGGTCGAGAACTTGTAGCCGCGGCGGTATTCGAACTTGTCCACCGCCTTCATCAGGCCGATGTTGCCTTCCTGGATCAGGTCGAGGAACTGCAGGCCGCGGTTGGTGTACTTCTTGGCGATGGAGATCACCAGGCGCAGGTTGGCCTCGACCATTTCCTTCTTGGCGCGACGGGCCTTGGCTTCACCGATCGACATGCGACGGTTGATGTCCTTGATCTCGGCCAGGGTCAGGTCGCTTTCATCCTGCAGGGCGATCAGCTTCTGCTGGCAGCGCTGAATGTCGGCTTGCAGATTGCCGATGGCCTCGGCGTACTTGGATTTGCCCTTGGCCAGGCTGGCAGCCCAGTCCAGGTCCACTTCGTTGCCGGGGAACAGGCGCAGGAAGTCGGCACGCGGCATACGGGCGTCACGCACGCATAGTTGCATGATGGCGCGTTCCTGGCCGCGCAGGCGGTCCAGGGCTTCACGCACCCGCACCACCAGTGCGTCGTACTGCTTGGGCACCAGTTTGATCGGCATGAACAGCTCGGCCAGTACGCGCAGCTCTTCGATGGCCTGCTTGCTGTCGCGACCGTGCTTCTTCAGCGCTTTCTTGGCGACTTCCAGCTGATCGGCTACCGCGGTGAAGCGGCGCAGGGCCTCTTCCGGATCCGGGCCGCCATCGCCTTCTTCTTCCTCGTCGTCGCTGTCGCCGTCTTCTTCGTCATCGTCCTTGTCTTCGGCCTTGTCGTCCGAGGAGGCAGGAACCGGTGCCGCAGCTTCGGCAGGCACGCTGCCGTCGTCCGGGTCGATGTAGCCGCTGAGGACTTCGACCAGACGGCCACCCTCGGTGGTGACGCGGGTGTATTCGGCGAGAATGCTGTCGACGGTGCCCGGGAAGTGAGCGACAGCGCCCATGACTTCTCGGATACCTTCTTCGATACGCTTGGCGATTTCGATCTCGCCTTCGCGGGTCAGCAGTTCCACGGTACCCATTTCACGCATGTACATGCGCACCGGGTCGGTGGTACGGCCGATATCGGTCTCAACGGCCGCGAGAGCAGCGGCTGCTTCTTCGGCGGCGGCTTCGTCGGTGTCGGCTTCGGCCAACAACAGGGCGTCCGCATCCGGAGCACTCTCGAATACGTTGATCCCCATGTCGTTGATCATGCGGATGATGTCTTCCACCTGTTCCGGATCTGAAATATCCTCGGGCAGGTGGTCATTGACCTCCGCGTAAGTCAGGTAACCCTGCTCACGACCACGGCTGATCAATTCTTTCAAACGAGATTGCTGTTGCGCTTTTCCGGACATAACACCCTATCCACTTAAGGTCTTGGCGGGCTGAAAACAAGCCGAGGATTATACCTCAGCTCGGCGCTCAGGCGCCAGTTGGGGTCTTACTGGGCGAGTTCAGGCTGCTGTAATGCTCACGTAACAGAGCCTTTTCCTCGTCGGTGAGTTCGCTCGGGCTTTTTTGCATGATGCTGCGCAGAGCGGTTTCGCGTCGCCTCAGCGACTGGCTACGGGCAAGTGTAGTTATGGTGTCGAAAAACTGCCGTTCAAGGTTGTCGTGATCGATCAGCCATTCTTTTTCTGCCAGAACCTTGAGCAGGCGGCCCTGTTCGGTGCCGTGCCAGCGGGCGATCAGCTGCAGCGAACGCAGGTTCGGTTGCTTCTGCAAAGTGCCCACCAGGGCCACCAATAGTTGGGCGTATGTGTCGTCTTCGGCGGCGAAGTTGCTGACATCCTCGACTTTCTGCGCCAGCTCTGGATGATGCAGCAGGCTGCGCAGGGCGCTCAGGTGGGGCGATTCGACGCTCACCGCGGTGCGCGGCGGGTGGTAATCCTCGCGGCCTTTCTTCCACTTGCCACCGTCTTTCTTCCATTCACCCTTGCCGGGTTTGCGCGCCGGGCGTTCAAACGCCTGGGCGGGCGCGGCATGTTCTTCATAGCCTGGTGGTGCGTCGTAATAGGCGCTGTCCGGGATGGCTTCGAAGGGCGGTGCGTGATGGTCGTGGCTTTGCTGGGCGGGCGCGCTCGATTGCCGCGCAGGCGCCGCCTGTGGCTGGCCCATGGCGCTGGCATCCAGGCCGGTAATCTGGGTCAGGCGCTGGCGCATCAGGGCGCGTAGCGTGTTGCCGGGGATCTTGTCGATCAGCGGCGCAGCCAGGGTGACCAGATGCGCTTTGCCTTCCAGCGAGCGGGGGTCGGCCTCTTCGCTCAGTTGCTGGAAGAAGTAGTCGGCCAGCGGCTGGGCGTGTTGATGAATGCGCGCCTGGAAGGCATCGGTGCCTTCGCTGCGCACCAGGGTGTCCGGGTCTTCGCCGTCGGGCAGGAACAGAAAGCGTGCGCGGCGACCGTCCTGCAGGTTGGGCAGCGCGGCTTCCAGAGCGCGCCAGGCCGCATTGCGCCCGGCCTGGTCGCCGTCAAAACAGAACAGCACGCTGGGTACCAGGCGGAAGATCCTTTTGAGGTGCTCTTCGCTGGTGGCGGTACCCAGGGTCGCCACCGCGTTGCGCAGGCCTTGCTGGGCCAGTGCGATGACATCCATGTAGCCCTCGACCACCATGATCTCGTCGAGGTTGCGGTTGTGCTTGCGCGCCTCAAACAGGCCGTAGAGTTCCTGGCCCTTGTGAAACACTGGGGTCTCGGGCGAGTTCAGGTACTTGGGCTTGTCGTCGCCCAGCACGCGGCCGCCAAAGGCGATCACCCGGCCGCGGCTGTCGTGAATGGGGAAGATCACCCGGTCGCGAAAGCGGTCGTAGCGTTTGCCGCTGTCCGGGTTCTCCACCAGCAGGCCGGCATCGATCATCGCCTTGTGCTGCAGGCTGTCACCGGCCAGATGCTTGAGCAGGTTGTCCCAGCCCGGCGGGGCGAAGCCGAGGCCGAAATCCCGGGCGATCTCCCCGGACAGGCCGCGACCTTTCAGGTATTCGACCGCGGCGCGGCGCTGCGGATGGCTTTTCAGGGCCTGGCGGTAATAGTCGGCAGCCGACTTGAGCAGCGCGTAAAGCGGCGAGTCGGTGGCCTGGCGAGGTTTGCCGCCGCGGCCGCTGTCCTCGCGAGGTACTTCCATGCCGGCGCGCTTGGCCAGTTCCTCGACGGCCTGGGGAAATTCCGTCTGGTCGTGATCCATCACGAAGCCCAGGGCGTTGCCACCAGCGCCGCAGCCGAAGCAGTAGTAGAACTGCTTGTCCGGGCTGACCGTGAAGGATGGGGTCTTTTCCTTGTGGAACGGGCAGCAGGCGCTGTAGTTCTTGCCGGTCTTCTTCAGTTGGATGCGCGAACTCACCACGTCGACGATGTCGGTGCGGTTGAGCAGGTCATCGATGAAGGATTGCGGGATCAGGCCGGCCATAGACGCTCAGGGTGTCCAGAAGATGTAGCGGCACAAACGCAAAAACTCCGCCATTTCGCCAGTAGGCGATGCGGAGTTCTTGGCGATGATGCCCGGCCGAGCCGGGCATTCGGGCGTTGCGTGTACGCTATTAGTACAGGCGAACGCTGCGGCGCTGTTCGCGCTGCACTTTCTTGGCGTGACGCTTAACAGCGGCAGCGGCTTTGCGCTTACGCTCGGCGGTCGGCTTTTCGTAGAATTCGCGGCTACGAACTTCGGCCAGAACACCGGCTTTTTCGCAGGAGCGCTTGAAACGACGCAGAGCTACGTCGAAGGGTTCGTTCTCTTTAACTTTGACGGCTGGCATCCAGGGCTACCTTCTTTATTACCGGAGGTTTGTGTCTTCCTGGCAACGGCACGGAAAGATCACAGGTTTTTAAGGGTTGCGGATGTTACCGCCTCGTCAAGCGGAATGCAAAGCCTCTGATCGAAAAGCACTGGTCTGGGCCGCCGAGCGGCGATTATCATGCCGGCCTTTTACGCTGGGCAAGCGGCAGAGAAGGCGAAACCATGCTGGTTCTGGGATTGGAAACTTCGTGCGACGAGACCGGTGTCGCGCTTTACGACAGCGAACGCGGCCTGCTCGCCGATGCGCTGTTCAGTCAGATCGACCTGCACCGCGCCTATGGTGGTGTGGTGCCGGAGCTGGCCTCGCGTGACCACGTCAAGCGCATGCTGCCGTTGATCCGCCAGGTGCTGGACGAGGCGGGTTGCGTGGCCACGGATATCGACGCCATCGCCTACACCGCCGGGCCCGGCCTGGTCGGTGCGCTGCTGGTGGGGGCCTCCTGCGCCCAGGCCCTGGCGTTCGCCTGGGACATTCCCGCCATTGGCGTGCACCACATGGAAGGCCACTTGCTGGCGCCCATGCTCGAGCCGACGCCGCCGGCGTTTCCGTTCGTCGCCCTGCTGGTGTCGGGCGGCCATACCCAGTTGGTGCGCGTCGACGGCATCGGCCAGTACCAGCTGCTTGGCGAGTCCCTGGACGACGCGGCCGGCGAAGCCTTCGACAAGACCGCCAAACTGATGGGCCTGCGTTACCCCGGTGGCCCGGAAATCGCCCGCCTCGCCGAGCGCGGCATTCCGGGGCGTTTCGTGTTCCCGCGACCGATGACCGATCGCCCGGGCCTGGATTTCAGCTTCAGTGGCCTCAAGACCTTCACCCTCAATACCTGGCAGCAGTGTCAGGACAGCGGTGATGACAGCGAGCAGTCCCGCTGCGACGTGGCATTGGCCTTCCAGCAGGCGGTGGTCGAGACGCTGACCATCAAATGCCGTCGCGCGCTCAAGCAGACCGGCCTGAGCAACCTGGTGATCGCGGGCGGAGTGAGTGCCAACCGGGCGCTGCGTACGTCGCTCGAAGACATGACGGCAGCGCTGAAGGGCAACGTGTTTTATGCGCGTCCGGCATTCTGTACCGACAATGGTGCAATGATCGCCTACGCCGGTTGCCAGCGTTTGCTGGCCGGGCAGCATGAGGAATTGGCGATCACCGTACAGGCCCGTTGGCCGATGGAGCAGTTGCCGGCGTTGTGAGAGTTGGTGTGTTGGTGATGTGCGGGTGAAGGGGCGGCTAGAAAGCAAAAGCGTATATCGGCGCATTATCTGTGGGAGCGGGCGGGGACGCCCAGTCCATGCCCGCGATTTTTCGCGCGCATGGCGCGCTCCCGCAGTGGCTCGGCGACAGGCCGCTTTCGCCACTCTGCATCATTTTTTTTCATCGAATGGTAAGCCTGTGCTGTCACGAGCAGGCGCTGATCAGAAATGCCGTTCGCGGCCGGCCCACAGGTCGCGCAGGTTACGGCGGTGGCGCCAGACGATCAGCCCGCTGAGTACGCACATCGGCAGCAGCGCCGCCGGTTGTTGCCAGGCCAGCAGCGGCAGTGTCAGGGGCGCGGCGGTGAGTGCCGCCAGGGAGCTGGTGCGGGTCAGGGTGAAGGTCAGCAGCCAGGCGCCGAGCGCCAGTAGCGCGGCCGGTGGGTAGAGCCCCAGCAGCATGCCGGCTGCCGTGGCGACGCCCTTGCCGCCGCGAAAGCGAAAGTAGATCGGGTAGAGGTGGCCGATCACCGCGGCCAAGCCCAGCCAGGCCTGCTCTCGAATGGTGAAATCGAGGTAGGCGGCGATCAGTACCGGCAGCAAACCTTTGAACAGATCGCCAATCAGCGTGAGAATGGCTAAGCGTTTGCCCGCCACCCTGAGCATGTTGGTGGCGCCGGGGTTGCCCGAACCGCTGGCGCGCGGGTCTGCCAGGCCGGTCATGCGGCTGAGCAGGATAGCGAATGACAGCGAGCCGAGCAGGTAGGCGAGGGTCGCCAGTAACCAAAACATGGTATCCATTCCGCGCCGGGGGATGGCCGATTCTAACGAGGTGCGGCGAGCTTGTCGTGCCGTGGAGAGCATGCTTGGACACAGTGTTTATCGCAGGGCTGGAAGTCGACACCGTCATCGGTGCCTACGACTGGGAACGCACCATCCGCCAATGCCTGCAGCTGGATCTGTGGCTGGGCTGGGACAATCGTCCGGCCGCCTTGGACGATGACCTCAGCAAGGCCCTGGATTACGCCACGCTGTCGACGCGCATCCAGGCTTTCGCCAGCGAATCCCAGTTCATCCTCGTGGAAACCTTCGCCGAGCGCCTGGTGGCGCTGCTGATGAGCGAATTCGACATTCCCTGGGTGCGCTTGCGTGTGACCAAGCCGGGCGCTGTGCCGGCGGCCCGTGGTGGTGTCGGTGTGGAGATCGAGCGCGGATGTCGCTAACGCCAATCCTGTTGGGCCTGGGCAGCAATATCGAGCGCGAGGCGCACCTGTGCGCCGGGCTCGATGCCCTGGCCGAAATCGTCACCGACATGCGCTGCTCGCCGGTCTTCGAAAGCCTGGCGGTGGGCATCAAGAGCGGCCCGTTCTTCAACCTGGTGATCGCCGGGCGCACGGCGCTGCCGCTGACCGAGCTGGATCGGCGGTTGAAATTCATCGAGGCCGACAACGGTCGTTATGCGCCGGACCGCAAGGGCTTGCCGCTGGATATCGACGTACTGACCTATGGCGAGCTGGTGGGCAATTTCGATGGCCTGGTGCTGCCCCGGGCGGAAATCCTCAAGAATGCCTTCGTGCTGCGGCCGCTGGCCTTGCTGGTGCCCGAGGCCGAACATCCGGGCGCAGGCCGGCGCTTTGCCGATCTTTGGCGAGACGCGCGAATCGAGCAGCAACTGTGGCCGGTCTCGTTCCAATGGCGCGGCGTGGAGCTGACGCCGCCCGAGCTTCTACCTTCGCCTTAACGGGTTTTCTCGCTGGCCTGCTTGAAGGCTTTCAGCGCGGTGAGGCGCTCACGATTGAGCGCCTCACCCAGCTCTGCGCCCTTGTAGCCGCGCTCCAGCAGCGGCTGCACGGCCACCTCGCGTACCGCGGCCATGGCGGCCAGCAGATAGGCCGCCTGGGGATAGTCACGATCCTCCAGGCCATGACGACCCCGGGCATCCATTTCACACGCCGCCACGAAGGCCACGAAGCGTTGTGGGCGACGGAACACGTCGAAGCGTTGCATCAGCTCCAGTAACGTCGAAGCACGCAGCTCCAGAGCGCGGTGGGCGTGGGTGTGAAATTCGCCGACCAGCTCGGCCAGCTCCTGGCATTCCCGTGGCACCTTGCAGCGTTTGTTGATCGCCTCGATCGGTGCGATGCCACGGTGCTCGTGGGCGATATGCCGCGGCCACTCGGCGGGATCGGTCAGCCCCTTGCCGACATCGTGCAGCAGGCAGGCCCAGCGCACGGGCAGTGGCTGCTCGTGCCTGGCGCACTGGCGTAGCACCGCCAACACATGCTCACCGGTATCGATTTCCGGGTGATGGGCCGCGGGCTGGGGCACGCCGAACAGCCGGTCGACCTCCGGCAGCATGGCGGCCAGGGCGCCACACTCGCGCAGTACCTGAATGAAAACGTCCGGGCGCGGCTCCATCAGTGCCCGGGAAATCTCCTTCCAGCTGCGTTCCGGGGTCAGGGCATCCAGCTCGCCGGACTCGGCCAGTTGGCGCATCAGCTCGAGCGTCTCGGGTGCCACGCTGAAGCCCAGTGGCGCGTAGCGGGCCGCGAAGCGGGCGACGCGCAGCACGCGCAGCGGGTCTTCGGCGAAGGCAGGCGAAACGTGGCGCAGTTGCTTGGCCTGGAGGTCGCGCTGGCCGCCGTAGGGGTCGATCAGGTTGCCCTGCTGGTCTTCGGCAATGGCATTGATGGTCAGGTCGCGGCGGATCAGGTCCTCCTCCAGCGTCACCTCGGGGCTGGCGTGAAAGGTGAAGCCGCCATAGCCGCGCCCGCTCTTGCGTTCGGTGCGGGCCAGGGCGTACTCCTCGCCCGATTGCGGGTGCAGGAATACCGGAAAATCGGCGCCGACCGGGCGATAGCCCTGTTCCAGCAGGGTGTCGGCCGTGGCGCCGACCACCACCCAGTCGATCTCGGTCACCGGGCGGCCGAGCAGGCGGTCGCGCACGGCGCCACCGACTTTGTAGATTTGCATAGAAGTCTCCGTCATGCGCAGAGGATACCCGCTGTGCCGGAGGCTGTCGTCGCGCGGTTACAGCGTAGGGATATGCAGATCCAGACGTGGGTGGTCGCCATCCTGTGCGGCATCGTTTCTCGGTGGCACGTGCTGGGTGTTGACGATCCGATCGCCCTGCAGCGTCTGCAGGTGAATGTCGAAACCCCACAGGCGGTGCAGGTGCTTGAGCACTTCTTCGGTGGAACTGCCCAGCGGCTTGCGGTCGTGCTGGAAGTGGCGCAGGGTCAGCGAGCGGTCGCCGCGGCGATCAATGCTCCATATCTGCACGTTGGGCTCACGATTGCCGAGGTTGTACTGAGCAGCGAGGGTTTCACGGATGGTCCGATAGCCTGGCTCGTCGTGGATGGCCGGCACGCTGAGTTCGTCTTTCTGGTCGTCGTCGAGAATGCTGAACAGCTTCAGGTCGCGAATCACCTTGGGCGACAGGTACTGCAGGATGAAGCTTTCGTCCTTGAAGCTGGTCATGGCGAATTTCAGGGTGCTCAGCCAGTCGCTGCCGGCGATGTCCGGGAACCAGCGGCGATCTTCTTCGGTGGGCTCCTCGCAGATACGGCGGATGTCGCGGTACATGGCAAAACCCAGGGCGTAGGGGTTGATGCCGCTGTAGTAGGGGCTGTCGAACGACGGCTGGAACACCACGCTTGTATGCGATTGCAGGAACTCCATCATGAAACCGTCGGTGACCAGGCCTTCGTCGTAAAGATCGTTCATCAGCGTGTAGTGCCAGAAGGTCGCCCAGCCTTCGTTCATCACCTGGGTCTGGCGTTGTGGATAGAAATACTGGGCGATCTTGCGCACGATACGGATCACTTCGCGCTGCCAGGGCTCGAGCAGCGGGGCGTGTTTCTCCAGGAAATACAGAATGTTTTCCTGGGGCTCGGCGGGAAAGCGCTTGTTGTCGCTCTCGTCGGCCTTGCTTGCGCTCTTGGGAATAGTGCGCCACAGGTCATTGATCTGCCGCTGCAGGTGCTCTTCGCGATCCTTCTGGCGACGGCGCTCTTCCTCGGCGGAAATGGGGTAGGGGCGCTTGTAGCGGTCCACGCCGTAGTTCATCAGCGCATGACAGGAGTCGATCAGGTCCTCGACCGCATCGATGCCGTGGCGCTCCTCGCACTGGGTGATGTACTGCTTGGCGAACACCAGGTAGTCGATGATCGAGCTGGCGTCGGTCCAGGTGCGGAACAGATAGTTGCCCTTGAAGAAACTGTTGTGCCCATAGCAGGCGTGGGCGATCACCAGGGCCTGCATGGTGATGGTGTTTTCCTCCATCAGGTAGGCGATGCACGGGTCGGAGTTGATCACGATCTCGTACGCCAGGCCCATCTGCCCGCGGCTGTAGGACTTCTCGGTGCTGAGGAACTGCTTGCCATACGACCAGTGGTGATAACCCAGTGGCATGCCGACGGACGCGTAGGCATCCATCATCTGCTCGGCGGTGATCACCTCGATCTGGTTGGGGTAGGTGTCGAGGGCATAGCGCTCGGCCAGCCGGCTGATTTCCCGGTCGTAGTCGCGAATCAGCTCGAAGGTCCATTCCGAGCCGGTGGACAGGGGCTGGCGTTTCTTGTTGCTGCTCATGTGGCGAGCCTCCGCTGGAACAGTTCGCGGAATACCGGGTAGATGTCACCCGCCGATACCAGTTGCTGCTGGGCGAAGGTTTCGCCGAAGGCTTCGGCCACTCGCTCGTACTCGAACCACAGCGCCTGGTGCTCGCGCGGGGTGATCTCCACGTAGGTGAAGTACTGCACGAAGGGCATGATCTGCTTGATCAGGATATCCCGGCAAATCGGCGAGTCGTCGTTCCAGTTGTCGCCGTCCGAAGCCTGGGCACCGTAGATGTTCCATTCGTTGGCCGGGTAACGCTCGGCCATGATCTCCTGCATCATCTTCAATGCACTGGAGACGATGGTGCCGCCGGTTTCCCGGGAATAGAAGAACTCTTCCTCGTCCACTTCCTTGGCACTGGTGTGGTGGCGTATGAACACCACGTCGATCTTGTCGTAGTTCCGCTTGAGAAACAGGTACAGAAGGATGAAGAAGCGCTTGGCGACGTCCTTGGTGGCCTGGGTCATCGAGCCGGAGACGTCCATCAGGCAGAACATCACCGCCTTGGAACTGGGGTTGGGGTGCTTGACCAGCAGGTTGTACTTGAGGTCAAAGGTGTCGAGAAACGGGATGCGATGAATGCGCGCGCTGAGGCGCTCGATCTCGGCTTCGAGCAGCTGGATGTCGCTGAAGTTGTCCGGCTCTTCGCGGCGCAGGCGCTCCAGGTCGGCCTTCACCTCGCGCAGCTTGGCCCGGCTGCTGCCCGATAACGCGATGCGCCGGGCATGGGCCGAACGCAGCGTGCGCACTATGTTGATGCGTGACGGGTTGCCTTCGCTGCTGATGCCCGCGCGTACGGTCTTGAAGGTTTCCGCGCCGGTCAGATGGCGCTTGACCAGATTGGGCAACTCCAGATCCTCGAACATGAAGTCCAGGAACTCTTCCTGGGTGATCTGGAACACGAACTCGTCCATGCCCTCGCCGGAGTTGCTGGCCTTGCCGGCACTCTGGCCGCCGCCACCGCCTTGTGGGCGTGGAATCCGTTCTCCGGCGACGAACTCCTTGTTGCCGGGGTGCACGACGGTCTGCTTGCCGCCGCGGCCGTGGTGCAGCACCGGCTCGTCAATGTCGCGGCCGGGAATACTGATCTGCTCACCGTGCTCCATGTCGGTGATGGAACGACGGCTGACGGCGTCCTCCACCGCCTTCTTGATGTGGTCGCGATAGCGACGAATGAACCGCTGGCGGTTCACCGTGCTCTTGTTCTTGCCATTGAGGCGACGGTCGATCACGTAGCTCATACAAGCCCTCCGGGCACTGCTGATGCGGGCCACGGCGAGATGACCGTGGCCCGCAGCAGAAGCCGCTTACTGCGATTTACGTACGCGCAGATACCACTCGGACAGCAGGCGCACCTGCTTCTCGGTGTAGCCGCGCTCGACCATGCGTTTGACGAAGTCGTTGTGCTTCTGTTGATCCTCCTTGCTGGCCTTGGCGTTGAAGCTGATGACCGGCAGCAGATCCTCGGTGTTGGAGAACATCTTTTTCTCGATCACCACCCGCAGTTTCTCGTAACTGAGCCAGGTCGGGTTCTTGCCGTTGTTGTTGGCCCGGGCGCGCAGCACGAAGTTGACGATCTCGTTGCGGAAATCCTTCGGATTGCTGATGCCGGCCGGCTTCTCGATCTTCTCCAGTTCCTCGTTGAGGGCCACGCGGTTGAGGATTTCCCCGGTCTCGGGATCACGGTATTCCTGATCCTGAATCCAGAAGTCGGCGTACAGCACATAGCGGTCGAAGATGTTCTGGCCGTACTCGCTGTAGGACTCCAGGTAGGCGGTCTGTATCTCCTTGCCGATGAACTCGATATAGCGCGGCGCCAGGTATTCCTTGATGAAGCGCAGGTAGCGCTCACGTACCTCGCCCGGGAACTGTTCCTGTTCGATCTGCTGCTCGAGCACATAGAGCAGGTGCACCGGGTTGGCGGCCACTTCGTGCGGGTCGAAGTTGAAGACCTTGGAGAGAATCTTGAAGGCGAAGCGGGTCGACAGGCCGTTCATGCCTTCGTCCACGCCAGCTGCGTCGCGGTACTCCTGGATCGACTTGGCCTTGGGATCTGTGTCCTTGAGGTTTTCGCCGTCGTAGACGCGCATCTTCGAGTAGATGTTGGAGTTCTCCGGCTCCTTGAGGCGCGACAGGGTGGAGAACTGGGCGAGCATTTTCAGGGTGTCGGGGGCGCAATGGGCGTTGGCCAGGGAGCTGCTGACCAGCAGCTTGTCGTAAATCTTGATCTCGTCGCTGACGCGCAGGCAGTACGGCACCTTGACGATGTAGATGCGGTCGATGAACGCCTCGTTGTTCTTGTTGTTGCGGAAGGTGTGCCACTCCGATTCGTTGGAGTGGGCCAGCAGGATGCCGTTGTAGGGAATGGCGCCCAGCCCTTCGGTGCTGTTGTAGTTGCCTTCCTGGGTGGCGGTGAGCAGCGGGTGCAGCACCTTGATCGGCGCCTTGAACATCTCGACGAATTCCATCAGGCCCTGGTTGGCACGGCATAGCGCGCCCGAATAGCTGTAGGCGTCGGCATCGTTCTGCGGGAATTCCTCGAGCTTGCGGATATCCACCTTGCCGACCAGCGCGGAGATGTCCTGGTTGTTCTCGTCGCCCGGCTCGGTCTTGGCGATGGCGATCTGGTTGAGGATCGACGGGTAGAGCTTGACCACGCGAAACTGGCTGATGTCACCGCCGAACTCGGCCAGGCGCTTGCTGGCCCAGGGCGACATGATGCTGCCCAGGTAGCGCCGGGAAATGCCGTAGTCCTCTTCGAGGATCGCGGCGTCCTCGGCGGCGTTGAACAGGCCCAGTGGTGATTCGAATACCGGTGAACCCTTGATGGCGTAAAAGGGCACCTTTTCCATCAACTGCTTGAGCTTCTCGGCCAGCGAGGATTTGCCGCCACCGACCGGCCCGAGCAGGTAGAGGATCTGCTTCTTCTCTTCCAGGCCCTGGGCAGCGTGGCGGAAGTAGGAAACGATCTGCTCGATGCATTCTTCCATACCGTGGAAGTCGGCAAAGGCGGGATAACGGCGGATCACCTTGTTGGAAAAGATGCGCGACATCCGCGGATTATGGGAAGTATCGAGCAGCTCCGGTTCGCCGATGGCCATCAGCAAGCGCTCGGACGCGCTGGCGTAGGCGCTGCGATCCTGCTTGCACAGTTCGAGGTACTCCTGCAGCGAGTACTCCTCCTGGCGCGTCGCCTCGAATCGTTGTTGGAAGTGACTGAAAATGCTCATGACTTCACCTCGCTCGATGCTGGGAGCCGGCCGGGATCGGTCGAGCGGGTGCATGCAGACTCGGCGCTCGCGCTGCCGAGATGAATCCCCCAAACACCCCTTTGGTCAGTCAGAACCTCATGGTCGGCTGTCCGTCGCATGGCAGGTTGAGGACAGCCGCCTTGCGTGTCTCGCGCAAGGCGTATCGGCTGCCTTCTCCCGCCTGACCCTGTGTCGCGTGGCTCTGGCTGGCTGCTGAAGGTGAGTACCGATGGCCCGTTCGGCCGGTTGGCCGGCTACCTGAATTGGGATGGCCTTAGACAAGGATAGTTGGTAATCGGCAAGGTCAAGGCGCAATTGCCGTGCGAAACGTCATGGCGACGCCGCGCAGGCACCCAAGCCCAGCATTGGCGGGGGGCTGGCGAAGGAAAATATTTATGCCGAGCCATCTTCCGGGCGCCGCGGCGGCGCGGAAGATGGCCTGTGGCCATGTCACTCGGCCTGGCTGGCTTCGGTGTCCTGGGGATAGGTGCTGCGCCACAGTTCGAAGCCGCCGTCGAGGCTGTAGACCTCAGAGAACCCTTGGCCGACCAGATAGGCTGCGGCGCTCTGGCTGGAATTGCCGTGATAGCAGGTGACGATTAGCGGGGCATCGAGATCTGCCCTGGCGATGAAGTCAGCCAGCGAATAGTTATCCAGGTGCCGGGAGTCGCTGATGTGGCCGGCCGCGAAGCTTTGCGGATCGCGGATGTCGACCACCACGGCGCCTTTTTCGCGCAGTGCCTGCGCCTGCTCGGGGGCGATGCGTTTGAACTCGCTCATGCTGTTTCCTCGCTACAGTCGCAGCGATGGTACTCGCCGCTATCGATATTCATCAGGGTCATGCTGCCGCCCCAGACGCAGCCCGAATCCAGGGCAAACACGCCGGGTTCGTCGCAGTGGCCTTCAAGGGCCGCCCAGTGGCCGAAGATGATCTTCTGGTCGCGTGTCTTGCGGTGCTTGTGGCTGAACCAGGGTAGATAGCCGGCTGGTGCGGTATCCAGGCCTTCCTTGCTCTTCAGGTCCAGGGTGCCGTCGGCCTTGCAGAAGCGCATGCGGGTGAAATAGTTGGTGATCACCCGCAGCCGGGCGATGCCCTGCAATTCCTTGTCCCAGCGCGCCGGCTCGTTACCGTACATGCCGTCGAGGAACATTGGGTACAGAGCCTCGTCGCGCAGCGCGTTCTCGACTTCGGCCGCGCGGCGCAGCGCCTTGCCGATGTGCCACTGCGGCGGTATGCCGGCGTGCACCAGGGCGGTGTCGCGCTGTTCATCGTAATGCAGCAGCTTCTGCTGGCGCAGCCAGTCCAGCAGCTCGTCACGATCCGGCGCCTCGAGGATCTCGCGCAGGGTGTCGCCTCGCTTGAGGCGCTCGATATTGCGCGAGGCGGCGAGCAGGTGCAGGTCATGATTGCCCAGCACGCAGACCAGCGCATCGCGCATGCCGTACAGAAAGCGCAGGGTCTCCAGAGAGGCAGGGCCGCGGTTGACCAGGTCACCCACCAGCCACAGTCGGTCACGGGCCGGATCGAAGGCCACGCGTTCGAGCAAGCACTGCAGCGGCTTCAGGCAACCCTGCAGGTCGCCGACGGCATAGGTAGCCATTAGGGTCTACCCCCGTTTCGTCGTGAGCCGCGTTGCTGCGAAAAATTGCACCAGGTAAGGCGCGAGGCGCAGGTAATGGTCGCTCCCTTGGCAAGCCTCGCAACGCAGCATGGTGCAATTTTTCGCGCAACCCGAAGGGCTGGGCCACTTTTTGCGCGATGCTGCGTTATTCGTCGTTCATTTGGAATAACCAAACTTCTCTCCTCATGCCTTGCCTCGCGCAAATAGTGGCTCCGGCGCGGCCACGAACGAAACGGGGGTAGACCCTTAGTGCAGGGCGCCTGGAACGGCGAGGCGGAAGGGCGCGATCGGCGCATCGAAGCGCTGACCGTCGTCAGCCAGCATCTGATAGCTGCCCTGCATGGTGCCGACCTGGGTGGCCAGCAGCGTGCCGCTGCTGTAGCGGTGGCTTTCGCCCGGAGCGATCAGCGGTTGTTCGCCGATCACGCCTGCGCCGCGCACTTCCTGAACCTGGCCGTTGCCGTCGGTGATCACCCAGTGGCGCGCCAGCAATTGCGCCGGCAGCTCGCCGGCGTTGTGGATGGTCACGTCGTAGGCGAAAGCGAAGCGGTTTTGCTCGGGCTGCGACTGCGCTGGCAGGTAGCGGGTGACGATGTTGACGTCGATCTGGTAACGAGGGTCGGACATGGGCACTCGATCAATCAGGTGGGCGAAGGCGCGGGTTGCAGGGCCAGCTGGTCGGCCAGGCGCACGAAAGCGGCCAGATCCAGCTGCTCGGGGCGCAGGCTGCCATCGACGCCGGCCGCTTCGATCTCGCTGGCCGGCAGCAGTGCCTTGAGGGTGTTGCGCAAGGTCTTGCGGCGCTGGTTGAAGGCTTCGCGAACCACCCGTTCGAGCAGGCGATGATCCTTGGCCGGGTGCGGTAGTACCTTGTGCGGCACCAGGCGCACGATGGCCGAGTCGACCTTGGGCGGCGGGTTGAAGGCCCCCGGGCCGACGTTGAACAGGTGTTCCACCTGGCAGTGGTACTGCACCATGATCGACAGCCGGCCCCAGTCGCCGCCACCTGGGCCCGCGGCCAGACGCTCGACCACTTCCTTCTGCAACATGAAGTGCATGTCGCGGATCAAGTGGGCGTTGTCCAGCAGATGAAAAATCAGCGGCGTGGAGATGTTGTAGGGCAGGTTGCCGACCACCCGCAGGCTGTTGGGCGCTGCCTGCAGACTCGAGAAGTCGAATTTCAGGGCATCGCCCTGGTTCAGGCGAAAGCGCGGCTGGTCGGCGAACTTGGCCTGCAGGATCGGAATCAGGTCCAGATCCAGCTCGATCACGTCCAGTTGGGCGCCACTGTTGAGCAGGCCTTCGGTCAGTGCGCCCTGGCCTGGACCGATCTCCAGCAGGTGCTCGCCTTCGCGGGCATGGATGGCGCGCAGGATACGGTGAATCACCCCGGCGTCATGAAGGAAGTTCTGGCCGAAGCGCTTGCGCGCGCGGTGTTGGTAAGGCTCGGACATCTGAAAAGCAGCTCCAGGCTTCAAGCTGCAAGCATCAAGCAAGCGCGTAAAGCGGTCAGGCGAAAACGCGCAGTTTAGCAGGGAACGCCCGTCGAGCGGCGGCGCTCGCCGCTCCTCGCCGATCGCTCACGGGAGCAGGCGGCTATGCGCCATCTCGTAGGCGGTTTCCAAGGCGACCTGCAGGCTGCCGCAGTCGATGCGGCCGGTGCCGGCAAGATCCAGGGCGGTGCCGTGGTCGACCGACGTACGGATGATCGGCAGGCCCAGGGTCACGTTGACGGCTGCGCCGAAGCCTTTGTACTTGAGCACCGGCAGACCCTGGTCGTGATACATGGCGAGCACCGCGTCGCAATGTTCCAGGTGTTTGGGCGTGAACAGCGTATCGGCCGGCAGTGGGCCGACCAGATCCATACCCTCGGCGCGTAACTGCTTGAGGGCAGGTTCGATGATCTCGATCTCCTCGCGGCCCAGGTGGCCGCCTTCGCCGGCATGGGGGTTGAGGCCGCAAACCAGGATGCGCGGCCTGGCGATGCCGAACTTGTCGCGCAGATCGGCCTGCAGGATACGGGTCACGCGCTGCAGGCGCTCGGCGGTGATGGCGCTGGCAACGTCCTTGAGCGGCAGGTGGGTGGTGACCAGCGCGACCCGCAAGCCGCGGGTCGCCAGCATCATCACCACCTGGGGCGTGCCGGTCAGGTCGGCAAGAAATTCGGTATGGCCGGAAAAGGCCATGCCCGCCTCGTTGATGATGCCCTTGTGTACGGGGGCGGTGATCAGCCCATCGAAGCTGCCGTCCACGCAGCCCTCGGCCGCTCGGGTCAGTGTTTGCAGAACGTAGGCGGCATTGGCTTTGCTCAATTGGCCGGCGACCACCGGTTCACCCAGCGGCGTATCCCACACGTACAGGCTGCCGGCGGGGGCGGGCTGGGTTGGCCAGCCATCGGCTGCTACATCGATCAGCTCGATCTCCAGCCCCAGCTCTGCCGCGCGCGCCTGCATCAGTGCGCGGCTGGCGACGCAGATCAGTGCATGGGCCTGCCGCTGACGGGCGAGCAACAGGCACAGGTCCGGGCCGATGCCGGCAGGTTCTCCTGGAGTGAGGGCGAAGCGCAGGCTGTCTGGCATGATTCGGTCTCTAGGCGGGCGACTATGAGTCTAGTCCGGGCATAAATGAAAAAGCCCGGCGCTGGGCCGGGCTCGGGTGGCGTTCAGGCTGGGTTACAGCTTGATTTCCACATAGGCTTCGTCGCGAATCTGGCGCAGCCAGGTTTGCAGCTCTTCTTCATACTTGCGGTTGCGCAGCAGGTTCAGCGCCTGTTGCTCGCGAACCTGCTCGCTGCTATCGGTGGCGCGGCGGCCCATGACCTGCAGCACGTGCCAGCCGAACTGGCTCTTGAACGGCTTGGAAACCTCACCGCTGGCGGTGTTGTTCATCACCTCGCGGAATTCCGGCACCAGGGCATTCGGGTCGATCCAGCTCAGGCTGCCGCCGTTGAGGGCCGAGCCCGGGTCTTCGGAGAAGTTCTTCGCCAGCTCGGCGAAATCTTCCCCCGACTCGATACGCTGATACAGGCGCTCGGCCAGTACCTTGGCCTCGGCGTCGGTACGGATTTCGCTTGGTTTGATGAGGATGTGGCGCACGTTCACTTCATCACGCACGGCCGCCGCTTCACCGCCACGCTTCTCCAGCACCTTGAGCAGGATGAAGCCGCCTGGAGTGCGGATCGGCTCGGTAACGTCGCCAACGGCCATGGCGCTGATCATGCTGTCGAACGGTGGTGGCAACTGCGCGGCCTTGCGCCAGCCCATGTCGCCACCGTCCAGTGCGGTTTCGCTGGCCGAGTTGGCAATCGCCAGCTGGCCGAAATCAGCGCCCTGGCGAGCTTGCTGGTAGAGATCCTGAGCACGGCGCTCGGCGGCTTGCAGGGCGTCGGAGGAAGCGTCTTCCTGGACCGGGATGACGATATTGGCCAGGCGAAACTCTTCGGACAGCTGCATCTTGCCCAGGTCAGAGGCGAGGAAGTTCTTCACTTCCTGCTCGGTGACCTGAATGCGTTCCGCCACGCGACGCTGGCGCACACGGCTGATGATCATCTCGCGGGAAACCTGATCGCGGGCGTCGTTGAACGACAGGCCGTCCTTCGCCAGGGCATCGCGGAACTGCTCGATGGTCATGCCGTTGCGCTGGGCAATGGTGGCCATGGCCTGGTTGAGCTCTTCGTCGCTGATGCGAATGCCGGAGCGCTCGCCCATCTGCAGCTGGATGTTCTCCAGAATCAGGCGATCCAGCACCTGCTGGGTCAGCACGTTGGCCGGCGGTACTTCGGAGCCGCGCTTGGCGATGGTCTGTTGCACCTCGCGCACCCGGGCGTCGAGTTGGGTCTGCATGATCACGTCGTTATCGACGATCGCCACCACGCGGTTGAGAGGCTGTACGTCGGCATGCGCCGCCGTACCCAGAAACAGTGCGCCCAGCAGCAGCGGGCGCACGCACTCAGCGAGCTTGCTCTTCACGTTCACGATAACCTTGAATGCCTTGGTCGAGGAATGTCTCAACGTTGTTGCCAGTCACGCCACCCAGGCCTTTGAGGACGATCTGCAGGAAGATGCCGCTGTCTGGTTCGTCGTTGCGCGAGGGGTTGAGGCTGACCTCGTCGTAGTCGATCCAGTAGCGGTTGATGACGCGCAGTTTCCAGCAGCAGCTGTCGTACTCGAAGCCGCCAAAGGCTTCCAGGGTACGGTTGCGACCGTAGTCGTACTGCCAGCGCGAGATCAGGCTCCACTGCGGGCCGATTGGCCAGATGACCGAGAAGTCATGCTGGCTGATCTTGTAGTAGTCCTTGATGAAGGTGTCCGTACCTGGCGTACCGTAATCGCTGCCATAACCCCAGCGACCGGTGCTCTGGTCGTAGTTGAGGGTATCGTTGCGGTAGCGATAACCGGCATTGACGATCTTGCGTGGGTTGTCGGCCGGCTGGTAGTGGAACATGGCGCTGCCGGAACGGGTGCGGCGGCTATCCGGATCCCAGTTGAAGTCCGAGGTGAAGCGCCAGTCCTGGTTGTAGCGGTACATGTATTCCAGGGCGTAGGGCGATACCGATGACTGCGCCTCATCGCGGGTGCGGTAGTCGATACCGGGCATCTGCACCTTGCGGTCTTCGAAATAAAAGGCCTGGCCGATGCTGAAGCGCTGACGCTCGAAGCCATTCGGCTCGATCCAGCGGCTGGTCACGCCGAGGGAAATCTTGTTCTCGTCGCCGATACGGTCCTTGCCGCTGAAGCGATTTTCACGCCACAGCGAGGAGTAATTGAAGGTGCTCTCGCTGGTGTCGAAGACCGGGATATCGGTCTGGTCTTCTTCCGGCACGTAGAGATAGAACAGGCGCGGCTCGAGGGTCTGGCGAGCCTCGCGACCGAACAGGGAGGTCTGGCGGTCGAAGTACAGGCCGCTGTCGACGCTGAATAGGCCGACACCACGGCTTTGGCTGCTGCTGTACTGTTCGTCGGCCAGCAGCGTTTGCTTGCCGCGCTGATCTAGATCCAGGTCGTAGTTGGTCTGCAGGTACTTGATCTGCGGTTTGACGTAGCCCCAACTCCAGTCCAGCGGCAGGCTTACGCCTGGCTCCACATGCAGGCGGGTGCCGTTGGCGCGTGCCAGACCCTGCACGTTGAAATCGTTCCACGGGCCTTCGACGTTGCCATTCTGATCGATGTAGTTACCGTTGCGCAGGTCACGCTCGAAACGAACCAGTTCGGTGCCGTAGGTGAAGTTCAGGCCACCCGGCTCGAACGGCAGCTTGCCATCCAGGGTGATCTGCGGCAGGCGATCATAAGGCGTGACATCGGTGATGGTGGCCAGCTCGTACGCATGGGCGTTCAGACGAGCGGTGTAGCTGTCACCGCGCCAGGTCAGCGTACCGCGCTGGTTGACGTAGCTGGACGTTTCGATACCCAGATCGGTCTTCAGATCCTGGAAGTAGTAGGGATCGCTGATATCGGTGTAATCGACCTCGGCCAGCAGGCGGTCGTTGAGGCCCTGCGTGTGCTGCCAGCTGTACATCCAGCGCTGGTCCTTGTAGCCCGACTGCAGTTTACGCTCGTCTTCCTGGTCGTCCAGGTAGGCCGCGCCGACCTGGCCTTCGCTGTTGCGGGTCAGGTAGCGGTACTCGCCTTCGAGCAGCAGGCCGCGTTTGGCCATGTAGGTCGGGTACAGCGTGGCGTCGAAGTTCGGCGCCAGGTTGAAGTAGTACGGGGTCTGCAGGGTCAGGCCGTTGCTGCCCGAACTGCCGAAGCTCGGCGGCAGGAAACCGGACTGGCGACGGTCGTCGATCGGGAAATAGATGTACGGCGTGTAGAAGACCGGAAAATCCTTGACCCGCAGCGTGACGTTGGTCGCGGTGCCGAAACCGGTCGCCGGGTTCAGGGTGATGTTGTTACCGGTCAGATGCCAGGCGTTGCTGCCCGGTTCGCAGCTGGTATAGGTGCCATCCTTGAGGCGGATGATCGCGGTTTCTTCACGCTTGGCGTAGGCGGCGCTGCCGCGCACGTGGGCAGCGTGCATCACGTACTCGGCGTTGTCGATGCGTGCTTCGCCGTTGTCGAGCTGCAGCTCGCCACGGTCACCGACCACCAGGGCGCCCTTGTCGCGCAGGCGGACGTTGCCGACCAGCTCGCCACGGTTCTCGGCCTGGTGCAGGTTGGCTTCGTCGGCTTCGACCTGCATGCCGGCCTGACGTACGACCACGTCACCGGCGAGGGTCGCGACCTGCTCTTCCTGCTGGTAGCGCGACGCCTTGGCCGATACGAACATCGGCGCTTCGCTCATCGGCGTGGTGTCGTTCATGCCCGGGCGGGTAGGCTCGATGTAGGCGCCGGAGCAAGCCGGGCCGATCTCTGCCAGCTGCGCGCTGGTGAGTTTTTCACGCGGCACCCAGTCCAGGTGGCTGTAGTCGGCACTGCGCGATGCCAGGGCACGGCCACCGGCTTCGGTCACTTGCGTCGGCGCGGCCTTGGTATCAGGCTTGGCAGCCGCCGCAGTCGTGGCGGTACCTGCGCTTACCGAGTTGGCGCTGTGGGTCGGCCGGCTCGGCAGGGCGGCGTTGCTGGTTTTCGGCGCACAAGCCCAGCCGCCGGTTGGCGATGCCTGGCAGTCGAATTGTTCGGCAGCGGTGGCGAATGGGCTGGCGAAGGGCTGCAGGGCCAACAGGCCACCCGTTACCAGAAGCGGGAATTTCTTGCGAAAAGCGGGGTATTTTACTGCCATCTTGTTTTCCGGGCTTCCTGTGCGCTTTTGGCCCAGGGGCCGCACGCCTCTCGATGGGCTGAAAAAGATGCTGGATAATAAAGCATGACCCGCGCAACGGCTAGCGCCGTCGGAGACCCTTGCAATGCCTGATCACGATGTACGTTTGCAACGCCTGCAGCAATGGCTCGAGCCGCAGCTGCAGGCTCTGTTCGCTACCAATGGCTGGGGCCAGGTGCCGGATGCGGTGCTGCAGCCGGCCAGCAGCGATGCCAGTTTTCGCCGATATTTCCGCTGGGAGGCGGCCGCACGCAGCCTGATCGTGATGGACGCGCCGCCGCCGCAGGAGAACTGCCAGCCATTCGTCGAGGTGGCCAATCTGCTGGCCCGTGCCGACCTGAACGTGCCGCAGATCCACGGGGCGGATCTCGAACAGGGCTTTCTGTTGCTCAGTGATCTGGGCCGCCAGACCTACCTGGACGTGATCGATAGCGACAATGCCGATCAGCTGTTCGCGCCCGCCATCGATGCCTTGCTGGCCTATCAGCAATTGCCGATGGACGCCGACTTGCCGCACTACGACGACGCCCTGCTGCGCCGCGAGCTGCAATTGTTTCCGGATTGGTACGTTGCCCGCGAGCTCGGCCTTACCCTGAATGCCGATCAGCAGGCCGTCTGGCAGCGTATCTCCACGCTGTTGATCGACAGCGCCCTGGCGCAGCCCAAGGTGCTGGTGCACCGCGACTACATGCCGCGCAATCTGATGATCAGCGAGCCCAATCCCGGCGTGCTGGATTTTCAGGACGCCGTCTACGGGCCGGTCACCTACGACATCACCAGTCTGTTCAAGGATGCTTTCCTCAGTTGGCCCCAGGCGCGCGTGCAGGGCTGGTTGGAAGGCTACTGGCACAAGGCCCGCGCTGCCGGCGTTCCCGTACACGGTGAGCTGGCGGACTTCCTGCGTGCCAGTGACCTGATGGGCGTGCAACGCCACCTCAAGGTGATCGGCATCTTCGCGCGCATCTGCCATCGTGACGGCAAGCCACGATACCTGGCCGACGTGCCGCGCTTCTTCGCCTATATAGATGACGTGCTCGTGCGGCGCCCGGAGTTGGCCGAGCTCGGCCAGCTGATCGGGCAATTGAAAGGCGCCGCGGAGGCCAATCGATGAAGGCGATGATTCTGGCTGCCGGCAAGGGCGAGCGGCTGCGACCGCTGACCTTGCACACGCCCAAGCCGCTGGTACGCGCTGCCGGCGTGCCGCTGATCGAATATCACGTGCGCGCTTTGGCGCGCGCCGGCTTCACCGAACTGGTGGTCAATCATGCCTGGCTCGGCCAGCAGATCGAAGATTATCTGGGCGATGGCGAGCGCTACGACATGCGCATTCGCTACTCGGCTGAAGGTGAGCCGCTGGAAACCGGTGGCGGCATTTTCAAGGCGTTGCCGTTGCTCGGTGACGAGCCATTTGTGGTAGTCAACGGCGATATCTTCACCGATTTCGATTTTTCGACCCTGCGCAGGCCGTTCAGCGAAACAGCGCACCTGGTGCTGGTGGATAACCCGGTCCACCATCCAGCGGGCGACTTCCGCCTTGCAGAGGGGCTCGTGGCGGATGCCGGAGCCGGTGACGCCAGCCTGACCTACAGCGGTATTGCCGTGCTCAGCCCAGCATTGTTCGCGGGCTGCCTGCCTGGTGCATTCAAGCTCGCGCCGCTGCTCAGGGAAGCGATGACCTGCCAGCACGTGACGGGTGAGCTCTTCACCGGACGCTGGGTGGATGTCGGCACCCACGAGCGCCTGGCCGAGGTGGAATCGCTGCTGCAGGGCGAGCGCTGATATGTACTGGCCGCTGACCTTGGTGGGCGCGTTGGCCGGCTTCGCCCTGGCGAGCATTCCTGGGCTGCTGCTCGGCGGCCTGCTCGGCCAGGTGCTGGATCGACGCCTCGGCTTGCGTGGCTGGAAGACCCTGGGCGAGCGGCTGGTCGGCAAGCCCGCCGTACGCGATGACGCCTTGTTGTTCGTCATGCTCGGCCGTCTGGCCAAGAGCGATGGCGTGGTTCAGCAGGCGCACATTCGCCAGGCCCGTGCAGAAATGCAGCGCCTGGCGCTAGGCGAAGCCGGTAGGGCGGCAGCCATCGAAGCGTTCTCGCGGGGCAAGACCGGTCAGGACAACCTGCGTGGCCCGCTACTGCGCCGCCGTGACGAGGCCCAGGAACTGCTGCGCGCGTGTTGGCGTATGGCCTGGGCCGACGGCAAGGTGGGCCAGGCCGAGCGCGAGCTGATCCTGTTGTGGGGCAAGTGGCTGGGGATCGCCGTCGAGGCCCAGGAGGCGCTTAGCGACGCCTACTCACCGCGCCGCGGCCCGCCGACCGCAGCTGCCGACAGCTATCAACAGGCACTGCGCCTGCTTGGCGTGACCGCCGATAGTGACGTCCAGCAGATCAAAAAGGCCTATCGCCGCCTGCTCAGCCGCCATCACCCCGACAAGATGGCCGGCAGCGGCGCGGCGCCCGAGAAAGTGCGCGAGGCCACCGAGGCGACCCGCGAGCTGCACAATGCCTATGCGCTGATTCGTCAGCGCCGCGGCTTCCGCTAGGGCGGCTACTTGGCGCCGCCGGCGTGCTTGTCCAGCCAGCCGCGCAGGCGTCGGAACAGCTGTTCCTGGGCGACATCGGGATTACCCGGCAAGGCATCCAGGCTGATCTGCACCAGTGCGGGCTGTTTCTGGCGCTGACTCAGTTGCTTGCGTGCCAGTGCCGCTTGCCGCGCGCTGGCGCTGTCGCGGTAATAGAAGTCGCCGACCTTGGCAGTGAGCTGCGCCAGCAGGTCATTGAATGGCGCGTCGAAGCCTTCCGGCTGGCGGGTGTCCACCAACACCAGGTGGGTCACGTTGGCGGGCTTGCGCTCGGCGATGTAGCGCGCCGCCCAGTAGGCGCCACTGCCGTGGCCAAGCAGCACCACGACCTTGGCCTGCTGCTGCCCGGCAAAGGCGATGCCGGCATCGATACGGGCAAAGACCCGCTCGACGTGAGCCGCGCGGGCCGCTTCGGCGTCAGGCGATGGCGCCTCGTTGGCGGGCGCTGGCGCGGTGGGTTCCGGCGCTTTCTCGGCGCCGGGCTGCGCAGCTTTGTCGGCGCCGCCCGCGGCTGGCTCGACGAGGCGCACGGGCAGGTTGGCGCCCTGCGGGTCCGGCAGGGTCAGGCTGAGGCTATGCCAGCCGGCGTCCGGAATTTTGCGGCGCAGCGGCCCGACGGTCGGTGGCGCGTCGGCGCTTTCATCGTCGCCTGGCAGCAGGATCACCGCGCCCATGGGCGCCGGGTCGTTGGCCGGTCGCCAAAGGGCCAGAAAGGTCGAGCCGGCGGCGTCGAGCTGCTGCTGTTCGCTGGCTGCCAGCTGGCGCTCCAGGGCCGAGGCCTCCAGGTCGCTGCGCTCGGTCAGCGGCGCCCGTTGCTCGGGCTTGGCCTCGCCCTTGTCGGCGCCTTCGGCGGGCGGGCTCTGTTCGGCATGCACGACTAGGGCGCCGGCCAGCAGGCTCAGGCACAGGCACAGGGCATAGCGGGGCAGGTGGCGAAGACGGATCATGGCAAGGCCTGCAAGGGGAATGAGGCCAGCCTAATCACTTGTCGTGGATTTGTCAGATTCTGATGGTGCTTAATGGCAGCGTCTGCCCCGGTCCTCTCGCCCGGCGGCCTCTCAATCTTTCCGGTGCCTGTGCATGATCCACCGTTGGCTGTTTCTATTGATAGTGAGCCTGCCCACGGCGCTGTGGGCCGATCAGCCACCAGCGGCGCCGGCGGCGATCTTCGATACGACGCAGCAACGCTGGCTTGCCGACCATCCTGTACTGCGCGCCGGCGTGGTGCTGCAGCCACCCTATGCCCAGCTCGACCGCCGCCTGCATCGCCTGACCGGCGCCAATGTGGAGATCGTCACTACCCTGGCCGCGCTGATGGGCGTACAGGTGCGCTGGCGCACCTTCCAGACGCTTGAGGAGTTGGAGCAGGCGCTGCGTAACGACCAGCTCGACCTGGCTGCGGGCCTCAGCCAGACGCCGGCCGGGCTGAAACATTGGGTGTTTTCCGACCCGTTTCTGCGTGTATCCCATCTGCTGATCGGCGAGCGCGACAGCGGCGGCGCGGTCGACCTCGAGCAGCTCGACGCCCGCTCACCGGTTGCCCTGAAGGTTTCCGACGCGGTGCTCGACTACCTGCGCAGCAGCTACCCGAAACTCAAGCTGGACGTCACCAACTCACCGCGCCAGGCGCTGCAGCGGGTGCTCAACCAGCAGGCCAGCTATGCGGTGCTCGACGAAGCCCAGCTGGGGCGCCTGGCCAGGGAACCGGAGTTTCTCGGCCTGGCCATCGTTGGCGATATCGGCTTTCCGCAGTTGCTGCGGATAGCCACCCGGCGTGATCTGCCTGAGCTGTCGGCGATCGTCGACGTCGCCCTGCGCAGCGTCTCGGCGCGGGAGCTCGATGATCTGCACAACCGCTGGTTGCCGCCGAGCTACCTGCAGCAGGAAAGCTCGTCGAGCTTCTGGCGTGGCATCAGCCTGCTGCTCGGTCTGCTGTTGGTGTTTGCGCTGCTGCTGGCGCTGTGGCTGCGGCGCCAGCGTGACACCCTGGAGTTTCGCCTGCTTGCCGCGCGCCATGAGGTCGAGCTGCGCGAGATCGCCCGCGATGCCCTGCGCCTGTCGCAGTTCTCCATCGACAACAGCACGGTAGGCATCCTCTGGGTCAACTGGGACAGCCACGTGCGCTACGCCAACCACGCCGCCGAAACCATGCTCGGTTATCGCAGTGGCGGCCTGGTGGATCGGCCGCTCAGCGATTTCGAACCGGGGATGAGCATGGACCGCTGGCTCAACCTGTGGCGTCTGGCGCGCAGGGGCGACGAGCGACCGCCGAGTTTCGAGACCGAATGCCTGCGCGCCGACGGCAGCCGCCTGCCAGTGGACGTGTCGTTGAGCTTTCTGCAGTACCGCGATACCGAGTACCTGGTGGTGTTCATCACCGATGTCACCGAGCGTCGCCGCGCCCTGGCTGCCTTGCAGGAGAGCGAGGCGCGCCTGCAGGGTATCGCCTCCAACGTGCCCGGCGTGGTGTTTCGCCTGGAGCGCGCGCGACCGGGGGATCCGGCGCTGTTCGCCTTTATCGGCGAGGGCAGCGAGAGCCTGGTCGGCTATCGGGCGTCCACCCTCCTGGCCCCCGATCACGGCCTGCGCAGCCTGGTGCACCCGGACGACAAGGCCGATTACCATCGCGTCCAGGAACAGGCCTTCGACAGCGACAGCGACTGGCACTGGCAGGGGCGCATGCTCACCCACACCGGCGAGTCGCGCTGGGTCGACATCAAAGCCATGGCCCGGCGCCTGGCCGACGGCCGGGTGATCTGGGACGGCGTGGTCTGGGACATCAGCGACAACAAGCGCAACGAGCTGGCGCTGGCCGAATCCCAGGTGCGCCTGCGCGATCTGTCCGCGCACCTGGAAAGCGTGCGCGAAGAGGAAAAGGCGCGAATCGCCCGCGAGGTGCACGACGAACTCGGCCAGGTGCTCACCGTACTCAAGCTGGAAACCTCGATGTGCGAGTTGGGGTTCGCCGACCTCGACCCCGGCCTGCGCGAGCGCCTGGACAACATGAAAAAGCTGATCGCCAACCTGTTCCAACTGGTGCGCGACGTGGCCACTGCCTTGCGCCCGCCGATTCTCGACGCCGGTATCGCCTCGGCCATCGAATGGCAGGCGCGGCGTTTCGAAGCGCGCACGCAGATCCCGTGCCTGGTCGAAGTGCCCGAGCACGTGCCGCCGCTGAGCGACGCCAAGGCTACCGGGCTGTTCCGCATCCTTCAGGAATCGCTGACCAACGTCATGCGCCATGCCCAGGCGCACACGGTGACGGTGCGCCTGGAGCTGCTGGGCGACAGCCTGCGCCTGTCGATCAGCGACGACGGTCGCGGCTTCGATCCGGCCGCCATACGCGCCGACTCCTTCGGCCTGGTGGGCATGCGCGAGCGGGTGCTGATGCTCGGCGGGCAATTGAGCCTCGACAGCCGGCCCGGCGAAGGTACTCTGTTGCGCGTACGGGTGCCGCTGAACGAGTGTGCAGCCGATGAATAGGAGGTTGAGCGCGTGATCCGAGTACTGGTGGCCGAAGACCACACCATCGTCCGCGAGGGCATCAAGCAGCTGATCGGCATGGCCCGTGACCTGCAAGTGGTCGGCGAAGCGAGCAATGGCGAGCAGTTGCTGGAAACCCTGCGGCACACGCCGTGCGAAGTGGTGCTGCTGGATATCTCCATGCCCGGCGTCAACGGCCTGGAGGCGATTCCGCGGATTCGTGCGTTGAGCCAGGCACCAGCAATTCTGGTGCTGTCGATGCACGACGAGGCGCAGATGGCCGCCCGCGCCCTGAAGATCGGTGCGGCGGGTTATGCCACCAAGGACAGCGACCCGGCACTGCTGCTCACCGCAATCCGAAAGGTCGCCGGCGGCGGGCGCTACATCGACCCCGAGCTGGCCGACCGCATGGTCTTCGAGGTCGGCCTGACCGACTCCCGACCTCCCCATGCGCTGCTATCGGAGCGCGAGTTCTCGGTGTTCGAGCGCCTGGTGCAGGGCGAGGGCGTCAACGAGATCGCCGCCCACCTGGCGCTCAGCAGCAAGACCATCAGCACCCACAAGGCTCGTCTGATGCAGAAGCTCAACCTGCATTCGGTGGCGGATCTGGTGCGTTACGCGGTCGAGCACAAGCTGGTCTGAGAACCTGTTCAAAGTCTGCTGCACTTCGGCACTGCCGCGTTAAAAACAGGCTCGGCAAGCCGCTTGCGGCTAACGCGCTTTAGCGCGGCCCGGAGGGCGAGCGAAGCGAGTACTGCTCATTTACAGTTCGTAAAGTCGAGCGCGACTCCGACCGGTCCTCGCCTGTTTTTGCGGGGCCGCCTAGGCCTTGCATTGCTCTAGCTCGCGAGACTTTGAACAGGCTCTGAGCGCGCCGCATATCCATCCGCGACATGCTCTGCGGCGCGGCGCCGCATGGCACCATCACTGTCACGCCGGTACTTATCCAATCGCGACATCGCTGTAGGGATTGCCCTACAAGCGTCTTTCCGCCTGCCTTATAGCAAAGTGTCAGCACGCCCGATTTCCAGCTTCAAACGCCAGTTCTAGTCTTGGGGCACGGTAGAACAACAGGCAGGTGCGGTGATGGGCGACACTTCTTCGAGCGACATCCTGGTCAGCTTTCGTGGCGTGCAAAAGAGCTACGACGGCGAGAACCTGATCGTCAAAGATCTCAATCTGGATATTCGCAAGGGCGAGTTCCTGACCCTGCTCGGGCCGTCCGGCTCCGGCAAGACCACCAGCCTGATGATGCTGGCCGGCTTCGAGACGCCCACCGCCGGTGAGATCACCCTGGCCGGCAAGCGCCTGAACAACGTGCCGCCGCACAAGCGCGACATCGGCATGGTGTTTCAGAACTACGCCCTGTTCCCGCACATGACGGTGGCCGAGAACCTGGCCTTCCCGCTCAGCGTGCGCGGCATGAGCAAGGCCGACGTCGGCGAGAAGGTCAAGCGCTCCCTGTCCATGGTGCAGTTGGACGCCTTCGCCGGTCGCTATCCCGCACAGCTCTCCGGCGGCCAGCAGCAGCGTGTGGCCCTGGCCCGTGCGCTGGTGTTCGAGCCGCAGCTGGTGCTGATGGACGAGCCCCTCGGTGCGCTCGACAAGCAACTGCGTGAGCACATGCAGATGGAGATCAAGCACATCCACCAGCGCCTGGGCGTGACGGTGGTGTACGTGACCCACGACCAGAGCGAAGCGCTGACCATGTCCGACCGCGTCGCCGTGTTCCACCAGGGCGAAATCCAGCAGATCGCCCCGCCGCGCGAGCTCTACGAGTCGCCGCGCAACACCTTCGTGGCGCAGTTCATCGGCGAGAACAACCGCTTCGCCGGCGAGCTGGTCGAGCGCACGGGCGACACCTGCACCGTGCAACTGGGCCGGGGCGAGAAGGTTCAGGCACTGGCGGTCAACGTCGGCCAGCCCGGCGACGCCGTCAGCCTGTCGATCCGCCCCGAGCGCATCCGCCTGAACGCTGCGGCCGAGGGCTGCGATAACCGCTTCTCCGGCCGTGTATCGGAATTCATCTACCTGGGCGACCACGTGCGTGTGCGCCTGGAGGTCTGTGGCAAGACCGACTTCTTCGTCAAACAGCCGATTGCCGAGCTCGATCCTGCGCTCGCGGTCGGTGATGTGATCCCGCTCGGCTGGCAGGTCGAGCACGTTCGCGCCCTCGATCCGCTGTCGGCGGAATGATCGGCGTTTTGCGCATTACCACAGCACTTGGAGCCAACATAAAAATGTCGAAGATATTCTCCCTTTCCGCGCTGACACTGGGCCTGGTCTGCGCTGCACAGGTTCACGCTGCAGACCTCACCGTCATCAACTTCGGTGGCGCCAACAAGGACGCCCAGGTCAAGGCCTACTACCAGCCGTGGGAAGCGGCCGGTAACGGCAAGATCATCGCCGGCGAGTACAACGGCGAGATGGCCAAGGTCAAAGCCATGGTCGACACCAACAGCGTATCCTGGGACCTGGTCGAGGTCGAATCCCCCGAGCTGGCCCGTGGTTGCGACGAAGACCTGTTCGAAGAGATCGACTACGCGGTAGTCGGTGACAAGAAGGCCCTGGTGCCGGGCGCTGCCTCGATGTGCGGCGTCGGCTTCTTCGTCTGGTCGACCGTCATGGCCTACAACGCCGACAAGCTGAGCACCGCGCCGACCAGTTGGGCGGATTTCTGGGACGTGAAGAAATTCCCGGGCAAGCGCGGCCTGCGCAAGGGCGCCAAGTACACCCTCGAATTCGCCCTGATGGCCGACGGCGTCGCGCCGAAAGACGTCTACAAGGTATTGGCGAGCAAGGACGGCCAGGAGCGCGCGTTCAAGAAACTCGACGAGCTCAAGCCCTACATCCAGTGGTGGGAAGCCGGCGCCCAGCCGCCGCAGTACCTCGCCTCGGGCGACGTGGTCATGAGCTCGGCCTACAACGGCCGCATCGCCGCCACCCAGAAAGAGGGCAGCAGCCTGAAAGTGGTATGGGACGGTGGCATCTACGACTTCGACGCCTGGGCCATCCCGAAGGGCGCCAAGAACAAGGACGAGGCCATGAAATTCATCGCCTACACCTTGCAGCCGGAAAACCAGAAGACCTACTCGGAAAACATCGCCTACGGCCCGGTGAATCCGAAAGCGGTCGACCTGCTTGACGCCAAGGTCGCCGCCGACCTGCCGACCGCACCGCAGAACATCGCCAACCAGGTGGCCATGGACGTGACCTTCTGGGCCGACTTCGGCGAAGTGCTGGAGCAGCGTTTCAACGCCTGGGCCGCCAAGTAACGGCGCGCAGCGGGGCAGGGCGTGAGCGCCTTGCCCCTTCGCTTCACGGAGCGCTGGCGTATCGGCGCTCCGGCTTTACCCCCGAATTCTTATTGGCTTCACCGGAGTTATCCCCATGGCCCTAGCAGTGCCCAATGCCGAGGTCGCCGGCCCTACGCTCAAGCAGCGGCTGGCGCGCGCCGAGCGGATGAATCGCCTGAAATCCCAGGCCCTGATCCTGCCGTTGGTGCTGTTTCTCGTGTTCACCTTTCTGGTGCCGATCGTGGCGCTGCTCAACCGCAGCGTGGATAACCCGGACGTGGTCGGCTCGCTGCCGCGCACCGTCGAAGCCATCGACGGCTGGGACGGCCGCGGCCTGCCCGAAGAGCCCGTCTACAAGGCACTGGCGCTGGACCTGGCCGACGCCCGCGAACAGCAGAAGCTGGGCGACCTGTCCAAGCGCCTGAACATGGAGCTGGCCGGCTACCGCAGCCTGCTGGCCAAGACCGGCCGCTCGCTGCCGTTCGAAGCCGAGCCTGCTTCCTACAAGGATGCGCTGGAGTCCTTCGACGAGCGTTGGGGCGACCCCGCCTACTGGCAGGTGATTCGCCGTAACAGCAGTTCCTGGACGTCCTATTACCTGCTCGCTGCGCTGGACCATCGCATCGACGACTCCGGCGCCGTGGTCAAGACCACACCGGACCAGGCCATTTATCTCGACATCTTCGCCCGCACCTTCTGGATGGGCGCGGTGATCACCGCCATCTGCCTGGCGCTGGCCTATCCGCTGGCCTATCTCTTGGCCAACCTGCCGACCCGCCAAGGCAACCTGCTGATGATCATGGTGCTGCTGCCGTTCTGGACCTCGATCCTGGTGCGCGTGGCGGCGTGGATCGTGCTGTTGCAGTCCGGCGGGCTGATCAACTCGGCGCTGATCAAGCTGGGGCTGATCGACCAGCCGCTGGAGCTGGTGTTCAACCGCGCCGGGGTGTACATCTCCATGGTGCACATCATGCTGCCGTTCATGATCCTGCCGATCTACAGCGTCATGAAGGGCATTTCGCCGACCTACATGCGCGCCGCGATTTCCCTGGGCTGTCACCCATTCGCCAGCTTCTGGCGGGTGTACTTCCCGCAGACCCTGGCCGGTGTCGGCGCTGGTTGCCTGCTGGTGTTCATCCTGTCCATCGGCTACTACATCACGCCTGCGCTGCTCGGCAGCCCGAGCGACCAGATGGTCAGCTACTTCGTCGCCTTCTACACCAACACCACCATCAACTGGGGCATGGCCACCGCGCTGGGCGGCTTGCTGCTGGTCGCCACGCTGCTGCTCTACGTGGTTTACAGCTGGCTGGTGGGTGCGGGTCGGTTGCGTCTGGGTTAGCAGTCGATTGAAAAACGTTAGCGAGGCAGCCGCTACGAGGCGAACGAGACGAGAAAGCGGAGTGTACTTTTGTACATGAGCATTTCGAGGAAGGTTCAACGAAGTAGCGGCAACGCAGGTAGTTTTTCAGCGACCTGCTTATGGAATGGAGAATAGAAAATGCTGAGCCCCTACATGTCTCCTGTTGAGCGCGCCTGGTACTACGGTCTGCGCCTGCTCTGCGGCCTGGTGCTGTTGTTTCTGGTGCTGCCGATCCTGGTCATCGTGCCGCTGTCGTTCAACTCCGGCACCTTTCTGATCTACCCGATGCAAGGGTTCTCGATGCGCTGGTACGAGGACTTCTTCGGCTCGGCCGGCTGGATGCGCGCCCTCAAAAACAGCATGATCATCGCCCCGGCGGCGACCGTGCTGGCGATGATTCTCGGCACCCTGGCTGCGATCGGCCTGACCCGCTCGGAGTTTCGCGGCAAGGCGCTGGTGATGAGCCTGCTGATCTCGCCCATGGTGGTGCCGGTGGTCATCGTCGGCGTTGCCAGCTACCTGTTCTTCGCACCGCTGGGCCTGGCCAACGGCTACCTGTCGCTGATCGTGGTGCACGCGGTACTGGGCGTGCCCTTCGTGATCATCACCGTGTCGGCGACCCTGCAGGGCTTCAACTACAACCTGGTGCGTGCGGCGGCCAGCCTTGGTGCCTCGCCGATCACCGCGTTCCGCCGGGTGACCCTGCCGCTGATCGCACCGGGCGTAATATCCGGCGCGCTGTTCGCCTTCGCCACGTCGTTCGATGAAGTGGTGGTCACCCTGTTCCTCGCCGGCCCCGAGCAGGTCACCCTGCCACGGCAGATGTTCAGCGGCATCCGCGAGAACCTCAGCCCGACCATCGCCGCCGCGGCGACCCTGTTGATCGGCTTCTCGATCCTGCTGCTGCTGACCCTGGAATGGCTGCGCGGGCGTAGCGAGAAGATGCGCACTCAGGTCAGCGAATAAGCGTTTTCGCGGCGTAGCCGTCACCGCCGCCGCCCTCTGGGTGGCGGCGGTTTTTTGTGTTCTTCGCATAGTTTGGGAAGGTGCGGGCTGACACCGGACTGGCAAGTTTGTGTGCGTGTCACTTACTGGCCTGGCACTATCCATCACCGCATCTACTGACCCATTGTGTTGCGCCCCTTACGGGCGCCACACCTTTCTTGCTTGCCCAAGAAAGGTGTGCCAAAGAAGGGCACCCCGACATCCGGGTTTCGCTGCGCGAAACTTCCCTCGCTCCGGCGCCGCTCCGGGGGCCGGCTTACATGGGCCATCCCTGGCCCATTAAGCCTCTCGCCGCATCCATGCGGCTCGTCCCCCTACACGACACCTCCACTCGGCCTCCTGACGGGACCGGGGCGCTAGCTTGCGACATCTGCGCAAGATCAAAGTCGGTAGCGTCTGGTTTTTGCTCTTGAAGAGCGATCTTATAGACGACGCCTAAACCCCTTCAGGAGGCCGAGTGGAATCGCCGCGTAAGGGGTTGAGCGACATGGATGTCGCGAGAGCTGCGATGGGCCAGGGATGGCCCTTCGCAGCGCGCCCCTGGAGTGGTGATGGAGCGAGGGAACCGCGGCGTAGCCGGGGCCGGATGGTGGGGTGCCCTTCTCTTTGGTTACTTTCTCTTGGGCAAGCAAGAGAAAGTGACTCGCCCGTAAGGGGCGAAACCCACACGGCCAGGCGGCGGGCCAATGGAGAGTGCCAAGTCATCGGCAGCGAACACTTATTTGCCAGTCCGGTGTCAACCAAGCATGCCCCCTCATATGCGAAAACCCTCTTTAATACCTGCTGACAGGCTCCCTTAGTGCGAATGACGCGGCATGCCGCCGCTGCGCGCGATGATGCGCATGTGCAGGGTGGCCGGCTCCAGGCAGCCGCCGGTGGAGAGCTGGCCGACCAGTTGGCGGTAAAGTTCCTGCCAGGGCGTTTGCGACGCCGGGTAGCTGGGCTTCCAGGCGGCGCGGCGGCGCTGCATTTCCTCGTCGTCGATCAGCAGGTTCACCGAACGGGCGTTGAGGTCGACGCGCAGCACGTCGTTGGTCTGCAGCAGCGCCAGGCCTCCGCCCACCGCCGCTTCAGGGGACATGTTGAGAATCGACGGGCTGGCCGAGGTGCCGCTCTGCCGACCATCGCCCAGGCACGGCAGGGAAGTGACGCCTTGTTTGATCAGTGCCGCCGGCGGGTCCATGTTGACCACCTCGGCACTGCCCGGATAACCGACCGGCCCAGCGCCACGTACGACCAGAATGCAGCGCTCGTCGATATCCAGCGCCGGGTCGTTGATGCGCGCGTGGTAGTCCTCGGGGCCTTCGAAGACGATGGCCCGCGCCTCGAAACAGTTCTCCTTGCCGGGCTCGGCCAGGTAGGTCTTGCGGAAGGCTTCGCCGACCACCGACATTTTCATGATCGCGCTATCGAAGAAGTTGCCGCTGAGCACGATGAAACCGGCGCTGTGCTTGAGCGGCTCGTCGTAGGGCAGGATCACCTCGCGGTTGCCGGTCACTTTGCCTTCAACGATTTCGCCGATGCTGCGGCCGTTGACCGTCATGCAGCCCTCGTGCAGGCGCCCGGCCTTCTGCAGCTCGTGCATCACCGCTGGCACGCCGCCGGCGTGGTGGAAGCCTTCGCCCAGGTATTTGCCGGCCGGCATGCAGTTGACCAGCAGCGGCACGCTCTCGCCGATGCGTTGCCAGTCTTCCAGGCTCAGCTCGATGCCCATGTGCCGGGCGATGGCGATCAGGTGCGGCGGGCAGTTGCTCGAGGCGCCGAGGGCCGAGGCCACGGCGATGGCGTTCTCGAAGGCTTCGCGGGTCATGATCTGCGAGGGGCGCACGTCCTGCATGACCAGCTCGCAGATGCGCCGGCCAGTGGCGTAGGCCATCTGCCCGCGCTCGCGGTAGGGCGCGGGAATGCTCGCGCAGCCGGTCAGCGACATGCCCAGCGCTTCGGCCAGGGCGTTCATCGACAGGGCCGTGCCCATGGTGTTGCAGTGGCCCACCGACGGCGAGGCGGCGGTGGTCATTTCCATGAAGCCTTCGTAATCGATTTCGCCCGCGGCCATCAACTTGCGCGCGTGCCAGAGCACGGTGCCCGAGCCGATCAGCTCACCCTTGTGGTGGCCGTCGAGCATTGGCCCGCCGGACAGCACGATGGCCGGCAGGTCGGTGGTGGCCGCGGCCATCAGGCACGCCGGCGTGGTCTTGTCGCAGCCGGTGGTCAGCACCACGCCGTCGAGCGGGTAGCCGTGGAGGATTTCCACCAGGCCCAGGTAGGCGAGGTTGCGATCCAGGGCGGCGGTGGGGCGGCGGCTCTGCTCGGCGATCGGGTGCACCGGAAATTCCATGGGAATGCCGCCAGCATCGCGAATGCCGGCCTTGACCCGCTGGGACAGTTCCAGGTGATGGCGGTTGCAGGGCGTCAGGTCGCTGCCGGTCTGGGCGATGCCGATGATCGGCCGGCCCGACTGCAGCTCGGCGCGGGTCAGCCCGTAGTTCATGTAGCGCTCGACGTAGATGGCGGTCATGTCGGCGTGGTCGGGATCATCGAACCACTGCTGGCTGCGCAGGGGGCGTTTGGGATCGGTCATGATTCGTTTCTCTTGTTCTTGAATGAATCGCGTGGCGCTGGGCTATCGGCTTGGGCAGCTCTAAAAACTACCTGCGTTGTCAGCGCGGCGTTAAAACAGGCTCGAATGCGAGTCCAATCAAAATGCTCATTTACAGCACGTAAACTCCGCTTTTTCGCCTGTTTTTCCTTGCGCTGACTGCCTCGCCAACGTTTTTAGAGGTGCCCCAAAAGGACAAGCATCAGTCCAGCAGGCCGCGGGCGCTGAGGTTGTTGATCAGCGCGGTGATGCCAAAGGTCCAGGGTGCGGCCTTGTCGCTGGTGGTCACCTGGTTGTGCAGGGCGCCGAGGCGCGGGCTGCTGATGCTCACGCGGTCGCCGAGTTTATGGGTGAAACCGCTGCCTGGGTGATCGCGGTCTTCGGTGGGGGCAAAAAGGGTGCCGAGAAACAGCACGAAGCCGTCCGGGTACTGGTGCGAGGCGTTGAGCGTCTGCCTGGCCAGGTCCTGCGGATCACGGCTGATCTGGTCCATCGAACTGGTGCCGGTGAGCCGGTAACCGTCGGTGCCTTGCACCTGCAGTTCGACCACGCAGTTGCGCACGGCGTCGAGGTCGAAGTGTTCGTCGAACAGGCGAATGAACGGGCCGATGGCGCAGGAGGCGTTGTTGTCCTTGGCCTTGCTGAGCAAAAGCGCGCTGCGGCCTTCCACGTCACGCAGGTTGACGTCGTTGCCCAGGGTGGCGCCGTGGATCTGTCCGCGGCTGTTGACCGCCAGCACCACCTCCGGCTCCGGGTTGTTCCACTGGGATATCGGGTGGATGCCGATCTCGCTGGCGCTGCCCACCGCCGAAAGGATCGGCGCCTTGGTGAAGATCTCCGCGTCCAGGCCGATGCCGACTTCGAGGTACTGCGACCACATGTTCTGCTCGATCAACAGCTCCTTGAGGCGCATCGCCTGGGGCGAACCGGGGCGCACGGCGCGCAGGTTGTCGCCGATGGCCTCGCGCACGATGGCGCGCACGCTCTGGGCGCGGCTCGCGTCGCCAGCGGCTTTTTCCTCGATCACCCGCTCGATCATGCTGGCGGCGAAGGTCACTCCGGCGGCCTTGATCACCTGCAGGTCCAGCGGTGCCAACAAATACGGCTGGCTTGGGTCGGCATGGGCACCAGTGTTGGCCAGCAGCGCCTCGATACTGCCGACGAAGCTGCCGGCGGTTTCGCGCACGGCCTGCAGCGGATCATCGAGTTCCAGCAACTGGCTAAGGGTGGCGAAGCGCGCGGACAGGTCGAACACGCCGTCGGCGCGCAGCACGATGGGCGAGGGGCCGGCAACGGCGCCGGGAATCCAGGCGCGGCCGATCAGCGTGGCCGTGGCAACGTCGGCGGGCAGGGTGTTTTCGGGGGTGAGGCGGATCGACATGGCGATGAATCCCGGAGTGCATGAAAGCTGGAAGCTAGGGTCTGTTGATGTTTCAACGCGAGCCGCGTTGCCGCGAGAAATCTCGCCAGGCTAGGCGGAGGACGCAGGGAATGGTTGTTCCCTTGCCAAGTCCTCCAACGACGCATGGCGAAATTTCCCGCGCAACCCGCAGGGCCGGGCCAGTTTTTGCGCGAGGCGGCGTTACTCGATGGCTCATTTGGCCCACCAAACTTCGCATCTCGTGCCTTGCCTCGCGCAAAAACTGGCTCCGGCGCGGCCGTGCGTGAAACTCCAACAGACCCTAGGCGGCGATGTGGATAAACTCCAATGGCATATTTTCAATTATCAATAACCTGCCGTTATTGAATCGCTGGAGCTGGCCATGTCGGATCTGTCGTTCTCGAGCTTCTGCAACTGGCTCAAATTCCGCCACCTGACCCTTATCGACACCTTGGGGCGCACCCGCAACATGCACCTGGCAGCGCAGCAGATGAACCTCAGCCAGCCAGCGCTGAGCAAGATGCTCAAGGAGATCGAGAGCCTGCTCGGCTTCGCCGTATTCGAGCGCCTGCCGCGTAGCATGCAGCCCACGCCGCTGGGCGCGCAGGTGGTGCGTTATGCGCACCTGGCGCTCAACGATGCACGCACCTTCGTCGAGCAGATCAACAACCTCAGCGCCGGCGGCCATGGTCACCTCAAGGTCGGCGGCATCTTCGCCGCCACGGCGGTGGCGTTGCCCGAGGCCATCGTGCAGATCAAGCAGCGCTGGCCGCTGCTGGCCATCGAGGTGGTCGAGCAAACCAGCGACCACCTGATGGAAATGCTCGAAGAGCGCACCCTGGATCTGGCCATCGGCCGCTTCACCGAGCAGAGCCAGCAGCAGCGCTACGACTTCCAGGCGCTGGCGCCGGAACCGTTCTGCATCGTCGCCAACAGCCGCCACCCCCTGTGCGACGCCGGGCCGATGACCCTGCAGCAGCTGGTCAACTGGCCTTGGATTCTCTACCCCAAAGGCACGCCGATCCGCGGGCGCATGGAGGAAGTGTTCGCCAAGGCCAAGGTGCAGGTACCGCGCAACACCATCGAGACCATCTCCATGCAGACCTTTCTCAAGGTGCTGCAGGGCGGCCCGATGATCGGCATGTTGCCCGAGGCCATGGTGGTCGAGCACCTGGAAGGCGGCCTGCTGAAGAAGCTCGACACGCCGTTCTATCTGATGCCCCAGGACTACGGGATTCTTACCCGAAAGGGGGACCAGTTGCTCGGCCCGGCCCGGGAGTTCGCCGACATCCTGCTCGCCAATGCACAGCGCGAGCGAGATTGATTCGATAACGAAGCGTTATCGATTAATCAGCAAATGCCATTGGGATTGAATCGATACGCGGCATAGATTACCGGCCATCGCCACCACGGTCGGGTCGACAGCATATCCGTCGAATACCTGCACAGCGGTGCGCCGCCAGCTGCTGGGCTGGCCCATCCACCAGCCAGGGAGCCGCACCCGTTGTAACTGCAGTGTCGCCAGGCGCCGCCTGACGAAGCCCAACTCTATAAAAACAATCAGGCATGCCCGCATGCCCAAGGGTTATCACCATGCAACCACGTACCGAGAATCCGGCCGCGTCTGCACGCGACCACGACAGCGCCTTCGAAGATCGCACCTACCGCAAGGTCATCCTGCGCATTCTGCCCATCCTGTTGCTGTGCTACATGGCGGCCTACCTGGATCGGGTCAATATCGGCTTCGCCAAGCTGGACATGCTCGAAGACCTGCAGTTCAGCAACACCGTCTACGCCCTGGGCGCGAGCATGTTCTTCTGGGGCTATTTCCTGTTCGAGGTGCCGAGCAACCTGTTGCTGCACCGCCTCGGCGCGCGCTTCTGGATCGCCCGCATCATGCTGACCTGGGCCATCGTCTCGATGGCCGTGGCCTTCACCGTACCCTTGGCGCAGTTCTTCGGCATCCAGTCGAGCACCATGTTCTACATCCTGCGTTTCCTGCTCGGCATCTGCGAAGCTGGCTTCTTCCCGGGCGTGATTCTCTACCTCAACTACTGGTTCCCGACCCACCGGCAGAGCCGTGTGATGTCCGGCTTCCTGCTGGCGCTGCCGATCAGCCTGGTGCTCGGCGGCATGCTCTCGGGCTGGCTGATGACCGCGATGCAAGGCGTGCACGGGCTGTCCGGCTGGCAGTGGATGCTGCTGATCGAAGGCTTGCCGTCGATCGTCATGGCCGTGGTGATCGTGGTTTGCCTGTGCGACAACATCGACAAGGCCAAGTGGCTGTCCGCCGCTGAGAAAGCCATGCTCAAGGCCAACCTGCAGCAGGACAACACCGGCAAGGCCTCGCGCCTGAGCGAAGCCTTCCTCAACCCGCGGGTGTGGCTGCTGGTGCTGATCCTGCTGACCTTCAACACCGGCTTCTACGGGCTGGCGTTCTGGATGCCGTCGATCATCAAGAGCGCCGGCGTCACCAGCAGCCTGCACATCGGCCTGCTGACCGCCATTCCCTACGGCGTGGCCGCGGTGGCGATGCTGCTCAATGCGCGGCATTCCAACCGCACCGGCGAGCGCCGCCTGCATGCCGCGATTCCGGCCTTCATCGGCGGCGTTGGGCTGATGCTCAGCGCCTACTTCGCCCACGACATCGTGCTCTCGGTGCTGTTCCTGAGCGTGGCGGCCTCCGGCATCCTCAGCCTGATGCCGATCTACTGGACGCTGCCCGGCACCGTGCTGTCCGGCATCGCCGCGGCGGCCGGCATCGGCATCATCAACTCGTTCGGCAACCTGTCCGGCTTCACCGGCTCGATGATCACCGCGATGGCGGAAACCATGACCGGCGACATCAACAACGGCACCTACGTGCTGGCTGGCTGCCTGTTCGTCAGCGGCGCGCTGATCATGGCCATCCCGCGCAGCATGCTCGGCACGCCCGCCAGCAAACCACAGGCTGAAGTGCCCACCAACCTGACCCTGGAGAAAGCATGAACGAGCTGCACGGCAAACGCGTGCTGATCACCGCCGCCGGCCAGGGCATTGGCCTGGCCAGCGCCAGGGCCTTCGTGGCCGAGGGTGCCGAGGTGATCGCCACCGACATCGCGATCGGCACGTTGCAGGATGAGCCGGGCCTCACCGCCCTGCAGCTCGACGTCACCTCGCCCCAGGCCATCGCCGCGCTCAGCGAGCAGATCGGCGCGGTCGACGTGCTGTTCAACTGTGCGGGCTACGTGCACGCCGGCAGCATTCTGGAGTGTGACGAGGCCGCCTGGGAGCGCTCGCTGCAGCTCAACGTCACCGCCATGTACCGGATGATTCGCGCCACGCTGCCGGGCATGCTGGCCCGCGGCGGCGGCTCGATCATCAACATGGCCTCGGTGGCGTCGAGCATCAAGGGCGTGCCCAACCGCTGCGCCTACACCGCCAGCAAGGCGGCGGTGGTCGGCCTGACCAAGGCGGTGGCCGCCGACTACATCGCCCAGGGCATTCGTTGCAACGCCATTTGCCCGGGCACCGTGGAGTCGCCCTCGCTGCGTGTGCGCATCGCCGAACAGGCCGCGCTGCAGGGCGTGGCCGAGGAACAGGTGTACCGGCAATTCCTCGCCCGCCAGCCCATGGGGCGCATCGGCAGCGCCGAGGAAATCGCCCGGCTGGTGCTTTACCTCGGCTCCGACGCGTCTTCATACACTACCGGTGCGCTGCATGTGATCGATGGCGGCATGAGCATCTGATCGTCTTGAACCTGAACAAGGACCCAACATGAAACTGCTACGTTACGGCGCCAAGGGCGCAGAAAAGCCAGGCCTGCTGGACGCCGACAACCAGATTCGTGACCTCTCCGGGCATGTGGCCGATATCGCTGGCGACGTGCTGACGCCCGCCGGCCTCGCCGCACTGGCGCAGCTCGACCCGGCCAGCCTGCCGCTGGTGCCGGGCAGCCCGCGCATCGGCGCTTGCGTCGGCCAGGTCGGCAAGTTCGTGTGCATCGGCCTCAACTACGCCGACCACGCCGCCGAGTCCGGCATGGAGGTGCCAGAGGAGCCGATCATCTTCAACAAGTGGACCAGCGCCATCTGCGGGCCAAACGACGCCGTCGAGATTCCCCGCGGCTCGACCAAGACCGATTGGGAAGTGGAGCTGGGCGTGGTGATCGGCAAGGGTGGGCGCTACATCGACGAAGCCAACGCCATGGACCACGTCGCCGGCTACTGCGTGATCAACGACGTGTCCGAGCGCGAATGGCAGCTCGAACGCGGCGGCAGTTGGGACAAGGGCAAGGGCTTCGACACCTTCGGCCCGCTCGGCCCCTGGCTGGTAACCCGCGACGAAATCGCCGACCCACACAATCTGGACATGTGGCTGGAGGTCGACGGGCATCGTTACCAGCAGGGCAACACGCGCACGCTGATCTTCAACGTGCCGCAACTGATCGCCTACCTGAGCCGCTGCATGAGCCTGCAGCCGGGCGACGTGATCTCCACCGGCACCCCGCCGGGCGTGGGCCTGGGCATCAAGCCCAACCCGGTGTTCCTGCGCGCCGGGCAGACCATCAGATTGGGCATCGCCGGGTTGGGGGAGCAGCAGCAGGTCACGGTGCAGGCGGACTGAGGCGGCTATGAAAAGGGCTCGGAAGGCCTTGCCAGGCTAAAGGCTATATCGCAAGCCGCGGCGGCTTCGGTAGGACCCGCGCCCCGCGGCGAATGGAGAAAACGCTGCGGATTTTGCAGGGTGGCCGCTACCGCATCGCGCCGAGGTCGACGCTCCTACGCGGTCGTTGGGTTGCTCACAATCATTGTGGGAGCTGCGCCCCGCGGCGAATCGTGTGTACGACGTCGTTTTTGCAGCAAGGCCACAATCGAATTCGCGCCGAGGTCGACGTTCCTACGCTGTCGTTGGGTTGCTCACGATCATTGTGGGAGCTGCGCCCCGCGGCGAATAGTATGTACGACGTCGCTTTTGCAGCAAGGCCACAATCGAATTCGCGCCGAGGTCGACGCTCCTACGCTGTCGTTGGGTTGCGCACGATCATTGTGGGAGCTGCCCCCCGCGGCGAATCGTATGTACGACGTCGTTTTTGCAGCAAGGCTACAATCGAATTCGCGCCGAGGTCGACGCTCCTACGCGGTCGTGGGTTTGCTCACGATCATTGTGGGAGCTGCGCCCCGCGGCGAATCGCATGTATGACGCCGTTTTTGCAGCAAGGCCACAATCGAATTCGCGCCGAGGTCGACGTTCCTACGCGGTCGTTGGGTTGCTCACGATCATTGTGGGAGCTGCGCCCCGCAGCGAATCGTGTGT
>NZ_MSXW01000050.1 GCF_001945445.1 Pseudomonas sp. PA27(2017)
GCGGCGAATCGCTCAGGCACCGCCGAAATAGGCAGTCAGGCTGCAATCGTTTCGCCCCGAGGTCGGGGCTCCCACAGGTTGGTTTGAGTGTCTGCTCCTGCCTTGTAGTTGCCGCTTCATGCGCAGATAAGACTTTGAACAGGCTCTAGGAGCCTGCGATTCGGTCACGATCTTGTAGGAGGGGCGGGCCGCGCTCCGTTTTGGCCGTGAGCCTCTTGCTCCTAAAAATAGCTCGTGGTTAAAGCCTCTCCTACCCATAACGCGCTCTGCCCACCTGCCATTTCTGCTGTTTACGCACTTATAAAAGACTGCGAACAGACGCCAACGCGGCTTTGCTGCGTACCCGTCCGCGCTGCTCCAGACCTGTCTAAATTGATGCAGATCAGTCGCTGTCTGGCGCTGAAGCTCGTGTGTGCCTGGCCGTTGACCTGGGTCAATGGCGGGCGGCGTGTGGCTGTTAACGTAGCGCCATACCCGAGCAGCAGGTGCAAGGAGGCAGCATGTTCTTAGATGTGGTGGTTCTCGCCGGTATCGGCACCGTTGGACTGATGATTCTGTTTGGCGCCGGGTTTACGTATTTCGTCTGGAAGGATGCGAACAAGAAAAAACCGCACTGAAATCCGGATTCACGAGCACGCAAGGCATTGGGGCGACTTCGGTCGCCCTTTTTTTCGTTCCCCGTTCCAGCCACGGAAACACTTAAAGGTCGCGACCCTCTGGACAGCATATACTTAGCTAGCTAATAATTTGCCTTCTGCACGGAGGCGGAACCCTTTGGCTACGGCTATGTTCAGAGCTGAGACCCTTTTAGGTAAGCACCGTGCGTGATTCCCTGCTGGCGTTCGTCGCGCCAAGCACCCAAGCCCTCCAGTTCGCGATCAAGACCCTGCTCGGCGGCGGTCTGGCACTCTGGCTCGCCCTGCGTCTGGGCCTGGAACAGCCGCAATGGGCGCTGATGACCGCCTTCATCGTCGCCCAGCCGCTGTCCGGTATGGTGGTGCAGAAAGGGCTGGCGCGCTTGCTAGGCACCCTGGTCGGCACCTTCATGGCCGTGGTGATGATGGCGCTGTTCGCGCAGATGCCACTGCTCTTCGTGCTGGCCTTCGCCCTGTGGCTGGGCCTGTGCACGGCCGCGTCGACCATGTTGCGCAGTGCCTGGTCCTACGCCTTCGTGCTGGCCGGTTACACGGTGGCGATCATTGGCCTGCCGGCCATCGGCAAACCTCAGGTGGTCTTCGATGAAGCCATCGCCCGCTCCACGGAAATCTGCCTGGGCATCGTCTGCGCCACCTTGAGCAGCGCGCTGCTGTGGCCGCAGCGGGTCGAGCGCCAATTGGCGCAGCAGGCCCGCGATGCCTGGCAGACCGGCCTCAAGGCCGCACGCCAGGCGCTGACCGGCGAGGAGGAGGCGCGTAAGGGCCTGCTCGAAGCGCTGTCGAGAATCGTCGCCGTGGACGCCCAGCGAGAACACGCCTGGTTCGAAGGCGAGCGCGGTCGCCAGCGGGCCATCGCCTTGCGCGTGCTCAGTCGCGACCTGCTGGGCGTGCTGCGCCTAGCGCGTGGCGTGGCACGCCAGTGGCGGCAATTGAACAGCCGCGAGGCCGAGGCTGTGGCGCCCTGGCTGCAGGAAGTGGACGAGCGCCTGCAGGACGATGCCGAGGACAGAACCCAGTTGATCGAGCGCCTGCGCCAGGCTGCCGGGGACGATGAGCTCAATGGCGGCCAGCAACTGTGCCTGGAGCGCATGGCCGTGCTGCTGATGCGTATCGAGGATGCCAGCCGTGCGCTGCAGGCCGTCGAACAGGGGCGGGCGCCGGCCGATGCGCCGCGGGCATTGTCCTGGCACTACGACTGGCAGAGCGCGCTGGTGTTCGGTTCACGCAGCGCCCTGGCGTTTCTGACCCTGGCGAGCTTCTGGCTGGCCACCGGCTGGACCCACGCCACCGGCGCCATGCTGTTGGCCTGCGTGGTGTGCAGCCTGTTCGCGCGACTGGAGGCGGCGCCGCAGATCGGCATGATGTTTTTGCGCGGTATTCTCTACGCGCTGCCGGTGGCGTTCTTCGTCGGGCAGATTCTGATGCCGCAGATCGACGGTTTCGTGATGCTCTGCATGGTGCTCGGCGTACCATTGTTCTTTGGCGTGCTGGGTATGGCCAAGCCGGCGGTGGCCGCCACCTCGACGGCCTTCTGCCTGCACTTCATCGTGCTCTGCCTGCCCGCGCCGGGGGTTGGCTACAACGTCGAATTCTTCCTCAACGAGGCGCCGGGCATGCTCATGGGCGTGGCCGTGGCGGTCATGGCGTTTCGCGTGATTGTGTTGCGCAACCCGGTGTGGCATGGCCGGCGCTTGGTGCATGCCGTGCTGGTCGACCTTGGCCGGCTGACACGCCGTGACCTGGGCCGCGCGGAAAACTGGTTCGGCGGGCGCATGGCCGACCGCTTGCTGCAGCTGGCGCGGCACTACCCGGCGCGTCCGGATCAGGCGCGCAGCCGCTGGGACGAAGGCGTTGCTGGCCTGGACCTGGGTGACGAGCTGCTGCACCTGCGCGCCTGTCTGGCCAAGGCCGATGCCGGCCTGGCGCGCTCGCAGCGACGGTTTCTGGAGCGCCTCGACGATGCGCTGGAGCGCGGCCCGGCGCCGGGCCGCGAGGATGACCTGAACGCCCCGGTGGCCGAGTTGCAGCAAGCCCTGCGCGCCTGCACGCCGAGCATCGACAAGCGCCTCGCCGAAGCGGCGCTGTTGCAGTTGCAGAACGGCTGGCGCCACTGGTGCCAGCTAAGAGGAGAAGCCAATGGGCTTACATGAATGGTCGCTGGGCGGCGTATTGCTGAGCCCTATGGCGGCCTACGCGGTATTGGCGCTGCTGCTCACCGGCGTGATCCGCCTGGGGCTGCAGCGCGTGGGATTGGCGCAGTGGATCTGGCACGAGGCCTTGTTCGACTGCGCCCTGTTCGTTTGCGTCCTGGCGGCGGTGATTGCCGTCCTGGCGACTTGAGGAGAAAAGCATGCGTTCGACCATTCGCGTCGGCATCACCCTGGCCATGGTGGCGGTGGCGGTTCTCGCCGGCTCGTGGATCTGGCAGCACTACATGTATTCGCCCTGGACCCGGGATGCCCGGGTGCGCGCCGATGTGGTGACCATCGCGCCGGACGTGTCCGGCTGGGTGCTCGACCTCAAGGTGCACGACAACCAGCAGGTCAAGGCTGGCGACCTGTTGATGACCATCGACCGGGACCGCTACCAGGCCGCGCTGGAAAAGGCCCAGGCCGTGGTCGACATCCGCAAGCAGCAGCTCAGCCTGCGCGAGCACGAGGCTTCCCGTCGTGCGCGCCTGGGCAGTCAGGCGATCAGCGCCGAGCTGCGTGAGAACGCGCAGATCAACGCCGAGATGGCTCGCAGTGAATACCGCGAGGCCCAGGCCGACCTGCGTATCGCCCAGCTTAATCTGGAGCGCAGCGAAGTGCGCGCGCCGCGCGACGGCCAGGTCACCAACCTGAGGCTGGCCCAGGGCAACTACGTGACGGCCGGGCAGGCGGTGATGGCTCTGGTCGATACCGGCTCGTTCTATGTGCAGGCGTATTTCGAGGAAACCAAACTGCCGCGCATACAGGTCGGTGCACCGGTGGAAATCTGGTTGATGGGCGGCGAACAGGAGATCCGCGGCGAAGTGGAAGGTATCAGTCGCGGCATCACCGACCGCAACGCCAGCCCGGACGGCCAACTGCTGGCCAACGTCGAGCCGACCTTCAACTGGGTGCGCCTGGCTCAACGTATCCCGGTGCGCATCAAGCTCGATGCGGTGCCCGAAAACGTCCAGTTGAGCGCCGGCATGACTGCCAGCGTGCGGGTGGAGTAGGGCGCTTTCTTAATTGTGGGAGGGGCTTTAGCCCCGAGCCCTTCAAGGCTTATTGGGGCTAAAGCCCCTGCCACGATTTCGTAGCCTAGGTCGAGCGTAGCGACACCCGGGACATTCCCAGGAGGCCGCTTCGCGTAACGCCAGGCTATCGATGAGGTTCGACCGCACACGCATGGTGTTCCGCCCTGTGTGGTCGCGACCCGCGGCGAATCGTGGGTACGACGCCGGTTTTGCAGCAAGGCCGCAATCATTTCGCGCCGGGTCGGCGCTCCCACACAGACAGTGGGCTGCCTGCGATTATTGTAGGAGCCGCGACCCGCGGCGAATCGTGGGTACGACGCC
>NZ_MSXW01000051.1 GCF_001945445.1 Pseudomonas sp. PA27(2017)
GTGGGCTCAAGCGAACAGAAGCCCTGACCATCCTGGCCCGTAAACTCGCTCGTATCGCCTTTGCGCTGATGCAGAAGCAGGTCGATTACAACCCCGAAAAAGGGGGATCCTTGACATAGAATCTCCCACAGTGATCGCAAGCAACCCAGCAGCCGCGCAGGAGCGTCGACCCGGCGCGAATGATGATAGCCCCGACACGTTCTAAACGTCGGCCTGACGCAATGCTTCCTTTATAGCGCCGGATCCCAGCGCTGCGACCAGTCGGTGTCCTGCGCGGCGATCTCGCGCAGCAGTTCGAAGCTCTGCTGCAGGGCAGCCGAGTCCCGTTCACGGGAGTACACCAGATAGGTCGGGTAGCTGAACTCCGGCGCCTTGGGCACCCGTTCGAGCACCTTCTTGTCGAGGTAGCTCTGCACCACCCGCGTGCGGAAATAACCGGAGCCGCCATGCTCCAGAATGTACTGCAGGGCAAGCGGCCCGAGATTGAAGGACACCGGTGCCCGCGCCTTGTCCGGCAAGGCGCGGTCATGCTGGGCGCGAAAGCTGTCGCTCCAGTCGATGAACACGTAGGGCTCCGGGTTCGCTGCCCGCACCAGGATCAGCTTTTCCTCGAGCACCTGCTCGACCTGCACGCCGGCCCAGTAGGTGGGCTGGTAGACCAGCGCCGCGTCCATCACGCCCATCTCCACCTGACGCAACAGGCTGGCACATTCGGCCACCTGGGCGCGCACCGCGTAGCCGTCGATGCCCTGGCGGATGGCGCTGACCCAACGCAGCATCAGCGGATTGCACAGGCTCACCTCGCCGCCGATATGCAGCACGTTGTGATAGCCGTCCGGCAACGGCAGGTCGCGCTGCGCGGCCTCCCAGGTCTGCTGGATCTGGTTGGCGTAGGTGACGAACGCCTCGCCATCGGCGGTCAGTCGCGCGCCAGCGCGATTGCGCACGAACAGCGTGCTGCCCAGGTGGCTTTCCAGCTTCTGGATGCGCGCGGTGATCGCCGTCTGGGTCACGTGCATGCGCTCGGCGGCGGCGATGAAACTGCCGCTACGGACGATTTCCAGAAAGGTGCGGGTAAGGTCGATATCCATGGTCGCTGAGCCAGCCCGATTGGCGCTGGCGATTCCTCAAGCTTGATCTGGCGCCCAGTGTACGGGCGCGCGGCGGATCATTCGATGCTTCAGTCAAGGTGCCTGAGCAGATCTCGGTGCAGCGCGGCGACCAGGTCGGTCTGGGTAATCACCCCGGCCAGCCGGCCCTCGTCGAGCACCGGCAGGCAATGCAGGCCATCGTCGGAGAGCAACGCGATCAGGTCGACGACATGGGTATCGACCTCCACCGTGCGCACCGGCGCGGTCATCAGCTCGCCCAGCGTCTGCTTCTTCTGCAGACCAAGAATCGCCCGCAGGTTGAAGGCGCTGGCCCGCGTGGCGCTGACCAGATCGACCAGGCTGACGATGCCGACCAGTCTGCCGGCGTCGAGAATCGGCAGCGCCTTGAGGCCGTGATGGGTGAGCAGGTACAGGCCCTTGGCGACCGCCGTTTGCGGCGTGGCATGAATCAGGTCGCGGGACATCATCTGCCCGGCACGGATCTCGCCCATGCTGCGGCGCAGCGCGTGCTTCTCGGTGCTGCGCACGATCAGCTCGAGGTCTTCGCGGGTGATATCGACGAAGGAGCCCAGTTCGTCGAGCGCATAGTCCAGGTCATTGGCATTGATGCCGGCGCGCTCGCTTGGCAGCGGGTCGCGGGTGTGATGCACCGCAGGCGTGCCGGGGTGCGGGCGCGGATACGGCACGCGGGTCAGATTGTTGTAGAGCAGCGCGCAGGCCAAGAGGCCGACGCCGGCGGTCATCGCCGCCAGCGCCGGCTGCCAGAACGGCTCGCCCGGCAACGGCGTGGCGAACACCATGCAGAAGGCGATGGCCCCGCCCGGCGGATGCAAGCAGCGCAGCGGGCACATCAACAGCAGGCTCAGGCCCAGGGCCAGCGCTGCACCGAGCAAGCTGTGATCGATGAAATGGCTGATCGTCAGTGCTACGGCACTGGCGCACAGGTAGCTGCCGAGAATCGACCAGGGCTGGGCCAGAGCTCCCGAGGACACGGCGAACAGCAGCACGGCCGACGCTGCCAGGGGGCCGGAGAAATGCACCGCCATGTGCAGACCGAACAATTGGCTGCACACCCAGGCGCTGAACAGGAACCCGGCGGCGGCACCAAAGGCGGCGCGGCTCCACTCACGAGGACGGCTGTGCAGGGCATCAGGCAGAAAGGCGGAGAGCCATTGGGGGAAATGCGCGTGGGACTTCATCGCTACCGTCGAAAAGATCGAGCCTCTCAAATGAGAGGCCCGCTGGGTACCGCTGGAAGCGGCTGGCAGGAGCATCCGTCCCTGGATGATGTACTCGTCTGTTTGCAACCTTGCCCGCCCCGGCAGAGAAACCGTGGCGAGCAATGGAGCAGAGTGTGACGAAGGGTTTAAGCGCGATCAAACGAATAATAATGAAGGATCGATAAGCTTTTTTTGATATTAACCACGAACTTCAGTGTCGTAGCCCGGGTCGAGCGAAGCGACACCCGGGGCCAAAAGCTCCTGGGTATCGCTGCGCTCAACCGCAGGCTACGTATGATCGGCTGTGCCCTTAGAGCCTGTTCAGAGTCTCGCGGGCTAGAGCAATGCAAGGCCTGGGCGGCCCCGCAAAAACAGGCGAGGACCGGTCGGAGTCGCGCCCGACTTTACGAGCTGTAAATGAGCAGTCTGACGGGAACGCCTAGTTTGGGCTGGCAATCCAGCCTGTTTTTAACGCCGCAGTGC
>NZ_MSXW01000017.1 GCF_001945445.1 Pseudomonas sp. PA27(2017)
CTTAGCGGATGAGTGTGGAGGGGCGCAGCGCAATCTACGTCGCAAGCTCAAGGCTTAAGGGTGGACACGGCTTGCAGCTCCTCCCCCCGATGATCAGTCGGGAACCATAACCTCACTGAAAGGCTGTAGTCGAGATACAAGGGTGGACGACGCTTCACCCGTCCACCGCTTCGAAACCGCAATGGTGGATGAAAAAAACGTCATCCACCCTACGTCCGCTTCCGCCCGTTGCAGTCATTACAGATGCAATTACGGCGAGTGATCGTGAGCAGCTTCTCATGCCATTGCACAGTGCGAGCACTGGCTCGCGCTTGCCCTAATCGAAGCGCACGAGTAGGGTTGCCGGCTCGGCTAAACCTGGCCGCATGATCAGGAACTCGTGTGAAACCCGTCTCTCGCGCCTTACTGCTGCTGGCCCTGGTGGCCGCAGCGGTGAACTTGCGACCCGGCATTACCTCGCTGGCGCCGCTTATCGAACGTATCGCTCAGGAACTGTCCCTGAGCCGCGGCTTTATCAGCTTGACCACGGCACTGCCGGTGCTGTGCATGGGCCTGCTGGCGCCCCTTGCACCCCGCCTGGCCGTGCGCTTCGGTCTCGAGCGCACCATCAATCTGTGCCTGGGGGCGATCGCCCTGGCGCTGGCGCTGCGCGTGGTTGGCCACTCCAGCACGGTCTTGGTCGGCAGCGCAGTGCTGCTCGGCGCTGCCATCGCCATTGCCGGGCCTTTGCTGTCGGGCTTCATCAAGCGTCATTTCGTGGGGCGCATGGGGCAGGTGCTGGCCTGGTACTCGCTGAGCATGGCCATCGGCGGCGCGATTGGCGTAGTGCTGACCATGCCGGCCACCCAGCTGTTCGGCGATGACTGGAGCTACGGCCTGGCGATCTGGTCAGTGCCCGCCATGGTGGCGGTGTTCATCTGGTGCGTTTTGCCCCAGCAGCGCGCCGAGCCGCTGAGCCGCGAAGACGCGTCCGCCGGCCTGCCCTGGCGCGAAGGGCGGGCATGGTTGATCAGCGCCTATTTTGCCCTGCAGGCCGGCCTGTTCTACGCCGTGGCGACCTGGACGGTGGCGCGCTACCAGGAGGCGGGCCTGTCGGCGATGCACAGCAATACGCTGTTCAGCCTGGCCATGCTGATGGGCTTGCCGAGTTCTTTCGTCCTGCCGATGCTGGTGCAGCGCTTCAACCGTTACCTGCTGATGGTCGCCTGCGGCAGCCTGACTCTGGTCAGCCTGGTGATGATCACCTTCGTGCCTACCTTCATCCCGGAATTCTGGGCGTTGACCCTGGGCTTCGGCATGAGCGGCTCCTTTGCATTGTCGCTGCTGTTGCCCATCTACGAGGCTGGCTCGCCGCTGGCGGTCAGCCGCTGGACGGCGATGATGCTCGGCTCGGGCTACAGCGTGGCGTGCCTGAGCCCGGTGCTCAGTGGCCTGGCTCGCGATATCTCGGGGACCTATCAGGTGCCTTTCATGGTGCTGACCGGGATGGCGGTGGTGATGGTGGTGCTGGCCTGGACCATGCGCAAGGGCCCGCGTCGGCCTTCAGTATGAATGCCCTGTGGCCTGGGTAGAGCGAAGCGAAACCCCGGATCATGGGCAGCCCGTGAATGCGCGTGATTGAATGACCCCCATCACTGTCCTGACTGGCCCTTCTGTGCGCAGCATTCCCCTGCATCGCGCGCTGTGATAGAAGGCTGCCAGTTTTTAGCGGAGTGCCCCCGTGGAATCGGAATCCATCGTCTACGGCAACATTCGTGACTGGCCGTCGGACAGCCCCTCGGAGAGTCGCCTGCGACGCCTGCTCAACAAACAGGTGCTCGATGCATTGCCGTGCGGCGACGCCTGGCCATTTCTGGGCCGCGAGATGTTTTCATGCTGCCAGCAACCTGGCATCGGCCTGTACCAGACCCAGGTCATTCACTTCGGCGCCAGCTACCAGACCATCGAGTACGAGTGGAAGCTTTGGGTCGCCGAGTTCGAGGCGCTGCTCAAGCGCCTCTATTGGGCCAGTGCTGTAGTGCACCTGGAAACCGAACTGAACGGTACCCATACCTTTCGCTGGGAAGCCGAGTCGGAAAGCGGCCTGCACAGCCCGCAGGACGGCGCGTTACGCGTGCGCTGTGCCTGGGAAAGGGAAGGGGGATTGCGCGGGTAACGCGGTGACTAAACCATTCGCCGCGGGACCGGGATTGCGAGCAACCCACCGCCCCTGTAGGAGCGCCGACCCGGCGCGAGGCGACTGCGGCCTCGCTGCGGAACTGGCGTTGCAAGCACCATTCGCCGCGGGTCGCGGCTCCCACCGTGATTGCAAGCAACCCACTGTCCGCGTAGGAGCGCCGACCCCGGCGCGAAGTGATTGCGGCCTTGCTGCAAGATCGGCGTCGAACACACGATTCGCCGTGGGTCGCAGCTCCCACAATGATCGCGAGCAACCTATCGCCCGCGTGGGAGCGCCGACCCGGCGCGAAAGCGATCGTGGCCTTGATGCAAGACCGGCGTCGAGCACACGATTCGCCGCGGGTCGCGGCTCCCACCGTGATTGCAAGCAACCCACCGCCCGCGTAGAAGCGCCGACCCCGGCGCGAAGGCGATTGCGGCCTTGCTGCAAAACTAGCGTCGTACACACCATTCGCTGCGGGTCGCAGCTCCTACAATGATCGCAAGCGACCCAACGCCCGCGTGGACGCCGACCCGGCGCGAAAGCGGTTGCAGTCTTGCTGCAAAACCAGCGTCGTCAGCCCATTCGCCGTAGGTCGCAGCTCCCACTTATCAGGCCACGCCTAGCCTCAATCCTCCTCCAGCCATTCCTTCGGCACGTCGCGCTTTAGCGCCAACTGGCACTGTTGGCTCTCCGGGTCGAACACGATCACCGCGTCGCCTTTATCCAGCGCGCGACGTACACGCGTCACGCGGGTATCCAGCGGAGTTTCGTCGCCGTTATCGGTGCCATCCCGGGTGACGAAGTCTTCGATCAGGCGAGTAAGAGTATCTGCCTCGAGCAGATTGGCGGGGATCAGCAAAATTTTCTCCTGAGGCGCTGGCAGCTTCTGAGCTCTGAATGTATAGGTTCCGTTGGACGGCGCTCGCGATCATTTGATCACCTTTCCTGCCTCAGCCGTGCAGACCGTGAGCACCAATCGCCAGCTTCGCCAACAATGCTGTTCAGTCAAAGACTTAGGCTCACATGCCGGAAACGACGACAATCGATTCACAACGCCAAGCACATTTTCAGAACTGGTGGTTTTTTAGGCTGTTCAAAAGCTGATCAGCGTGCTACAACCTTTCCATCGAGTGACATAGCCGCTTGAAAACGAAGGGAAAAGTATGACCAAGTCGGAGTTGATCGAAAGAATCGTCACCCACCAAGGGCAGCTTTCAAACAAAGATGTCGAGCTGGCCATCAAGACCATGCTGGAACAGATGTCCCAGGCGCTGGCGACTGGTGATCGTATCGAGATCCGTGGCTTCGGCAGCTTTTCTCTCCACTACCGCGCACCGCGTGTGGGCCGTAACCCCAAGACAGGGCAGTCGGTACGCCTGGACGGCAAGTTCGTCCCGCACTTCAAGCCCGGCAAGGAGTTGCGCGATCGGGTGAACGAAGAGGACGAGTGATCCTCGAACGCGCCTGTCAGTTCGACACCTCTGCCATCTCCATTACTTCTCTTGGCCTGCTGACGTTGCAAATCATGCATTGTGCAAATAGCGGTATCGCTTGGCCAATCTTGCTGAAATAAAGTTTTACATTCCCCTTCAGGCCGCTTCAGGACTGTCGATAAGGTGGTGATGCCGCCGATCACCGGTGCCGCAGCTCATCTCCATCCCTTCGTGCAGGCCTGCATATGAACTGGTTCTACGACGCCAAGATATCAACCAAGCTGTATCTTGCATTCGCGCTTTGCGCCTCTATCACCTTGATCGTTGGGATCCTCGGCAGCCAGGGAATCGGCTCGTTGTCTTCGAGCTTGCAATCGGTGTTTTCCAATAACCTCGTTTCGGTCGCCAAAACTGCCGAGGCGCGTTCCAACGCGGTTGCGCAAAGCCGCGACCTGTATCGTTTGCTGGCCGCAGCCACGGCTGGGGGCGATGCAGCCGAGCGAAGCGCCATCCTCGCTTCCATGAAGGAGAACCGTCAGACCAGCGAGCGTGCATACGCCGTGTACCGTGCCACGCCCCTGGCAGACGACGAACGCGCCGCTGGCGACCGCATGGACAAGGACTGGCCGGCTTATCAGGCCATTATTGATCGCGCAGTGGCGGCCATCGAACGCGGCGATCTGGCCGGTGCCAAGCAGTTGATGTCCGGCGAGCTGCATGAGGCCTACCGCACGGTCATCGACGAGATGGGCATCATGGTCGAATCCAATAACCGGCAGATCGGCGAGGGCGCCCAGGATGCTCGTGAGAGCGAGGCGGCTGCCAAGCTCAATCTTTACATCGGTATCGGTGTCGCCTTTATCGCTGCGGTTCTCCTGGGCATGTTCATCAGCCGGGCGATCAGTACGCCCATTGCATCGGCAGTCCGCAACGCCGAGCGAATCGCGGGCGGCGACTTGACCAAGGCAATCGAAAGTGGCCATCGCGACGAAGCTGGCCAGCTGCTGACAGCCCTTGGCGCCATGCAGAACGGCCTCAAGGGCACCATCCAGCAGATCGCCAGCGCCGCGGACCAGTTGGCTTCAGCCGCAGAAGAGCTCAACGCCGTGACGGAGGAGAGCAGCCGTGGCCTGACTCGCCAGAACGACGAGATCCAGCTTGCCGCCACCGCCGTTACCGAAATGAGTGCGGCGGTCGACGAAGTGGCCCGCAACGCCACCTCGACCTCCGAGGCCTCCCGACAAACCAGCAAGGAAGCCTCCAGCGGTCGTGACCAGGCGCGCGAAGCGGTCAAGGCCATCACCAGCGTAAATAACGAAATCGGCCAGTCGACCGTAATCGTCGATGAGCTGGCCGGTAGCGTACGGGATATCGCCAAGGTGCTCGACGTCATCCGGGGCATCGCCGAGCAGACCAACCTGCTGGCGCTCAACGCGGCCATCGAGGCGGCGCGGGCAGGGGAGCAGGGCCGTGGGTTCGCCGTGGTGGCCGACGAGGTGCGAGCCCTGGCGGCGCGTACCCAAGCCTCCACTGGAGAAATCGAAGCGATGATCGCCAGCGTGCAGTCGCGCGCCGACGACGCGGTCAAGGCCATGGGCAACAGCCGCACCCTGGCCAACAGCACCCAGGAGCTGGCCAAGGCCACGGGCGAATCCCTCGAGCGCATCGCCCAGAACATCGCCGAGATCAACGACCGCAACATGCTGATCGCCACCGCTTCCGAAGAGCAGGCCAACGTCGCGCGGGAAGTGGACCGCAACCTGATCAACATCCAGGACCTGTCCACCCAGACCGCCGCCGGCGCCAACCAGACCAGCGCCTCCAGTCAGGAGCTGTCGCGCCTGGCCGTGTCGTTCAATAATCTGGTCAGTACCTTCAAGCTCTAAACACTGTTCGCAGGTTTTACAGGTCAATGGGCAGCAGCCGAACGCAGGCTGCCGTCCTGCGCACCGATGTAGGAGCGGGCCATGCCCGCGATTCGCTTTGTTTAGGTCAGCTTACTTGCGTCCCTTCAACTCGCCAGTAAGCCGCTTTGCGTCATGAGCCTCCGTAGCCTGGGTCGAGCGAAGCGATACCCAGGTTTCCAGCGCACGCCTATCCAGCCCCCGCTCAAAAACAGCAAGCACCATGTGTTCCGGCGCTTTCTTCAAACCGCCTCATAACGCATCATTGCGCCTCTCCAAAATCTGGCCGCCAAGCGTTGAAGGACTAGCCGGTGGATTACCCCCGTATCACCCATCACGGCGCCCAGAACGGCGTGACCGGCTCCTGCCACCAGCTGCATATCACGCAGCACAGCAGTGTCCTCGTCGACTGCGGCTTGTTCCAGGGCGCCGACGCCTCGCCACTCGGTGCGCGGGCTGATCACCAACTTATCGAGTTCCCCCTGGATGGCATTCGCGCCCTGATCGTCACCCATGTGCATGCCGACCATGTAGGGCGCATTCCCTATCTGCTGGCCGCCGGCTTCGAAGGGCCGATCCTGTGCAGTGAGCCTTCGGCCAAACTGCTGCCCATCGTCCTGGAGGATGCGTTCAAGCTCACCTTCAGCCGCGACCAGAAGCAGGTCGAGCGTTACCTCAAACGGGTGCAGGAGCGCATTATCGCGCTGCCCTACGAACACTGGTTCCCCCTGCAAAGCGATGAAGGGCTTGAGGCCAAGGTGCGCCTGCAGCGCGCCGCCCACATGCTGGGCTCTGCCTATGTGGAAATCGACGTGCAGTACAACCCCGGCGAAGCCAGCACGCGCGTCGTATTCTCGGGTGACCTCGGCGCCCCGGGCGCACCGATCCTGAAACCCTGCGTGCCACCGGAGCGTGCCGACATTCTGGTGCTGGAAAGCACCTACGGCGACCGCCTCCACGAAGACCGCAGCACCCGCCGCCAGCGGCTGGAACAGGTCATCGAACACGCCCTGGCCAACAACGGCACCGTGCTGATACCCGCATTCAGCGTCGGCCGCACTCAGGAACTGCTCTACGAGCTGGAAGACATCATCCACAGCAAAAAGCTGGACACCCCAGCCCGCGCGTCAGCGCCCCCTGTGGGAGCGGGCCATGCCCGCGAAAATCTTGAAGCCAAAGCAAATGCCCAAGCCGAAATCAACTGGCCCCGCCTGCCCATCATCCTCGACTCCCCCCTGGCCAGCCGCTTCACCCAGGCCTACCGCGAACTCAAAGACCACTGGAACGACGAAGCCCAAGCCCGTGTCCAGGCCGGCAGAAAGCCCCTGGCGTTCGACCAACTGATCACCGTCGACAGCCACGCCGATCACCAGAGAATTCTCAATCACCTGGTCAGCAGCGCCCGACCCGCCATCGTTATCGCCGGCAACGGCATGTGCTCCAGCGGGCGCATCGTCAACTACCTCAAGGCAATGCTCGGCGATCCACGACACGACGTGCTGTTCGTCGGTTATCAGGCCAGGGGCACGCCAGGCCACGTCATTCAGCGCTTCGGCCCGCGCAACGGCTACGTGGAATTCGATGGGCAGCGCTATGACATTCGTGCCGGTGTGCATAGCATTGGTGGGTATTCGGCCCATGCGGATCAGGCGGGGTTGGTTGGTTTTGTCACGGCGATGGAGCAGTGGCCGGGGGAGATTCGATTGGTGCATGGGGAGGAGGGGGCTAAGGCGTTATTGGCTCGGGCCCTGTTGGATGCCGACAGTGCACGCGGTTTGAACATTCAGATTCACGCTGCTGCTCTCTCTGCAAGGTGAAAACACATTGCGGAAGAAAGTGATTACTCGCTCACATTGATGGTAATCAATTCATAAAGAATGGTTACAATGAGTGCTTGATCGGGTACCAGAACCATCCATTTTGGGCCAAGTATCATAAATGCAATCCGATTGATACCAGCTCGTAGGCATTCAAGGCACGATGTCACAGCTTGCACTGCGTTGCAGGTTTTACAGGAGTGCAGTGAAGGCAAAGATTGCTGGATCCGATTATAAGGATGTTGAATTTGGCTCTAACGGCCCCCAGACGCTACCTATCGAGTGAGTGTTTGCCTACCAGGTTCATGTTGAGAGGGCTGGCTTTACTGCCTCGTCTATTAGCACTCTCACGCTTTGGGCCTCTGTGCCGCAAGCCGCTTCAGCCGTTGCCTTTTCGATCGCTCGCAGCGGCATCCTTGCCCTCGGTATGACGTATCGACGTGGATTCATCGTCTGCGCAACTCCCCAAAGAGCTCGCGTTTTTCCGTGCCTCGAACTTCTCTCGCCCGCCTTGAAACAGGATGACTGAGCCCATGCCGCATGTCCCAACCGCCCGTTCGCAGCACGACGAAATCGACCTCGGCGAGCTAATTCGCGCATTGTGGGAACGCAAAAAGCTGATCATTGGCGTCGCTGCCGTTGTCACTCTGCTGTCCGTTGTTTATGCATTGTTGGCAACCAAGTACTACCGTACCCAGAGCATCCTGCGCCCGGTGGCGATGAATGTGCTCGATGAGCTCAATGCGTCGGGTTTGTACGAACTGACCCCCGAAGAAGCACTGCAGCGAGTTGGCGCAGGTATCAGCTCCTACGAGTATCGCCTGGAGTACTTCAACGCCAACCAAGAACTGTTCGGGCCGGACGCCATGAGTGATGGCCAGACGCCTGAGCAGGCGCTAAACCAGATCATCGACGATTTTGAGATTCTCCGGCCTGCGGCCAATCGTACTGACGGGGGGTTTTCCTATGTGGGCCTTGCCTATACCTACCCGTGGGGCGTTAAAGGTGCTGACATTGTCAATGGGCTGATTCAGTACGTCATTCAGCAGGAACGTGCTGCCCTGGCTGAAGATGTGGAGGTGATCATCCGCAACCGCCTCGCCAAGCTGGAGCAGCGCATGGCCTCAGAGCGCGCTGCCTACCAAGCTAACAAACAGGCGAAAATTGCATCCCTTTCCGAGGCTAACGCCCTCAAGCGTGCCCAGTTGCAGGACGAGCTGAATTCGTTGCGCAAGCAACTGCGCACTCGCCGTGACGACCGCATCGCTCAGTTGAACGAAGCCATCACGATCGCCAAGGACCTGGGCATCGATAAGCCCAGCACGCCATCCACTCTTGCCGACAGTGCGCCGATGGCAGGCTCTGGTAATGTGATCCGCACGGAAGTCAATAATCAGCAGATCCCGCTTTATTTTATGGGCGCCGAAGCATTGGAGGCCGAACGCAATGCGCTACAAAAGCGCCGTTCGGACGAATTCACCGAGCCGCGTATTGCCGAGATTCAAGCTGATTTACGACTACTGGAGCAAAATCGCGAAATTGAACTGCTCAAGCAGCGTGCCGATGAGGACGTATACATCGAGAACTATGCGAAGTGGAGCCAGGAAGCTGCAGAGCTCAAGGGGCTGAACCTGAATCTTAGTGCTTTGCAATTGGTGAGTATTGACAGGCAAGCAGTTTATGCTAGTGCGGCAATTAAGCCCAAACAGCCTGTTGTGATTCTACTTGGTATCTTAGCAGGCTTAACCTTGGGTTTTTTTGCGGCACTAGTTGCGTTTTTTTTAAACGAGACTGGCGGGCGCGCTAGCTTGAAGTACCGCGAGGGGATAGAGAAGGCTCAACTATGAAACGACTTCTAGATATTTGCATATCCCTTTGTGTCTTGGTGTTGTTATCGCCTATGATTCTTGTTCTTTGGTTAGTAATCGCCAAAAATTTGGGTTTTCCTGTACTGTTTTCCCAGTGCCGGCCTGGTTTGGCGGGGAAGCCGTTTACTATGCTCAAATTCCGCAGTATGACAAATGGTAGGGACTCATCAGGTGAATTGTTGCCTGACGATCAGCGAATGACTCGGGTTGGACGATTTTTGCGCGCGTCCAGTCTCGATGAGTTACCTGGGCTTTGGAGCGTCCTCAAGGGTGATATGAGCCTTGTAGGCCCTCGGCCGTTATTAATGGAGTATCTGCCTCTGTATTCGCCTGAGCAGGCTCGGCGCCATGATGTCAAGCCTGGAATAACTGGCTGGGCCCAGGTAAACGGTCGCAATGCCATCAGTTGGGAGCAGAAATTCGAGTACGATGTTTGGTATGTGGATAACCACAGTCTTCTTCTGGATTTTAAGATCTTGTATTGGACGGCTCGCAAAGTGCTGATACGTGAAGGTATTTCACAGCAGGGGAGAGCCACTATGGATAAGTTTCAGGGCAGCCATAATAATCGTATCTAAGGGTAGCGCCACTCGGCCGGTTAGGCCAAAGTTGTGGCGTGATGGTTGCGATTCTATTTAAGGTATTTAGGAATACTGTGATGTTAAATACTAGCCTTAGTCCATGGCCTAGCTATACCGATGAAGAAATTGCCGCAGTTGCCCAGGTGCTGAAATCCGGAAAGGTAAATTACTGGACGGGCAATGAAAGCCGCGAGTTCGAGCGGGAGTTTGCCGCTTATGTGGGATGTGCGCATGCGATAGCGCTGGCCAACGGAACGCTTGCGATTGATCTCGCGTTACGGGTGTTGGGTATCGGGGCAGGCCATGAGGTAGTAGTAACGCCTCGCAGCTTTCTCGCCTCCGCAAGTTCTATTGTGAATGCAGGTGCTAAGCCTGTTTTTGCCGATGTGGACCCCGATACACAGAATATTACTGCTGCAACAATCGAAGCAGTATTGACCTCGGAGACCAAGGCTATTCTTTGCGTTCATCTAGCGGGACAGCCTTGTGATATGGATCCCATCATGGCGCTAGCTGACGCCAGAGGCTTGTACGTCATCGAAGACTGCGCGCAGGCGCACGGCGCACGATACAAAGGGCGCCATGTCGGGACTATCGGTCATGTCGGTGCGTGGTCTTTCTGCCAAGACAAGATCATGACCACTGGCGGCGAGGGAGGCATGTTTACTACCAATGACAAATCCTGGTGGGAAGCGGCTTGGGCCTACAAAGACCACGGGAAATCATGGGCAGCGGTATATGAGACCCAGCATCCGCCGGGCTTTCGCTGGTTACATGAGAGTTTCGGGACCAATTGGCGTATTACTGAAATGCAGTCGGCTCTTGGTCGCATTCAGTTGCGCAATCTCGATGCTTGGAGGGCTCGTCGTCAGTTATTAGCTGCGCGTCTGGATGCTGTGGCGTCGTCTTTCTCGTCGATACGGTTGGCTCCGCTCTATCCTGATATTGATCATGCTAAATACAAGCACTACATGTTTGTGCGCCCAGAACATCTTAAGCCAGGCCTTGATCGTGATGCCGTTGTGAGTCGGCTAGTAGAACGTGGCGTGCCGTGCTTTCAGGGTTCGTGCTCGGAGATGTACCTTGAGAAAGCTTTTGACGGTACTGGATTTCGGCCTGCGAATCGTTTGCCAGTTGCCAAGGCGTTGGGGGACACTAGTATGATGTTTCTGGTTCACCCTACACTGAAGGATGCGGAGATAGATATGGTCTGCCAGGTATTAAGGGAGGTATTAGTTGAAGTCACGCGATAGGACGGCATGGTACACGCAGCATTGCATGATTGCAGCATGTTAGCGTTATAGAACTGACCCAATTTTTACTTGTAATAAACTGAGTTAGTGTATCGGGCCAGTCTTGCTGGTACAGGGCCAAGTACAATCATCTTGACGGGGTGAGTTAGTTGAGATGTTGATGGGTTAAGTATGAGTTGAGCCTTCAGCAAGCTACCAATCGCTGAACTACGAGTATAAAAACGTGGCAACGACATAGAAAAATGAGCGGTCATTCAAAGAATCTGATAGCGCTGATCGCGATACAAGGCTCCAACGCATCGCTGCCTTTGCTCGTCTTTCCTTATGCTTTGAGCATGCTGGGTTCTGCAAGTTATGCTGACTTGGTCTTTGCTGAGGCGCTATCGTTCCTCGCAATTGCAATTGTGTTGTATAGTTTTGAGATTGACGGCGTAGCAGATGTAGCCGGCTTAAGCGTTGAAAGAGATCGCAGCAGGATTTCACGGGTTTTCAGTCGTGTACTTTATACACGATTGTGTCTATTTTTCCTCGCTGCGCCAGTGCTTGTAGTTGCCATTGCTTGTTACCGTCCTGAGTTAGGTGAGTTGGCTGCCTGGTGGATGTTGGTTCCCCTAAGCTACGCTCTTCAACCAACTTGGATGTTTCAAGGGTTGCAGCATAATACCGCTCCAGCAATTTGTACGCTTCTCTCAAGGTTTGCCGCTGTTATGCTTGTTCTGCTGCTGGTGGTCGGCCCTGAAGATACCTTGCTGCTGCCGCAGATCATAGGTTTAAGTTATATCGGGGGTTCGCTTGCGCAAATTGCGTGGGCGATCATCCGCCTAAAATTTAGACTGATGAGTATATCGTGTAAGGAGATGCTTGCTTGCATCAAGACAGGGAAGGAAATATTTCTTGGCAATATAGGTGTGGTTCTCTATCGTGACTCGAATGTTCTGCTGTTAGGCCTGGTAGGTTTGGCCGGCGTGGAATTAGCGGCGTACTCCTTGGCAGAGAAGATAACTAAAGCCATGCAGGCCGTTATTAGGCCACTAAATCAACTATTCTTCCCTCGTGCTGTATTGGCCGTGCGGGCCGTCGGTGCAGCTAATCTGGACGCCCTATCTGCGCTCTTCAGGCTTACTTGGCCGCAATTGCTGGCGCTAGCGTTCGCATGGGGTGGCCTTTATCTCATCATCCAACTAGGCATGACATACTTTGCTCAAGGAACTCGAATTCTAGAGTTGCACGCAATTATCTCACTAGCGGCGATCATGAGCCTTGCAACCTTTTTTGGTGTTGGCAATTTCATGTTCGGTAGTGCGGGGTTGAACATCCTTGGTGAAAGAAGAGTCATGCTTTACTGTATTCTACTTGCAGCTGCTACCAGTGTCGGCTCAACGATCATATTGGGCAGCCTATTCGGCGCAATGGGTGCAGCGTTAAGTTTGGTGCTAGCCGAAGGTTTTTTATGCTTGTTGATTATCCAGTACTACATGCGCTCGGCGGCTAGGCGCTGATTATGGAAGGCAAGATTATCGCCTTGGCATTCAGCATGCTTATTCTGCTGCAAGCATGGATGTTGCGCCGTCATTCTGGTACGTGGATCATCCCAGGATGCATATTCGGTATCTTTTGGTTCCTCTACACTTTCATTCCCTTAGCTGTACTATGGGACATCCCGGTCAATCCTGCGGGAACTGCCTATATTCTGTTTGCCTGTGTTGTCTTCTCGGCATCAGGATATCTCTTTCGATGGAAAGAGGTGTTTGATCTCAGGCCGGGCCTATATGAGCCCGAGTGCTATAATAACTCATTTTTGCGGCTTTGTTTCTACGTCGGCAGTAGCCTAACTATTATCTGTCTTTTGATTGATTTGGGGGTTCAGGGTGTAACGTTTGAGGCTGCGATTACAAAGCCGCTGACAATTGCAAACGAAATGATCGCAAAGCGTTATAGTAACACATTGCAGCCAAATGTTTATGCCCAGCTGAGCTTTGTGCTTCAATACCCTAGTGCCGTACTGGGAGGGTTGGTCTTCGCTTCTTGCCGTCGCGGCACTATGCATAGCTTGTTGTTGCTAGGACTTATATTTCTGCCCTCCGTGCTGGCAATGCTGTTGCAAGGAGCTAAGGGTAATTTGTTTTTAGTAATGGTGATGTTTTGGGCGTCAACACTCTTTTGCAAGGTTATGCGCGGAGATTTGTCTCTTATTACCCTGCGTGAAATCCGCCGGATAGTGCCCTATGGTATTCTGGTCGTGAGTTTCATTGTTGCGTCATTTCTGGCGCGTGGCTTAAGTGATTTGAGCGGTGATGAGCTTGAGCGTCAACTAACTCGCCTTTTCGCTTCATATGCAGCTGCACATATTTATGCTTTTTCCGACTGGTTCGCCTACTATCTAGGTCAAGGGGGGGCGTTTCAGTACCGCGACAATCTTGGTCAATATGGTTTTTATACGTTTATGGCGTTTGCTAAGTTGTTGGGAGAGACTGGGCATGTGCCTGACGGCGTTTACACCGAGTATTTCGTGTACCAGAACGTTGTTCAAACCAATATTTACACAATGTTTCGTGGTCTAATAATTGATTTTGGGCTATGGGGTGGGTTTCTAGTGCTTTTTATTGCTGGTGTCGGCTTGCATATTTCGTATTATCTAATGCTGCGCTTGCGGCGTCCCGCGTGGACGGTTTCGTTTTTTGTGCACTCGATCGGTTTCTTCTATTCCTCATTCATCATCAGCCTGTTCATCTGGAGCAGTGTGGTTGCTAGTGTGCTAATCACGGCCGCGTTGCTGATGTTTAATAAATTTTATGTGGTATGGCGCCTGCGCTCATACGATTTACCTAAGGAAGTAGCGCGTCTTGATAAATTTCATCTCGATGAGTGAATCGATATTCAGTAAGGTGGGACCCCGATGAAGCTGGGTTATGTCTGTACAAATTACAACAACAGCGCCTATACACGCGTTGCTGTCGATACGCTACTAAAAATTCCGGGGCACGATTGTAAAATCGTCATCGTGGACAATGCATCTGACAAAGAAAATGTCGAGATATTGCGTGGTATTCAGAAAGAATTTTCTTCGGTCGATGTTATCTATTCGCCAAATAATTCGGGCTATTTTAGCGGCCTAAATGCCGGTATTGAGCGATTGCGGATGAACTATCCTGACCTTGGTTGGATGGTTGTCGGTAATAACGATTTGGAGTTCCCTAAGGACTTCATTGACAATATTGAGGGAAAACTCAGCCATTTTTCGACATTCCCAGTTATTTCTCCGGATGTTGTGACGCTTGACGGCGAGCATCAAAACCCCCACGTGATTGAACGCATCAGTAAAGTGCGGGAGTTTTTCTATGATGTCTATTACTCGAACTACTACGTGGGCATGCTCATGCTCAAGCTGGCTTCACTGATGCCTTCGCTATCTGAGCGCACCGACGAGCAGCAGTGGCGTGTTGCGAGGCCAATCTATCAGGGTCACGGTTCTTGCTATATTCTTGGGCCAAAATTTTTCGAATTGTTCGGCAAACTCTGGGCCCCGACTTTTATGATGTCGGAGGAATTCTTTCTCAGTAAACAGCTGCAGGACAAAGGGTTCAAGGTCTACTATGACCCTGGCGTGCAGGTTCTGCATCACTGGCATGCTTCGCTGGCAACTTTGCCTGGCAAGCGCCGCTGGCAGATGGCTCGTGATGCGCATCGCGAATATCGTAAATATGTGAAAGTGCTGGGTTGATGTCGGCACTCTGACTACTTCTATCAGGAAGCTTTTTTCATGCCTTACCAAGTCTGCTCCAAGTGCGTAATGGACACTTCGGACTCCAAGATCCGCTTTGATGAAAACGGCGTGTGCGATCACTGCCTCGGATTTGAGGCGGATGTGTTGCCCAACTGGCATCCCAATGACGAAGGCAAGCGGATGTTCGCCAGGATGGTCGAAGAGATCAAGGCTAGTGGTAAGGGTAAGCCTTTCGATTGCATCATGGGTATGAGCGGGGGACTTGATAGTTCGTATTTGCTACATCTGGCTGTCAGTGAGTTCGGCTTGCGTCCTCTGGTCTTTCATGTGGATGGTGGCTGGAATACCGATCTGGCGGTCAATAACATCCAGGTGATCGTCGATAAGTTGGGGCTGGATCTTTATACCGAAGTTATCAACTGGGAAGAGATGAAGGATTTTCAATTGGCCTTCTTCAAGTCTGGTGTTCCGCATCTTGATATTCCACAGGATCACGCTTTTATCGCAACGCTGTATCACTTTGCCAATAAACATAATATCAAATATATAGTAAATGGTGGTAACTACGCTACCGAGTGCGTTCGCAACCCTAAAGAGTGGCTTTACTACGGCACCGACATGGCCCAGTTGAAGGATATTCATCATCGGTTTGGCACGCGGCCACTTAAGACTTATCCGTTCAGCAGTATCCTGTTTCATAAGGTATATCTGCGCTATTTTCGTGGAGTTAAGGTGGTTAAGCCGCTTAACTTCTTGCCTTATACCAAGGAAAGTGCTGCGCGTACCTTGTCCGAGATGTACGGATGGCGTCCGTACCCTCAAAAGCATTTTGAATCCAGGTTTACCAAGTTTTATGAGGCATATTGGCTGCCTACTCGATTTGGCTATGATACTCGCCGCGTCCAGTATTCTAGCCTCATTCAAACGGGCCAGATGACGCGGGAAGAAGCCCTTGAGCATCTCAAGCATCCAGCATACGATCCTGCCACGATCGACGAGGATTTTGAGTACATTGCCACCAAGCTTGGCATTACGACCGACACGCTACGTGGTTATCATGCAATGCCCAAAAAAACTTACAAGGATTATAAGAACCAGGAGTGGTTATTCGACTTGGGAGCTAAGTTACTTAAGGCTGTTGGGGTCGAGCGAGCGGTAAAACGATGATCGCCATTATTGATTACGGCTCTGGCAATGTCGGCGCCATCGCTAACATCTACAAGCAGCTCAAGATAGCCCATTGTATTACCGGGGATCTGGGTGAATTGGCACGCGCCGATCGTTATGTGCTGCCCGGCGTTGGAGCCTTTGACACAACAATGTCTTATCTGCGCGGGTCAGGCATGGTTGATCTACTTAATGAGCAGGTGCTGGTCAACAAAAAGAAGGTGATGGGTATCTGCGTAGGCATGCAGATCCTGGCCGATTCCAGCGAAGAAGGGGCGCTCCCTGGACTGGGCTGGATTCCTGGTAAAGTATGCAAGATCGATGCGTCGAACTTGCCAGACGCGCCGCGTCTTCCGCACATGGGCTGGAATTCGATTACGTTGAAGCGCGAGCATGCCATTTTCGACGAGGTAGACTGTCATAGGGGTTTTTATTTCTTGCACAGTTACTTCTTTGATGCTGCTCAGCCCGATGATGTTATCACCACTGTCGACTATGGCAGCGAGCTAGTCTGCGGCGTGATGCACGATAACGTTATTGGCCTGCAATTTCACCCTGAGAAAAGCCATTCCAACGGCATGGCCATATTCCGTAATTTCGCCGGAGTCTGAGCATGTTGCGTTCCAGAATTATTCCCTGTCTTTTGATACAGGACGGCGGCTTAGTCAAGACCCGTCAATTCAAGGATCCGAAGTATGTTGGTGACCCACTGAACGCTGTGAAGATTTTCAATGAAAAGGAAGTCGACGAGTTGGTCGTCCTTGACATTGATGCGGCTGCGCAGCGCCGCGCTCCCAATTTCGCTTTGCTAAAGAGCTTAGCTGTCGAGTCGCGTATGCCTCTTTGCTACGGTGGCGGCGTGACACAAGCTGCCGAGGCGGCCAGGATCATCGCTTCGGGCTTCGAGAAGGTATCGCTCAGTGCCGCGGCATTGGTGCGCCCTGAGCTCATCAGTGAGGTGGCACAAGCAGTGGGAGCGCAAAGCGTGGTTGTCACGTTGGATGTTCGCAAGAACAAGTTCTTTCCCGGTTATACGGTTTATACCCGCAACGGTCAGGACAAGCAGAAGGTTGATCTTCTGGACTTCTGCCGCAAGGCGGTGGAGCTAGGTGCAGGTGAGATAGTGATCAATTCCATTGATCGTGACGGCGAGATGTCAGGTTACGACCTGGCATTGGCCAAAAGTGTACGTTCAGTGGTGTCTTCACCACTGTCTTTTATTGGCGGCGCTGGTTCTGTCGATGATATGCAGGCTCTTATAGATGAGGTCGGTATCGTCGGCGCTGCTGCCGGCAGCATGTTCGTGTTCAAAGGGCCTTACCGAGCCGTGCTGATCAATTATGCAAAGCCTGCAAGGCTCTCCTGACAAGACACATTTTTTGAGTTGACTATGAAACAGATCCTGCAGGATATGGGCAAAGGTACCACTTACATTGCTGAATCACCCGTGCCTTCGCTGCGGCGTAGCGGGGTGCTGATTAATACGTCAGTGAGTCTGATCTCGGCCGGTACTGAACGTATGCTGGTCGGTTTTGGCAAGGCCTCCTACCTTGAAAAGGCAATGCAGCAACCCGAACGGGTCAAGATGGTGATTGAGAAGGCACGCACCGATGGTCTGCTGACCACTGCGGATGCGGTGCGCTCCAAACTAGCGCAACCCTTACCGCTCGGGTACTGCAACGTGGGGGTAGTGAGTGAGGTCGGCGAAGATGTGCGCGGCATCAAGGCTGGCGACCGTGTAGTTTCCAACGGGCCGCATGCTGACGTCGTGAGTGTGTCGCAGAATCTTTGCGCGGTGATTCCTGACGGCGTAGACGACGAGTCGGCATCGTTTGCTGTAGTGGCCAGTATTGGCCTTCAAGGCATACGGTTGGCGCTGCCAACGCTTGGCGAGAATTTCGTCGTCACTGGCGCGGGCTTGATCGGTCTGCTGACAGTTCAGTTGTTGCGCTCTCAAGGGTGCCGGGTACTGGCTATCGATTTCGACGACAATAAACTCGCGCTGGCGCAGCAGTTTGGAGCTCAGGTTTGCAATCCTGGCCGTGGGGAAGATCCTGTTGCTGCGGGACTTGCATTCAGCCGGGGGCAGGGGGTGGACGGTGTTATCATTACAGCGTCCACAAAGTCCTCCGATCCCGTCACGCAGGCAGCCCGTATGTCGCGCAAACGTGGTCGTATCGTGCTGGTAGGTGTAACGGGCCTTGAGTTGAATCGTGCTGATTTCTACGAAAAGGAATTGAGCTTCCAGGTCTCTTGCTCGTATGGGCCTGGCCGCTATGATCCTGATTACGAGGATAAGGGGCGCGATTATCCCTTAGGTTTCGTGCGTTGGACTGAGCAGCGGAACTTCGAAGCCGTGCTGGATTTGATGTCAAGCGGGCATCTCAACGTCACGCCTCTTATTTCTCACCGCTATGCTTTCGAGGACGCTGAACGTGCATATGAGTCGTTAACCAGCGATAAATCCGGCTTGGGGATCTTGCTGCAGTACACTTCAGCTGCTTCAACTCGGCAGAGTAAAACCGTTGTATTGCGTCCCGACGTAATTTTTGTGGCGCAGCAACCTGTATTGGGTTTCATCGGCGCTGGCAATTACGCGTCTCGCATGCTCATTCCCGCATTCAAAGCGGCAGGCGCACAGTTTCACAGCATTGCCACAGCAGGCGGGGTCAATGGTGTAATTCACGGTGAGAAAGCAGGCTTCGTTGAGGCCACAAGCGATACCGATGCGCTGATTACCAACTCCACTATCAATACGGTCGTGATTGTAACTCGCCATGATTCACATGCGCGCTTTACTGCCCAGGCCTTGAACGCTGGCAAGAACGTCTTTGTCGAAAAGCCCTTGGCTATCGATGCGGAGGGGCTCGAGATGGTTCGCGTTGCCTATTCCGCGCAGCATGAGGCCGGTCGTACACCTCAATTAATGGTCGGTTTCAATCGTCGTTTTGCGCCCCATGTTCAAAAAATGAAACAACTGCTCGCGCCGGTCAAAGAGCCGAAATCGTTCATTATGACCATGAATGCCGGCACTATCCCGGCAAATCATTGGACACAGGACAATAGCGTCGGTGGCGGTCGCATCATCGGGGAGGCCTGCCATTTCATCGACCTGATGCGTTTCCTGGCCGGAAGTCCAATTGTATCTGTGCAGGCTCGACGCATGGGGGACAATCCAGGTGTGCTGGTTAATGAAGATAAGGCCGCGATCACGCTGGGCTTCGAGGATGGGTCATTTGGGACGATCATGTATCTCGCTAACGGCGCTGCGAGTTTTCCAAAGGAACGTGTCGAGGTGTTCGCTGCGGGTGGTGTGTTGCAACTGGACAACTTCCGCAAATTGCAAGGCTTCGGCTGGCCGGGCTTCAAGAAGATGTCAGCTTGGCGGCAGGACAAAGGCCAGTCTGCTTGTGCCGCAGCATTCCTAGATGGCCTTCGCAATGGCCAGCCCGCGATTCCTAGCGAGGAAATTTTCGAGGTGGCTGCTGCGTCGTTGGAAGCTGCTGCACTGCTACGCGCGCAGTAGGACCCAGCCTTGAGCAGACTTGAGAGGATTCGTGCGGTCTTGTCGCTAGGCTTGCCGAATGTTGCTAGGGCTCTTTCATACCGTGTAGGCGTGCGGTTAGGTGTGCATCCGGTCATCCGGCTGCGTGCCGCACCGCCTCAAGGTCCGTTCTTTGCTGCCTCCGTTGCTGAGCCCAGCTCCTTGCCGGTAGTGTCGGCTTGGCAAGATGCGGGTAGTCTGTTCAGCCGCTGGCCGGTCTCGTGTTCGGACTCACCGCCACGATGGATGGTGAACCCACTTACCGGTGTCTCGCTGCACGACCCTTTACGACCGTGGTGGCATATCCCGGACTTTGATCCCAAGGTTGGGGACATAAAGTTGCTGTGGGAGCTGTCCCGCTTCGACTGGGTTTTGGCTTTTGCTCAGCGCGGCAGGCAAGGGGATTCGGCGGCCATGGTTCGACTGAATACTTGGTTGCAGGACTGGAGCCAAGCTAACGCCCCTTATCTTGGACCTAACTGGAAATGCGGCCAAGAAGCGTCACTGCGCGTTCTTCACCTGGCCGCGGCCGCGATCATGCTAGGTCAGGATGCGGATCAGGCTCTGCCTGGCTTGAGTGCACTATTAGTTGTGCATTTGCAGCGTATTGCTCCGACGCGGCATTATGCCGTTGCTCAGGATAATAACCATGGCACCTCAGAGGCCGCGGCGCTTTTTGTGGGGGGGAGTTGGTTGGCAACGTTGGGCGACCCCCGCGGGCACGCATGGGCGGCAAGTGGGCGCGCTCTGTTGTGCAATCGCTCGAGCCGGTTGATTGGCAAGCAGGGCACTTTTAGCCAGTACTCGCTCAACTATCACCGCATGATGCTTGACGCACTCAGTTTTGCTGAGCTTTGGCGGCTTCGTCTGGGGGAACCGGTTTTTAACGCAGGCTTTCAACAGCGCGCTCATGCAGCGGCGCGTTGGCTGTATGAGATGGTCGACCCGGTCAGTGGTGACGGCCCCAATGTCGGCGCGAATGACGGCGCCAGACTATTCCAGTTAGCTGATACTGCCTATCGCGATTATCGGCCCTCGGTACAGTGGGCGTTAGCCCTTTTCGCTAGACAAAGAGCCTATGCCCAGCCTGGCAGTTGGGACACCCTGCCCGAGTGGTTAGGTGTCGATATGAATCTGCCGTCTGCACCTCCTCGTAGGGGATTGTGGGCTGACGACGGCGGTTTTGCGATTTTGAAACAAGCCGACGCAATGGCTTTGTTGCGTTATCCGCGGTTTCGTTTTCGTCCGAGCCAAGCCGATGCCCTGCATGTTGATCTATGGGTAGGTGGGCTGAATCTCCTGCGGGATGCAGGCACGTACAGCTACAACACGGATCCGGCCTCATCGGCTTATTTCACGGGGACGGAGGGTCATAACACTGTTCAGTTCGATGAGCGAGATCAAATGCCACGCCTAAGCCGATTCCTTTTTGGAGCGTGGCTGCGGGCTGAAAGCGTTTCTTTCTTGCAGGAGGCGGGTAGCCGGGTATCCCATGCGGCGGCTGCCTATAAGGATCATGCAGGAGCACGACACGAGCGCAGAGTCACTTTGGTTCCTGGCGAGTTGCGTGTCGAAGACCGTATTGGTGGTTTCGCTCGGCAGGCTGTTCTGCGATGGAGGCTTGCTCCCGGTCAGTGGAAGGTCTTGCCGACCAAAGCTGAATCGGTAGGCATCGTCGTGGAGCATTCATCCGGAGATTGCCTATCTGTTTCTGCGAGCATCCCGCTGCAATACGCGGCGTTGGTGCTAGGCGAGGAGTCGCGGCACTATTACGAACGAACACCTGTACCTGTCCTTGAAGTAGCGGTGAATGACGCCGCTCAGTTGACATCGGTTTATAACTGGAAAACATGAAGATTTTATATTTCCACCAGCACTTCGTAACACCATACGGTGCGGGCGCCATACGTTCTTATGCCATGGCCCGTGAGCTCTTGGCCCAAGGACACCAAGTCACGATGGTGTGCGGCAGCATGCAGGGTGGCGATACTGGATTATCGGGGCCCTTTGTAGGAGGTATCCGCCGCGGCTTGGTCGATGGCATCGATGTTATCGAGCTCGGTTTGGCCTACTCCAATAATGACGGCCTGTTCAAACGCTCTGCAACTTTTTTAAAGTTCTCTTTACGAAGCGTCGTATTGGCTTTCAATGAGCATTACGATGTGCTTTTCGCAACGACTACGCCACTAACAGCAGGTATCCCGGGGATCCTTGCGCGGTGGCTGCGGGGGCGTCCCTTCGTATTTGAAGTACGAGACCTATGGCCCGAACTGCCACGTGCCATGGGGGTGATCCGTAATCCCATCGTGCTTGCCTTAATGGGTGGGCTCGAGTGGCTAAGTTATCGCTCGGCTCACCGTCTGGTGGGTTTGTCTCCGGGCATCGTAGATGGGATTGCTCATCGAGGTGTCGCACGGAACCGCATTGCATTGGTGCCCAATGGTTGCGATCTAGATATTTTTGATGTTTCCGTAGAGCCGTGGCGCCCGGAAGGTATTGCTTCTGCCGATTTGATGGCTGTATTTGCCGGCACTCACGGCGTTGCCAATGGGCTGGGTGCCGTGCTGGATGCTGCGGCGGTGCTGAAGAGCCGTGGCAGGGCTGATATCAAGATTCTTCTGATCGGACAAGGAAAGCTCAAGCCCGCTTTGCAGGAGCGTGCGATCCGCGAAGAGCTGAATAATGTTGTGTTTCATGACTCTGTCAGTAAGACGCGCCTTGCTGGGCTTATGGCGAGTACGGACATCGGTTTGCAGGTACTCGAAAATGTACCAGCTTTTTATTACGGCACCTCGCCTAACAAGTTTTTCGATTACATCGCGGCAGGAGTGCCCGTACTCAACAACTATCCTGGCTGGCTGGCTTCGATGATCGAAGCGCGCGAGTGTGGATTCGCGGTGCCCCCGGCAGATCCGGCTGCATTTGCCGACGCTCTGGAGAGCGCTGCTCAGGATAAAGAGTCCCTGAAGGCAATGGGGGATAGGGCTCGTGCATTAGCAGAAGAAGAGTTCAGTCGCGCGCGTCTTTCCAAATCTTGGGTCGAATGGGTCGTTGGCGCGGTGGGATCCTCCTCCAAGTCTGTTAACTGAAGTCTGGTGTAGAAAGCGAGTGGATGTAATGGATTTATATGCTGTTTATGGCGCGGGTGGATTCGGTCGCGAGATGATGTATGTGGCGCGGCAGCAATTGCGCGCGCAGGGTGTTTCGCCTGATCAGGTTATATTTGTAGATGACGCGGTGAAGGAAAACCAGTTGATTAACGGGCAGCGCAGTATGCCTGCCACTGATTTTCTTGCGTTGCAAAGTGTTCAGCGTCATGCAGTTTTGGCCATCGCCAATAGTGAGATTCGCGAGCGTCTGGCTTTACGCTGCGTTGAGCACGGAATAAAGCTGTGGAGCTTGTGCGCCGAAACCGCGCTAATCATGGATGGGGTGGAAATTGGGGAGGGAGCCATCCTGGCTCCTTTCGTCAACCTAACAGCTAATATTCGCATAGGAAAGCAGTTCCATGCAAACAGCTACAGTTATGTTATGCATGACTGTGTCATCGGCGATTTCGTGACTTTCGCGCCAGGCGTGAAATGCAATGGCAATGTGGTGATCGAGGATCATGCATATATCGGTGCAGGCGCAGTCATTAAACAGGGTGTCCCCGGCAAGCCTCGAGTTATCGGTCGGGGAGCTGTTATTGGCATGGGCGCTGTTGTCACGCGCGACGTGGCACCGGGAGTTACCGTGGTGGGCAATCCTGCTAGGCCGATGTCAGTGGCTGCCAAAATGTCTAGCGTTTCTGCTTCAACCGATTGAGAAACACTTTGGCGGGTGTTGCTCAAGAGTATAAGAAAACCGGTGGCAGCGTTGGTTTTTTGAAATTGAAACGAGCGATCCGAAATGATCCGCTGAGCTCAGCTTCTCTAAGTGACATAGTTGCTTTGAAACAGGCTTGATCGTTGATCTGACTCATAACGGGAAATGCTCCAATCAATCGACAGGAGCATTGCTGCAACTTATCCTGAGTGGCTAGGCGCTCGCACTGTGCGGCCATTGCGACGCGATTAACATCATGATAACGGCGATCAATGTGCTTTCCAGGTAAGCGTGTGCTCACCCGCGCCTAGCTCCATTACAACGCCACTATCTTGCGTATAGACAGCGGTGCTGCCTTCAGGAACTGTGACGGCGAGACGCTGATTGGCAGGCTGAACCTGAAGCAAAATACTGCCATGAGGTGTGGGTATCACGGCCTGCAGATTCTGGGTCAAAGCCCTGGATGGTGAAAGCCTCCACTTCTTCCAACCCGGCTCCACCGGCTCTACCCCTGCCATGAAGCGCGGCATGATGTTAGCGGGAGCAGCGCCCCAGGCATGCGTCCAGTCCTCGTTGTACTTATATTTGATGTCCCATGCCTCATGAGTAACCGTAGCGCCATACTTTTCGATGGCATGCAGCCAGCCTCGGTCAGTGCGATTGACGATCAATTCAAGAGCCGCTTGGTCTTCCCCCTCTTGATAAAGGGCTTCAAGCAGATACTGGGCGGTAAAAATGGAGCCAGGAAATCCACCATCGTAGCTGGCAATGCGGTCTTTCAAGGCTGCGATGAAAAGCGGCTTCTTCTCTTCAGGGACGAGGCCGAAAGCAAGAGGGATGAACAGGCTGTGAGCTGAGGTATGCGTTGACCCCACTCCGTCAGACAATAATCCATTAGGAAGAGACGCATGCGCAAAAAGTCCGTCACGTAGCTTATCCGCAAGGTCAGTGAATGTCTTCTGGTCGTCTGTTTTATCGAGTGCCTTGGCAATATGCGACATTTTGACCAGGCTGATATAGATAAATGCGTTGGTCACGGTGTTCTTAGGACGCATTTCGTGTCCATCGCGCTCGGTGGGTAGCCAATCGACAATATCTTCGACTTTTTCTTTAATACGTGTGCGCGCTTTGAACTCTGGAGACATGCTTGAGACATCTACCAGTCCATCGATATCGCCCATGAGTTCATGGTAAGTCAGAAACTTCAGCCTCTCGTAATGCTTTGCTAGGAAGGCCTTGTCGCCCGTGTGCATGTAATCTGCCCAGGCCATTAACAGCATGTGGGCTTGCCATTCCGTAGGCCAGGAAGGGTTTTCAACGAGGTGTTCAAACGTGCGACGTGGCACGCTGGTTTCCCCTGTTGTGTAGTGCCAGCCCAACTGATTTATATAAGCATCAGCTTCGTAGGGCAGGCGTTCACGATCCCCATCGACAAACAATGCGGCAAAGCTGGTTGCTGCCATGGTGTGTGAGGACAGCTCCCAAATCGCGTTCAACTCAGCGTCGCCTGCCCCCTTGAACGTGACAGTGCCAGTATCTTGGTACCGCTGGGCGACCGCCGCGAGCATACCAATCGCATCTGCTGGAAACTCGCCTTTCCAGCCTATAATTTCGACGTATCGCAGCGGCATAACCGCGCCAATGCGCTCCGGCATCAACCGAGAGTCACGCTCAGGTAAGGGCACCGTCAGCGTGCTCTTGCCAAGCTTGATATCAGGCACCAGCTCAAACCGCACTGCGGGAGGCTCTGGTCCGATGGCTTCAAATGGCTTGGGTTCGGATGTCTCCTTCATGATGACTGTAATCGTCCGATCCTGATTGGCGGCATTAGGAGTGATATCTATTTTCCCGAACCAGGTCTTACCGAAGTCAATAAGAACCTTATCGCCCTCTTTGATGATTCTTACAGGTTTGATGTCGACCAGGCGAACTGTGGGTGCAGGCTTGGACTGGAAGTATGCGAATGCTGAAGCGGCCGTGATCGCTGTAACGCTCAGAACAGCGAAAAAAACGCGTTTCGCGGCGGAGTACTTGGAGGATGTCATTACGCACGCACCTCAGGTCCATGCACCACGGGTATCGACGACGACCTTACCGACTAGGCTGGCACGGTCGACAGTCTTGAATTGGGTATGGTCTACCAACAATATGAGCACGTCGGAATGCTCGATTGCAGTGGCTGTATCGACCAGGCGAGCCTTGCCGCTGTCGCTTAGCGAGTGAGGCAGCGTGTCGATGTAAGGTTCAACCACGAGCACGTCGTTGGGGCTGTTCTTGATTACGGTATGAGCAATCTCAAGTGCGGGACTTTCACGTAGGTCGTCGATATCTGGTTTAAAGGCCAGGCCAAGGCAAGCAATGTGGATACTACGACCCAGGCATTTACTTGCTTCAGCAATCGCCTGCTCAATTTTGTTTTCGACCCACCGTGGCTTAGCGTCGTTGACCTCGCGAGCAGTGCGGATTAAGCGTGCGGACTCCGGAGCAGAGTCCACTATGAACCACGGATCGACTGCAATGCAGTGCCCCCCCACGCCTGGCCCAGGCTTGAGAATATTAACGCGCGGATGGCGATTCGCGAGCGTAATGAGTTCCCAGACGTTGATGTCTAGTTCATCGCAGATCACAGAAAGCTCATTCGCGAATGCAATGTTAACGTCTCGGAAGGAGTTTTCCGTGAGCTTGGTCATTTCCGCCGTGCGTGCATCAGTGAGTATGCATTCGCCACGTACGAATGTCTGATATAGCGCCCTAGCGCGTGCAGCGCACTCTATTGTCATTCCACCAATGACACGATCGTTCTTGACCAGTTCGGTCACTGTGCTGCCTGGTAATACGCGCTCCGGACAGTAAGCGATGTATATGTCAGCCTCTTCGCCATTCAGTGACGGCAGTCGCAGATCAGGACGTTCCTGTTTAAGCCAGTCCGAGAGTTTTTCTGTGGCCCCAACCGGTGAGGTAGACTCGAGAATAACAAGATTGCCCTGGCGCAACTTCGGAGCAAGGGCGCGAGCTGCGGCCTCGATATAGACCAGGTCGGGTTGCTTGCCCTCCTTAAACGGCGTCGGCACGGCAATGAGGAAAGCATCAGCCTCCTCAGGAGTGGTCGTGGCTCGCAAACGTCCACTCGATACGGCACTGCTGACCAGACCATCCAGATCGGGCTCAACAATGTGCGTTTCGCCACGATTCACGGTATTTACAACGTGGGTATCGACATCAACGCCAATGACATCATGGCCGACACTAGCTAGCACAGCAGCAGTCGGCAAGCCAATGTAGCCCAAGCCAACAACGGATACTTTAGTTTTTGATGCTTGCATGTTGGGTATGTCCTGCAATGATCTTGGCTATGGCGACAGCAGCGGTGCCGTCCCCGTAAGGATTATGCTTCATCGACATGCGCTGATATTCGTCGTTGTTCAGCAGCAGTCGGGATGCTTCGGTAAACATGCGCTCTTCGTCGGTGCCGACCAGTAGCACAGTGCCTGCATCAACAGCTTCGGGGCGCTCGGTGGTGTCGCGCATTACAAGAACTGGCTTGCCTAGCGACGGCGCTTCCTCCTGAATACCTCCAGAGTCAGTAAAGATGAGTCGAGAGCGGCTCATCAGGTGCACAAAAGGCAAGTACTCTTGGGGCTCGATGAGATGAATATTCGGCAGGCCACCTAGGAGGCGCCGCACCGGGCCGCTAATATTTGGATTGGGATGCACGGGATAAACGACGTCGACTCCTAGAGTTTCTCCGATACGCTTCAGACCTCGGCAAACGGACTCCATGCCGGAGCCGAAATTCTCCCGGCGATGCCCTGTTACCAAGACGAAGTTGTCCAGATTGATTCCGCGTTCGGTGAACTGCCGATCCAGCGTGTCACGCAGTGCTGAGTCCGCGTTGATTCGAGAGACAATCTCCAGCAGCGCGTCAATGACTGTGTTGCCGGTAACGTGGACTGAGTATTTATCGACGCCTTCGCGCAATAAGTTATCTCGGGAGTTTTCTGTTGGAGCGAAATGCAGGGTGGACATGCGGCCAGTGAACATTCGGTTCATTTCTTCCGGCCAGGGTGAATAAAGATTACCTGTGCGCAAACCAGCTTCTACGTGACCTACCGAAATCCGCTGATAGAAACAAGCTAATGTAGTGGCAAATGTAGTAGTGGTGTCGCCATGTACAAGGACAAGGTCAGGTTTGTGCTGCTGTAGGATGCCGTCGATGCCGGATAGTACGAAAGATGTAATATCTGCCAGGCTTTGTGACGGGCGCATGATGTTCAGGTCATAGTCTGGCGTGATATCAAAAAGTTCCAGGACTTGATCGAGGAGTTGACGGTGCTGGCCCGTTACACATACTTGTACGTCCAGGTTGGGCTGTTCACTTAACCTTCTAATAACGGGAGCCATTTTTATGGCCTCTGGGCGCGTGCCGAACACTGCCAGAACACGTCGGCAGGAGTCTAATGGCATGGTGTTATCCTTGAGTGGAGAATTCTAATAGGGTTTTTTAGTAAGCATGTTTTTAAGCACAAGTTCTGCCGGATGGCATTATCTGGCGCTGCGAAGTGTTTAAGTGCACGATTTGGCGGCTTTATCCATGCGCGATGGTTCTCAAATTTTCCGCTTACATTGCAAGTATTCCCAGCGCTCCGATCGTGCACTCTTGCGTGATACTGCAAAAGCCGCATGAAATGTACGTGAGATGAGCTTTGGGAGCGAGTGGGGATGGCGCAAGTACTCGAGCGCAAGAGCCCTAGTGTGTGGGAGGGAAGGTTGAGGCTTGATATCAGGTCTGGCTTTGGCATATTTTCGCGGGATCCGGCACTACCTTTGCCGTCACTTCATTCCTATCGAACCCGCATTTAGCAGGTTGTGTTATCACGAACCCTAGCACGAAACTCATAAACCTTGGTCGTTTCGCAAGGTCATTTTCCAACGGAAAATGGCGACCAGATCACTCAGTCAGGCGATTCTAAACACTCTTGTTCTGAGGCGCAAAAAAGAGATGTGGTTGATGAAGATTTAGGTTATGCATCTTGCAGGATTTCGTACGACTCATTTTTGGTACGGCCTCATGACGGAGTGCTTCCGTTTGCCGGCTATTTTGGAATCGCTCAAGGTAGCGGGCACGGAAGCAATGTCCCTCCCTTCGGGCGCTTGCCGCAGTCTTAAATCGTTCAGAAGAGTTTCCGTCATCCTGTAAGCCAAGTCGCGTTGCGCACAGAGCTGCCATTACTCGATCTGTCAGATGCTTGCGGTTGGCACCCAACTGCCATCTCTCACGAGAATGCCACATCTCGCGCGCTGATCTGGCTTCACTGCTGTGCAGAGCTTGAGGCTAGCAGAAATTGGGGGTACTCGGGTAAAGGTGCGTTGCTAAAGCATAAAGCTGGGATGGCCGCTATCAGTCGTATCGACTCTACCTCTTGCATCGCTGGTAGACTAAGGATTGAGGAGCAGTATTTTTCCTGATCTCAAATAAAATCCAGGCGGTGCTTGCAAGCATTCTGCGAGAATATTTCATGACCAAGAAAACCCAGCATTTGCTCACCTACAATTTGAGGCGGTTTAGGCGTCTGCCAGGACCACTCGGTCGGCAATCTGACATTCAACTGCAGCGCCAACTGGTGCGCCGTGACGGCAACTGCGTGCCTGCCATCTAGCGTATCTACTTCTGTGCCTATAGGCACTGGGATATGCTCCCGGTCGGCGCAGCGATCACCTAGCGTGATTTGCAGCAGGAGACTTGTGATCGTAATCGTTTAAACTGTTTTTCACTGAGCAGTGAGGTAGTGGCCACGCATTCCCCCGTTTTTGTCGGAAGCAGCGGTCAGATATTGCCGAACCAGCGTGAAGTATATTTCCGCTATGGGGGTGAGCCGTTTATCTGCGGTGGCCTCGCTAGGGACATACCTTTGTACTAGATATTTCTTCGAGGTTTATTGCTATTGATGGCGATTTCACGGCTTTTCGAATAGGTAAGATCGGGTTTGGGTGGTAGAGCAGCAAGCGGAAAACCATCCTGCTAACGCGTTTGGTTTTTGCCCGCTTGCGTTTCAATGGCCAGATCAATAGCTGGCAGTGACATAGCCTGAGGGTTTGAGGTGTTTTTGTGCTGAGGTTTGCAGAGTTGCTTAGAACGCGCTTGGTCAAGTTGCGGCGCCGTCAGAAGCGGATGATTCAAGTCTGCGTGGATGTCGCATTAGTGTGGGCTGCATTGTGGCTGGCCTTTGTCGTTCGCCTGGGGGATTTCGAAGAGATCTATCCGCTTGATGGCCATCTGTGGCTCTTCGCGCTGGTGCCATTGATCTCCATTCCGCTGTTCATACGCTTTGGCATGTACCGAGCCGTGATGCGGTACTTCGGCACCGAGGCACTGATTGCCATCGCCAAGGCGGTTTCTCTGTCAGCATTGATTCTAGCGCTGGCGATCTACTGGCATCAGGATGCGCGGGCAGTGATTCCCCGTTCCATGGTTTTCAACTATTGGTGGCTGAGCATCATGCTCATCGGGGGGTTGCGTCTGGCAATGCGGCAGTTTTTTATGGGTCACTGGTTTGCTGCCGATCAGCCTTTCAAATTCAGTAGTCGCGATGCCGGCGCGCCGCCTGTTGCTATCTATGGCGCTGGCTCGGCTGGCAACCAATTGGCCGCCTCCCTGCGCATGGGGCGATCGATGAGACCTGTAGCGTTCATCGACGACGACGCGAGTATTACTAATCGGATCATCGCGGGCCTACGCGTTTACTCACCCAAGCATATTCAGCAGATGATCGATGAAACCGGTGCCGTTGAGATACTACTCGCACTACCATCAGTGTCCCGCACTCGCCGTCGTTCGATACTGCAACTGCTAGAACAATATCCGTTGCACGTGCGTTCGGTCCCTGGCTTCATGGATTTGGCCAGTGGTCGCGTGAAAGTCGAGGATGTGCAAGAGGTCGACATTGCTGACTTGTTAGGGCGTGATGCCGTTCCGCCACAGCGAGAGTTGTTCGAGCGCTGCATTCGTGACCAGGTGGTGCTAGTGACTGGGGCGGGGGGCTCAATTGGCTCTGAACTGTGCCGCCAGATCCTCGGCTCAGGCCCAAGAACCATGCTGTTGCTGGAACATAGCGAATTCAACCTCTACGCGATTCACAGTGAACTGGAGCAGCGTGTTCGTCGTGAGTCGTTGCCGGTGCGTCTGGTGCCTGTTTTGGGCTCGGTACGAAACCAGAGTCGCCAGGTCGAGTTAATGAGTGCCTGGGATGTGAACACCGTTTATCACGCGGCGGCCTACAAGCATGTGCCCATGGTTGAGCACAATATCGCCGAAGGCGTATTGAACAATGTGTTGGGTTCGCTGCATACCGCTCAGGCTGCTTTGAAGGCTGGCGTCGAGCACTTCGTTTTGATCTCCACCGACAAGGCCGTGCGCCCCACCAATGTGATGGGTAGCACCAAGCGTTTGGCTGAGATGGTGCTGCAGGCGTTGAGCCGCGAAAGCGCACCGGTGCTATTTGGCGACAAAGAAGGTGTGCATCAGGTCAACAAGACCCGTTTCACCATGGTGCGTTTCGGTAATGTGCTCGGTTCTTCGGGGTCGGTGATTCCGCGGTTCTACGAGCAGATTCGCAAGGGTGGGCCGGTGACGGTAACCCATCCGAACATCACCCGTTATTTCATGACCATTCCCGAAGCGGCTCAATTGGTGATTCAGGCCGGCTCCATGGGGCAGGGCGGCGATGTGTTCGTGCTGGATATGGGGCAACCGGTGAAGATTGCCGAGCTGGCCGAGAAAATGATCCACCTGACCGGCCTCAGTGTCTGCTCCGATACCAACCCCAACGGTGATATTGCCATTGAGTTCACTGGTTTACGCCCGGGCGAGAAGCTCTACGAGGAGCTTCTGATCGGTGACAACGTTAACCCGACCGAACATCCGATGATCATGTCTGCTAACGAAGAGCACCTACCATGGGAGTCCTTCAAAATGGTCATGGCTGATCTTCTCGAGGCGGTCGGACACGATGACTACGACCGTGTTCGTCAGTTGTTACGGAATACGGTAAATGGCTACGCCCCAGAGGGCGAAATCGTCGATTGGATGTATTTACGCAGTAAAACGGCGAGATCCACGACCAAAGATTGAAATGCCTGCAGGCACTTCGTTCTTGAGACCGTCTCTCGCGCTGTTAGCTCATACGTTTCTACTCAGGCACTGCAGCAGGCCGTCGTGCCAGTCCGGCAGGCGCACGCCCCAGTCATGCTCCAGGCGGCTGCAGTCCAGGCGCGAATTGAGCGGGCGCTTGGCTGGCGTCGGGTACTCGGTGGTGGCGATGGGCTTCAGTGCGGCGACCGCTCTGCCCTGTGCCAGCAATTGCGCGGCGATGGCCTCGGCGAAGCCGAACCAGGACGTTTCACCGCGCGCGCTGAAGTGATAGACGCCCCAGGCCTCGGTTTGCTGCTGTTGCCAGCGCTCGACCAATTGCACGGTCGCGGCGGCGATGCTGCCGGCCCAGGTCGGCGCACCGATCTGGTCGGCCACCACGCTGAGTTGTTCGCGCTCCTGCAGCAGGCGCTGCATGGTCAGCAGGAAATTGCGCCCGTGCAGGGAATACACCCAGCTGGTGCGC
>NZ_MSXW01000052.1 GCF_001945445.1 Pseudomonas sp. PA27(2017)
GCCTTGGACGGTGATCCAGAAACATTCCTCCGATACCTCCCCGCAGCTCAGCCAACCTTCTGCCTGTCGCCGATACCGGATTAGCAGCTGCCATGACGATCAGTTGTACCGCAATGTACTGGCAGGCAGGTTTGAAGCGTATGTCTGAGGGTGTTCGGCCAAAGGCTACTGCGGCCTGGCTGGCTTCTCGACGGATGATGTTGTAAGCCAGTAACAGTCCCCAGACCTCTTGATAAACCAGTTCGACCTTCTTGCTGCGCAGCGTTACCGCGTTTTGTTGCATCGAGCTTTTGATGTCTCGAAAACCTAGCTCAATCTCCCAGCGCTCCAGATACAGCTCGGCGACGGCCTCCGTGCTATAGCGCTCTGCGGGCAACGAGGTGAGCAGCGACCTTAGCTGCCCCTGGCTTTCATAGCTGACTTCACGTACTTCCCAGTGCGTGGGCAGATTCGGGTTTCGTTTGCGAGCCTGAGGCGAAACCTTCATTCGTACGCGGCGATCATGCTCCCCATAGCGCTCGACTTCCTCCATCACCAGGTTTTTGCGAGCCGGCGTGAGCCAGTGTCGATTGTTTACCCCATCGGCAACACTCAGCAGCAAATCAGCCCCCCAAAAGCCTTTGTCGAACAACGTGATCGAATTGTCCGGAATCTGGCCCACGAAGGTTTCGGCCAAGCGCATCTCGCTGCCCCGATAAGGGCTGAGCTGCGCATCGAGGATCACGTGTGAGCGCACATTCATCAAGGCTACGAGGCGCAGCATCGGAAAGGGTGTCTGGCGCTCGGTGCCCGTATTACCAGAGCCAAAATGCTCCCTCAGCTCAGGAGAATCGGGCGTTCGCAGCAATGCGCCATCTACCGCGAACACTTGCAAACCGTTCCAATCATCGCCTTCGTAGCGCTCACGACCCCATTGCTTGCCGGTCTGTCGGAACAAGGATTCGACCGGGTCTGCACCTAGTCGCTTGCGCGCCTCGGTCACGCCGCTGCGCGCCAGCAACTGATCGGAAGCCAGGCCTTGGGCACAGATATTCAGGCGTCTGGCCACCTCGTGCACAGGCTCATCGCGGAACAAGGCCATGCCCAGCACCAGCCAAAGCACCTGATCACTCGGCAGACGCCTGCGCCGAATAGTGGCTTGAGCGGAGAGATTGAGCGCACTGGCGACCCATTCGACAGGAATGTTCTGAGTGAAGGTGCTGAGGTCGGAGAAGTTGAATAGATCGCCGAGGTCGAGCAACTGCTGCTGAATAGGCATAAAAAATCCGATACCAGGAAGCTGGTATCGGATTTTCTAGAAACCCCGGCTTGGACTCAAATGCTTAAGTGAACAGCATTAGGCTAATCGCCGGGTTTTCTTTTTACTCAGCTCTACTGCCAGTTGGCAGCAATGACGACATTGAGCTGTTCTTTCTGCGCTTGCGTCAGATTGATCTCACCTCCAGCGGGTGCGCCGAAGGCAGCCATGGCGTTGACGAGGTTATCGACCTGATTTGCATACAAAGAAGAGCTACCGGCCTGGATAGCATCGAGCTGCTGCCTCGAACTCGTGTACCAGTCCTGAATGGTGACGCTGTCTTCAGCTCCCATAACATCGATCACCAAATTTGAACCTTGGCGAGAGAACCATAGGCTGCCGCGACTAATACTATCGAATATTAATATGTCAGTTTCTGCCTCTGCAGCTACAGATAGGTTGTTGATTACGTCGCGCCCATCACCATTGCCGAAAACGTACGTATCATTACCAAGGCCGCCACTAAGCAGATCGTCCCCACCCCTGCCCCGGAGAACGTTATCGCCACCATTCCCAATTAACACATTATCTAGAGCATTACCCGTACCATCAATTGCAGCGCTGCCAATCAGACTTAGATTTTCTACGTCATCACCTAACGTCCAGCTAACGGAACTGATGACTTTATCAATGCCCTCGCCAGGATACTCAACAACTACATCGCCTATCTGATCAATCACATAAACGTCATTGCCTTGGCCACCGTAGAGAGTATCGCCCCCCAGCCCGCCGTCAAGAATATCGTCGCCGTCTCCCCCGTAGAGCTCGTCATCGCCCTCTTCACCAAAGAGACTATCCTCACCATTTCCTGCGAAGATGCTATCTGCCCATTTACCCCCTGTTAGAACATCAGAGTCATCGGTACCATCTATATAGTTCCAATCCGAATTTAACAGCAACTCATATTGAACTATAGAACCATCAGGGTAAGTAGCGGTAAAAATAACATGCTCGGCTTGATATGCTTTTTCAAAGGCGCCTGAAATATGTCCTGTAGATGACTCAAATTGCAACCATTGAGGCAACTCCTCATCATTATCCAAGAGAGCAGTTAATTCAGGCAAAACCCCGTTACTATCAGGGACAATCGGTACAAAATACTCCCAAGGCGCCCCAGCGACTGCAATAATCTCCGCCAATACATTTTGCGAGTTAAGAATAGGCAAATTAACCCCAAGCTTCCCTGGAGAATAGTTTTCTACAACAACACGCCCCTGAGGAAGTTGAATAATTAGATCACCTGACTCGTCCTCAAGCTGCAAACTAAACACGCCATCTCTAGCCCGCCATCGATTAGTCTCCACAGCAATGAGGTTAGACTTATCAAGCTTTACGTCATCAATGATGATTACGCCTATTCCATCGGCATCACGGATTTTTGTTATGTTATCCAGACTATAGCCGTCACCATTGCTGTAGATGTAATAGCTATCCGAGCCCAGCCCCCCATCCAAAATATCATAGCCTTTACTGCCATATAATAAATCATCGCCATTTCCGCCAATTAGATAGTCCTCACCCACCCCGGAGTACAAAGTGTCATTGCCCATTCCCCCCTGCAAAGGCAACGCATAGCCTGGCATTTCCACATCGCTGGTTCTGAGCACTTGCCCTACAGTTGATATATCAGGAATATCTCCCATAGCAAAATGATCCAGCAATTGCCTCTGCGTTAGCACTGAGTTATCGCCAAATTGATAAAGCTCTATACCGGAGCCTTGCGGACTATCGGATGGCGGCATCACGACCCGGACGAGCTGCCCGTCACCCAGACTTATATCCAGAGTCACAACAACACGCAGCGACCGATGATAGCCAGAATGAAAATTACTGATATAGTCATAAAATCTTTCCTCGTCTCCGTCATTTTGTTCGACTTGGAACCACTCAGGCCTGCCCGTGTTAACCTCGGCCAGCATCTGCCCCCATGCGAGAGTAATATTGTCTAATGTTGCCTCCTGCGGCAGTACTACTTTATCTAGCGCTGTAGCTTCCGATGTTTCCAGATAGGTGTAAGCGCCTTCACGACGCATGTCTGGATAAGATGGCAAAGGAAAATCATTGATAATGTCTACTCCATCACCGGAATACAAAATATAGGTATCAGCACCCCCGCCGCCCATTAAAAAGTCATTTCCGGCGCCGCCTATCAAATAGTCAGCTTCATATGACCCCCAAAGAGTATCTTCCCCCGCACCTCCCGAGAGATAGACCCCTTTGGTTCTGGTATCGAAACTATAGGGGGAAGCCTCCATAAGATCATTCCCCGACCCAGCCCGAATGATTTGTCCTCGATCAACCCTATAGTAACTATCCTCATCATCTCCATTTATTACCTTATATATCGTATCGCTCCATGACCAGTATTTAGTATATTCAATTACGCTTGACTTCAACCCCGAAGCTTGTCCTTGTCCTTGCCCCTGACTCTGATCGAGGATAATTCCCACAACCTTATCAGGCTCTGTAGATGAATAAACATTAGAGTATGAACCTCGTATGCTAGATGCGCCCCCCTGATTTGAGAAAAGCTTTTGCACATTACCAGCAGAGACAAAACTGGAACCTCCACCAGAAGAAAACAAGCCTCCGGGAGAAACACTATGAACCGTTTTAGTTGTCCTTACATATTCACTACGCGACTCAGAGGTTTCGGCCACCTCATAATAATAAGAATCATCATATCCATATGAAAGCTCACCGGACATAGTGAACTCTTTAAATACCGCTCTACGGGCGCTGTCACGCTCCCAAGTCTTTCCATTGCTGTAGGAATGAAAGTAGCCATCGCCCTCAAGCTCCCACCCATTTCCTTTTTGTTCAGCAGCAAACGCTGCCTGAACTTGCAACTGAAACTTCCTCTCCCAAAAACCAACATCTATTGAACTGCTTTCGGAAAGCTCAGCGAGAAACGCGTCCATGGATTGATGGCGAGCATTATCATCAGCCACCTCCCAGTTAACAGCAGCAGAGTAATAGCCTTCGATACGCAGGCTCTGGCTACCATCTTTATAAGCAATCAGTAGATCATTTCCCTCCCGCCGACTCAGCAGATCGGTTAGAGCAACGCCACTGGATATTCTTAAAATTGAATACTCGCCTTCATCATCTTGAATAAGATCGTGGCCTGATCCGGGGGAAAACAAATACGTATCTATACCCGCACCGCCCTCTAATTTATCGTCGCCCTCCCCACCTGATAACGTGTCGTTGCCCTCAGAACCAACCAGCCAATCTTGCCCGTCTCCGCCAGACAGAACGTCATCCCCGCTTCCCCCAAGCAGAGTATCATTACCGAAGCCGCCTGCTAGAGTGTCATTACCTGCATCTCCCTGCAGGCTGTCATCACCAGAACCACCTGCGATATTGTCGTCACCGGCACCGCCCAATAAAGTATCGTTACCTTCATTACCGTACAGATGGTCATTTCCACCTGCAGCGCTTATCAGGTCATTACCGAGGGAACCAGAGAGAATATCTCTTGCATTACTACCGTGTAACTGCCCGCCAGAGTCCGGCGCAAAAAGGGTTAGCCCACCTACTTCAGCCAGCACTGTACTCAAAGACAGCGTAGAGCCATCATTGAAATAAAAGTCAGAAATGGCACCTGCCATGCCATTTTCGATGTTTATTGTGCCTCCCTCGTAATCGACGGTGAGATAACTATTACCGTCATAGCTATTTGCCTGCCTGAACTCCAAGGACTCACGTTCGATTCCAGCGCCGAATATTACCGAGTTGACACCTTCTCTATCCGTTAAGAAATCTACGCCGTCACCTTTAGAGAAAAAGTAACGATCATTCCCGCTCCCACCCTCAAGCGTATCATCGCCGCTGCCACCCTCGAATAAGTTCTCTCCGCCCTCGTCTTTTAGGTAATCAGCATCAGCGCCGCCATTTAGCGTGTCGTTTCCTTCACCACCCCAGAGGTTGTCGAGTCCTTCCCCACCATCAAGGTGGTCATCACCATTGCCTCCAAGGAGGGTATCGTTTCCTGCCCCGCCATATAGCCAGTCTTTGCCCGTGAGTGAAGACGCCATGTCCGCACTCAGGTGATCCTCACCCGCCAACCAATCATTACCCTCGCCGCCATATAGGGTGTCGTCGCCGCCCATGCCGAGCAGCACGTCGTTATCAGTTCCACCATCGAGGAAGTCATTGCCGTGATATTGAGCCGGTGCAGTGCGATCATCGCCAAATAGCGTATCGTTACCTTTGTCACCATAGAGTCGATCATTCCCACCATTACCCACGATAAGGTCATGGCCGTCTCCGCCGATAAGCAGATCATCCCCATGCATGTCACCTGGTAGGCGTGAGTTTGGGTAGGTTTCAGACACGCCATCGAATCCATCGCCATACAGGGTGTCATTACCCTCGCCCCCAACTAGCGTGTCATTGCCCTCACCGGCCAGCATATAGTCGTGTCCGCCATTGCCTTCTAGGTAGTCATTACCTGAATACCCAAGGACGGTATCATTACCCTCGCCAGCGAAAACAACATCGTTCCAGGCCTGTCCTTGCGAGCCATTGTTAGGACGGCTTGAAATAAGGATGCTAAATTGCTGATTATCTCCAAACGTAAAAATGTACGCCTGTAGGTCAGGGGTATACTGCTCTAATTCAGTGGTGCTATCGGCTAGGATGAGATCGCCACCATCTCCACCCAAGATTGTGTCCGAGCCCGCTCCACCGAGAAGAACATCCACCCCCCCAGACCCCATTAATAAGTCATTACCGTCACGCCCATCAAGCCGGTCGCCGACCGTGCCACCGCCCGTGCCCATTACATTGGGTGGGCCGAATTCGCCGATTTCATATGCATAAATACGGTCGTCACCTTCGCCTCCGTATAGGCCGTCGCTGCCGGCGCCGCCCACGATAGTGTCGTTGCCTCCCCGGCTACCGTGGTAATTTACCAAGTCATTACCACCCATGCCGAGGATCAGCTCAGCACCAGCCGTACCACTGAGGTAATCATCTTCGGGAGTGCCAGTGATAAGACCAGCATCACTAGGATCTTCTGTAGCTTTGGTATCTTCAAGACGTAGGCCCAGCGCTCCCTCCACGTAGTTGCGGATCAGAATGCTGTCACCCTGCCCATACAACACTAGTAGGTCGGAGCCGGAACGCAGGAATTTCACCTTGCCGTCTTCGCTATGCCAGCTATCGGCGTCAGGCGCCCAACGCTGCGCTACGGTGTAACGCACTTCATCTATCCACAACTCGCCATCTACATCACTTAGAACATCATTACCATTCCCAGAGAAGAACTTATATTGATCTATACCTTCGCCGCCCTCAAGATAATCATCTCCAGTGCCACCGATGAGAACATCTGCTCCTGCGCCACCATAGAGTCGATCATCACTTACGCTTCCATTTAGCACATCAGCATCTTTGCCGCCAAAGATGACTCGACGAACTGCGGGCGCGATTGGCGTGTCGATATCAATGGCATTTGGGAGCACTAGCACTGACTTACCGCTAGCCAAGTCGTGATATTGAACTCCTTGGTCTTCCAAGGGGTTAATAACCTGCACCCCATCAGGTACGGACTTATCTGCCAGATGCCAATACAGAAAGCTTGTTCTATCTTTGACCCAGCTCTCTGTGATGTCACCCAGCTGGGTTGCAGGATCATAAACAGATAGTTGCTGCCCATAAGCGGAATAATTCGCTCCTACAAGCGCATAGGGCGTAAGCTCCAATAGCCCCCTGCGCACAGCAATACCGAGCTCACTACCGTCAAGCGCTGCACTTTCGATTTGTGTTCGGCTTACATCAGTCAAACTGTATAACGTGTATTTTTCAGCATGGACTGGATCTTTAGCCAATGCTATTGACTTATGAAATGAATCCCTAAGGTCGCCAACACGTGATGGGCTATAGGCGGCGTCTAGTAATCCCCCAATATCATCGATATAACTTCGGGCATCATTTTCATCGGAAGCGGTTCCGGCGATACTTAGTAGCTGATGGAGCTTCTCACCGTTAGTAACACCCGCCAGCAAGTAGCCTAGGACGTATCCTCCAGTGCTAGAGTACAAAAATGGATTATTTTCTCTAGTATAAGGTTCGGACGACAATCCAATACCAGAGCTTTCGCTATCATACAGCTCGTCATTTGGCCGAAACAGTGCGACTACTTTTCCTTGGTTATCTTTGAAAACCTTGACTTTTTCTCCACCTATGGTTTTCTCTTCGTAGCTTCCACCGTCCGCAGCAATTATTTCAGCCTGCCGATATGAGATACCAAACTGAACCCCGGAATTTTCAACTTCATTTATGAACGCAGAAAAAACTACTTCCATGGCACCTAAATTAAAGTACTCAGATCCTTTTGCAGGCTCGCCAGTCATGTAGTAATGCGTAGCTAAAAAAAACCTTCCGGGAAATATTGCTTGTAGTTGCGGATCTGCATAACCCTTAACGTTAAGCCACGCCTCATCGGCGGCCACATACGAACCTAGCTCCGTCGGAGGGATAAAAAATATATCGCCATTTTCGTTGACGTCTTGCGTGAAGGCCTGTAGCTCACGTTCCAATATAGCCTGAGAAAACTCAGTGATCGATATACTTGGATAAATGCCTTCGTACGCGATCTGCAATTGTGCATTCGCATTAATAGCAGGCCCTCCAAGCAGCGCACCGCTTCCTGTAGATATCTGCGCCGTGTTCAGGAATGCCATATTGCCGGTTTTCTCTGCTAGCAACATGTACGCTGCGCCGCGATCTCCCCGACTCATTAAAGATCTAACTTGCTCAATGTCTGCTTTGGAAATGGGAGTATAGTTCTCGGAATTGTCGTCAAGCACATGAGGACGCAATCGGCTAGGCATTGCCTTCTCAGAAAGGTACTCGATGAAATCATCCATAGTCTTATCATATACGACAGGCATAATTCACTTCCTTATTTAGAGTCAGAGATAAAAGCACTCAGAAACGCGACAATCCTCGCATTCTGCTCAATCCAGCTGCCATCTATAAAACTTGAATATCGAATTCCATAACGAGCTTCAGCATTTGCAGTCAGGGGTGACCGTACCTCGCATGCGGCTAAATTTTCGAACTTACTGTTTGGCATTGTTTGCCAACAAGTTATAGAAACACTTCGATTATTTTCCGGCACATAGATAACTTGTCGCTGGTTGCCGCACCGAAGTGAAACCAGCTCGTCACCCACAGAGGTTGAGGTTGATGCTGCATCACATAGTCGATCATCATACTTCTGGTATCCTTCCACATCAGATCGGACGACAGTATAATCAGCACTCTTCAGGTTATTAAGGAAGCTAAGGTAGGCATCCAGCCCACGCCCCAGATACGTTATTTCTACGGTTTTTACTGGAGTCCCAACAATATAATTCCCATGTTCTACGCTCTCTTTATCCTGCTCATAAACAGTAGATATGATGTTCTTCGAAACGTATAAAGGCATGCCTACATAATGGCTGTAATCCTCTTTCGACGGCATCCCTATAAACTTCTCAGGCGCATTAAAATAGAACGCAACCTTGTCTGGAGAAACCACACATTTACCAAAAAAATTACGCTCACATACCTTTACTATGTGCTCTTTCGTAACTCCAACACTTCTATATTCCATATCGCCGCGGCCACATGAGCAAAGGGCTAGCGATAGGAAAATAACACTCCACTTCATAATCAATCTCGCTAAAGTTATAGTTTTTTACTGATGCTGCGAACTGAAGATTCGGCCGGATGAAAATATCTTTATATAAATTACCACCCCGGCGACACCGCAGAGACAGGCCCTTTCTACAGCATGTTACTCCAGCGTTAGTTGCTCGGTTCAGAGGCGATTTTAAAAAGCATGCGCCACTCAAGAATTACCCGCTAGCATATGGTTTTGGTTTCGACCTAGGCATTTGTGCTGCTCCTTTTCTCCTACCATTGCCCTGATATAGCCCTGATTGCCCTCCTTAACGGCATACTCCTGAGCTTTGCTCCATGCGCTATGCCTCAGCAGATCGAACTTCCATGGCTGCTCCAGTACCTGTAACAATCGTTTGCACAGTTCTACGGCATCGAAGAAGTTCAGCAACAGGCCGTTATCACCGTCTCGAATGACTTCGCGTACCGGTGCCGTATCGGAAGCAACCACGAGGCAGCCGCACGCCATCGCTTCCAGCAGCGACCAGGACAATACAAAGGGATAAGTCAGATAGACATGCACCGCCGACACCTGCAGCACCTTCTTGTAAGTGGCATATGGGACATTGCCGAGAAAATGCACACGGTTTGCATCGATCAGGTTCTCGCGCAGCAGCTTTGTACGCCAATTAGGGGCATCCTTGGGTTTGCTGCCATAGCTCACGCCATCGCCTCCAACTATCACTACTTGGCAGGAGGGATGCGCCGTAAATAGACGCGGCAAAGCCCGCATAAATTGATGAAAGCCTCGATACGGCTCCAGATTACGCGCCACATAGGTCACCACCGGATCGCCAGCCCTTAGTTGTTGGCCATTAGGCAGATTGAGCACGGCATTGGGATCAGGGCCGAGATTGTCGGTATCGATGCCTTCATGGATGACCTTGATCTTGTCGTGGTAAGCGGCTGGATGGAGGCTGTGTTGCCATCGGGTCGGCGTAATTGCAGCGTCGCAGTTCTCAAGATTGAGTAGGTGCAGCGCGTTGCGACTGTGGATGCTTGCTGCACTGTCGAGCGTCAGTGGAAACTCGGGATCGAAGCCTGCATCCGCTCCATCGGTGCGGTAGTAGTACTCGCAGAAATGGATCAGCTTGCACCCTGGAAAGGCTTGCTTGGCATAGAGCGTCTCCCCCCAGCCCGGGTGGGCGATGATCACGTCCGGGCGGTAGCCCTTGGCCTTGAGGTCGAGCAGCAGACGCAGTACCTGCTGGCCATGCAATACACCCTCCTCAAAGGTGCGTGCATAAGGATGAGTTTCCTTGGCGGCAGGCCGGTGCGGACGGTAGCGCTGGATCGGGATGCCGGGCAGTCCAGCAGACTGTTCTCGACCGATAGCGCGCACACTTACGCCCGGCTGCCGAGCGAGGTGGGCCGCTATATGGCGGAACTGCCCAGGGAAGTTCTGGTGGATAAAGAGTACGTTCATCCTTGTGCCTTGAAGTGTTTTCCGTTGGCGATGCTGCCGTTAAATCTCGATGTTCCGCTTTTAGGCGATGTGCTGCTTCAGTCATGAACCTCGCGGATAAATCCGCTCCTTCAGGGCATGTGGTTCTGACTACCACAAGCGCCTCTGCCCCGGCCCCTCGCCTGTAAACGGGAGGGGGCGTAGCACCTCAACGCTCCACCAGGCTCTCGTCCACGTACTGTTGCAATGGACTGAGGAAGTAATCGATTACCTTGCGCTTATCCGTCTTCACCTCCGCGCGTACTGCCATGCCTGGCGAGAGCGCTATGCGCCCACTGCCCACGGGGATACTGTCAGCAGCCAGCTGTATCCGCGCGCTGTAAACCAAACCAAGTTTCTCGTCCTCGATCGCGTCACTGGATACGCTCACCACAGTCCCGTCTACCACACCGTATTTTGTGAAGTTAAAGGTTTCGACCTTCACCTCAACGGCCTGGCCAGGGCGTACGAAACCGACGTCCTTGTTCTCCAGCATCGCCTCAATTTCCACCGGCTGATCGCTTGGGACAATAACCATCAGCGGCTGGGCCTGAGTTACAACGCCGCCTTGGGTATGAATCGCCAGTTGCTGGACAGTCCCATCAACGGGAGCAGTAAGCTGCGTGAGTCGGTTACGCTGCTCCGCCTTCCTCAGTTCCTGAGCAAGGCTTGCAGCGCGGACGTCCGCATCATTCTGCAGATCGAGCATCGCTCTGCGCGTCTGTGCCAAGACACCTGTGCGTTGCTGCTGCGCGGCCTTCAGCGCGGCTTCCAGTTCGCTGATTCGGGCTTTTTGTTGGGCCAGCTCACGCTCCTGATCTAGCAGAATCTGCTCTTTCTCCAGGTAGGCATGCTTGGCGACAAATTGCTTGTCGAGCAGGCCACGGTAGTCAGCTGCCAGCTCACGGGAGATAGGGAGCGTTTTGCTGAGTGCGGTGATAGAGGCTCGTAGGGAACGTATTTCAGCCTCGCGCTGCTCGATCTGGGCATCGCTTTGGTCAAGGGCTGCCCGCAGTTCGAGATACTGACCTTGCACCCATCGCTGCAGACTTTCTTGCTGAGCGGGAGTGGCGTTCGGAATAAAATCGGAAACCGATGCGGGCTCGGTCTTATCCTTTATTGCTTGCAAAAGCAGCTGTGCGCGAGCGCCATCCACATGGGCTGCGAGTAGCTCACTGTGAAGCCTCTCGACGTCGGCACCGGTGATCTGGCTATCGAGTTCAACGAGTAGCTCACCCGCTTTCACCTGCTGGCCATCATGCACATAGATGGCCTTTACGACGGCGACCTCGTTGGGCTGGATCACCTTGGTCTTACCGCTTGGCACTATCTTGCCGGTCGCGGTGGCCACGACGTCGATCTCGCCGATACAGGCCCAGATCAGCGCGAGCGCGGCGAAAAGCATGATCGTCCACTGGATATAACGTGGTGCCGGATGGACGGGCTTTTCCTGCAACGCTAACGCAGCGGGCAGAAACTGAACTTCGTGACTTAGCCGAGGCGGCGCATCCATCGCCTTGCGGTTACGCCATGAGTGTCGCCAGGCACTGCGGTATCGATTGAGTAACTCACGCTTAGCGCCCATGGCACTGATCCTTTGCCAACGGCAGTAGGCACGACGCTAGACAACTGCTCATGCCACGTCCCCCTGCTGCAACCGATGCAAGCGCGAATAGTGTCCCGCCTGGTGGGTCAGCAACTCGGAGTGGCTGCCCTGCTCCACGATCTGGCCACGATCCATGACTACGATGCGGTTCGCATCGCGCACAGCGGATAGCCGGTGAGCAATGATGATCACCGTCCGCCCCTTGCAGATGGCCTGCATGTTCTGCTGAATGACGCGCTCGGATTCGTAATCGAGGGCACTGGTGGCCTCATCGAAAATCAGGATGCGCGGGTTGCCGATCAGTGCACGGGCGATAGCCACTCGCTGCCTTTGACCACCCGACAGCGAGGCACCGTGCTCACCGACGACGGTGTCGTAGCCCTCCGGCAATTCGAGGATGAAGTCATGGGCCCCCGCCATCTTGGCGGCCTGCATCACAACCTCGATAGGCGCACCAGGATCGGTCAGGGCGATGTTTTCCCGGATGCTGCGTGCGAACAGCATATTGTCCTGCAGCACCACACCAATCTGCCTGCGCAGAGACGACACATCTGCCAACGCGAGATCCATACCATCGACCAGCACCCGGCCTCGCTCGGGTGTGTACAGGCGCTGCAAGAGACGTGTCAGCGTGCTTTTACCTGAACCCGATCGGCCCACGACGCCGATCACTTCACCAGCCTGGATTCGCAAGCTGACGCCACGCAGCACTTCGGAGCCATCAGGCCGGTAGCGGAACTGCACCTGGTCGAATTCGATATCGCCTTTAAGGGGAGGCAACGCACTGCGCGAGGACTGGGACATTTCTGTACGCGTGTTGAGAATATCGCCGAGGCGCTGCACCGAGACGCCGGTTTGCTGGAAGTTCGTCCATAGCTGGGCAAGGCGCATGATCGGCTGCGAAACCCGGCCCGCCAGCATGTTGAAGGCGATCAGTTGGCCAACGCTCAATTGCCCATCGATCACCAGGCGGGCGCCGAGCCACAGAGTAGCCACCGTCACCAGCTTGCCAATCAGACCAACGCTTTCATTGGCCAGGTTCGATAGGTTCTGGGTCTTGAAGCTTGCAGCCACGTAACCAGCAAGCTGGTTATCCCACTTGCGGTTGACCTGCGGCTCAACGGCCATGGATTTGAGGGTGTCGATACCGTTGACGGTTTCCACCAGGAACGCCTGATTTTCGGCCCCCCGAGTGAAGCTCTCGTTCAACCGCGCGCGCAGCACCGGCGTAATCAACAAGGAGACGATGAAGTACAGCGGCAGCGACAAGATGACGACCAGAGTCAGCCAGCCGCTGTACATGAACATCACGGCGATAAACACCACCGAGAACAGCACATCCAGCACTAGCGTAATCGCGTTGCCAGTCAGGAAGCTGCGGATGTTTTCCAACTCGCGAACCCGGGCGACTGAGTCACCCACCCTGCGCGCCTGGAAGTAAGACAAGGGCAGCGTGACCAGATGCCGAAACAGCCGTGACCCCAACTCCACATCGATACGGCTGGCCGTGTGGGCGAAGACATAGCTTCGTAAGCCTGACAGCAACGTCTCAAAAATCATGATGCCGAGCAGACCAATGGCAATCACGTCCAGAGTGGTCAGGCCGCGGTGCACCAGCACCTTGTCCATGACGACCTGAAAGAACAGCGGCGTCAGCAATGCGAAGATCTGCAGGACGAAGGAAACGAGCAGCACCTCCCCCAGCAGCTTGCGGTACTTGACGATCGCAGGAATGAACCAGGTGAAGTCGAAGCGCGATAGCTCCCCCGCCATCGAGGCTTCGGAGCGGATCAGCAGCAATTCGCCTGTCCAGCGTAATTCAAGCTCTTCCTGAGTTAGTACCTCAGGGCGCTGCGCGCGGGGATCATGGATCAGCGCCTTGCCTTCATCCATCCGGGCGATGATGAAAAAACGGCCATCGGTATCAACGGCAATGGCTGGTAGCGGCGTGTGCGTCAGTCGCGAAAGCGAGCTACGTGCGGACTTGGCTTTGAGCCCAAGCTTTTTCGTGGCCAGCAAGATTTCCGGGCGACCAAACAGTCGACCATCTTCGGCGTATTCGTGGGTGAGCTGTTCAGGGGAAGCGGCAACGTTATGAAAACGCGCCAACATAACTAGACAGGCAAGACCTGTGTCCAGCTCAGGGGCTGGCTCGGGAGCAGCTGAATCGTTCAGCATCTCTGCATCCGTGCGTTAAAACGACAAGGCGTCGCGGCGGCTATCTTACGTGGCCGCCAACTGTAAACAAGCCACGCAACGTCGACTAGAACACATGAAAAAGCACCAATCTGTTACTCGGTATTACAGCCACTTCATTGGGACATCCCATAGATCAGGTCAAGCGCGCTTGAGCTAAACAATTGAAGACGCGGATATCAATTGACCGCAGGCATTCGAGTCCAGCTGAGCTATAGGCCGGCAGGTGCCTCAACACAGCTACGGCTTCCAGTAGACCGACTGATCAGTCGATGGATTTTTTCCCTTTGACATCCCGTATGAGGTCTTTAGCTAGCGATGCCTCAAGCAAAAGCACATAGGCAAACACCCATATCAACAGCACGTTAGCAAGAAAGTAACGAATAAAACCTTGAAAGAAATCTACGGGCAAACTGGAGCTGTATGGGAATACAACAACTGATAAAGTTACTGCCATAAGAAGGAAAAGCCCGATCACCGCCTTAGGCATTAATGACAGCTTTACGAAAGATCCTCCAGGAGCCCCGTAAGGAATACATTCGTAAATCGACACATAGATTAGATATGGTGCAGCAACGAAGAATGAAAGCGATGAAGCTACTGCTATTAGCTCCATTTGTCGCGAACTAACAACAACTGAAATTTTGATCTGATCAACTTTCACATTAAAGACAAAGCGTAAAAATTCATGATCTAAAAACCAAGGACAAAGTAAAAAGCTGCCATCACAATTGTAATTACCGACATCACAAGAACAGGCTTTCTAGCAATCGACAGGGCTGCAAGAGATCTATTTTTTTCTCTAAATAAAAATGTCACAAACCGCCATCTGCACCAATCCGCTTATCCGAGATAATAGTTATCACTGCGTCAACTTGAAATCAGCAGCATTAACTCCCCAAGAGCAAACATGATCCTCAAGGATAGAATGTAAATGCCAGGAGAACTAATTGCAGCGCTGCAGATTCTTCAACACATATTAAGAAAAGTTAGAATCAATGACTGAATCGTAGACGGTCTAAAAGCTCAGAATTACGCATCATTGCAAAAAACTGGCGAGAGTAGTTAACAGCAATTATAGTGAAAACTTTATAAACAGCAAACGAACTCATCAGCCAACAATGATGGACATCTATCTAAAAGACTTGCCGCCCCTTAGAAACAATGGTTCACCAAGAGATGAACTGCACCACAAATTTTTCGTCCGTGATTCCGATGTGTGGCACAGCAACGGAGGTTGGAGTCGACTTTTCGTAATGGGTAAGTGCTTAGCAGCAAATGACGAGTAACCATTGATGCCAATGTTGGTAGTATCAGCGCTCGTCTAAACTAGGCAAGAAGTCGCGACTGGCATCGTAGTTTTCTCTGAGAAAAACGGAAAACTCCTGCAGATCACCAACAGCCAGCATCCCAGCTGCTTGCTTGAGCTTGAAGTTATCGATGATGTAGTCGTATCGGAAATTGTTGTAATCCCGAACCGCCGCGTATAGCTGCCGCTGAGCATTCAACACATCAGCCATGTTGCGAGTTCCAACCCTCAAGCCGACTTCGTTGGCTTCTAATGACATCCGGCCTGACTTAATCGCCTGCAGACGCGCTGCAATCTGCTCTACACCGGCATTGATCGCCCTATGAGCGCTTCTGGTCAGCAGAACCACCTCACGCCTGACGTTCTCGCGATCATCTTCGCTCTTAGCCAGGACTTCTACCGATTGACGCACCTGCGAGCGAGTCATGCCGCCACTGTAGAGAGGGATATTGAGCTCGATGCCGATGCTGCTCTGCGCGACATCATCGCGATAATCGCTGCGGCCAAAATCGGAAGGATTGTTGTAGCCAAAGCTGTCGTTGTCGCCCTTTCGGTAGGAGGCAACAACATCGACGGTTGGTGAGAAACCTGCTTTGCTCTGCCTGACCCTCTCTTCCGCCGATGTAACCGCATGGTTGGTCGCAAGCAGGTTGAGATTTTGCTGCGTAGCCGAATCGACCCATGCCGTCGCGTCATTGGGGACAGGAGGGTCTACCGGCATCGAATGGTCTACACCATCGATAAGGGCGTATTCGCGTGTGGTCAGACGATATAGGACATCGAAGGCCTCATCGGCGTTACGCTGGAAAACCTTGGAATTCGCCTTTGCTAGATCATAGGCAGCCTGCGCATCGAGCACGTCGGTGATGCTGGCAACACCGCCTTCCAGACGCCCTTGCGCCTGGGCCTGCTGCTCAAGCAGAGCCGATTCCTCAGCACGCGAAGCGGCGAGCGCATCCAATTGGCGAAGGGTTTCGAAATACGCCTCCGCCACTTTCAGAATAAGCGCCTGCTCCTTGGCCGCGAGCTCCATTTCCGCCTGGGCGACGTCTGCCTGGGCAGCCTTGAGCTCAAACCAGCGATCAAGGCGAAAAAGTGGCTGGGTGAGGCTTGCACGAAAAGTATTGCCGCTGCGCGAGCGAATGAGCGAAGGGCTATCTCTATCGAGCCGGGTCGACTCGCTAACCATTCCGGCAGTGATGCTCGGCAGCAACCCCGAACGAGCTTGAGGGGTCGCCTCGGTGCGCGCCCGATACTCATGGCGTGCAGCCGCCAGCTCAGCATCGTTCATGGCTGCCTGGGTGTAAACCGAGAGCAGACTCGCCCTAGTGGCGAACGGGCCCTCGGTACTCTGCGCGAAGGCCGTTACGGGAAGAAGCGCCAAGGTCAAGCCGAGGCAGCCAAAGAGGTATCGCATCAACAATCCTTGTCAGAAACCACAGCGACGTGGCTGCGAATCCTATGGAATTCGTGGTTCCCGTCAAGGTGAAAATGTTCAGGATCTGAAGACACCAAAATTTTTCATCAGAGGAATAGTTTTCGACATGAGATATGGCAAGGATGTGGACGGCACGGTTTACGCGCAACACGTAAGCTCAGCAGCTTGCAGCACCCGCTCCCGGAGCAATTAATCAGCTGCTTAGGAGCCAATATCTGACAGCCACTGCTTTTCCACATTGAGTCACGGGCACAGATGTCGATGCTGCCGCGTTTGAAGCCAAAAACGTTTTACTACTTGGTGATGGAGGTGGCCATCGTGCGACCTGGGCCAATCGTGGGCGATATGGTTCATCCCTACCTCCGGCGGCGCAATGGTGAGGAGCAAGTGACGTACCCAAGTGAGGAACTGCGTGATGTTTTCGAGCGCACGCTCGGTGTGCCGCTGTTCCAGGAGCAGGTGATGCGCCTGGCAATTGTCGCGGCGGGATACTCACCAGGTGAGGCAGATCAGCTACGTCGCTCCATGGCCGCCTGGAAGCGCCATGGTGGACTAGAGCCGCACCAGATCCGACTGCGCCAGGGCATGCTGGAACGAGGCTACAGGGAGGAGTTTGCAGCTCGCATCTTCGAGCAGATCAAAGGGTTCGGCAGCTATGGTTTTCCGGAGTCGCACGCAGCGAGTTTTGCCCTCCTCACCTACGCCTCGTGCTGGCTCAAATGTCATGAGCAATCAGCCTATGCCTGCGCCCTGATCAACAGCTGGCCCATGGGTTTCTATAGCCCCGACCAAGTGCTCCAGGATGCTCGCCGGCATGGCGTTGAGATCCGTCCTGTCGACGTGACGGTGAGTGATTGGGACTGCACGTTGGAGGCGCTGGATCGACGGCTACCGGCGCTGAGGATGGGCCTGCGGATGGTCAGAGGATTAGCTGAAGCCGTGGGTAGAAGGATTGAGGTCGAGAGGGAGGCAAAGTCCTTTGGCGACGTCGGAGACCTCTGTCTGCGCGCGGAGCTGGATCACAAGGCGCGCGAGCTCCTTGCTGAGGCTGATGCGTTGAAGAACCTCGCAGGGCACCGCCATGCGGCACGTTGGGAGATCGCGGCGGTGCAGCAGCCCCTTCCCCTGTTTGCCCAGGAGCCCGATGAGAAGCCGGTATCGATTCCGGAGCCTAGCGTGGTTGAGAACATGCACGCTGATTATGCACGGACAGGCACGACTCTGGGCCCGCATCCGATGTCGTTACTCAGAACTCAGCTTAAGAAAATGCGTGCAAAGAGCTCGCAGGATCTGAGAGAAATGGGGGACTGTAATCACGTCACCGTGATCGGGATTGTCACCGGCAGGCAGAGGCCTTCGACGGCGAGCGGCGTGACGTTCGTGACCCTGGAAGACGAGTTCGGCATGACCAACGTGATCGTCTGGAAGGACTTGGCCGAGCAGTATCGATCGGCTCTGGTGCATTCGAAGCTGTTGCAGGTGAAGGGCAAGCTGGAAGATCAGGAGGGGGTGGTGCATTTGATTGCGGGGCACCTACAGGATCGGAGTGATTTGCTGAAGGGGCTGGACGTGAGGAGTCGCAATTTTTATTGACCTGGGCGGCCATCAGGATAGAAAGATTCTTATTCAAGAGTATCTAACTGATTGACCTCTTAAGTGATTCAAACCTTCGACCATCAACAATCCGACGGCTACCCAAATGGGAATGTAGGTCGCCCACTCATGGGGCGCAATACGCTCGCCTATCAGCAGAGCGACTGCGACCATCAGCACAGGCTCCACATAACCTAAGAGACCGAACAGGCTGAATGGGAGCAGACGCCCGGCAGTCGTATAGGCCATAAAGGCTGCCGCGCTGATTACTGCGAGAATCAGCACCAAGATATAGAGCCTGGGTGCCTGTTCGAAATGAGCCATTGTCGATTGCTGGCCTAGGACAAACCAGCAGGCGATCGGCAACACCAACAGCATGTCGAACCAAAGGCCTCCCAGATTGGCTGTGTTCAGCTTTCGGCGCAGCATGAAGTAGATTGGAAAGCCCCCCGCCACAAGCAGCGTTTCCCACGCGAATCCGCCGACTTGAAACAGCTCGTGCGCAACGCCTAGCAGAGCTGAGATGCCAGCAGTTTTCTGAAGCCGACTCAGCCGCTCTCGATAGACGAGCATTCCTATCATCAGCATCACGAGAGGGAGCAGAAAGTAACCCAGAGAAACCTGCAGTCCTCTCCCATTTATGGGCGCCCACATGAACAGCCATTGTTGAACGCCAAGCAGAGCGCTGCTGGCGGCTAATCCGAATATCAGGATAGGTTGCTGCTTGAGGCGGGCAAAAATCTCCTTCACGGGATCCCACTCACGCCCCAGCAGTAAGAACAGCGTCACGCAAGGCAGGGTGAGTAGCATACGCCAACCAAAAATTTCTTCCCCATTGAGTGGTTTGAGCAGAGTGGCGTAATAGTAGAGGCTTGCGAACGCGCAAGACGAAGCGATAGACAAAGCAATTCCCTTGAGCACAATCGCCTCCCAGGAAATCAGTTTTCGATGACGTTTAGCGAGCGATAGACGGCCAGGGGGGAGCTTCGGCGAATTTCGTTTCTATCCAGTCCTTGAACGCAAGGGTTGTTGCGGGCGAAAACCGCGCTGACGGACGAACCAGGTAAACACCACCGTCAGCACCGTCCAACAACCAGTCAGGTAGCACGCGCACCAGTCGCCCAGCTTCAAGGTCGCGACTCATGAGCCATTCACCTGCACCGAGGATTCCAACGCCATGACGTGCAGCGGCTAACAAAGACTCAGCATCGTTTGATGTCAAAGAGCCCTGTACCAGTGCCCTATGCTGCTGACCGGCTTTGAATAGTCTCCACTCGGGGAACGACGCAAAACCGCTGAAGCGCAGGCAGTTGTGATTAGCGAGATCTGCAGGTGTAGAAGGAGAACCGCGTTCAGCTAGATAGCTGGGAGAAGCGCAGAGAATTCGGCGGTGATCCGTTAGCTTTCGCGCAATCAGGCGGTTGTCGTTCAGCTCACCGACACGGATTGCGGCGTCATACCCCTCGGCAATGATGTCGACGAAACGATCGCTGTAATCGGCGACTACAGAGACATGCCGGTTTGCGCTGATGAATTCAGAAAGCATCGGCGCAATCCACATCCGTCCCATCGCTGCGGGAAGCGCAAGGCGCAGCACGCCCATCGGTTCGGCGGCGCCCAAGCTGGCCTCCTGCTCCGCATCACTGATAGCTGCTACGGCTGCGCTTAGTTGTGCGACTAACTGTGCCCCTGCTTGGGTGATCCTGAGCTGGCGAGTCGTGCGCTCTACGAGACGAACCCCCAAGCGAGATTCCATCGCTGCAATTCGCTTCGACACCACTGACGGATCCCGCTGTAGTCGTCGGCCAGCAGCGCTGAAGGAGCCTTCGCTGGCCACAGCAAGTAGCGCAGCGATTTCATCGCTCTGCTGGCTGTCGAGAAAGGGGGTCAGGGGCATGAATGCTCACCGATGCCGAAAGGAAATTCAGTATCGCTCCCCGGTCATTGCCCAACAATCCTGCTTCAACACATATCTCTCGTGCATACAGTGCAGGAGTCACGTGTTGCTCCCAGTTGCTTAGGTCACTTTTGCCTCCCCGATGCATCGCCTTCAAGCAGGTAGCAGCCGTTGCGGATGGTTTCTTGAAGCGCCGTAAAATTACAATTACTGTTGAATAAAGCATATGCACACTGTTATATTTCAACAAAATGTTGAGATCTTCCAGTAATGAGCAATGAATTTGGACTTGGGGAAGGACGGGTACTAGAGCTCTTAGCCAATACGGTCGTTGCCATCGGCAGCGTCTTACCTCGAAACACCGAGCTTGTACTTCATGACCTGCGAAAGCCGGAGTATTCGATCGCAGAAATCGCTAACGGCCACGTGAGTGGTAGACAAAAGGGAGACTCTGTGCTGGCGGGGATGCGGGCGGACAAAGGGTTTGCGTGCGCCTTGGAAGAAGGGCATCAAGCCGTGTCGTTGCTGCTCGACTATCCGACTCTCTCAAGCGACGGAAGCGCTTTGCGTAGTAGCACCGCGTTCTACCGTGATGACAATGGACGTGCATTCGCAGCGCTGTGTATCAACGTCAGCAATGAGGGGCTATTGGATGCGATCAACTTGCTGCAGAACCTTATAGGCAAGTCGGCCATGCCGATCACCGTGTCGGCACGCGCTTTGGCGTCATCGGGTGAACCAGGCCACGGCAACATTGAAGACCTCATGCTCGAAATCATCCGAAGTGCCACTGAGCAGATCCCCGGCAACGGTCGAACCAGTACTAAGCGCGCCAATTTGCTTGCGGTACAGCAGATGCAGGAGAAGGGAATTTTCCTTATCAAGGGCGGAGTCGATAAAGCTGCCAAGGCTCTTGGGGTCACCCGCTACACCGTTTACAACTACTTAGATGAGCTTAAAAACGAAGGCTGAACTGTCATTACATCCAGAGGAATTTATGAAGCGATATAACGGCACTTTGCCGTATCCGTTCGCTCGCGCGGTAGAAGCAAACGGTTTTCTATTTCTGTCGGGTCAGGTGGCAATGAGCGCGTCTGGCGAACCATTGCATGGTTCGGTTGACGAGCAGACCCGCCTCATTATGAGCAACATCCAAGAGACGCTTAAGTCTTGCGGCTCGGGGATCGATAAGGTCGTCAAGGTGACCGTCTGGCTGTCGGACATGAAGCATTTCCAAACGTTTAACGATGCTTACCGCACCTCGTTTCCTAACGGCTTTCCGGCCCGAACCACGGTGGTGAGCAAGCTGGCCTTTGATCTGGATGTCGAGATCGAAGTGCAGGCCTTGGCCTAAGACCTTTTCCTGGAGCGACAGCATGTCCCTAAGTATCAAAACCCCTCTCCTGGAATCACTACCTTTAGGCCGAAGCATCGGCACTAAGGTCTGGATGAAAATGGAGGCGATGCAGCCTAGTGGGTCTTTCAAGATTCGTGGAGTTGGCTTCGCCTGTGAGCAGCACCATGTGCGCGGCGCCCAGCGGTTTATATCATCGTCAGGCGGCAACGCTGGACTCGCCGTCGCTTACGCCGGGCGCCGCCTTGGTGTCCCGGTGATCGTCGTTGTCCCTGAGACAACAACGCAACGAGCTCGCAGCCTCCTAGCGCTGGAAGGGGCTGAGGTCATTGTCCACGGGAAGACGTGGTTTGAAGCCAATGAACTAGCTCGCTCGATGCAGACAGCTGCAGACGCCTTCATCCACCCCTTTGACGATCCGCTGTTATGGACTGGTCATGCCTCCATGATTGATGAGGTTGTTGCAGACGGCATACGCCCAGATGCTGTGGTGCTGTCGGTCGGCGGCGGCGGTCTTCTGGCCGGCGTAGACGAGGGATTGCGCCGCAACGATTTAGGTGATGTCCCGGTGTACGCAGTGGAGACAGAGGGTACTGCCTCTTTAAACGCATCCATCAGCGCGGGCCAACTTGTGGAGATTCCGGCAGTTTCCGGCGTGGCAACCTCCCTGGCCGCCAAGCAAGTATGCCGACGAGCCTACGAGCTCTCCAAGGAGCGACCAGTGATACCTGTGCAGGTGACTGATCGCGAAGCCGTCGATGCGTGCTCTGCCTTCCTAAATGACCACCGGATCTTGGTCGAGCCTGCCTGCGGAGCATCGCTAGCTGCGCTGTATGGCAACAAAATGCCTCTCAACAAGGTGAGTAATGTGCTCGTTATCGTGTGCGGTGGTTCAACGGCGACCGTGGAATCACTCCTAAGCTTTCAAGGCTGACGGAAGTCTTATCAGCCCCTCTCTCGGGCAGCTACGGCTGCTTTGTTTCTAGGCCCCCGGGCCGAATTCGGCCACCCCTCTACTCTGCGTTACGGGGTGTGCCGAGCCCTTAGCAAGTGCGCTGCGAGTAGCGTGATAAGCACCGCTATCAGCGATGCGATCGTAACGCTCAGCGAAATCCCTAGCTGCAAAACCGAGTATTTCAGCGTCAGATAAAAACCTGCTACGCCGAGCGCACCTATAGCGTTACCTCTCACTACCGCACCCAGCTCTCGACGTCCTCCTTGCAGGTGAGCAAAGACCGCTAGGGGCCAGGCAATGACTGGGATTGGTGCCATCAAGCCGCTAATTGTCGGGCCCAACCACTCCGCGCTCAACGTGATCATCAGAAGCAAGAGCGTTGCAGTGATCATGCGCATCGGAATGATCCAGCGAGGTGTCGGTACATAACCAGCCTCGCCCTCCCCGGCCATCCTCGATGTGCGAGGCACAATTGCAATGACCATACACAGGATCACAGCAAGGGATACAGCCAAAGAGGCTGCCTGATTCAAGAGAAAGGCCGCTAGGCCATAGCAAGCCAATGCGCTCAAACAGCCGACCCAAATCTTCAATCGCCGGGTCGCACTGATGTAAAAAAGGTAGGTCGCTTGAATTGCAGCTACCCCTGCGATTGCACCAGGAACTGCTTGAAGTACGAACGATGAACCCTGTTCTAGCCCTAAGAACAACATGACGAGTGCCGAGGTGACAGGCAGACCTGAAAGAATCCCGCCGACATGAGAACCCCAGCGGCGAGCTGCGAGGGAGATGGCGAGCATCAGAGTAGGAGTAGCGAGAAACTTTAAGAAGAAGATGCTCATGAGGTGGCAGGCTATAGATTTCGAAGCCGAATAGTAAGCCACCTCGATGGCCTCATGGACGGCTTAAGGTGAATCGGCGCGATAGCTAGGTACCGCTTCGTAAGGTGGGGCAGAGATTGGCAGACAGCGGCCTCTAGCCGAGGACGAGCCTCCGCAGAAGCAACCCCGCCCTCCTGAAGTAGCAACCGCCAAGAGCCCCAGAACTGGACTAATCTCTCTGTCTTTGCAGACAAATCGAGACGCCCTATGGAGAGCGCAAAAATCCAAGCATTTGCGAAGAGGTACACCGCAGCGCTAATCAACAGCGCGCCACCGAACGAGGTGGATCTTTCGAACGAGGGTTTTACACCCGACGAGCGAGAGGCTGTTTACAGAGCGCTCAATCAAATCCGAGAGAGGATGATAGTGGAGGCGGAAGTACTGGAGTCACTTTGAGCATCGCACTTGGGCGTGGCCGAAGAAACCCTGGAGGTACGAATCATGCTTAGCTACACGATGATTGGCTCGAACGACTTATCCGCTGCAGGTAGGTTCTACAACGCGATTCTGCTGCCGTTGGGGTACGAGGTGGAGCGCTGGGAAAAGCAGCTGTGCTATTCGATGCCCGGCATTGAGGATCAGGAAAACGGCCCAGGTGCCTTTCATGTGACCACCCCTTACGACGGTAAGCCGGCGACCGTTGGCAACGGCACCATGGTTGCTTTCCGCGCACCTACACACGAGAAAGTGCGAAGCCTGCATGCTGAGGGGCTACGCTGCGGCGGTGTGGATGAAGGTGCCCCTGGTTTTCGCAAGGCTTACAGTGCCAACTTCTTCGTGGGCTATCTGCGAGACCCAGATGGCAACAAGGTGGCGTTGCTCTGTACAAGTGACTACGAACCCATTCGTCCTAAGTGAGATGTTCGAGACAGAGTTCGCCTGTGCGGTCGCAAATCCAGAAATAGCCATCGATCAATTGCCCCTCCTCATGCTGGGTACTTGCCTGCCAAGTCACTCACTAGAAACTCTTGCTCGCACGCTTTCAGTATTCCGACAGCCCTGTGCAGCCGTAGAGTCAGGACGGACAAAGACCTACTAATCAAGGCCCCAGGTTCACGCAGGTGACGTGCTTTGCCTGACCGAATTTACAGGCTCGAATGTGAAATCCCCAAATTTCCTCGCTTCATCCATCGAATTCTGCTCAGGTGGAATGCGGATGAACTTTCAAAACTGCTCTGGCCTCCCATCTTCAACGCGTCGGAAGAATTGTCATCCGCACGCCTATTTTTCACCTTGATCAGGGGACTGAGTGACCACCATGAGCAATCAACTGGCAGACAAGAAAGTACTATTCATCACCTCGAATACGGGAATTGAGCGCGATGAGCTGTTGAAACCGTTTGAAGCGCTAAAGGCACAGGGTGCCCTGGTCACCCATGGATCAAGTGACGGCGGCACCACCCAAACGTTTGTTCAGGACACTGAGAAAGATCGCACTGTGGAGTCTCAGGTTGCGCTGGCTGGGCTAAACGCTTCGGACTTTGATGCGCTTGTGATTCCAGGCGGAACGGTCAATGCCGATACGCTTAGACTGGACGAAAACGCCCAGCGCCTGGTCAAAGAGTTCGCCAACTCGGGCAAAGTAATCGCTGCGATTTGCCATGGGCCATGGTTGCTAATTAACGCTGGAGTCATCGCCGGCAAGACCCTCACGTCTTACCCCAGCGTTAGGCTCGATCTAGAAAATGCCGGTGCTGCTGGTTGGGTAGATGTTGAAGTAAAGCAATGCCAAGCCAATGGTTGGACTTTGATCACTTCGCGTAACCCCAACGACATACCCGCATTCAACGATGCTATCGTCGCAGCGTTGAAGTAGGGAGGCGCTGATCAGCCATACTCCAGCCGCGAGCCGCAGGCAGGGTCTTGCCCAAAGCCTGGGCTCTAGGCTTGCACACTGCAGCCGGTCGTCAGGGTCTTTTTTTCGTCCAAAAGCAGACAGTGATCTCGATATTTAGACCTGCCCCTCAGGCAAGCGGCCGAGCTGCCTACCGCTCATTCAGAGGCCACTGCATTCGAGTGTCGGTCTCGGTGCTGCCAGCCGGGGGTAGATGACTGAAAGCCAGGCAATTGGTTTATTCTGATCAAACCCTTCTTGCATCTGGCGCAAGGTTTTGATCTGCGGGAAATCCTCAACGGCCGCCCTCAATGCAAGCAGCGCACCCGCAGCATCGCCGGAAAGGCGATATCGCTCAGCCAGCGCGAGTCCCATGCAGGCTTCCACATTGTACGGTGCCTTGATGCCATTCTTCGTGTGTCGCCTATTGTAATATCGATTCAGTTGCATCTGGTGTTCGGCAATTGTCCAGCCAGTGTCACTTCCTATCAGCGCCTGCGCAATCAGCGATTCAACGCTGGGGTGGTTCAGCAGATTGATCTCGACCGACGAGAACTCTCTTCTAGTACTCTCATTACCTAGAAAAAAATCGGACAAGTAGGCAAATCCTAGAAATGCTATCTTCATGTCTCCGGCCATCTGGGCCATGAGTTTCATGCCTCTCTCAATCACCAGCGTTGGATGGTGAAGCTTGCGTTCGGGAAACTCGACCAAACATTGATCAATCAGTCTTACTAGACCGTCCAAGTGCCTCCTGGGCGTCTGGCTATTGAACCCGTGGGGGTTGTACAGCCAGTGCCTGGGATCGATCCGTAATTTCAATAAGCCCGGATTATCCCATTCGTAGTGGCACGGCTCATGATCAACCTTTTCCGCCTTGCGGACATATTCGATGATCACCGCTCTTACCAGGCGAAATAGCCCCTGAAAAGTGAAGGTGAGCTTGCCATCGTCCTCATAAGTTTCTCTGTGATTGGCAAAATGTAGGAATTCCTTGGTCAATGGCTTGAGTGAATGAACGTAGCTGGAGCGCACACCGTAGAGGTTCTGTAACGCTGCCTCTAGATCACGACGACCGATCGGATATTTCTGCGAATCGGCCTTTGCCGTGAAGTAATCCACTGGTAAGTGAGCAAGGATAAACTGAACAAATCGATGGCCCAAACGCGGATGAATGACATCGAGTACTGCGTCCTTTAACGCCTGCGCGCGCTCCTCATCTACACCCTCCAGAGCTTTATCTACCCCCTGCCTTTTCGGATCAGGAATGTCAAACCACTGCGGCTCATAACCATCAAATTTCTGCACCAGAGATTCGACACACATCACCAGCAGCGTGTAGGCCAGATTGAGGTCATCGCTCATTCTGTGAACTGCGGCGATGTAAGTTCTGATCGCCTGGATCACTACCAGGTAGTTCGCACGCCGCAGCCCGATTAGCTGCTCGGTGAAATCCTCGAATGCTTTGATATCCGAGAGATTTGCCGAGACTGATTCATCGTAGAAACGCACCAGCCGCTCGCTGGGGTTTGGTTGCCCGGGCCGCGGTCGTCGATTCAGCAACCTTTCTGCGATGTGGACGTCAGGCGAACAGATGACCTGCAAACTGAATGAGGCCACGTCTGCAAAGTCGTCAATGTAGGCACCCATGCTTCTAGAGACGAGGATCCCAGGCGCAGGATCAGCGGCCTCCATGTATTCCACTAATTCATACCCAAGCGCAGTTGGCGTGTGGGAAGAGTCCATGCTGCTCAGCGACCCTGCCTTAGTCGTAACCCTGCTCGTCACTCCAAGACGAAGATTAGTGTAGATCACCCCCTTAAGAATCGTGATCCGTGGTTCGTCTCGGTTGGTGAACAGCTTTCCTGTTGCGGCTTGCAGCATGGGCACTCCTACTAAACGATTCCCTATTCTGAAACTGCGCGTCACAACGAGCTTGGCCGATAGGCATCCACACTCCAATTGGGAACGCTGTGGATCCGATCAATCGAGCCGCGCGATCGTCACAGCAGGAAGATTTGGCAGTGGTCATAAGACCTCTCGCGGGCACCAGGCGCAACCAATCTGGCACAGCAGGCTGTAAACAGTCACGACAATGGTGCTTCGCGAAACTGCAATCCCAGACTGCCGTAGCGCACATTTACGGCGCGCCCAGACGTGGCGAGCTTCGGCAGAAGCAATTCTCAATTTTTGGTATAAAGTGTCGGAATCACTGAACGGCCTTCCAGCGGCAAGTAGTCGCGAGGTGGGCTTGGGCTAACCAACCGCCAATGACCCAGTTCCGCCTCACTCCGATCGGCTGAATTCTCCAGTCAAAAACTTTCGAGACTGAGCCTGATATCCGCCTCTCTCGCCAACTCGACAGCCTGTTGGACGTACTGGGCTTCGACGACAAATCCTGCGCATTCGTCCCCGCCGGTATCCATGTGCAGGTACCGCATTCCATGTTTTTGCAGCCAAACATCAAACTCGGCCAGCACCTCAGGCATAGCCTTACTACCGTCGTGCGCATAAGCAAAGGGAGCCGAAATACCACTAGCCCGTACGAGAATGGGTGCCAAATACTCAAAGCTATCGAAGCCCCGGTAATCGCATACCATCAACGTGAGCTGCTCTAATTTCTGGCCACGCCGATCATCGATCAATCCTTCGTAAAGAGCCGTCTCGGGACACTCACCCTCTTTTAGCTTTCTTAGGATGCGCCGCTCCAGCCTGCCACGCTCCTCTGCTGGCAAACGGACAAGCAGCAGCTCCAGCAGAGACTTCAAAGCACGACGCTGCTCGGGCAGCTCAGGTCTCAATGCCTTAAAACATTCACTGTCACTAAGCTCAGTAGTCTCGGGCGGTGGCATGGTAAAGCGTCCACCGAATAGTCGATCCCATATTCCCATACGGAAACCTCACCTACAGTTGCCGGCTTTGCGAAACCCTGCGTTGATCGCTTCCGTCTCTGACCCGAATGCCACCTGGTTCTTTGGTGATACTTGGCTGAAGCCGGGACAGCCGCTAGAAAGGTGATAGACATTACTACGGCGATTTCCAATCACTGCGCCCTCTACACTTACATCCACTGACGATCGCTGAGTCTTCTCGACTTGGCGCGCAGGAGCTGCTGGCGAGCGTACCTTGAGGCCTTCAGCTATGGGCTTGTAACCCAAATCCCAAACTCGCTCTCCGGTCACGAACTTATTCGGGTACCCAACGATTTTCGCGATCCGCGCGTTCCGTTCAATTTCCCAGTCGGATGGCGGGTACTGCCTACTCCATGCCCCCAAGAGCTGCTGCTGTTGGCGCGACATGTTCAATCCATACCGGTCGAACATGTAAAACGTCGTGCGAGCAACGAGCCCTTTGACCTCGTCGCGAGGCTCCGCAGTCCTCGCATCAAAATCAACACGCGTCGAGCATTGGCCATACTGAGGTGAGACACCAGAGGCCATGCCGTAATTGAAGTGCGCGCGATCGCCATTCACTTCTCCCACGGCGGGATAGAGGTTGTAGAGATCAGCTTCCATCGCTCGAAATACTGGATCAGTCGCTACGCAGTTCTTACGCCCGCCGTTCTGCCAACACTGCCGCTGATGACCAAACTGCCAGGCGGGCACAATGTGCTCCCACTCAGTCCTAGCCGCGCGGTCAGGCTGCTTTCTTACTTCGTAGCCGCAAGACTCAGCGTCTACCCTACCCCCGGACGTTCCAACCCAACGCCATTTGCAGCCGCAATAAAGATCACCGATGGGCCCATCGGCTTGATCAAAAAACACCTCACGCTTTGCGACAACCTTTGCCTTATCAAAACTGGCCGGAGCACTAGCGAACGATGAGGTTGCATTAAAAACCAGTAGCGCGAAGACGAGAAAAACTTGCTTCATTCGACAGCTCAATTCCAAGAATCAAGCGCGGAATTATAAGCTGACCACCCTCCTCTAGGTCACTATAAAAAATGCAATGGAATGTATTTTCGCTTAGACTGTCCATTCAGATAGCAACAAACCATCACTAGCTTTAGCCAAAATTTAATTGGGGAGACATCATGTCCAAGCTCGCAGAATTCAAAGCACTCGAAGCCCAGATCGAAGAACACAAGCAGCGCCTCGCGGCCCTTCAGGGTGACGAAGGTCTGAAGAAAGAAATCGAATTTGAAAGCAAACTGCGCAAGCTGCTGGGTGAGTACAACTACTCGCTGCGTAACGTCATTGACCTGCTCGATCCTACTGCAGGTAAAAGCCGCCAGGCTGCTGCAGCTAAGCCGGCTCGCCGCGAGCGTACTCTCAAGCGTTACAAGAACCCGAACACTGGCGAAGTGATCGAGACTAAGGGTGGGAATCACAAGGTGCTTAAGAGCTGGAAGGAAGAGCACGGCGCTGAGACGGTTGAGAGCTGGGTGCAATGACTGATTGATCAAAGGCCGCGAGAGCGGCCTTTTTCTTACCTGAAAGCTTTATCCAAGACCCGAGAGTCCAGACAAAGAAAGAGGTAGCTCCCGCCTCTACAGCTCACCATGTAGGCTTTGCTCTAAACATTGAGCAGTGTCGTCCGCGAGCATCCTAATAAACCTGATTGCCTTTTCCAACTCGTCACAAGTGACGAGGTATGCTGCCGACGCTCCAGCTGATTATTTTTTGGAACGATGCACTGCCTGGCCGCGCCTCACGATCAAAGCACCGAGTGCCTTCCGATTGCCCAGAGCACTACGTGTGTGATGCATATTCAATATATGCCTAAATCGTATTTCATGTTTTTTTAAATACTTCAACTATATGAAAACCACTCAAAAACAACAAGACTTGAAAGTGCGGGACTAAATAGATACCTTCCCACAGCTGCTTTAGTCCATGTGCTCTAGAAGGCATTAGCAGTTCTACTGAGCAACTTCATTGATGAATAGAAAAGCTGGAGCCGATTAAAAAATGGTGCTTTCTCATGGGTAATCAGGTTCAACACAAGAACGTCATCGTGACTTTTAATATTGGCGGCTGCCAAACTGATGCAGAATTGAGCCACGGGAAAACTTTAGCGCTTGCTGAGTTCTTCAAGCGTCTTACTTGGAGTGAGCTACGTGGATGCGCAGAGAGTGATGAAGAGGCCTATTTAATCCGGTCGGCAGTCTCAAAGCTGCAGGACGCGATGGCGCGTGGTGGTTATGCACCGCGCTGATCCGTATTGAAGCTAGTTTCCCACATGCCTTTATATCAGTGATACCTGAATGACGCCTGATCAGCGAAATGGTGATCTGGAAATTAAACCCTCGCCCGTCATCACTTGCCGACTGGCTGTCAGCGCATCAATGCACCTGACGTGAGTTTCTAGGCTCTCCGTATTGTTCCCGCGTTGATAGCTGCACGTTTCTTTGACTTCAAGGTAAAAGCGATGCTCACAGAGTCGCCCTACATCACTCACCGCGAAATCCTGCTCAACGGCAAGTACGGCACCGCCTACCTATTGCAAGAATTCCTCCTGTACCAGCTAAACCCCTGGCAATACCCGTTTGACATCGATCAGCACCGTGGCGGTTTCGATAGCCGCCACCTGCAGATCTACAAAGACATGAAGTGGTGGTACTGCTACAACGGCTCTGAGTCGGAAGGGTTCAAAGATCTGGCCCACACCATTGAAGCTCGGAAACTCAGGGAAGCCCAGGCGCTCAGGGAGGCCTTGATCCGTCTCCGCCAGATGCGGCCTGAGGACTACCCACACGAGGAGGGAGAAGATCAGCTCCAGGCCTATCAGTTAGATATCGAACTTCATGAAATGTACTACAGGCGGTACGTGGAGAAGGGTTATCTGGAGGATTGAGAGGCTGAACCCTCACTATGATCTAGCAGATGAGTGGGGATCTGCTGCAACAAGCGGCTGGTAGAAGCTTATGTAAATCGCTCGGAGGGAGCCAAGCGAGACTAATTACGAAGCCTTGGCATCATCCGCAATGTTAACGCGGCCTGGTTTGAAAAAAGCACCCGTGCAGGCGGCAATTTAGCTCTTTTCGAGTAAAGGCAAAGTGCGCACGCTGCTAAAGACACTCATCCAGGCACCGATCAGTTTTATCCACCAGCAGTTTAATGAATCGTATGGCCTTCTCTAGATCATCTCGCTTGACCAGATGAGCCGGCGGCACTCCCGTGCTCTGTACTTTGGATCGGTGCACAGCCTGACCCCGCTTGCTTATCAAAGCATCAAGCGCCTTTCGGTTTCCTGCCGCATCATTGCTCATGCCGGCCCAAGTGGCAGTGATATCGACACCGAGGTAGTCCAGGAACAACTGCTTGGTCTTAGCCGAATCAGGGTTATGAAAACGCTTGAGCTCGTTTTCCAGCTTCTCCGCCATAAAGTCGCCGCACCGGCTACCCTTGATCAGCTTGAGCTGGATCGCCAGCGCCTCTGTGACACGATCCTCAACGTAGGTTTCCCAAGCCGTCAGGGCCATGACCAGGCCAGCTCGCTTGAGCACCTCTGCATTGGCAGGTGGTGGATTAGCATTCAGTGCATCGAAATGTTCCAGGAGCTCCTCGGCGTCTTTGATTGAGTACTGGAAAGCTTGCTCTGCTTTTGACATCGAAAAAGTCCTTTAGCGTCTTTGTCCATTGCGCTTTGCGCCATCCTAATACTCACGGTGCGATACAGCTACTGATGATACCCTGCCTCACCCCGCCCCTCTGCACAGAAGCCAGCTAGTAATCTGGGGCCGCTCGACTTGGACAAAAGGAATTGCCTCTGTTGGTCAGGGGCGTGATCAAATGACACGGACTATTCACTGCCCTCGGTGGGCAACCCTTCTTTGCTCCTTAGCGAAGTCAGCCAAGCTCACAGACAGGGGAATGAGATCGCTGGCCGCCAAGGCCACCATACATTCAGCTGGCATAAGATTGAGCAGCTAGCTTTCAAGGGGGCGCCGGTTTACCGGCCACACGGCGGTTTTGCGTAATCCCAGGGGCGGTGAGAGGAGCAATACTGGCCCCTGCAACGCCGATGCTCGCTGCTTCTATTGTCTTCCTTTTTGTTTTCTCGCAGGGATGTAGGCATGGTACAGATCAAGGAAAAGATCCAGGGTCGCTGGTTTTCAATGGCCAAGAAGGCTTCTGAGCAGTTTTTTGTCTATTCGCCCTACCTCACAGGCAAAACACCTCTATCGCTTGCCAGGGATGGGGAGACGAACTTTTTCACTGAGTTCCATGTGGAGCTCTTCAGCTCACGAGCGTCTGATATTCATCTGCTAAAAGCCCTTTTCAAAAAGGGCTGCAGCATCTATCACCTGCCAAATCTCCACGCAAAAATGGTGATCGACCCTCATCAGGGGCTTACGTTAGGCAGCCAAAATGCTACCTATCGTGGCTGCGGCATGAACAAAGAGATGTCTATCTTTATTGATGGCAAGGATGAGATAGCACAAGCGCGAGAAATCGCCAGCAGATGGCTCAAGGACGCCAAGCGACTGACCCTGGAAGATATCGACGACATGATTGAGGCCATCGCTCCTCTTGAGGCGGCAAGGATTGAGTACCAGAGGCAGTGCCAGAAAGCCCAGGATGATCTGAAATCAAAAGCACTGAAGCGCGAGGCTTTGGCCAGGCGAATTGCCGCCCAGAAAGAGCGGGAGCGACAAGAGGCACTCTCTCGATCGCGCTTAGAAACGACAGCGAGAATGCGCCAGTCCGTCCAGTCACTCTCGGTCATCGCCAACGTGAAGCAAGGCGTGGTCGGCTTGAACCCTTACTCCTCAAGCAGGGGTTTCGTCAGATTCCAGAAGAAAAGCGGCGACTTTCTCAAGTGGCCTGCTCGAAATGGAAGGTTGATTGAGCTTGAGCACATGATCTATCACATGGTCGTTTTAGACAGCGGCCAGTTTGGGTGGTTAAGGCTCGCGAGCACTCGGGCAACATTTGTTGGAGATGGCGTCAACTGGAGGGCGGCTACATTCCCTTCTTTCAAAGGTATTAGGGTATACACGCACGCCTTATGGGGCGAAGAAATTGAAGAATACGGCGCCAACCTGCTGATCACCTTCAGGGACAGCAACAACCATGGCTGCACCGTCGCCGTAGACTTCAGCTTTGATGGATGCAAACTGATTGATGTTCATAAGCATGACGGCCTTGAGCACAAGCGAATGCACCCGGCTGCTGAGGATTACAGCGCTTACGAGCTACTCAAACGCAACCCAGACATCCTTGAGAGGGAAATCCCACTGAGGCTTTCCAAACCATTCAATTACGAGGGTCACAACACAGGCTATAGCGCCACGGAGTTTTTCGGCGAGGTGGGAACGAGGCTTCAGTTTGAGCTTCGCAAGTTTGAAGGTCAGCCCATCATCTACGCTAAATCTATCTGAAAGCCAGCCCCTGCTCCAGATGATCAAGCACGCCCGCTCTCTAGGCGGGTTACCCCCAGCGTACCAATCAGTCACTGCTGATCGCTACGCAGCCTCCGCCTCAAGTACAACTTCTACAAACCGAGTAAATCGGAGTATTCGCCCCCGCGCAGTTGATATCTGAGCGCCACGGCGCTCAGGATTATGACCCTACGGCTCCCTTCACACGTAACAAGTCGACACCGACTCCGAGCGCTAGCATCGGATCCGGAACTGGACTGCACCCAGCACACACTGTGAACCATGGCTGGAAACGGGAAGTCGAGAAGCCCACACTTCCCATGCTCAATGGTGGCCATGTAGAATCACTCGCGAAGGGGTGGGTATTTCCTCTCGTGCCTACGAGGGCGGTTCTGATAATTAACAGCTTCGGCTGTTGGGTTTCGGCCCACTGATCCCCTACGCGGGATGTTCAACGGTACTCAAGCCTCCCCACTCCTTCACCACTTTCTATGGAGAGATGTGCGTGAAAAAGGACAGCGTCTGGTTCACTTATAAGGCACGGATTCAGGCACATAAACGCCTAGAGTGGCTGGACTTTCACTCACAGCTCTTACTCGTATGGTACGCAATTCTTAGCACCGCGCTGGGTGTCTTAACCATTAGACACAGCACCATACTCGGCCCCGATACAGATGTAATGGCGACGATTCTTTCCGTTGCCCTACTCGGCATTTCTCTCGCGGTTGCGAACCGCGACTTTCGAGGCCGGGCGATGCTTATGCGCACCAATTACCTCGAACTGCAGAAGCTCCATAGGGGACTGCCTGACAGCACGCCTGATTCCCCGTTCCCAGCACCAACCCACGAGCAGGTCAGTAGGTATGATGAACTACTGGCGGAGTCAGAGAACCACCGGGAAATCGACGATCGAATAGCAAGAGTTTTCGCGAGCCCTCCGATCACACGGCCGCCGTCGGGCTTTGAGTATCTCTCTGCTATATGCTGGTTAACACTGAGGTTCCTGATCACGACGTTGCTGTACGTACTCCCCGTACTGGTTGGCCTGTATTTCTTCGGGAGCACGCCATGAGCGCGGCGAAGGCCTTCAGAAGTATTTTTACCCGAAAGCGCCTCCAGAAAATCTACATAGATAAAATCAAAAACTCCGGTGCAATCGGCCTTGACCGGGTGCGCCCGACCAGCCTCGATAAGCGTCTTAGCACAGAGCTTGATCACATTGTCGGGAAGGTTCACCGGGGTGAATATCGATTCACCGCCTACAAGGAAAAATTAATTCTCAAGGGGGCGTCGTCCCCACCCAGGCAAATATCTATTCCGACCGCCAGGGACAGAATCGTCTTGCGTGCACTGTGTGAGTGCCTGTCGGACGTTTTCCCCACAGCTAAACTGACGCTTCCCCAAACCGTCATCGACTCGCTGAAAAATGCACTCGACTCTGACGTGTATGCCGAATACGCGAAAATTGACCTAAAAAGCTTTTACCCCTCCATTCCTCATGAATTGGTAACCAGCGCCACCCGAAAAAAAATCCGGAAGCCTGAGTTCAAGCAGTTGATCACCAATGCGCTCACAACGCCCACAGTGCCTGAATCCAGAGGAAGTAAAGGAGCAGAACGCCCAGCAGTCGGCGTTCCCCAAGGCCTTGCGATCTCGAATGTGCTTGCAGAGATTGCACTTCAAGAGATTGATGCCATTTTCGAGTCTCGGCCCGGCATTTGGTACAAGCGGTACGTTGACGACATCCTCATCCTCGCGCCGGCAAAGATGGCACGCCCAACGGCAGATGAGCTGATCGCTGAACTGCAGGATCTGAAGCTCAATCCACATGGTTTTGAACCCGGTTCAAAGTCCAAAGTGGAAAACCTTAGTGACCCCTTTAGCTTTCTGGGATACCAGATCGAGGGGGGGCAGGTGCTTATTCGCCAGGAAAGCATTCTTCGGTTCGAATCATCGATCGCGAAGATTTTCACAGCATACCGGCACAAACTCGCATCCGCACGACGCCCCGCTGATAAGGAACGAGCTCTGGCTTACTGCCGGTGGAAGCTCGATCTAAGGATTACTGGCTGCATATTCAAAGGCAAGCGTCTTGGCTGGGCCGCCTACTTCTGTCAAATCACCACGACTGCACAGTTACGTGCCATCAATCACACCATAAGCAAGCTCGTAGACCGCTTTTGCCCCAGAGGCGAAATTCGTCCCAAATCCCTAATCAAGACTTTCTACGAGCTACAGCGGGGCATGAAAGCTAGCAACGGCTACATCCCTAATCTCGATGCGCTCACAATTGATCAAAAACGCGAAAAACTGGCCATGTGGCTTGGCGATGCGGTTTTGAGGTTAACCGACGCCGAGGTGGAACGTCGGTTTGAAATCAAAGTAAGCAAAGCGGTCAGGGAGCTTGAAGAGGATATCGCTCAAACATCCTGACCGCTCAGCCACTACGCTGTTTTGTGTTCCTGTATGTCGCCTTCGGATGATCAGAGGATAGGAAAAATGAGCCTTAGCTAGCGGCCTTTCACCGCTTTGCGTTTGATCCCATCTGACGGGGGCGCAGGACGCGGGGTCGCGACGCTCCAATAGGCCTCATGCCCATTGACATAACGGCTTGCCTTCTCCGACGCGGGCACCTTTTCGTCCCAGGAAATATACCAATAGCAGTAGGTTACGGCCCGAGTGATCGCGACGTAAGCTGTTCGCAGCGCCTCCTGCTGCTGCGCCCTATCATAGCCGCAGGGATCGTCTGGATGTGCCATACCGGCTTGGGCATAGAAATCATTTCTCGAAGGCGATGAGGTGGTGACCTCACAGTCCCCCAGTAAAAAGACCGCATCGGCCTGCAAGCCCTTCGAGGAGTGGTATGTCAAAAACTTGATGGCCTTGCCTCGCTCGTCTTGACGGGCTCGTTCGATAACATCGCTGAGCTTTGTCTGGGCATCTTTTTTGGTGTCGCGCTTGCGGTAAAGCACCAGGATCGAACGACCGGCGTCGTAATGGTGTTCGACCATCGAAACTAGGTGCCCCCAATCAAGCTCTCGAACTTCTACCGGTACCTGGTTATCAATCACACGTTTGTTGACCGCTATTCCATGCTTGTTCTCAAAACCAGGGGTCTGATTGACGATCGCTTCAGCCGCATCAACCACCATTTGGTGTGATCGGTGGTTCTCCTGCATGAACACCTGTGTCTGCTTCGGCGACTTAAACTCCTTGCCGAACTCCATCAGAAAACGCGGAGAGCTGCCACGCCATCCATAGATGCTTTGCCAATCGTCACCCACCGCCATTACTGAAGCATAGGCCGGCGCACCGAGGGTCTTAGCAGTCAGCCCGCGCCGCTCGATCTCGCTGAAGGTCGCCCTCACCCAAGAGATTGTGTTCGCTCCAACATCTTGAAACTCGTCAATGAGCAGCGTCGTCATCGGACGAAGTACGCTGTCTGGCACTGCCCGGAAATTTTGCTGACCACGTTCGCTGAACATCGCGAACATGCTGTTGAACGTCATTACCGGTGGACTCATCCCCAGCAGTCGTTCGTTAAAGGCGGCCCAGTAAATGCTCATGGCGTGGAAAAACATGGCGTCGGGGTCACCCTCGTACAGGCCCATATTTTTGACCGCCTCGATGGCGTCTAGCCCCAGGTTTTCGATGAAAGAGGCGGTGGAGAAAAAGGCCTCCAAAATATAGCTGGAGCTGATCTCCCCCCTGACCTTGTACCGGAATTTCGGGCACCCGTTCACACGACCTTTGAGCGCGTCAACCGACTGTGTGGCATCGACGTAGCTGTTCAGGTAGACGACCCGTGAACTGCAAAAGGCCTGAAACAGCGTCCGCTTGTCACGTACATGCTTGCGCATGTACCAGCCATACTGATGATCGAGCTTGAGTTCATCCGGTTCGGTCTCATCGACCCCTAAAATGACGTAGGTCTCGAACTCGGGGATGTATCCATTGACTTGGAAATCTTTTCCAAGCAATCGAAGGGTCTTCTGGGCCGGCTCTATCCCTTCAATCGGCCAATGCCCGGCAGCTTGCCAGTGAGCTTCGAGCTGAGCGCACAAGGCAGCATCGATATTCGCCATTTGCCAGGCCTTACCCTGGCGCTCAAGTACGTCCGGATGATCTTTCTCCATCGTATCCAGTAGCAGGGAACGCTGATAGAGCTCCCCTATCAATGCGCGAAAGACCTGATTGGTTTCGAAAAGCTCTTGGTAAACGGCGTTCATTAGATCGAGCTGAGTCTCACCCAGCTTGACCTGCAACATTGATCCGTCCCGCTCATCCTCATCCGGCTTGTTGTCCAAGAACTCGAAAGCCTTGACGTCACTAAGCCCGTCGATACTTTTGGCAAACGATAGAATGCGAGAATGAAAAGTGCGGACAATCTCTAGCGACTTTTTCTCGCTGACCTCGTAACCCCAGAGCTCAAACACCTCGCGGACTTTCTTTGCGAAATCAAGTTTGGATTCTTTCGTAAAGGTAACGACCGTCAACCCCGACAAATCAATCTTGAGATAGTGGTAGAGAACGATCAGCCGTAACACCATAGTGGTCGACTTACCACTGCCAGCGCCGGCAACGACAGAGGTGGTCGGAGTGGTCGACAAGATCATCTTCCACTGATCCTCTGACGGAGGTTGGTCAGGAAGATAGTGCTCCACATCCTGCCGGATCTCATCGGCCATCTCTGGAGTAATCGCGAATCTCCAGTCTTTGAACAGAGCGGGTTCTTTTACGCCTGGTGCAGCAGGAATCGCGGCGGTTCCTGGACGCAACTCAACAATTAGCTTCCCCTCGTCCAGCCCCTGGGTATGTCCCTGAGTGAAGCCCTCGTTGAGGCCTTCACTTTTACCCTCCGAGTAACCCGTGGCTCTACCCTCAGCCCAGCCCGACTCCAGCCCCTGACCACGCCCCGAACTGAAACCCTCTTCAGTGCCTACCTCACGTCCCGCTTTCCACGCAGAGACTTGTTGAAATCCAACGACGTCAAGAATGCTATTGGTGAGAGTGTTTAAAAGGCCGCGCTTGGTTGGCTGCGGGCGAAGACTAGATTTACGTAAATCATGGTCAGCTGACGATGCTATCTTCGATGGTTCAGAATGAGGGTTGGTTGGTCGCGAATCCACTAGCTCAAGGCTCCCTGCAGGCTTAGGGCGCGCCAGACTTCCCAGCACTGCCACTTCGGTCAAGGGCAAAGATTACCACCATAACTGAAACGGCAAGCTTATAACGCAAGGTCACGGTCGCCACCGGAGTCTCGCAGACTGGTCTGTCCCGGGCTGAGTGGACACTGACTTAAGGTGGATAATGTCCACCACAAGGAGTGTTCATGACCCAGGCCAGACGACGTTTTTCCGAATCCTTTAAACGCGAGGCAGTAGACTAGGGGCTTGCCGGTACGCCGCTTCGTCATGTGGCCGAGACGCTTGGCATCGCTGAAAGCCTGCTAGGAAAACCGAAGCGCCAGTTCGAACAGTGAGGTGACGATGCCTTTCTGGGCGATGACAAGCAGTGTGGAGAGATGTTGGCTACGCCAGCAGCTGGCTCAGTTCACCATGGAACGCGATGTTTTAACAAAGGCGCTCGCCATCTTCTCGCAACCCACGAAGTGAAGTTCCGCGCCATCGAAGTGCTGACCGGTCGCTGTCCGGTAGCGCCAATGTACCGGCTGCTGCGGGTATCACGCAGCGTCTATGCCTGGCAGCAGCGGCCACCTTCGGCGAGAGAGATGGCAGATCGGCGCCTGAGCGAGGAAATCCGCGTCGTCCACCACGAGGTGAATGGAATCTATGGCCATCGCCGAATCAAGGCGAGTTGGCGGCTATGGGGTATATGTGTGGTCGACACCGAGTGGCTCGACTAATGCGAAAAGCCGGTCTGCGCGTTGGTTCGCGCAAGCGCTGGCGGCCGGTTTCCAGCAGTCGTCGTGCTCTGCCGGTTGCCCCGAATCACCTGGATAGCCAGTTCGCTTCGAATCGCGCTAGTCGGCACTGGGTCTCGGACATGACCTACGTGCGGACGGCCCAAGGCTGGCTGTATCTGGCCGTGGTGCTTGATCTTAATCACTTGCTGTCGTCGGTTGGGCGATGCACCATCGGATGAAGCAGGCTCTGGTACACGCCGAACTGGAGATGGCCGTGGCTCGCCGACAGCCGCAAACGAAGGTACTGCGGCACTCGGATCGTGGCAGCCATTACTGCGCGTACGATTACCAGGCCTTGCTGCGGCGATACCGCATCGTGCCCAGCCATTCGCGTCCGGGGAACTGCTGGGACAACGCAGCGATGCAGAGCTTCTTTCGTTCGCTGAAGACCGAGCGGGTGTACCTGACCCGCTACGCTAGCTACCGGGAGGCGAAAACCGACCTGTTCGACTACATCCGCTTTTACAATCACCGCCGTTGCCACTCGACGTTGGGCTATCTCAGTCCGATGGAGTTCGAGCAGCGCTATGCAAGCAGTAACTCTTAACTACCTGTCCATCAGTTCCGGGACAGGCCAGTCCATGTAGATCAGTTGATCCATCAGCTGCTAGTAAGCCACTGTGCGTAAGCGTCGATATCGATCATTGGGACTGTACCGCTAAACTGAAGCTCAGCAATAAGTTTGAACAGGAATGCGGTAGCAGGCTTGGTTTCACGTTCAAAGTTGAATTGATCCGCCTTGGCCTCGTAGTAGAAATGACCGTGGGAGGCAACGCACCCCATGTCGAGACGGCCAACGCCCATGTCCCCTCTCAACGCTTTCTCGAAAGACTCGCCCAGGGCAGGACTCCATTCACTCTCAAAGGTCAGTATCCCGCCAATAATTGGGATCTGCTGCTTGGCGGGATATGTGCCGCCTGCGTGGGGTATTGGAAGGCTGGTGCGGTGCAGTTTTCGAACACTTTCTACTTTCCGCTGCGCGTAGGCGATTAGGCTTGCATCAGCGGTCTGCTTTGCCTCAAAGACCGCGTAAACGCTCTCAGCCGGGATGATTTTCTGCTCACCAAAGGTGAATATGAAAGGTGAGTACTGCCGGTCATAGACCACAACGTCGATCTGTTGGCTGAAGTTGCCCTGACTATCGACAACGTGGGCTTTATCTGCCTGGTAACGCTTAGGCAGGTATTTCTGCAAAAGCTCTAACCAGACACCCTCGCTGGCGTCGCCTTTAGTTCCTGGATGCTTGAACGCCTGCCGAGCGGTCGACAGGCGACCCTGAATGTCTTCGTGGAGGGATGAAAGCAGCGTTGCTAGCGACCATTCGGACATGACACACCTCGAAGTAACTTACGGCTGTTGAAAAACGGTGTACTCGGTCAGCACCAGAACACCAGCGAGCTGCTATCAGAATTTGTCCTGAAATGGGGGTGTGGGAATCATGTTGTGGGCGGTGAGCAACGCCGTTCGCGCATCGACAGGATTGCGAGGGTATGCCGCCAGGATGATTGAAGGGATCAGGCGCTGATTGATGTCGGAGAAGGTGAAGCCTGGGACTCCCTGGCCACGCTCCCCAGTCAACTTGACCAGTTGCCCAATCACATCGTCACCCAACCCGAGTGCCCCCAGCTGAGATTGAAACAGGTAACGGCGCTGCTCATCATTAGGCCGGGTGAAACTCAGAACCTCTGCTGCACGCCTTCTAACGGCTGGATCCAAAGCGTTAAGACGGTTTGTGCACATAATGACCGCAGCAGGAAGCCGGCTACTGGCAAGGCGGTCAATTCCACGGATGAACGCGTTCACACCCGCGCGATCTTCATGATGCATCTGCGCGCTTTCACGAGACTGCGCCAGGGCATCCGCCTCATCGACCAGCAGGATAATTGCTCCGCGTGCTTTCGAAGATGCTGACTTCAGCTTCTCTGCTGCCTCAACCGTGTAGTCGAACGCCGCAGAGATTAGCTGTGTCATTTCTCCAACGCGGCCTTGCCCACGCGTCGACAAGCTAAGCGGATAGAGGGTGATGTCGATACCCTCCTGGCGCGCTACAGCATCACCGATCGTTTCGGCCAGTTCTGTCTTACCCGACCCAACATCACCAGAGAGCACAACCAAAGGAGGGCGACGCAGCACAGAGTCAAGAAGCCCTTTTGCATTAGGGTGGTGCCGCTCTGCCCACTCCGTAAGCCCAAAAGGATTAACCAGCAGTCCCAGGATATTGGTCAGGCGCTGTTTCTGCTCATCGAGTCCAACCAAACGGGCAAGCCGCTCCTGGGGTTCGAAATCAGGATAAATCACGCGGCGCTCAAAGAGCTCATCGATAGAAGGCTTGCTCATGTGAAACTCCTCACAGTGGAACGGCTTAGGGAGCGACCGCCTGCAGAATAATTGTGGTCGTGTTCGAGGTAGCCGCTGACTCCGGGCTCAGAAGCAGTAGTCCGATTGAAAGGAAGCTCTCCTAAAGCGGCACTGCGTTCCGCTTCCGAGGCCTGGTGATATTTGGTGCTGTACGTCATGAAGCTGTAAAAGCTGGCGTTCGTGATGTCCTTGTTAGCGCGGACTTTACCGGGGTCATCATCCGTCCCGGAGCTCATCAATTCTTGCGCGGTGTAGCGCAAGGTTGGCTCGATCCACTCATCATTACGCTTAAAACCATAGGTGACCGTGTCGAGGTAACCGGCCTTGAGCATTGCCACCATTTCCTTCTCATAGTCGTCAATGCGTGACGCACTCGGGGCCCCGTAGAAACGCTGAATCCGTCTCAGGTCGGTGGCAACCTTCGCAGAAAGTTGGCGAGCGTGCGTGATGGTGAATGTCTGCGACGCTGAGGTCGTATAGCTGAAAGAACTCATCTCACCTCACCCCTGAAAAGTAGTGCCAAGAACTTTCTGCCAGTAACTGACGGTTGCTTGCTTGGTGGTTGCGTAAAGAGCACCGTCAATAGCGTCACCAGCGTCGGAAGCCGCGCTGATGATCAGATCCACGTTACTCTGCGTGTACAGACGAGAAACATTGTTATCAGGGTTAACCGGGTCGAAAATTTGCAGCACATCGGTGCATGCCCCCACCGCAGAAGCACGATAGTTGTCTTCAAAGACAATCCGCTCAGCCAGCTCTGAGCGCACGATATAGGTGAAAAAAGACTGCATCGCCTCGGGGTAATCGCTGAAGTCGACTCCCTCATCAATTAGCTTCGCCAGAATCATTTCGATCATGAAAGACTTGAAGCGAAACCCATGGCGCTCGGCTTTCATAAGGCGAGCCCAATGCTTGATCAGCCGCACGACCTGGGCGAAATGGGTGGGAGCGATGCGCTTGCGCTGCTTTGCGAACTCCAGATGCAGGGGAATGCTCGTTTCAAGAAACGACCCGTCATCCTGGCTAACCAGATTCCCTCGCCATTGGGGCTTGCCGTTGTAAAGGACAGGCACCAAGTCAACGTTGAGCCCTGACCCTTTGAAGTTGACTTGGACGGAATACGTCTGAGGAGTGACCTGGTCGCTCGTGAAATTCGGGAAAGCTTTGCGCAGGCGCTCCGTCAGGTACGAGATCAACTCTCGAATGTCGTGCGGCGCATCTGAACCACTGATGTACACCGCTACGTCAATGTCGTTGAGCGAGCGCAATGCTGTGCCCTTGGCCAAACTGCCCGACAGCATCATGCGTTTAAGCGAAAAATCAGGGTGCTCACTTAAGTACCCTTCAAGCTTGTCCTGCAGGCGCTGCGCCTGTGCCCGGTACTCCGTAGCCTTGCCCTTGGGCAAATTCACCTTTTCTTCGGCGAACCGCGCAATGTCTCGATGATCTACATGCTCTCTAGACATACCACCTCCAAGCAAACCGCAGTCAGACCAGGCCTGGACAAAGGGCCGAAAGGGTCAATCGGCAAGCCAGACAAAAAGTTCGGAAAAGCGAACTTGTGACGTAAGCTACACTTTCTGCCGTTATTGTCAAAGCATTTGTTCGGAATAGTGGTACAATTTTTTTGGTAACCGACGGAGATGCACCTGAATGACAACTCGTCTCGGCGAGAAGCTTCGCGATTTGCGTAAGCAACGTGGACTGACACTGGAGAAGCTGGCTGACTCAGCGGGCCTGAGCAAAAGCTACCTTTGGGAGCTTGAAAACCGGGAGTCGCAGCGGCCCTCTGCTGAAAAGCTCACAGCCTTGGCCGATGTGCTTGGTGTTGCGACAGCCTATTTTCTTGAGGATGATTTACGGCAACCTGAAGAACGGCACCTCGACGATGCGTTCTTTCGCGGATACAAGACTCTTGAGCCCGATGCCAAGGCTCAACTAAGAAAAATACTAGAGACGTTCAAAAAGGATTTTTGATGGTTGACGACCTAGAGGTATGGACGCCTCAGCGAGCAGCAAATCGGCTTACCAAAATCTGTGACCTTTTCAGTAGCCAACATGGTGGGCAGCGTTTTCCCGTCGATGTCCCGATGTTGGCGCTGGAAGCCGGCGGCATTTTTCGATGGCCTGATCCCATCGCAAAAGTTGAGGCAGTAGACATCCCAAGCTTTGAAGGGGCTCTGTTTCACAACGGGAAGCGAGAGAAGAAATGGCTGCTGGCTTACAATGAGAAAATCCAGTCCCCCGGACGAATTCGTTTTACTCAAGCCCATGAGCTAGGCCATTACATCCTTCACCGATTGCTGCGGGATGAGTTCCAGTGCAGTAAAGAAGACATGCTCTCTTGGCACGAAAGGTCAATAGAAGCAGAAGCGGATCTTTTCGCTTCTTTTCTGCTCATGCCTCTGAACGATTTTCGTGAACAGATAACGCCGGATGTCGATATCGACATGCTGCGCCACTGCGCAGATCGCTATGGTGTATCCCTCACTGCTGCAGCGCTGAAATGGATCAGTTCCACCGGGGAGAGCGCTTTGCTGCTTCTATCGCGCGATGGCTATATGAAGTGGGCATACTCAAGCAATGCAGCCAGGCGCAATGGTGCCTTCTTTCGCACAAGAGGAGTCGCGACGCCGATACCTCCGGGCTCACTCGCAGCCTGTCCGGAAGTGACACATGATCGCCTCGGTGTGAAGCTACCAGCTAGAACCTGGTTTCCCCACGCCGACAAGGATGCGGTTGTCCGGGAAACGAAGATTCACTCAGATCGATACGAGTATGTCTTCACGATACTGCATTTGGCTCGATCCTGCTCAGTATGGCCACCCTACCCTACAGACCAAGATCGCGAGCAAAAAGAGGGTTTCTGGTAACCGCTAGAGGGCGAGGTATAAGCTTGGTGTATTACCCAAACACGATGGGATGAGACCGCCCGACTAGAAAAGTTAATCCTCGGCGATCAGAAGCTCAGTCCACTTCGCCAGGGACAGACCGGCCATATAACGACCGGCCCAGGCAACTCTAACTGAGCCAGTCTTGGACGCTGTAATTTTAAGTGCTTATCGTGTGGCCAAGCTTCTCGGTTAACAGCTTATAAAAATCTTCGCGCTTGCGAGGGTTTTTGATCTCTTTGCACGCTTCGTCTAACGCCTTGATAGCCGCATCATGCGTAATCTTTTTCTGATCAATCAGTGGCTTTAGCTTTACGTCGTAGATGTACTTGAGCTCGTTGTAGTCGCCGCACTGGGCACACGAAACCAGGCTAGAATCGCGCTTACCCCCCGGATTTTCATCACTGTAGCTGTACTGGTCGTTAATGTCGCTGATGTTCTTAGCCATGAGGTATCTCCTGAGCCAGGCGATCTTGAACAATCCTTATCGCTACAGGCCAATTGACCATAGTGGCCTTTACCCACTATTCAAGCTTTAGCAATGACTGGTTACCACTGTGACAGCCTGATGAGTAGCTGCACGTTTTTTGCGCTGCCTCTACAAGCGTCCTCGCAGCAGCTACGGTCGCAGTGCGCAAATGGTAGGAAAAAAAACGTCATAGCATGGGATTGCCGGCCATGATCCGATCATCAACGTATTGCTGGATGCAATTAAGATGGCAGGTGTCGCGTTGACCTTGAACCAAGAGCCGCCGGGCCCGAGCGTTTAGGTGATTTACTTCGCTGCGACTCTGCCTAGCGGCGGGGTACATATGGAGATCATCAGCATGAAGAGAACGCTTGGTATACAGATCTGAGTAGTCAGGTGAGACAGGGGCCGAAAGATGCAAAGGCTCGCGTGCTCAGCCTACGTCTAGCGACGTCTGTCTATCGTATTTACGGTAGAACATGAACGCCGGAGGAGTGTGTGCATCTGCTTTCGCATTGTTCCGGCCTTCACACAGCCACTCGCCCACGAAAGCCTCTGGGCCCGCGACGATCAGAGCATTTTCAGGATTCCTCAGAACCTCAGCCACCTGACGCGCGCCACCAGGCATGAAGCTCACGAGCTTGGCCTCCGGCGTGTTCTCTACGAGCAGCTTTCCTTCCTCTGTCAAACGGCCCCGAAGCACACCCAATCCGATGTTGTGTACCACCAAAGGTTCGCATTTCACGTCCATGAATCACTCCTTGAATTTGCGATGATTAGTGCGGGCATATTGCCCTGCTGGCGTCCATTTGAGGAGCACCAATCTTCCAGGCTTGCAGGCTTGCAGGCTTGCAGGCAACGAGACCATAGGCACCATTGTGCTGGCAACGCCATCCCAGCAAGCGGCTGCCCTAGATTTGGACAGGAGGTTGCTGATGGTGATCTTGTCTCGTCTCGAATATGAGTCAAACTTCCCTGACGCAGTAGCGTGATGCAACGACGTCGACTCAAATTTACCTGGGCACGTTTCGACTCCTGTAGACGTTTCTTAAAAAACAGCGTCCAGGGCAGCATGCCTGCTGTCTAGGCCTAGCCCAAGGCGCACAGCAGCAACAATTTGCACACTCATCGATCTCAGCCTACGCTGCGCTCCCAATAGAATGATTCGTCAATCTCCATCATCTTCGGAAAACTCCCGTGATAGCTGCCAAAGCATCACTAGCCAAAACAACTGTTTACGTATACAGTATTAAGCAGCCCTATCTGAATAAGGTTCGGCCCCTCGACGCCAGGCAGGATCCTCATGAGCAAGACACACCACAATCTGAGACTGACATCCCCACGATGCTCATTCTGCGGTGCAATCTGGCAACCTGCTGAGGGCGTTGACGCCCTTGCGACATGCTGCCCTAGCTGTGCAGTTGAGCGTCGCGCATTAGTCCAAGTCCACTTCCAGCTTCATCCCCTGCACGCCTCTGATTTTATCGGCGGTTATCTATTACCCCGCCGATTACGCAGTGTGGCAGGCTAAGCGCTTAGACGCAGAAGAAGTCTTCGAGCTCTCGATCAACTGCACTCCGCGAGATGACTCCCTGCGATTGGCCCAGAGTCTTCACACGCCCGTCCCCTAATGGCTCACTCCAAGCTTTCCATTCATGCTGGCGCAGCGAGTGCAACTGCCACTGCACGACCTTAAGGCGCCCCGCTGACTGTGTCTCCCACCTAACTAAATTTGGAGCAACTGTCGTATCCCATACCGAATCGATCGGCAAACCCGAGATCGCATTTAGTGCTTGGTCGGCATTTGCGTACCGGTCATAAGGGTCGTCAGCAAGCATTTTTCGAATGACACGACGCCAACTCTTGGGGACGTGGGGCAACCATCGCAAGCGTTTAGCAAAGCCTCCTTTCTTTACCGCATCTTGCGGGGATTCGTTTTGGAAGATGTACCAAACCTCGCCATGCAGCAGCCGATAAATCGTCATGCCCAAGGCCCAGATATCACTTCTGACGCTAGTGCCTCCGCCATGCCAAATTTCCCATGCGATGTGGTCTGCATAACCAGCTGCGGAGCCATACCCCAAAAGCAGGTTGTCAGTCACAAGACCAAAATCACCCAGCTTCGCCATCCCCAGGTGATCAAGCAGAATGTTCCCCGGCTTGATGTCTCGATGGAGCATGCCCCTTCCGTGCAACGCACCCAAACCGATCAGAACGTCTAAAGCGTGCCTACGCACCGTACTCAGGCTCAGAGGGCCACCCTCATAGCGGGCGTGTAAAGAGCCACCAGGGCAGTACGCCATCGTAAAGCGAATGTTCTCGGCAGACTCGTCAATCCCATAGACCTGCACCACATTTCGATGAGTGGCACTTGATAGATGTCTGGCCTCCGCAAGGAAGGCCTGCCTAATAGCGAGCCACTCAGCATCATCATTCTCGGGTTTGCGCGCTATAACTTTGACAGCCACTTCCCCGTGCACCCCATCCTGCCCCAGGAAAACCTCACCAAAGTGGCCTTCACCCAACTTCCTAACGATCTGCAAGTTTGGGACAACTCTGCTCATGGCCGAGCCCTATGTGCAACCACCAACATAGCTGCCTCTCGGCTACCCTTACGCAGCTTTGCCCCTTCCAGTTGCGCCTCCCAAAAAGCATCGTCTGCGACACAGTCATCGACCTTACGCCCATATGTCCGACTGATCACATCCTTCTTGAGTACTCGTGTTTCACAGACGGAAGCAGCTGCGCACATGATTACTCCTCGAAGCTCGGCACCATCAAGCAAGCCGCCCCTCGCACTGCTTCCCTGGGGAAGTGCACTCGCTTTGATGACAACTTGATCTACAGCGTTGCCCTCAAGGAAGCCTTTGCAGCGATGGAAAAGAGTCTCATATGCCTTTGCACGATCCCCGGTGGGAAGCTTCCAAGTTTCATCCCTGATCAGGGTTAACGGGGCATCCTGGTCTTCCGGTATGGACGCATCTACGACGGTCACATCACCCGAACCTATTACCAACCCTACGCAGCGCGTTGCCATATACTTTTCCTTGTGAGGGCATTTGAATCCAGACATGGTATTACAGCACTCAGGTTCGTCAATACCTTGCTTTGCACACTAAGCGATAGGCAATGTAAGGCTGATCTTGCGACGAGGAAAAATGAAATAAATTGATTCAGCGTGTTAATCTTATCTTGCCTCACATCGCCGGACTGAGGGTTGCATCAGTGTTTCGAGTTTATTTCGCTGCCACGTAGTCATCCTCATCCAACGAACGTGCAATAGAAGTTTTTGCAAAACTCACAATGGATTTGAAACGTGAATAAAAGGCTGCCAATCAAACGAGACGCACGAGCATGGCTCGTGTCTTGCGCAGGTAGGGCATGGAAACGTCTTAAGACATCATTTTTGATAGTGTGCCAATTGATAGGGACGAGCTGGGGGTCGTTAATCATTGCGCTGCTAACAATTGGAAGTGCCGCAATGATCTCCGTGATGAGCACAGATATAAAGTCTGAGTTCTCTCAGACCGAGACCATAGAACAGTTTTTCAACACTGACTACCTCTGGCCATCCATATTACTTTGCATTGCTGCGGTTGTTGCTGTATTCCTCAGAGAGGTTGGTGTAGTTACTACAACTCGCAAAAAAGAAAAAGAACTCCAGGATCGCCTTACAACCATGCCGCCCAAGCAATTTCTTGCAGCCTACAGTGACACGATAATAGACATAAGACTGCTGTATGAGAGTTTAGAGCGGAGCAATGAATCGCAACAAATGAGCAAAGAGACTCTCGCAAGTGACATTCGAGTCATCCTCACAAAGATTCTCGTGCTCGCCCAAAACTGGGACAGCGCACCTTCAGAAACCTACCGCGCCAATATCATGATGGTAGAGATGGATAAGGGACAGATCAGAAAGCATCTGTCATCACAGGTCAATGACAGCCCATTCTTTTTATTTAGTTCAAATATCGATGCTCGCCTGGATAACGCCGACGGCATACTTCACATCAGCGATCTTGAGCTGTCGACTCTTGTTAGCAATCAAACCCTCGCAGAGCCAGACAATGAAATCCTGCCAATATGCTTTCCTTTCAAAATAGACACAACCGACGCCGCAAAGTCCCAGCCGAACCTACCTGGCGGCCCTATTGCTGTTGCCTCTATGGAAGCTCAGTACATCCAGAACTCTCGAACGCATTTCAAAGAGTGGCTAGAGGATGAGGCGCTTCACAATCCGCATATAACAGAACACTACAAATTTACTATCGGTAAATATTACACAAACCATCGAGTTGCCACCTCAATACTTTCGATACCGCTTGTATCGCGCCCCACAAAGGATGACGAAAAAAAAGCTGTTGGGTGTTTAAATATTTATAACAACAAAACAAATATTTTGATGGGCGACAGCCGTAATGCGCAGTTTGTACAGCTGCTCCAGCCAATTTGCGCGTACTTATGTGACATGATATTATTATATCGTACATTCATCGATATGGAGGCTAGTGAAAATGAATGATATTGCCGCTAAGCCAATTATTGACGGCGCAAACGCAGACGCCAACGATAGATCTCCCATAGCGTTGAAAAATAAGGCTTTTGCGAAAATATATAGCAGCAGGATGTCCCGCGAAGAGCTCAGAGAGTCGATGCTGGCCAAGGCTAAAGATGTCGTTGAAAAGGGCATTTCCTCTATTGAGCTAGTGACTGTTAAGGAACATCGATAGCACTCCCTCTGCCTATCCGCCTTATTAGCTGCTGCCTGCAGTCCTTTGAAAGCCACCGCAAGGTGGCTTTCTTGCTTCTGTAGGCCGACATTCGTCGCGGGTCGCGGGAAAGCGATGAAGCGAGCTTGGCGCGCATAGGTGCCGGCTCTCAAAACGTTATGGTCTTAACTGGCTTGCGGGATAGACGGGCTTGCGGTGATGTGGCTGCAGATGGGCGTGCGATCAGCCCAGTGAGTGTTTAGCGCTGGTGGCTCAGTGGCAAGTGATAAGAAGAGAGGGATATGTAGCTCTCTCATCTGCTGCAGGCCTTTATTCGATCACCCAATCCGCCCCGTGCTTACTGCGAAGCCCCCGCAGAAGGACAAGCTTCAGCTGGGAAAACAAGCTTGCGAAAAGCGAAATAGTTGCTTAAAATAGTTACTCAACTCCCTTACAGAACCTAATTTCAGGGTACTAGTATAGGGTTGGGGGGCGACAAGAGTGGTGCCCATGCCGCTATGGCCATGGCCGCTGCTGGTTTCGCTGGCGTGCTGCTGAGCCAAGCGCATGGCCTGGGCCATTTCATGGCTGCAGCCGTACACCGAGCACGGCACGCCGCCGGCGATCGGCTTACCGAGGGTGATGAAGTCCGGCTTTAGGTTCCAGGCTCGGGTACAGCCGCCAGGGCCGGTGGAGATGGTGTGGGTTTCGTCGATGATCAGCAGGCTGCCGTATTTCTTGCTCAGCTCGCGAACCTTTTCCATGAAGCCTGGCTCGGGCAGCACCATACCGATATTGGTCATCGCTGGCTCGCAGAGGATCGCCGCCACGTCACCTTGGGCAAGCGCCGCCTCCAGCGCAGCGACATCGTTGAACGGCACGGCGCGGCTGGTCTTGGCCAGGTTGCGCGCCTGGCCGATCAGGCCGCCACGGTGCACGGTGCGGCCTTCCTTGCAGCGCACCATGACGTCGTCGACGGTGCCGTGGTAGCAGCCATCGAACACCAGCAGCACCTTACGGTTGGTGATGGCGCGGGCCCAGCGGATCACGAAGCGGTTGGCGTCGGTGGCGGTGGTCGCCACCTGCCAGAACGGCAGGCCGAAACGTTCGGCGAGCAGTTCGCCGGCGATGATCGCGTCCTCGCCGGGCAGCATGGTGGTCAGGCCGTTGGCGCCCTGCTCGGCGATGGCCTGGGCGATGGGCTCGGGCGAGTGGCCGAACATGCTGCCGGTGTCGCCCAGGCAGAAGTCGATGTACTCGTGGCCGTCGACGTCATGAAAGCGCGCACCCTTGGCGCGGCTGACGAACAGCGAACTGGGCATCGACCAGTCGCTCATCCAGTGCATCGGCACGCCGCCGAACAGCGACTTGCGGGCGCGCTTGGCCAATTCCACGGATTTCGGGTTGCGTTGCAGGAAATGCTCGCGCTCACGGGCGGCGAAGGTTTCGACGGCTTTATCGTTGATGCCACTCGGGTACATGGGAAGGCTCCTGTTGTTGTCAGTCGGGGTCAACGCAGCGCTCAGTTACCGGCCGACACCCCGCAGTCGATGGCCAGATCCGCGCCGGTGATCGACCGTGCGCCGCTCTGGCAGAGAAAGAACGCCAGGTCGGCCACCTCACCGGGCTGGATGAAGCGCGCCGCCGCGCCTTGTGGGTACTTGGCGAGCAAATCCTGGTAATAGGCGTCCTGGTCGCCATTGCCGTAGCGCTCGGCCTGGAACTTGAGCATCGGGGTTTCCACATCGCCCGGTGACACGCTATTGCAGCGCACGCCATCAGGGGCCAGGTCCAGCGCCAGGGCCTTGGTCATGAGGGTCACCGCGCCCTTGCTGGCGCAGTAAGCAGCGGCGTTGCGGTTACCCTGGCGGCCGGCGTCGCTGGAGATGTTGACGATGGCACCCCTGCTCTCGCGTAACGCCGGGATGCTGGCCGAGCACATGAAGAAGGTGGCTTTGAGGTTGACGTCCAGCACGATGTCGAAGTCCTCTTCACTGCACGTCTCCACCGGCCCCTCGCGCCATACCCCGGCACAGTTGATCAGGGCGTCCAGGCGACCGGTGGAGGCCAGCAGCGCGGCGACCACGTCACGGCAGGCGCCGGGTTTACGGATGTCGGCGGCGTGGGCGCCGGCCAGCTTGCCGGCGGCTTGCCGGGCAGCAAGGGTGCTGGCGTCCAGGTCGGTGCCGAACACCGTCCAGCCGCCTGCGGTGAAACGCTCGCACATGGCCTGGCCGATACCACCCAGGGCACCGGTAATCAGAACGACGGGTTGCATCGATTCGCTCCTCGGCCCGCGGGCCGCTCGAAAGGTGGAATAAAGAGGGCTTTCAGCAGGCCGCATGACCGAGCGCAGTAGTTTTCACACGGCCTGCTCAGGGCGCCTTGTTCTCGATCAGGCTGTTGCCACCGTCGATGGTCAGCGTCTCGCCGGTGATGTAGCTGGCTTCCGGCGATGCCAGAAAAGCCACCGCAGCGGCGACTTCTTCGGGATGGCCGGCGCGCCCCACCGGCACGTAGGCAGCGGCCCGTACTTCTTCCGGCAGGCTGGCTGCAGTGGCGATCCAGCCCGGCGCGACGGAGTTCACGGTAATGCCCTGCCCCGCCACTTCCAGCGCCAGCGACAGGTTGAGGCCGACCATGCCGGCCTTGGCCGCGCTGTAGCCGGCCTCACCGGGATTGCCGACACGGGTGCCGGTCACCGAACTGACGTGTACCACCCGGCCATAACCGCGCCGCTGCATGCCCGGCAGCACGGCGCGAGTGAGCAGGAAGGCGGTGGTCAGGTTGCGCGAGAGCGACAGATTCCAGACGTCCAGGCTCATCTTGGCGACTTCGACGAACGGCTCCGGGCTGCCCTGCATGGCCATGCCGGCGTTGTTGACGAGGATGTCGATGCGCCCCCACAACGACTCGGCCCAATCGGCAAAGGCCTGGGTCTGCGCTTCGTCGGTAAGGTCCACCGCGCAGCCTTCCGCCTCGAAACCGGCAGCGCGAAGCTCGGCCACCCGCTCGGCAATACGCGCACTGCTGGCGGTAACGATCAGCTTGACGCCAGCCGCGCCGAGGCGACGTGCGATGGCCATGCCGATGCCACTTTCACTACCGGCGCCACTGACCAATGCGACCTGACCTGCCATTGCCCTGAACATACCCACCTCACGCAAACCGGGTTTCGATGAGCTGGATGCTAGGCGCATGAATCTGATACAAAAAGACAACTGTTATCAGGAAATCTGACAACCATGATCTTCACCAGCGAAACGCTGCGGGTCTTTCTCGCCGTTATCGACAAAGGTTCGTTTTCAGCAGCCGCTCGTTCCCTGGGTCGCGTGCCCTCGGCGGTGAACATGGCGGTGTCGCAGCTGGAGGCGGAGCTCGACCTGACGCTTTTCGATCGCTCGACCCGCAAGGCGCTGCCCACGGCTGCCGCCCGAGCCCTGGAGCCCCAGGCCCGGCAGGTGGCCAGCCAGCTCAACCTGCTCGATGCCCACGCCCTGCAACTGCACAAGGGCCTGGAACGCCGCTTGGTGATCGCCATGGCACCGGAGCTGCAGACCGGCGCCTGGAGCCGGCCACTGACCACCCTGGCTCGGGAATTTCCGACCCTGGAAATCGAGATTCGCTCGGCCGCACAGACCGACGCGGTGCGCATGATTCATGACGGCAGCGCGCATGTGGCCCTGATGTTCGAGCGTCCCGGCATCGACGAGCGCGAAGCCTTCGCCGAGGCCGGCAGCCAGTTGCTCACCGCGGTGGCGGCGCCGGGCTATCCGTTCGACAGCGAGGGCAAGCGGCTGGACGCCGGGCAGATGGCCGATACCCGGCAGATCGTGGTGGCCAGCGACGATCCCAAGGCCTCGGAACCGCAGATCGTACTGTCGCACCGGGTATGGCTGACCGACAGCTACATGGCCACCCTCGATCTGGTGCAGGCGGGCATGGGCTGGGCCTACCTGCCCCATCCGCTGGTACAACCGATGATCGACTCGGGAGTGCTGGCCGCGGTGAAGTTCGACAACATGGCCAGCCAGATCCGCCTGTGGGTCGATGTGATCTGGTACAAGAGCCGCCCGCTGGGCCTCGGCGCGCGTCGCTATCTGCAACTGCTGCGCGAGCAGGTGGAAGCCGGCCCGGCACGCTCCTGAGCTAGTGCGAGGCCAGCACCACGCGGTTGCGACCGCCGCCCTTGGCGGCGTAGAGCGCCTGGTCGGCGGCGGCGACCATGGCCTCGGGGTCGCTGAACGCCTCACCGGGCACGCCGGCGACCACGCCGATGCTGACGGTGATCTGGTCGTAGGCGGATTGGCGATGCTCGATCCCCAGGCGCTGCACCGCTTCACGTACCTGCTCGGCCATGGCCAGGGCCTGTTCGGCGGATACGTCCGGCAGCACGATGGCCATTTCCTCGCCGCCATAGCGGGCCACCAGGTCGCCCTCGCGGCGCACCCGGGCGCGCATCGCCTTGCTGACCTCAATGAGCGCCTGGTCACCGCGCTGGTGGCCGTAGGCATCGTTGTAGCCCTTGAAGAAATCCACATCGACCAGCGCGAAGGCCAGCGGCGTGCCCTCGCTGCCGGCGCGCTGGAACACGCTGGCCAGGTAGCCGTCGAGGTGGCGGCGATTGGCCAGGCCGGTGAGGCCGTCTTCGGTGGCCAGGGTTTTCAGGGTGGTGTTGGCGGTGGCCAGGGACTGGTGCGCGGCGTGCAGCTCCACCGCCATGGCCGACTGCCGGCCCAGGGCGCGCAGCACCAACAGGCCCATGATGCCGACGCCCAGCACGGCGGCCAGGGCAAAGCCCCACATCGACCAGGCACGCCGTTTCCAGGCAGCCAGCGCCTCCCGCTCCGGCATCGCCACAGCCACCAGTACCGGGTACTTGGGGCTGGCGTCGAAGCCATAGATGCGCCGCACGCCGTCGACGATGGCGGTCAGCGTCACCGAGCCCTTGTCGATGCCCTGGTTGATGGCCTGGAGCATCGGGCTTTGTGAGATGTTGGTCAGGTAGGTCTGCGCATCGCTTTCGGAACGGGCGAGGATGGTGCCGTCGCGCTTGGCGAGCACCACGATGCCCTGCTCGCCGAGTGGCAGCGAACGATACAGGCTGCGAAAACGTTCGACGCTGAGCGTGGCCAGGGCGACGCCACGGAACGTGCCGTCGTCCTCATAGATACCTTTGGACAGGGTGATGACCCATTGCCCGGTAGTCTTGCCGCGCACCGGCTGGCCGATGTATAGCTCGCTGTCCGCACGTTGTCGGTGATGCTGGAAGTACACGCGATCGGCGTTGTTCAGCGCATGGGTTTCGGCGTTGGTGGCCAGGAAGTACTGGCCGTTGGCATCGGACATGTACAGGCCGTCCAGCTCACCCAGCTCGCGTATCTGGGTTCTGGCCACCTGGTTCAGCTCACGGATGTTGGCCTCGCCATGGCCGCCGGAGCGGTGCATGGAGATCAGCGCGGTCAGCACGGTATCGGCGACCCGGATGGTCGATTCGGCCTGGCTGTTCAGCGCCGCCGCCAGGGTCTGCATGGCTTCGGTGCTCTTGGCCATGGCCTGGGCCTTGTCCCAGCGCACGTGCAGGGCGGTCGACAGCAACAGCACGCCGCACACGAAAATCACCGCGGCGATCAGCAGGCCACGTGGGTTGCCGGCTCCCGAAGGCAGGTCGAACTGTCGCCGACCGGAATCATGCACGTCTGGTTCTTCCCGCTCGCTGCCGCGCCATCACATCGCCCCCTGCTGCCCTGAACGTCGTCACGGCCCCGCCTGTGGATGCGTGGCCGGGCGCGCACAGCGTACGCACAGATGAGCGCGGCGCCCAGCCCCCCGCGCGGGGATTGCCGGCCTCGATCACGTTTGGCCCGCCGTGCCTTCGCGCACAAGCGTTTCGAACCAGTCGGCGTAAGGCGTATTGGCGACCAGATGGCGGTTGTAGTCCGGCGCGCCATCGCGCCACCATACCGGGCCGCGCTCACCCAGGCCGACCTTGGCCGCCTGCACCTGGGCGCGTGCATGGGCGAGCGCTGCGGCGTCGTCTGCCGCCTTGGCGGCCTTGACCAGACGCCGAGCGTCCATGAGTTGGTTGACCAACGCCTGGAGCCGCGGCTCGCTCAACGCAGGATTGGACAGGCGCCACAGCCGCCCCCTGACGATCAGATAGCGGCCGTCTGGGGTGGTCAGCGTTGCCGCGTCGTGGCGACTCATCGGGTGGATCCGTCGCGGCCCGAATTTACCCACGCGGTGCAGTGATGATCGTACATGGGCCCTCGCCGCTTGGTCGCTGTCTGTCCCGAAATCGACCCATGAGGCGGCGCGGAAGTTTAACCCGTTGCCGAATCAGGCGAGACAGGCGCGGCCTGCAGCCGTAAGCTTGGCGCCCTGTCCCGCCACCAGGCCAGGCCGGCACCCGGATGCCAGCCGGCCCAGCAGCCACTCGAAGCCTTGCGTATGAAAACCACCACCGATCTCGCCTCCCCCGAACTCGCTGCCAACGACGTCGCCTCGCCCGTCCAGGCCCATGGCTTTCTGCTGCCGATCGTCGGCGCCGCCGCATTCTCGCACCTGCTCAACGACATGATCCAGGCGGTGATGCCAGCGGTTTACCCGATGCTCAAGACCCAGTTCTCGCTGAGCTTCGCGCAGATCGGCTGGATCGGTCTGGTGTACCAGATCACCGCCTCGCTGCTGCAGCCCTGGATCGGCATGTACACCGACAAGCACCCCAAACCCTACCTGCTGCCCTCCGGCATGGTGATGACCTTCATTGGCATCGCCCTGCTCGCCTTCGCCAACAGCTACGAGATGCTGCTGCTATCGGCGGCGGTCGTGGGCGTAGGCTCGGCGACCTTTCACCCCGAGGCGTCGCGTATCGCGCGGATGGCCTCCGGCGGACGCTTCGGCACGGCGCAATCGACCTTTCAGGTCGGCGGCAACTCGGGCTCGGCCCTGGGGCCGCTGTTGGCCGCCGCCATCGTCATCCCCTACGGCCAGCATGCCATCGCCTGGTTCATGCTCGCCGCCGCCCTGGCGATCTTCGTGCTCTGCCGCCTCACCATCTGGAGCGTCCATCACGGCCAGGCGAAGCTGAAAAGCCTGGCCAGCAAACAGACCGCTGGCCTGAACCGCGGCCAGGTGATCCAGGCCATCGCGGTGATCTGCGTGCTGATGTTCGCCAAGTTCGTGTACATCGCGGCGTTCACCAACTTCTTCACCTTCTACCTGATCGAACGCTTCGCCATGAGCGTTCAGCAGAGCCAGATCTACCTGTTCATCTTTCTCGCTGCGGTGGCGCTCGGCACCTTCGCGGGTGGCCCGGTGGGCGACCGCATCGGCCGCAAGGCGGTGATCTGGATCTCCTTCATGGGCGTGGCGCCCTTCGCCCTGGCCCTGCCCTATGTCGGCGCCACGGCGACGGCGGTGCTGGCGATCATGATCGGCCTGGTGATGTCCTCGGCGTTCGCGGCCCTGGTGGTTTATGCCCAGGAAGCGGTGCCGGGTCGCGTCGGTATGGTGTCCGGGCTGATGTTCGGCCTGATGTTCGGTATTGGCGGCATTGGCGCAGCCGGCCTGGGCGAGCTGGCCGACGTACACGGCATCGTCTGGGTCTACCACTTGGTGTCGTTCCTGCCGCTGCTGGGCCTGGCCACCGCGCTGCTGCCCCGCACCCGGCCGCTCAAGCCAGCGGTGCCGGCCCCCGCAGGCCGCTAACCCGCCACCTGCAACTCATAGCGCAGGTAGCCGAGGGCGTTGGCCCCGACATGGCAGAACCCGGCGCGCTCGTAGAGCCGCCGGGCCGGGTTGTCGGCACGAACGTGCAAGCTAAGCGTCTCGAAGCCCGCCTGCCGGGCGCTCTCGATATAGGCCCCGACCAGCACCTGGCCGATTCCGCTTCTCCGATATGCCTCGCCGACATGCACGGTGCACAGCTCCGCGTGCCCCAGCTCATCGGCCCATAGCGAATAGCCGACGAGCTGGTCATCGACACAGGCGATGGTCAGTCGCTCGAAGTTCTCGACCCACAGCGCCAGATGCCGCTCGGCAGCCATTTGCCAGGCGTGCTCATGCTGCGGCTCCTATTGACGGATATAGGCCAGTTCGCCCCGGTAGATAGCCGGTAGATCGGTGACCCGCGCGGGTCTGAGCACAGGTTTCGGATCGCCGTTCTCTGGTTCGCCAATCATCGTGAACACCCTCATTGCACGGCGGCCCACCGCCTTTATCGATAAACCCTTGATGAGTCGATGAATTCGCGCTTTGTCATCCGGACACATCTTGAGATTATAATAATAACGATTCTCACAATCATAACGCCTCCTACTCGCTCAACAGGGAACCCGTCATGTCGCGTCTCGCCCCACCTCGCTGCTTCGCTGCGCCCCGCAACCACCTGGCCTTGGCCATCTGCATGGCCACCATGGCGCCGGCCCTGGCCCAGCAGAGCAGCGAGGCGCCGGACAGTGCCGTCGGCGTGATGGAACTGGGCGCCACCGAAATTACCAACACTCAGCTGGGCAGCACCACCGAAGGCTCGCGCTCCTACACCACAGGCGCCATGTCCACCGCCACCAAGCTGCCCATGACCATGCGCGAAACGCCTCAGGCGGTCACCGTGATCACGCGGCAGCGTATGGATGATCAAGGTATGACCAGCATCAATGACGCCATCGACGCCGCGCCGGGTGTGTTTCTCAGCTACTCCAGCGGCCCAGGCCGGCAGACCTACTACGCCCGCGGTTTCGAGATTGACAACCTGATGTATGACAGCATCCCCAGCGGCTACAACGGCGTAGGTGTGGGCGTGCAACCGAACCTGGCGATGTTCGACCGGGTGGAAATCGTGCGCGGCGCCACCGGCCTGGTCACCGGTGCAGGCAACCCTTCGGCGGCGGTCAATATGGTGCGCAAGCGCCCGCTGGCCGATCAGCACGTCACCCTCACCGGCGCAGCGGGTAGCTGGGATGATTACCGTGGCGAAGTCGACGCCTCCAGTCCGCTCAACGAAAGCGGTACCCTGCGCGGCCGGGTAGTGACCTCCTACCGCGACGCCAATAGCTTCGTCGACGGCGCCGAGGAAGATCACGGTTTGTTCTACGCCATTACCGAGGCGGACCTGAGCGACGACACCACCCTGGCAGTCGGCTTTTCCCATCAGAAGGACAAGACCAACAATTTCTGGGGTGCCTCGCTGGTAGGCCTCGACGGTCGCCACCAGGATCTGCCGCGCTCCTACAACCCAGGCACAGATTGGGAAAACAAGGAGCAGGAAACCAACACGCTGTTCGCCGAACTGCGTCAACAGTTGGCAAATGACTGGAAGCTGCAGGTCAATGCCAATTATTCCGACCTGAATGCGCTGTTCTCGGGCTCATACCAATCTCGATTCGACGAAACAACGAGATCCTTGGAGCGAACCGTCTGGCAGGCCAAGTACGACGAGCACAAGCTCGGTTTGGATAGTTTCTTCAGTGGCCCGTTCGAGGCCTTTGGGCGCACCCATGAAATGGTGGTAGGCGCCAGCAAGCGCATCACAGACATGAATACCCACAGCTACAGCCCTTATGTGACCAACTGGCCTGTAGACGGTGGAAAACCGGACTTCACGCGCACCGGCAGCAAGCGCACGGTTACTACCGAGGACGGCGTGTACCTGACCACCCGCCTGAGCCTGGCCGACCCCCTGAAACTGATCCTCGGCGGCCGCCTGGACTGGTACGACTACGACGACAAGGAACGCTCGGATGCCGACTACAAGGTCACTCGTAACGTCACCCGTCTAGCCGGGCTGATCTACGACCTGGACGACCACCATTCGGTCTATGTGAGCTACAGCGACATTTTCAAGCCACAAACCGAAAAAGACATCACCGGCTCACCAGTCAGGCCCATCGAGGGCAAGAACTACGAGGTGGGCATCAAGGGTGAATACTTCGATGGCGCCCTCAACGCCAGCGCAGCTCTTTTCCGCATCGACCAAGAGAACCGTGCGGTGGAAACTTCCAGGATAGGCTGTCCGCAGACCGCCTGCTATCTGGCCTCCGGCGAGGTAAGAAGTCAGGGGATCGATCTTGAAATCCAAGGCGCCCTTACCGAAAACTGGCAGCTCGGAGCAGGCTATACCTACGCCCGCGTGCACACCTTGAAGGATGCCGCCAACCCGCAAAACGAGAAAAAGCGCTTCGACACCGACATGCCGGAGCACCTGTTCAAGCTTTCCACCGTCTACCGTTTCCAAGGCCCGCTGGAGAAACTGCGCGTCGGCGGCAATATGTCCTGGCAGAGCCGTATGTACAACGACATCGCGCTGGACGACGGCAGCAGCTACCGCCTCAAGCAGGGCGCCTATGCCCTCACCAACCTGATGGCAGGTTATGCGGTGAACGAAAATCTGGATCTGCAGCTCAACGCCAACAACATCTTCGACAAGAAATACTACTCGTCGATTTCCACATCGATTGAGTACGGCGGCGACACCTACGGCACGCCGCGCAACCTGATGCTGACCGCCAAATACAGCTTCTAAGCCCGCACCTCACCCACAAAAAAGCCAGTCCTTCGACTGGCTTTTTTGCCATCACGCGATGGGATCACTCAGCCTGATCAGGCGCCTGGGTATCGGCGCCGTCGTCGTAGCCGCCCATGTCTTGCGGGGCGTCATCGCCGTAGGCCGACGCATCATCACCCAGGCCACCGCCCATGCCGCCGGTCTTGGACATCACCAGCATGACGAACTCGTCGACGCTCATGTCCTGGCCGTTGAAGGTCACCTTGTTGTCGGCGTAATGCAGGGTCGACTGCAGGGTCTCGCCTTCCAGGGTCACCAGGCCAGTGCCGAGGGCCATGCCGCTGCCCATCTCGGTCATCATCGCCGCCTGCTGCTCGACAGCCTGGGCATCGGTGACGCCTTCGACCATCGCCTGGATACGCACGCCATCGCCGATCACCGCCTTGGCGACCGACAGTTTGGCATCCAGCTGGCCGATCAGTTGCCGGCCCAGCTCGTCTGGCGGCAGCTCGAAGGATTCTGGCTTGTCCATGTCCACCACCACCCGCAGCGAGGCCTGGCCATGGGGCGTGGTGAGGGTGAAGTTGTCCAGCGCCAGCTGTGGTTTGCCGGCCAGCAGCTTCTCCAGGTCGGCCTTCATGCGCGCCTCTTCGTCGGCCGAAAAGTCGAGCGCGGGGGCCTCTTCACCCAGGGCCTGGGCTTTCTGGATGGGCGTCAGCTTGTCCTGGTAGAGCTTGAACAGCGACTGCAGCGCCGCGCTGTCGAAGTTCTTGATGGCCCACAGGGTGCGCAGGCCGCCGATGTCCTTGCCGTCGTAGCTGACCATGCCCAGGTCATAGCCGATCTGCCCGTTGAGCATGTTGCCGCTTTCCTGCAGGCTGCCGACCTGGGCGATGTCCTTGATCAGCACGGCTGGCTTGTCGCCGACCTTGATCTGCGCGGTGGCCAGCTTGATGCTGCTGTCGCCGACGTAGAAATCGGCGCTACCCAGGCGCTGGTCGCTGGTCACGGTCAGGCCATGCAGGTCGGCCTGTACCGGCGTGTCCTCGGTGCTGGTGATCGACAGGCTGTCCATGGTGCCGCTGACCTGCACTTCCTTGGCGTGCTTGCTGGCCTCGAAGTCCAGGGTCATGCCGGAGAACTTGACCGTAGAGGTTGGCGACGGCGCGAAATCCAGCGGCGTCAGCACCAGTGAGCCACGGCTGGCACCGTCGTAACCCAGGCTGGCCTGGCCAGTGAGCGGCGCGGCGCCCTTGGCGGCATCGAACCACTTCTGGGTCAGCTCGTTGGGTTCCAGCTGGTAATTGCTGGCGACCATGACCGGCCACAGGTTCAGGCGCATCAGGCGCGACAGCGGCAGCGGGCCGTGCTCGATGTTGTCCAGCAGCAGCACTTCCATATGCCGCGTCTCGCCCTCTTCGGACGGCGCATCGAAGCTGAATTTGTAGCGTGCGGTGCTGGTGAACAGACGGGTCTCCAGCGACACCAACTCCAGCTTGAAGCTGGCTCCGGTGCCCAGCAGCGCTTCGGCGCCCTGGCGGTTGGATTCCTCGATGAGGTCGTTGAGAACGCCGGGCAACTGGGTGCCGGTGTACCAGGCGCCGGCCGTGCTGAGTGCGCCAACCGCCACCAGCCCTACTGCTACTGCTGCTAATTTGTTCATCGTCTGCTCAATGCATGTCCATGATGGGAATGTTCGGCCTTCCTGGCCTGGCGCATGGTGCGCATGCTGCGAAAGGCGGCGAGCATCTTAGCATCCTGGCGGTTATGGCACTGTGCGAGCGCTCTCCATTTTCTCGCCACAATCGCGGTTTCCGTGCTCAGGGTTGAGCCCGACCGGTCACTCATCGGCAGGCCGGCCGCAACCGCCAACTTCTCCTGAATCCTTGCGCCTCGTCCGTAGTCATACCTCACCAGTAGGGCATGGAATCATCCGTGCCCAAGCCGGCCAGCTACAGGCCATGACCGAGGTGCGCAAATGGCTACACAGAGTGAACGAGTGCTCGAACAGGCCATAATGGCCATGCTGGGCGCCTGCATCGACCTGGGCTACGACGTCGACAAGCTGGCTAAAAAGGCCCAGGTGCTGGTTCTCGACAACAGCAAGTACAACTACGTCGAGCAACCCATGCCCTCGACTCCCCACGAAGCCATCGAACGCGCCCTGTCGACGATCAAGAGCGCGCCGCGGATTTGAGCGATCAGGTGGGTGGCGCTCTGGTCGTCTGCCGATGCGATCAGCAATGGTGGGCGGATCGGGCCGTGCAGGCCATGCATCGCTGCCTGAGTAACTAACTGCGGGAGCGGGAGGCGACACCTAGCCCATGCCGGCGTTTTTTTCTCGGGCATGGCCCGCTCCCACAGGAGCTCACCTATAGGCTGCACGTGTTCGATTCCCAGTATTCGGCTTTCCCCTCGAGAAACCTCTAAGGATCGATCTTGCGCCGTAGCCACGAGAACGGCGCCAGCACCCAGAACAGCCCATAGGCCAGCGCCCGCGTGCACACCCTTGCCAGCAACGGCGCCGGTCGCCAGTGCGGCTCGGCAACGAAGGCACCAGCCGGGCGAAAGTGCGCCAGCGGGCGGGTCAAAAAGCCCTGCCAGAGACCGTCCCGCGAGATGGCCACGCCGAGGTTTTCCGGGATGAAGAATCCCGAGTGACCGTACCCGTCGGCGCGCACGTTGAGCGTCGACGCCGCCAGGTAGCCCACCGTCCCGCCCGGCCCGGCGCCGGGAATGGCGTACTGAGCGAACGGCACGGCGCGATCCTGACCGCCGACATGGTTGAGCACCGCCTCCACCCGCCCCTGCTGGATGAGCCGATCCCAGTCGAAATCCGGGCGCACGATGCTCGCTGCGGTGATGATGCGACCGAACTTCAGGTCGGCGAACTCGGGGTTCTCCAGCACCCGCGCCAGCAGCAGCGTGCCAAAACTGTGGGCGATGATGTCCGGCCTGTCGGGCAGACGGCTCTTTTGCGCCTCTGCGATGGCGATGCGCATGCGCTCGCCCAGGCGTCTGGCAAGGCGTTCATGCAGCCAGCGGGCGAACACGTCGATGGTCGCCCAGCCGTACTTGTAGATCAGCACCGGCGCCGAATAGCTGAGCCGGTTGGCGATTTCCCAACTGAACGCTTCCTGCCATTTGGCCCGGCTGTTCATGCCATGGATCACGATCACCCAGCGAATGTCGCGGCTGCTCTCACCCACCAGCCGGTAGTTGGGTTCGACCTCGGGCTCGACGCCCTGCTGCTGAAAGTCGGCTTGGCAGAACGGGCAGACCGTATTGGCCACGCCTGCCGGCAACAAACGCGCGCACCCCGCCATGGGGCAACGATAGGCATCGCGGCGCTCGGCGGCCTGGGCGCTGGCCAGGCCATCGAGAAATGCCTGTAACCCGCTGTCGTCGGGCGACGCCTCGACCGCTTGGGCGAACTGCGCCTGGGTGAACTCCAGCTCGACGCCCTGACCCAGCCGCCGGTCGATTTCCGCCTGCCAGCGGTCTGGCCGTGCACTGTTCATGGCGCGCTGTTATACGCCCAGAGCAGCTCGACGATGCGCAGCACGTCTTCACGCTTGCACTGCGCCCAGATGCGCAGCCGCGCTTCACGGCCATAGACCTGCACGGCGATGCGCCGACTGGTGCCGTGTTCTTCGGCGGCGAAATGCAGCATGCCCTGGGCACGGTCGAACTGGCCGGTGTCCACCGCCTGCAGCACCACACGCACCGGTTCCACGGCGTCGATGCCGCCGTCGGCCAGGGTCGAGGCCATCTCCACATAGCCGCCATCGAGTTCGAAGCGGGTCGAATGCACGCCCTTACCCTTGCTCGCCGCCACCTTGACGGCCTGGTCGAGGGGAATGGGTTTCGCCGGGGCGTCCGGGCAACCGATGGTGGCCAGCGTGCGGCGGATGTCCTGAAAGACCGCCTTGTGATCGATCTCGGGGTTGCGGTGAATCAGTACCAGGCAGTAAGAATCGGCAAAGCGCCATTCGAAGCGCACCACGCTGCGATCCAGGCGCTGCCGGTAGGCGTCGAAGCGGTAGTGCTCCAGCCCTTCTTCAAGGGTGAAATCTTTGGGTTTGAAGCGATTCCAGCCGGCCTTGCCCTGATGCCAGAGCAGCGACAGGCTAGTGTCGGACAACGCGATATGGGTGAGCGTCAGGGCCTCCGGGAAATCCAGGCTGGCGCTGGCGCCGAGCGCTTCGGCATGAGGGCTCGCGGCGATACCGGCGGCCAGCCGCGCCCCATCCACCTCGGGCGGCGCGATCAGATAAAGGTGCTGGTCGCCCCAACCCTCGACTTCCGCCAGCCAGGCTTCGAGCTTTTCCTGGGTCAGCTCGTCGGCATCGATGGCGGCATCCAGGTTGGCAGCGAAGTCCTCCTTGGTCGCGCCGATTCTGGCCGTGGTGCTGCGCAGCAGCTCCTTGATGAAGGCATTACCCTGGGCGACGATCACCCGTCGCACCAGCTCCTTGAGTTGCGGTTTGCTCAGCGAATCCATGCCCTCTCCCGGCGGTACGAAGCGTCCTATGCTGCGGCACGACATAGCTATACGCCATCATACTGTCTGGAGAGAGATTTGGCTCGATCAGCGTGCTTCAGCAACTATCCGAACAGTGCCAGCAGCCTGCCTCGCTGGCAGTGCATTGGAACGCCAGCGAGTCAGGTATGTCGCTCAACTACGCCGCTGCACCACCAGATTGCCCACGGAAACCTGTACGACCTGATCGTGCTGATTCAGGGTGGTGGTGCGCAGCTTGACCAGGCCCTGGGTAGGTTTGCTCCTGGACGGTCGCACCTCCAGCACCTCGAGCTCGACCCGTAGCTCATCGCCGGGCCGCACCGGCAGCGGCCACCGCAGTTCGTCGAAACCGGCGCCGATGATGCCGCCGGCCAGCTTCGGCTCGCAGTCCACCAGCAGGCGCATGGTCATTGCCGCAGTGTGCCAGCCACTGGCCGCCAGCGAGCCGAACAGCGACTGTCGCGCTGCTTCGTTATCGAGATGAAAAGGCTGCGGGTCGAACTCACGGGCAAAAGCCTTGATGGCGTCTTCGTCGACGCGCGCCCGGGTGGCGCCGGTGAAACGCTGCCCGGGGGTGAGGTCATCGAGGTAGTGAAGGGTCATGGCGGTCTCCCTGTACGTGGCGAATGCGCATCGGTGAACGGCGTGTCAGCGTGTACCGTCGGGCTGCGGCGCGCGGCAGGCGCTGAGGATTTCATCGGCCAGGGGCGAGTCATCCGGGCAGGCGCGTGACAGCACGATGGCGCCAACGGCCTGGGAGAGCTGGCCAATGAGCCTGGCCCGCTGCTGCTCGTCCGCTTCCTGCTCGCCATTGCGCGCCAAGCTGGTGAGCAGGGCCTCGATGGCGTCGGCGAAGATGGTCTTCAGCGCTTCGGGCTGGCGCGCCGCATCGCCGCCAAGGGCGGAAAGCGTGCAGCCGTGGTCGCGGGTATCGCGGTGCTTGCGCGTCAGATAGAGATCGAAGAACCGCTGCGCATTCAGCTCTTGGCTGCGCTCCAGGGTTTGCGCGATGCCGCAGGCCGCGGACTCCGCCATCAGCTCCGCCTTGGAAGCGAAGTGCTTGTAGAAGCCGCCATGGGTGAAGCCAGCAGCAGCCATCAGCTCCGCTACGCCCACGCCGTCGAAACCCCGCTCACGGAACAGCTGCGATGCCGTTTCCACGATCAGCGCCCGGTTCGCCTGGGCCTGGGCTTTGCTCACGCGCATATCGCCGCCTCTGCATTGATGCTCGATTCAGTGACCTCACTATACATAGATGTCGATCATAATCAAAAAGAATTGACAAAAAAGATTATGAACATAATCTTAATCATCGACGGCAACCTGTCTCGGTATTCGCGCTATGAATGGCGTACGTATCAGCGGCGCGCCAACGCTTGCAACGCGATAAAGGTCATGGGCATATGGCGGCGCTTCGCTGTCGATTGCGGCCGGCATCGCGCGCCCAGTCCTCCAGCCCTACCTTGACGTGCAAGCAGCAGCCGCTGACTGCAGCGGCCATTCAACCGAGATGAGGTCTCCATGTCCGATGACGTTCTGTTCAGCCCTTTCAAGCTGAAAAGCCTGGCACTCCCCAACCGTATCGTCATGGCGCCGATGACCCGCGCCATGGCGCCAAAAGGTATTCCAGCCGAGGCACATGCCGAGTACTACCGCCGCCGCGCCGAAGGCGGTGTCGGCCTGATTCTCACCGAGGGCACGGTGATCGACCGCCCGGCCTCGCGCAACATGCCGGGCATCCCCTTCTTCCACGGCGACGTGGCGCTGGCCGGCTGGGGTGAAATAGCAAAGGCCGTGCATGCCGCTGGCGGGCTTATCGGGCCGCAGATCTGGCACACCGGCTCGACCCGTGGCCAGGGCGGCTGGGAGCCTGAAGCACCGGTGGAGAGCCCAAGCGGGCTGGTGGGGCCGAATGATCCGCGCGGCACGGAAATGAGCCTGGAAGACATCGCCGACACGGTGGCCGCCTTCGCCAAGGCCGCTGCCGATGCCAAGCGCCTTGGCTTCGATACCGTGGAGCTGCACGGCGCCCACGGTTACCTGATCGACCAGTTCTTCTGGCCCGGTACCAACACCCGCACCGACGCCTTTGGCGGTGCCACGATCGCCGAGCGCTCGCGCTTCGCCGCCGAGGCGGTTCGCGCGGTACGAGCCGCAGTGGGCGAGGACTTCCCGCTGATCCTGCGTGTCAGCCAGTGGAAGCAGCAGGACTACGCCGCGCGCCTGGCCACTACGCCGGAACAGATGAGCGAATGGCTGGCACCGCTGGTCGAGGCCGGCGTGGATGTACTGCACTGCTCGCAGCGGCGTTTCTGGGAACCGGAGTTTCCGGAACTGGACGGCGCCGAGGGCCTGAACTTCGCCGGTTGGGCGAAGAAGCTCACCGGTGCGGCGACCATCAGCGTCGGCTCGGTGGGGCTCGACGGCGACTTCTTCGGCGCCTTCGGCGGCAAGGGCTCCGGCGCTGCGGTGCTGGACAACCTGCACCTGCGCATGGAGCGTGAGGAGTTCGACCTGATTGCCGTAGGCCGCGTGCTGATTTCCGATGCCGGCTGGGCCAACAAGGTGCGCAATGGCGAGCCGCTGCCAGGCTTCAACGCCGCCGACCTCGCGACGCTGGCCTGAAGGCCAGGCTGCAAAAAAAACGCGGGCCAGACGGCCCGCGTTTTTCCTCCTGACGCAATCGCCCGCCCCTATTGCTCCTCACCCCGCAGCTGAGCGCTCAACCCGTCGCAACTCACAGACCATTCACTGAGCCAGTCCGCCAGCGCTGGCGATTGCTCTGGCAGGCCGAGCTCGACGGCGAAGTCGGCCGGCGGGACGTTGCCGTGCCGGCCGCGAAACAGGCCGCGCATGATCACCACGCAAGCCACTCGGCCATCCTTGACGAAGCGGTGCTCCATGAAGCTCCACTTGTCGTCCCAACCCAGCATACGGGTGTGGATTTCGAAGCGCTCGAACAGTCGCAACTCTCGGCGAAACTTGCCCCATACGTCACCGACGATGGGCAGCGCGCGCTGGCGGAGCGCCACCCGGAACGCGCCGCTGCGCAGCACGTAGTCCATACGCCCGATATCGGCGAGGGTGAAGTAGCGACCGTTGGTGACGTGACGATTCAGGTCGAGATCCAGCGGCCAAACGCGCATGCGCACCACGGTGGTATCGAACGCCGAAACGGGTTTGCGCCAGGGCCGGCGCAACAGCATCAGGAAAAGACGAAACCAGAGATTCATGGGGCGACGGCCTGTACCAGCGAAAGGGCTCCACTTTATACAGCGCGTCTTCAGGCACGGTAGCTGCGAAACAGCCGTTTGCGAGGGGATTTGTGCATGCCGCAACCGAAATCAGCGGTTGGGAGCGGAGTCGGCATCCTGAATGAGATGATCGGTTGGTATCGAAGCGGTTATGCCGTCGAGTTCCTGCAAGCGCTTGACCTGGGCAATGAAGTCCAGCATCACCGCTTGCACGAGGGCGCCGTTGCCCAGTTGCGACGTACTCAAGTGCCGTTGGCCTAGGCATTGCCCGTCGGCGGACATCGCCTTGAAGCAGATGCCGGTAGGGCATCGTTCAAGTTCGAGCTGGCAGCCGGTTTCCGTCTTGAATCTGCTGATGTATTTGTCCATACCTGTGTGAGGCGGATACATGCAGAACAGTTCGTATAGTCTTGCGACCACTCGTCCGGCGCCGCAGCGCGCCATTGCGGCGCCTGCGGCTGCCTGCTTCAACCCACGCCGGTGGGCCCGTCGATCACCTGGCGTACCTTGCGCGCCAGCTCGTTTGGCACGTACGGCTTGGAGATCACGTCGTACTCGCTGCCGCCGGCATCGGTGCGTTCCAGCGAGTTCTCCGCATAGCCGGTGGTCAGCAACACCTTGAGGCCCGGCTTGCGACGCCGCGCTTCGCGCGCCAGCATCACGCCGTTCATGCCGCCGGGCATGATCAGATCGGTGAACAGCAGGTCGTAGTCGGCCACGTCCAGGCGCAGCAGCGCTTCGCGCGCATTGAGGGCGATGTCGGCGACGTAGCCGTAGTCCTCCAGCACCATGCGGGCGAGGTCGGCTACGTCAGGGCGGTCCTCGACCACCAGCACCCGCTCGGTGCCGTTGCGCTCGTTGGTACGTTCCTTGGCCGGGCTGTGGATCACCTGGCTGTCGTCGGCCGGGAAGTACAGGCGCAATGTGGTGCCCACGCCCTCCTCGGAGTAGATGCGCACGGTGCCACCGGATTGCTTGACGAAGCCATAGACCATCGACAGGCCGAGCCCGGAGCCCTTGCCTTCATCCTTGGTGGTGAAGAACGGGTCCATCACCCGGCTGCTCACGCTGTCGGACATACCCATGCCGTTGTCGGTGATCGCCACGCTGACGTAACGCCCGGGCATCAGCCCGTCGTAGGACATGCTGCCCAGTTCTTCGACCGTCACGTTCTTGGTTTCGATATGCACCACGGGCTGCTCGCGCCCTTCCAGGGCGTCGCGGGCGTTGATCAGAATATTGAGGAACGCCACCTCGGCCTGGGTCGGGTCGATGCGGCAATTCCACAGAGTCTTGTCGAGCGTCAGGCGCAGATTGGCATGCCCCAGGGTACGTTCGCCGAGCTCCTGAAAACCGCTGATCAGGCCATTGAGGTTGAGCACCCGGCCTTCGAGCTTCTGCTTGCGCGAGAACGCCAGCAGTTGCTGGGTCAGCGTGGCAGCGCGGTCGGCGGCGTTGCGGGCGTTGTTGACGCAACGCAGGATACGATCCTGATCGTATTCGGGCTTGCTGGCCGAGCGCTCGAGCACCTCCAGATAGCCGATCATCACCTGCAGCAGGTTGTTGAAATCGTGAGCGATGCCGCCGGTCAGCTGGCCCAGCGCTTCCATCTTCTGCGCCTGGCGCAGGCCCTCCTCGGCATCGCGACGGCGGCTGATGTCCAGCTGCGAGGCAAAGAAGTAGATCAGCTCGCCGGCATCGTTGTACACCGGCGAGATGAACAGCGCATTCCAGAACGTGGAGCCGTCCTTGCGGTAGTTGATCAATTCCACCGAGATTTCCCGGCGCGCATGGATGGCCTCGCGTACCTGGGTCACCACCGAGCGATCGGTTTCCGAGCCCTGCAGGAATCGGCAGTTCTTACCGACGATCTCTTCCGAGTCGTAACCGGTCATCTCCAAAAAGGCGTTGTTGGCGAAGATGATCGGGTTGTCGGGCCGATTGGGGTCGGTGACGATCATCGGCATGCGGGTGGTTTCCACCGCTGCGAAGAAGATGTTCTTGCCCGAGCCGGAAATGTCCCCTGACGAGGCGTTATCAACCCGGAAGTCCTGCTTGCCACCTGTCGGCATCGGCTTACCTATCACGCTGCTGGCGAGGCCGGATGTAGCGCCCCTGTCCTCGATTCGAGCAGCGAGGCGGCGAGAAGTTCTACATCGAATGGGCGCTGTACAAGCCTGTGCCGACGTTTCGCCTTTCACTGCCAGAATTATCGTCAATCGCTGAAAATCAGCGCAGATGCTGCTGTTTACCGCGTGCCTACCAATGGCACACTTGCAGCCTGACTCGCATTACCAGCGCAAGGTTCGCACCGTGCCTTACATCTTCGACGATTTCGATTGGGCCGCCACTCCGCTGGGCGCTCAGCACAACTGGCCAACCGAGCTGCGCACAACCTGCGCGATCATGCGCAACAGCAGCTTTGCGATGTGCGCAGTCTGGGGTCGCGAGCGAACCTTTCTCTACAACGATTGCTACGCAGCGCTTCTCGGCGAGCAGCACCCTGGCGCACTGGGTCAGCCTATCGAGACGGCCTGGGCCCAGGTGTGGCCGACTCTTGGTCCATTGGTGGAACGAGTGCTTCGCGGAGAACCCGTGCATGACGAGAACATGCCGCTGGTGCTCTACCGCAACGGCTACCCCGAAGATACCTACTGGACCTTTTCCTACAGCCCACTGACCGACGCGAGCGGAGCCGTGGCCGGCTTTTTGAACGTGGCCATCGAAACCACTCAGGTGGTCACCATCGAACAGCCAGCCGTTGCCAACGCCGAACGGGTGCAACTGGCGCTGGCCGCCGGAGCGATCATCGGCACCTGGTTCTGGGATTTGCCTACCAACCGATTCACCGTCGACGAAGCGTTCGCCCGCAGCTTCGGCCTCGACCCGGCGATGGGCCGCAGCGGCCTAAGCCTGCAGCAGGTGGTCGCCACGGTTCACCCCGACGACATCGACAGCCTGCACGAAGCGATCAGCCAGGCCATCGCCCGCGGTGGCCCCTACGCTCATCAGTACCGCGTGCGCCGCGCCGATGGCCGTTATTACTGGCTGGAAGCCAACGGCCGCGTCGAATTGGCAGCCGATGGCACGGGCCTGAGCTTTCCCGGCGTGCTGATCAACGTCGAAGAGCGGCGCGCCATCGAAGGCGAACGTGACCGGGCCATCGCCCGGGTCATGGCGCTCAATGCCGAGCTGGAGCAGAAGGTCATCGCCCAGACCTTCGAACGCGGCCGTACGTGGCAGATCACTCCCGACCTGCTCGGCGTGCTCAACCACGACGGCTACTTCGAAGCCACTAACCCGGCATGGCAGGTCACCTTGGGCTGGTCCGAGGAAGAGCTGGCCAGCGTGCACTTCCTCGAATTCGTCCACCCCAAGGATCAGGCCGGCACGCAAAACGTGTGGCGCAAGTTCAAGGAGGCCGGCGAGCCGGCGTTGGGTCTGGAACATCGCTTCCGCTGCCGCAACGGCGAATGGCGCTGGTTGTCCTGGGTAGCCGTGCCCGATGGCCGCAAGACCTACTGCTCGGCACGCGACATCACCCGCGAGAAGCTCAACCGCGCCGAACTGCGCAAGCGCACCGCCGAGCGCGACCGCTTGTGGGAAAGCACCAATGACCTGATGGGCTCGGCGGGACTGGACGGCTATTTCAAGACCATCAACCCGGCCTGGACCCAGTTGCTCGGTTGGGACGCGGAAAAGCTTCTGAGCATCCCTTTTCTCGACGTGGTGGTCGAGGACGACTGGGCCGACGTACTCGACCTCATGGAGCGCCTGGGCAAGGGCGAAAAGGTTAGCGGCTTCACCAGCCGTTTGCGCAGCAACAGCGGCGAGACACGCTCGTTCATGTGGACCGCCGCGCCGGATCCATCAGGGCGAATCTTCCATTTCGTCGGCCGCGACGTCACTGCCCAGCACATGGCCGAGGAGTCGCTGCGCCAGTCGCAGAAAATGGAAGCCATCGGCCAGTTGACCGGCGGCCTGGCCCACGACTTCAACAACTTGCTGGCGGGCATTTCCGGCGCATTGGAGCTGATGCACCTGCGTATCGAACAGGGCCGCTTCCACGAGCTCGGGCGGTACATGGGCGCCGCGGAAACCGCCACCCGCCGCGCCGCCGCCCTGACCCACCGCCTGCTGGCCTTTTCGCGCCGGCAGACGCTGCTGCCCAAGCCCACCGACGCCAACGCGCTGATCGCCGGCATGTTGGAAATGATCCAGCGCACTGTCGGCCCGGGCATCCGCCTGGAAAGCGATCTGCAGGCCGACCTGTGGACGGCACTGGTGGATGCCTCGCAGTTGGAGAACACCCTGCTCAACCTGTGCATCAACGCCCGGGACGCCATGCCGAGCGGCGGCGTGATCAAGAGCACCACCCGCAATCTGCACATCGACGCGCCCCAAGCCGCAGCGCTCAACCTGCCCGAGGGGCCGTACCTGAGCCTGGCGGTCAGCGACGAAGGCGTGGGCATGCCGCCGCAGGTAGTCGCCCGGGCGGTGGAGCCCTTTTTCACCACCAAGCCGATCGGCGAAGGCACCGGCCTGGGGCTTTCCATGGCCTATGGGTTCGCCAAGCAATCCGGCGGGCAGATGCGCATCGTCTCGGTGGTCGGCGAAGGCACGGTAGTGACTCTGTACCTGCCCCGCCACAGCGGCAACCCACAAAGCGAGGCCGAGCCGGACACCATGGCCGCACTCGAGCCCGTGACGGAGCGGCAAGGCAAGACCGTACTGGTGGTCGATGACGAGCCGACCATTCGCCTGCTGGTGACGGACGTGCTGGAAGAGCTGGGCCTGAAGGTCATCGAGGCCAGCGACAGCGCAGCGGGCATCAGCCTGCTGCACTCGGACGCCGTCATCGACCTGCTGATAAGTGACGTCGGCCTGCCCGGCGGCATGAACGGCCGGCAGATGGCCGACGCCGGAAGGCTGGTCAGGCCGGCCATGCCGGTGCTGTTGATCACCGGTTATGCGGAGAATTCACTGCTGACCGACGGGCAACTGGCACCCGGCATCACCGTACTGACCAAGCCGTTCAGCCTCGACGCGCTGGCCTCGCGGGTGCGTGAACTGCTCGCCGAGTGACGAGCACGGGGCAAACGCCGGTCAGTCCAGCGCCTGCTCGTAGTCTTTCACATACTGGTTGGCCAGGGTGGTCTTCTGCTGGTCGGTGAGCATCTTGCCGGCCTGCTGGAAGAAGGTGTGCTCTTCGTCCTCCAGGTGATGGAAGATCTTGTCCTTGAGCCTGCGCGCCGTGGCGATCCACGATGGGCTGGATGGGTCGGTGTCTTCCAGGGTTTCCAGCAACTCGTCCATCTCATGGTGCTCGGCCACGCCATGGCGAGACAGGTCCACGCCCGCGTCGTGCTTCATAAGTGGCGAATAGAAGAACCGCTCCTCGGCCCGGGCATGGGCCAGCAATTCGTCCTTCAGCTCACTGTAACGCTGGGCTCGCTCGGGGGAATCGCCCGTGGTGGCGAGCAACGCCTCGGCCATCGCCCGCTGACGGTCATGGCTCTCACGCAACGCTTGGAATATCTGCATGCAATCACCTCATCGGCTAACGACTGTTCGCGGCCTTTCAAGGCCATCTGCAGGTTGTGACCGAAGCGGTGAAAAGCGGGTTCACACTTTCAAGCGCAGGACTTCCGGCAGCTAGCGTGTGTCCTGACCGATGCGCCAGCAGAACCGACAAGTCGCTTGCCACCTGTACAGCGTACAGCGCATCATGCCGCCACTCCTTGCGCGGTACCCCCCGATGCCCCATCGCCCTGCCCCTGCGCCGCACGACGAAGAAGTGCGCGTGCTCTCGCTCGAACACCTCGACATCCTCGATTCGGCACCCGAGCAGAATTTCGACGATGTGGTGCTGCTGGCAACCTCTCTGTGCGACACCCCAATTGCCCTGGTTTCCCTGGTCGATCGCGAGCGCCAGTGGTTCAAGGCCTGCGTCGGCCTGGACGTACGCGAGACTCACCGTGACCTGGCGTTCTGCGCCCATGCGATTCTCGAGCCCGATGACGTACTGGTGGTCGAGGACGCGCTGCTGGACCCGCGCTTCCAGCACAGTGCCCTGGTACTCGGCGAACCATACATCCGCTTCTATGCCGGCGCGCCGATTCGCACCGACGCCGGCCAACCGCTGGGCACCGTATGCGTAATCGACACGCGACCACGTAGCCTTGCCGAGCACCAGCGCCGGGCGCTGCAGGCTCTGGCCCGGCAGACCGCGGCGCTGCTGCAGTTGCGCCTGTTGGAATCGCAGCGCGAGCGGCGTGCCAATGCCTTGCTCGATGAGCTGGAACAGGCCCAGGCGCGTCACCGCGAGGCCGAGCAGTCGCTACGTCACGCGCGCCGCGTGTCCTCCCTCGGCATGCTCACTGCCAGCATCGCCCATGATGTCAACAATCTGCTGCAGGTGCTCAGCACCAGCCTGCAGATGGCCCAGCTAAGGGCTCGGCGCCCGGCGGAGGTGGAGCGTTTCGCGCAGACCGGCCTGCAGGCGGTGGAGCAAGGCGGCAAGCTGATCCGCCAGTTGCTCGCCAACGTCCGCCAGGACGGCCCGGAGCTGGTGTGCATCGATATCAGCGAACGCCTCGATGCCGCACGCGAGCTGCTGGCCGGCACCCTGGGCGACGCCATCACCCTGAATTTCGACCTGAGCGCGCGCAATGTCGGTGTGATGTGCGACGAGGTGCAGTTGCAAGCGGTGGTGCTCAATCTGCTCAGCAATGCTCGGGACGCGATGCAGGGCCGTGGTCAGGTGCTGATCGCCACGCGCCAGCAGCAACTGGTAGGCGACGAGCAACTGAGCGACGGCAATTACCTGGTGCTCAGCGTTCGCGACGATGGCCCGGGCATGAGCGCCGAGCTGGCAGCGAAGGTTTTCGACCCCTTCTTCACCACCAAGCAGGCCGGCAAGGGCACCGGCCTGGGCCTGGCCCAGGCCCGCGAGTTCGCCAATACCACGGGCGGCGACGTCCGGGTGGAAACGGCGCCAGGCGTCGGCACCACCATGCGCCTGTACCTGCGCATCCTGGGGCGTATCAGCGGCGTCGATCGAGCAGGTTGACGATCAGCCTGTCCGCCCAGCCCCAGATGCGTTGACGCACGCGCGTCCAGAACGGACGTGCCTGCCACATCTGCAGATCGACCTCGCGACTCTGCGGGAAATCGGTCTCGAAGCTCTGCTGCACCGCCGTGGTGAAGGCCGCGTCCAGCGTCTCGACGTTGGCATCGAGGTTGAAGCGCAGGTTCCAGTGATCGAAGTTGCAGGAGCCGACACTGGTCCAGTCATCCACCAGCACCATCTTGAGGTGCAGGAAGCGCGGGCGGAACTCGAAGATGCGCACGCCGGCACGCAGCAACCGCGGGTAGTAACGCTGCCCGGCAAAGCGCACCGGCGGGTTGTCGGTGTGCCGGCCGCTGAGCAGCAGGCGTACGTCGACGCCCCGGCCTGCTGCCTTGCGCAGCGCCCGGCGCACGCGCCAGGTGGGCAGGAAGTACGGCGTGGCCAACCACACCCGGTGCTGGGCGCCGTTGAGCGCGCGGACCAGCGATTGCAGTATGTCGCGGTGCTGGCGTGCATCGGCATAGGCCACCCGCCCCCAGCCGGCGCCCTCTGCCGGACGATGGGGCAAGGGCTGGCGGTGAGGCGTGAGATAGGGGCGCCAGGCAAAGCGCGAATTGTTGGCCTGCCACTGGCGGTCGAACAGCTGCAGCCAGTCGGCTACCAGCGGCCCGCCGATCTCCACCATCACTTCGTGCCAGGCGCTCTCGGGCTCACCTGGCGTCCAGAATTCATCGGTCGAGCCGGTGCCGCCGACGAAGGCCACCTGGTCATCGACCACCAGCAGCTTGCGGTGGTCGCGATACAGGTTGCGAACGCCACGCCGCCAGCGCAGCGGGTTGTACCAGCGCAACTGGATGCCGGCGTCGAGCATGCGCTGGCGGTCGGCGGCATTCAGCGCCTGGCAACCGAAGGCGTCGAACAGGCAGCGCACTGCCACGCCGCGCTCGGCCGCGTCGCAAAGGGCACGCAACAGCGCATCGGTACAGGCGCTGCTGCACACCAGGTACTGTTCGAGTTCGACCGTTTCACGGGCAGCGTCGATGCAGGCAATCATCCGCGGGAAGAACGCCGGGCCATCGTTGAGCAGCGTGAACTGGTTGCCCTGGCGCCAGGGAAAGACCTGACCGGGCATCAGTGACCCACACACGAGAGAGGGAAAAAGCGGTGCATGATATCTCGGCGGCGGCGGGGGATGCGCCACGATAGCCGGGCACGTGCGCCTTGCAAAGCGCGACACGTATCAAGCGCTAACGCGGCAGCTGGTAGTCCTCGGGGCCGAGCAGGTCTAGCCCGCATTCCAGGCTCTCGATCCAGTACAGAAACGCGCTGATCACCTCACGCCCCACGAACGGCCGGCCGTGCTGCGGCACGATCATCTCCACGTCCATGTCGCGCACCATGGCGGCCCACAACCGGCAGGCCTTGTTACTGGCCATGTAGCGGCGATGAAAGCCAAGCATGCTCGGCACGTGGGCGGCGAAATCCTCCACGGGGCCGGCATCATCGAGCATCGAGGCGCCCATATCGCCGGAGAAGAGGATTTTGCTCAACGGATCGTAGAGCTGGAAGTTGCCCACCGAGTGCAGGAAATGCGCCGGCACGGCCTTGAGGGTGCAACGCCCGAGGGCAAAGGACTGGCCACGGTCAGGCAGGGCGATGATGCGGTCATAGGTGTTGATGCCGCGGCTCAGCGCAAGGTAGTTGGCCGTCAGGTGCGGCAGAAAGCGCGCCCACAGCTTGGAACAGATGACCTGGGCCTTTGTATGCAGCAGCCATTTGTCCAGCGAGGCGATGATGTCCGGGTCCTGATGCGAGGCGAAGATATAGGTCAGCTCCTGCACCGGTATGTGCTTGGACAGCTCCATGCTCAACGGTACGTAGGTCAGGTCGCCGCCGGGATCGAGCAGCAGGTACTGGTCGTGATCGATGATCAGGAACTGGTTGGACTGCACGCCTTCGCCGCTGACCAGATCGTCGAACATCATGCAGCGGTGAGTGCCATTATCGAACAGCACGATGGGGTCGCGGCGCATACCGGCACACTCGTCAGGCAAAGGCGCAAAGCCTATGCAGCAGTGGACTGCCGCGTGCTGACCTGGATCAGCAAAGCCGATCGCCCGCTTACAGGCGTTGCCCGCACATCCGGCAACGGCCGTTCACCAGCACGCCGGTGCACCGTGGGCAACCGCCCTCCAGAGTTCCACGCCGCCATTGCCAGATCTGCACCAACCGTCGCGCCGCCCAGGCCGCTCCGAGGGTTGGCAGCACGATCATCCAGGGGAAGACCGCCCGTGCCCAGCTCATTGCATCACCGCCCTGCCGGGCGAGGATCGCCAGCGCCATCATGGCGACCACGCCGCCGATGATCAGGATGAAGGGCAAACCGAGGTTTCGGATGAAGAACATACGCAGTGAGCGCTCGAACGGTTGAGGGGCGCACATGGTAAGCAGGATGCCCGCCTGCTGCACCTGTGTTTCACGTCCCAACCGCCCTGCGTGTCTGTCACATAAGCATCACCGAACCTTCACAGGCGTGACACCCGCCCTCCCTAGCCTGAGTGTGTTTCCTGAGTTTGCTCAGGTCTGCAGGCCAATCCGGTTCGTGCGCAGCAAGGCTGCCCGACCCGCAACGGAGGTAAGGCATGACCCAGAACGCCATGGCACCCGAGCGCAGCAACACTCCCCGTCGCCTGCAGGCCGAGCGCCTGACCACGCCGCGCGCCTTGCGCGAAGCCCAGGCCCTGCGCTTTCGCGTGTTCAGCGCCGAATTCGACGCCAAGCTCAAGGGCGCCGAGCAGGGCCTGGACATGGACGACTACGACATGCACTGCCAACACATCGGCGTGCGCGACCTGAACAGCGGCGAGCTGGTAGCCACCACGCGCCTGCTCGACCACCAGGCAGCGGCCAGCCTGGGCCGCTTCTACAGCGAAGAGGAATTCGCCCTGCATGGCCTGCGTCACCTGCAAGGCCCGGTACTGGAAATCGGCCGCACCTGCGTCGATGCCGCTTACCGCAACGGCGGCACCATCGCCGTGCTGTGGGCCGAGCTGGCCGAAGTGCTCAACGAAGGCGGTTACCGCTACCTGATGGGCTGCGCCAGCATCCCCATGCAGGACGGCGGCATCCAGGCCCAGGCCATCATGCAGCGCCTGCGCGAACGCTACCTGTGCACCGAGAACCTGCGCGCAGAACCCAAGACGCCGCTTCCCGCGATGGAAGTCTCCGGTAACGTGATCGCCGAGATGCCGCCGCTGCTCAAGGCCTACATGCGCCTGGGCGCCAAGATTTGCGGTGATCCGTGCTGGGACAAGGACTTTCAGGTCGCCGACGTGTTCATCCTGCTCAAGCGCGACGAGCTGTGCCCCCGCTACGCACGGCACTTCAAGGCCGCAGTCTGATCGACTTGCCCACGGCGCGCCGGCGCGGTAGAAATGCCGTGCCGGGCAGCGCCCATTTGCTGTCCGCCGCGCGCCCTTCTCCTCTACCTTCTTCCAGGCCGAAAAACCCATGAGCAAACTGCGTCTTTACCTGCGCCTGACCCGCCTGGCGGCAGTGCTTGCAGTAGGTGCGCTGCTGGCTGCCTTGCTGGTGCCGGTCGAACGCCTGATACGCGGTGACCTGATGGGCTTGCGCCAGCGCCTGACCCGCTGGTGGCTGGCCCGGCTGGGCAACGCCCTGCCCTTTCGCGTTCGCGTGCAGGGGCAACTGCCTCGCAAGCCGATGCTGTGGCTGAGCAATCACATCTCCTGGACCGACATTCCGCTGATCGGCATGCTGGTGCCGCTGTCGTTCCTGTCCAAGGCCGAGGTGCGTACCTGGCCGCTGGCCGGCTGGCTGGCGCACAAGGCCGGCACCCTGTTCATCCGCCGCGGCGCGGGGGACGGCGGGCTGCTCAACCAACAACTGGGTCGCCATCTGGGCAGCGGCCGTCACCTGCTGATCTTCCCCGAAGGTACCACCTGTGACGGCGCCGCCCTGCGCACCTTCCATGGCCGCCTGCTAAGCAGCGCCATCGAAAGCGGCATCGACCTGCAGCCAGTCGCCATTCGCTACGTTCGCGATGGCAAGCGTTGCAGCGTTGCGCCCTTCATCGGCGACGACGACATGCTCTCGCACCTGCTGCGCCTGATGAACAGCGATGTGGCCGAAGTGGAAATCCAGCTGCTGGAGCCAATCGCCAGCGACTCGGGCAACCGCAATGAGCTGGCCCGCCGGGCGCAGGCGGCCGTAAGCGAGGCGCTGTATGGGCCGCAACCGGAGGCGCAGGTGGCGGCTTGAAGTCGGCCCACCACCTTCCGAAACCCATTTTTCCGCGGTGCAAGGGCGACAAGCCAAAAGCGCAATCCCAGCGACCGCGTAGGGGCGGCTTCAACCGCGAGCTTTCCCGGCGCATCCCTCCATACGCTCAGGCACTGCAGCAGTGGTGGGAGCGCGCCATGCGCGCGAAAAAAATCGCGGCCATGGACTAGGCGTCCCCGCCCGCTCCCACAGGTAGTGCACTAACGTCCGTTCTCACTGCATCGCGACCACTGTCCTTGGAATTACCAAGAGATCGTTCAAGCCCGCCGCAACTGCGGATTTTCGCTCTGCAGCCAGCGACGGAAGATCGGCTCGGCCAGGAACAGGACCAGGAACAGCCGCACTACCTGCATGGCCGTTACCAGCGGGACTGCCAGTTGCAGAGTCTCGGCCGTGAGGCTCATCTCGGCGATGCCGCCGGGCATCATCCCCAGAGTCAGCGACTGGATATCCAACCCACTCGCCCAGCCCACCAGCACCGCGCCGACGAACGCCACCAGCATCATCACCAGCGTGGTGATCATCGTGCGCGCCAGGAACGACGGGGCGTAGCGGAAGAATGCGCGATTGAAGAAGCAGCCCAAGGCACTGCCGATCATCAGCTGGCCGACCTGGCTGGCGCCGGCTGGCAGCGTGCTGCTCAGGTCGAAGCCGATGCTGGCGGCGGCGCTGACCAGCAGCGGGCCGAACAGCCAGGGATTAGGCTGACGATAGCGCTGCAGCAGCCAGCCGGCCAACCCGGCCACCGGCATGATCAGCGCCAGCCACGGCCAGTCCGCCTGAACGGCGTGCAGGTGAACGTCGCCATCGCCGAGCAGGAACTTGAACACCGCCGGCACCAACAGCACCACCGCCACCACCCGCAGGCTCTGCGCCGCTGCTACGCGGGTCAGCTCGGCACCGTTACGGGCGCCGAGGTTGACCATCTCGCTGGAGCCGCCCGGCATGCTGGAAAAGTACGCCGTGGCCATGGTTTCGCCGGTGCGGCGCATGAACCACACGCCGGCGATGCTGCTGAGCACGGTAATCAAGGCGCCGATGATGATTGGCACCAGGTGCCCGGCGATTTGCGCGACCAGCGTCGGGGTGAAATGCAGGCCGATACCGATGCCGATGATCCACTGACCGAACTTGCGCCCGCCCGGCAGCGGCTGCAACTGCCAGGTACTGAAGCAGCGCACCAGGATCACTGCCACCAGCGAGCCGATCATCCAGGGCAGCGGCCAGCCGATATGGGTCGCGATCACCGCGCCGAGGGCACCGACCAGCGGTGTTCCCAGGTGATTGATCCAGTGGGTCTTGAACATTGCGTCCCCTTCGGTACGTGCACCAGCAGCCTGGTGATTGATCGAGTTCGAGGTGGTCGCGGAGAACGAAAGCCTTGCTTATTGGATGTCTTTTATCGCTACGTTGTTCACAGCCTGTCGAGCACAGCGGCATTCATTATTGATTAATGCAACTGGCCTCGTGATTCGACGCCCACATTATTGATCTTTAGCGTCACAAAAAACAATTATAAGTTGAAAACCTCCTAGCCACCCGGCATCTTTTCGTGGCCCCGATTACGTAGCAGAATGCAGCGCCTGCCGAGCCGATCGGCGCAGGCGCATCACCCCGGACAGGAATCGACGCTCACCGCCATGGCCCAGGACAACACCCCTTCAGCGGTTCTCACTGCCCTGCAGAAACGCGTCGCCCGCGAGGTCATCGCCTACGTGCGCCGCGAGCGCCTGCCCATCGGCCATCACCTGGTCGAGTCGCACCTGGCACACACGCTGAACACCTCACGCACCCCGGTGAAGTTCGTGCTCAATCACCTCGCCGAGCGCGGCATGCTCAAGCACGATCGCAACCGCGGCTTCTTTCTCGCCCAGGCAGCCGACGAGCTCAACGAGCTGGTGCAGGAAATCGCCGAGGCCGAGGAGGATTCGGTGTATCGCCGCTTCGTCGCCCTGCGCCTGTCGCGGCAATTGCCCGAGCAGTTCACCGAGATCGAGCTGATGCGCCAGTTCGACGTGTCGCGGGCCGAGCTGCGTGCGGCGCTGTTGCGCATGCAGCAGGAAGGCTGGGCCGAACAGCGCAGCGGCCAGGGCTGGAAGATGCTGCCGGTAATCGACTCGATCGAGGCGTATGAGGAGAGCTTCGCCTTTCGCTCGATCATCGAGCCGGCCGGGCTGCTGTCGCCGACCTTCCAGGTCGATCGCGAACTGCTGGCCAGCTGCCGCAAGCAGCAGGCGTTCATCGCCGAGGGCGGTTACCTGAGCATGACCATCGAGGAGCTCTACGAAGCCAACTCGCGCTTCCACGAGATCATCGCCGGGTTCTCCGGCAACCGTTTTCTGCTGCAGTCGCTCAAGCGCCTGGATCGCCTGCGCCGCCTGGTCGAATACCGCGTGGACGTGTCCCGTGAACATCGCCGCGCCCAGGTCGAACAGCACCTGGAAATCCTCGACTTGATCGAACAGGGCGACCGCCTCGCCGCCGCCGACCGCATGCGCGCGCACCTGGAAGGCGCGCGCCGCAAGAAGGTCGATGCCGCGCTGTTCGACAAATTACAGAACGGTTCCGGGCAAAGCTGATACCCGGCGCGGATTACTCAGCGAACGGGCAGCGCCTCGCGCTGCTCGCGGGCGAAGGCCATCAGTTGCGGATAGAAGGCGCTGAAATCCTCGCTCAGCGACTCGTAGAGACGACGCAGATCGTCCAGCCCGCCGTCCAGCAGGCCAGGCCTCGACAGGCGCCGGGACATGCCGGCGATCACCTGCCCAAGCACCTCGAACTCCTCATAGCTGCCTAGCCAGTCCTGGGCCGCCATGCGCGGCGCAATGTGCTGCAGGCTGCCGGGCAGCTGCGGCTCGGCGGCCAGCACTTGATAGACACGGTCGGTGAACCGCTGCAGCGGCTCATCGCTGTAGCGTTGCCAGTCGCGGGCCAGGCAATGATCGAAGAACAGGTCGAGAAAGATACCGGCCACGCGCCGACGCTCGGCCGGAAAGCGTGCCCGCGCCTGGGCCTGGAGCGGGTGGCTGTCGGTAAAGGCATCGATGCGCCGGTGCAGCGCGATGCCCGCCTCGATGGCGGCCGGCCACTGCCCGGCCAGCGGGCCTTTGACGAAATCGCCATACAGGCTGCCAAGCAGTTCAGCCGGCGCATCGCCGCCCAGGTGAAGGTGAGCGAGGTAGTTCATCGCGCCAGCTTAAAGCCTCGCCCCGGCCACGGCGAGGGGCGCGCCATCATGCCGGTCGATATGCACTATCTGCTTGAACGATCTGCATATCGCCAAGTCTCGATATAAAGTTCGTCCCATCGCGATACGACGTTACAGGGCATTTGGCAGGAGACCCGATGAGCAACGACGACATCGACCTCGACGACGTGATCAAGGCCCTGGCCCACCCGGTGCGCAGAGACATCCTGCGCTGGCTGAAGGAGCCGGAGGCGCACTTCGTGCAGCCCGACCACTCCTTCGACATTGGTGTATGCGCCGGCAAGTTCGATGAGCGTACGGGGCTCTCGCAATCCACGGTCTCCGCGCATCTGGCCACCTTGCAGCGCGCCGGCCTGGTGACCAGCCGCAAGGTCGGTCAGTGGAATTTCTTCAAGCGCAACGACGCGACCATCGAAGCCTTCATCGAGCGGATCACCCGTGAGCTCTGAGCTCGATGCCATCGCAAAACGACCTGTTCACCCCATTCAACAACCCTAACCGAGCGAATGATTCGAGGATCCTGGCAATGACCACACTGTTCGACCCCATCAAGATCGGCGATCTGGAACTCGCCAACCGCGTCATCATGGCGCCCCTGACCCGCTGCCGTGCCGACGAAGGCCGCGTGCCCAATGCCCTGATGGCCGAGTATTACGTACAGCGCGCCTCCGCCGGCCTGATCATCAGCGAAGCCACGTCGGTCACGCCGATGGGCGTGGGCTACCCGAACACCCCCGGCATCTGGTCCGACGACCAGGTACGTGGCTGGAGCGGCGTGACCAAGGCCGTGCACGCCAACGGCGGCAAGATCGTCCTGCAACTGTGGCACGTGGGTCGCATTTCCGACCCGGTCTACCTGGACGGCGAACTGCCGGTAGCCCCCAGCGCCATCAAGCCCGCCGGGCATGTCAGCCTGATCCGCCCGATGAAGGACTTCGTGACCCCGCGCGCTCTGGAAAGCGAAGAGATCGCCGACGTCATCGAAGCCTATCGCCAGGGCGCCGAGAACGCCAAGGCCGCCGGCTTCGACGGCGTGGAAATCCACGCGGCCAACGGTTATCTGATCGACCAGTTCCTACAGGACGGCACCAACAAGCGCACCGACAACTACGGCGGTAGCCTGGAAAACCGTGCCCGCCTGCTGCTGGAAATCACCGATGCGGTACTTGGCGTCTGGGAGCCGGGCCGTGTGGGCGTGCACCTGGCGCCACGAGCCGACAGCCACGACATGGGCGACTCCAACCGCACCGAAACCTTCACCTACGTGGCACGGGAGCTGGGCAAGCGCAACATCGCCTTCCTCTGCGCCCGCGAGCACGAGGCCGACGACAGCCTGTCGCCTGGCCTGAAAGAGGCGTTCGGCGGTGTGTTCATCGCCAACGAAGGCTTTACCAAGGATCAGGCCAACGCCTGGCTGGCCAGCGGCAAGGCTGACGCCGTAGCGTTCGGCGTGCCCTTCATCGCCAACCCTGACCTGCCCGAGCGCCTGCGCCAGGACGCGCCGCTGAACGAGCCGCACAAGGAAACCTTCTACGGTTCCGGCCCGGTCGGTTATATCGACTACCCGCGCCTGTAACGTTCCTGAGCGCCAACAAAAAGCCCGCGTTTTTACGCGGGCTTTTTGTTGGCTGGCGACTCTCCCGTCGCGCAGCAGATCGTCCTCACCGAGCGTCGATCTGCTGCTGCAGGTTCTGTATCTGCGCCTGCAGCGTGTTGACGCTACGGGTGGTCTGCGCACGGAAGGCGTCGAACTCAGCGGTGCTGCCGGCATTGCTGCTGGCGGCCGGCCGGTTGTCGAGCTGGCTCTTGAGTACCAGCATGTCCTGCTCCAGGCGCTCGACCGCGGCGTTGGCGTTACCGGCCTTCTTCAGCGCCTCGACTTCGCCCGCCAGATTCTTGACCTGGGTGGCCAGCTTGCCGGCATCACCCTGGCTGCTCTTCAGCGAAGCCAGCTCGGTTTTCACAGCGGCCAGTTCGGTTTTCAGCGTGTCCTGACCGCTGCCCAGGGTCTTCAGGCTGTCGCCGTATTTGCCAGCGTCGCCCTGCTGGGTCTTGAGGTCGGCGATCAGTTGCTCGATACGCTTGTCCTGCCCGCTCTGCTGACCGCCAGCGGCTTGCTGCTGCTTGCTCAGCTCGTTCAGCTTGTTCTCCAGTTGACGCACTTGCAGTTTCAGCGCTTCGCTGCCGCTGGTGGAGGTCGATTCGGCGGCGACTACCTTGCCGGAAATATCCTGAATGCGTCCGGCGGCTTCCTCGCTGATGCGCGCGAAGCTCTCCTGGGTGGCCACCAGTTGCTGCTCCATCAGGCTGATCTGCTGGAAGCTCCACCAGCCCAGGCCCGCCAGGGCGATGCTCAGGGCACCGACCAGCGCCCACAGTGGCCCGGTGCTGGCCGAGCGCGGCGCCTTGGCCTTGCGCGAGGTGCCGCCGGTACGGGCGTAGGGTTGCGGTTCGGGCTCGAAATCGTCCTGATCGCGGCGATCCGGTGTCAGGCTGGGTACGTCATCGAATTCGTCGTGGGCATCGTTACGCATGTGGGGACCTTGAGAAAACCACGGTGGAGGCAAGTGCCGCGCAGTATACCGATTCACGGCTGGCGCTTGGGTGTCGTAGTGCCAGTAATCGACGTCTCGCGACGGCCTGCATTGGGCACAGAGACCCACGTTGGGCGACTCGGGTTCCGCGATGGCCCTGGTTCAGGGCACTAGCCTTGCGCCCGCCACCATCTACAGAATTCGTCCAGCGCCGGCCACAGGCCATGGCTCGCCTGGTAGTCCAGATGCTCACGGGCCTGGCTGATGTCCAGGGAGAAGTCGCGGCTCATCACGTCCACTGCCAGTCGGGTCAGCGCTGGCTCAGGGCGACCGGGCAGGAGGCTGCAGACGCCTTCGCTGGCGACGGCCAGGCTGCGCGCCAGAGCCACCGGGACGTGACGGGTGACCTGCGGCAACTCCAGCTGCCGTAGCACGTAGTTGACCACGTCCCAGAGCGGCAGCGGCGCGCCATTGCTGACGTTATAGGCCTTGCCGAGCGCCGGCCCGGCAGCCAGCAAGGCGCCGAACAGCGCATCGTTGAGGTTGTGCACGCTGGTGAAATCGACCTTGTTGAGGCCGTTGCCGATGATCGCCAGGCGGCCCTTGCGCTGCAGGGCGATCATCCGCGGAAAGATGCTCACGTCGCCCGCCCCGGTGACGAAGCGCGGACGCAGCGCCAGCACCTCCAGGCCAAACTCCTGGGCGCCGAACAGGCGCTGCTCGGCGAGGAACTTGGTGCGCGCGTAATGGTTGGCAAACCGCTTGGGCACCTGTTCTTCGCGCAGGCCTACATGATCGCGGCCATCGAAATAGATCGACGGCGAGGACAGGTGCACCAGGCGGCGTACCCCGCGCTTGAGGCAGGCCTCGATGACGTTCTCGGTGAGCACCACGTTGCCCTGATGGAAATACTCGTAGCGCCCCCATACCCCCACTGCGCCGGCGCAGTGCACCACTGCTTCAACGTCGCTGCACAGCGACAGTGCCAGCTCGGGATCGGCCAGGTCGCCGGGCATGAACTGCGCCCCGCGGCGGATCAGGTGCTCGAATGCCTCCTCGCGGCGACCAGTGACGCGTACGTCCAGGCCCTGCTCGAGGGCGAACCGCGCGAAGCGCCCGCCAATGAACCCGCTTGCTCCGGTGACCAAAATCTTCATCACGCCCTCCGCCCGCTGCTGCGCGCACTATAAGGCGTTGTGCGGATCGCGGCAGCTTTGCTCACACCAGCGGCACCAGATAATCACCGGCATGGCGTTGCAGGTGCCGGGTGAGCTGGTCGAGCAGGTCACCGCCGTTGCGCCAGTGGTGCCAGTAAAGCGGCACGTCGATGGGCCGGCCGGGGAGCAGCTCGACCAGTTCGCCACGGGCCATCGCCTCGGTCATCTGCGGCTCGGGCACCATGCCCCAGCCCAGCCCTTCGGCGGTCAGGCGCACGAAGCCTTCGGAGGACGGGCACAGGTGATGCAGGAAGCTGCCCGACAAGCCGAGTTCGTCGAGATAACGGTGCTGCAACTGGTCATCCGGGCCGAACACGATGGCTGGCACCTGGCCGATGCAGGCGGCGCTCACGCCGCCTGCAAAGTGCCGGGCGATGAACGCCGGGCTGGCCATGGCCCGATAACGCATGGCCCCCAATGCCAGGCTGCGCGCACCGGATACCGGGCGTTCCGCCGCGCACACGCAGGCGGCCACGTCACCGGCACGCATGCGCTTGAGGCCGACTTCCTGATCCTCGACCACCAGTTCCAGCAACACCCGGTGGCTGGCGCAGAAGTCCGCGACGGCCTCTGCCCACCAGGTCGCCAGGCTGTCGGCATTGATGGCGATGCGCAGGCGCTGGGTTTCGCCGTCCGCTTCCAGGGCCGGCACCTGCTGCTGCAGGTCACGTTCGAGCAGGCGCACCTGCTGCACATGGTTGAGCAAACGCCGGCCGACATCGGTGGGCGTCGGCGGCGTGGCTCGCAGCAGCACCGGCTGACCGATGCGCGCCTCCAACAGCTTGATGCGCTGGGACACGGCCGACTGCGACAAGCCCAGCACCTGGGCACCGCGTTCGAAACCGGCCTGTTCGACGACCGCCGCAAGGGCGGCCAGCAACTTGTAATCGAGCAATCGATTTTCCTAATGAGCGATCAGCACTATTGGTTTTTCTTATACAGCCTTGGCGCGCAGACTGATAGCCATCCCCACCCGCCCATCGCGCTCAATGCGTTCGCCTCCAAGGACTCTCACCATGTGGCAGAGCTACACCAACGGCCTGGCGATCACCGCCGGCCTGATCATCGCCCTCGGCGCCCAGAATGCCTTCGTGCTCGCCCAGAGCCTGCGCCGCGAACATCACGTGCCTGTCGCACTGCTGTGCATCGTCTGCGACGCGCTGCTGATCAGCGCTGGCGTGTTCGGCCTGGCGACCCTGCTGCTACAGAGCGAATTGCTGCTCGGCATCGCCCGCTGGGGCGGCGCCGCGTTTCTGATCTGGTACGGCGCTCAGGCCCTGCGGCGTGCCTGCCGCCCCGCCGGGCTGCAAACCGAGACCGGTGCCTCGCGATCATTGCGCGCAGTGCTTCTGGCGACCCTGGCGGTGACCCTGCTCAACCCCCACGTATACCTCGACACCGTACTGCTGATCGGCTCGCTCGGCGCTCAACAGCCAGTACCCTCGGCCTATGCGGCCGGCGCCGCCAGCGCGTCGATGCTGTGGTTCCTGTGCCTGGCCTTCGGCGCCGCCTGGCTCGCGCCCTGGCTGGCTCGCCCGCTGACCTGGCGGATCATCGATCTGGTGGTCGCGGCCATGATGTTCGCCATCGCCTGGCAACTGATCGCCAGCCCGCTGTAACGCCGGCATCACGGCGGCCCCAGCTGTTATGCTGGGGCCCGCCTGACCCTAGGGTCTGTTGCCGTTTCAACGCGAGCCGCGTTGTCGCGAGAAATCTCGCCAGGCCGGGCGGCGATCCGCTAGGCGGAGGACGCAGGGAATGGTTGTTCCCTTGCCAAGTCCTCCAACGACGCATGGCGAGATTTCCCGCACAACCCGAAGGGCCGGGCCCGTTTTGTCGCGATGCTGCGTTTCTCGCCGGCTCATTTAGCCCGCTAAACTTCGCGGCTCGTGCCTTGCCTTGCGGCAAAACGGGCTCCGGCGCGGCCGTGCGTGAAACAGCAACAGACCCTAGGGAGCAGCAGTGGAAACCAGCGTCTTTCTCATGGTCATCGCCGCCGCGGCCCTGCACGCCGGCTGGAACGCGTTGCTCAAGATCGGCCTTGATCGCTTTCTCACCGCCTCGCTTATCCAGATTGGCGCCGGCATCGTCGCCCTCCTCGCCCTGCCCTTCGTGGCCGTTCCCAACGCAGCAGCCTGGCCGTGGATCATCCTCTCGGCGCTGCTGCACATCGGCTACAACCTGTTCCTGAGCCGCGCTTACCAGCACGGCGACCTCGGTCAGGTCTATCCGATTTCCCGGGGCAGCTCGCCACTGCTGGTGGCGGTGCTTTCCATCCTGCTGCTCGGCGAGGTATTGCCGGCCGGCCAATGGCTGGGCCTTGGCGTACTGGTCGGCGGCATCTGGCTGATGGCGATACGCGGCGGCCGTGGCAAGAGCAGCAGTGGCCTGCTGATCAATGCGCTGCTCACCGCCCTGTTCATCGCCGGCTACACCCTGGCCGACGCCAGCGGTGCCCGCGCCAATGGCGACCCGCTGTCCTATTCGGCCTGGCTGTTCGCGGTCAACGGCCTGGTGATGGCGCTGGTGATACTCGGGCAACGCGGCCCGGGCGTCCTCACCGCACTCGGGCCCCACTGGCGCGCCGGCCTGCTGGGCGGCGCCATGTCGATGCTGGCCTACAGCATCGCCATCTGGGCCATGACCCTGGCGCCGGTGGCGCTGGTTTCGGCGCTGCGCGAGACCAGCGTGGTGTTCGCCCTGCTGATCGGCCGGCTGTGGCTCAAGGAGAGCCTGCCGCCGTTGCGCGCCGTGGCCTGCCTGATCATCCTCGCAGGCGTGGCGATGATGAAGCTGGCCTGAATCGCCGCGAAGGCTCTGGACTGGTATCCCGCACACTTGCTGCGTGGTTATGGCGTAGCCCCGGTGCTATGATCCCTGCCCTGCGTCGCAAAGGGTATAAATCCGCCGACGCATGTTTGGCCGCCCGTGATCGGCCTTGCGCTCATCGCAACAGACCTGATTAGGAGAATAACCATGGCTTTCGAATTGCCGCCGCTGCCGTACGCACACGATGCCCTGCAGCCGCACATCTCCAAGGAAACCCTGGAGTTCCACCACGACAAGCACCACAACACCTATGTCGTGAACCTGAACAACCTGGTGCCTGGCACCGAGTTCGAAGGCAAGAGCCTGGAAGAAATCGTCAAGACTTCCTCCGGCGGCATCTTCAACAACGCCGCCCAGGTGTGGAACCACACCTTCTACTGGAACTGCCTGAGCCCGAACGGCGGCGGCCAGCCGACCGGTGAACTGGCTGCGGCCATCGACAAGGCCTTCGGTTCGTTCGACAAGTTCAAGGAAGAGTTCAGCAAGGTCACCATCGGCACCTTCGGCTCCGGCTGGGGCTGGCTGGTCAAGAAGGCTGACGGTTCCCTGGCCCTGGCCAGCACCATTGGCGCCGGCTGCCCGCTGACCAGCGGCGACACCCCGCTGCTGACCTGCGACGTCTGGGAACACGCTTACTACATCGACTACCGCAACGTACGTCCGAAGTATGTCGAGGCGTTCTGGAACCTGGTCAACTGGGACTTCGTGGCGAAGAACTTCGCTGCCTGAGCCCTAGCTCGATGAAGATGCCCTCCTGATGCGAGTCAGGGGGGCATTTTTTTGCCTGCTGCAATCTGGCGGCATCGACAGGCGGCACTCAAGACTTGGCGTTTCATTCCGAAACAGAACCCAGATGCGACAAGATTGGTCGGCGCACGCATGCGCCCTTTGACTGCCAACGCGAGTTTGCCAATACTCAACTCCAATCCGGCGCCGGGTATCGCACAAGGAACTGCCATTTGAAGCTGGAACTCAAGCACAGCTTGTCCGTGAAACTGCTGCGCGTGGTGTTGTTGTCCGCGCTTGCCGTGGGCGTGGTGCTCAGCCTCGGGCAAATCGTGTTCGACATCTACAAGACGCGCCACTCCATCACCAGCGACTCCCAGCGCATTCTCGGCATGTTCCGGGATCCCTCCACCCAGGCGGTCTACAGCCTGGACCGCGAGATGGGCATGCAGGTGGTCGAAGGCCTGTTCCAGCATGAATCGGTGCGCCAGGCGTCCATCGGCCACCCGGGCGAACAGATGCTCGCCGAAAAGAGCCGCCCCCTCGCCGACCTGCCCATTCGCTGGCTGACCGACCCGATTCTCGGCGAGGAACAGCATTTCAGCACCCGCCTGGTCGGCCGCGAGCCCTACAACGAATACTACGGCGACCTGAACATCACCCTGGACACCGCACTGTACGGGGAAAGCTTTCTCACCAACTCGGTGATCATCTTCATCTCTGGCGTGCTGCGCGCTCTGGCCATGGGCCTGGTGCTGTATCTGGTCTACTACTGGCTGCTGACCAAGCCCCTGGGGCTGATCATCGAGCACCTGAGCAGCATCAACCCGGACCGCCCCAGCGAGAACAAGCTGCCGATGCTTGCCGGCAACGAGAAGAACGAGCTAGGCCTGTGGATCAATACCGCCAACCAGTTGCTCGCCTCCATCGAGCGCAATACGCACCTGCGCCGCGAGGCGGAAAACAGCCTGCAGCGCATGTCGCAGTACGACTTCCTCACCAGCCTGCCCAACCGCCTGCAACTGCAGCAGCAGCTCGAACAGATTCTCGAGGATGCCGGGCGTCTGCAGCGCCGCGTTGCCGTGCTGTGCGTGGGCCTGGATGACTTCAAGGGCATCAACGAGCAGTTCAGCTACCAGACCGGCGACCAGTTGCTGCTGGCGCTGTCCGATCGCCTGCGCAGCCACAGTGGCCGGCTCGGCGCCCTGGCACGCCTGGGCGGCGATCAGTTCGCCCTGGTGCAGGCCGATATCGAGCAGCCCTACGAGGCCGCCGAGCTGGCGCAGAGCGTGCTCGACGACCTGGAAACGCCCTTCACCCTCGACGATCACCAGGTACAACTGCGCGCCACCATCGGCATCACCCTGTTCCCGGAAGACGGCGACAGCCCCGAGAAGCTGCTGCAGAAAGCCGAGCAGACCATGACCCTGGCCAAGAGCCGCTCGCGCAACCGCTACCAGTTCTACATCGCCAGTGTCGACAGCGAAATGCGCCGTCGCCGCGAACTGGAAAAGGACCTGCGCGACGCTCTGGCGCTGAACCAGCTGCACGTCGTCTACCAGCCGCAGATCAGCTACCGCGACCAGCGCGTGGTGGGCGTCGAGGCGCTTTTGCGCTGGCAGCATCCGCAGCATGGTTTCGTCGGCCCGGACCTGTTCATTCCGCTGGCCGAACAGAACGGCAGCATCATCGCCATCGGCGAGTGGGTGCTCGACCAGACCTGCCGCCAACTGCGCGAATGGCATGATCAGGGCTACAGCGAGCTGCGTATGGCAGTCAATCTGTCCACCGTGCAGCTGCATCACGCCGAGCTGCCGCGCGTGGTCAACAACCTGATGCAGATGTACCGCCTGCCCGCTCGTAGCCTGGAGCTGGAAGTCACCGAAACCGGCCTGATGGAAGACATCAGCACCGCGGCCCAGCACCTGCTCAGCCTGCGCCGCTCCGGTGCGCTGATCGCCATCGACGACTTCGGCACCGGCTATTCCTCGCTCAGCTACCTGAAGAGCCTGCCACTGGACAAGATCAAGATCGACAAGAGCTTCGTGCAGGATCTGCTCGAGGACGAAGACGACGCCACCATCGTTCGCGCCATCATCCAGCTGGGCAAGAGCCTCGGTATGCAGGTCATCGCCGAAGGTGTGGAAACCGCCGAGCAGGAAGCCTACATCATCGCCCAGGGCTGCCACGAAGGTCAGGGCTATTACTACAGCCGGCCGCTGCCGGCCCGCGAGCTGACCCAGTACCTCAAGCAGTCCAGCCGCTCGCAGCGGCATATCAACCCCGCCACGCTCTGACCTGCCGCCTGAAAACCGGATCGCGCCAGCAGACTCGATCCGGCACCAGCACATCGACCCTTTGCTTAAAATGCAAATCTTTCGCATTATGTTGCAGCTCGCGTGGCCCCCACGCGCACTCCCCATTAACACGCAAAGGATTTCGTCATGATTCGTATGCCCCTGGCTTCTGCCAGCCTGCTGACCATCGCCATTGCCCTCGCGGGTTGCGGCGAAGACAAGGCGCCTGCCAACCAAGCCGCCGCCCCGGCTGCGCAAGCGACCGGCAGCAGCGCACCAGCAGCAGCCGGCGCCTTCGACGAAGCCGCTGCAAAGGCCGTGGTCAAACATTACGCCGACATGGCATCGGCCGTGTTCGACGACGCCGCCAGCACCGCCAAGAAACTGCAAAGCGCTGTCGACGCCCTGCTCGCCAACCCCAGCGACGAAACCCTGAAAGCCGCTCGCGAAGCCTGGCTGGCCGCCCGCGTACCGTACATGCAGAGCGAAGTGTTCCGCTTCGGCAACACCATCGTCGACGACTGGGAAGGCCAGGTTAATGCATGGCCCCTGGACGAAGGCCTGATCGACTACGTCGACGCCGACTACCAACATGCCCTGGGCAACCCGGCGGCCGGTGCCAACATCATCGCCCACAGCGAGATCCAGGTCGGCGAAGACAAGATCGACGTCACCGAAATCACCCCGGACCTGCTCGCCAGCCTGAACGAGCTGGGCGGCTCCGAAGCCAACGTCGCCACCGGCTACCACGCCATCGAATTCCTGCTCTGGGGCCAGGACCTGAATGGCACCGGCCCAGGCGCTGGCGAGCGTCCGGCCACCGACTACGTGGTCGGCGATGGCGCCACCGGTGGCCATAACGAGCGTCGTCGTGCCTACCTGAAAGCGGCCACCGACCTGCTGGTCGCCGACCTCGACGAAATGGCCGGCCAGTGGAAAGCCGGCGTGGCCGACAACTACCGCGCCACCCTGGAAGGCGAATCCGCCGAGAACGGCCTGCGCAAGATGCTCTTCGGCATGGGCAGCCTGTCCCTCGGCGAGCTGGCCGGCGAGCGCATGAAGGTCGCCCTGGAAGCCAACTCCACCGAAGACGAGCACGACTGCTTCAGCGACAACACCCACAATTCGCACTACTACAACGGCCTGGGCATCCGTAACGTCTACCTGGGCGAGTACAAGAAGGTCGACGGCAGCACCTTGAGCGGCGCGAGCCTGTCTTCCCTGGTCGCCAAGGCCGACGCCGCCACCGATGGCACCGTCAAGGCCGACCTGGACGCAACCCAGGCCAAGCTCCAGGCTCTGGTCGACAGCGCCAACAAAGGCGTGCACTTCGATCAACTGATCGCCGCCGACAACGCCGAAGGCCAGCAACTGGTTCGCGACGCCATCGCTGCGCTGGTCAAGCAGACCGGTGCCATCGAACAGGCCGCCGGCAAGCTGGGCATCAGCGACCTGAACCCGGATACCGCCGATCACGAGTTCTGATCCAGGCGCCTCATCCATGTAACTGACGAGCCGGTGCGTTTTTTGCGCACCGGCTTTTTAATGCTCGCTGACCGCTCGAGTCGCCGTGAAATGAGGATTGCCATGACGCCCTCCCGCTATCGGGTAATCGCTACGCACCGTAGCGAGTATCCGGACCCCATCGCTTTCGAGACCGGCACCTTGCTGCACCTCGGCGAGCGTTATGAAGGCCCCGAAGACTGGCAGGACTGGTATTTCTGCCGTACTGACAGCCACCCCGGTGGCTGGGTACCGCTGCCCCTTCTGGAGTTGCTGGAAGACGGTCGCGCGCGAGCGCGGGAGCGCTACACGGCACGGGAACTGGATACCGAGTTGGGCGAGCAATTGGTCGCCAGCCGCCACCTCAATGGCTGGCTGTGGTGCCTGCGCGAAGCCAGTGGCGAGACCGGCTGGGTTCCCGAGGAAAGTCTTGCTGGACCAGCCGATTGAACGCAAATCCATCTTATTTAAACCTGCGCAGACTGCTAAGATTCCCGCCCTCGATTTCTGCCCACCGGATTCATCCATGCCAGCGTCATCCGGTCGCCTGCTGCCATTGCTGTTTCTGGCTTTCGGCCTGACCGCCTGCGATCAGTCGCCTACCTTCACCAGCGCCGAACCTGGCGAAGCGCTGTCCGGCGGCGCCGCCACCGTATCACGCAGCGATCGCGTGGCTTTTTCCCTGCCCTCCGCCAACCTGGCACCCGAACGTCGTCTGGACTTCAGCGTGGGCAACAGTTTCTTCCGCAACCCCTGGGTGATCGCCCCGTCGACCACCACGGCTCGTGACGGCCTCGGCCCGCTGTTCAACACCAACGCCTGCCAGAACTGCCATGTCCGCGATGGCCGTGGCCACCCGCCCGAGCCGGGGAGCGTCAACGCTGTATCGATGCTTGTGCGCCTGTCGATCCCGGCCGGCGACGCCGATAGCGCCGTACTGAAGCGCCTCGGCGTGGTGCCCGAGCCCACCTATGGCGGCCAGTTGCAGGACATGGCCAACCCCGGCGTCGCCCCCGAAGGCAAGGTGCGCGTTGAGTACAGCACCGAACAGGTACGCTTCGCCGACGGGCACACCCTCGAACTACGCAAACCGCAGTTGAACATCAGCCAACTCGGCTACGGGCCGATGCACCCGGACACGCTGTTCTCGGCCCGCGTCGCACCGCCGATGATCGGCCTGGGGCTGCTCGAAGCGATCCCCGAAGCGGCGATCCTCGCCAACGCCGACCCGGACGACCGCGATGGTGACGGCATCAGGGGCGTGCCAAACCGGGTATGGGACGATGCCCGTCAGCAGACCGTACTCGGCCGCTTCGGCTGGAAGGCCGGGCAACCGACGCTCAACCAGCAGAATGCCCACGCCTTCCTGCAGGACATGGGCCTGACCAGCAGCCTGCTGCCCACCGACGGCTGTACCGAAGCGCAGTCCGACTGCCGCGCTGCGCCCCATGGCGGCGAACCGGAAGTCAGCGACAACATCATGGGCATGGTGCTGTTCTACACCCGCAACCTCGCCGTGCCGGCACGCCGCCATGTCGACGATGCCCAGGTATTGGCCGGCAAGAGCCTGTTCCACCGCGCTGGCTGCCAGGGCTGCCACACGCCCAGTTTCGTCACCGCTGCCGATGCCGCCGAACCGGAGCTGGCGGGCCAGACGATTCGCCCCTACACCGATCTGTTGCTGCACGACATGGGTGAAGGCCTGGCCGATGGTCGCGACGAGTTTCTCGCCAACGGGCGCCAGTGGCGCACCGCGCCGCTGTGGGGGATCGGCCTGACGGAAACGATCAGCGGCCACACCCAGTTCCTGCATGACGGCCGTGCCCGTAACCTGCTCGAAGCCATCGCCTGGCACGGCGGCGAAGCCGAAGCGGCCAAGCAGCAGGTGCTGCAATTTTCCAGCGAGGAGCGCGCCGCGCTTCTGGCGTTTCTGAATTCACTGTAAGGAGCCGCGCATGATCCGTTCTCCGCTGACCCTCGCCCTGCTGGGCCTGACCCTGGCCGCCTGCTCGCCGGCCGATCCTCAGGCCACCACCAGTTCGGCGCTGGCCGAAGGCGTGTTGCTACCGGCCCACGCTACCTGGAAAGAGGCCGACGTCGCCCTGGCCAGCAGCGCCAAGGCGTTCTGCGCAGGCCAGGAAGACCTGGCCACCGCTCGCCAGGCCTTCCTCACCACACAAAGCGCCTGGGCCAGCCTGCAGCCACTGGCGGTTGGCCCGCTGGCCGAAGGCAATCGCACCTGGCAGGTGCAGTTCTGGCCGGACAAGAAGAATCTGGTGGCTCGCCAGGTCGAGGCACTGGTCAAGGCCAAGCCGCAACTGGGCGCGGCCGACCTGGAAAAGGCCAGCGTGGTCGTCCAGGGGCTCACTGCTTACGAGTACCTGATGTTCGACCCTGAAATCGACCTGCAGAACGCCGAACAGAAAGCTCGCTATTGCCCTCTGCTGGTGGCGATCGGCGAGCATCAGCAGGCGCTGGCAACTACTGTGCTGGACCAGTGGCAAGGCGACAATGGCGCCCTGGCGCTGTTTCGCACCTTCCCGAACGAACGCTACGCCGAAGCGGGCGAGGCGATCTCCGACATGCTGCGTACTCAGGTCAGCGCCATCGATGGCCTGAAGAAGAAGCTCGGCGCCCCCCTGGGCCGGCAGAGCAAGGGCGTACCGCAGCCGTATCAGGCCGAAGCGTGGCGCAGCCAGGCCAGCCTGAGCAACCTGGGCGCTGCATTGAACGGTGCCGAGCAACTCTGGCACGGCGCCAAGAACGATGGCCTGCAGGCCCTGCTGGGCAGCGACCAGGACGATCTCAAGAAGCGCATCGACGCCGCCTACGCGGAAAGCCTCAAGCAACTGGCCGGCCTGCAGCGCCCGCTCGGCGAACTGCTCGCCGACGATGCAGGCCGCCAGACTCTCAATGCCTTCTACGACAGCCTCAACGTACTGCACCGCCTGCACGAAGGCGAGCTGGCGCGAGCGCTGGGCATCCAGCTGGGTTTCAACGCCCACGACGGAGACTGAACCCATGAGCATGAAACGCCGGGCGTTTCTCGGCCTTAGCGCCACCCTGCTGGCTGCCGGCGCGGTCGGTGGCTGGAAGTTGACCCACACCGGTCACCAGCCGCTGCTGCTGTCGGCGCGCAACGATGAAGGCGGCAAGCATTATGCGGTCGGCTACCGGCTCGATGGCGAGCGCGCCTTCGTCACCCAGGTGACCGAGCGCTGCCATGACGTGGTGCCTCACCCCAGCCTGCCCCTGGCGCTGTTCGTCGGGCGCCGCCCGAGCACCGAGAGCTACCTGATCGACACCCGCGACGGCCGCCTGCTGCAGACCTTGCGCAGCGAACAGGATCGGCATTTCTACGGCCACGCGGTGTTCCACAAGGATGGTGAGTGGTTGTACGCCACCGAAAACGATACCCGCGATCCGGGCCGTGGGGTGATTGGTGCCTACCGCCTCGAAGGTGAGCGCCTGGTACACCGCGACGAGCTCTCCAGCCACGGCCTGGGCCCACACCAGCTGCTGTGGATGCCCGATGGCGAAACCCTGGTGGTGGCCAACGGCGGCATCCGCACCGAGGCGGAAAGCCGGGTGGAAATGAACCTCGACGCCATGGAGGCCAGCCTGGTACTGATGGCCCGCGATGGCACCCTGCACAGCAAGGAACAACTGCCCGAGCCGATGAACAGCGTGCGCCACCTGGCCGTGGCCAGCGACGGCACGGTGGTCAGCGGCCAGCAGTACATGGGCGATGCCATGGACGCCGTGCCGCTGGTGGCGATCAAACGCCCGGGCCAGCCGTTCCAGCACTTTCCCATGGCCGATGCACAACGCCAGATGATGAGCCAGTACACCGCCAGCGTCGCCGTGCACAGCGACTTGCGCCTGCTGGCGATGACCGCGCCACGCGGCAATCGCCTGTTCATCTGGGATCTGGACAGCGGCGCAGTGCGCCTGGATACCGCCCTGCCCGACTGCGCCGGCGTCGGCGCCGTGGAAAACGGCTTCGTGGTCAGCGCCGGCATCGGTCGCTGCCGCCTCTACGACTGCCGCAGCGAACGCATCGCCATGCAGCCGCTGGAGCTGCCGGCGGGGTTCTGGGACAATCACCTACGCCTGGCCTGACGGGCAGGCAGGTGGCGGGAGCGGCCGTTATCCGATCCATTGTGGGAGCCGCGACCTCGCGGCGAATTGCTCAGGCACCGCCGAAATAGGTAGTCAGGCTGCAATCGTTTCGCCCCGAGGTCGGGGCTCCCACAGGTTGGTTTGAGTGGCTGCTTCTGCCTTAAAGCAACCCCAACTGCTCGGCCCTGGGCTCGTTGTCGGTGTATGGCGGCAATGGCGGCAGGCCCGGTAACCGCTCGCTCAACAGCTCGTGAAAACGCAGCGCCTGGGCCGCGGCCAGGTGGTTGTCCGGGGTATGCAGAAAGACATGGGGCGTCAGGCCCTGCTCGATCCAGGCGGCGACCTTGTCCAGCCAGGGCTCGAGAAACGGCTGGTTGGCATCCAGATCAGGCCCACCGATGAAACGCACCTGAGGGCTGTCCGTGAACGCCGCCGGGCGAATCGGCAGACGCGGTTTCTTGGCCTGGGCATGCAGCACCGCCGGGTCGCGGGAAGTGCAACTGAACAGCGCCCGGGAATCCAGGCAAATACGCTCCACGCCACGCTCGTGGAGCAGCCGGTTGAGTACCCGCTCCTCGTCGCCCTTGTCGAAGAACGCCGGATGGCGCACTTCCACGGCGATCCGCCGGTTAGCGAATTCGTCCAGCCACACCGCCAGCTCACCCAGCCGCGAAGGGCCGAACTGCGCCGGCAGCTGCAACCATAGCGGCGTGATGCGCTCGCCCAGCGGTGCGAGCAGATCGAGAAATGCCTGGGTACTGTCCAACTGGTCGCGCAGGTCGCCTTCGTGGCTGATGTCCTTGTGTACCTTGGCGCAGAAACGAAAATGCGCCGGCATGCGCGCCTCCCAGCGCTCGAGCTTGTCCGCGTCGGGCCGTGCATAGAAGGTGGTATTGCCCTCCACCGCATTGAACACGCGGCAGTAGTGCTCCACGCTGTCGCTCATGTTCAGATCGGGCGGATAGAAGCTACCGCGCCAGGCGGACTCGTTCCAGGAAGGGCAACCAAGAAAATAGGGAAGCATCGTGAACCGCTGATCACTGTGAAGCGGCCATTGTGCCTGAGCGAAGCGATGGAAACAGGCCGTGAAGCGATCAGGCGTAGAGATCGAGGCCCAGAACCTGCTGGGCATCCACGTCACGGGCGAACGCGGCGGTGCTGCTATAGCTGGCGATCGCCTGGGCGGCGCGGTTGCTCATGGCAGGCTGGTAGGTGGTATCCATCGAGCGCACGGGGAAGTTATCGGTGCTGGCATTGCTCTGCTGCACACGGCGGATCTGCGGGGTCTGTTCGAAGCCCTGGGTACCTGCGGTCGATGCCGGTTGCTCGCGCTTTACCTCTACTTCCCGGTTCGCCTCACGATAAGGCGTAACCGCAGTGCCCGAGCGGGGACCACGATCCGGTGAATAGGGCGCGATGTTACCGTCGATACGCATCAATGAAGGCTCGGCAGGAAGGCGTGCGGGAGTACTGGCAATTTAGCTGCGCCGTCGGCCCTTGGCAATGGATGTCGATAAGTTGACGACAAAAGGACGACCCCCTCGTCGCTCATTGCTCAAAAGCCTGCGGGCGGCGGCATTTTCGGCGTAGCGACCTGATCGCGCAGGTAGATCGGCTGGGCCTGATCGGCCACCACCGCCTCGCCGCGAGCCCAGGCGAAACGGGCCAGACTCAGCAGGTCTTCGGCATGGGGCAGCATCGCGCCATCGCAGGCAGCGACCTGGCCAGCGATGCGCTCGGCGAAGGTGCCCCAACCGGTGCCGGCGCCAAACCACTCGCCGTGGGCGTCGTCCGGCAGTAGAGCGCGCTCCGGGGCCAGTACGGCTTCGCGCCCGACCAGACGCATCTCGCCCGCTTCGGCGCGGTAACAGCCCCAATAGACTTCATCCATACGCGCATCGATGGCGGCAGCGACCTGGCTGGCGCCGTGCTCGCGCTGGGCACGCTGCGCCAGCACGGCCAGATTGGAAACCGGCAGCACCGGGCGATCCAGAGCGAAGGCCAACCCCTGCACCACGCCAATGGCGATACGCACGCCAGTAAAGGCCCCTGGACCGCGCCCGAACGCGATGGCATCCAGCGCCGATAGCGCGACGCCCTGCTCGGCTAGCAGCGCCTTGATCATCGGCAGCAGTTTCTGCGCGTGCAGGCGCGGAATCACCTCGTAGTGGCTCGTCACGCGGCCGTCATGCAGCAAGGCGACGGAACAGGCTTCGGTGGCGGTATCGAGGGCCAGCAGAGTGGTCATGGCGATCTGTAGAGGTGGCTGAGCGGGCGGGCATTAAAACGGTTTGAGCTGGTTTTTTCCAGCGCAGCGAGCCAAGCGGCCTCGCCAGCAGGCAGTTCACCGGCCAGGCGGCTGTGGCCGGCGCCCAGAACAGGCGCCGGCCGATCAGCGGATCAGCGATCCGCCGCAGGGCTTACCACTTCTCGATGACGGGCTTGGCATCCCAGGCCTTGAGCGGCTCCTTGGACCAGGTGCCATAACCGGCATTGGGGAACACGATCCATTCGGTGCCCCACTTCGCCGACTCGGCTTCGGCAGTGGCCCGCTGCTCGGCTACCGGCGTCTTGCGGAATCGCGCGTCGAAGTCATGCAGGGTATCGCCGAGCAGCATCACGATACGATAGTCCTTGGCGACCAGCGCACGACGCTCGACCTTGGGTGGCCCGAGCAGCAGCACGCTCTCGGCGCTGACCTGGGGCAGGTCGAGCTTCTTCAGAGCCTTGAGGGTGTAGTCTTTCTGCTCCTCGGAGCGGTCGGACACGTAACGGATGGTCACGCCCAGCTTGTCGGCGTGCTCGAGGAATTTCTTGGCGCCCGGAATCAGCACAGGGTCACCGTCACGCTCCCAGGGCAGCCAGGTGTCCCAGCCATCGTAGGTGTGGCAGTTGGCGAGATCTCGCGCCAGCAACGCGGAGTTGTCGATCACCGTTTCATCCACGTCGGTGACGATGGCCAGCTTGGAAGGATCTTCGGCTGCCGCCACGGCGGCATCGAGTTTCTCGGTGGCGATGTTGTAGGCCTGCATCTGCAAGGCGCGAACTTCCGCAGATTGCTGCTGATAACGCAGCGCCATGGTGAACTGGTCAACCGAACACTCGCCCTTTTTCTCGGGGGCGCCGTCGGCCAGGGCGACGGATGCACTCAGTGCCGATACCACGAGGGCGATGGGCAAGCAGGCAAATCTTCTGTTCTGGGTCATGGAATGCACTCTGATGGAGGGTGGTTGTAGCCGCCTTTCTCGAAGCTCTTCGTGACGGTCGATCAAGCCAGCAGACGCAACGACGCGCCGGCCGGAGTTCGGGCATGCCGTGTGGCAAGGAAATCTCAGGATACTAGCGAAGCGGTACATGTCGTGCTGCACGAAAGCGACCTGAGCATAGCCAGTGTTGCCGCCGGCATGCCCAAAAACGACAACGGCCCGCAAGCGGGCCGTTGTAGAAGTGGGTCAGGTCAGCTCAGCGCTGCCAGCACCTTGGCGGTGATCTGCTCGACCGAGCCGACGCCTTCGATGGCGCTGTACTTCGGCGTGCCCTCGGCGGCCGACAGCTTCTGGTAGAAATCCACCAGCGGCTTGGTTTGCGAATGGTAGACCGACAGGCGATGACGCACGGTGGCTTCCTTGTCGTCGTCGCGCTGAATCAGCTCTTCACCGGTTTCGTCGTCCTTGCCGGCGACCTTCGGCGGGTTGTGCTCGGTGTGGTAGACCCGGCCCGAGCCAGGGTGCACGCGGCGACCGGCGATGCGACCGACGATCTCTTCGTCGTCGACGGCGATTTCCACCACGTGGTCGATCTGCACGCCGGCATCCTTGAGGGCCTGGGCCTGCGGGATGGTGCGTGGGAAGCCGTCGAACAGGAAGCCGTTGGCGCAATCGGGCTGCGCAATGCGCTCCTTGACCAAGTTGATGATCAGCTCATCGGACACCAGACCGCCGGCGTCCATCACGCTCTTGGCCGCGAGGCCCAGCTCGGTGCCAGCCTTGACCGCAGCACGCAGCATATCGCCCGTGGAAATCTGGGGAATCGAGAATTTCTTGGTGATGAAACCTGCCTGAGTACCTTTGCCGGCACCGGGCGCCCCCAACAGAATCACGCGCATCGATGTGCTCCTCAAGTTCTTGGTAGTGATGGTGGACTCGCCTTGCGGGGCCAATCTCAACTGGGTTTCGCCAGCCCGGCCAGATGCCGAACTGTCGGAAGGTCGATCAAGATACACAGCGCTCCAATGCCGCACAAGCCGTCGAAAGCCGCAGCCCATGGCGATTCGCCGCGCATTGGCCGTTACGCTTGTACAGCTTGAACGCAGCGGCGCGAGAGGCGCCATCCAACCAAAGTCGAAAGTGCTCCTCGCACCGCCAAACTATCGGCAGATCGCCGAAATTTCATGACCTTTCATAGCGTTTTCCCTTGATAAAGCGTTATCAGGCGATCCTGTTCAACCGGTGTTGCGAAGCCCTGCGGCAATACCCGCCACGCTGACCAGTAACGCCTGCTCCAGAGCGCTTCCGGCCTCCTGCTCGCGCTGCCGGGAACGAGCCAGCAGCTCGGCCTGCAACAGGTGCAACGGGTCCAGATAAGTGTTGCGCACGGTAATGAATTCCAGGGTCTCGGGGCTGTGGGTCAACAGCTGCGACTGGCCGGTCAGACCTAGCACCACCTTGCTCGCCTGCGACAATAGGTCGCGTAAATGAGCACCCAGCGAGTGCAGCTCACTCTCCACCAGACGCTCGTCGTACAGCCGCGCGATCGACTCGTCGGCCTTGGCCAGCACCATCTCGAGCATGTCGATACGGGTACGGAAGAACGGCCACTGCTCGCGCATTTCCCGCAACGTATCGCCTTCACCACGAGCTAGCGCGCCTTGCAGAGCGGCCTCCCAGCCCAGCCAGGCGGGCAGCATCAGGCGTGTCTGGGTCCAGGCGAAAATCCACGGGATCGCTCGCAGGCTCTCCACACCACCCTCGCGCCGCTTGGCCGGTCGGCTGCCCAGCGGTAGGCGGCCAAGCTCCTGCTCGGGCGTGGCCTGGCGGAAGTACTCGACGAACTGCGGATGCTCGCGCACCACACTGCGGTAGGTGGCTACGCCACCGGCGGCCAGTTTGTCCATCTGCTCGCGCCAGGCTTGCCGGGGCGCAGGCGGCGGCAGCACTGTGGCTTCCAATACTGCCGCCAGATAAAGGTTGAGGTTCTGCTCGGCGATATCCGGCATGCCGAACTTGAAACGGATCATCTCGCCCTGCTCGGTGGTGCGGAAGCGCCCGTTCACCGAGCCGGGCGGCTGCGACAGGATTGCCTCGTGAGCCGGGCCACCGCCGCGCCCCACAGTGCCGCCGCGGCCGTGGAACAGCAAAAGCTCGACGCCATGCTCACGGCAGATCCTCACAAGGCTCTCCTGCGCACGATACTGCGCCCAGGCCGCTGCCGTGGTGCCGGCATCCTTGGCGGAATCCGAATAGCCGATCATCACTTCCTGCGGCCCCTGCAGGCCGGCGCGATAATCCGGCAGACCGAGCAACCGCTCGATGGCGACGGCGGCGTTGTCCAGGTCCGCCAGGGTCTCGAACAGCGGCACTACGCGCATCGGGCGGCGCAGCCCGGCTTCCTTGAGCAGCAGCTGCACGGCGAGCACGTCCGAGGCGGCGCCGGCCATGGAAATCACGTAGGAGCCCAGCGAAGCCGCCGGTGCAGCCGCCACCTCGCGGCAGGTGGCGAGCACTTCGGCGGTGTCGGCGCTGGGATCGAAGTCGCTCGGCAACAAAGGCCGGCGTCCTTTCAATTCCTCCTGCAGGAATGCCAGCCGCTGCTCTTCGTCCCAGCTGTCGTAGCGGCCCAGGCCCAGGAACTCGGTAATCTCGGTGATTGCTGACGCGTGGCGGGCAGCGTCCTGGCGCACGTCGAGGCGCACCAGGAACAGCCCAAAAGTGCTGACCCGACGTAGGAAATCCAACAGCGGGCCATCGGCGATCACGCCCATGCCGCAGTCGTGCAGCGAGCGATAGCAGAGCAGCAACGGCTCGCGCAGATCGGCGTTGTCGTGCAACACCTGGGCCGGTGGGTTGACCGGGCCGGCGAGCGATTCGTGGGCCCAGGCGCGGGTCGCGCGCAGTCGCTCGCGCAGTTGCTTGAGCACCGCGCGGTAGGGCTCTGCGCTGTCACCGGCGCGTGCGCGCAGCTCGTCGTTGGCGCGCTGCATGGACAGCTCGGCAGCCAGGCTGTCGATGTCGCGCAGGTACAGGTCGGCGGCCATCCAGCGCGCCAGCAGCAGCACCTCGCGGGTGATCTTGGCGGTGACATTGGGGTTGCCGTCGCGATCGCCGCCCATCCACGAGGCGAAACGAATCGGCGCGGCGTCCAGCGGCAGGCGCTGCCCGGTTTCGCGCTGCAACGCCTGGTCGGCCTTGCGCATCACCGTCGGTAGCGCATACCACAGGGAATTCTCGATCACCGCGAAGCCCCACTTGGCTTCATCCACCGGCGTGGGCCGCACGCGGCGGATTTCCTCGGTGTGCCAGGCCTCGGCGATCAACCGTTGCAGGCGGCTGGTAATGGATTCACGTTCGGCGCTCGACAGGTCGTTGTGATCCTGCTCGGCAAGCTGCGCGGAAATGGCGTCGTATTTCTGGATCAGCGTGCGCCGCGACACCTCGGTGGGGTGTGCGGTGAGCACCAGTTCGATATCCAGCTCAGCGACCTGGCGGGCCAGGGCTTCGGGCTCATGACCATTGGCGCGCAAACGCTGCAGCAACTCGTCGAACACGCGGTTTTCGAAGGGTTGCGCTTCGTCGGCGCCACGGCGGCGCACACGGTGGTATTGCTCGGCGATATTGGCCAGGTTGAGAAACTGGTTGAAGGCCCGCGCCACCGGCAGCAGCTCGTCATCGTGCAACCCGTCGAGGGTCTCGCTAAGCTGCCGTGCGCCGTCGGCCGAGCCCTGGCGCGCGGCCTTGGCGCCCTTGCGAATACGCTCGATCTTGTCGAGAAAGGCCTCGCCGTACTGATCGCGGATGGTGCTGCCGAGCAGCTCACCGAGCTGGTGAACATCCTCGCGTAGACGTGCATCGATTTGCGTCATACCAGTCTCCCTGCGCCTCTGCGTGAACCCTCAGATTGCCCAGCCGCGGCGTGCCTGACAAGCCGCCATACGACCAAAGCAGGTGATTGCACGCGCGAACATCCGCCGGAACGCCGCCGAACGGCTCGGGTCTCTAGCAAACACGTCCTGCACCGAGGTTCCTATGAAGATTCGCCAGCTCGTCCAGCAATGGGAACAGAACGCCACCGGCCGCCTGACCAGCACGCCCTATCAAGTGCACCTGGATGTCGAAGCCGCTGCACGCCTGGCCGCGCTGAGCCATATGTACCCCAAGCGCCGCCCCGAAGAATTGCTGGCAGAGTTGCTGGCCGCCGCACTGGAAGACCTGGAGGCCAGCCTGCCTTACGTGCAAGGCACCCAGGTAGTGGCCACCGATGAAGAAGGCAACCCGATCTACGAAGACGTCGGGCCCACCCCGCGCTTTCTCGAATTGGCCCGCCACTACCGCCAGGAGATCGATGGCGAACAGCCACCAGCCACATCTTGAATTGGTCGGTCATGCCACGCGCAGGCCGCAGAACACGCGACCTGTGCCGTTTTTCTGGCGGCACCATGCTGGCAATCCGCTTTTTTCCCTGAACGTTTCTTGCCGCAGCCAACTCACAGAACTATGCCGTAGCGACCACTGGTCGCCGGAGAACAACTTACTCGGTTGCTTTCGCTCCTGAGCTCCGCACGGCAGGTAACCATCGTGGAACCGACTGTTTTGCCAGTTACTCATCAATGGAGTTGCACACCATGACCACTAAAACTGCCCCAATCACTCGTACCAAACTGGCCAGCTGGAAGGTTGCTGCGCTGGCCATTGGCAGCAGCGTGCTGCTGGCTGGCTGCGCGGGCAATCCGCCTAGCGAGCAGATGGCCGTGACCAAGTCCGCGGTCAACGAAGCCGTCAGCTCCGGCGGTGTCGAATTCGCCCCAGTACAAACCCGATCCGCTCAGGACAAACTCAAGCAGGCCGAGCTGGAGTTGGTTAGCAAGAATTACGAGGAAGCCAAGCGTCTGGCCGAACAGGCCGAGTGGGATGCTCGCGTAGCAACCCGCAAGACCCAGGCAGCCAAGGCTGACAGGGCGCTTCAGGATGCTCAGCAGGGCATCGAGGAACTGCGTCAGGAAGGCATGCGTGGCGCCCAGCAGATCCGTATCCAGGGTCAGCAGCAATAACGCCCCGCCACCGCTTTCGCCAATTCATAGAAGGATGAACGACCATGCGTAAACAAGTGATGATTCCTGCCCTGCTGGCCCTGAGCGTAGGCCTGGCCGCTTGCGCCACCAAGCCGAACGTCAACCTGGAGCAAGCCCGCAGCAGCTATACCAGCCTGCAGACCAATCCGGAGTCGGTCAAAGTAGCCGCACTGGAAACCAAGGATGCAGGCACCGCACTCGAGCGGGCCGAAAAGGCATTCCGTGAGAAGGAAAACGAGCAGCGCGTGGACCAGCTGGCCTATCTGGCACAACGACGCATTGAGCTGGCCGAGCAGACCATCGCCCTGCGCACCACCGAGCAAAACCTGCAGCAGACCGCGGCCCAGCGTGCCGAGGCGCGCCTGGAAGCTCGCGATGCGCAGATCAAGCAGCTGCAAGAAAGCATGAACGCCAAGCAGACCGAACGCGGCACTCTGGTGACCTTCGGTGACGTGCTGTTCGACCTGGATCGCTCCGAGCTCAAGCCCGGCGCCATGGGCAACATCAACAAACTTGCTGAGTTCCTGCGTAATAACCCCGAGCGCAAGGTAATCGTCGAAGGCTACACCGACAGCACCGGTTCGGCTCAGTACAACCAGAGCCTGTCCGAGCGTCGCGCCAACTCCGTTCGCGCTGCGCTGATTAGCCAGGGTGTGGGCCCGGAGCGTATCGTCGCTCAAGGCTATGGTCTGGAATATCCGGTAGCCAGCAACTCCACTGCCTCGGGTCGCGCAATGAACCGTCGCGTGGAAGTGACCATTTCCAACGACGACAAGCAGGTTGCGCCGCGTTCCTCGGTTCGCACTAACTAAGGGCTCCGGCCTGCCTGGGACTCGCCGCGCTCCTCCTGAGCGCGGCGACCCAACCAGACAAGCCCCGCTTCGGCGGGGCTTGTCGTTTCTGGTTTTTCATCCGTTACAACGCACGGCCCTCTTGCGGTCATCCACCAGAACGCCGCTCAGCCCCTTCTGCTGCAGGTCGAACAGCACCAGAACACCGTCGATGCATTGCGCGGTTTGGTCGGCAGGCTTGAGGCTCACCTTGTAATCCTCGCCAGGAACGGTCTTGAGCATGGTGAACTCGGCCAGCAGCAAGGCATCCTCGGGCTTCGCGAAGTGCAGGTAGCCGTAATAGCCGAGCACCGCCACGGTACCGGCGACGCTACCGATGGCAGTGAGAATCAGGGGGATGGGGTTGCGCTCTGTCATGCCGGCATCTCGGGTGCGAGCCGCCTGCGTGCGGCGGCTCAGGGGAAGTAGAGACCGGTCGCGCCGCGCCCCCACCCGAGCGGCAGCTCAGAGGATATTGGCGTAGTCGGCTTCGATCCGATCCAGGCTCAGGTGGTTGAGGAAGTTGGAGAAGCACATCCAGGCCGACAGCGAGTTGAGATCGCGAAACTGCTGCGGCAGGTACTTGGGTGGGCTCACCAGGCCTTCATCGACCAACTGGCGTAGCGTACGCATATCTTCGAGCGTGGTCTTGCCACAGAACAATAAAGGGATCTGTTCCAGCTTGCCTTTGCGCACAGCGAGCTGGATGTAGTTGTAGATCATGATGAAGCCTTTCAGGTATGAAAGGTCCTTGGTGAAGGGCAAGCCGTCCGGCGCCGAGCCGCGGAACGCGCGACTGGCGTTGCTGTAACTGTCTTCCAGGCTGAAGCCCTGCTCGCGGTAAAAGTCGCAGACCTGCAGGAAATCCGCACCCTGCTCGGCCATGTGGATGGCGCGGGTGCGGTTGGTCAGCTTGCGCAGGCGGCTGGGGTAGGACGCGAAGGCGATCACTTCCATGAGGATCGCCAGGCCTTCCTGAGTCACCGTCGACGAGGGCGGGCCTTTGGCCAGGAAGGTGCAGATCGGCTGGTTCTGGCCATTGAGGGTAGTGGCCACGTGCACCAGACCTTCGTGCACCTCCAGAGCCTTGACGTCGCGCTCGTTGAACATCGCGTCGGTGCGGATCTTGATGTAGTCGGCGCCTGCCGCGGCGTCGGCAAGAATGCCGTCGGATTCGAATACGCGGATGGTGTTCTCGCTCTCGCCGAACACCAGATTCAGGCGGCTCTGCAGCAAGGCGACAGCATCCTTGGCACTCAGGGTCTTGGGTTCGTCCTTCAGATCGCCGCGGCTGTCGATGTTGTTCAGGTAGCCGGAAAACATAAGCCCCAGGTCCGCCAGGGTCGGGTCACCGGCATGGAAGGCGTCGGAAGCGGCGCCATACAGCTCCTGGGAAATCAGCCCGAAATCCGAGGTGCCGCGCGCCTCCAGCATGCGGATCACCATGCGGTATTCGCGGCACATGCGGCGCATGATCTGCCCCACCGGGTTGAACTGGCCGAGCTGGCGGGTGATGTCGCGCTCGATGTTCTGGAACTCCAGCTTCTTGGCGGCCGGGTCGAACGCCAGCGGGCGACTATCGTAGTAGCCGCGGTCGATGGCCGGCAGCTCGCGGCCCTTGTGCTTGAGAAACGCCTGGCGAATGGAGTCGTCCCATTTCACCGCATCGAGCACGCGGATCGGCGTTTGCGCCTCGACGATGCGATCGGACAGCGCGCGCACCACCAGTTGGTAGCCGTCGAGTCCTGTGTGGCTGTTCATGGCAATCCTCTTTGCGTGGCTGACGAGTTCAGGGCGCGCTGCGCTGGTAGCGCGCCACTTCGACGAACAGGTCGGAATTGGCAGGGTCGTTGAGGTAAGCGAACACCTTATCCAGTTTACTGGTTACCAGCACGCCTCCCTGAGGCATGCTCACATCGCTGCCTTTGATCTCGCCACTGGCGATGGCCTGGCGGATGCGCTCGACATCGAGGTTGAACAAGACCAGCTCGCCCGTCTGGGTCAGTTCGAAGCCGCCGATGGCGAAGTTCGCGCCCATACGCTTGGGCACGCCGGCGGACAGGTACCAACGCCGCCCATGATGGGCGACGGTGAAGCTGTAGCTCTGCACGCTGGGCACGTTGTCGGGGTTGTCGACGTAGGTGTCGGCCTTGTACAGGTTGGAGCCGGCGCGAGCGATGTCCAGGTAGCGCAGCTCGCCCCATTCGTCCACGCGCGACCAGACGCCGAGCAGCGGAATCGGCGCCGCCTCGTTGGCCGGGATCGGCTCCTTGAAGGTCACCAGGCAGCCACTCAACAGCAGAAACGACAGCACCACCAATGCACGCCAGGCTTTCATCATGCTCTCCTTGAGACAGTCGTGGCCGGGCTGATAGTCCGACTCCCTGGCGCAGCGCGTCAAGCGGGGCCTTCATCAACAGGATAGGCGCAGAATCACGGGCAATAAAAAGGTTCTTCACGGATTGCCGGGGAAGTCATTCTTGATCTTCATAAAGAAGAATTCGCTGTCCCGGTAGCCGTAAGCCATCCGTTTGATGACCTTGATCCGGTTGTTAATCCCTTCTAGCTGACCCGTGTGCATGGGCCAGCGCACCCTGCTCAGGATGCCGCGCCAGTAGCCCCTCAGTCGTTTAGCAAACTGCTTCAGTGCCGGTATCTCGCTTTCTTCAGCCAAACGTAGCCACTGCTTCCAGGCTGATCGCCAGCTCCAGGCAGTGGTGGGCGACCAGAGCGCTTTAAGTTCGGCTTTCATCAGGTAAACCGTCATCAGCGACTGGTTAGCGGCCAGTAGATCCTGCAGGCGCACTTGCTGGTCTTCGCGTTTGAGGTTCTCTGGATTGCGCAGCAGCAGCCACCGCGCTTGCTTGATGACCTTACGTGCAGGCTTGTCATGCCGCAGACGGTTGGCTTCATCCACTCGCACTCGGTCAATCACCTCTCGACCGTATTTAGCGACCACATGAAACAGGTCATAGACCACGCGTGCCTGTGGGCAGTGTTGGCGCACCTCCAGGTCAAACGCGGTATTCATGTCCATCGCCACTGCTTCTATCCGAGCGCAGCCTTCCGCCCCCAGTTCTTCAAAGAAAGGCCTGA
>NZ_MSXW01000018.1 GCF_001945445.1 Pseudomonas sp. PA27(2017)
GCTACCTCAAGCGTGGGCTCAAGCGAACAGAAGCCCTGACCATCCTGGCCCGTAAACTCGCTCGTATCGCCTTTGCGCTGATGCAGAAGCAGGTCGATTACAACCCCGAAAAAGGGGGATCCTTGACATAGAATCTCCCACAGGATCGCGAGAGATCATCGGGCCCGTAGGAGCCCCGACCCGGGGCGAAGCGATTGTGGCCATACGACAGAATCTGCGTCACGGCCGCTATTCGCCGCGAGGTCACGGCTCCCACAGGATCGCGAGAGATCATCGGGCCCGTAGGAGCCCCGACCCGGGGCGAAGCGATTGTGGCCATACGACAGAATCTGCGTCACGGCCGCTATTCGCCGCGAGGTCACGGCTCCCGCCGGATCGCGAGAGATCATCAGACACGTAGGTGCCCCGACTCGGGGCGAATCTATTGTGGCCATCCGACAGAATTGTCGTCACGGCAGTCGATCGAGGGCAAACACGCTTTCGCAGGGCGCATGCGTTATCCGCTGGGGCCGCGTCAGGGCTACGGATTGACGCCGGAGGCGTTCGAAAAGAAGGAGCTGGCCGTAGCCATGGAGGTGGGGGAAAAGCTGAACGCCAGAAAGCAGAAGGGGGAGCCGAGGCTCCCCCAAATCTTGTTCGAATCATCGTTCTTATTAGTGCTACCGGCCTTTTGTTCTTGTTTTAGCCGAGGCCTCCAAGCGAGGCCAAGAGCGAACGGATTTGTTTGGACGCTGATGTTGCCGTGATCCTGAGATCCAACCCGTCTGTCGCTGCCTTACAAAGCAGTTTTATTGTTCTCGACCCGGTTGCGGTACAAGCCCGAGGGCGGTCCTCTCCAAAGAAATCAGTTAGCTGCGTCTCTGCGTTTTTGTCTTTCTTATGCTAGAGCCGTTGTCTTGTTCTTGTTATCAGATGTGTCTTGTTATTTTTGTTGTGCGAGACATAGAGCATAACCTGTGCCAATTTTAGAATATCTATATTTATCAATGGCTTAGAATTTTCAGCGTTTTCCCTGGTGTGTTTTTGAGCACAAAAGCGTTACCGCACTACCCGCTTTGTTACCGTTTGATGTGTGCAACCCAATAGGTAGTGAAGAATAGGATTGATTCCCATCTCAACCGCTCTGGGATGGCGTTTCCAGCTTCATCAGCGTGTCGATTCGCGCTGGGCTGAAGGGCGGGCGGGGCGCCGCTGGCTGCCAATCGAACAGATAGCGCGTGGCCGCACCGCATATCCGGCCCTGACAGGCTCCCATTCCACAGCGCGTTGCCAGTTTCGCCTCACGCCAGCTGCCATGGCCGGCCACGGCAGCGTAGGGCACGTCTTCGCAGCGACACAGCAAGGTGTCCGCATTGGCAAAGTTCTTGAACGCCGGGTCAAGGGCGAAGTACCGGTGCAGCGCATCGGCGAAACGCTTCCAGCGGGCGCGTGCTGGCCACAGCCGTTGGGCGGCCTCGCGGTTGCCGGCCGCCACATGCCCGGCGATACGCCCTTCCACCAGCGCCAGCTCGCTGCCCCCGAAGCCGGTGCATTCGCCGGCGGCATGGATGCCTACCACGCTGGTCGCCTGCCAGGTATCCACGGCGATGGCGTCGTTGGCCAGCGCGCAGCCGAAGGCCTGGCCCAGCCCGGTGTTGGCGATCAGCCCGAAGCCGCAGGCCAGGCGATCGCACTCCAGTTCCTCGACCCGAGCGCCGCGCTGCAGGCGCACGCCTTCCAGGCGATCCCTGCCCAGCGCGGTGGTCACCCGCGTGCCGGGCCGGTAGCCACGGTCGAACAGGCCGAAGGCCTGCAGCCATTTGTGCGGCCAGCGCGGCAGTTGCAGGGCGAAGCCGGCGACCGATCCTGCGGCGGCCTGCTCGGCGATGCGCAGCACCTTGGCGCCAGCCTGTTTCGCGGTGCTGGCACTGGCCAGCAACAGCGGGCCGCTGCCGGCGATCACGATACGCTCGCCTGTCACCGGTAGCCCGCCCTTGATCAGTGCCTGCAGGCCGCCTGCTCCGGTAACACCGGGCAGCGTCCAGCCGGGAAAGGGCAGTAACAGTTCGCGCGCACCGGTGCAGAGAATCAGCCGGTGATAGCCGATCACCCAGCCGCGCTCGGCATCCTCGACCAGCAGGCCGTCGCTCCCCGCCCTGGCCACCACGCGCGTGGCAGCATGGCGCTGGATGGCAGCGTGGTTATCCACGCCTTCACGCAACAGCCGCGCCTGAGCCGGCACCCTGGTCTGCGCGCCATCACGCCAGATCTGCCCGCCGGGCAGTGGGTTGTCGTCGACCAGCACCACCCGGGCGCCGTCGCTGGCCGCAGCCAGGGCCGCCGACAGACCGGCCGGGCCAGCGCCGATGATCAGCACATCGGTGCTCTGGTTCATGGCCGGGTCTCCACCTGCATGCCGTCGCGACACAGGGTCTGGCAGGCCAGGCGGCGCAGGCCGTCGATGGTCACCCGGCATTCCTGGCACACGCCCATGCCGCACAAGGGCGCTCGGCGATCACCGCTCAGCGAGGTGCGCGTGCTGCCGTCGCCGCTCAGTGCCAGGGCGGCAGCGACCGTGGTGCCCGACGGTACGCTGAGTGGCCGGCCGTCCAGGTGCAAGTCAGGCATGGGCGTGTGCTCTCAGGTAACGTTCGGGCAGATAAGCGGCCGCCGGGATGGGTTCGGCCTCGCCCCCCATCAGCGCAGCGAGCAGATCGGCCGTCGCCGGGGCGGCGGTAACACCCAGCCCCTCATGGCCGACCGCCAGCCACAGGCCTGGCTGTGCGGGGTGCTGGCCGATCAGCGGCATGCCGTCCGGCGTGGCTGCACGAAAGCCCGCCCACGCACGAATGCCATTGAGGCGGGCCAGGCCGGGCGCATAGCTCGCGGCATGTTTGAGCATGCGCGCTAGCAGCCAGCCATCCACTTCGGGATCCAGGTTATCGAACTGCCGCGAGGTACCGATGAACAGCTGGCCGGTCGGTCGCGGCTGGATATTGCAGGCCACCGAGGCGCCAGTGGTGTTGTGCACGCTGCTCAGGTAGCTCAGCTCGGTGATGGTGTGGGTGACCGGATGCGGGTAGCGGTCGGTGATCAGCAGATGGCCTTTCTTCGCCGCGATGGGCAGCTCCGGGCACAGTTCCACGGCTTGAGTACCGTTGGCGAGCACCACGGCATCGGCAATCAACCAACTGCCGTCGTCGAGTCGCACGCGGTTGCCGTCGAGCTCCGTCACCTTGGCGCGCCGTTCTTTAATGCCGGGGGCATCGAGCATCCAACGTGCGGTGTTTGGTGCGTAGAGAATGCCGTCGTCCGGCAGGCGTAGGGCGCCATGCAAACCGTCGCGCAGGATCGGTTCCATCGCCTGCAGCGCATGGCCCGCCACCATTTCGCAGTGGATGCCTTCTTCGCGCAGGTTGACGCACTTGGCCTCGGCCGCCGCCAGTTCCTGCTCGTTGGCGGCCAGCCACAGCGTGCCGTTGTTGCGGTAGGCGCAGTCGTCCGGCAGTTGCGGGCCCAGCTCGCGCCAGCGGCGCACCGAGTAGCGGCTGATATCGAGTTCGGCCTGGTTATCATCGAGTACCAGCAGGTGGCCCATGCCGGCGGCGGTGGCGCCATGCAGGCCGGCGTCGATCACCAGCACCTGCTGGCCACGGCGGGCCAGTTCGCGGGCGCAGGCGGCGCCGATGATGCCGGCGCCGATGACGATCGCATCGGCGACCCGCGTCGGGTTCATGGGCGAATGCCCCAGGCGAAGGGGTCTTCCGGGTCGAGCAGCAGGGTGGCTTCGGCGCTGATATGGGCGCGCCCGCGGATGGTCGGAATCACCTTGTCGCCCTGCCACTGGTAAGTGCCCACGAACAGGCTGCCGATCACGCTGGCCTGGCGCCAGGTCTGGCCAGGCTGCAACTTGCCGTCGGCGGCCAGACAGGCCAGCTTGGCGCTGGTGCCGGTGCCGCAGGGCGAGCGGTCGTAGGCTTTGCCGGGGCAAAGCACGAAATTACGGCTGTCGGCTCGCAGCGAAGCTGCTGCGCTCGATGATGCGGCGTTGGGAGCAGGTGAAAAATGCTCATTTACAGCCAGTAAACTGCGCTTTTTCGCCAGCTCCCGCCTTGCCTCCTCGTCGCTCGCGACGCTTGGCTGCGAGCCTTCCGGCTGTTCATTTTCTGCAAACAGCTCGATATGGTCGATCAGGCCGCCGTCCTCGCCGCGAATGCCCTGGTCTTCCAGGGCCTTCTGCACGGCGAAGGTGTAGGCGGTCAGGGCTTCGACGTTGTCACCGGCAATACGCTGGCCGTGCTCGGCGATCAGGAAGAACCAGTTACCGCCCCAGGCAATGTCGCCCTGCACCAGGCCGTAGCCCGGCACCTGTAGCTCGACGCCCTGGCGATAGCGGTAGGACGGCACGTTGCGCACGCTCACCGAGCGATCCTCGTGCAGGGTCGCCTCCACGGTGCCCACCGGCGTTTCGATCCGGTGCACGCCGGGGCCGATGCGGCCCATGTGGGCCAGCGACACCACCAGGCCGATGGTGCCGTGGCCGCACATTCCGAGGTAGCCGGTATTGTTGAAGAAGATCACCCCGGCACAGGCATCGGGATCCACTGGCTCGCAGAGCAGGGCGCCGACCAGCACATCGCTGCCACGCGGCTCGAGCACCGCCGCAGTACGCCAGTGGTCATGCTCGGTGGCCAGGCGCTGCTTGCGCTCGGCCATGCTGCCTGTGCCCAGGTCGGGGAAACCGCTGATCACCAGCCGTGTCGGCTCGCCGCCGGTGTGGGAATCGATCACCTCGATGCGTTTCATGGACGCTGCGCCTGTATGCCCTTCGTAGGCTCACAGGGTGACGCCGGGCGAGACGCGCGGCTTGAGGGATTTGCATCGGCGCGATGACGAAATCGGCATAGCGCAGGCGGGCCTCAGCACCAGCCGTGGCTAACGCGCGCCACCGCATCATGGGCGTGCAGGCTTTCGGCGTGGGTCACCTGGATATGGAAGGCGGCGATGTCCGGCATCGCCAGTAACGCCTGGTGCAGGCGGCGAGCGGCGTCTTCGCAGAACATCAGGTTCTGGCCGTTGGCCAACGCGAAGGCCTGTTCATCGGCGCGTTTGACGGCGGTCTGCACGGCGGTACCCAGGGCGGCTTCGGCGCCGTCGAGCAGCGTCATAAAGGGCAGCGCGTCGGTTTCGTCGGCCAGGCGCACACGAATATGTGCATCGCTGCGCTGGCTGTGGGGCGTGGCGACGATGCCGGTGCTGCCCAGCCAGGCGTGCAGGGCGTCGAAATCCAGCGGGCGATCGGCAAAGTCATCGCTAAAGCGTTGCTGGATCAACTGCCGGGCGAGGGCGGCCGAGCAGGGGCAGGTCGATGAATAGGCCACCTGCAGACCCAGCTCCAGGTGGAAACCCGCCGGGTCGAGGCGGGCGTCGAGGGTCAGCGGGTAGGCCTTGTAGCCGGCCAGTGCGCTGATCAGCGCCGGACGGGGGATCAGCCAGTCGCCACGCAACTTCAGGTATGCGCATTGCGAAAGCCCGTGGTGAGTGCCCAGAAAATCCTCTAGTACCCGGCGCAACAGAGCGGGCGACAGCGGTTCGTCCTGCAACGCGGCCAGAGCCAGATAAAGACGCGACATGTGGATGCCGCGCGTCTGGCCATCGTCCAGGCTGACGCCCGCGTCTATCCGGGCGTTGATCGGATGCTCGCCCAGTCGCACTGGCAGGGCGATGCCGCGCATGCCCACCCAGTCCAGCGGCGGGGTTGGGTGAGCACTGCGTTGTGCGGCGATATCGGGCAGGGTGGTCGAGCTGTTCATCGGCTTCCTCTGAATGTTCGGCATGACAATACTTGGTTTAATGTTATGTTATAACAATTGAATCGAGTTCGAGCCCATCATGACTGCCGATGAATTGCTGGCCCTGCCTGCCGAGGCCTACCTGAACGACGCTCAGCAGGCGTTCTTCCGTGACCTGCTGATCCGCCAGCGCGAGGAGTTGCAACAGCGCATCGACGAAGAGTTCGGCGAGCTGCGGGAGCAGGAACGCCCCGCCGACGAGGCCGATATCGCCAGCCGCGAAGAACAGCGCCAGTGGCAACTGCGCCTGCTGGAGCGGGAAAAGAAGCTGCTCGACAAGATCGACCAGGCCCTCGAACGCCTGGCTCGAGGCGAGTACGGCTGGTGCCGGGAGACCGGCGAGCCGATCGGCCTGCGGCGCCTGCTGCTGCGGCCTACCGCCACCCTGTGTATCGAGGCGAAAGAGCGCGAAGAACAGCGCGAACGCCACCAACGTGACCTGTGAACCCTGATGCCGATGAGGACCCCGCCATGCCCGACCGCCTTCCCGTTACCGTGCTTTCCGGCTTTCTCGGAGCCGGCAAGAGCACTCTGCTCAACCATGTGCTGAAGAACCGCGACGGCCTGCGCGTTGCGGTGATCGTCAACGACATGAGTGAAATCAACATCGACGGCAGCGAGGTGCAGAAGGGCGTCAGCCTAAACCGCGCGGAAGAGAAGCTGGTCGAGATGAGCAATGGCTGCATCTGCTGCACCCTGCGCGAAGACCTGCTCGAGGAGGTCAGCAAGCTGGCCCGCGACGGTCGCTTCGACTATCTGCTGATCGAGTCCACCGGCATTTCCGAACCGCTGCCGGTGGCCGAGACCTTTACCTTTCGCGACGAGCAGGGCCAGAGCCTCGCCGATCTGGCGCGCCTTGATACGCTGGTCACGGTGGTCGACGGGGTGAATTTCTTGCCCGACTTCCAGGCCGCGCAGAGCCTGGCCAGCCGCGGTGAAACCCTGGGCGAGGAAGACGAGCGCTCGATCACCGACCTGCTGATCGAGCAGATCGAATTCGCCGACGTACTGCTGATCAGCAAGATCGACCTGATCAGCCAGGCCGAGCGCGAAGAACTGACTGCCATCCTGCGCGGCCTCAACACCCGCGCCAGGATCGTGCCGATGAGCATGGGCGCGGTACCGCTGGAGGCCATTCTCAACACCGGCCTGTTCGACTTCGAGCGCGCCGCCGAGTCGCCCGGCTGGCTCAAGGAGTTGCGTGGCGAGCACGTGCCGGAGACCGAGGAATACGGCATCGCGTCCAGCGCCTACCGGGCGCGGAGGCCGTTCCACCCGCAGCGATTCTTCGATTTCCTCAGCCGCGAGTGGACCAATGGCCGGCTGCTGCGCTCCAAGGGTTTCTTCTGGCTGGCCAGCAAGTATCAGGAGGCGGGCAGCTGGTCCCAGGCCGGCGGCCTGATGCGCCATGGCCTCGCCGGGCGCTGGTGGCGCTTCGTGCCGAAGAGCCAGTGGCCCCAGGACGATGACGCGCTCAAGGGCATCATCCGCCAGTGGGACAAGGCCAGCGGTGATTGCCGCCAGGAATTGGTGTTCATCGGCCAGCACATCGACTTCGCCCAACTGCACGCCGAATTGGACGACTGCCTGCTCAGCGATGCGGAAATGGCCGCCGGTACCGAGAACTGGCTGCGCCTGCCCGACCCGTTCGGCCCCTGGCAGGAGGCCGCCTGATGCTGGCACTGAAGACCAAGCCGGCGCCGCTGCAGGTCAGCAGCGAGCGCATCGACGTGTTGGGCGAGGCCCTGCGCGATGAGGTCAACCTGGCAGTCTGGCAGCGTCAGTTGCCCGAGCATCTGGCCACATTCGCCAGCAGCTTGCTGGCTCAGGGCGAGCCGCTGGCCGAATCGCTGAGCATCGAACTGGCCGATCCGGAGGCCGAGCCGGTGCTGCATGGGCTGCTCGGCGGCTACAGCGACCTGCCCGGCCAAGCGGCGTTTCTGGCGGACGTCGCCTGGCTGGTGCGTGCCTATGCCTGCCTGCTCGATGCGCGCCGTATCGGCCTGCGCCTGCGCGCGTTGGATGGCGCCATGTGCCCGCGCTTTCACGTCGACCACGTGCCGCTCCGGCTGATCACCAGCTACGCCGGCCCCGGTAGTCAGTGGCTGGCCGAAGGCGACCTGCCGCGTCAGCTGTTGGGCGGCACGCAGGCGTTGCCCAAGGCGAACGCAATGATCGAGCAGATCGGTTGTGGCCATGTGGCGCTGGTCAAAGGTGAGCGCTGGGTAGGCAACGAAGGGCGCGGGCTGATCCATCGCTCGCCGGCCTTGCCGGCCGGTGAGCGTCGTCTGCTGCTGACCTTGGACTGGCTGGCCTGAATCGCGGACAAAAAAATGCTGCGCCTGGGCGCAGCAACATCGCCACCGGGCCTGTCCGGTAGCCAAGAGAGACTGTATTAACGCCGATGGAGATGACGATTGAATGACGGCTTGGAATCTGTTCACGATCTGTGTGTGCATGGAGCCGCAGCTACAAGGCAATGGCAGCCGTTCGCCGCTCCCATAGATATTGCACCGATGACCGCCCTGCCGCTTGGCTGCCAAAATCGGCGAACCTGGGTTTGAAAGATTGTGAACAGGCTCTTAGTAGGCCATCCACACTCCCTTGCTTTGGCTTTCGCAAAAGGGCTTGAGGTACGCGGCGTCTTCAGCGACGCCGTAGTAGTGGATGTCCTGCTGATACGGCGTGCCGCCGACACGGGCATTGCGGCACACACCGAAGGCGCCGACCGGGCATTGCTCGACGAAGCTGACGTCGACCTTCTGGCCCTTGAGCTGCGGCTGGCAGAAACCGGTGCGGAACAGGTTCGGCGGGATGCTGCGGTTCTGCTGGCAGACCTTCACGTCCAGCCGTTCGGCCTGGCTGTGCACCACGCAGGCTTCGCCCCAGGCCAGGCCGGACAAACCACACAACAGCAGGGGCAGCAAACGGCGCATCGCAACGACTCCATCAGAGATGCGGCGACTTTAGGTGGGCTGCTCGATCAGCGCAAGCCGGGCTTTTCCCAGGGGCGCGGAGCCTTCACCATAGCGCCATGATGAACCAGATCCCCACCCACCTGATCGCCGGCCCATTGGGCGCCGGCAAGACCAGCCTGATCCGTCAGCTGCTGGCGCAGCGCCCTGCCCATGAGCGCTGGGCGGTGCTGATCAACGAGTTCGGACAGATCGGCCTGGACGCCGCCCTGCTGGCCCGCGATGAAGATGGCCTGAGTTTCAGCGAGGTGGCCGGTGGCTGCCTGTGCTGCGTCAACGGTGTGCCGTTCCAGGTCGGCCTGGGCCGGCTGCTGCGCAAGGCCAAACCGGATCGGCTGTTCATCGAACCGTCCGGGCTCGGTCATCCGCTGAGCTTGCTCGAACAGCTTGGCCAGGTGCCCTGGGAAGGCGTGCTAGCCGTGCAACCCTTGGTGATGGTGCTCGACGCCGCAGCATTGGCCGCCGGTGAGCCGCTGTCTGACAGCCAGCGTGAGGCATTTCCCCATGCCCGACTGCTGGTGCTGAACAAGAGCGAGGGGCTGGACGCTGCCAGCCGTGTGCGTTTGGAAGCCGAGCTGCCGCTGGTACCGTACTGGACCAGCCAGGGCCGCCTGCCGTTCGAGGGGCTGCCCCAGGCCGAAGCACGCGCGGCGAGTCCGGGCGACGCGTTGCCCGATGGACCACTCCCACCGTCTATGGTTTGGCGTAGCGCGGATGAGCCGATTTGCCTGATCCAGAGTCAGCCCGAAGGCTGGAGCATCGGCTGGCGCTGGCACTCTAGCCAGCGCTTCGACCTGCTGGCCATCCAGCAATGGCTGGCGACGTTGCCCTGGCGGCGCGCCAAGCTGGTGCTGCAAACCAATGCCGGCTGGCTGTCGGCCAATGCCCTGAAAGGCCAGGCGCTGCATTGGCAGAACAGCGAGTGGCGCAAGGACTCGCGGCTGGAGTTGATCTTCGCCGGCCCTCAGAACGAAGCGGCGCTACAGACCAGCATGGCAGCCTGCCGGCTCTAAGGATCTGTTGACGATCTTTTTTAGGCGGCATAAAGAGTCTGCTACAAGGCAGGAGCAGACACTCAAACCAACCTGTGGGAGCCCCGACCTCGGGGCGAAACGATTGCAGCCTGACTGCCTATTTCGGCGGTGCCTGAGCGATTCGCCGCGGGGTCGCGGCTCCCACAATGGATCGGATAACGGCCGCTCCCGCCGCTTTGCAGCCAAAGCGCTGATGCCGAGCCGATAGATCGTCAACAGGTTCTAGAAGGGCGCCGCCCAGGGCGCCCGGCCTGGCAGGCTTAGTCCGTGGTGATCCGCGAGTGGGTGCGGGTGTCCTTCATGGTGATGTACACCAGCAGCGAGCAGGCGATGCAGCCAGTCACGTACCAGTAGAAGCCACTCTCCATGCCCACGCTCTTGAACCACAGCGCCACGTACTCGGCGGTGCCGCCGAAGATCGACACGGTCAGCGCGTACGGCAGGCCGACGCCCAAGGCGCGGATCTCGGTGGGGAACAGCTCGGCCTTTACCACCGCGTTGATCGAGGTGTAGCCGCTGACGATGATCAGCGCCGCCATGATCAGGAAGAACGCACCCCACCAGCTCTGCACCGTGTGCAGGGTAGTCAGGATCGGGTAGGTGAACAGCGTGCCCAGTACGCCGAAGGCGATCAGGATCGGGCGACGGCCGATCTTGTCGGAAAGCGCACCGACCAGTGGTTGCAGCAGCATGAACAGGAACAGCGTGGCGGCCGAAATCATGGTCGAGTCGTTCTTGCTCATGCCCACGGTGTTGACCAGGTACTTCTGCATGTAAGTGGTGTAGGTGTAGAAGGCCAGGGTGCCGCCCATGGTCAGGCCGACCACGGTGAGCAGCTCCTTAGGATGGCGCAGCAGGGTGCGCATGATGTTTTCCTTCGGCGCCTCGGTCTTCTTGAACGAGTCGGTTTCTTCCATGCCGCGACGCAGGTACATGGCCACTACCGCGCACAGCGCACCGATCACGAATGGTACGCGCCAGCCCCAGGTTTCCAGCTGTTCGACGGTCAGGGTCTGCTGCAGGATGATCAGCACCGCCAGGGCGATGAGCTGGCCGGAGATCAGCGTCACGTACTGGAAGCTGGAGAAGAAGCCGCGGCGCTCCTTGGTGGCCATCTCCGAGAGGTAGGTGGCCGAGGTGCCGTATTCGCCACCGACCGACAGGCCCTGCAGCAAACGTGCGACTACCAGCAAGACTGGTGCGGCGACGCCGATGGTTTCATAGCTGGGCGTCAGGGCGATGATCAGCGAGCCGAAGCACATCAGCAGCACCGAGGCCAGCAGCGCGGCCTTGCGGCCCTTGCGGTCGGCGTAGATGCCCATCAGCCAGCCGCCGATCGGGCGCATCAGGAAGCCCACGGCGAAGATCGCGGCGGTACTGAGCAACTGGGCAGTCAGGTCGCCTTGCGGGAAGAAGGCCTTGGCGAAGTACAGGGAGAAGGCGGCGTAGACGTACCAGTCGTACCACTCGACCAGGTTGCCGACCGAACCGCTGAAAATCGATTTGACGCGTTGGGATGTGGTGCGCGTGGGCGCAGAGGCAGACAGCGTGCTGGTGCTTTCCATCGGGGAACCTCGATCTCGTCATTATTCTTGTACGCCGGAGACGGCGCTGGCAGGGCCTATTGCAGGGGCTGTGCCAGGGTGCGAAAGGCCCGTGGTACGGGCCTTTCGGCGAGATCGACGGAGGTTTTGCTAGCGGGAATCCGCCAGTGCAACTCGAGTGCTAGCGGAAAGCTGCCAGGTGCGGCTCAGCTGGCAGGTTGCTGCTCGCTGTCGAGAAAGTCGGTGCGTAGCAGGCCGTGGCGCTGCATCTTTTCGTTCAAGGTACGGCGCGGCAGCTGCAGCAGTTCCGTCACCTGCTTCATGTCGCCGTGGCAACTGGCCAGGGCCTCGCGCAAGCATTGCGCCTCGAAGGCTTCCATGCGTGCACCGAGGGAGTTATCCACAGTGGCCGATTGGCTAGCCGACGCGGGCAGCGCCAGTACGTGGCGTTCGGCAGCATTGACCAGCTCGCGCACGTTGCCCGGCCAGTCGTGGGCCAGCAACTGAGCGAGCAATGCCGGGGTGACCGGCGGCAGCGGTCGCTCGAAGCGCTCGGCGATCTGCCGGGCGTGGTACTCGAACAGCAGCGGCACGTCCTCGCGATGCTCGCGCAGCGCCGGCAGTTGCAGCTCGGCGACGTTGAGTCGGTAGAGCAGGTCCTGGCGAAAGCTGCCCTCGCGCACGCGCTCGTGCAGGTCCGGCTTGGTGGCGGTGACCACCCGCAAATCGAGGCTGATCACCTGGTTGGAGCCGAGCCGCTCCAGCTGGCGCTCCTGGAGTACGCGCAGCAACTTGACCTGCTGGCCCAGGGGCATGCTTTCGATTTCGTCGAGAAACAGGGTGCCGCCGTTGGCGTGTTCGATCTTGCCGATGCGCTTGCCCTGAGCGCCGGTAAAGGCGCCGCTTTCGTGGCCGAACAGCTCGCTTTCGAACAGGTTTTCCGGGATGGCCGCGCAGTTAAGCGCCACGAAGGGGCCCTTGGCGCGCGGGCCGAAGTCGTGCAGGCAGCGAGCGACCAGCTCCTTGCCGCTACCGGTCTCACCGCGCATCAGCACGTTGGCCGGCGTTTGTGCCAGCTCCAGCACCTGGCGGCGTAGCTGTACCATGGTGGCGGACGAGCCGAGCAGGCGCCCGGCCAGTTCGTCCTTGTGCTCGACCTGCTGGCGCAACTGGTGGTTCTCGCGGGTCAGCTGGCGTTTCTCCAGGGCGCGGCGCAGGCTGCCGAGCAGGCGTTCCGGGGTGAACGGCTTCTCGATGAAGTCATAGGCGCCCAGGCGCATGGCTTCCACGGCCTGGGGCACGTCGCCGTGGGCCGAGACCAGCAGGAATGGCAATTCGGGGTCGCGGGCCTGCACCTGTTCGAGCAGCGCCATGCCGTCCATGCCCGGCATACGCAGGTCGCTGACCACCACGCCGGGGTAATCCTCGGGCAGTCGCTCCAGGCATTCGCGGCCGCTGGCGCACAGGTGCACCTCGAAGCCTGAACGCTCCAGCCACTGGCGCACGGCGTCGCGGATCGGTGCCTCGTCGTCGACGAATATCACACTGGGTTTCATGGCAGCTCCTGTGGGGCAGTGGCGACGGGCAGGCGCAGGGTGAACCGCGCGCCGCCCTCAGGACGGTTGTCGGCCTGCAGGTGGCCGTCCAGTTCACGGACGATGGCGTAGGAAACCGCCAGGCCGAGGCCCAGGCCGTCGCCCACCGGTTTGGTGGTGAAGAAAGGATCGAACAACTGCGGCAGGGCCTCGGCGGCGATACCGCTGCCGGAGTCGTCGACATGCAGCAGCCAGTGATCGCCATCGAGCGCGAGTTCCAGGCCCAGGTGCGGCGCCGGGCAGTCCTGCATGGCATCCAGCGCATTACGGATCAGGTTGACCAGCACCTGCTCCAGGCGGATGGCATCACCGGCGACCCAGGCCGGCTGCTCGGGCGTGCGCTGGATTTGCACCGCAACGTCTCGTAGGCGCGGCTCCAGCAACTGCAGGGCCTTGTCGAGCACGGCGCCCAGTTCCAGGGTTTCGCGCAGGCCACCGGGGCTTTTGCGGGCGTAGGTTTTCAGGTGGCCGGCCAGGGCGGCCATACGCTGCAGCAGTTCCTCATGGCGCACCAGCGATTGGCGCGCTTCTTCCAGTTCGCCATCGGCCAGGATCATGCGCAGCGTGCCGAGATGCACCTGCAGGGCGGTGAGCGGCTGGTTGATCTCATGGGCCAGCGCCGCCGACATCTGCCCCAGCGCCGCCAGCTTGGCCGCCTGGACCAGGCCGTCCTGGGCGGTACGCAGCGCCGCGGTACGCTGTTCGACCAGGGCCTGTAGCTCATCGGCGGTACGCTGGCGCAGGCGGGCGATGCGCCAGCGCTGGTGCAGCACCAGGCCCAGCAGGAACAGCGCCAGCCAGGTACCGCCTGCGGCCAGGGCCGCGGTGTAGCTGCTGCCGGCGAGGCTGCGGGTATCGCGTAGCAGGTGCAGGGTCCAGCCCTCGCTGGCCAGTTCGCGGGTTTCCCACAGGTAATCGCCGGCCAGTTCGCGGTTGACGATGCGCACCAGGCGACCATCATCGCCCAGGGCCTGGCGCTGTCGATAACTCAGTGGTGCCAGCGGTTTCTTGTCGTACTGGCGGGTGGCGGCCAGAGTCTCGCGCACCGGCGCGGCAATCGGCTGCAGCTCGCGGTAGCGCCAAGCCGGGCGGTTGGCGATGAAGGTGATGCCCTGGCGATCACTGACCAGCAGTACGTGGGGGCTCTGGCTCCAGGCCTGCTCGATGCTGGGAAACTCCAGCTTGACCACCACGGTGCCGAGGAACCTTCCGCGGGCATCGCGCACCGCGTGGGAGAGGAAGTAGCCGGGAATGCCGCTGGTCACGCCCACGGCGTAGAAACGCCCGGTGTCGTGATCACGGGCTTCGCTGAAGTAGGGGCGAAAGCTGTAGTCATGGCCGACGTAGCTGGTCGGCAGGCGCCAGTTGCTGGCCGCAACGCCCAGGCCGTCGGCGTTCATCACCTGCAGCGTGGAGGAGTGCGCCGCGGCATTGATGGCCTCCAGCTTGATGTTCAGACGGTGTTGCAGCACCGCGGTGAGCGGGCTTTGCAGTGCTTCGACGAGTTCCGGGTCGAGCGCCAGCACGGCGGGTAGGGCGCGGTAGCGGTCGATCAGCGTCTGCAGTGTGCCGGCGTAGGCCGCCAGTTGTTCCTGCGCCTGTTGCCCGGCCTCCTGCAGACGCTGGCGCTCGGCCTGGCGTTCGGCCAGGTAGGCACTCAGGCACAGGCCGGCCAGCAACAGGGCGGTCAGCAGTGCGATGCGCAGGGGGCGGGAGGACGTCAATGCGGGTCAGCCAGGAAGGTGGGCGGCCGACGATAGCACAGGGGCCAGGCCAATCAGTCGCGCGAAGCGGGGTGATCGCGGCGCCATTGTTGCAGTTCGATCACCTGGCCGGTCTTGCGCGGCGCTGGTGCCGGCGTCGCTTCGACTACCGGTGGCAAGGCCTCTGGCGGCTCACGAAACGGGTAGGGGTCAAGCTCGATGGTGCCCACGTGGGCTCCGAACATGACGATGCGCCCGGCATGGCGCTGTTCGCCCGTTACCGTGAATTCGAAGCCGTAGACCCGCGCGAAGCGGCGATTGCCGCTGCCATCACGCACGATGGCGAAGCGCTGGAAGGCCACGTTGCCATCGAGCAGTTCGATATCCAGCTTGGCGCAGTGCTGCTTGACCCGTATCAGCGCGCGTTCGCGAATGCCGTGGCCGTGCCACAGCCAGGCGGCGCCGGCCGCGAGCAGCATCAGAATGAACAGGTTGCCGAGGGTCAGCATGGCAGGCGAACTCATGACGAGGAGCGCCCAGCTTACCCGATCCACGGTGACAGTTGCCGCCGTGAATCGGGTGCCGGGCTGCCTGGGCGTCAGCTCGCCAGGCCGGGCGGGATGACCTGTAGCGGGGAAACCGGTGCGGGCGCCTGCAGGCCGAGACGCTCGAACATCACCCGGGCGATTTCCCGCTCGCCCATCACCACCAGATCGGCTTCGTGGGTCTGCAGATAGTCGACCTCGTCATCGAAGTGAGCGCGGGCAATGATGTCCAGATCGGCGTTGGCCTGGCGGCCGTGAATGGCGATCTGCCCGGCTTCCAGGCTGTTGGGGATGGCGATCATCAGCCAGCGCGCCGACGTGACGTTGGCCAGCTCCAGCACGTGAGTGCTGGCGGCGTTGCCGAGTACTACGCTGAAACCTTCCTCGCGCAGTTCCTGGGCGCGGGTGCGGTTGTCGTCGATGATCACCAGCGGCACGCCTTCCTCGCGCAGACGCCGGCTGATGCGGCTGCCCACCCGGCCATGGCCGATGAGGATGGCGTGGCCGGTCTCGGTGATCGGGTGCAGGTCGTGATCTTCGTCCGGCTCCACGGTGACCTGGTCGGCCGGCGTGGTGTTCTCGCGGCGGTCCAGCCACGGCTGCAGGCGGTCGATGACCAGAAACAGCAGCGGGTTGCAGAGGATCGACAGGATCGCGCCGGCCAGCACCAGGTCACGCGCCGCTTCCGGTACCAGATTCAGGCCGATGCCCAGGCCGATGAGGATGAACGAGAATTCGCCGATCTGCGCCAGGCTCACCGAGATGGTCAGCGCGGTGCTCAGCGGTTTGCGGAAGGCCAGCACGATGAGCATCGCCGCCAGCGACTTGCCGAGCACGATGACCAGGAAGGTGCCGATCACCAGCAGCGGCTGCTCGAGCAGGATCGCCGGGTTGAACAGCATGCCCACCGAAACGAAGAACAGCACCGCGAAGGCGTCGCGCAGCGGCAGCGAATCTTCGGCAGCCTTGTGGCTGTACTCCGACTCGTTGAGGATCATCCCGGCGAAGAACGCGCCGAGGGCGAAAGACACGCCGAACAGCTGCGCCGAGCCGTAGGCGATGCCCATGGCGATGGCCAGCACGGCGAGGGTGAACAGCTCGCGCGAACCGGTGCCGGCGCTGCGCTCCAGCAGCCAGGGAATGACCCGGCGGCCGACCACGATCATCAGCACCACGAAGGCGCTGACCTTGCCGAGGGTGATTAGCAACTGCATGCCGATGCTGCTGGAGCCGTCGCCCTGGGGAATGCCCCCGAGTACGCCGGACAGCGCCGGCAGGAGCACCAGGGCCAGGACCATCACCAGGTCCTCGACGATCAGCCAGCCGACGGCGATCTTGCCGCGGCGGGTGTCGATCAGCTGGCGCTCTTCCAGGGCGCGCAGCAGCACCACGGTACTGGCCACCGACAGCGCCAGGCCGAACACCAGGCCGGCCCCCCAGCCCCAGCCCATCGCCCAGGACAGGCCCATGCCCATCAGCGTGGCGACGGCGATCTGCACCACGGCGCCGGGAATGGCGATGTGTTTGACCGACATCAGGTCTTTGAGGGAGAAGTGCAGGCCCACGCCGAACATCAGCAGGATCACGCCGATCTCGGAGATTTCGTGGGACAGCTCCTTGTCGGCAACGAAGCCAGGAGTGAAGGGGCCGACGATCACGCCAGCCAGCAGGTAGCCTACCAGTGGCGACAGGCGCAGGCGGTTGGCCAGGCTGCCGAACAGGTAGGCCAGCACGAAGCCGGCAGCGATCGTCGCAATCAAGGGTGTGTGATGCGGCATGCGGTCTCCTTGGTGAAGAGGGCCTGGCATGCCTGCGCGGCAGCGGATACCGTGCAGAACAGCGTAACGGCCAGGGTCGGATTGCCCGACCATAAAGACCGATATTTTATATTAAATTATTACTTATAACTAAAAGGTCTTTATACAAAATGTGTCACCTAGCCCCGTCGATGCTGTAAGCCGCGTCACGCGTCGCCTTTGAGCGCGCGGTAACGGTTTTCCAATTCCTGGCGGATCTCCCGGCGTTGACGGCCCTGCTCGAAACGTCGGCGCTCCTCTGCGCTCTCCGGTTGACGAGGCGGCACTTCGGTGGATTTGCCGTTTTCGTCGACTGCCACCATGGTGAAGAAGCAACTGTTGGTGTGGCGCACCGAGCGTTCGCGGATGTTTTCGGTGATCACCTTGATGCCCACCTCCATGGAGGTGCGGCCGGTGTAGTTGACCGAGGCCAGGAAGGTCACCAGCTCACCGACGTGCACCGGCTCGCGAAAGGTCACCTGGTCCACCGACAGGGTGACCACGTAGCGCCCGGCATAGCGGCTGGCGCAGGCGTAGGCCACTTCGTCGAGGTACTTGAGCAGGGTGCCGCCGTGTACATTGCCGGAAAAATTAGCCATGTCCGGGGTCATCAGGACGGTCATCGTCAGTTGCGCGTTGCCGGGTTCCATAAGGTCTCGCTCATCAGGTGGACGGGGCGTGATTGTCGGCCGTCTGCGCGGCTTCGGCTGGTCGATTGTGTCTATGCGGTCGATTGCTGCAACGTATGTACCGGCATTTCACTCCTAGAGCCATAGTCTCTCAATCATTAGGACGATCCCATGACGCGCTCCGTTATCTGCCTGGCCCTGCTGCCCCTGTTCGCCGGCATTGCCCAGGCCGCCCCCCAGCCTTGCGACAGCGTCAGCCTGTGCAACGCAGCCGGCACCGCGGCCTATCAGGCAGGCCGCTACGACGATGCCGCCGAAGCCTTCGAACGGCAGCTGCGGCGTGCCGAGCAGCAGGGTTCGGACAGCCTCGCGGCCCGTGAACTGGCGTTGAACAACCTGGTGGTGACCAGCCTGAGGCTCAAGCAGCCCGGCAAGGCCCGCGCCTGGCTGAACGTCGCCCTGGCCGATGGCATGCAGGGCACCGCCACGCGCAACAACCTGCGCTCGGTGGCCAGCGCCGTGGACTACCAGGCCCTGGGCGAGAGCATCGAAGGCCGCTATCTGCGCTATGCCGGCGCGGCGGTATGGAGCAGCCTGGACATCAGCCGCCAGCCGGATGGCAGCTTTCAGGCGATTTTTTCGCCCCTGCGTGCGGGCTTGAAGGTGGAGGAGTATGGCCCGGCGGCCATTGGCAACCTGCAGGGCGCGCTGCAGGGCGAGAAAGCCTACTTTCAGTTGGCATCGGCCAATCTGCCCAGCGGCTGTGCCGTCGAGCTGCTGCACGAGGGACTGGATATCCAGGTGCTGGAAGTCATCGACCAGCGCTGCCAGGAGTATGGTGGTGCGGGTATCAGCGTGGCCGGCAGCTACCTGAAGGTCAGTGCCGAGGCACAAGAGCCGATGCGCTGATCGCTTGCGTGGCATGCACGTTGTGTCTGCCTCTGGCAGGTGACCTCGAAGGGACGCCCAGCGTCTTTTCCGGATACCGCTGTAACGCGCACCACCTCGTGGTTTGCGGCAAATATTTCTGAATATTTCCGCGCCGCGACGCGTCGGGCGCGAATGTTAACCTGCGGTCAATATGGCCCAGCAAATGGGCTGATCTTCCCCATTCCAGCAGGCCCCAATGCGCCATCGAGCAACCGCCCGAGCGCGTTCGTGCCTGCCCAAAACAAGGAGCCGTTTCCTCATGCATGCCATCAGCTTCATCCAGGATCTAGCGGTGATCATGCTGGTAGCCGGCGTGGTTACCGTGCTGTTCCACCGCTTCAAGCAACCGGTGGTACTTGGCTACATCCTCGCCGGTTTCCTGATCGGCCCGCATACGCCGCCGTTCGGCCTGATCCACGATGAAGAGACCATCCGCACCCTGGCCGAGCTAGGGGTGATCTTCCTGATGTTCTGCCTGGGGCTGGAGTTCAGCCTGCGCAAGCTGTTCAACGTCGGTGCCACGGCGTTCATCGCCGCGTTCCTGGAAATCATCCTGATGATCTGGATCGGTTTCGAGATCGGCCGCTATTTCGGCTGGAGCACCATGGACTCGCTGTTCCTCGGCGCGATCCTGGCGATTTCCTCGACCACCATCATCATCAAGGCGCTCGGCGACCTGAAGATGAAGAACGAGCGCTTCGCCCAACTGATCTTTGGCGTACTGATCGTCGAGGACATCCTCGGCATCGGCATCATCGCGCTGCTGTCCGGTATCGCCCTGAGCGGCACGGTGGAGACCGGTGAAGTGTTCGCCACCGTCGGCAAGCTGTCGCTGTTCATGATCGTCGCACTGGTCATCGGCATCATCCTGGTGCCGCGCATCCTGGCCTACGTGGCCAAGTTCGAAAGCAACGAGATGCTCCTGGTGGCGGTGCTGGGCATGTGCTTCGGCTTCTGCCTGCTGGTGGTCAAGCTGGAATACAGCATGGTACTGGGCGCCTTCCTGATCGGTGCGATCATGGCCGAGTCGCGCCAACTGCTGCAGATCGAGCGCCTGATCGAGCCGGTACGTGACATGTTCAGCGCGATCTTCTTCGTTGCCATCGGCCTGCTGCTCGACCCCAACGTACTGATCGAATACGCCTGGCCGATCGCGGTGATCACCGTGGCGGTGATCGTCGGCAAGGTGCTGTCGTGCAGCGTCGGCTCGTTCATCGCCGGCAATGACGGGCGCACCTCGCTGCGGGTCGGCATGGGCCTGTCGCAGATCGGCGAGTTCTCGTTCATCATCGCCACCCTGGGCATGACCCTGCAGGTGACCAGCGACTTCCTGTACCCGGTGGCGGTGGCCGTGTCGGTGATCACCACCCTGACCACGCCCTACCTGATCCGCGCCGCCGACCCGCTGGCGGTGAGCCTTGGCAACGTGATGCCGCAGCGCGTGTCGCGGGTGTTCTCGCTGTACGGTGAGTGGCTGCGCAGCATCCAGCCGCAGGGGCAGGGCGCGGTACTGGCCGGCATGATCCGCAAGATCGTTCTGCAGGTGCTGGTCAACCTGGCCTTCGTGGTGGCGATCTTCCTGGGTATCGCCTTCTTCGCCGCGCAGATCGGTGCCTGGCTGGCCGAGTGGATCGACCAGGAAAACCTGCGCAAGGCGGTGATCTGGGGCGCCGCGCTGATTCTCTCGCTGCCATGCCTGATCGCTGCTTACCGCAAGATCAAGGCACTTTCCATGCTGCTCGCCGAAATGGGCGTGCGCCAGGAGAAGGCCGGCCGTCACACGGCGCGGGTGCGCAAGGTAATTTCCGAGGTGATTCCGCTGCTGTCGCTGGTCGGCATCATGGTGCTGCTCACCGCGCTGTCATCGAGCATCCTGCCGTCCAACGACATGCTGCTGCTGGTCGGTGTGGTCGCGGCTGGCGTGGTCGCCGTGCTGTGGCGCTGGTTCATCCGCGTGCACACGCGCCTGCAGATCGCTTTGTTCGAAACCCTCGACAAGCCCGACACACCGGGACATCACTGAAAACGACAAGGGCGCCAGAAGGCGCCCTTGTCGTATTGGTCGTAGCCTGCTGTTGAGCGAAGCGATACCCAGGACAGCATTGCCCGGGTATCGCTGTGCTCACCGAGCTACAAGGCTGGCCGGCATCACTCCTCCAGCCAGACTTCCCGCACCCAGTGCCACACCGAATCCCAGCTTTCGTCGGTGAGGTCTTCTTCCTCGCCGTCCCAGAGCAGGACGGTGCCATCCTGTTCGACGCAGTAGTAGTTGCCCTGGTCTTCGCAGATCGGTACCAGCTCGCGTGGTACGCCCAGGGACCATGCGACCGAAGCCACTTCGGGCAGATAAGTGTGCGATTGTGGGTCGGTCACGGTGACCGGCTCCAGGCGGCCGTACACCACGTCGCTGACCTTGAGCAGGAATTCGCGCAGCTCGAAGGGCAGGTTGATGAGGATCTGCTCCTCGATCTCCACCAGCAGTTCTTCCTCGGGCAGCTCCAGCGGTACCGGCACCGGCTCGTTCAATTCACGCAGTTGTTCGATGACTTCTTCCACGGCGGCTCCACCTGAGTCTGGCGATTCTCATCAGATTCCGGAGCGCACGACGCAGACGCAGGCCTGCTGGCCGCGGCTGCACTGCTGCTCCTCGATAACGCAGCTTTTTACGCTGAATGGAAGGCCGTCACAAGCAGCCAGGGGCAAAAGGCCATATGGGCTTGTAACTGCGCTTGCAGCGCATTGAGTCAGCCGGGTGCCTGGAGGTTCCGAAAAAACGCTGCAAAAAAGAAACCCGGGCAAGCCCGGGTTCTTTCAGTGCGTGTGGGATCAGCCGTTCTGGCGGATACCGGCGACCAGCCAAGGCTGGTTCTCGCCAACGGCACGCTCCAGGCGCCAGCTTTCGCTGAAGGCTTCGCCTTGGTCGAAGCGCGAAGTCTTCGAAACACCGCTGAAAGTCAGGGTGGCGATGGTCTTGTCGGCGTGATCGTCGACACCGTCCAGCTGCACGTCGAGGTTGTCGATGTAGGTGGACTGGAAGCCGTCACCCAGGTCGGCGCGCTCGCGCTTGAGGAACTCCAGCAGTTGCGGGGTCACGAACTCGGCGATCTTGTCCATCTCGTTCGCATCCCAGTGCTGCTGCAGGCTCAGGAAGTGCTCGCGACCGGCGTTGACGAAGTTTTCCTCGTTGAACCAGGCAGGTGCGTTGATCACCGGCTTGATCGCCGCGGTGCTGCTGCCACCGAAGATCGACGGCTGAGCCGGCTGCGGCTGGCCATGGGCCTCACGCTGGAACGGAGCACCACCGGCAGCGGCGACGTTCGGCTGCTGCTTCTGGCGACGTGCGGCCAGGAAGCGGAACAACAGGAAGGCGATCAGGCCGAAAATCAGCATATCCATGATCTGCAGGCCTTCGAAGCCGTCACCCATGAACATGGAGGCCAGCAGGCCACCGGCGGCCAGGCCGGCCAGCGGGCCGAGCCAACGCGAAGCACCGCTGGCGGCAGCAGGCGTGCGGCCCGGGGCAGCGGCATTGGCATTAGGTTGGGATGGCGGCGTGGCCTGCCGGGTCTGGTGGCTCGGCGCGGCGCCAAAGGATTTGCCGCCGCCCATACGCTTGGCGTCGGCAGTCAGGCTGAAGGACAGGCCCAGGCAGATTACCAGGGCGATGCTGAGGAAACGCTGCATTATCGGTTTTCTCTCGGTTATTGAAACACTGTTAGACATCTTGCCCGTGGCGGGTGGGCATGACCAGCAACAGAATGTTTCGAGCTTTTGCCCAGCGAAACGGTTCGCGCTACGCCAGGTCAATGAAAATGGGAGGTGAAACGGAACCCGCAGGCTCCGTTTCACTGCACATCCGCTGACACCTCAGCGCCAGTTGTACAGTTCCTTCTCGGTCACTTCGCCCACCGGCGTGGCTTCGTCCTGGAACGTTTTCATCGATTTCCAGATGCGGCCGTTGAGCTCGTTTTGGCCAGCCAGGTCTTCGAGTACGGTCTGCGACTCGCGCTTCATTGCCGCCAGTACTTCGTCGGGGAAGCGCTTGATCGTAACGCCCTGTTCCTTCAACTGCGCCAGGGACTTGGCGTTGTGGAAGACGTAGTCGTCCATCATGTCCAGGGTCGCGGCGCGGGCGGCTTCGACGACGATGGCCTGCAGGTCGGCCGGCAAGCTGTCGAAGGCTTTCTGGTTGACCATCGATTCGACCACCGCCTGTGGCTCCTGCCAGCCCGGGAAGTAGTAGTACTTGGCCGCTTTATGCAGACCAAAGGCCAGGTCGTTGTAAGGGCTGACCCAGTCGGTGGCATCGATCACGTGGGTCTGCAGTGCGGTGAAGATTTCGCCGCCAGGCAGGTTGACGGTGATCGCGCCGAGTTTGGTCCACACCTCGCCACCCAGGCCCGGCATGCGGATCTTCAGGCCCTTGATGTCGTCCAGCGAATTGATTTCCTTGTTGTACCAGCCGCCCATCTGCATGGTGGTGTTACCCGCCGACAGGGGCTTCACGCCGTAGGGCGCGTAGGTTTCGTCCCACAGGGCCTGGCCACCGCCCTTGCTCAGCCAGGCGTTCATTTCCAGGGTCGACAGGCCGAACGGCACCGAGGAGAAGAACTGCGCCGCCGGCACCTTGCCTTTCCAGTAGTACGGCGTGCCATGGCCCATCTCGGCGGTGCCGCGGGACACCGCGTCGAACACTTCCAGGGCGGGAACCAGCTCGCCGGCGGCGTAGACCTTGACGGTCAGGCGCCCAGCGCTCATGGCATTGATGCGTTCGGCCAGACGTTCGGCGCCAGTACCCAGGCCCGGGTAGTTCTTCGGCCAGGAGGTGACCATCTTCCAGTGGAAGGTTTCGGCTTTGGCAGCGGCGGCGCTGCCTTGCCCGGCGGGTGTTTCTTCCTTGCAGCCGGCCAGGCCGATGGCAGCGAACAGCGCCATCGCGGCGCCGAACAGATTGCGGCGGTTCATGGTGTTCTCCCTTGAGTGTCGAGCAGCGTGCCCGTTTTTTATTAAAAGATTCGCGCCAAGATTTCAGGGAGTCTTCTCAAAGGCTTGCGAGCTAGAGCACTGCAAGGCGAAATCAGGCGAGGAAGCGGAGTGTACTTTTGTACATGAGCATTCCGAGTCTGATTTCAACGCAGCAGGGCCGACGCGCAGCTGCCTTTGAACAGGCTCCTTAGATAGCTTCGAGCTTGGCGTACGCCAGCATCAGCCACTTGCTGCCTTCGCTTTCGAAGTTCACCTGCACCCGCGCCTGGGGCCCCGAGCCCTCGAAGTTGAGGATGGTGCCTTCGCCGAACAGCGAGTGCTGCACACGTTGGCCGAGGTTGAACGGCGTGTCCGGCACGGCGCTGCCAGCGAACAGGCTGCTGCCGCTCATGCTGCGGCTGCCACTGCCGTACGGGCGGCTGACGCTGTTGGACAGGCGTACTTCCTGCACCAGATGTGGCGGCACTTCGCGCACGAAGCGCGAAACCTTGTTGTAAGTCTCGTTGCCGTACAGGCGGCGAGTTTCCGCGTAGCTGATCACCAGGTTGCGCATGGCCCGGGTGATACCCACGTAGGCCAGGCGGCGTTCCTCTTCCAGGCGGCCGGGTTCTTCAAGGCTCATCTTGTGGGGAAACAGGCCTTCTTCCATGCCCACCAGGAACACCCGCGGGAACTCCAGGCCCTTGGCGCTGTGCAGGGTCATCATCTGCACGCTGTCTTCATGTTCGGCGGCCTGGGTGTCGCCGGCTTCCAGCGAAGCGTGATCGAGGAAGGCCGCCAGCGGCGTTTGCGCGTCGTCACCTTCCTCGCCTTCGTAGGAGTCGAAGGCACGGGCGGCGGACACCAGTTCCTCGAGGTTTTCCACGCGAGCCTGGGCCTTCTCGCCCTTCTCGTCGCGGTGATAGGCGAGCAAGCCGGATTGCTCGATCACCAGTTGCGCGGTGCTGTGCAATTGCAGGCCCTCGACCTTCAGGGCCAGGGTGTCGATCAGCTCGACGAAGCCGTTCAGTGCACTGGCGGCGCGGCCGGCGATCACCTTGGTGCCGACCGCTTCGTGCAGCGCGGCCCACATCGACAGGTCGTTGGCGCGGGCGAACTGGCGCAGGGTTTCCACCGTCTTCTCGCCGATACCGCGGGCTGGCACGTTGATGACCCGCTCCAGTGCCGCATCGTTGCCGCGCTGGTGGATCAGGCGCAGGTAGGCCATGGCGTTCTTGATTTCCGCGCGTTCGAAGAAGCGCTGGCCGCCGTAGATGCGGTAGGGAATCTTCTCGCGCAGCAGGGCCTCTTCCAGCACCCGCGACTGGGCGTTGGAGCGGTAGAGGATGGCGATGTCGCTACGCCGCAGGCCGTCCTTGCGCAGGGCGTCCTCGATGGTCTCGACCACGTAGCGCGCTTCGTCGTGTTCGTTGAAGGCGGCGTACAGGCTGATCAGCTCGCCATCGCCGACATCGGTACGCAGCTCCTTGCCCAGGCGCCCCTGGTTGTTGGCGATCAGTGCGTTGGCAGCGTTGAGGATGTTCGCCGTGGAGCGGTAGTTCTGCTCCAGGCGGATGATCTCGGCGTCGGCGAAGTCGCTGTCGAACTGCTGGATGTTCTCGATCTTCGCGCCGCGCCAGCCGTAGATCGACTGGTCGTCGTCGCCCACCACCATCAGGCTTTCGCCGCCCATGGCGAGAAAGCGCAGCCAGGCGTACTGCACGGCGTTGGTGTCCTGGAATTCGTCGACCAGGATGTGCCGGAAGCGCTTCTGGTAATGCGCCAGGAGGCCGGCGTTGTTGCGCCACAGGTCGAGGGCGCGCAGCAGCAGCTCGGCGAAGTCGATCACGCCGGCTCGGGCGCAGGCCGCCTCGTAGGCTTCGTAGATGCTGCGCATGGTGGCCAGGAACAGGTCGCCACTGGCCTGGATGCCGGCCGGGCGAATGCCTTCGTCCTTCTGGCCGTTGATGAACCACTGCGCCTGCTTGGCCGGCCAGCGCTGCTCATCCAGGCCCAGCTCGCGGATCACCCGCTTGATCAGCCGTTGCTGGTCGTCGGAATCGAGAATCTGGAAGTTCTCGACCAGCCCGGCTTCCTGCCAGTGGGCTCGCAGCAGGCGGTGCGCCAGGCCGTGGAAGGTGCCGACCCACATGCCCGCCGGGCTTTGCCCGAGCACGTCCTCGATGCGATGACGCATCTCTGCCGCCGCCTTGTTGGTGAAGGTCACCGACAGGATGCTGTGCGGCGAGACGTCCAGGCGCTGGATCAGAAAGGCGATGCGGTGCACCAGCACGCGGGTCTTGCCGGAGCCGGCACCGGCCAGCACCAGTTGATGACCGGGCGGCGTGGTGACCGCATGGTGCTGGGCTGGGTTGAGAGAGGCGAGTCGCTGATCGAGGTCATTTTGCATCGCGGCATTCTAGGGGGGCGGGGCAGGATGGGCAACGCTGGTGACGGTGAGGTCGACAGCTGTCGATGCAAGCCGCTGGAGACTGCGATCAGTGCGCCGGCAGATTGCCCCGAGCTTTAAGAAGCAGCTCGAACAGTAGAACGAAGAACATCGAGATTGAAGCGCCTGGTGCAATCCATTTGCCAGCCAATCGCCATTTTTATGCCATACAAAATGACCGTTCAGCGGTTTTTTGACGCGTGCGGGAACCCACCCGGCATGAGCCCGTCGTAGCGACGAACGAGTTTTACCACGGGTAGGGATGCATGGTTGTACGCAACGGAGCTGCGGTTGTAGGGTTTTGTCTGGCTGTTTTTCCTGTTCTGGCGTTCGCTCAGAGTCCTGGTGAACGCGAGCTGTACCGCGACAGGCAGGAGCGTTTGCTGCAAGAGCAGCAGCAACGGTTGCAAGAGCTGCAACAGCTCCCGGGCCGTGAGGCGCAACAGCCTGCCGAGCCTGTCGCGGATGACGAACGCTGTTTCGCCATCGACTATATCGAGATAAGTGGTGCCACCCTGTTGTCCGAGGCCGACCGCGCCGCGATCCTCGCGCCTTTCGCTGACGACTGCCTGGGCGTCAGCCAGCTCAACGCGCTGCTCAAGGCCATTACCAATCACTACATCGACCGCGGCTATGTCACCACGCGCGCCTATCTGCCCCAGCAGGATCTGTCTGCCCGTACCCTGAAGATCACCGTGGTCGAAGGCCGCCTCGAAGGTCTCGACAGTTCCGCCCTGGCAAGCGACCGTGAGCTGGCCATGAGCTTTCCCGGCAAGACCGGCGAGGTACTCGACCTGCGCGAGTTGGAACAGCTGGTCGAGAATCTCAACCGCCTGCCATCGCGTTTCGCCAAGCTGGAGCTGGTGCCCGGCGAGCAGGTCGGTGGCAGCCGTGTGCAGTTGCAGGGCGAGCGTAGCAAGCCGTGGCGCGCCAGCCTGTCGCGCCATAACGACGGCCAGCGCAGCACCGGCGAACAGCAGTGGGGCGTCGGCCTGGACTGGGACAGCCCGCTGGGCCTGGCCGACCAGTTGAGCCTGCGCGCTAGCCGCGATGCGGTCAGCGACAGCTATCGCCATTCGCATAGCCAGAGCCTCTACTACAGCCTGCCTTATGGCTGGTGGACCTTCAGCTACAACTACGGCCAGTCCTACTACCGCACCACCGCCGACCTCAACGGCTTTCCGGTAGAGACCGATGGCGACTACCAGAGCCATAGCCTGCGGGCCGAACGGGTGCTGCACCGCGACAGCGTCAGCAAGACCGCCTTCAGCACCGGCCTGAGCCACATTCGCAGCAACAACTTCATCGAAGACAACCGCCTGGAGTTTTCCAGCAACCGCCTCAGCGAATGGCAGCTGGGCTTCAACCATGGCCGGCGGGTGGGCAGCGCCTTCGTCAACGCCGACATCGGTTGGCAGCGCGGTATCGGTGCTTTCGACGCCCAGGGCAACGGCCATCCCCATGGCCAGGATCCGGTTGCCCGCTACAACAAATACACCCTCACCTTGAGTTACCTGCAGCCCTTCAATCTGGGTGGCGAGCGCTTCAGTTTCGAGAGTTTGGCCACTGGCCAGAAGAGTGAAGACCAGCTGTTCAGCCCAGCACGTATCAGCGTTGGTGGCCTCAACTCGGTGCGGGCCTACAAGGATCAATCGCTGTCTGGTAATAGCGGCGGCTACTGGCGCAACCAGCTGCGCTGGACCCGACCGGTCACCTGGGAGCCGTTGCAGCCTTTCGTGCAGCAGTACGGCGCTGCGCTGGCCTATGACGTTGGCGTGATCAGCCATGACAGCCACAACAGTGGCGCCAGCGGTCGCCTGAGCGGCCATGCCCTGGAGCTCAGCGCCCGCGGCGAGCACCTGGCCGCCTCGGTGACCTTCGCCCATTCCCTGGAGCGCCCCGACGCCTTCACCGAGGGTGAACGACCGGTGTACTTCCGCCTCGATGTGTTCTTCTGATTTCAACGCGTAACGGAGTTATCCACATGGACGTTCGCAGCCCACTGAACCGTGCCATCGCCCGCGTACTCATCGGCGTCATGCTGTTCGACCCGGTCAAGTCGCTGGCCGCCGACCTCGCAGTCGACGCTACCGCTGGTGGCAACACCAGCATCGGCCAGGCCGGCAACGGCGTACCCGTGGTGAACATCGCCACGCCCAACGGCAGCGGCCTGTCGCACAACAAATTCACCGACTACAACGTCGACCAGCAGGGCCTGATCCTCAATAACGGCGCCCAGGCTTTCGTACCGAGCCAGTTGGGCGGCTACATCAAGGGCAATCCGAACCTGCAGGGCGGCGCCGCGGGCGTTATCCTCAATGAGGTGACGGGCAGCAACCGCAGCCAGCTCAAGGGCTATACCGAGGTGGCCGGGCAGGGCGCCCATGTCATCGTCGCCAACCCGCACGGCATCACCTGCGATGGTTGCGGTTTCATCAACACGCCGCGCGCGACCCTGAGCACCGGTGCGCCGCAGATCGAGGATGGCCGTCTCAAAGGCTTCGATGTCGATGGCGGCGATATCGCCATCGAAGGCGCCGGCCTCAACGCCAGCAACGTCGACCAATTCGACCTGATCACCCGCACCGCCAAGATCAACGCTGATATCCATGCCAAGCGCCTGAACATCATTGCCGGCCGCAACGAGGTGGACGTTGCCACTCTGCAGGCCACGGCCAAGGCCGACGATGGCAGCGACAAGCCCCAGGTGGCCATCGACAGCTCCGCCCTGGGCGGTATGTACGCCGGCGCCATTCGCCTGGTTGGCACCGAGAAGGGCGTCGGCGTGAATCTTGCCGGCGACATGGCGGCCACCGCCGGTGATATCCAGATCGATGCCAGCGGCCAGCTGACCATGAACCGCAGCGCCGCCAGCGGTAACACCACTCTGGTAGCCGGCAGCGTCGACCTCAAGGGCGATACCTACGCCGGCGGCACTGCCCGTGTCGAGGCCAGGCAGGTGGATGTGCGCGAAAGCCTCGCCGCCGGTGAGCAGGTCAGGGTGCAGGCCGAGCGCCTGAACAATGCCGGTGCCATCGAGGCCGGCGTGCGCGCCGATGGCAGCACCAACAGCGCCGGGCATTTGCAGTTGAACGGCGGCGGCGTGCGCAACGAGGGCCAGCTCGTCAGCCATGGCAGCCTGAATACCGACCTGCAAACACTCGACAACGCCGATGGCCAGATCGCCGCGGCAGGTAGCGCCACGCTCAAGGCCAAGGAGCTCGACAACCAGAAGGGCCAGGTTGTCGCCCAGGGCAAGCTGAACCTGGACACCGACACGCTGGACAACCGCCAAGGCAGCGCCCTGGCGGGCCAGGCCATGGCCATCCAGGCCGAGGCTGTGGATAACCAAGCCGGCACCCTGGCAGCCGGCGGTGCCATCACCGCGAAGGTCACCAACGCGCTGAACAACGACGACGGCCTGGTGGAGGCCGGCGGTCATCTCGATGTGCAAGCCGATAGCCTGAGCAATGCCAGGGGCCGCCTGCGTGCCCTGGGAAGCAGCGGTGAGAGCCGCTTCGCCATCGGCACCATGCTGAATAACGACGGCGGTGTGCTGGAGGTGGCCAGCGCGGCACTGACTTTCGACACGCCGGCCCTGAGCAACAAGGGCGGCGTGGTGCGTCATCTCGGCAGCGCCGGCCTGGGCCTGGACATGCAGCTGCTTGGCCAGGCCGGCGGTGAATTCATCACCAACAGCGCAATGAGCCTGAGCGCCGAGGAATGGGTCAACGACAGCCTGCTGCAGGCCGCCTCCATCACCCTGGATATCGATCGCCTGACCCAGACCGCTGGCGGCGGCCTGCTGGCGGTCAACAGCCTCAGCACCATAGGCGACAGCTGGATCAACGATGGCCGTATCGAAACCAACGGCAACCTCGATCTGCGTTTGAGCGGTGATTACCGCGGCAACGGCAGCCTGCTGGCGCTCGGCAACATTGACCTGCAGGCCGACAACATTGCCTTCGGCACTGACGCCGAGGTCAGTAGCGGTGGCTTTGGTCGTCTGACGGCGCTAGGTGAGCTGGTCAGCCAGGGGCGCATGACCGCTGCTGCCTGGCTGAGCATGGCCGCCGAGAAAATCGACAACCGCGGCACCCTCGGCGCCGGTGGCGACCTGCTGCTGCAGGCGGGTAGCATACGCAACGATGGCGGGCTGATATTCAGCGGCGGCAACCTGCAACTGCTGGCTGATCGGTTTACCAATCGTCTCGCGGCGCTCTACAGCCTGGGCAGCCTGAGCATCGCCAGGGACGCCCAGGGCAGCCTCGCCAGCCTGATCGAAAACCGCTCCGGCACCATCGACAGCGCGGGCGACATGAGCCTGCGCGCCGCGATCATCGCCAACGTACGCGACGAGTTGCAAACCGAACAAGGCAAATACGACGCGGTATTCACCGAACTGGCCTGCCGTGGCCCCTACAACCCCGCAGGCGACTGCGACCTGGGCAGCAACGGGCGCAAGGTCGGGGTCTGGCAGCTCGATGAGTACGATCGGTTGATCGTCACCGCCGACAGCGGCGCGTCGCATATCACAGCCGGCGGTTCGCTTAACGTGCTGGGCGACCGTCTGACCAATAGCAGCAGCACCATCGCCGCGGCTGGCGACCTGCAGATGCAGCTTGGCAGCCTGGACAACATTGGCGTGGAAACCAGTGAGGTGCACACCACGCGGGTATTGGTATCCGGCCGCAAGCCGAGCTACTGGTTCTACCGCGGCCTGGTGTATGGCTTCAACGCCGACCATGCCGGCTCGCGCAACCTCGGCTCGCTGGAATCCGACCTCAATCGGGTAGTCGGCGCCATGGAGCGTGAATACCTCCCTGCCAACAAGGTCGAGCGCGTGAGCGTCGATGGGCAGACCTATGCCGCCGTCATCCAGAGTGGCGGCGACATCAACGTCAATACCCGCGACGATTTCGACAGCCGTGTTATCCGCAGCAGTTACGCATACGTCGGCGGCGGCACCCGGGTCGACACCAGCACGCCCGGCAGCGATATCGCCACCGCCATCACCCTCAACCCGCAGCTGCCGCCAGACCTAGCCCAGAAGGCGGTCGACCCGCTCGGCCTGCCGAGCTTCAAACTGCCCACTGGCCAGAACGGCCTGTTCAGCCTCAGCACCAATCCCGACCACCGCTACCTGATCGAGACCGATCCGGCGTTCGCCGAGCTGGGCAACTTCCTCAATTCCAGCTACCTGCTCGATCAACTGAACTACGACCCCGATCACGCGCAGAAACTGCTCGGCGACGGTCTCGTTGAGCAGCGGCTGATCCGCGATGCGGTGCTGGCCCGCACCGGCCAGCGCTTCCTGGCCGGGCTGAGCAGCGACGAAGCGCAGTTCCGCTACCTGATGGACAACGCCATCGCGAGCCAGGATGCCTTGCAGCTGTCCGTCGGCGTCGGGCTTTCCGCCGAGCAGGTCGCCGCGCTGACCCACGACATCGTGTGGATGGAAGAGCGCGAAGTGAGCGGCCAGAAGGTGTTGGCGCCCGTGCTCTACCTCGCCCAGGCCGACGGTCGTCTGGCGCCCAATGGCGCGCTGATTCAAGGCCGCGACCTGACCCTGATCAGTGGCGGCGGCCTGAGCAACGCAGGCACCCTGCGCGCCACTGCCAACCTGGGCATTCAGGCCGAGTCCATCGGCAACAGCGGGCTGATGCAGGCGAACCAGCGCCTGCAACTGCTGGCCACCGATAGCATCCGCAACGCCAAGGGCGGCATCATTGCTGGCCGCGACGTCAGCCTGCAGGCCGGCAACGACATCCTCAACGAGCGCAGCGTCGCCACCCACCAGTCCGCCAGCGGCAAGGCCTATGAGCACCAGCGGCAGATGGCCGACAGCGCCGCACGGATCGAGGCCGAAGGTGACCTGAGCATGGTGGCCGGGCGCGACCTGCTCAATGTCGGCGGCGCACTCTCCGCAGGCGGCAATGCCACGCTGCAGGCCGGCCAGGATTTGCTGCTTGCCAGTCAGCAAACCGAGAACAGCACCTCGCGCTACCAGAACGCGCGCAATTACAGCATTCGCCAGCAGATCGACCAGTACGGCAGCGACGTACAAGTCGGCGGTGACCTGCAGGCCGCTGCCACGCGAGACATGGCCATTGTCGGCAGCCAGGTTGCGGCAGAGGGCGACATGGCCCTGCAGGCCGGTGGCAGCATGACCATCGCTTCCGCTGCCAATGAGTACCACTACGACGCCAAGCGCAAAGGCGGCGGCAAGAAGGTCGAGGCCGTACAGGATAGCGTCACCCAGATCGCCAGCGAGCTGAGCGCTGGCGGTGACTTCCGTGCGGTGTCCGGCCAGGACATGAACCTGAGCGCCAGCCGCATCGACGCGGATGGTTCTGCCTACCTCTACAGCGGCGGGCAACTCAACCTGCTGGCCGCGCAGAACAGCGACTACTCGCTCTACGACAAACAGTCCAAAGGCTCCTTCGGCGCCAAGGCCACGCGCCGTGACGAAGTCACCACCATCCGCCACATCGGCACCGAGATCACCACCGGCAGCGACCTGACCCTGTCCAGCGCCGGCGACCAGTTGTACCAGCGCGCGCGCCTCGATAGTGGCGCCGACCTGAACCTGCAGAGTGGCGGTGGCATCACTTTCGAAGGTGTGAAGGACCTCGACCAGAAGAGCCACGAGAAGAGCAGCAACAGCCTGGTGTGGACCTCCACCAAAGGCAAAGGCACCACCGACGAAACCCTGCTGCAGACCCAGATGATCGCCCAGGGCGAAATCGCCATCAAAGCGGTGGAAGGCCTGAACATCGACATCAAGGACGTCGACCAGCAAACCGTCACCCAGACCATCGATGCGATGGCCGAAGCCGACCCGCAACTGGCCTGGCTCAAAGCCGCCGAAGAGCGCGGCGACGTCGACTGGCACCGCGTGAAGGAGATTCACGACAGCTTCAAGTACAGCCATTCGGGGTTGGGTGGGGCGGCAATGATGGTAATTGCCATCATCGTGGCTTACTTCACAGCAGGCGCCGCTAGCGGGCTGATTGGAAGTGCAGCAGGTGCTACGGCGGGATCCGGAACCGCCATGGCTGCAGCCGGCACGGCTAGTGCTTCAGCGGTAGCCGGCGGTGCAGCAGTAGGCTCAACGGCTGCTGCAGGTTGGGCGAACGTGGCGCTTACTGCAGTCGCAACATCCGCAGCCAGCGGTGCTGCCATCAGTACTGTGAACAACCGGGGCAACCTCGACGCAGTTTTTAAGGACGTCACCTCCAGCGATGCATTGAAAGGCTACATGGTGGCGGGAGCGACCGCAGGTCTGACGGCGGGTCTTTATGACAGTTGGACAGGCACGGAGACAACCAACACCAGCACCAGCAATGCGGTCGGCGCAAATACGCCGCTGAGTAACTCCGGCACCGTAAGTGTTGCGAACTCGGGATCAAGTTTGAGCACCTGGTCGGGAGTCGGCAGATTCGCGGCTAACCAAGCCCTGCAGAACAGCACCTCTGCCGCCCTGAGCAAACTCGTCGGTCAGGACGGCAGCTTTAGCGACGCATTGCAGAGCACCTTGGCTAATACCTTTACGGCAGCTGGTTTCAACTGGGTTGGAGATGTTACCGCGCCTGGCGGCAAGTTAGAGATGAAAGATGGAACTCTCACGAAGGCTGGGTTACATGCCGTTATGGGTGGTCTTGCCGCTGAAGCCATGGGTAGCGACTTTAAAACCGGTGCGTTAGCGGCAGGTGTGAATGAATTGCTTGCGGAGAAGCTGGCTGGGCAATATGGAAAGATGCAGCCTGACGAAAAGCAGCGACTACTGGTTATGAACTCGCAGTTAATTGGAGTGATGACCGCTGGATTGCAAGGCGGCGATGTAAAAGACATGCAGGTGGCCTCTGCCGTGACAGGAAGTGCTACCAATTACAATCGCGGATTACATATTCAGGAGTGGAATGCCATCGCCGAAGAGTTGAGTCATGGTGATTTCGAAGATGAAAAGTTAATACGTGCGGCGTGTTATGAGGTTAAGTGCTGGGCTGAATATGTACCTGGTAGTAAAGATTACAACGAAAAATTCGTAAGTGACCTCGAAGCGTCTTATCTAGGTGGTGAATTAAGCTGGGTCAGAGCAAAGAAATATGATGGGTTATTTGAATACTCTTGGATCGACAAGGCGTACGACTTTGGAAGTGGGCATGTAGCTCCCGTTGCCAGTAATAGTCTTTTGTTAGCGGGTGGAGGAGCGGCTGCCTTAGGGGGTGGGGGAATATGCACTACTGGGTGGGGCTGTGTGGTCGGAAGCGGCATGGTTGGTATAGGCCTTAGTAATGTTTATGAAGGTGCGAGTGGTTTGGCAAGCTATGTAAATAGTACTGGTGGTCAGGGTTTTAATCCTGGCCGTTATGCCGCAGAAATAGTGTCTCCCCAATATGGTGCGTTGATATATTCAGGAGCTGATATCGCAACCTCTTTATTAGGTGCAACAGTGAGAGTTCCATTGGCTATGGGTGTTAAGGATGGTTTGGGCCGGCCAAATTCAATATTTGGTGTGATGGAACGCCAGCTAGACAATCCGACACTTGTGCCTATTATTGGATCCAAGCTACCTGCATACACCACTGAAGGAATTTTTCTGCTAGATGCCGGTGGTAAAACAATAGACTTCTATAAAAGATATGGTGACAGCAGTAATGAAAAATAAGCGGTTAATCACAGGTCGAGCAATCTGGGAATTATTTGTGGTTCTGCTGATGATTGCTTTTATGTCTACATTTTGGAGTCTAGTGGCTGTAGGCATAATAAGATTATTTTTTGAGTTAAGCGAGCGTGTCGCAGTTTTATATGTCGGTGGCGGGTTTTTTTTAGGGCTGTTTTTGTTAGGTGTGTGGAATTATAAAAAAATAGCTATATACGTTAAATGATAAAGGCGAGAGCGTAGGTAAAAGTGAGAAACGGGGCAGATTTATTTTTGGCTTAGGCTGAATAAATAAATCTGTCCCCTTTTTTGTGAGAGGTATAGAACACCAAGGGGGAATTCATAGAGCTGATGGCCCTGCAGAGAAGCTATTTGGAAGGTGATTATGCTTGACAAGGTAGAGATCCAGAGAATTGTAGATAAGATTGTCGCGAGTGAATATTATGAAGGCGACTATGGAGATGTTATTGATAATGAGGATCTAGTTCTTAGTAACGTTGAAGAGTCTGACCGTGAGAATGTACCCAAGGACTACCTAGATTTTTTGAAAAGTTTTGGGTTTGGTGAGTTAGATTCGGCGTTCTACATCGATGACGGTTTAAGTACCCATTCATCAATATGTGGAAAAAATATAGAAGCTTTCGAAGGGGTTTATATATTTGCTGGTAATTCAGGAGAGATTTTGTATGGATTTGATTCGCAGAGTCATTGGGCAATAGTCGAGTTAAGTGCTGAGCTAGATAGAGCTGAAATGGTGTGTGATGATTTCTCGACGTTCATTTTGAATAAATTGAAATATCTTGAAGGTTTAGTGGGTTGGCGAGCTAACAACTGATCGATCCAAAGTTATGTGGAAAAGGGGACAGATTTGAATGGAACTTACTTAAGCGTTAACCAATTGACCTAAAAGAAAAAGGGCAGATCTAAAGCTGCCCTTTTTCTCATTATTAAATTTTTCTTCTTACTTCACCGAAAACTTGAACACCGTATTCTGCGTATACGTCTGCCCCGGATCCAGGCGGGTAGAGGCGAATTTCGGCTGGTTCGGTGCATCCGGGAAGTGCTGGGTTTCCAGGGTAAAGGCGCTCCAGTGGGCGTAGGTCTTGCCGGCCTTGCCCTTGACCGAGCCGTCCAGAAAGTTGCTGGTGTAGAACTGCACGCCCGGCTCGCTGGTATAGAGCTGCAGGAGGCGGCCGGAGGCGGGGTCGTGGACTTCGGCGGCGAGTTGCTTGATGTCGCCTTTGCTGTCCAGCGCCCAGTTGAAGTCGAAGCCGCCCTGTTTGGCTTCGGCAAATTTGAGCTGCTCGTGGTCGTCCTTGATGTGCTGGCCGATGGGCGTCGGTTTGCTGAAGTCCATCGGCGTGCCTTTGACCGGGGCCAGTTCGCCGGTGGGGATCAGCGTCTTGTTGACCGGCGTGTAATGGCTGGCGTGCAGGGTGGCGACCTGTTTGAGGATGTCGCCGTTGCCTGCCCCGGCGAGGTTGAAGTAGCTGTGGTTGGTGAGGTTGACCACAGTGGGCTTGTCGGTGGTGGCCTTGTAGTCGATGTGCAGTTCGTTGTTGTCGGTGAGGCGGTAGGTAACTTCGGTTTTCAGGTTGCCGGGAAAGCCCATCTCGCCGTCCTTGGACAGGTAGGTGAGGGTCACGCCGACCGAATCCTTGTCCTTCACCGGCTTGGCTTCCCAGACCTTCTTGTCGAAGCCCTCGGCGCCGCCGTGCAGGGCATTGGGGCCGTCGTTGAGCGGCACCTGGAAGCGCTTGCCATCGAGCTCGAAGGCGCCGCGGGCCAGGCGATTGCCGAAGCGGCCGATGGTGGCGCCGAAGAATGCGGTGCCGGCTTCATAGCCCTGCACATCATCGAAACCCAGCACCACATCTTCGAGCTTGCCGTTCTTGTCCGGCACTTCCAGGGCCTGCAGCACGCCGCCGTAGGTGATGATGGTGGCTTGCATGCCATGGCTGTTGCGCAGCTGGTACTGCACGACGGGCGTGCCATCGCGGGTCTTGCCGAATGGCTTGTGTTCACTGGTCAGCCCTGCCGCGTTGGCGCCAGCGCTGGCGATCGCCAGTGAGAGGGCCAGGCCGGATAGCAGGTGATGAGGGTTGGTCATGGTCGAACTTCCTTTTATTGTTGTGGGATCGTTCTAATAGGCGGGCCATAGCGGTGAGAGCTGGGCCGGAATAATCTTGATACGAAAAATCAGGTTAGCTGTTATCTGACGACTGGGTAGACCATTCGTCTCGATGCGCTTACTAGGGATGGGGTGCTGCGGGAGGGAGGTGCCTCAGCCCAGGGCCGGGCATTTGGCGAAGCATGTAGGCACGTAACGACCAATCTGTCGTTACGTGCTCTGGTGCGGCTGTTACCGAGGTGTTTCGCCTGTAGCCGCTTTCTGTTGCTTCACGCCTTGATGCACGTATTGCCAGTAATCGGCCTGCGGATTGGCCCGGCACTGTTCGATGATCCACGGCAGTGCGCGTGCGAAGGCCTTGTCGACCTCGGTAGCGGAGGCACTGTCCTGCTGACGCAGCTCGGTGAGAAACAGCATTGCCGAGGTCTGCTGGAAGGTGGACAGGTCGCTGGCTGGCTTGCCCGGAGAGCTCTGTTCGAAGGCATCCAGCTCCTGAATGACCTGGGCGCAACTTTGTTCCTGGGTGCGCACCAGCGATTGCGGCTTGAGAATTATCGGCTGGCTGGTTCGCTGCTTCGCTGGTGCTTCGGAGCTGGGCGTCCAGGGCTCATAGCGCCAGGTGCGTAGCGTTTCTTCGACCACCGAGCGAGCAAGTTCAGGGGCGTCGCCGACGACCTTCACGTCGCTCACCGAACCATCGGCGTTCACTTGATAGCTGACGATCAATACCGTGTGCTTTTGCAGGGTTGCCGGCGCTACAGGCATCGGCGTGTGCACGGGTTTCAGTGGGGTGAGCTTGAACAACGCGGCATCGGCCTGAGCCCGTGCGGCGAAGCTATCGACGATCCGGCGAATGTTGTCATCGCGGCCATCCGGGTGCACGAATAGGCCGTTGTAATGAGTGGTCTTGTTGTCGACACGGTAGGTGGCCACTTCTTGTTTGCCGCGGGTCACCCGGAACGTCAGTACCGTGTCCCAGGACACGGAGGCGGGAATGATGAACAGGCTGAATGCGCTGAGGAACTGATTGGGTAAATTGCTGAAGCCATAGTAGTCGCCGACCGACACTATCTGGATGTTGTACCCGGCGGGGTCGAAGCCCTCGCGCACTTGCTCGAAGACGCCGGTACTGCGCAGATGGTTTCGGATGAGCGGGCCGGGCACCGAGCCCAGGGTCTGGACGCTTACCTGCGGCAGCGTCAGCTCGTGATCGAGCATTGGCTCGGGCAGCGTGTGGTTGACCTGGCAACCGCCCAGAAGCATCAACATGGCAAGGCTGAGGCAGCGTAATAAGTTGCTCATTTGGCCTGCCCCGACAAAATTGTTTTGAAAACCACGGCATTTGCAGCATCGCTGTCGAGCAGGATGGGATAGGCGCCATCCAGATGCTCCAGCTCGATCAGTTGTAACGGCGGCAATTCGGGATGCTTGCTGGTAACCAACGCCTGGTCTCGTTTGATGTCGTAGCTGTGGATGAAGGCGCAACGGGCGTTGTAGTCGAGGCAGGCGGCACGGAAATCGCCGATGTAATAAGCCTTGCCGGGTTCCAATTGTAGAGGGATGGAGAAGTCTTCTCGCTTCCAGGTAGTGGTGCCGTCGCTGCGTTTGAACAGGACGTTGTAAAGCTCGTAGCGACCGGGCTTGAGCGGCATGACGAACAGCGTACCGATGCCACGGCGCCCGTCACGGATGTCCCGTGGCGTGCGCAGGTGAACGTTGTTGCGCAGGCGTGCCGAGGCAGAGCCGCCACCGCCTTTCTGGCGCAGCAGGAGGCTTTGTTCGTGGAGCGAATACTTGGCGTCCGGCCAGACGCCGACTACGCCCACCAAATAGCTGGTGGCGCCGTCTTTGGCAGGGCGGATGCTTTTATCGATATCGATGGGCGACAGGCTGTAACAGCCGGCCAAATTGAGAAACAGCAGGGCGCAAAAGAGGTTGCGGAACAGCGGCATCGTTACACTCGCGTGCAGGCAGCACCATCCGAGCGCGAAGCCGGTGGAGCCAATAGTGAACACAAGGTGTGAAGCGGAGGGGGCATAGCACACCAATCCTTGGCGATATCATTGCAGTAGCAATGTAGCGGGGGGCGATTATAACGAGCTGGGTTGGCGGATGGGTGAGTAGTCGCCTGCATACTTGCGCGTTCTACAGGCGTTTCGTCCGCGAACTGATCTGCCGAGTGCGACAGAGTCGAAGGTGGGTTTTGCTCTGCGAGACAGATACGCCCCTATCGGCTGACCCTCACGTGCTGCCTGTCCGCCACGCAACTGGCGGATCTTCAGTCGTGCCTGTTGGCTGCACCGCCGGGCCGACCCTGCGCCTGCCACTGGCGGATCGCCTGCAGCACCTGATCGTCGTAGCCGCGCAACTTGCGTGGTTTGTACGGTGAGTCGCTGATCGCCAGGATCGGCGCGCTGTAGTGGATGGCTTGGGCCAGGCGATCTAGATAGGCGTGGCCGTCGCGGCGATACTCGGCGAGTTCCTGGTCATTCAGGCGGATCAGCACGCTGCAGCTGACGGCGCCGTGGTGGCAGTCCACGTCGATCAGTAGCCCGCTTTCGTCTTCCAGCAGAAGCCAGGCGTGGGGTTGGTGGTCGATGACTTTCATGGCCCGTCAGCCCTTGCCGATCATCTGCTGGGAAAACAGCGTGCGAATCGCCTCGCGGTATTCGCGGCTACCGGTGCGCATGCTGTTGTTGTGGTTGCCGCCGTCGATCAGCAGCAGGCGTTTGGGCTGGTTGGCGGCCTGGTAGAGGCTTTCGCTGAAGCGCGCCGGCACGTAGCGGTCGCCAGTGCCGTGGGCGATCAGCACCGGCACCTTGATGTCGCCGATCTTGCTCAGGGAGTCGAATTTCTGCGACAGCAGCCAGCGTACCGGCAGCGAGGTGTACTCGGCGGCCACGGCGGTGGCGGCATCGGCCAGATTGGTGAAGGTCGATTCGATGATCAACCCGGCCAGCGGCGGCGTGTGGCGATCACGGCCCAGGGAGTCGGCCAGGTTGACCGCCACCGCGCCGCCCAGGGAATGCCCGTAGATGAAGCGTTTGGCCGGGTCGGGCTGCAGTTCGGTGAGGCGCTGCCAGGCGATTTCGGCATCTTCGTAGAGGGTGCGCTCGGACGGTAGCTCGCCGCGACTTTCGCCGAAACCGCGGTAGTCGATGGCCAGCACCGAAAAGCCCATGGCGTGCAGTTGCTCGATGCGAAACAGTTGGCCGGTCAGGTTCCAGCGCGAGCCGTGCAGGTACAAGAGGGTTGGCGCGTCGGCCCGACGCGCTGGCCACCACCAGGCATGGATGCTCTGGCTGTCGCCGAACTCCGGAACGCTGAGGGTCATGTCTTTCACGCCCGCAGGCAGGCCGTGGAACCAGCTGGCGGTGCCCGGCTCGATGCGGAACACCAGCTCGCGCTCCTTTTCTTCGAGCTTGGCGCAGCCGACCGGCAGGCCGACGGCCAGGCACAGCAGCAGGCCGATGCCCAGCCAGCGACGACGCAGGGTGTGGATAAGTGAAGTGGCCATGGCTCTCCGCGGAGGTTGCGAACGTGGCGCACGCTGCGCATCGCTCACGGGCGGCGCAGGGGCATGGGAAGGTGATAGGCGAATAGACCGAAACGCCCTGTCGGCGTTCGTCCGCTCCAGCGGTTTCGGGTATCGAGTTGTTTCCGAAGTATGACAGGGTCTGTCCCGCTTATTTGGCCTGTCGAACTCTGCACTTGTGTGCCTCACATGAATGTGTGAGGTACCGCAAACCCACCGGCAGGGCACGCCTCGCGCAATAACCGGCTCCTGCGCGGCCCTGCGTGAGACGGGAAAAGATTCTGGGGCTGCTGGCGCTTTCAAGCCTGCGCTATGCTGCCCCGCTGACCTCTCGCGGACGCCACCATGTCATCCAATCCTGCCGATTTGCGCCGCCCGGCCGGCGCCACTCTGGTGCTGCTGGCTTCGCTGTATTGTGCCCAGGGTTTGCCATCCGGGCTGATCGCCCATGCGCTACCGGTGCTGTTGCGTCAGCATGGCGTGGACTTGGCGGTGATCGGTCTGCTCAAGCTGCTGGCGCTGCCCTGGCTGTTCAAAGTGCTGTGGGCGCCGTGGGTGGATCGCCTGTCATCGCGGCGTCTGGGCCATCACCGCGGCTGGATCCTGCCGCTGCAGGGCGCGGTGGTGGCGATCCTGCTGGGCCTGGCGCTGCTCTCGCCGGATGCGCTGTTCGGCGCCCACCTGCCGCTGCTGCTTGGCCTGCTGGTGCTGGTCAACCTGGCGGCGGCGACCCAGGACATCGCCACCGACGGCCTGACCGTACGGCTGCTGCCCGAACGCTGGCGCGGCCTGGGCAACAGTCTGCAGGTGGGCGGCTACAAGGTTGGGATGATCGTCAGTGGTAGCGGCCTGTTGCTGGTGATCGACCGCTTCGGCTGGAACCTGTCGTTGCTGGCGCTGACCTTGTTGGTGGCCTTGATGCTGCTGCCGGTGTGGCGCTTTGCCGAAGCGCGGCAGCTGCCGCCGGTCGCTACGGCAGCCGAGCCAATGGGCGTTGGCCTGCTATGGCGCCACTACCGCGGCCTGCTGGCGCTGCCGGGCATGGGCCTGTGGCTGGCGGTGGTGCTGACCTTCAAGCTCGGCGACGCCCTGGGCTCGCCGATGATCAAGCCCATGCTGGTGGACCAGGGCTGGAGCAACGCCGAGCTGGGGCAACTGACGCTGGTCAGCAGCCTGGTCGGCATCGGCGGCGCGCTGTTGGGCGGCCTGCTGTATGCACGCCTCGGTGTGCTGCGCGCGCTGCTGATCTTTGGTGCATTGCAGGCGCTGAGCCTTGCCGCGTTGGCGCTGCTGGTCAGCCGTGGTGGCGATGCATCGCTGGTGTACGCCTTGACCCTGAGCGAGCAGGCGGCCGACGGGTTATCCACAGTCGCCTTGTTCGCCGCGATGATGCGCCAGTGCCGCCCCGGCCACGAAGGCGCGGACTTCACCCTGCAGGCTTCCACGCAGATTCTGCTTGGCGGCTTCGTCGGCGCGGCCAGCGGGGTGCTGGCCAAGGCGCTGGGCTATGACGGGTTGTTCGTGTGTGCCGGGGTGCTGGGGTTGGCGGCGTTGATGCTGGTGGGACGTTATTTTCTCCGGCACGGTTGGCGGTAAGGCGCGCCCTCTCTATCGCAAGAGAGCCCTTATTCTGCGGGAGCCCCGACCACGGGGTGAAGCAATCCTGACCATCCTGCAGAGCGGCGTTATGGCCACCATTCGCTGCGAGGTCGCAGCTCCTACAGGGTTGGCGGTGCCCGGTGAGGTGCCGGAGCAGCGTCTGGTGGGTGCCTTGACCGGTCTCGGGCGAGGGCTGTAGGAGCCCCGACCCGGGGCGAAACAATCCTGGCCATCCTGCAGAGCGGCGTTATGGCCACCATTCGCTACGAGGTCGCAGCTCCTACAGGGTTGGCGGTGCCCGGTGAGGTGCCGGAGCAGCGTCTGGTGGGTGCCTTGACCGGTCTCGGGCTAGGGCTGTAGGAGCCCCGACCCCGGGGCGAAACGATCCTGGCCATCCTGCAGAGCGGCGTTATGGCCACCATTCGCTGCGAGGTCGCAGCTCCTACAGTGTCGTTGGCACTAGGCGAGTCTGGCGTGCGGTGGATATTGCTTCCTGGGTATCGCTACGCTCAACGCCAGACTACGGGCGGCTGCCGGCTCACTCCTCGAACTGCACCGGGCAGGTCGCGCCTTCGAGTTTCTGGATTTCCTCGATCACGTGGGGGCGGGCGTGGCGCAGCACCAGCTGGCGGTTCTGCGCCATCAGGCGGCGCGCTTCCAGATGAAGCATCTCCACGCCGGCGTAGTCGATGAAGTTGATATGCCGGGCGTCCACCACCACCCGCTCGCCGCGGCTGAGTTGCAGCACCTGCTGCACGTAGTGGCAGGCGCCGAAGAAAATCGAGCCTTCCAGGCGCAGCAGTTCGTCGTCGCCGTCGCGGGTGTATTTGAAGCGCGGCTGCGAGGTGCGCTTGAGGTAGAAGAACAGCGAAGCCAGCACGCCGGCGTAGATGGCGGTCTGCAGCTCCAGCACCAGGGTGGCGAGCAGGGTCAGCAGCATCACCACGAACTCGGCGCGGCTGACCCGCAATAACGCGCGCACGCCCTCGACATCCACCAACCCCCAGCAGATCAACAGGATCGCCGCGCCCATGCTGGGCAGGGCGATATGGGCGATCAAGGGCGCGCAGAATAGCGCGAAGGCGGCCACCAGCAGCGCCGAAAATACCCCGGCCATCGGCGAGGTGGCGCCTGCCTGCAGGTTCAGCGCCGAGCGGGTGAAGGAGCCGGCTGACAGCGAGCCGGAGAACCATGGGCCGATCATGTTGGACAGGCCCTGGGCGCGCACTTCCTGGTTGGCATCCAGCAGTTGCTGGGAGCGGGCGGCCAGGGAACGGGCAATGGACAGGCTGGTGACCAGCCCGAGCATGCCGCAGGCGATGGCGGCGGGCAGCAACCCGAGCAGGCTGTTGACCTCGACATGCAGCAGGGTGAACGGCGGCAGTGAGCCCTCGAAGGCATCGACCAGGCGGATGCCGGCGAAGAAGCCGGGTAGGGCGGCAACCAGCAGACTGCCAGCCACCACGCCGATCAGTAATGCCGGCAGGCGCGGCCAAAGGCGCCGGCAGAGCAGGCTGACCGCCAGGGTGAAGGCGGCGACCAGCATGGCGTGCCAGTCGGCCTGGCCCAGATGCTGGCCGAGGTCGAGCAAGGTCGCCACGGCAGTGCGCTGGCTGTCCACGTCGAGGCCCAGCAGGTTGGGTAGTTGGCCAAGGGCGATCACCAGCGCCGCGCCCAGGGTGAAGCCGAGGATCACCGACGGCGAGACGAAGTTGACCAGGTTGCCGAAGCGCAGTAACCCGAGCAGCCACTGAAACAGCCCGGCGAGAAAGGTCAGCACCAGCACCAGGGCGACGAATTCGTCGCTGCCCGGCCGGGCCATGGGGCTGACGCTGGTAAACAGGACGATGGAAATGGCTGCCGTCGGCCCCCCGATCAGGTGCCACGACGAGCCCCACAGGCAGGCGATGATCACCGGCACGATGGCCGCGTAGAGGCCATACTCGGCGGGCAGCCCGGCGATCAGCGCGTAGGCGATCGATTGCGGCAGGGCGAGAATGGCGCCGCTCAGCCCGACCAACAGGTCCGTGCCCAGGCTGCGTCGGGTGACGGTCGGCCACCAGAGCAGGAAGGGCAACAGGCTGTAACGGCTGGGTAGGCGCATGCGGTTTTTCGTTAAGTGGTTCGGAGGTGGGGCAGGGTAGCAGAGGTGCTCGTCTTGGTTTTCCTAGCGTGTTCGAGTACATCGTATAGGGCTTGGAAAGCCAGAAGCAGATACTCAAACCAGCCTGTGGGAGCCCCGACCTCGGGGCGAAACGATTGCTGCCTGACTGCCTATCGGCGGTGCCTGAGCGAATCGCCGCGAGGTCGCGGCTCCTACAGTGGATCGCATAATGACCGTTTCCGCCACCTAACGGCCCTACAACTTGGCCTTCACCGCCGCCAGCGCATCGCCGCCCTCGCGGGTGGTCACGCCGTCGAGCCAGCCGTTCAGCACCTCGGGGTTGGCCTTGAGCCAGGCCTTCACGGCCTGGTCGTTGCTGGCCTGCTTGCTCAGCACCTGGTCCATGATGGCGTTCTCCATGTCCTGGGTGAACTTCAGGTTGCCGAGCAGCTTGCCGACGTTCGGGCACTGCGCCGCGTAGCCCTTGCGGGCCAGAGTGTTGACGCTGCCGCTGTCGCCAAAATACTTCTCGCCGCCCTTGAGGTACTTCATGTCGTATTGCACGTTCATCGGGTGCGGCGTCCAGCCGAGGAATGCCACGTAGTCGTTGCGCTTCACTGCGCGGCCGACCTGCACCAGCATGGCCTGCTCGCTGGACTCGACCAGCTTCCAGTCCTTCAGGCCGAATTCGTTGGCGGCGATGATTTCCTTGATCGACTCGTTGGCCGGCGCGCCGGAGGCGATGCCGTAGATCTTGCGGTCGAACTTGTCGGCGTGCTTTTCCAGGTCGGCGAAGGTCTTCACGCCGGCGTCATAGGCGTAGGTCGGCACCGCCAGGGTGTACTCGGTGCCGCTGAGGTTCTCGGCGACTTTATCCACAGCCCCATTGGCGACGAACTTGTCGTAGTTGGCCTGCTGCGCTGGCATCCAGTTGCCGAGGAACACGTCCACCTGGCCCTTTTGCAGGCCGGCGAAGATGATCGGTACGCCCAGGGTCTGGGTCTTCACGTCATAGCCCAGGCCGTCGAGCACCAGGCTGGCGATGCCATTGGTCACGGCGATGTCGCTCCAGCCCGGATCGCCGAGCGTCACCGTGGCGCAACTGGCGTCTTCGGCGTGGGCCTGGCTGGCCAAGGTGACGGCCAGGAGCAGGCTGCCCGCAACGGCTTTCTTGAACGTTTTCATGCCTCTGTCCTTATGTTGGTTTTCGGTTGGGCAGGCTATGCGACGCAAGCGAGCGCGCCAGGTTCCCGCTTTTTGGCCCCGGCGCGCGACGTCACGGTTGGGGAAAGCGGGCGCGGCGCTCCAGGTCGTCGAGGTCGATGTGATTGCGCATGTATTGCTCGCTGGCATCGATCATCGGCTGGTGGTCCCAGCTCTTCAGGCGGCCCTTGGTCAGTGCCTCGGCGACCAGGCGGCGACGGCGCTGGCTGGCCAGGGTGGCGCCGTGGATGGCGGCCATGTCCCAGCGGCTGCGCGCCTCGGCGAGAAAGGCGGTGACCTGCTCGCGGTGATCCGGCGAGGCGGCGAGGTTCTCGCGCTCCTGGGGGTCGTTGGCGACGTTGAACAGCAGCAGCGGGTCTTCCTCGCTGTAGACGAATTTCCATTCGCCGCGGCGAATCATCATCAGCGGGCTGGTGGTACCTTCGGCCATGTATTCGCCGAGCACTTCATCGTGGCCACCATTGCCCTGCAAGTGCGGCAGCAACGAGCGACCGTCCAGGGCCAGGCCGGCATCTACCTCGCCGCCGGCCAGTTCCACCAGCGTCGGCAGAAGGTCGACGGTGGACACCGACTGCCTCACCCGATGCGCCGCGAAGCGCGCTGGCGCATGCACCAGCAGCGGCACCCGGGCGGCCATCTCGAACCAGTGCATCTTGTACCAGAGGCCGCGCTCGCCAAGCATGTCGCCGTGGTCGCCGGAGAACACGATGATGGTGTCGTCGGCCAGCTTGCAGTCCTTCAACGTCTTGAGCAGCTTGCCGATGTTGTCGTCGATATAGCTGCAGGCGCCGAAGTAGGCGCGCCGTGCGTCGCGGATCTTATGCTCGGGCAGCGGCTTGTCCCACAGGTCGATCACCTTGAGCAGGCGCTGGGAATGGGGATCCTGTTCGGCCTGGTCGATCACCTGACGGGGCAGGGGGATGTCGTCATCGCTGTAGCGATTCCAGTATTCCTCGGGGATGGTGTACGGGTCGTGGGGGTGGGTCATCGACACGGTCAGGCAGAACGGCTGGTCGGGCGTCACCCGCACGTGGTCGTAGAGGTACTGCTGGGCCTTGAACACCACCTCTTCATCGAAGTCGAGCTGATTGGTGCGCACACAGGGGCCGGCCTGCAGCACCGAGGACATGTTGTGGTACCAGCTGGCGCGTACCTCGGGTTCGTCCCAATTCACTGCCCAGCCGTAGTCGGCGGGGTAGATATCGCTGGTCAGGCGTTCCTCGTAGCCGTGCAGCTGGTCCGGGCCGCAGAAGTGCATCTTGCCGGACAGCGCCGTGCGGTAGCCGAGGCGGCGCAGGTAGTGGGCGTAGGTCGGCACGTCGGCGGGGAAGTCGGCGGCGTTGTCATAGGCGCCGATCTGGCTGGGCAGCTGGCCGCTGACCAGGGTGAAGCGCGACGGCGCGCACAGCGGGCTGTTGCAGTAGGCAGAGTCGAACAGCACGCCCTCGGCGGCCAGGCGCTGCAGGTTCGGCACCTTGATCGGTGAGTTGGCGTCGTGCAGGGGTAGCAGCGGCGCGGCCATCTGGTCGGCCATGATGAAGAGAATGTTGGGGCGTTTCATGGCGGCGTATTCCATATCGTTGTTTTATGCGAAATTGATCAGTCGATGATCAAGGCTCGATGAACGGGGGTAAACCCGGATGCAGCACATGGCTCGGATAAGCAGCGCTTATGTTTGAAGCGCTCGAGGGCATATCGCTCGACACGCTGCGGGTGTTCGAGTCGGCCGCGCGGCACCTGAGTTTCACCGCCGCAGCGGCCGAGCTCGGCAGCACCCAACCGGCAATCAGCCAGCAGATCAAACGGCTGGAGGCGCAATTGGCGACCCGCCTGTTCGACCGCGTCTACCGCGGAATCGTGCTGACGGATGCCGGCGAGGCGCTGCTGCCGCCGGTGCAGGAGGGCCTGGCGGCCATGGACGCCGGGCTGACGACGGTTGCCGGCCGCCAGCAGCACGAGGTGCTGCAGGTGGCGACCGATTTCGCCTTTGCTGCCTACTGGCTGATGCCGCGCCTGCAGCGTTTTCACCAGAGGTACCCGGACGTGGACGTCAGCCTGGTCACCAGCGAGCGCGACCTGGCCAGCCTGCCGGCGGATATCGACGTGGCCATCTCCTTTGGTGACGGGCGCTTCAAGCACGGCGAGCAGCACCTGCTGTTCAGCGAGGAAGTGTTCGCCGTCTGCAGCCCGCTGCTGCTCAAGGATGTCGAGGCCTCTGCGGGTGAGCTGCTGGCGCGCCTGCCCTTGCTGCACCTGCGCCCGGAAAGCCGCTCGCGCTGGTTCGACTGGAGCGGCCTGTTCCGCGCCCTGGGCATCGCCGAGATGCCCAGCCCCGGCAGCCTGCGTTTCGACAACTACACGCTGCTGATCCAGGCGGCCATCGCCGGGCGCGGCGTGGCCATCGGCTGGCGGCATCTGGTCGACGAATTGATCGGCCAGGGCCTGCTGGTGCGGGTCGATTCGCGCTCGGCCACCTCGCGCTTCGGCTATTACGTGGTGCTGCCCGAGCGCAAACGGCGCATTCGCCTGGTGGAGCATTTCGTCGCCTGGCTGCAGGATGAACTGCAGCGCGAACCCCTGCCGGATCGGCCGGGTGGTATCGACCCCAAAGGACTTGCCCTATGAGCGAAACCAGAATCCGCGGCTACCATGCCCACGTGTATTTCGATGCCAGCAGCATCAGCCAGGCCCGGGCGCTGTGCGAAGCGGCCGCCGCCCGCTTCGCGCTGAAGATGGGGCGCATGCACGAAAAACGGGTCGGCCCGCACCCGCAGTGGAGTTGCCAGCTGGCGATGCGCGCCGAGCTGTTCGGCGAAGTGATTCCCTGGCTGATGCTCCACCGTGGCGAGCTGGTGGTACTGGTTCACCCGATTACCGGCGATGACCTGATCGACCACCGCGACCACGCCTTCTGGCTGGGCGCTGCACAGCCCCTGGATATTTCCGTGTTGTCGGGCGGGCCGGTGACCTTCGAGCTCTGACGCCCAGGCCCGGGCAAGGTATGATCCGCGGCTGATTTTCCGAGAGCCCGCGCCATGCCTTACCTGCTCGCCGTCACCGTCCTCTGGGCGTTTTCCTTCAGCCTGATCGGCGAATACCTGGCCGGTCGGGTGGACAGCGACTTCGCCGTGCTGGCGCGGGTGGCGGTTGCAGCGCTGGTGTTCCTTCCGTTCACGCTCTGGCGTGGCCTGCCGCGGCGTTTGTTGGCCGGCTTCTGGCTGGCCGGCGCACTGCAGTTCGGCGTCACCTACCTGTGCCTGTACCGCAGTTTCCAGGTACTGACGGTACCCGAGGTACTGCTGTTCACCGTGCTCACGCCAATCTACGTGACCCTGCTCGACGACGCCCTGGCGCGGCGCTTCAGCCCCTGGGCTCTGGTCGCTGCGCTGGTGGCGGTCGGCGGCGGCGTGGTGATCCGCTTCGAGCGCCTGGAAGGCGAGTACCTGATCGGCTTCCTGTTGCTGCAATTGGCCAACCTGACCTTCGCCGCGGGCCAGGTGCTATGCCGCCAGTTGCTCATGCGCTACCCGACCGAGCAGCCATTGCACCGCTTCTTCGGGCATTTCTTTCTCGGTGCGCTGGTACTGGTGGTGCCTTCGTTCCTGCTGTTCGGCAACCCGGACAAACTGCCGAGCACCGCGCTGCAGTGGGGCATCCTGCTGTGGATGGGCCTTTTCGCCACGGCGCTGGGGCTGTTCTGGTGGGTCAAGGGCAGCGTCAAGGTCGATGCGGGCACCCTGGCGGTGATGAACGAGTTGCACGTGCCGGCCGGCCTGGTGGTGAACCTGCTGATCTGGAACCGCGACGCCGACCTGCCGCGCCTTGCTATGGGCGGCGCGATCATCCTCGCATCGCTGTGGCTCAATCGTCTCGGCAGGCGGCGCCTGGCAACGGCCTGATCCATTTATCGGACAATAGGAACCTGCCTTGACGGGTGCTAACATCGCACCTTCAATTGCGAATGCAATTAGCTGTTTTTCAAACCCTATTGCCATTAGGGCATGGACGAAGTTCCTTCACCGGCATGGAGCGCCTTTCCAGTCATCTCTTGCCTTGTGAATGCCATCGTGAATATTCGTCGCCCCTTCGCCAGCCTCGCCCTGGCCTGCCTGTTTCTCGTCGCCCCTCTGGCCTCCGAAGCCGCCGCTCCCGCCAAGCAGGAGCTGGCCTCCGGCAGCGCCTTGCTGGTCGACCTGACCACCGATAAGGTGCTGTATTCCAGTAACCCCAACATGGTGGTGCCCATCGCTTCGGTCACCAAACTGATGACCGCCATGGTCACCTTGGACGCCAAGCTGCCGCTCAACGAACAACTGCCGGTAATCATCCGTGACGTGCACGACATGCGCGGCGTGTATTCGCGCGTGCGCATCGGCAGCGAGATCAGCCGCCGGGAAATGCTCCTGCTGACCCTGATGTCGTCCGAGAACCGCGCTGCCTCCAGCCTGGCGCATCATTATCCGGGCGGCGTCACCGCCTTCGTCGCGGCCATGAACGCCAAGGCCCGCGCCCTGGGCATGACCCAGACCCGCTACGTGGAGCCGACCGGCCTGTCCGAGCACAACGTTTCCACCGCCAACGACCTGGTCAAGCTGCTCAAGGCAACCCGTAGCTACCCGCTGATCGGTGAACTGAGCGCCACGGGCGAAAAGACCGTGGCCTTCCGCAAGCCCAACTACACCCTGGGCTTTCGCAACACCAACGCCCTGACCCGCAAGGCCGGCTGGGACGTGCAACTGACCAAGACCGGCTTCACCAACAGCGCCGGCCACTGCCTGGTGATGCGCACCACCATGGCCGGCAAGCCGGTGGCCTTCGTGGTGCTCGATGCCTTCGGCAAGTACACCCACATGGCCGATGCTAGCCGCCTGCGCAAGTGGGTGGAAACCGGCAAGGTCACCCCGGTGGCGCCCGCCGCCCTGGCCTACAAGCAGCAGCGCGCCTCGCAGCGTCAGTTGCAGGCGTCGCAGTAAGTCGAGTTTTGGCAGGCGCGAGCGAGTTCGCGCCTGCCAGATCGTAGGCTAATTCACCTGCCAGCGTGGATCGGCTGCCAGGCGCTCGGCGATGAAGTCGAGCAGGGTGCGCAGCGCCGGCAGCATCTGTCGGCGCGAGGCGTAGATGGCGTGGATACCCAGCGACTGCGGTTGCCAGGCGGGCAGCAGGCGCACCAGGCGCCCGTCTTCCAGCAGCGGTGCGGCAGCGTAGAGTGGTTGCAGGCAGATGCCGCCGCCGTTGATCGCCGCTTCCAGCAGCACGGCGGTGTCGTTGCTGCTCAGGTTGCCGTCCACCGGCACCTGCAGCGGCCCTTGCTGCCCCGTGAAGTGCCACAGGCTGCGCCCGAAATAGCTGTAGGTCAGGCAGTTGTGCCCGGCCAGCTCCTGGGGCTGGGCTGGGGTACCGACGCGGGCCAGGTAGGCGGGGGCGGCGCATACCACCGAATGGCAGTCGCCTAGGTGGCGAGCGACCTGGTTGGGTTCGAGCTGGTTGGTGATGCGCAGGGCCAGGTCGATGCGTTCCTCGACCAGGTTCACGGCATGGCTGCCGACCAGCACATCCACCGAGGTTTTCGGATAGCGCGCCAGGTATTCCACCAGCACCGGGCTCAGCCAGGTTTGCGCGAAGGACTGGCTGGTTGCGATGCGCAGGTTGCCGCTCGGGCCGTCCGTGGCCTTGATGCCGGTGGCCTGCATCATCTCGGCGGTGTGCAGCATTTCCCGACAGTGCGGCAGCAGTTCGTTGCCCACCTGGGTCAGGCTCAGCTTGCGCGTGGTGCGATGCAGCAGCCGTGCGCCGACCCAGTCCTCTAGCTCGGCCAAGTAGCGCGAAACCATGGCCCGGGACAGATCCAGGTGCTCGGCTGCCGCGGTCTGGCTGCCGCGATCCACCACTTCGACGAAAACGCGGGTTGCCGTGAGTCTGTCCATGATTCGCCTGTTTCATGCAACTGTGTTGTGGTGATTATGCGGCTTTTTGTGGCGCTGCAGGTGGTTAAGCTCATGGCTCGTCTATCGGCACCAGCGGCAACCGCCGTCGGCTGGCCGATGCCTACTTGCCTGTCACAGTGGAGCCTCACATGAACGTCGTCATTCTGGGTATCAGCGGCCGTGCCGGTTCGCGTCTGCGTCATGAACTGCTGCAGCGTGGCCACAAGGTCACCGGGATCGCCCGCGATGTCAGCGCGGTGCCCGCCCAGGATGGCCTGACCCTGGCCAGCGCGGATGTGGCCGATGTCGAGCGTCTGGTGCCGCTACTCCGGGGCCATGATGCGGTGATCAGCACCACGCGCTTCGTCGGCAGTGATGCGGCCAGCCTGATCGGCGCGGTGAAAGCGGCGGGTGTGCCGCGTCTGCTGGTGGTCGGTGGTGCCGGTAGCCTGGAGGTGGCACCAGGTATCCAGCTTATCGATACGCCGGAGTTTCCTGCTGCCTATAAGGGCGAGGCGGGTGGTGGGCGTGATTTCCTCAACGTGCTGCGTGGCGAGAAAGAGCTGGACTGGACCTTCCTGTCGCCCTCGGCGCTGTTCGAGCCGGGCCCGCGCACCGGGCGTTTCCGCATCGGTAAGGACAGCCTACTGGTCGATGCCAACGGCAGCAGCGCTATCTCGATGGAGGATTACGCCATCGCCCTGGTCGACGAGCTGGAAGAACCCCAGCACTCGCGCCAGCGCTTTACCGTGGGTTACTGACCACTTCGCCAGCGCAAAAAAACGCGGCTCAAGCGCTACCCCCACTCGGCAATGCGGGGGAGCGGCTTGGCCGCGTGCAGGGCCTCGAGTCACTCAAGGCAAGTTGCTAGGGGCTGTTGACGTCAGGCCAGCATCTGCATGCCGAGTTGGATGGCAACCCACACCGCCAGGACAGTCGCGGCACCGAGGGCCAGGTTTTCGAACCAGTTGTTGCAGTACTGGCCGAGCAGTTTCTTCTGGTTGGACATGATCAGCAGGCCGAGGGAAATGATCGGCAGGCCGACGATGTTCAGTGCGTTGACCGCAATGGTCAGGGTCACGAAGTCCGGCATGCCCGGCAGCGACCAGATCAGCGGGGTGACCAGAATGAACAGCAGGAACCACTTGTGCAGCGGGTCTTGCTGCGGAGTCTCGCCATACTGCTGGCGGCGCTTGGGCTGGATGTGGTGCAAGGCATCGGTGATCAGCATCGGGAACGCGGTGGTCTTGCCCACGACGCTGGCGAACAGCGTGGCGAACACGCCGATGAAGAAGATGTACCAGCCGCCTGGGCCAAAGAACATCTGCAGGGCGGCGCCCAGGTCATCGAGGGTTTCCACCTTCAGGCCATTGGGGCGCAGGATTTCCGCACCTACTACCCAGATCGCCAGGTTGATGACGATACCGACGAACACCGCGAACAGCAGGTCGTTGCGCTGGATGCGCTTGTGCTCTGGGCCGGTCCAGCCTTTCTGCTTCATCACGTAGGGATGCACGAAGTTGGCGATCGAGCCGGCGACGGCGCCAATGACCGACACGGCGACCAACAGCGCGCCATGCACGCCTTCGTCCTTCGGAATGCTGAAACCGAAGGTGCCGGAAACGATGCCGCCCAGGTCCGGGCCGGACATCACCGCCAGGGACAGGAACGCCAGGGTCATGATCGCCAGCAGCACCTTCATCACGCCCTCGATGAGGCTGTAGATGCTGCGGCCGACCAGCAGCCAGACACCGAGCACCACGGCGAAGGAGCACAGCAGCGGCTGGTTGAGGTGCAGCAGCGTGGACAGCGCCTCGCCAGCGCCCTTGATCATGTAGGCGTTCATCAGGTGGCCCATGAACAGCGCGTAGCCGAACAGGAACCAGGCGAAACTCGGGTGCAGTTGCGCGTAGCCACCGAGGATGGACATGCCCTGGTTATTGCACAACTGGAAGCGGGCGATGATGTTGACGATCAGAAAGCGCAGCAGCAGCGAAACCGCCAATACCCACATCATCGCGTAGCCATAGTTGGCGCCGGCGACGGACGAAGTGATCAGGTCGCCAGCGCCCAGCCAGGAAAGCACCGCGATGATGCCGGGGCCGAGCAGTTTGGCCATTCTGCTGAGGGGATTGCTTGAGGAGCTTGCGGACACGCCTTTGTCGGCAACGTCGGTACGAGCCATGGGAGGAGCCTCTATCGTTGTTTTTGTTGGGAGTAGCACGCTGTGAGATACGACATCATACAAATTACTTTGTTGCAAAGTAGCAATGAGAATCACCGCCGGTTAGCCGATAAGCGGCATGAAGGCTTGTAATCACTGAGCTTCAGCGGTTTCTGCGGGTTCAGGGGTGATTATCTAGCTGTTTCCAGATGTTGCGGATGTATGATGTCTTTGTGTTAGTTTCCTGGAGACCTTGCTGCCCCCATGCAGCGTGCCCGCTCCGTATCGCCTTCAGGAGAGCCCATGACGTCACCCGCCCCCGCTGCGCAATTGCTGATGATCGGCCCTTTGCTGCCAGCGCTTGTCGCCCGTATCGAACAGTCGTATCGCGTCCATCGTTTCTGGGAAGTCGATGACCCGTCCGCCTGGTTGCAAGCCAACGCCGGCAGCATCGATGCCATCGCCACCAGCGGCGTGTTCGGCGCCAAGGCCGAACTCATCGAGGCCCTGCCGAACCTCAAGGCGATCATCAGCTTCGGCGTGGGGTATGACGCTATTGCCGTCGATACGGCAAAGAAACGTGGCGTTACCGTGACCAATACGCCGGGCGTGCTGGACAACTGCGTCGCCGATACGGCGGTGGCGATTCTGCTCGATGTAGGGCGTCGGATCAGCGAGGCTGATCGCTTCGTACGGGCGGGTGAGTGGCAGAGCGGCCGCTTTCCGCTGGCCGGCAGCATCGGCGGCAAGGTGTGCGGCATCGTTGGCATGGGCAATATCGGCCGGGCGATCGCCAAGCGAGTTGAAGCGTTCGGCATGACCGTCGCCTATCACAATCGCCGGCGCCGCGATGACGTCGACTATGCTTATCACGAAACCCTGGAGGGGCTGCTGGAAGCCGCCGACTACGCGGTGCTGGTGGTGCCCGGTGGCAGCTCGACAGACAAACTGATCGGCGCCGAGCAACTGCGTGCCCTCGGCCCAGAGGGCTATCTGGTGAACATCGCCCGCGGCTCGGTGGTGGACGAGCAGGCTCTGGTCGAGGCGCTGCAGAACGGCACCATCGCCGGCGCGGCGCTCGACGTGTTCGCCGACGAGCCCCAGGTGCCGGCCGAGCTGCTTGCGCTGGACAACGTGGTGCTCACCCCGCACATCGGCAGCGGCACCCATGAAACCCGCCAGGCCATGGCCGACCTGTTCTTCGCCAACCTCGACGGCTTCTTCAAGCACGGCAAGGCAGTGACGCCGGTATAACGCCCGGCAATAAAAAACCGCTGCCCGTAACCGGAGCAGCGGTTTTTTTATGCGCGAGTTGCTTAGCGGCGAGCGCTGCGGACGCCTTCGGCCAGTTGGCTGCACAGCTCCAGCACGCCGTCGATGGCCTGCTGATCATTGCCGGCCGCCTTGGCGATCTGGTCGATCAGTGCCGAGCCAACCACCACGCCGTCGGCCAGGCGGGCGATGGTCGCCGCATGTTCCGGGGTGCGGATGCCAAAGCCGATGCTGATCGGCAGGTCGGTGTGGCGACGCAGGCGGGTGACCGCTTCCTGCACGTGCTCCACGGTCGCCGAGCCGGCACCGGTAACGCCGGCCACCGACACGTAGTAGACGAAGCCCGAGCTGCCGGCGAGCACGGTCGGCAGGCGCTTGTCGTCGGTGGTCGGCGTGGTCAGGCGAATGAAGTCGATACCTGCGGCCTGGGCCGGGTCGCACAGGTCGCGGTTATGTTCCGGCGGCAGGTCGACCACGATCAGGCCATCGACGCCAGCCTTCTGGGCATCGCCAATGAAGCGTTCGACGCCGTACTTGTGGATCGGGTTGAAGTACCCCATAAGCACCAGCGGCGTGGTGCTGTCGTCCTGGCGGAATTCACGGACCATCTGCAGCGTCTTGGCCAGGTTCTGCTTGGCGGCCAGGGCGCGGATGTTGGCCAGCTGGATGGCCGGGCCATCGGCCATCGGGTCGGTGAACGGCATGCCCAGCTCGATCACGTCGGCGCCGGCTTTGGGCAGGCCCTTGAGGATCTTCAGGGAGGCGTCGTAGTTCGGGTCGCCAGCGGTGACGAAGGTCACCAGGGCGGCGCGGTTCTGTTCTTTCAGCTCGGCGAAGCGCGTCTGCAGGCGGCTCATATGTGTTCTTCCTGTTCGTCGAAGTGGTGCATGACGGTCTGCATGTCCTTGTCGCCGCGGCCCGACAGGTTGACCACCATCAGGTGATCCTTGGGCAGGGTCGGCGCGCGCTTGAAGACTTCAGCCAGGGCGTGGGACGACTCCAGCGCCGGGATGATGCCTTCCAGGCGGCAGCACTGGTGGAAGGCAGCGAGCGCCTCCTTGTCGGTGATCGAGGTGTACTCGACGCGACCGATGTCGAACAACCAGGCGTGTTCCGGGCCGATGCCGGGATAGTCGAGGCCGGCGGAAATCGAGTGGGCGTCGATGATCTGGCCGTCGTCGTCCTGCAGCAGGAAGGTGCGGTTGCCGTGCAGCACGCCAGGCACGCCGCCGTTCAGGCTGGCGGCATGCTTGCCGGTTTCCACGCCGTGGCCGGCTGCTTCGACGCCGATGATCTGCACGGACTTGTCGTCGAGGAACGGGTGGAACAGGCCCATGGCGTTGGAGCCGCCGCCGATGCAGGCGACCAGCGAGTCTGGCAGGCGGCCTTCCTGCTCCTGCAACTGGTCGCGGGTTTCCTTGCCGATGACGGCCTGGAAGTCGCGCACCATCGCCGGATACGGGTGCGGGCCAGCCACGGTGCCGATGATGTAGAAGGTGCTGTCGACGTTGGTCACCCAGTCGCGCAGGGCTTCGTTCATCGCATCCTTCAGGGTGCCGGTGCCGGCGGTGACCGGAATCACCTCGGCGCCGAGCAGGCGCATGCGGAAAACGTTGGCCTGCTGGCGATCGATATCGGTGGTGCCCATGTAGATCACGCACTGCAGGCCGAAGCGCGCAGCGACGGTGGCGGTGGCCACGCCATGCATGCCGGCGCCGGTCTCGGCGATGATGCGCTGCTTGCCCATGCGCTTGGCCAGCAGAATCTGGCCGATGCAGTTATTGATCTTGTGCGCGCCGGTATGATTGAGCTCCTCGCGCTTCAGGTAGATCTTCGCGCCGCCGCAATGCTCGGTCAGCCGCTCGGCGAAGTACAGCGGGCTCGGGCGGCCCACGTAGTCGCGCTGGAAGTAGGCCAGCTCCTTGGCGAACTCGGGATCGGCCTTGGCCTTTTCGTACTCGGCAGCCAGGTCGTGGATCAGCGGCATCAGCGTCTCGGCGACGTATTGACCGCCAAACGCGCCGAACAGGCCGGTGGCGTCTGGGCCGTTGCGTAGTGAAGTCATGGGATTCTCCTGTGAATTCAGAGGCCGGCGGCAGATACCGCCCGAGCGCTGCTCGTAAAGGCTGATGGCATGCAGACTAACGCCAGTAGGGCACTTGGAAAAGCGAGTAGTTTGATTTAACAGGTGAGTAAAGCTCACATATTTCCTGTTTCAGCTCGCGCTTTTCTGCTGGCTCGCTGGCGCACCGGGGCGGAACATGTTTTCTGTCGGTGCCCATAAAGGGTGCGGAATATTTTATCCACAGGCCTTTATCCGCAGGATTTACCGGTCGAGTTGGCTGGCACGCTTCATGCTTTTGTACTTTTATTCAAGTTACTTGAATAAATATCCAAGCATTCAAGAGGCCTCGCCATGAACCGTCGTGCCGTGAAAAATCTGTCACTTGCGCTCGCCACCGTGTTTGTCAGTTCCCTGGCCCAGGCCGGCGATCTGCTGCAGCGCATCACCCAGGAAAAACAGATCACCGTCGCCACCGAGGCGCGCTTCGCGCCGTTCGAATCCGTGGAGAACGGCAAGATCGTCGGTTACGGTGCGGACCTGATGAGTTACGTGCTGGCCGACCTGCCTGGTGTCAAGGTCAAGCAGCTGGACCTGCCCTTCCAGGGCATTCTCCCGGGCCTGGACACCGGCAAGTTCGACTTCGTGGTGACTTCGGTGACGGTCAACAAGGCGCGCTTCGAGCAGTTTGCCTTTACCGTGCCGATTGCCGAATCCACCGTGGCGCTGCTCAAGCGCGGCAACGACGATTCCATCAACAGCCTGAGCGACCTCAACGGCAAGGTCGTCGGCTCGCAAAGCGGCTCGGGCCAGCTGCAGATCCTGCAGGCTTATGACCAGAAGCTCAAGGATGCAGGCCAGTCGGGGCTCAAGGCCATTCGTCAGTACGTCAGCTTCGACGAAGCCTATGCCGACCTTGCGTTGGGGCGCCTGGATGGCGTGGCGCAATCGCTGTCCAACCTTGGCCCGCTGATCAAGTCGCGCCCTGGCATGTTCACCACCCTCGACGAAATGCTGGGCCCGAAAACCTACTACGGCTGGGTCGGCCGCAAGGATGCCGACAGTGCCAGCCTGGTTAAGCTGTTCAGCGACGGCATCGCCCGCGCCAACCGCGACGGCACCATGAAGAGCCTGCAGGAAAAATGGTTCGGCTTCACCATGGACGTGCCGGCAGACACCATGCCCACGCCGAGCATCTGAGCGGCCGACCATGACTGATTTCGGCGACCGCCTGGCGCTCTACTGGCCAGCCCTGCTCGACGGTGCGCTCACCACCTTGTGGCTGTGCCTGGCCGGCATGCTGCTGGGCTTCGCCCTCGGCGTGCTGATCTACCTGCTGGGCAGCAGCCGCAGCCGGGGCTGCGTGGCGTTCGCCAGGGTCTACGTGAGCTTCTTCCGCGGCACCCCGATGCTGGCGCAACTGCTGCTGCTCTTCTACCTGCCGGCCGGGCTGGGCATGGACGTGCCGGCGCTGGTGGCGGCAGCCCTGGCATTGGCCCTGAATACCGCGGCCTATCAATCGCAGATCCTGCGCAGCGGTTTCGCCGCCATTGCCGCCGGGCAACTGGAGGCTGCGGCGGTGTTCAGCATCGGCCGCTGGCAGACGCTGCTGCATATCCAGTTGCCGCAGGTGGTGCGCCTGACTCTGCCGGCGCTGATTTCCGAGCTTATCGATGTGATCAAGGTGTCGGCCGTGGTCTCGGTGATTTCCATCACCGACCTGATGCGGGTCAGCCAGCAACTGGTCTCGCAGACCTACCGGCCGCTGGAGGTTTACCTGGTCGCGGCGCTGTTCTACCTGGCGCTGACCAGCCTGCTGGCTCTGCTCGGGCGGCAGCTGGAGCGTCGCTGGCAGGCCCGCAGCTGATGGAGAACTGGATGAACTACCTTCCCGATTTCGGCCAGGCGCTGCTCGTCACCCTGGGCATCAGCTTTGCCGGCGCAGCCCTGGGCCTGCTGCTGGGCTTCGCCCTCAATGCGCTGCGTCTGGCAGTGCCCGGTTGCATCGGCCTCTACCGGCTGTACGTCTGGCTGATACGTGGCACGCCGTTCCTGGCGCAGCTGCTGCTGATCTACTTCGGCCTGCCGGTGTTGGGGCTGACCCTGGACGCCATCGAGGCGAGCATTCTCGCCCTGTGTCTGTACAGCGCTGCGTATTTCGCCGAGCTGCTGCGCTCGGCCTGGGCCAGCGTGCCTGCGGGGCAGCTGGAGGCGGCGCGGGTACACGGCCTCAGCGGCCTGCAGACGTTCTGGCACATCCAGGCGCCCCAGGCCCTGGCGTTCGCCCTGCCGCTTCTGGGCAACCAGGTGATTCTGACCATCAAGGAGAGCGCGGTGGCCTCGATCATCACCGTGCCGGAACTGACCATGACCGCCGGGCAGATCGTGTCCAGCACCTTTTCCTACGTCGCGCCCTATGTGCTGCTGGTGCTTTCGTACTGGCTGCTGACGCTGCTGATCGGCTTCGCCGCCGCCGCGCTTGGCCGTCGCGCAACCCGCTACCAGCGAGGATGACCTGATGAGCAATCGTCCCCTTCTTGAAATGCGCGGCGTGGGCAAGTCCTACGGCGCCAACACCGTGCTGCGCGGCTTCGACCTGCGTGTGCACGCCGGCGAGATCGTCTCGCTCATCGGCCCTTCCGGCTCCGGCAAGACCACCGCCCTGCGCTGCATGAACTTCCTCGAAGCCTACGACCAGGGCGAGGTGTGGATCGACGGTCAACTGCTCGGCTACAGCGGCAGTGGCCGGCGCCCAACCGACCAGGACAGTGCGGCCAGCATCGCCGAGGTGCGTCGACCACTGTCCATGGTATTCCAGCAATTCAACCTGTGGCCGCACATGACCGTGCTGGAGAACGTCATGGCACCGCTGCTGCTGGGCAAACACCTGAATCGCAGCGAGGCACGTAGCCTGGCCGAATCGGCGCTGCAGCGGGTCGGCCTGGCTGCCAAGCTGGGCGCCTATCCGGCACGTCTGTCCGGCGGCCAGCAGCAGCGCGTCGGCATTGCCCGGGCGCTGGCGGTCAAGCCGCGGTTGATGCTGCTCGATGAGCCGACCTCGGCACTCGACCCGGAACTGGTCGAAGAGGTGCTGCAGGTGATTCGCGGCCTGGCCAACGATGGCATGACCATGGTGATGGTGACCCACGAAATGAGTTTCGCGGCGCAGATATCCAGCCAGGTGGTGTTCATGGAGGCCGGCCAGGTGGTCGAGACCGGCGAGCCGGCGACGCTGTTCCAGGCGCCCGCCACCGACCGCCTCAAGCAATTTCTCAAACCCTGGTTCAATCGCAGCCTCACGCCGCGTCAGGAGGTCAGCCCATGAAGGCCGAGAACGTGATGGCGGCGGTGCGTGGCGAGCGACTGCACGGCCTGCTCGATACCCTGGCCGGTTTCGGTGCGCTGCCGACTGGTGGAATGAACCGCCAGGCGCTTTCCGACGAGGATTTCGCGGCGCGTGCCTGGCTGATCGGTGAGGCGCAGCGCATCGGCTGTCGTGTGTGGACCGATGTCTGCGCCAACCTGTTCATCCGCCGCGATGGCCTGGAAGACCTGCCACCGGTAATGACCGGCAGCCATATGGACACCCAGCCCAGCGGCGGGCATCTGGATGGCTGCTACGGGGTGATGGCGGGGCTGGAGTGCCTGCTGGCGCTGCATGAGCTGGACCTGAGCACCCGTCGGCCGATCGAACTGGTGGTCTGGACCAACGAGGAGGGCAGTCGCTTCAGCCCCGGCGCCATGGGTTCCAGCGCGTTCGTCGAGCCGCAGCGCATGAGCGCTTATCGCGACAGCCGTGATGCCGCCGGCGTCAGCGTCGCCGAGGCGCTGGACGAGCATGGCCGCCGTTTCTCCGGGCTACCGCTGCGCGAACGGATCGCGGCGCATGCCTTCGTCGAGCTGCATATCGAGCAGGGGCCGGTACTGGAGCGCGCCGGCGTACCGCTGGGCGTGGTGTCCGGGATTCAGGGCGTGCGCTGGTATCAGGTGCGCTGCCGCGGTGCGTCGGCCCATGCCGGCACCACACCGATGGACATGCGCCAGGATGCGTTGCTGCTGGCCACCGCTTGCCTGCCGGCCATCGACGCCCTGGCCGAACGCCTGGCCGGCGCCGACAAGCGCCTGACCTTCGGGCGCTGGCAGGTGTTGCCCAACTCGATCAACACCGTCGCCGGTGAGGCGACCTTCACCATCGACTTCCGTCACGCCGACCCCGAAGTGCTGGCGGCCTTCGACGCCGAACTGCCCGCTTGCCTTCCTGATGCCGCCGACCTGCAGCCGCTGTTCAGTCACCCGCCCGTGGCCTTCGATGCGGCCGTCGTCGACATGCTGCAGCGCGCCGTCGAGGCCACCGGCGAAGCGTCCCTGAGCCTGCGCTCGGGAGCCTTTCACGATGCCATGTACCTGGCCACGCATTGCCCCACCGGCATGCTGTTCGTGCCGAGCCGCGATGGCATCAGCCACAACCCCAGGGAATACACCGAACCCTCCCAGCTCGAAGCCGGCGCCCGCGCGCTGGCCTGGAGCCTCGTCCAACTGGCCGATCAGGCCTGACCCGTACTCGCCCAACCAGGAGCTACCATGAGCCATTCCAACCACGCCCACGATTACCCCGCCTGCTGCCAGCCCGACAACGGCGCCTCGCTGGGCACCAACGCCACCCTCGCCGAGCCGCTGTCGGCTGACGGTACGCCGGAGCTCGGCAAGACCTATACCGTGCCGGCCCGCTGCGGCCGCGCCGTGCGCCTGAAAGCGGGCGAGGTGATCCGCATCGTCAACACCCACGGCACCCAGGTGTGCGACACCTGGCTGTTCAATGCCGAAGACCTGAGCGAATTCCTGTCCATGGAGCACGCCCGCGCCCATATCGACCGGGTCATCCCCAAGCCGGGCGACGAGCTGTTCAGCAACCGCCGGCGCGCCATCGGCAAACTGCTCACCGATACCTCGCCCGGCGTGCACGACACCCTGATCGCCGCCTGCGACCTGCATCGCTACACCAACCTCGGTGTCGAGGGTTACCACGACAGCTGCGCCGACAACATGCGCCTGGCCCTGCAGGCCATCGGCCTGCGCGCCCGCGAAGTGCCGCAGCCGTTCAACCTGTGGATGAACATCCCGGTGAAGGCGGACTACAGCATCGAGTGGCTGCCGCCAGTGTCCAAGGCCGGCGACTACGTGGAGATCGAAGCCGTGATGGATTGCGTGGTGGTCATGTCGGCCTGCCCGCAGGACATCGTGCCGATCAATGACCTGAACCCGGTGGAAGTGCATTTTTCGGTCATGCGCTGAGCCGCATCGGCAACCCTGCTGGCAGGGGGATTAATTCCCGCGCGCTTGGGCGATACTGTGCGGCAGACGGGTGAAACCCTGCTGCCGCACCTTTGCCGCCAGGGTCGGTATCCATTGATCGAGACGTGCATGCTCAAATCTCATACACCACCGGCAAAAGCCAGTCACACTGATGGTTTACCCAGCCTGGGCGTACGCCTGCGCCACGCTCGGAAAGTTGCCGGGCTAACGCTCAAGCAGCTAGCCACGGTGGCCGGTTGTTCGGAAAGCCTGATTTCCAAACTGGAGAACGACGCCGCCTCGCCATCGCTGGCCATGCTTCATCGCCTGGCCGGTGCGCTGGGCAGCAACGTTTCCGAGCTGACCTCGGAAGACTGGGTTTCGGACGAGCCGGTGCTGCGTGCAGGTGAGCGGCCCGTGAAACGCTTCGTCAAGCGCAACAAGGATGGCGATATCGGCCTGGAGCGCATCACCCACCTGCAAAAGGGCGGGCTGCTGCAGGGCAACATCCACATCGTAGCGCCGGGGGTGGCCAGCGATGGGCTGATCGAGCATCCGGGCGAGGAGATGGGCTACGTGCTGGCCGGCAGCATCGAGCTGACCATTGGCGATCAGTGCTACAGCCTGGCCACTGGTGACGCCTTTCACTTCCCCAGCAACCTGCCCCACGGCTACCGCAACAGCGGCACCGTCGAGGCTCGGATTCTGTGGGTCAACACCCCGGCGACATTCTGAAGGCGGTGGTCAGAGTCGCTGCGACTGGACGGCATCGCCCGATGGCGGATAATCGCGCTTCTTGAAATCGCCATGCGGGTAAGGAATGCCATGAAAACAGGCTGGTTGTGGATATTCCCGGGTATCGGTGCGCTGATGCTGGCCGGCGCGCTGGGTATTCAGATGGCGCGCTTCAGCGCCGAGGCGCAGATGACGCGTACCGAAGGTTTCATCGTGGACATCGAGGGCGGTTGCCCCACGGTGTCCTTCACTACCCTGGATGGTACCCTGGGCGAGTACCAGAGCAGCACCTGCAGCACGCCGCCGTCTTTCGATATCGGTGAGCGGGTAGCGGTGTATTACGATCCGCAGGATTCCGAGCGCGCGCGCATCGACAGCTTCGAGCAGAACTGGATAGGTAGCCTGGTCGTCGGTGGCATCGGCGCGGTGTTTCTGGCGATCGGCCTGGTCTTCGTGCTGCCGCCGTTGTTCGGCAAACGCCGCGCCGCTCGGTTGCTGGCGACCGGGACGCCGGTGCAGGCCGAAGTGGTGGACGTCGAGCTCAATGGTTCGCTGAGCATCAACGGCCGCAACCCGTATCGCATCGTCGCCCAGTGGCTGAACCCGCAGACCAACAAGCTGCATGTGTTTCGTAGCGCCAACCTGTGGTTCGATCCGGGCCCCTATATCAGCGAGTCGCTGGTCACGGTGATGATCGACCCGAACAACCCCAAACGCTACAGCATGGACACCCGCTTCCTGCCCGAGTTGGCAGACTGACATGGCCCAGGACCTGCCATCACTCAATGCCCTGCACGCCTTCGAGGCGGCAGCGCGGCTGGGCAGCGTCAGCCGTGCGGCTGTGGAGCTGCACGTCACCCACGGCGCGGTGAGCCGGCAGATCCGTACCCTGGAAGAGCAACTGGGCGTGGCGCTGTTCGTCAAGGACGGGCGCGGGCTGAAGCTGACCGATGCTGGCATGCGCCTGCGGGACGTGAGCGGTGAGACCTTTGCCCGACTGCGCCAGGTGTGCGGCGAGCTGCGCCAGCGCGAAGCCGATACGCCCTTTGTGCTGGGCTGCCCGGGCAGCCTGCTGGCGCGCTGGTTCATCCCGCGCCTGGATCGACTCAACGGCGCGCTGCCGGATTTGCGCCTGCAGCTGTCCACCAGCCAGGGCGAACTGGACCCGCGCAGCCCCCAGGTCGACGCCACCCTGCTGTACGCCGAGCCGCCCTGGCCGGCGGATATGCAGGTCTTCGAGTTGGCGCGCGAATCCATCGGCCCGGTGCTCAGCCCGCAACACCCGCGGTTCGCCGAGCTGAGCGCGGCGGCTCCGGGCGCCTTGCTGCATGAAGCCCTGCTGCACACCACCTCGCGGCCCCAGGCCTGGCCGCAGTGGCTGGCGGCGATGAACCTCGACCCCGCCGCGATGCGCCTGGGCCAGGGCTTCGAGCACCTTTACTACCTGCTCGAAGCGGCGGGAGCCGGCCTAGGCGTGGCCATCGCGCCGCTGCAACTGGTGGCCGACGACCTGGCTGCAGGGCGCCTGGTGGCGCCCTGGGGGTTCGTCGAGACCGAGGCGCGCTTGGCACTTTGGGTGCCGGAGCGGCGCAGTGGCGGGCGGGCCGAGCGTTTGGCCGACTGGTTGCGAAGTGAGTTGCAAATCGCGCAGTGAGCCTCAGGCTGGCGAGAACCTTGGCTACCCCGCATCGGTCATAGCTTCGGCCCTGTCATGTGCCCTGGGCCGTTACCGAGAGAGGGATTGGCGATGAATGGAATGCAAAAGGTGGGTGGCCTGCTGGCCGCGATGGCATTGGCGAGCCTGGCGCACGCCGAACCGCTGAATATCGAGGGGATCGGTCTGTCGCGCGACGTGTCGTGCAAGGGCCAGGACGTGAACATCACCGGCAATGCCAATGTGATCGAGCTGAGCGGGGATTGTGGCGCGGTGCTGGTCTACGGTTCGCAGCACAAGGTCACGCTGGACACTGCCAGGTCGCTTAGCGTGTCGGGTGCCGAGCATGAAGTGGTGGCCAAGCGCGTCAATGCACTGAGCGTCGACACCACGGATAATCAGGTGCGGGCCACCGTTGCGGGCGGCGAGCAGCCGGCGGTGGTCGAGGTGACGGGCGCTGATCAGGTGTTGGACCTGCAGTTCGACGGGCCGGTGAAGCTGGATGTCAGCGGCACCGAGCAACAGGTACGCTGGCGTGGCGATGAGCCCGAGGTGCAGATGAGCGGCATCGACAACAAGGTCGAGCGCCAGTGAAAGCGGGCGCCCCGGGCCGGGGCGCCGTATTCGTCAGTCCACTTCGGTGAACTGGATGATTTCCACCCAGTAGCCGTCCGGATCCTTGATGAAGGCGATGTTGCTCATGCGCCCGTCGGTCAGGCGCTTCTGGAAGTCAACGCCGAGTTCTTCGAAGCGCTGGCAGGCGGCCTTGATGTCCGGCACCGCGACGCACAGGTGGCCAAAGCCGCGCGGGTCGCTGTTGCCGCTGTGATAGGAAAACTCCGGATCTTTCTCGGTGCCGTGGTTGTAGGTCAGCTCCAGCACGCCGGGGATGGATTTGCGCCACTGGTGGCGAGCTGCCGGGTCGGCTGGGATCTGCGACTTGTCGGCAATCAGTGCCAGGAAGTACAGGCTGAATTCGGCATCCGGGAAATCCTTCTTCTCCAGCAGGGTGAAGCCCAGCACGCGGGTGTAGAAGTCCAGCGACTTGTCGAGATCCTTCACGCGGATCATGGTGTGGTTGTAGACGAAGTCCGCGGTGGCGACGTCAGGCTTGCCGGTCACACCGGGCAGGGAGTTGAGTTCGTCGAGGGTCATGGGGCGTCTCCATCAGGTGAGTGGACGATTCAAGAAGTCATGAGGTCAGTAGATGGCCTCGTGGGATGGTTTTTTCAAGGTGGGTGATTGAAGTCGCTTTCCTACAACCTGTGGGAGCGCGCCATGCGCGCGAAAAAATCGCGGGCAGGGCCCGCTCCTACAGGTACTGCATCGAATGTCAGCCTCGGGTTAGCCTCAAACATCCAGCGTCACCAGTTCAGCCCGCACCTTGTCGCCATCGATATGCAAAACGGCCACCCCAATCGGCAACTTGAATCGCCGTGGGCCGGCGCTGCCAGGGTTCAGATAAAGCACGCCATCGCGCACGTCATGCAGCGGCTTGTGGGAGTGCCCGGCAATCACCACGTCGATAGCTTCGGCCCTGGGGTCGATGGCCAGCTTCTTGAGATCATGCAGCACGTACAGGCTGACCGCGCCGAAGCGCAGGGTCAGGCTTTCTGGAATGGCGTCGGCCCAGGCCTCTGCGTCGTTGTTGCCGCGCACCACCGACAGCGGCGCGATGCGTTCGAGTTCGGCAAGAATCTGCGGCCCGCCGATGTCGCCAGCATGAATCAGGTGATCGACGCCTTGCAGCGCCGCCAGCGCCTGGGGGCGCAACAGGCCGTGGGTGTCGGCAATCAGGCCAATCTTCATGGGTTCTCCTGCGTATTGAGGTAGGAGCGGATTTGCCTGCGATCCGTTCCACACAAAGCCGTGGCCCAGAAACAGAAAACCCGGCGCGAGGCCGGGTTTCCGTTTCAGCACAGCAGGCTCAGCCGTCCAGCAGCGCCTTGTTGCGCACCGCGCCCTTGTCGGCGCTGGTGGCGAGCAGGGCGTAGGCTTTCAGAGCGGTGGTCACCTTGCGCGGGCGTTGCTCCGCCGGTTTCCAGCCCTTCTTGTCCTGTTCGTGGCGGCGGTGGGCGATTTCCTCGTCGCTGACCAACAGGTTGATCGAGCGGTTGGGGATGTCGATCAGCACCTTGTCACCATCCTTCACCAGGCCGATGGCGCCGCCGGCAGCGGCTTCCGGCGAGGCGTGGCCGATGGACAGGCCCGAGGTGCCGCCGGAGAAACGGCCGTCGGTGAGCAGGGCGCAGGCTTTGCCCAGGCCCTTGGATTTCAGGTACGAGGTCGGGTAGAGCATTTCCTGCATGCCCGGGCCGCCTTTCGGGCCTTCGTAGCGAATGATGACGATGTCGCCTTCCTTCACTTCATCATTGAGGATGCCGCGCACCGCGCTGTCCTGGCTTTCGAAGATCTTCGCGTTGCCCTCGAACACGTGGATCGACTCGTCGACGCCGGCGGTCTTCACCACGCAGCCGTCCAGGGCGATATTGCCGTACAGCACGGCCAGGCCGCCTTCTTTCGAGTAGGCATGCTCGAAGCTGCGGATGCAGCCGTTCTCGCGGTCGTCGTCGAGGGTTTCCCAGCGGGTCGACTGACTGAACGCGGTCTGGGTCGGGATGCCCGCCGGGCCGGCCTTGAAGAAGTGGTGCACGGCTTCATCAGAGGTCTGAGTGATGTCCCACTTGGCGATGGCTTCGGCCATGCTGCGGCTGTGCACGGTCGGCAGGTCGGTGTGCAGCAGGCCGCCTCGGGCCAGCGAGCCGAGAATGGAAAAGATGCCGCCGGCGCGGTGCACGTCTTCCATGTGGTACTTCTGGATGTTCGGCGCCACCTTGCACAGCTGCGGCACCAGGCGCGACAGGCGATCGATGTCGCGCAGGTCGAAGTCCACCTCGGCTTCCTGGGCGGCGGCCAGCAGGTGCAGGATGGTGTTGGTCGAACCGCCCATGGCGATGTCGAGCATCATGGCGTTCTCGAACGCCTTGAAGTTGGCGATGTTGCGCGGCAGCACCGAGTCGTCGCCTTCGCCGTAGTAGCGCTTGCACAGCTCGACGATGGTGCGGCCAGCCTGCAGGAACAGCTGCTCGCGGTCGCTGTGGGTGGCCAGGGTCGAGCCGTTACCCGGCAGGGCCAGGCCCAGGGCTTCGGTCAGGCAGTTCATCGAGTTGGCGGTGAACATGCCGGAGCACGAACCGCAGGTCGGGCAGGCGCTGCGCTCGTATTCGGCGACTTTCTCGTCCGAGGCGGTGCTGTCGGCAGCGATGACCATGGCGTCGACCAGATCCAGGCCGTGGCTGGCCAGTTTGGTCTTGCCGGCTTCCATCGGGCCGCCGGAGACGAAGATCACCGGGATGTTCAGGCGCAGGGCGGCCATCAGCATGCCGGGGGTGATCTTGTCGCAGTTGGAGATGCAGACGATGGCGTCGGCGCAGTGGGCGTTGACCATGTACTCCACGGAGTCGGCGATGATCTCGCGGCTCGGCAGCGAATAGAGCATGCCGTCGTGGCCCATGGCGATGCCGTCATCGACGGCGATGGTGTTGAATTCCTTGGCCACGCCGCCGGCTTTCTCGATCTCGCGGGCGACCAGCTGGCCCAGGTCCTTGAGGTGTACGTGGCCGGGTACGAACTGGGTGAAGGAGTTGGCGATGGCGATGATCGGTTTCTTGAAGTCTTCGTCCTTCATCCCGGTGGCGCGCCACAGGGCACGGGCGCCGGCCATGTTGCGGCCGTGGGTGGAGGTCTTCGAGCGGTAATCAGGCATGACGGATTCCTGCGGCTAATCAGGTAGGCATTGGATGTGGGTGAGCGGGTCAGCGGCAGGTGGCCGCGAAGCAAGGTGGCATGGCGCACGACGGGATCTCCGTCTGCCTGCCCGGGCTCACAGGCCCGCCGAAGGGTGGCTGGCGGGAAATGCCCCGATTCTACGCCGCGCGAGGCGGGGGAGGAAAGGCTGCTGGCAGCCGGCCGTCCCCGCCGGCTGCAGAGCCCTAGCCGCGCAGGATGGCGGCGGGGATCTGATCCAGGGGGATTTCCTTGCTGACCGCGCCGAGTTTCATGGCTTCCTTGGGCATGCCGTAGACCACGCAGCTGGCTTCGTCCTGGCCGAGGGTCAGGGCGCCGGCTTCATGCATTTCGCGCAGGCCGCGGGCTCCGTCGTCGCCCATGCCGGTCATGATGATACCGGTGGCGTTGGCGCCAGCGGCGCGGGCGGTGGAGCGGAACAGCACGTCTACCGAGGGCTTGTGGCGGCTGACCGGCGGGCCGTCGACCACCTCGACCACATACTGGGCGCCGCTGCGCTTGAGCAGCAGGTGGCGGCCGCCGGGCGCGATCAGCGCGCGACCGGGTACCACGCGATCGCCATGCCGCGCTTCCAGCACCTCCAGCTCGCACAGGCCGTTGAGGCGCTCGGCGAAGGCGGCGGTGAAGCGTTCGGGCATATGCTGGACGATGACGATTGCCGGGCAGACCCGCGGCAGGCGGGTGAGGATGTATTCCAGCGCCTGGGTGCCGCCGGTGGAGGTGCCGATGGCGACGATACGCTCGGTGGTGCGCGCCATGGCGCCGGTGGCCGGTGGCAGGATGGCATCGGCGCTGAGTTTGGCCTGGGGCGCCGTGGGTTGCGCCTTGTTGGTCAGGCGCTTCACATTGGCCCGGGCGGCGGCCTTGACCGCGTTGACCAGATCATCGCTGGCGTTGACCAAGAATTTGCTGAGGCTGGCCTGGGGCTTGGTGACGATGCTCACCGCGCCCGCCGACAACGCTTGCATGGTGGTGGTGGCACCCTTTTCGGTCAGCGTCGAGCAGATCACCACCGGAGTGGGGCGCTCTGCCATCAGTTTGCGCAGGAAGGTAATGCCGTCCATGCGCGGCATCTCGACGTCGAGCACGATCACGTCGGGCCACTGGCGCTGCATCTTGTCGAGGGCGAACAGCGGGTCGGCGGCAGTGCCGATCACCTCGATCGCCGGGTCAGCCGCCAGTACCTGGGAGAGCACCTGGCGCACCACGGCGGAGTCGTCGACGATCATGACTTTTATGTTTTTCATAGCGGTCGCTTTCCAGCAGGGGGCTCTTGAGTGGCAAGGGGCTGGGTTTGCTTCAGCGCGATCTCGCCGCTCCAGATATCGAAGATTAGATTGCGGTGGCCGACGCCGCCGACATGTTCGCCGTGACAGCCGAGCTTTCTCTCGGCGAGCAGGCGGCGGGCGATGTCGATGTTCTGCTGGCCGACATGATGGCGACGGCTTTGCGCCAGGCCAGGAAACATGTGGCCGCCGCCAAAGATACGCGCCTGGTATTCGGCCAGGCGGGTGCCGCTCAGTGCGATTGCCTCGCACAGCAGGCTCACCACTTCATCGGCGTAGCGGCCATCACGTTGCTTGGTGGGGCGCCCGCGGGTGGGCAGCATGAAATGGCACATACCGCCCAGGCGCGCATGGGGATGCCAGAGCACGATCGACACGCAGGAGCCAAGCAGGGTGCGCACGCGGGTGTAGGGCCCGCCAAAGTGATAGTCGCCGGGGTTCAGGTACACCTCGGCGATCGAAGGACTCTTAGTCATCAGGCTTGCGGTAGATCGAGGGTTTCACGACCTTGAGCGTATCGTTGACGCCGTTCAGGCTTTCCGAGTGGCTGATGATGAAGTGACCACCCGGGCGCAGATGCTTGAGCAGGCGCGCCACCACTTGGCGTTTGGTGTCGGCGTCGAAGTAGATCATCACGTTGCGCAGGAAGATCACGTCGAACAGGCCGACGTCCGGTAGCGCGCTGTTGAGGTTGATCTGAGTGAAGCGCACGCGCTGGCGCAAGGCCGGCGCGATCATCATTCGCCCATGGTTCTCGTCGATGCCGCGCAGGCAGTGTTTGACCAGCAGATGGCGCGGTATGTTCTCGGCGTCCTCCAATTCGTACACGCCGTTGCGCGCCTGGGTGAGGATGCGCTGGCTGATGTCCGAAGCGAGGATTTCCCACGGCCGCTCGCCGAGGCGCTCGGCCAGTAACAGGGCCAGGGTGTACGGCTCTTCGCCACTGGAGCAGGCGCCGCTCCAGATCCGCAGCGGGCGACCGCTGGGAATCGCGTCGGGCTTTTGCAGCAGCTCGCGCAGAAAATCGAAGTGCTTGGGTTCGCGAAAGAAGTAGGTTTCGTTGGTGGTCAGCAGGTCCACGCAGGTCTGCAGCTCGGCCTTGTCCTTGCCGACCAGGCGGAAGTATTCGCCGTAGGTGGCCATGCCAAGAGCACGCAGGCGCTTGTTGAGGCGCCCGGCTACCAGCGGTTTCTTGGCATCGGAGAGGTGAATGCCGGCGATGTCGTGAATGAGCTGGCGGAACTGGCTGAACTCGAGATCTGAAAGCGTGGCCTGGGTCGTCTCGCGCATCAGCTGGAAGCACCGTGCTGCTGGGCCTGGCTGATGGCGAGGTGTTCTTCAGCGGAGATCACTCGGCCGATATCGAGCATCACCACCAGGCGGTCATCGAGCTTGCCCATGCCGCGGATGAAGTCGGCGCGGATGCTGCCACCGAAGGACGGCGCCGGCTCGATCTGCTCGGCGCCGAGCTCGCGTACCTCGTTGACCGCGTCGACGACGATGCCGATCACCTGGGTATGGCTGGGCCCAGTGATTTCCAGAATCACGATGCAGGTGCGTGGGCCTATCCGGGTCGTCTGGCCGCCAAAGCGCTGACCCAGATCCATCACGGGCACCACGGCGCCGCGCAGGTTGATCACGCCGAGGATGCTCGGCGGCATCATCGGCACCGTGGTCAGCCGGCCGTACTCGATGATCTCGCGTACGGCGCGAATCTCTACTGCGAACAGCTCCTGTGACAGGGTGAAGGTCAGGTACTGGCCCGCTCCTGCCGTGGCGCCGTCGAGCAGCCGTGGTTCGCAACTCATGGGCTACTCCTGAAAGCGCACGTAGCCGGCCGGCAGGCCACCGCTGTGGCCGTCGTCATCGCGCCCCTGGCGAGCCGGGCCGTTGCCGCGAGCGTTCGGCTGGCGAGTGCGCGGCGGATTGGCGACGGTGATGCGCTCGCCCGTGCCGCTGAGGCGGAAGAAGTCCATCAGTTGCTGCAGTTGCTCGGCTTGCCCGCTCATTTCCTCGGCGGTGGCTGCCAGCTCTTCGGAGGCCGAAGCGTTCTGCTGGGTCAGCTCGCTGAGCTGGTTCATCGCCGTGCTGATCTGGCCGACACCGCTGCTCTGCTCGTCGGAGGCGGCGGCGATTTCCTGCACCAGGTCGGAGGTCTTGGCGATGGACGGCACGATTTCGTCGAGTAGGGTGCCGGCACGCTCGGCCAGGGCCACGCTGTTCTTGGCCACTTCGCCGATTTCCTGGGCGGCCACCTGGCTGCGTTCGGCCAACTTGCGCACTTCGGCGGCGACCACGGCGAAGCCCTTGCCGTGCTCGCCGGCGCGGGCCGCTTCGATGGCGGCGTTGAGGGCCAGGAGGTTGGTCTGGTAGGCGATATCGTCGACGATGCCGATCTTGTCGGCGATGGTCTTCATGGCACGTACGGTGTCTTTCACCGCCTGGCCACCCTCACCAGCTTCGTTGGCAGCCTTGCTGGCCATACCGTCGGTAACCCGGGCATTTTCGGTGTTCTGGGAAATGGACGCCGACATCTGCTCCATCGAGGCGCTGGTTTCCTCGACCGACGCGGCCTGTTCGGAAGCGGCCTGGCTCATGCTCTGGGCCGTGGAAGAAATCTCCTCGGAAGCGCTGGACAGCGAGTCGGCGGAGCTACGTACCTCGGCGATGATCTGCGTCAGGCGGGTGGACATGTTGCTGATCGAGGCCAGCATGCTGGTGGTGTCATTGGGCTTGACCACCACCTGGGTGCGCAGGTCGCCTTCGGCGATGCGGGTGACCACTTCGGCGGCATAGGCGGGCTCGCCGCCCAGTTGCTTGAGCAGGCTGCGAGTGATCAGCCAGCCGAGCAGGATGGAAACCAGAATGGCGATACCGCCGATCAGCGACAGTTGCAGGCGTGATTCCTGGTAAAGCGCGCTGGCGTCTGCCGCATCCTGATCCATAAGGCCGCTCTGATAGGTGATCAGCGCGTCAGCGGCGGCAAGCAGGTCATCGTTGGCCGGGATCATGCTGGCGAACAGATAGTTTTCTGCACGCTCCGGGTCATCCAGCAGCTTGAAAAGCTCGTCATAGCGCTTACCCACAACGTCACGCGCGGCGTTGACGCGAGCCATGAGCTCACGGCCTTCTGGGCTGGCGATGGTGCGGCTCAGCTCTTCTGCGGCTGCCAGGCGCCGTTCACGGCTGCTATTGATGAGCGCCAGGTTGCGCTGATCGGCCGCTTCATCCTCATCCAGAATGATGTCGCGTACGTAGCGACCCTGGTTGGAGGTTTCTTCCTTGATGGTGGTGGCCTGGCGGATCTTCACATAACGATCCTTGATGATCATGTCATTGGAATCGTTGATTGCGCTCATGCGGGTCAGGCCCAGCACCAGAGCGATCAGCAGCAGCACGATGACCGTACCGAAACCGAGGCCGAGCTTTGTGGACACGCGTAGGTCTTTGAACATGGTTGCTTCCCTCTGTGATGCTTGGCTGCCCGGTCAGGCGGACAATGCTTTGGTTCCGTCTGGCAGAGCCGCTAACTCGGCGACCGCAAGGGCGTTTTCGATGGCCAGCAGGATGATGAAGTCACCCTCGCGGTGGACCATCGCCTGAATGAAGTCGCTGCGAATCGAGTTGCCGAAGGCCGGTACCGCATTCATCTCTTGGGGAGCGATCTCCAGCACCTCGCTGACGGCATCGACGAGAATGCCGAGAATTTGCGGGGCCTCGGGCTGGGGCACTTCGACGATGATGATGCAGGTGCGCCGGTCGATCTGCGTCCTGGCGTGGTTGAAGCGCAAGCTCAGGTCGATGACCGGCACCACGGCACCGCGCAGGTTGATCACGCCATGTACGCAGCGGTTGGCCATCGGCACCTTGGTGGTGCGTTGGTACTCGATGATTTCCCGCACGCACAACCCGTCCAAAGCGTAACGCCGCTCGTGCAGGATGAAACTCAGGTACTGGTGCACCAGCTCTTCGTCGGCGGCAGCTTTCAAGGCATTTGCGGTGGTTACGGCGAGCTCACTCATGGGCGTAGACCTGGGCGGATTCGTGATGCGAGGCGCTGCGGGGCGTGGCCAATTGGCTGAGCAGGCGGGGAATGTCGAGAATCAGCGCGACGGTGCCGTCACCGAGAATGGTGAAACCGCCCAGTTCGCTGCAGCCGGCGAAGATCTTGCCCAGTGGCTTGATTACCGTCTGGAATTCGCCAGCCAGTTGATCGACCACCAGGCCAGCACGCAGACCGGCCTGGCGTACCACCACCACGCTTTCACGGCGTGGCGGCTGGCTCTCCTCCTCGAACAGCTCACGCAGGCGCACGATGGGCAGCATCTGCCCGCGCAACTCCAGGTGGCCGCGCTGGAACGCGGTCCCGGCCGGCAGCTCGATGCATTCTTCCACCATTTCCAGGGGAATCACGTAGCCGGCCTGGCCGACGCTGACCAGAAAGCCGTCGATGATCGCCAGGGTCAGCGGTAGGCGGATGCGAATGCGCGTGCCCTGGCCGAGGGTGCTGTCCAGTTCGATGGTGCCGCGCAGGGCGGTGATGTTGCGCTTGACCACGTCCATGCCGACACCGCGACCGGACAGGTTGCTGACCTGCTCGGCGGTGGAGAAGCCGGGCTCGAAGATCAGCGCGAAGGTTTCCTTTTCCGACAGCGTCTGGCCTTCGCCGATAAGGCCGCGCTCGCGGGCCTTGGCGAGGATGCGCTGGGCGTCGAGGCCGCCGCCGTCGTCGCTGACTTCCAGAACGATGCTGCCGGCATCGTGGTAGGCATTCAGGGATACGTTGCCCTGGGCTGGCTTGCCGCGCGCCAGGCGGGTTTCTACCGACTCGATGCCATGATCCATGGCATTGCGCACCAGGTGGGTGAGCGGATCGGTGATGCGCTCGACCACCGTCTTGTCGAGTTCGGTTTCGCCGCCGCTGATGGACAGGGCGATGTCCTTGCCGATCTCCCCGGCGACGTCGCGCACCACGCGCTGGAAGCGGTTGAAGGTGCTGCCGATCTGCACCATGCGCAGCAGCAGGGCGGAATCGCGGACTTCCTCGACCAGCCGTGACAGCAGCTCGGTGGCTTCGAGCATTTCCGGGTGGCCGCAATTCTGTGCAGTCATGCGCGCACCGGCACCGGCGATGATCAGCTCGCCGACCAGGTCGATCAGTTTGTCCAGCTTGCCGGCGTCGACACGGATCAGGCTGTTCTCGTTGCTGCGGTTTTCCTTGATCTGCTGTTGCTTCTGCAGCGCAGCGGCGATCACTGGTGGCTGCACCAGGCTTTCCTCGACCAGCACGCGGCCGATTGGGCGCGGCTCGTCGCGTTCCTGGCCCTGCACCTGGGCTTGTAGAACTTCCTGCAGTTCGTTGGCGGTCAGGGTGCCGCAACGCATGAGGATCTCGCCCAGGCGCATGTCTTCTTCCGGCAGTGCGCGGATCAGCTCCAGATATTGCTCGGACTTGCTGTTGGGCGGCAGGATGCGGATCAGGCTGTCTTCGCGCACGAACTCGAAGGCGCCCTCGATGGTGGCCTTGTCGGCGTCGCTGACGAAGGCCATTTCGAAACCCAGGTAGCAGGTTTCCGGGTCCATTTCGGCGGCCACCGGAATGCGGTCGAGCAGCGGGACGATGCTGACGATCTTGCCGAAAGTGCTCAGGTAGCGGAACAGGCCGAGCGGGTCCATGCCGTTGCGCAGGGTATCCGGGCCGAAGCGCAGGGACAGGTGCCAGTGGTCGGCGCCCACGCCCTCGGCTTGGCCCCGCTCGATACGCGTAGTGGCCGCCGGTATCGGTTCGCTGACCGGGGCGGGCTCCAGGTAATGGGACAGTTGCTCGGCCAGTTGCTGATGGGCGATCTGCGTATCGGGCTCGAGGATTTCCAGGTCGGCGCCGCTGTCGACCAGTGCCACCAGGCGCGCCAGGTGGTCGCCGACCTGTAGGAACAGGGCGGTCATGTCCTTGTCGAAGCGCAGCTCGCCGTTGCGCACCCGGTCCAGCACGCTTTCGGCGATATGGGTGAAGGCGACGATCACATCGAGGCCGAACAGGCCGGCCGAACCCTTGATGGTGTGGGCTGCGCGGAAGACGGCGTTGATGGTGTCGGCGTCGTCCGGGTCGTTTTCCAGCTGCAGCAGGGCCTCTTCCATCTGTTGCAGCAGTTCCTGGCTCTCGGCGATGAAGACCTGCAGCACTTCGTCCATGTTCATGGTGGTTACTCGCTCGCCGGCTTGATCAGGATGGGGTCGCCGAAGAAGGTACCCAGCCCGCTCAGCTCGAAGGCCTCGATCACCGCCGGGCTGTGATTGGTCAGGCGCAGGTCGCAGTTCATGCGCGCCGCCTCCTGCTTGGCCAGGATCAGCAACTGCAGGCCGGCGCAGTCCAGTTCGTCGACGGCGCCGAGATCGAGCTCCACTTCCACATCGCAGGCCAGGGCCTGCGTCAGCAACTGCATGTGCTCGGTGGCGCTGTAGATGGTCAGGCCGCCTTCCAGGGGCAGGATGCGGTAGAGGTTCTCTGCCGGCGCGTCGGTCATGGCAGGATCAGCTTGGAGACGGCAGTGAGCATCTGGGCTGGCTGGAAGGGCTTGACCACCCAGGCTTTGGCACCTGCGGCGCGGCCTTCTTCCTTCTTCGCTTCGCCGGCCTCGGTGGTGAGCATGATCACTGGGGTGAACTTGTAGGCGGGCAGTTGCTTGACGTTCTTCACGAAGGTGATGCCGTCCATGTTCGGCATGTTCACGTCACTGATGATCAGGTGCACCTTGCGGCCGTCGAGCTTGCTCAGCGCATCCTTGCCGTCGCAGCCTTCGATGACCTGGTAGCCGGCTCCCTTGAGCGTAATGCTGACGACCTGGCGGATGGAGGCGGAGTCGTCGACGATGAGTACGGTCTTGCTCATGGGAAACCTCAAAAAAACGTGATGTCGGAATCGTTGCTTTTGGCGCTGCTTTTCTCACCCCGATGGATGCCGTGCTGCTCGGGGGTGGTGTAGGTCTGCGCCAGCTCTCTGAGCCAGCGGTCGATGTCCAGAGGCGATGGCGCGAGGCTTTGCTGGCGCTGCGCATGGCGATTCTGGATATGCGCGTGCAGCTTGTCCTGGTCGGCGGCGATATGGCCGAGGGTCTGGCTGATGCGGTCCTGGAATTGCAGCGAGACCAGCACCTCGGAGATATCCTGGGCGACCGATTCGCTCTGCGTGCGCATGGTTTCGTTGTGGTGAACGATGTCGCTGGCACTCTGGTTGAAGCGGCTGATCACCCCGGCGATGACGTCGCTGGCCTTGTTCAGGGTAACGGTGTCGGTCTTGGTGTATTCCTGGGAGATGTCCAGAGTCTTGTGAATGGCGTCATTGACGATCACTACGGTTTCGCCGATACGCTGACCGGTGTCGCCCGACATCGACGACAACTTGCGCACCTCGTCGGCGACCACTGCGAAGCCGCGGCCACTCTCACCGGCCCGTGCCGCTTCGATGGCAGCGTTGAGGGCCAGCAGGTTGGTCTGTTTGGCGATATTGGCGACGTCCTGGGCCATGTCCTGCAACTGGTCGGTGAAGCTGGACAGCTGGGTGATTTCCTTGAGCAGCGATTCCTTGCTGGCCAGGGCATCGCGCAGGGCGACGATGATCATGTCCAGCTCGTACTCGCAGCTCGATAACAGCGCCACCAGGCGTTTTCCAGCCTCGCGTTCGGTGCTGCCACCCAGGCTGCTCTGGATCCGCGTGGCCAGCTGGGCGAAGCGCTCGCTCAAGGAGCTGATGGATTCTTCGGTGTGGCTACGGGCGTTCTCGATATGCTGCGACCACAGCGGCAGAACCTGGCCGCAAAGCTGCTCGACGCTGTCGTCCTGGCTGGCCGGTGGCTGCTCATGGCTGGCGAGCTGTGCCGTTGACGCCTGGCCGGGGCTCTGGCGGCGCAGCGCGAGGATGATGATCACGCCCGCCACCAGCAGGATGGCCAGGGCCGGCAGCATGCCGAGCATCTGCTGGCCGACCAGCGTTACGGCGGCGATGCCAGCGATCAGAGTCAGTAGGGGAGCGAGGAGGGAGGTGGAAAGATCACGCATGTAAAGCTCCGTGGCGGACTGGGCTCAGACTCCACGGAACAGGCAGCAGGCGGGCAAAGCTCCAGCACGGTGACCAAGCATTCCTTTGGATGTCGGCAGCATGCATGAAGCATCATCGGTGGGTGCATCGGCTTTGGCTGATATTTGCTTGGCTTTAACCGCTGCAAAGAACTAAGGATTTTCCTAGGCGTTATCAGAATTCATCAGCGTGGATGTGAACCTGATCAGGTCTGCATTGCTGGAAAAACGCATTTTTTCCATCAGATTTATCTTATGGGTACTGACTGTCTTGTTACTGATCGTCAATTGTTTGGCGATGTGGTTGACGCTTAGCCCCGCGGCAAGCAGTCGCATGATCTGGAACTCGCGATTGGTCAGGCTGTCCAGCCCGCTGCGGTTGGTGGGCTTGATGCTGCTCAGGGCGATGGGCTCCATCAGCGCCGGGTCGATGTAGCGATTGCCGGCACTGACTTTTCTCACCGCTTCGACGAGGATCGAGGGCGACTGGCTCTTGGTCAGGTAGCCTGTTGCGCCACAGCGCAGCACACGCAGGGCGAGATGCGGGTCACCGTGCATGCTGAGCACCAGAATGGGCAACTTGGGGTACTGGTGAGTGATGCGGGCGATCAGGGCTTCGCCGCTCAGGCCGGGCATGCTGATGTCCAGTAGCAGGAGGTCTACGGGAACCAGACGCAGCTTTTCCAGCGCTTGGGCGCCATCGGCCGCTTCGGCGACGACGTGCACGTCATCATATAGCTCGAACAGGCGCTTGAGCCCTTCGCGCATGATCATGTGGTCGTCGGCGATCAACAGCTTGATCATCGGTGAATCCTTAAACACGGTGGGCCACGGGGAATATCGCCTGGACGATGGTGCCCTGGCCGGGATGACTGAAAATGATCACCGGCCCGCCGAGTCGCTTGCCGCGCTCACGCATGCCGGAAAGTCCGGTTGAATCGGGGAGGGTGTCGCTCAGGGTGAAGCCGCGACCGTCGTCGGAGATCTCCAGCACGTAGTCGTTGTCGCGTTGTTCGAGGCTGACCGCCGCGCGGCTGGCGTGGGCGTGACGCAGGATATTGGTGAGCGATTCCTGCACGATGCGGCACAGGTGCGAGGCCTGGTCGGCATTGAGGTCGAGGGTGGGCGGCAGGCTGCAACGGCAGTCGATGCCGGACAGGCGTTTGAAGTCGTCGACGAGGTGCTTCAGGCTGTTTTCCAGACTGTGGTGCAGGCGGCCTATGGGGCCGCCGAACTGCACGTCGCGAATCGCTTCGATGGCGCTGTGGGTGATGCCGATCAGGCGCTGGATTTCTTCTTCCAGATCCGGGCGGTCACGCTTGAGGCGGATGCCCAGAACTCCCAGGCCCTGTTGCAGAGCCGTCAGCTGTTGGCCCAATTCATCATGCAACTCGCGGGCAATACGCTTGCGCTCCTTGTCCCGAATGGCGGCATAGAGCTTGGCCCGGTGTTCGCGGTGGCGGGCGTCTTCGGTTTCCTCGTTCTGTTGCGTTTGCGTCCGGTTGCCATGCTGGGAGAGCGTCTTCGTGTCAGTCACCTGGGCTCTTCTCTCTTGTTATTGACCGGCTGTCGAATGTCGACGGCCAGGTCATGCAGGATGTGATTGAGGGTAATGCCCCTGTACTGTCCTGGCGACAACGATCACTGACCTGGCGCAGCGGCATCGGTACGAGGCGATCGCTGCCGGGGCACTCGCTGCAGTGCTGCCGCGCCGACCGACACGTTCGTCTGCCTGCTAAGCCTAGCCCGCGGTATCAGCGGTGCCGGCTTGCATTAGTCGGGCCAGTGCAGGGGCTTGCCGTAATAGTGGGCGGGGCGAGCGCCGTGACGATGAGTCGAAGGCTGGCTGGAGAAGAGCAAGTGATCATCGACAGGGCTCTGGTCGGCTGAAGATCCGGCCCATCTTGCGGGCTATCTGTGACGGCGATAACGCGTGCGACGGCACGTCGAGCACTCAGGCATGCCAGCAGAGACCACGATAGCGGGCCTGGGTTCGCCAGGGCCCGATATCCGTGGTGCTTGTCGAGATGCCAGCCGCCGAACGGATAGACCGTGCCGTCAGCTGTTGGGCAGCAGGCGGCAGCTCAGGCTCTTGATGTAGCGGGTTTCGCCGATGGCCGGGTGCACCGGATGGTCCGGGCCCTGGGCACCGCGTTCGAGCAGTTGGATGTTGCGATCCAGATGGCGGGCGCTGGTCAGCAGGATGTTCTGCAGATTGTCTTCGTCCAGGTGCATGGAGCAGCTGGCGCTGACCAGGATGCCGTCCTTGTTGAGCAGGCGCATGGCGGTTTCGTTGAGGCGGCGATAGGCGGCCTCACCGTTCTTGATGTCCTTCTTGCGCTTGATGAAGGCGGGTGGGTCGGCGATCACCACGTCGAAACGCTCTTCGGCCGCCTTCAGTTCACGCAGGGCGGCGAACACGTCGCCTTCCACGCAGGTGACCTTCTCGGCGAAACCGTTGAGCGTAGCGTTGCGCTCCACGCCGTCGAGGGCGAACGCCGAGGCGTCCACACAGAACACTTCACTGGCGCCGAACGCCGCGGCCTGCACGCCCCAGCCGCCGATATAGCTGAACAGGTCGAGCACGCGCTTGCCCTTGACGTAGGGCGCCAGGCGCGCGCGGTTCATGCGGTGGTCATAGAACCAACCGGTCTTCTGGCCCTCGATCACCGGCGCTTCGAACTTCACGCCGTTCTCTTCCAGGGCGACCCACTCCGGCACCACGCCGAAGGCGGTGTCCACATAGCGCTCCAGGCCTTCGGCATCACGGGCGGCGGAATCGTTCTTGAGCAGGATGCCGCTGGGCTTGAGCACCTGGATCAGCGCGGCCAGCACATCGTCCTTGTGGCGCTCCATGGTCGCCGAGGCCAATTGCACTACGAGGATGTCGAAGAAACGGTCAACCACCAGGCCCGGCAGCAGGTCGGAGTCACCGTATACAAGGCGGTAGCAGGGCTGGTCGAACAGGCGCTCGCGCAGGCTCAGGGCCACGTTGAGGCGGTGCACCAGCAGGGATTTGTCCAGCACGTGCTTGACGTCACGCGACAACAGGCGGGCGCAGATCAGATTGTTGGGGCTCAGGGCAACGATGCCCAGGGGCTTGCCGCCGGCAGCTTCGAGAATGGCCTGGTCACCGGCTTCGAAGGCATTGAGCGGCGTGACGGCAACGTCGATCTCGTTGCTGTAGACCCACAGGTGGCCGGCGCGCAGGCGTCGGTCGGCGTTGGCTTTCAGGCGCAGGCTGGGCAGGGACATGGTGGGCTCCGTCGCAAAAAACGCGCATTCTAAACGAGGAGCGCGCCAGCTGCTTGCCGCGTTGCATGCCGTGGACGCACATCCTTGGTCCGCGGCGCTGACTCAGGCGGCGAGCGCGGCGATCAGTTTCTCGTTGAAAGCTGGCAGGTCGTCCGGCGTACGGCTGCTGATCAGTTGGCCGTCGACCACCACTTCCTTGTCCACCCAGTTGGCACCGGCGTTCTTCAGGTCGTCGGTCAGCGAGGGGTAGCTGGTCAGGGTCTTGCCCTTGAGCAGGTCGGCGCTGGCGAGAATCCAGGCCCCATGGCAGATCACGGCGATCGGTTTGTTGGCCTTGGCGGCGTCCTTCACCAACTCCACGGCCATCTCGTCGAGACGGATGGTGTCGGCGTTGACCACGCCGCCCGGCAACACGATGGCGTCGTAATCATCGATTTTCGCCGTATCGAAGGTTTTGTCGACGGTGAAGGTGTCGGCTGGCGTGGTGTGATTCCAGCCGGTGACCTTGCCGGATTTGCTGGAAAGAATCTCAGCGGTGGCGCCGAGTTCTTCGAGCGCCTTTTTGGGGCCGGTCAGCTCGACCTGCTCGAAACCGTCGGTAACCAGCAGAGCGACACGCTTGCCTGCAAGGGACTTGCTCATCGTAAACACCTTTCTGAATAGGCTGAGTGAGCAATATTCGGGGCGCTGCGGGCCGCTAAGTTCAGGCCAGGCGACTACCTGCAGATTTGTTCTGTAACCGCTGGCTCAAAAGTCCTCACGCTCAGGGTAGACTGCGTGCTCCATCACTCTTTTACCTTGCGCCTCCATGGACAAAGAACTTTCGGCCGAGCAGATACAGACGTTTCTGCAAGGCATCAGCGTGCCGCCGCAACCGCAGATCATGGTCGATCTGCAGTTCGAGCAGTACATGCCCAACCCGGACCTGAAGGCCATCGCGCGCCTGATCAGCCAGGACCCGGGGCTGTCCGGCGCCTTGCTGAAAATCGTCAACTCGCCGTATTTCGGCCTGGCCAACCGCATCGGCTCCATTCAACGTGCGGTCAATCTGCTGGGCAGCCGCTCGGTGATCAACATGGTCAACGCTCTGTCGATTCGCGGCGAGATGAGCGACGAGACCATCGTCACCCTCAACCGCTTCTGGGATACCGCCCAGGACGTGGCCATGACCAGCCTGACCCTGGCCAAGCGCATCGGTTACGAGTCCGTCGACGAGGCCTACACCTTGGGCCTGTTCCACAATTGCGGCATTCCGCTGATGCTCAAGCGCTTCCCCGACTACATGACCGTGCTCGAGGAATCTTACGCCAGCGCCAGTGCCGAGCGGCGTATCGTCGACACCGAGAACCGCTTGCTCAACACCAATCATGCAGTGGTCGGCTACTACACCGCCAAGTCGTGGAACCTGCCGCTGCACCTGTGCCAGGCCATCGCCAACCACCACAACGTGCTGGCCATCTTCGCCGAAGAGAACGACAACGACGCCCAGCTCAAGAACCTGCTGGCGATCCTCAAGATGGCCGAGCACATATGTCGCAGCTATCAGGTACTGGGCAACCAGAGCGAAGACCACGAATGGCAAGCCATCGAGCCGCTGATCCTCGAGTACGTGGGGCTCTCCGAATACGACTTCGAGAGCCTGCGCGAGAGCATCCGCGACCTGGGCGCCGCCTGAGGCGCCATTCCTGAATCCGCTTCGAGTCCGCCATGCCTGAATTGCCAGAAGTCGAAACCACGCGCCGGGGTATTGCGCCCCACCTGATCGGCCAGCGTGTCAGCCGGGTCATCGTTCGTGAACGCCGCTTGCGCTGGCCAATTCCCGAAGACCTCGACGTGCGGCTTTCCGGCCAGCGCATCGAAGCCGTGGAGCGGCGCGCCAAGTACCTGTTGATCAAGGCCGAGGTCGGTACGCTGATCAGTCATTTGGGCATGTCGGGCAACCTGCGTCTGGTCGAAGCGGGGCTGCCGGCAGCCAAGCACGAGCATGTCGATATCGAGCTGGAGTCCGGCCTGGCGCTGCGTTACACCGACCCGCGCCGCTTCGGCGCGCTGCTGTGGAGCGAACTGCCGCTGGAGCATGAGTTGCTGGTGCGCCTCGGCCCGGAGCCGCTGACCGAGCTGTTCGATGGCGAGCGTCTTTTTCAGCTGTCGCGTGGCAAGGCGGTGGCAGTCAAACCGTTCATCATGGACAACGCGGTGGTGGTCGGCGTCGGCAACATCTACGCCACCGAGGCGCTATTCGCCGCAGGCATCGACCCGCGGCGTGCCGCCGGTACGGTGTCGCGGGCGCGCTACGTGCGCCTGGCTCAGGAGATCAAGCGCGTGCTGGCCCACGCCATCGAGCGTGGCGGCACCACGCTGCGCGATTTCATCGGCGGCGATGGTCAGCCCGGCTACTTCCAGCAGGAGCTGTTCGCCTATGGTCGCGGTGGCGAGTTCTGCAAGGTGTGCGGCAGTACCCTGCGCGAGGTGAAACTGGGCCAGCGGGCCAGCGTTTACTGCCCGAAATGTCAGCGCTGAGTCGCTTCGTCCGATAACGTGACCACTTGTTCAGCGATTGACGGCCATCACGCGACAATTGCCGGCGCGCTGTTATAGTTACCGGCATCGCCCCGTATACCTCTGAAGGATCGCCCCATGAAACTGTTTCGCTCTTGCGCTGCTGTTCTGGCGCTGACTGCTGCCTCGCTGGCGCTGACCGCCCATGCGCAAGAAGTGCAGCAGAACGCCAGCGGTGACCCGCTTTACACCGTTCAGGCCCCGGATGGTTTCGCCATGATCGGTGACCTGCTGATCGCCCGCCCGCTGCTGATCGGCGCTACCGCCATCGGCGCCGCGGCATTCGTCGTCGCCCTGCCATTCTCGGCCATGGGCGGCGGCATCGGCGCTACCGGTCGTGCCTTGGTGGTCGAGCCGGGCAAGGCGGCATTCGTGCGCTGCCTGGGCTGCACGGGTGACGGTTACAACCAGCGCCAGTGATCGCGGATCTCGTGTCCATTGAAAAGCCCCTCGACGAGGGGCTTTTTGTTGTCTGCCAGTTTTAGCGAGTGACCTGCACTGCGCTGTTGCCGATACCCCGCGGATCGCTGGCCGCTTCGACCTGGCCGCTGGCCTTGTTCCAGCGCAGCACCTGCCCGTTGCCGTACTCGCGCTGCACATCCTTGAGCTGGTAGCCACGCTTCTGCAATTCGGCGGCCTGGGCAGCGCTGAAGGTCTGCGGCTCGTGCTCGATGACGTCCGGCAGGTACTGGTGATGGTAGCGCGGCACGGCTGGCCAGCTGGCGATTGGCTGGCCGTCCAGATATTGCAGGATCGACAGCAGTACCATGCTCGGTATACGGCTGCCGCCCGGTGTGCCGAAGCTGGTGAATTCGCTCGGGCTTTCGATGAAAGTCGGGCTCATGCTCGACAGCGGGCGCTTGCCGGCTTCGATGGCGTTGGCCTGGCTGCCGGCGAGGCCATAGGCGTTGGCGCCACTGAGATCGGCGGCGAAGTCGTCCATTTCATCGTTGAGCAGCACGCCGGTGCCGGGCACCGTGAAAGCGGCGCCGAACGGCAGGTTGATCGACAAGGTAGCGCTCACCGCGTTGCCGTCGGCATCCAGCACGGTGAAGTGGGTGGTGTGATCGCCTTCCTTCCAGGGCCTGGCCGGTGGTAGCTGGCTGCTCGGGGTGGCGCGTTGCGGGTCGATGCCGTCGCTCAGGCTTTTCAGGTAGGCCGGATTGAGCAGGGCGGCGGCAGGGTTGTCGACGAAGTCCGGGTCACCCAGTTGGCCACGGTCGCGATAAGCCCGGCGCAGGGTTTCCACCACCAGGTGGGTGCGCTGCACCGGGTCGGCCGCTCGCCAAGGCAGGTGCTGCAGCATCAGCAGGCTCTGGGCCAGGGCCACGCCGCCGGCTGAGGGTGGCGGGGCGCTGATCAGCTCGCGGCCTTCGGCCAGCGGTACGCGAATCGGTTGGCGCGTTACGGTGCGATAGTCGGCCAGATCCTGAAGCGTCCAGATACCGCCTGCGGCACGCACACCGGCCACCAGGCGCTCGGCCACGGGGCCGGCATAGAAGCCGTCACGACCATGATGGGCCAGCTCCAGCAGGGTATCGGCCAACTCCGGCTGGCGCAGTAGCGCGCCTTCAGCGGGCACCTCGCCGCCGCTCAGGAACAGCCGCGCGGTTTCCGCGTCGTCACGCATGGCCGTCAGGCGCATGGTGGCGCGATCGCGGTACACGCGATCAACCGGGAAGCCTTCGCGGGCCAGGCGGATGGCCGGCGCCAGGCTATCGCGCAGTGGCAATTTACCGTGGTGCTCGGCCAGTTCGACCAGTGCGGCGGGCAAGCCCGGAATGGCGGCGGCCGGCGCGCCGTCACGGGACAGCGACGCCTGCACCTGGCCGTCGCGGCGATACATATCGGCATGGGCGGCCCCGGGGGCACGCTCGCGGGCATCGATGAATTCGTAACGGGCGTCGGCGCTGCGCAGCAGAAAGAATCCGCCGCCGCCCAGGCCCGAGCCATAGGGCTCGACCACCGCCAAGGCGGCGCTGATGGCTACTGCCGCGTCGAAAGCATTGCCGCCCAGCGCCAGGGTTTCCTTGCCGGCGACCGTCGCGGCTGGGTGGGCGGTGGCGATGGCACTGCTGCCGGGGCGCTCGGCGGCTTGCAGGCCGAGGCCGAGCAGCAGGAGCAGCGCGCCGGACAGGGCGCGCAGTGAATGGAGGCCGCGAAGGGAGCGGCGCACCCTCAGGCCTTACCGGTAAGGGCTTTGTACTTGTCCATCAACTGCTCCTTGCTCTCGACGTTGTTCTCGTCGAGGGGGATGCAGTCTACCGGGCAGACCTGCTGGCACTGCGGCTCGTCGTAGTGGCCGACGCATTCGGTGCACAGGTTGGGGTCGATCACGTAGATCTCCTCGCCCTGTGAAATCGCCGCGTTCGGGCACTCAGGTTCGCAGACGTCGCAGTTGATGCAATCGTCGGTAATGATCAGGGACATGAAAGGCAAGCTCCCGCCGGGCCAGCGGCCCCGACATATTCAAACGGATAGCCGCGATTGTGCCGGATTGTCACCGCTAGCGCACGCCCGCGCGCCATATGGCGCGCAAGCATGCCAGTGTTGCGGATCAGCGATTCTTGAAGCGTTCGGTCAGCGCATCGGCGACGGCCGGGTGAACGAACTTGCTGATATCGCCGCCCAGGTTGGCGATCTCGCGCACCAGGGTGGAAGAGATGAAGGAATACTTTTCCGATGGCGTGAGGAACAGGCTTTCCAGGTCCGGCGCCAGCTGGCGGTTCATGTTGGCCAGCTGGAATTCGTACTCGAAATCCGACACCGCGCGCAGGCCGCGCAGCAGCACGTTGGCCCCCTGTTCCTTGGCGAATGAGGCGAGCAGCGTGGAAAAGCCGATCACTTCGACGTTGGGCAGGTGCTTGGTAACTTCCCGGGCCAGCGCCACGCGTTGCTCGAGGGAGAACAGCGGGTTCTTCTTCGGGCTGGCAGCGACCGCGATCACCACGCTGTCGAACAGACGCGCGGCGCGCTCGACCAGATCGCCATGCCCCTTGGTAATGGGGTCGAAGGTGCCTGGGTATAACACTCGATTCATCGTGACGTCCTGGCAGGCGCGTTAGGGAGTCGGATGGTAGCGCAGCACGCCGGGGCGGGCCAAGTCGGCGGCCTTTCGATGGTGCCGGATGTGGGCGTTAATCGCGCTACCGCTCAGCGGATGAACAGTTTGTAGACCAGCTTCTGCAAGGCTTTGCCATAGGGCGGATAGATCAGCCGGGCGAGGTTGAGACGCTGCTTGACGAGCACGCCCTTGGCCTTGCTGAAGGTGAGAAAACCTTCGTGCCCGTGGTAGTGGCCCATGCCCGAGGCGCCGATGCCGCCGAAGGGCATGTCGTCCTGCGCCACGTGCAGCAGAGTGTCGTTGAGGCAAACCCCGCCAGAGTGGCTGTGCTGCAGCACGTGCTCCTGCTCGCGACGGTCGTAGCCGAAGTAATACAGGGCCAGCGGACGCGGGCGCGCCGCGATGTAGGCCAGGGCGTCGTCGAGGCGGTCATAAGGCACCACGGGCAGCAGCGGCCCGAAGATTTCGTCCTGCATCACGAGCATGCTGTCGTCGGCGTTGAGCAGCAGGGCCTGGGGCATGCGCCTGCCCGCGGCCTCGGCAGTCAGGGCGATCACCTCGGCGCCCTTTTCGCGAGCGTCGTCCAGATAACCCTGCAAGCGCTGCTGCTGGCGCGCGTTGATGATGCTGGTGTAGTCCGGATTGCCCTCGACCTGTGGATAAAAGCGCTGCACCGCACGGCGGTAGGCTTCGACGAACGCCTCGACCCGCTGGCGAGGTACCAGTACGTAGTCCGGGGCCACGCAGGTTTGCCCAGCGTTGAGTGTCTTGCCAAAGGCGATGCGCTCGGCGGCGTGTTCCAGCGGCACGTCTGCTGAGACGATGACTGGGGACTTGCCGCCCAGTTCGAGCGTCACCGGCGTCAGGTTTTCAGCTGCTGCGCGCATCACGTGGCGGCCGATGCTGGTGGCGCCGGTGAACAACAGGTGATCGAACGGCAGTTTGGCGAAGGCCATGCCGATCTCGGCCTCGCCAAGCACCACGCCAACTAGGTCCTCGGGGAAGATGCTGGCCAGCAGCTCTTTGAGGCGCTGTGAAGTCCGCGGCGTGGCTTCGCTGAGCTTGAGCATCACCCGGTTGCCGGCGGCCAGTGCGCCGACCAGCGGGGCGATGGCGAGGAACAGCGGGTAGTTCCACGGCACGATGATGCCGACCACGCCCAGCGGCTGGTAGATCACCCGCGCCGAGGCGGGCATGAACGCCAGGCCCACGTGTCGTCGCGAAGGTTTCATCCAGCGGCGCAGGCGTTTGCGGGTGTAGCGGATGCCCTGCACCGTGGGCAGCATTTCGGCGAGCAGGGTTTCATCGGCGCTGCGGTTGCCGAAGTCCTCGCTGATGCAGCGAATCAGCGCGTCTTGATCGCTGAGCAGGCGTGCCTTGAGGCTGTCGAGCAAGGCGATGCGCTGGTCGGCAGGCGGCATGGGATTGGCCACGAAGGCTTCGCGCTGAGCCTGAAAACGCTGCTGTAGCTCGGCAATGATCTGCTCAAACGGGCCTGACAGGTTGACCACGCCGCCGTCCTTATCAACTCACTGGAGCTGCTGTGTACCACGTTCGATGGGCTGCAGCCATTGCGGTATTCGGCACTCCAGGCAGGAGCCTGTTGGAGGTAGGGAGGGCTCTAGGTTCTGTTCAGGGCGTGCCGGCGTCGGCGCGCAGGTGCAGGATGAGTGCGACCAGCAGGCACGCCAGGGCGATCCAGTCAGCAATCACCACGCGGCGCAAGGCCTCGTTGTAAGCGGCCTCGCTCCAGGCCAGCAGTAGAAAGGACAGCACGCTGATCAGGCCGCCGACCAAGGCGATGCTGCGTAGGCCGGGCAGCAAGGCTGCGGCTACCAACAGCGCACCGAGCAGGCCGAAGAGCACGGCACGATGACGCATGAGGATATGCAGGTTGGGCTCGGCGAAACTCAGGCCATAGAGCGCGTTGAGCCGCTCGCCGCCGAGTACGCCGGCCAGTGGTAGCAGGTGGATGATACCGACGACCAGTAGCAGAAAACCGATCAGCTTGCTCATCTCCAGCCCTCCACTAGGGTTCCAGGCGATTCGACCCGGCGGTATTCGGTGTTCATCGGGTTGTCCGCGGGCTCCATTGGCCAATACTAAAATGGCGCTGCTGGAGTTCTAGGATAAGCGTCGCAATGCGTCAACCAGGCTACGGAGCATGCTATCGCCGGTTCGCTTGCCTCACCCTCCGAGCCCCATCAGCCACTGCGGTATGCGGCGCTCCAGGTAATAGCCGGGTCGGCGTGGCGAGCCGTCGACGAAGCCCACATGGCCGCCCTTGGCGTGCAGCTCGAAGCGGATGCAATCGGCCAGCTCACTGGCTTCGGGTAGGCTGTGCGGATAGACGAACGGATCGTCGCTGGACTGGATCATCAGTGTCGGCGTCTGGATACGGCCCAGGTAATAGCGGCTCGAGGCGCGTCGGTAGTAGTCGTCGGCATTCTCGAACCCGTGCAGCGGCGCGGTGATGCGGCCGTCGAAATCCC
>NZ_MSXW01000053.1 GCF_001945445.1 Pseudomonas sp. PA27(2017)
TAGCCCGGATGGTGGGGTGCCCTTCTCTTTGGTTACTTTCTCTTGGGCAAGCAAGAGCTACGAAGCGCAGCGAAGTAACAGCCGTAGGCTGGCCCGAAGGGTGAGCGCAGCGAATCAAGTGACTCGCCCGTAAGGGGCGAAACCCATCCGGTCAGGCGGCGTGCTAATGGAGAATGCCAAGTAATCGCAGCGAACGCTTTATTGCCAGTCCGGTATCAAGCGTATCTCCGCGCGAAAATGCGAAATATCTTTTTTAGGCTGTCATTGCCGGCAGTGACCCGACTTGCTGCGCGCCCTTTGTTATGACTATTGCGTCTGCGAGTACACTGCCAGGCCTTCTGCCCGCTCCTGGAAAGCCCGATGGATTTCGACGACCCCAGTTTTCGCGAATTGCTCGATGCGCTGCACGACGGTGTCTACATCACCGACGCCGACGGCATCACCCTCAAGGTCAACGGCGCCTACGAACGGCTGACTGGCCTGCGCAGCGAGGATGTGGTCGGCCAGCACATGCAGGCGCTGGTGGAGAGGGGCGTAATCTCTCAGTCGGTGTCGCTGCGAGTGCTCAAGGAGGGCAGGGCGCTGTCGCTGATGCAGAGCGTCAGCCAGGGCAAGCGGCTGCTGGTCAGCGGCACGCCGATTCTCGATAGCGCCGGCCGTGTGCGCTACGTGGTCAGCACGGTGCGCGACATGACCGAGCTGCTGCGCATCAAGCACGAGCGTGACGAGTTGCAGCAGCTCAAGCAGCTACGCAGCAGCACCGCGAAGCTGCACGCCGGCCAGCGTGACGACCTGCTCGACGCCTCGCCGGTGGCCAGCCTGCCGGCTTCGGGGCGCCTGTTCGCCCAGGCCCGGCAGGTGGCCGCCAGCGACGTGAAGGTGCTGTTGCAGGGCGAAACCGGCGTCGGCAAGACATTGATCGCTCAGTACATCCACAAGCGTAGCCCGCGCGCGGCCCAGCCGTTCCTGGCGCTCAACTGCGGCGCGCTGCCGGAGAACCTGATCGAGGCCGAGCTGTTCGGCTACGTGGCGGGTGCCTTTACCGGCGCTGGCAGCAAGGGCAAGCGCGGCCTGCTGGAGCTGGCCCACCACGGCACGGTGTTTCTCGACGAGATCGGCGACCTGCCGCTGGCCCTGCAGGTCAAGCTGCTCAAGGTGATCGAGGAGAGCCGCTTCATTCCCGTGGGCAGCCTGGAACTCAAGGAAGTGGACGTGCGCATCATCACCGCCACTCACCATGACCTGCGCCAGATGGTCGCCGAAGGGCGCTTTCGCGCAGACCTCTACTACCGCCTCAACGTGGTACCGATCCATATCCCTGCGCTGCGCGAGCGGTCGGAGGAAATCCAGCCGCTGCTCGATTTCTACCTGGCCGAATTCAACGCTCGCTACGGGCGTGAGCTGACCTGGGGGCTGGAAGCGCTGGATGCGCTTACCGACTACGCCTGGCCCGGTAATATCCGCGAGCTGATCAACCTGGTCGAGCGCCTGGTGGTCACCTGTGGCGGCGAGGCCGTGGAGCTGTTCGACCTGCCCGAGGAGATGCGCCTGTCTGCGGTGGATGCGGGCAATGAAAGCCTGCCGCTGCGCAAGCAGGTGGAGCAGCTCGAGCGGCGGCTGATCCGCAAGGCGCTGGTGCAGCACAAGACCACCCGCGAGGCAGCCAAGGCGCTCGGCCTGAGCCAGGCGACGCTGGTACAGAAGATGAAGCGCTGGGAACAAGGCTGATTGGGAAATGGATCAAATGGCAGGCCCTTGATCCATTTCCTGATCGCACGCCAGTGCCGCTAACCTGTGACAGATCGACGCAACCCGTCTACCACGAGGGTTTCGCCAGACTGGCACAGGAATCGCTATGACAGGCCCGAACCCGTCCCGCAAGACAACGCATAAAAGGGCCTGATGATGACTACCTCCGCCTTCAAGATCGCCAACAAGTTGCTCACCGGCCAGGGCGCCGTCGAGCAGCTGGCCAGCGAACTGCCCCGCCTGAATGTCACCAACCCGCTGATCGTCACCGACGCCATCCTGATCAAGTCGGGCACCGTGGACCACGTGCTCGAGCAGCTCGGCGAGCGCGCCTACGGCATCTTCGACGGCGTGGAGCCGGAGCCGGAGATCGCCATTGTCGAAGCCTGCGCCAAGGTTTACCGCGACGGCGGCCACGATGGCCTGATCGGCGTCGGCGGTGGCAGCGCCATCGACATCGCCAAGGCGGTGGCCGGTTACGTTGGTCATGACGGCGCGCTGGAAGAGCTGTTCGGCGTCGATCAGGTCAAACGCAAGGGCCCGCCGCTGATCGCCATCCCGACCACCGCCGGCACCGGCTCGGAAGTGACCAACGTGTCGATCCTGTCGGACAAGAAGGCGCAATTGAAGAAGGGCATCGTCAGCGACCACCTGCTGCCTGACGTAGCCCTGGTCAGCCCGGTGATGACCCTGACGTGCCCGCGCAGCGTGACCGCCGCAAGCGGCGTCGATGCCCTGGTGCACGCGGTGGAGTCCTACCTGTCGGTGCATGCCTCGCCGATCACCGACGCCCTGGCTATCGGCGCCATCAGGCTGATCGCCAAGGCCCTGCCCAAGGCCTACGCCAACCCGGCCGACCTCAAGGCACGCGAAGACATGGCGACCGCCAGCCTGATGGCCGGCATGGCCTTCGGTAACGCCGGTGTCGGCGCCGTGCACGCGCTCGCTTACCCGCTAGGCGGGCGCTTCAACATCGCCCATGGGGTCAGCAACGCCTTGCTGCTGCCCTACGTGATGGCCTGGAACAAGCTGGCTTGCGTCGAACGCATGGCCGAGATCGCCGCCGCCCTGGGCGTGCAGACCCATGGTCTGAGTGACAAGGCCGCCGCCGACCTGGCCGTCGAGGCCATGGCCGAGCTGTGCGCCAGTGTCGACATTCCCAAGGGCATGCGCAGTTTCAACGTGCCCGAGGACGCCATTCCGGCCATGGCCGAGGAGGCCAGCAAGATCGACCGCCTGATGCGCAACAACCCGCGGCGCCTGACCGCCGGCGACATCGAGCAGATCTACCGCGCCGCTTACTGAATCACCTGCTGCACCTGATGAAAGCGCCCCGATTCCGTCGGGGCGTGCTGGTTTACGACCGATACTAATAACACTGGTAATCCACGATGTCCGAACTGCATCAACAAGCCCCGGAAGCGCCTTACACGCCCCTTGGGCCATTCAAGCTGCGCCTGCCCTTCATCCACTACCGCTTCGAACTTTCCGACTACATGCAGGGCCTGCTCATGTGTGCGGTGGACCTGGCGGCGATTCCGCTGATGACCGAGTTCCTCGGCATGCCCTTCGAGGTGGCGCTGGCGGTGGTCATGCTCAACGGCCTGCTGTACCTGGTGCACCACCTGCTCGGCGACCCGGTGGTGCCGGGCTGGATCACCCCGGCCATCCCCATGCTCATGGCCTATTGCGCCCAGTTCCCGGAGGGCCCTGAGCGGGTGCATGCGCTGATTGCCTTCCAGCTGATGCTGGGGGTATTTTCCATCGGCCTGGGCATGACCGGCATGGCGCGCAAGGTGGTGTCGCTGGTGCCTTCGGCGCTCAAGGCGGGGATCATCATGGGCGCCGGTCTCAGTGCGGTGGTCACCGTGTTCAAGGAAGGTGGGCGCTTCGACGCCTTTCCCTGGACCATTTCCATCGCTATCGGCGTGGCCTTCTATCTGGTGTTCTCCCTGCATTTCCAGGAACTGAAGAAGCGCAGCCGCTTCTGGTGGAATTTCGCCAAGCTGGGCATTTTCCCGATCATCCTCCTGGCGGTGATCGTCGCGCCGATCTTTGGCGAAGCGCCGTGGCCGAGCATCGAGTGGGGCATCAGCAAGCCGGACTTCGTCACCCTGTGGCACGAGTACACCGTGTTCGGCCTCGGCATGCCGCCCTTGATGATGTTCCTCACCGCGCTGCCCACGGTACTGGCCGCCTACCTGGTGGTATTCGGCGATGTGCTCAGCAACAAGGCGATCCTCGAGGAAGGCGGCAAGGTGCGCACCGACGAGAAGATCGACTTCAACCCCAACCGCTCGCACCTGATCTTTGGCGGGCGCAATGCCTTCATGAGCGTGTTCGGCCCGGACGTGGCCATGTGCGGGCCGCAGTGGGCGGCCATGCAGGTGGTGATCACCGAGCGCTTCAAGGGCGGCCCCAAGGCGATGAAGTCCATCTACGGCGGCGTCGGTTCGTTCCGCTGGGGCACCAACACTGGCCTGCTGCTATTGCCGGTGGTCACCCTGGTGCAACCGATCCTCGGCGTGGCGCTGGCGCTGACCCTGCTGATCCAGGGCTACGTCAGCGTGCGCCTGGGCATCATGGAAGCGCGCAGCCAGCGTGACCTGGGTATCGCCGGGGTGATCGGCGCGGTATTGGCGATCAAAGGTGCCGCCTGGGCGTTCGCCATCGGCCTGGGCCTGTGCGTGCTGATCTACGGCACCCGCTTCTTCCGTGGTGAGAACGACCAGACCTTCAGCAAGGACCTGCCGCCGGCAGAGTGACCGCTTTCAACCCCATCAGTACCGCCGGGGCGCCAACGCCCCGGCTGGAGGAGTGACCTATGCAACTCAACGATCCCGACCTGCTGCGTCACCAGGCCTATATCGACGGCAAGTGGTGCGATGCAGCCGATGGCCGTGCCACGGAAATCTTCAATCCGGCCAACGGCCAATCCCTGGGCCGGGTGCCCAACCTGGGCGCCGACGAAACTCGCCGCGCCATCGCGGCCGCCCAGGCGGCGCAGCCGGCCTGGCGCGCGCTGACCGCCAAGGAGCGCGCCGCGCGCCTGCGCACCTGGTACGAGCTGATGCTCGCCAACCAGGACGACCTGGCGCAGATCATGACCGCCGAGCAGGGCAAGCCCCTGGCCGAAGCGCGGGGCGAAGTGCTCTACGCGGCTTCGTTCATCGAATGGTTCGCCGAGGAAGGCAAGCGTGTCTATGGCGACACCATCCCGGGCCATCAGGCCGACAAGCGGCTGATCGTCACCAAGGAGCCGATCGGCGTGGCCGCGGCGATCACCCCGTGGAATTTTCCGGCGGCGATGATCACTCGCAAGGCCGGCCCAGCCCTCGCCGCCGGCTGTGCCATGGTCCTGAAGCCAGCGCCGCAGACGCCGTTCAGCGCCCTGGCTCTGGCCGTACTGGCCGAACGCGCCGGCATTCCGGCCGGCCTGTTCAGTGTGCTGCCGGCCGATGCCGAGCGCTCCCGGGAAGTGGGCGGTGAGCTGTGCGCCAACCCCATCGTGCGCAAGCTGTCGTTCACCGGCTCCACCGGTGTCGGCATCAAACTGATGGAGCAGTGCGCGCCGACCCTGAAAAAACTGTCCCTGGAACTGGGCGGCAACGCGCCGTTCATCGTCTTCGACGATGCCGATCTGGACGCCGCAGTAGAGGGCGCCATGGTCGCCAAGTACCGCAACGCCGGTCAGACCTGCGTGTGCGCCAACCGCCTCTACGTGCAGGACGGCGTGTACGACGCCTTCGCCGAGAAGCTCGCGGCGGCGGTGGCAAAGCTCAAGGTCGGGTCGGGCACCGAGGCCGGCGTGACTACCGGCCCGCTGATCGACGCCAACGCCGTGGCCAAGGTGCAGAGCCATCTTGCCGATGCGCTGGAGAAGGGCGCCAGGGTGCTGCAGGGCGGTCAGGCACTGGGCGGCAATTTCTTCGCACCCACCGTGCTGGCCGACGTGACCAGCGCCATGCGCGTGGCCCGCGAGGAAACCTTCGGCCCGCTGGCGCCGCTGTTCCGCTTCAGCGACGAAGCCGAAGTGGTGCGCCAAGCCAACGATACCGAGTTCGGCCTCGCCGGCTACTTCTACACCCGCGACCTGGCCCGCACCTTCCGGGTGGCCGAGGCACTGGAGTACGGCATGGTCGGCATCAACACCGGGCTGATCTCCAACGAAGTGGCGCCGTTCGGCGGCATGAAAGCCTCCGGCCTGGGCCGCGAGGGCTCCACGTACGGGTTGGACGAGTATCTGGAGATCAAGTACCTCTGCCTGGGTATCTGAGGCACAGGCTGTGGAGTGGGCTTTAACCGCGACTGGCTGGGCGTATGCCGGAAACTCGCCGCTAGGGCGACTTCCACATAGCAGATGTGACAGGTAGCCCGGGCCGAGCGCAGCGACACCCGGGAACGCCCTGGGTATCGCTTCGCTCAACCGCAGGCTACTGGCCGCATGTCCCGGGAGTGGGCCGAGCGTTTATTTCTGGCACCGCAGAGAACGGTACGACCATCGGCCACGCTGGCAGCCATTCGCTCAGCGAGTACAATGCGCGCCACCGTGACCCAGCACTCAGAGGTGCGCCATGCAACCCTTCGCCATCGCCCCGTCGATCCTTTCCGCCGACTTCGCCCGCCTGGGTGAAGAAGTGGACAACGTACTCGCCGCCGGGGCGGACATCGTGCATTTCGATGTCATGGACAACCATTACGTGCCCAACCTGACCATCGGCCCGATGGTCTGCTCGGCGCTGCGCAAGTACGGCATCACCGCGCCCATCGACGCGCACCTGATGGTCAAGCCGGTGGATCGCATCATCGGCGACTTCATCGAAGCTGGCGCCTCGTACATCACCTTCCACCCGGAGGCCAGCGAGCACGTCGACCGCTCCCTGCAGTTGATCAAGAGCGGCGGCGCCAAGGCCGGCCTGGTGTTCAACCCGGCCACCCCGCTGGACGTGCTCAAGTACGTGATGGACAAGGTCGACATGATCCTGCTGATGAGCGTCAACCCCGGTTTCGGCGGGCAGAAGTTCATCCCCGGTACCCTCGACAAGCTGCGTGAAGCCCGCGCGCTGATCGACGCCAGCGGTCGCGAGATCCGCCTGGAAATCGACGGCGGCGTGAACGTGCAGAACATCCGCGAGATCGCCGAAGCGGGCGCCGATACCTTCGTCGCCGGCTCGGCGATCTTCAACCAGCCGGACTACAAGGCGGTGATCGACGCCATGCGCGCCGAATTGGCCCCGGTGCGTGGATGAAACCGCTGCGCGCGCTGTGCGCCGGTGAGTTGCCGCGCCTGGTGATGTTCGACCTGGACGGCACCCTGGTCGACTCGGTGCCGGATCTGGCCACCGCCGTCGACCGCATGCTGGTCGAGCTGGGCCGTGAGCCTGCCGGTGTCGAACGCGTGCGCCAGTGGGTCGGCAATGGCGCTCGCGTGCTGGTGCGCCGCGCCCTGGCCGGAGGTCTGGATCATTCGACGGTGGGCGAGGCTGAAAGCGAAGAAGCGCTGGCGCGCTTTCTCGACATCTATGCCGACTGCCACGAACTGATCACCCTGTATCCGGGCGTGCACGAACTGCTCGAAGCCCTGAGCACCGCCGCCGTCGAACTGGCGGTGGTCACCAACAAGCCGGAGCGTTTCGTCGCGCCGCTGCTGGAGCAGGTTGGCCTGGGCGGTTATTTCCGCTGGATCATCGGCGGCGATACCCTGCCGCAGCAGAAGCCCGACCCGGCTGCCTTGCTGCAGGTGATGCGCCTGGCGGGCGTCAGCCGGTCGCAATCGCTGTTCGTTGGTGATTCGCGCAGCGACGTGCTTGCCGCCCGTGCGGCCGGCGTGCCTTGCGTGGCGGTCAGTTACGGCTACAACCATGGCCGCCCGGTAGCCGAGGAAGAGCCGCAGCTGGTGGTCGATAGCCTGGCTGAGCTGCTGTAGAGCGGATCGCGATCTTCGATCCACCGAGGCGTAAGGCGTCGTTCACCACGGCGGGCTAGAGACTCTTCTATTGTGGGGGCGGGCCATGCCCGCGATTCGCGCGCATGGCGCGCTCCCACAGGTCGTGCAGGCAGACCGGGGTGCCGGCTGCCAGGAACGAGGCGAATAGTGCACCAGGCCATGCCGATCCTGACGCTGGCAACGGCGAACTGCTTAGCTGGGACACCCGCTTTGGCGACGGCGCTGTAGGGCCGAAGACGGTATCTACAACCGAAGCACTCACGGCAATCGGTTGCTTGCGTCGAGCGGCTGCGCTACCTTGGCCGCTCGTTGTTTCCCCTCTTCGAGATGCTCCCGTGGTGGTCACCTGCAAACTCTGGATGAAAGTCATCAAGGCTCTGGCCCGTTGGCGCTGGCGCGCCTGACATTCACAGCCGCTGCGCGCGGCCCGTTTGCACCCGACCGATTTCTCATGCCACGAGGCTGATCATGATCCACGAAGAATTCCTGCGTTTGGCCGCCGAAGGCTACAACCGCATTCCGCTCGCCTGCGAAACCATCGCCGACTTCGACACCCCGCTGTCGATCTACCTGAAGCTCGCCGACGCGCCCAATTCCTATCTGCTCGAATCGGTGCAGGGCGGTGAGAAATGGGGGCGTTACTCGATCATCGGCCTGCCAGCGCGCACCGTGCTGCGCGTGCACGGCCACGAAGTGGTGATCACCACCGACGGCGTCGAAGTCGAGCGCCTCGAATGTGCCGACCCGCTGGCCTTCGTCGAGGATTTCAAGGCTCGATACCGGGTGCCGACCATCGCCGGCTTGCCGCGCTTCAATGGCGGCCTGGTCGGTTACTTCGCCTACGACAGCGTGCGTTACGTCGAGCCCAAGCTGGCTGCCGGGGTGAACTCCGACGCGCTGGGCACGCCGGACATCCTGCTCAACGTCTCCGATGCCGTGGTGGTGTTCGACAACCTGGCCGGCAAGATGCACGCCATCGTGCTGGCCGACCCGACGGAGACCGATGCCTTCGCCCGTGGTCAGCAGCAACTGCAGGACATCCTGCACAAGCTGCGTCAGCCGTTCACGCCGCGCCTGGGCGTTGACCTGAACAAGCCTGCGGGCGCCGAGCCGGCGTTCCGTTCCAGCTTCAGCCGCGAGGATTACGAGCGCTCGGTGGATGCCATCAAGGATTACATCCTGGCCGGCGATTGCATGCAGGTGGTGATTTCCCAGCGCATGTCGATCCCTTTCAAGGCCGCGCCGATCGATCTGTACCGCGCGCTGCGCTGCATCAACCCGACGCCGTACATGTACTTCTTCAACTTCGGCGATTTCCATGTCGTTGGCTCGTCGCCCGAAGTGCTGGTGCGCGTCGAGGACAACCTGGTCACCGTGCGGCCCATCGCCGGCACCCGCCCGCGCGGCGCCACCGAGGAGCAGGACCTGGCGCTGGAAAAGGATCTGCTGGCCGACGCCAAGGAAGTCGCCGAGCACCTGATGCTTATCGATCTGGGCCGTAACGACACTGGCCGGGTCTCGGAAATCGGTTCGGTGAAGCTGACCGAGAAGATGGTCATCGAGCGCTATTCCAACGTCATGCACATCGTTTCCAACGTCACCGGCGAGCTGAAACAGGGCCTGACCTCGATGGACGCTCTGCGCGCCATCCTGCCGGCCGGCACGCTGTCGGGGGCACCGAAGATCCGCGCCATGGAAATCATCGACGAGCTGGAGCCGGTCAAACGCGGCGTCTACGGCGGCGCGGTCGGCTACTACGCCTGGAACGGCAACATGGACACCGCCATCGCCATCCGCACCGCGGTGATCAAGGACGGTGAGCTTCACGTACAGGCCGGCGCCGGTATCGTCGCCGACTCGGTGCCTGCGCTGGAATGGGAAGAAACCCTCAACAAGCGCCGCGCCATGTTCAAGGCCGTGGCCCTGGCGGAGCAGGGCTCGCTCTGATCCGAGCGAATAACAAGAAGGGCAGCCTAGGCTGCCCTTCTTGTTTTCGACTTCCTCAGTATCGCTGCGCTCAACGTCAGGCTACTTCGGCCGCGGTAGTTGTAGGGTGGACGACGCGTTATCCGTCCACCACCAGTTCGGCAATATGGTGGATGAAAAGAGCGTCGGCTAGGCCCCCCGATCCACCCTATGGCTGCTCTTTCTTTGAGCACCAAACGCGAGTTGCCTCCATCCTGTGGGAGCGCGTCATGCGCGCGAAATCACGGGCATGGCCCGTTCCCACGGGGGTAGCCTGGGTGGAGGGTAGCGATACCCGGGGCCGATCTCAGCCTTCCAGCTTGGCCAAGGCCGCCCCGGCGTCTAGATAAGCGCCGGCCTGTTCACGGATGCGCAGCGTGCCGTCCCCCGGCGCGGTGACCTGGGTTTCCATCTTCATGGCTTCCATCACCGCGATCACCTCACCGGCTTTGACCTGGGCGCCGTCCTCGACCAGCCAGGCGTGCAGGTTGCCGGAGATCGGTGCGCTGACCAGGCCTTCTTCGGCGTCCGGCGCAGCGGCTTGAGGCGTGGGCTGAGTGTTACCGCCCAATGGCGCCAGGCCTTGCAGCAGGGCGCTCGGCAGGCCCAGTTCGTGGCGCTTGCCGTCGATCTCGATGAAGGTGCGCAGCACCGCATCGCCGGCCACCGGCAAGGTGCGCGGTGCCAGGGTGATCTGCTCGGCGAAGTCGGTTTCGATCCAGCGGGTGTGCACGGCAAAATGCTCAGGGCCGGTAAAGTCGGCGTGGTCCATCACCGCGCGATGGAAGGGCAGCACCGAGGCGATGCCATCGATCTGAAACTCGGCCAGGGCGCGGCGCGCGCGGGCGATGGCCTGCTCGCGGGTGGCGCCGGTGACGATCAGCTTGGCCATCATCGAGTCGAATGTGCCTGGCACGCTGGAGCCGCTTTCCACGCCGCTGTCCAGGCGCACGCCCGGACCGCTCGGGGCGCGGAATTCGCTGATCTTGCCGGGAGTGGGCAGGAAGCCCTTGCCGGCATCCTCGGCGTTGATACGGAATTCGAAGCTGTGGCCGCGCGGCGTCGGTGTTTCAGTGAACGACAGCGGCAGGCCGTCGGCAACGCGCAGCTGTTCGATCACCAGATCGACGCCCGCGGTTTCCTCGGTCACCGGGTGCTCGACCTGCAGGCGGGTGTTCACTTCCAGGAACGACAGGGTGCCATCGGCGCTGAGCAGGTACTCCACGGTGCCGGCGCCGACATAGCCGGCCTTCGCGCAGATGGCGTGGGCGGACTGGTGAATGCGCTGGCGCTGCTCATCGGTGATGAACGGTGCTGGCGCTTCCTCCACCAGCTTCTGGTTGCGGCGTTGCAGCGAGCAATCGCGGGTGCCGACCACCACCACGTTGCCGTGGCTATCGGCGATCACCTGGGCTTCGATGTGCCGTGGGCGGTCGAGGAACTGCTCGACGAAGCATTCGCCGCGGCCGAAGGCGGCTTCGGCTTCACGTACCGCCGAGGCATACAGCTCGGCGACTTCGTCCATGCGCCAGGCGACCTTCATGCCGCGCCCGCCGCCGCCGAACGCGGCCTTGATGGCGATCGGCAGGCCGTGCTGCTCGGCGAAGGCCAGCACTTCGGCGGCGCTCTGCACCGGGCCCGGCGTGCCGGCCACCAGGGGGGCGCCGACCTGTTGGGCGAGTTTGCGAGCCTCGACCTTGTCGCCGAGCACGTCGATGGTTTCCGGGTTCGGGCCGATCCAGATCAGCCCAGCGCCTTGCACGGCGCGGGCAAAGTCGGCGCGTTCGGAGAGAAAACCATAGCCGGGGTGCACGGCATCGGCGCCGGCGCGCTTGGCGATGGCCAGCAGCTTGTCGATGTTCAGGTAGGTGTCGGCCGGGCGCTCGCCGTCCAGCCCGTAGGCTTCGTCGGCGTGGCGCACATGCAGGGCGTCGATATCGGCATTGGCGTAAACGGCCACGGAGGTTACACCGTGGTCGCGGCAGGCGCGGGCGATGCGCACGGCGATTTCACCACGGTTGGCGATCAGGACTTTTTTCATGGCTGGTTCTTCGCATCGGCAGTAGGAAAGGAGGCGTCGGGCTCGAGCTCGACGAACGCCTCGATCGGGTTGAAGCGGATCTGCGCGTTGATGGGGATTTGCCCGGCCAGATCCAAGTGGTGGCTGGCCACGGCGGCGATCACCGGATAGCCGCCGGTCAGCGGATGGTCGGCGAGGAACAGCACCGGCTGGCCGCTGGCGGGCACCTGGATGGCGCCCAGTGAGGTGCCTTCGCTGGGCAGCTCGTCATGGTTGCAGCGTTCCAGCGGCACCTCGCCCTCGAGGCGAATGCCGACCCGGTTCGATTGCGGGGTGACGCGCCACAGCTGGCTGCTCAGGCGTTCGATGGCTGCCGGAGTGAACCAGTCGCTGCGCGGGCCCATGACCACATCCAGAGTGATGATGTCCAAGGCGGTGGGCAGAGGGAAGGCCGGGGCTTCGCTCGTCGACACACTGCTACCGACGCTGGTTGCTTCGAAACCCAATCGGTCCCCAGCTTTGAGCGGCGGCGGGCCGACCTGGGCCAAGCTGTCGTAGGACAAACTGCCCAGCACTGGCGCGACCTGAAAGCCGCCGCGAATCGCCAGGTAGCTGCGCAGCCCGGCCTGGGGCGCGCGGAGGCTGACGCGGTCGCCGTCATCCAGTTCGATGGGCTGGTAATTGCCCGGCTGCCACTGCAGGCCGCTGGCGGTGGTGACGGTGACGGGCGTCTGCGCACCGCTGACGGCGACGAGCGTGCGGCCGTGGCAAACGAAGCTCAGGCCGCCGAGCACCACTTCCAGGCAGGCACAGGCCGAGTCGTTGCCCACTGCGCGGTTGGCGGCACGCAGGGCACCGCGATCCAGCGCGCCGGACATCGACACGCCCTGGTCGGTATGGCCGGCGCGACCGAGGTCCTGCAGCACCGTTTGCAGGCCGGGGCTGAGGATTTCCAGGTGGGCACCGGCAGGCGGCTCGCTGGCCGTCGCTCGTTCATGGTCTGGCAGGCCACCGGCCGGCAGTGGGCCGGCATCCTGGAAGCGCACCTTGTAGCCGGGGCGCAGCAGGGCCGGCTCGTCGCGGCTCAGGTCCCACATCTGCAAGGGCGTCACGCCGATGATCTGCCAGCCACCGGGGCTGGCCTTGGGGTAGATGCCGCTGAAGTTGCCGGCCAGGGCCACGGCGCCGGCTGGAATGCGCGTGCGTGGAGTCTGCCGGCGCGGCACCTGGAAGTCGGCGCCGCCGGTCAGGTAGCCGAAGCCAGGCGCGAAGCCGCAGAAGGCTACTTCGTAATCGGCGCCGGTGTGGCGGCGCACCACTTCTTCACGGCTGATGCCGAGCAGCCCGGCGACCTCATCGAGGTCTTCGCCGTCGTAGTGCACGGGAATTTCCACGCGACGGCTCTCGCGGGCGCTGCGCCGGCTCAGGTCGCGGCGGGCCAGATCATCGATCAACGCCTGGCGATCGACGGCGCTGGGCCGGTACTGGATCAGCAGCGTTCGCGCCGCTGGGACGATCTCTTCGACCCCGGCGATGGGTTCGGCCTGCAGCGCGTCGAACAGTGCCAGTGTTTCGTCGAGATCGGCCAGTTCGACGAGCAGCGTATCGAGGTTGGCTGGGAGAAAACGCACGGGCTTGTCCTATACGTGGTACGTGCTGTCAGGCACGTCGGTGATGAACATATGACCCGGCGAATGGGTGATCGCGAAGGGCACGCCGGAGGCCATGACCGCCGCCTGGGGCGTCACGCCGCAGGCCCAGAACACCGGCACTTCGCCGGGCTCGATGCGTACCGCGTCGCCGAAATCCGGCGCCTGCAGGTCTTCGATGCCCAGGCGTAGCGGCTCGCCGATATGCACCGGGGCGCCGTGCACCGAGGGGTAGCGCCCGGAAATCCCGGCCGCCTCGGCGACGCGATCCGCCGGGATCGGGCGCATCGACACCACCATCTCGCCATGCAGGCGGCCCGCCGGGCGGCAGGCGCGGTTAGTGCGGTACATCGGTACGTTGCAGCCGTCGGCAATGTGCCGCACCTCGATGCCGGCCTCCTGCAGGCCAGTCTCGAAGGTGAAGCTGCAGCCGATCAGGAAGGTCACCATGTCGGTGTGTTCCGCCCAGGCGGCGGTGGCGTCGCTGACTTCCTCGGCCAGCTTGCCATCACGCCAGATGCGGTAAAGCGGCAAGTCGGTGCGCAAGTCGGCGCCTTCGGCCAGTACCGTGTACGGGCTGCCGGCGTCACTCACGTCGAGCACCGGGCAGGCTTTGGGGTTGCGCTGGGCGTAGAGCAGAAAGTCATAGGCCCAGTCGCGGGGCAGGGCGATCAGGTTGGCCTGGGTCATGCCCGGCGCGATACCGGCCGTAGGCGCGACGCGGCCGTTGCGATACTCGGCGCGGGCCTGGCGGGCGGCGGCAATGGCGGCCTGTTGGGCGCGTTGGATGGCGTTCATCGGGCGGCTCCGGCGAAGGATTGCAGGGATACGCCGGACTGCTCCAGCAACTGGCGCACCTCGCGGGCCATCTGGATGGCGCCGGGGCTGTCGCCGTGCACGCAGATGGAATCGGCTTCGATGCGCGTGACGCTGCCGTCGATGGCTTCGACCTCGCCGGTCTGTACCAGGCGCAGCATGCGTTTGGCCACCTGTTCGGCGTCGTGCAGTACGGCACCTGCCTCGCGGCGCGACACCAGGGTGCCTTGCGGTGTGTAGGCGCGGTCGGCGAAGGCTTCGGCGATGCAGGTCAGGCCTTCGCGGCGGGCCAGCTCGATGAGCGGCGAACCAGCCAGGGCGACCAGCACCAGGCGTGCATCCACGGCGCGAATCGCCGTGATCACCGCCAGGGCCTGGCGCGTGTCGTGGGCGATGGTGTTGTACAGCGCACCATGGGGCTTCACGTAGCGCACCGCGGTGCCGGCGGTGGTGGCCAGGGCTTGCAGTGCACCGATCTGGTAGATCACGTCGGCGGTCAGATCAAAGCTGGCCACGTCCATGTTGCGGCGGCCAAAGCCGACCAGATCCGGGTAGGCGACGTGGGCGCCGATGGTCACGCCCTTGGCCGCAGCGGCCTTGAGGGTACGCAGGATGCCGGCCGGGTCGCCGGCGTGGAAGCCACAGGCGACGTTGGCGCTGCTGACGATGTCGAGCATCGCGGCATCGTCGCCCATGGACCATTGGCCGAAGCTTTCGCCCAGGTCGCTGTTGAGGTCGATGGTTGGCATGTCGGGTCTCCTAGAGTCAGGCGATGAAGGCGAAGATCGGGCCGATGGATTTGGCGGCCATGTACCAGGTCAGCAGGCAGGTCACGGCGCCCAGGGCCAGCAGCCAGCGTGGGTAGTGGTAGCCCTCCATGAGGTCGGCGCGGCGCCAGCCCACGTAGATGAAGATGGTCAGGCCGATCGGCAGGATCAGGCCGTTGAAGCCGCCGGCGAACAGCAGCAGGCCGGCGGGCGGGGTGCCGAGCATCAGGTAAACGCCCAGGGATATGGCGATGAACACCACGGTCGCCAGGTTGCGGCCGCGTTCGGTAATCGACTTGTTGAACACGGTGATGAAAGACATCGAGGTGTAGGCCGCGCCGATCACGCTGGTGATGCCCGCTGCCCAGAGAATCACGCCGAAGGCGCGCAGGCCGAGTTCACCCGCCGCGGCCTGGAACGCCTGGCCGGCAGGGTTGGCGCCCTGGCCGGAGGTGTCGATCACTACGCCGCTGGCGACCACGCCAAGAATCGCCAGGAACAGGATGTAACGCATCACCCCGGTGACCATGATGCCGCTCAACGCCGCCTTGGAGACTTCGTTGATGTTCTCGACGCCGACCGTGCCACGGTCAAGGAGGCGGTGGGCGCCAGCGTAGGTGATGTAGCCGCCGACGGTGCCGCCGACGATGGTGGTGATGGTCGCGAAGTTGATCTCGTCCGGCCACACCGTCTGGCGCAGCGCTTCGCCCAGCGGCGGGTTGGAGGCGAAGGTCACGAACAGTGTGAGGCCGATCATCATCAGGCCCAGGACCACCATGATTCGGTCGACTGCAATGCCGGCGCGGTGCGACATGAAGATGCCAATGGCTACCAGCGCGCTGAGTGCGCCGCCCCATTTGGTTTCCAGCCCCATCAGCGCATTCAGGCCCAGGCCGGAGCCGGCGATGTTGCCGACGTTGAATACCAGCCCGCCGAAGATCACCAGCACCGCCAGCAGATAACCGCTGCCGGGAATTGCCGCGTTGGCGATGTCCGATGCGCGCATGCGTGTCAGGGTGACGATGCGCCAGACGTTCAACTGCACCACGAAGTCGATCAGGATCGACGCCAGGATACCGAACGCGAAAGCCGCGCCCATGGTGGCCGTGAAGGTGGCGGTCTGGGTGATGAAACCAGGGCCGATGGCCGAGGTGGCCATCAGGAAGATCGCCGCGATCAGTGATGAGCGGCGTGAGCGGGCGAAGTCGCCGGTGGTCTGGGCCTGCATGGAACACTCCTGGGACGGGGTAACGGGTGCAGGTGTGTAAGGCAATCAACATGCCATATAGCAATGAAAGTGTTCGATCTGTTGATTCTAGACGCTTTTATTGTTCAACAATCTAATTTGTATTGGTGATCTATTTGCACTGTTTTGTTACTTCGATACCCAGCAGTGTTTCACCATGGTGCGCGCGGTGACAGCCTGGCCACTTGCCTCGAGCGTGCCGCTCGGTGACCATCCCTGCATTGGGCTCTCTGCAGAGCCCGGCCCTGGCCTGGTGGATCGATGATGAACAACGACGTATCTGACAACCCGCGCACGCTCGGCGAGACCGTGACCGCGGAAATTCGCCGCAAGCTGGTCGAGGGCGAACTGGTGCCGGGGCAGCGGCTGTCCGAGGCGGCGCTCAGCGAAAGCCTCGATATCTCACGCAATACCCTGCGCGAAGCCTTTCGCGTGCTGACCCAGGAAGGCCTGCTCAAGCACGAACCCAATCGCGGTGTGTTCGTATCCGTGCCGGACATGGCCTCGATCATCGAAATCTACCGGGCGCGGCGTTTCGTCGAATGCCAGGCGCTGGCCCAGGCCTATCCCAAGCACCCTGGGGTCAAGCGCATGCGCGAGGCGGTCAAGGCGGCGCAGCGCAGCGCCGGGGTGCCCGACTGGGGGGCGGTGGGTACGGCCAACATGGCGTTCCACGCTGCCATCGTCGAGCTGGCCGACAGCCAACGCCTGAATACCTTCTACCGGCACCTGTCCGCTGAGCTGCGCCTGGTATTCGGCTTGCTCAACGACGCCGAATTCCTGCATGCGCCCTACATCGACATGAACGCGGCGATTCTCGAGCACCTCGAAGCCGGCCGCCCGCACGACGCCGCCAAGGCGCTGGACGCCTACCTGGTGCAGTCCGAGCGCACCATCCTGGCCGCTTACGCGCGGCGCGGCTCCTGAGCCCGCTCCAGCGAATAACCGCCCGGGGTTTCGGCGCACAGGCTGCCTTCGCCACTGGCATCGGCGGCTTTGGCGCAGCTGTCGATATAGGCGGCCAGGTGGTGCAGCTCGATGAACTTGGGCGCCTTGGCGCTGCTGTCCAGGGTGGTGATGGGCAGATTCAGGCGGCCGGTGGCGATGGCGCGGATGAAGTTGTCAGCGCTCAGGTGACGGAAATACACCGTGCGCACGCGGTCGATAGGCACCAGCACGTCGCCGTGGGTGCGGAATAGAAGCTCCAGCGTCTGGAGCGGCAGGTGCGGCTCAGGCTGAGTGTTCATGGTCGGGCTCGGTATGGGGTCAGGTCTCGCTGCTCGGGTTCATGGGGCGCGTCATCACTCTTCGGTGAAGCGCGAGGATTTGAGGATGCCGCCCACCAGGTGAATCTTGGTGACGTTGTCCTGGTGGATGTGAATGGGCGGGTGGTTCTGGTTGACGCTGTCGAAGCGGTACATGCCGTCGCGCAGGTAGATGTACTCCTTGATCATCGCTTGGCCGTCCAGGGTTCGGACCATCACCTCATCCCCGGCATGAAACGGCTTGTTCGGCTCGATTAGCACGTATTCGCCGTTTTTGATCCGCGGGTGCATGCTGTCGCCATTGACCCGCAGGCCGTAGGCATTGGGGTCGTCGCTGTGAATCCGCAGGTAGCCGTCGCCATGCCCGACGGGAAAGTCGATCTCCTCGAAATAACCCTGAGTACCCAGTTGCGCATGCCCCACCACCGGCACCGCGCCGCTGCGGGCGTGGCCGACTGCCAGGGTGTCGGCGGGCGGTACTTCGGGCAGTTCGTCGGTGCCGGCCAGCTCGGCGAGGCTGACACCCAACGCGGGGGCGAGCAGCAGCAAGTCCGAAAGAGCAGGTTCGCGCAGGTCGCTTTCGTAGTTGCCGATGCGCGATTGGGATGACCAACCGCAGGCCTCGGCCAGTTGCTGCTGGCTGAGGCCCTTGCTCTTGCGCAGGCGTTTAATGCGTTGCCCCAGGGTTTCCATCATGGCTCTCCGGTAATCACGTAGTGAAATATTTATAGCGCAGTTCTCGGCTTGAATAAAACACGTTTCGTGATTATTTTTTGAAGTGGCGATAACCGGTAAGGCGCGTGACGCGACTTGCCGATAGGTCATATCAAACGCCATCGGGGATGGCAGGAGGCAGACAATGATTTCCCATATAGACGAAACGCTGCAGCGGTGGGGCGATGCGCATCAGGCCGGCGAAACGGAGCGAGGCTCGAACATGGGCACCAGCGTGATCGCTTCATTGATGGCATCACAAGGTGTGCTTAATCGCGCTGCCCGTGGCAGCCGTGTGCTGGTGGACAGGACGACGGAGATTGACTGGATCGTCAGCAAGCACCTGTCCCCGGAGCAGCGGCAGGTCATCATCGCGCAGTATTGCAGCGACGAGCCCCAGCGCGAGAAATGGACGGCCTGCGGGTGCAGTCGGGCGCAGTTCTATCGACGGCTGGGACAGGCCCGCCGGGCCATCGAATCACAACTTCTGAAGCGCGCCGCCTGAGCGCGCTTTTCATTTCTGCCGGCGGCGGCTCTCGCCAATGGCTTGTTTCCTTCCTTGAAAACACCGGGTTCCTGAATCGTCTTCCGGGCGCTTCTGTGGGCGTGCATCTACGGTACTGCGCAGCCTGAAACGGCTACGTGTCCGTTGTTTTCCCGGTGCGTTGCCGCTGATTACCGGGGTGCCCTTGAGAGGGTGAGAATCGGGGGTTATACATTCATCACCGTCACAGAGGTGGGCGAGCAGTCAGCCAGCCTCGTGACTTCATCCATCGATTCCGAATGCGCTCAACGGCGCGCTGCAACCACCGACCTTCCTTTAACAGAGCCCCGCCACCTGCGGGGCTCTGTCGTTTCAGGGGGCGGCATAACCTCATGTCGTCGGGGCCGTAGGCCTCGGGGAGTACGATAACAATGACTGAATTCAGCAGCGCCGTGCTGTTCGGCGTGCTCGGCGAGCATCTCGCCGCGCTGATCGCTCCAATCAATGGCGAGGCTGCACTCGGCGCCTTGTGCGGGGCCCTGGTGTATTTCACCACTACGCAGAACCTGCCCATGTGGAACCGGCTGGCGTTCTTTCTGACGTCGGCCGTGATGGGGTACCTGTGTGCCCCCGCTATTACCGACTTCCAGCTGTACGGCATCCACCCCTTCGCCTATCCGGGACCTGCCGGTTTCGCCGGTGCCGGGCTGGTGGTGACGTTGATGCTGGCAGCGATTCGCCGCCGCGGCGGCGGCAGCAAGCAAGACAAAACACCTGGTGGCCGGGATGTCTAACTCGGCCGCTTGGCAGTAAATGGCAACAACCGATATCTGAATCCGTATGCCGGCACCCTCATGCCGTCGTACTCACCCTGGCCCGCCATCGAGCGGGCTTTTTCATGTCTGGAGGAAACACCATGGTTATCAAGACCTTTGACCAAATGATCGCTGCCCGCCAATTCCCGCTTATCGGTTTCAATGCCGCGGGCCTGGGCAATAACCCTTATGTCGATTGCATCGGCACCGCCGAGCTCGACACTCACTATTTCACTGTCGCTCCCCGCGGCCACCAGCCGGACTACATCAAGTCCTACGCTGGCAAGTTGGATGGCAAACCTTTCGCGGCGCGCTTGCCGTTCTCTGGCGAGCGCGCCGTGATCCTCGATGGCGCCGGTGGATTCACTCTGCGCAAGAGCTATATCGAAGAAATTCGGCAGGCCATTCGCCACATTCACAGCTGGGGCGGTTACTCGTTACTGGACATGCACAATTACTGCCGTTGGTACATTCGCGCCAGTGGTCCGGTGAGTGGCCGGACCGTACAGCGCTGGGGGGGCGGATTTGCCTTGTGGACCGCAATCGGTGCACCTGATTGCCCAGTCAACTACACGCTGTTGGCGCGTATCTGGGCGGCCATTGCCCGCGCTTTTCGCGACGAGCCGGGACTGCTGGGGTACGGTCTGATGAACGAGCCACACAACATGGGCAGCGTGCCGGATGGTGGGGTCAACGTCGAACGGTTGTGGAGCAACAACGTGCAGCGGCTTATCACGGCGGTACGTGAGGTCGATACACGCCACTTCATCACGGTCGCCGGCAATGCATTCAGCTCGGCGCTGGAATGGCCGCGTCGTTCCGACATGCTCAAGAGCCTGAGCGATCCGGTTGGGCGTTTGCTCTACGAGGCGCATCAGTATCCCGACAAGGGCGGGCAGGGCGGGGGCAAATGGACGCAGGCCAACGAGGCGATCGACTACCGAGAGCGAGTGGCAGATTGGCAGCCTTTCGTTGATTGGCTCAAGGCCAACGGCAAACGAGGTATCGCCGGTGAGTTCGGCGGCCCCGATCACGTGCCGGGCATGCGCGATTACTTCACTGCATTGCACAAGCTCTTCGATGCCCACCACATGCTGCGTTTCCAATGGCTGGCCGGCCCTGGTGATGCCGATAACGCTCCTAACGGAATGGACCGCAACGACGGCACCCTCAAGCCCAATACTCGCTCGCTGATGGCGCGTATCGGCAACACCACCGCGACTTACGGCCCACGCTGAAGCAACCCACATGACCCGCTTCGGCGGGTCATTCTACTTGGAGAATCCCCATGGCCCGACTTACTGCCACCCAGGCGGGTGGCCAAAACGTACTCGCTTTCCTCGATATGCTGGCCTGGAGCGAAGGCACGTCGACCATTACCAGCAGCGACGACGGCTACAACGTGCTGGTGGGCGGCGCGCTGTTCGACGACTACAGCGCGCACCCGCGCCAGCTGATCGAGTTGCCTCGTTACGACATCCAGTCCACGGCCGCTGGCCGTTATCAGTTCCTGGCACGTACCTGGGACGCCATCGTCGAGCTCTACAATTTTCGCGGGCGCTTCACGCCGCAGGCCCAGGACCTGGCCGCGGTGAAACTGCTCGCAGAGTGCGGCGCACTCGCACCCATTCAGGCCGGCCGGGTGGCTGAGGCGATCAGTGCGGCGGCACCCATCTGGGCCAGCCTGCCGGGCGCCGGCTACGGCCAGCGTGAGCACGATCTCGCTGCGCTGCTGCGCATCTACCGACAGGAACTGGCCGCCCAGGCGCGTGACAGGGAAGACCTGCTGGCCATGTTCATCGCCTGCGGCGGACGGGTGACAGCATGAGCCTGCTTACGCTGATTCCCGTCCGCTATCGATGGCTGGTCGGCGGCGGCCTGGCCCTCGCGCTGCTGCTCGGCGCAATCAGCCTCGGCTGGGTGGTGCAAGGCTGGCGCCTGGGCCAGGCGCTGGCCGCGCGCGACCAGTCCCACGCCGAGGTCATGGCGCGCCTGCACGACGCGGCCGCTCGTGAAATCCAGCGCGCCCAGAACAAGCGCCTTGCACTCGAGCAACAGCTGCAGGCGTCCTCGCAAACCCACTACAGGAGACTTGGCGATGCTGAACAAAAGGCTGCGCGTCTTCGTGATCGTCTTGCCACTGCTGAGCTACGGCTGTCGGTCCTTACCGCCGACACCGACGCTGCCGGCGCCGATCACCATCCCAAACTGCCCACCACCACCCGCGCCGGACGCCTGGTGGATGGCGCCCCACGAGCCGACATTGACCGAGGAGCTGCTCAACGAATTGTCGACATCAGCGGGCGCGGCGACCGCGCCATCATCGCCCTAGGGATGTGCCAGGCGTACGTGCGAGCCATCGGTGAAACGCCTTAAGAAGCTGTTCACGATCTTCATGTGCATGAAGCGGGAACTACAAGGCAGAAGCGGCCGGTGAGATTGTAGGAGGGGATCGGCCGCTCCCGCTGTTGCCAAAACCGACGAACCTGAGCTGAAGGATTATGAATAGGTTCCTGGTGCGGTGCTCACGCGGCGTTGAGAGTGACGAGCCCGGGCCGCAGAGTGCTCGCTCTCCGGCTCACTCGCGCTGCCAGCGCATCACGCGCTCCTGGTGCTCGGCGGGTAGATCGTTCTGCTCGGCCATCAGGGCGGCGTTTGCCCATGATGCCGGGTGTCGCAATGCCAGTTGCACGCCATGGCTCTGCTGGGCTACTGTGCCGCAAGATAAACGCGAGACCTCCTTCGTGAACGCCAGCAGCACCCTTCTGATGCGCCTCATCAAAGCCCACGCCCGTTGGCGTTGGCGCGCCTGATTCCTTCTCCGGCCATTCCGGACGATTCTCTCTGCCTTGCTCGAACCCCGAACAGACATTCTCCCGGCCGCTTACGGCGTGGAAGGGAATAGGGGTACCGAAACCAGGGCGACTGGCTGAAAAGCAGTACATCAAAGGGTAAAAGCCAACATGCTGCTGATGATCGATAACTACGATTCCTTTACCTACAACGTGGTGCAGTACCTGGGCGAGTTGGGTGCCGATGTCCACGTCATTCGCAATGACGAGCTGACCATCGCCGAGATCGAGGCCCTCAAGCCCGAGCGCATCGTCGTCTCGCCCGGCCCGTGCACGCCGACCGAAGCGGGCGTGTCCATCGAGGCCATCCTGCACTTCGCCGGCAAGCTGCCGATCCTCGGCGTCTGCCTGGGCCACCAGAGCATCGGCCAGGCCTATGGTGGCGACGTGGTACGCGCTCGCCAGGTGATGCACGGCAAGACCAGCCCGGTTTTCCATGAGAACAAGGGTGTGTTCGCCGGCCTGGCGATGCCGGTGACCGTGACCCGCTACCACTCGCTGGTGGTCAAGCGCGAGACCCTGCCGGACTGCCTTGAGATCACCGCCTGGACGCAACACGAAGACGGCGCCGTCGACGAGATCATGGGCCTGCGTCACAAGACCCTGAACGTCGAGGGCGTGCAGTTCCACCCTGAATCGATCCTGACCGAGCAGGGCCACGAACTGTTCGCCAACTTCCTCAAGCAGACCGGAGGCGTGCGCGCATGAATATCAAGGAAGCCCTCAACCGCATCGTCGCCCAGCTCGATCTGAGCACCGAGGAAATGCGCGATGTCATGCGCGAAATCATGACCGGTCAGTGCACCGACGCACAGATCGGCGCGTTCCTGATGGGCATGCGCATGAAGAGCGAGACCATCGACGAGATCGTCGGCGCCGCCAGCGTGATGCGCGAACTGGCCTCGCCGGTGGAGATCGCTGCCGAGCGTCTGGTCGACACCTGCGGCACCGGTGGTGACGGCATGAACATCTTCAACGTTTCCACCGCAGCGGCGTTCGTCGTCGCCGCCGCGGGCGGCAAGGTGGCCAAGCACGGCAATCGCGCGGTGTCGGGCAAGAGTGGCAGCGCCGATCTGCTCGAAGCCGCCGGCATCTATCTGGGCCTGACGCCGGTGCAGGTGGCGCGCTGCGTCGAAACCGTCGGCGTCGGCTTCATGTTCGCGCCGTCCCACCATGGCGCCATGAAACACGCCATCGGCCCGCGTCGCGAGCTGGGTCTGCGCACGCTGTTCAATATGCTTGGCCCGATGACCAATCCCGCTGGTGCCAAACACCAGGTAGTTGGCGTCTTCAGCCAGGCACTGTGTCGGCCGATGGCCGAGGTGCTGCAGCGCCTCGGCAGCGAGCATGTGCTGGTGGTGCATGCCCAGGACGGTCTCGACGAGATCAGCCTGGCGGCGCCGACGTTCGTCGCCGAGCTGAACAATGGTGTGGTCAGCGAGTACCGCATCCAGCCCGAGGATTTCGGCATCAAGAGCCAGAGCCTGATCGGCCTGACCGTCGAAGGCGCCGGGCAATCGCTGGAACTGATCCGCGATGCCCTGGGGCGTCGCAAGAGCGAAGCCGGTCAGAAGGCTGCCGACATCATCGTGCTCAATGCCGGCGCGGCACTCTATGCAGCCGACCACGCCGACAACCTGGGTGACGGCATGAGCCTGGCCCACGACGCCCTGCACACCGGCCTGGCCCGGGAGAAAATGGAAGAGTTGGTGTCCTTTACCGCGGTATTCAAACAGGAGAATGAAGGGTGAGCATTCCCACCGTTCTGGAAAATATCCTCGCCCGCAAGGCCGAAGAAGTGGCGGCGCGGCGCGCCGTCGTCAGCCTGGCCGAGGTCGAGCGTGAGGCCCGTGCGGCCGACCCGGTGCGTGGCTTCGCCAACGCGCTGATCGAAAAGGCCAAGAGCAAACAGCCAGCGGTGATCGCCGAAATCAAGAAGGCCTCGCCGAGCAAGGGCGTGCTGCGCGAGAACTTCGTGCCGGCGGACATCGCCCAGAGCTATCAGGATGGTGGCGCGACCTGCCTGTCGATCCTCACCGACATCGATTTCTTCCAGGGCGCCGACCGTTACCTGCAGGAAGCGCGCAGCGCCTGTTCGCTGCCGGTGATCCGCAAGGATTTCATGATCGACCCGTACCAGATCGTCGAAGCACGGGCGCTGGGCGCCGACTGCGTGCTGCTGATCGTCTCGGCGCTGTCCGATGCACAGATGGCCGAGCTGGCCGCGACCGCCAAGTCGTTCGATCTCGACGTGCTGGTGGAGGTACACGACGGCGACGAGCTCGAGCGTGCGCTGAACGTGCTCGACACCCCGCTGGTGGGTGTGAACAACCGTAACCTGCATACCTTCGACGTCAGCCTGGAAACCACCCTCGACCTGCTGCCACGCATTCCCCGTGACCGCCTGGTGGTGACCGAGAGCGGCATTCTCAATCGCGCGGATGTCGAGCTGATGGAAATCAGCGAGGTGTATGCCTTTCTGGTCGGCGAAGCCTTCATGCGCGCCGAGAACCCCGGCTCGGAGCTGGAGCGTCTGTTCTTCCCCGAGCGCAAGCGACTGGTCAGCAGTCCGGATGTGGATTGAACAAACAGAAACGGCGCCCAAGGGCGCCGTTTTCTTTTGGAGCGTTTACAGCGCCAGGCGCATCGACAGGTCCACCGCCTTGACGTCCTTGGTCAGGGTGCCGATGGAGATGTAGTCCACGCCGGTTTCGGCGATGCCGCGCAGGGTGCTGTCGTTGATCCCGCCCGAGGCCTCCAGCTTGGCGCGCCCTGCTGTGATGGCGACGGCTTGGCGCATGTCGTCCAGCGACAACTCGTCGAGCATGACGATGTCGGCACCGGCCGCAAGGGCCTGCTGCAGTTCGTCCAGGCTTTCCACTTCCACCTCGACCGGCTTGCCCGGTGCGATGGACCGCGCGCTGGTCACCGCCGCCGCGATGCCGCCGCAGGCGGCGATATGGTTTTCCTTGATAAGAAAGGCATCGAACAGCCCGATGCGGTGGTTGTGGCAGCCGCCCTGAGTCACCGCGTACTTCTGCGCCAGGCGCAGGCCGGGCAGGGTTTTGCGGGTGTCGAGCAGCTTCACGCCGGTGCCTTGTACCAGGTTGGCGTAATGCTGGCAGCGGGTGGCGACGGCCGACAGCGTCTGCAGGAAATTCAGCGCGGTGCGTTCACCGCTGAGCAATGCCCGGGCCGGCCCTTCGAGGTGGAACAGAGCCTGATTGGGTTCAGCCTGCTGGCCGTCCTGCACCTGCCAGTGTACGGCCACCCGGGCATCGAGCTGGCGGAACACCTCGTCGACCCAGGCTGTGCCGCAGATCACCGCGCGGTCTCGGGTTATCACGGTAGCATTGGCCAGGCGTGACTCGGGAATCAGCTGCGCGGTGATGTCCCCGCTGCCGATGTCTTCGCGCAGGCTGTGACGGACGTTGGCCTCGATTTCGGCGCGAAGCTCAGGGAGCAGTATGTTCGGCATGGAGCCTCCGATTGGCTGAGGCGGCGATTATAAGGGCTGCGACCGCCACTGTTACGTTCATCGGGTAAAAATGAACCCTGACTGTAACGATTGGTCACATGCGCAGTTCGGCGGCAGCCCGTCGGATGGCCTGTGATGCATTTCATATCTGCAGGAAATTGCTTTGGCATCTCCCGCAGCAATCCGATATGTTTTAATACAGAAGTATTGACGTCATACCCTTGACGTTGAAGCGGTGCCCGCATTCCTGTTTCAGTTTGCTTCACCAGCGCTCTGCGCAGGAGATCTTGATGAAGAACGATGCCAACGTAGTGCATCTGAACAAGATGGTCCCTGAGACGGCCCGCCCCGCGGCTGCCCGGCTGCCTGCATCGCTCATTCAGGTTCGTGACCGCGCCGCCAACCAGCTCAAGCAGGCGCTGCAGGCATTGTTCGACAATGCCGACGACACCCTGTTCGACATGGCCGACCGCGCCACCAGCAATGCCGAGCAAAATGCCTTTTTCGAAGCCATGCGTGACCTGCGCCTCAAGCGCAAGGGGATCGAGCGTGGCTTCCTGCAGCGTGTATTCGAGTCGTTCGCCAGCCTCAACCAGTACGTGGTCGGCAAGCCGCCGACCCTGGATGCGGTGTCTTTCGACAGCCTCTCACTGGTACAGAACGACGAGTTGGAAGAGACCGTCGCGCTGGATTCCATGATCGCCAAGGTGCTGAGTCGCGACCATGTCGCGCTCACCCACCTGACCACGCGCCTGAATGCCATCGTCAGCAAGAAGCTCGATGACAAGTCCAATCCCCTCGGCCCGGTTTCGCTCAGCGAGCTGTTCCTGGAGTCGTGCAGTGGCCTGGGTGTGGAAATCAAGGTCAAGCTGATCATCCTCAAGTTGTTCGAGAAGTATGTGCTCAGCGGCCTCGAACAGCTGTATACCGACGCCAACGGCGTGCTGATCGAAGCTGGCGTGCTGCCAGAGTTGAAGGCCTTACCGACACGTCGCCCGTCCGCCCATGGTCGTCTCGAGCGCAGTGATTCGGTCGACGGCTTCGAGCGCTCCGCCGGGTTCGGCGACGACGAGGTGCGCGAAGTGTTCGGCGCGCTGCAGGAGCTGCTGTCGCAAACCCGTGAGGGCATCGCGCCGCGGCGCCAGGCGCCGGCCAATGCGATGCCGATTTCCACCAACGACCTGATGCGCCTTCTGTCCCATCTCCAACAGCGCGCGCCGATCCAGGCACCGTCGGATGTCGACCTGCGCGCCCAGCTCGAACACCTGCTGACCCGCGCCAGCGCCAAGAGCGGCCGCGTGCGGGTGGTCGGCGAGGTCGATGAAGACGTCATCAACCTGGTGTCGATGCTGTTCGAATTCATCCTCGACGACCGCAGCCTGCCGGACTCGCTGAAGGCCTTGATCGCCCGCCTGCAGATTCCCATGCTCAAGGTCGCGGTGCTCGACAAGACGTTTTTCAGTCGCGGCAGCCATCCGGCACGCCGCCTGCTCAACGAGATCGCTACCGCCGCTCTCGGCTGGGGCGACCATGACAGCAATCAGCGCGACAGCCTCTATCAGAAGATCGAGCAGGTCGTGCAGCGTCTGCTCAACGATTTCACCGATGACCCGGCGATCTTCTCCGAGTTGCTGGCCGATTTCCTGGCCTTCACCGGTGACGAGCGCCGTCGCAGCGAGTTGCTCGAACAGCGTACCCGTGACGCCGAAGAGGGCAGTGCGCGTGCCGAGATGGCCCGCCGGGAAGTGGAGCAGGCCTTGAATGAGCGGCTGCTCGGCAGGACGTTGCCCGAGGTGGTCGTGCGGTTGCTGCGCGAAGCCTGGAGCAAGGTCATGATGCTGACCTGCCTCAAGCACGGTACCGATTCTGAGCAGTGGCAGAGCACCCTCGCCACCATGGATGAGCTGATCTGGAGCGTGGAGCCCCACGACAACCCGGAGGCGCGTCTGCGCCTGCTGGAGTTGGTGCCCGGCTTGCTCAAGGCGCTGCGTGAAGGCATGGCCAGTGCGGCGTTCGATCCGTTCTCCACCAGTGAATTCTTCAGCCAGCTCGAAGCTCTGCACGTGCAGGCTTTCCAGCGCTTCAAACGTGCCATTCCCGATGTCGAGCGCGCGGCGCCGACCGAGTCCGACGAAGTGCAGCGCTCGGCGCTCTCTGCCGTCGGTATCGAGCTGCCCCTGCTCGACCTGCAGCCGGAAGAGGAAAGTAGCATTTCGGCGATGGTCGAGATCGTCGAGGAGATCGTGCTCGAAGCGCCGGGGCAACCGCGCAGCGAGCCGCAGGATGAGCCGGTGCTGGCCGACGACGATGAATCGCTGTTGCATGTCGATGCCTTGCGCGTCGGCAGCTGGGTCGAATTCCAGGAGGACGACGAGCACAAGCTGCGTTGCAAGCTGGCGGCGATCATCAAGCCGACCGGCAAGTACATCTTCGTCAACCGTACCGGCATGAAGGTGCTCGAGAAGACCCGCACCGGCCTCGCCGTGGAATTCCGCCGCAACGCGGTGCGCTTGCTCGACGATGCGCTGCTCTTCGACCGCGCCCTCGAATCGGTGATCGGCAACTTGCGTCGTCTCAAGGGCGCCTGAGCCTGAAAGCCACTTCCCGTTGATCGATCTTCTTCTCACGGCCCGTCAGGGCCGTGAGTCGTTCTGGCCGCAGCCAAGGGCCGCGCGCCGCGCCATCACTTGCGCTGAAACATCAACAAACCCTAGAGTGTCCGCTCTCTCGGGGAGCACCTATGCGCAAGCAACTCGAAGACGGCTGGTATCAGGGGATTCAGCACTGTCCTTCGCCCAACTTCAACGAGCGTCCGCAGGGCGAGATTTCCCTGTTGGTCATTCACAACATCAGCCTGCCGCCGGGGCAATTCGGCACCGGTCAGGTGCAGGCGTTCTTCACCAACTGTCTGCAGGCCGACGCGCACCCGTATTTCGCGGGGATCGCCAGCATGACGGTTTCCGCACACTTTCTGATCGAACGCGACGGCACCGTCGTGCAATTCGTGTCGTGCCTGGACCGGGCCTGGCACGCTGGCGTGTCCTGCTTCGAAGGGCGTGAGAACTGCAACGATTTCTCCCTGGGCATCGAGCTCGAGGGTACGGATCATCTACCGTTCACGGATGCGCAGTACGCTGCTCTGACGCAGTTGACGCGTGCACTGCAGCAGGCCTATCCGGCCATTACCGCTGCGCGCATCTGCGGGCACAGTGATATCGCGCCGGGCCGCAAGACCGACCCCGGGCCGGCATTCGACTGGGCGCGGCTGCGCTCGTCACTGATGACTGATAAGGAGGCATCATGAGTTTTCTGGTGTTGTTGCTGGTGCTGTGGGTGGAGAAGTTTTCCGCCTGGCGTCAGCGAATCCAGCACGATGAACCCTGGCTGCGCGCCCTGACTCGGATGGAGCGCGGCGGTACCACCAGCGACTCGCCCTGGCTGGCCATTGCGCTGCTGGTAGGTGTGCCCCTGCTGATCCTGGCCGCGCTGCTGAAATTGCTGGCGCCCCTGGCCTATGGTTGGCTGCTGTTGCCGATCCATCTGCTTGTGGTGATCTACAGCCTGGGCCGAGGCGATCTGCTCGCTGCGTTGGGCCCGTTCCGTGACAGTTGGCGGCGTGGTGACGGCGAAGCGGCCTTCCTGGTCGCACAGCGTGACCTGGGCGTGCAAGCCGACGGCGAGGCGACGCTGCTGCCGAACGTGCAGACCTACCTGGTCTGGCAGGCCTATCAGAGTTTCTTCGCGGTGATCTTCTGGTACGTGTTGCTGGGGCCGCTGGCCGCGCTGGCCTATCGCCTGCTGGCGCTGATCGTCGAGAATGGTCAGTCCGAGGCCCTGCGCGAGCGCGCCGGTCAGTTGCGGCATGCCTTCGACTGGTTGCCGGTGCGGGTGCTGGCGGCCAGCTTCGCGCTGGTCGGCAACTTCATCGCGGTCAGCCGCGCGCTGCTGCACGAAGTGCTGAGCTGGGATATCTCCGCTGCACAACTTGCAGCTGGCGCGGCGCGTGCCGCCGCCGAAACCCCGGAGCCAGCCCTGGGCGAGGTGGGTGTGACGACGCTCGACAGCCTCTGGCAGTTGCTGGTGCGCGCGGCCATCCTCTGGTACGCGGCAATCGCACTATGGACGTTGTTCTTCTAGTTACGCCAGCCGAACAGCTGGGCCGCATTGCGGCTGCTGGCGGCGGCCAGCGCCTCGGGTTCGATCGCCAATAGCGTGGCGAGCTCGCGGCAGATCGCCGGCAGGTGGACCGGGCTGTTGCGGATGTGTGGATGCATGGCCGGCGCCATGTCCGGTGAATCGGTCTCCAGCACCACGGCATCGAGCGGCAGGCGCGCAATGACCTGGCGCAGGCGCTTGGCCTGCGGCCAGGTGGCCGCACCACCCAGGCCCAGTTTGAAGCCCAACTTCAGGTACTCACGGGCCTCCTCGTAACTGCCAGCGAACGCGTGGATGATGCCGGCACGCCGCAGCTTGAAACGCTTCAGGGTGGCGATCACCTGGGCATGGGCGCGCCGGACGTGCAGCAGCACCGTCAGTTCGAGGCGTTCGGCCAGCGCCAGTTGCGCTTCGAAGAGCGCTTGCTGGCGCTCGCGGTCCAGTTCAGGCAAGTAGTAATCCAGGCCGAATTCGCCTATCGCGCAGAGCTTCTCGTGGCCTTGCCGCTCCAGCAGCCACTGCTCGAGTCGTTGCAGGTCCTCTGGCCGGTGGCTGTCCAGATAGACCGGATGCAGGCCGAAGGCCGCATACAGCCCGTCGTGCGCCAGCACCTGGTTCCACAGGCGCTGCCAGTTGCCATGCTCGACGCCCAGAATCACCAGCTTCTCGACGCCCAGCGCGCGGGCCTCGGCGAGCACGCGAGGGCGATCTTCATCGAAGTCGGGGAAGTCCAGATGGGTGTGGGTGTCGATCAGTCGCATGGGCCCGCCAAGGGTCGAGGTTGTAAGGGCGGCAGGTTTGTACACCTGCATGACAACATTCTGTGAGTCATTCCGGGCATTGGCCAGTCGAATGGTCAGGGACGGTGATTGTGGGGATCGCCGATAAAAAGGGGCCGCCGCATGATGCGTCTTCGCAAGATACTCGGCTGGTGCCTTGCCAGTCTCCTGCTACTGATCGCAGCTCTGATGCTGTTTCTGGTGCTGTTCGACTGGAACCTGCTCAAACCCACCATCAACGCGCGGGTTTCTGAAGCGCTCAATCGCCCCTTCGCGATCGAGGGCAATCTGGCCGTCACCTGGCAGCGCGAGCCTGACGAGCCCGGCTTTCGCGCCTGGGTGCCCTGGCCCCACGTGTCTGCCGAGCAGCTCAGCCTGGGCAACCCCGATTGGGCCAAGGGTGAGCACTTCGTCTATCTTGAGCGCGTCGAAGCCAGCCTGTCGCCCGTGCCGCTGCTGTGGAAGACCGTGTCGATTCCGCGCATCCAGCTGACCGGCGCCGATGCCGTGCTTGAGCGCCTGGCCGATGGGCGCGCCAACTGGACTTTCGATCTCGGTGAGCAGGAGCAGCCAGAACAAGAAACTGCGTCGCCCTGGGTGATGGACATCGGCACCATCGGCTTCGACAAGGCTCGGGTCAGCGTCGACGATAAGGTTTCCCAGGCCACTGTGAACCTGCAGGTCGAGCCGCTCGGCGAGCCCATCGCCTTTGCCGAGATCGTCGGCAAGGCGGCCAACCAGGCGGAGGAGGACGCCGTGCAGCCGCAGGATTACGCTTTCGCCTGGCAGGCCAAGGGTCGTTACAAAGGCCAGGCTCTGAGCGGCAATGGCCGCATCGGTGGCTTGCTGGCGCTGCAGGATGCCCGCTCGCCATTCCCGGTGCAGGCCGATGTGCGCGCCGGCACCACACGGGTGCAGGTGGCCGGCACTCTGACCGATCCGAAGAACCTGGGCGCCCTGGATCTGCGTCTGCGGCTGTCCGGCGCCAGCCTTGGCAACCTGTACCCGCTGACCGGCGTCACGCTGCCCGATACGCCGGCCTATTCCACCGACGGGCGACTGGTTGCCCAGCTGCAGGACCCGGATGGGCCGCTGTTTCGCTACGAGAAATTCAATGGCCGCATCGGCGATAGCGACATCCATGGCGATCTCACCTTCGTGGCTCGCAAGCCACGGCCGAAGCTCTCCGGAGCACTGGTGTCCAACCAGCTGCGCTTCGCCGACCTGGCGCCTCTGATCGGTGCCGATTCCAATGCCGAGAAGAAGGAGCGTGGTGCGGCGAGCGTTCAGCCCGGCAACAAGGTGCTGCCCGTGGAGGAATTCCGCACCGAGCGTTGGCGCGACATGGACGCCGACGTCAGCTTCACCGGCAAGCGCATCGTGCATAGCGAGCAACTACCCTTTACCGACCTGTTCACCCATGTGGTGCTCGATAACGGCAACCTCAGCCTGGAACCGTTGCGCTTTGGCGTGGCGGGTGGACGGCTGGAATCGATGCTGCGCCTGGACGGCAGCGCCACACCGCTCCGTGCCCGGGCTCAGCTGAGTGCGCGCAATTTCCGCCTGCGTCAGCTGTTCCCCAATGTCGAGGTGATGCAGAGCAGCCTCGGTGCCTTGAACGGCGATGCGGCCATCAGCGGTACTGGCAATTCGGTTGCGACCCTGCTGGGCAGCGCCAATGGGCACGTCAAACTGCTGATCAACGACGGCCGGGTCAGTCGTAACCTCATGGAGATCGCCGGCTTGAACGTCGGTAACTATCTGGTCGGCCGACTGTTCGGCGATAACGAGGTGGAGATCAACTGTGCAGCCGCCAATCTCGACATCAAGCAAGGCGTGATGCGCCCGCAATTGATGGTGATCGACACCGAGAACGCGCTGATCGGCGTGGACGGCACGGTGAATTTCGGCAACGAGCAGCTCGACCTGACCATCACCCCCGAGTCCAAGGGCCTGCGGATCTTCTCGTTGCGTTCACCGCTGTACGTGCGCGGCACCTTCAAGAACCCCAACCCTGGCGTGAAGGCCGGGCCGCTGGTCTTGCGTGGCGCTGGCATGCTGGCCCTGGGGGCGCTGGTCGCACCGGCCGCCGGCCTGGTGGCGCTGGTCGCCCCAAGCGGCGATCAGCCCAACGAGTGCGAGCCGCTGCTGCAGCAGATTCGCCAGGGGCGCTAAGGCTGCGCGAAAGGCCTCCGGGTGAGGAGGCCTTTCGTACCGAGCTAGGGCTTGAAACGAATCTTCAGGCCCCGCTCGATGGCATCCAGGCCCGGATGATAGCTGCCGTCCAGTGCGTCGAGCAGGCGGTCGAACACCCGCTCGGCGATGCGCTCGTGCTGCTGGGAAATGGCATTCACGCGCATGGGCAGGAAGTCCAGTAACTGTGCATCACCGAAGGTGCCAAGGCGCAGGGTGCGGGTATCCAGCTCGGGATGTTCGTGCAACGCATCGAGCACGCCTTCCAGTAGCACGTAAGCGGTGGTCACCAGCACGTCCGGCAGGCCATCGCTGGCCAGCAGTTGCTTCATTTGCCGGTAGCCCCACTGGCGGCTGAATTGCTCAGCGTGGCTGACGTTAACCAGCCCACCGAAGCCGGCCAGCGCATCCCGAAAGCCCTGTTCGCGGGCCTGGCTGATCGGCAACTCCAACCGAGCGCCGATCAGGGCAGCATGGCGCTGGCCCTGTTGCACCAGGCTGCAGGTCAGCTGCTCGCCGGCCTGGCGGTCATCGCTGACCACCGAATACAGGTGCTCGGGGTCCAGGGCGCGGTCGACGGCAATTACCGGCGTGCCGGCAGCCACCAGTTGGCGATAGTCGGCGGCGTCCTGGGGCAGGCAACTGGCGACGATCAGCGCATCGCAGCGCCGCGAGCGAAACAGTTCCAGCAATTGCCGCTCGCTGTCTGGCTGGTCGTCGGAGCTGGCGATCAGTAACTGGTAACCGGCTGCCCGCGCGCGCTGTTCGAGCAGCTTGGCGAGCCGCGCATAGCTGGGGTTTTCCAGATCCGGCAGGATGAACCCCAGGCAGCGGCTTTCGCCACGGCGCAGGCCGGCGGCCTGGGTGTTGGGGCGGTAGTCGTGTTCTTCCACGACTTCGAGCACGCGCTGGACGGTGGCCGCGCTGATACGCCGCTTGGCGGCCTGGCCATTGATCACGTAGCTGGCCGTGGTCACTGAAACGCCGGCCAGGCGGGCAATATCGGTCAACTTCAAATGGCTGTCTCCTCTGCCAGGCCTTCAAGGATTACCCATAATCAGGTAACGTGCCAGTCCTAGATGAAACGATTCAGCAAACGAGTCGACTAAGCTAACAAGAATGTCCGCCAAGCCCGTCTGCAGCCGGTCTTGCTTGAGGAGAAACGTCATGCTCGAACTACACCCTTCGCAAATCCAGATGGGCCGCCAGGCCGTCGACAAGCAGCAGGCGCTGGCCCTGCTTGCCGAGAATCTGGTGGCCGATGGCCTGGTGGCGGCCGGCTATCTGGATGGCATGCAGGCGCGTGAACGCCAGGGTTCGACCTACCTGGGGCAGGGCATCGCCATTCCCCACGGCACCCCAGAAACCCGCGACCAGGTGTTCGAGACCGGCATGCGGCTGATCCAGTTTCCCGAGGGTGTGGATTGGGGTGATGGCCAGCGGGTGTACCTGGCCATTGCTATCGCAGCCCGCTCCGACGAGCACCTGCACTTGCTGCAACTGCTCACCCGCGCGCTGGGCGAGGGCGACCTGAGCCAAGCGCTGCGCGAAGCCCAGGATGCCGAGGCGATTCTCGGGTTGCTGCAGGGGGCGGCGCCGGAGCTGGCGCTGGATGCACAACTGGTCGGCCTGGGCGTCGAGGCCGAGGATCTCGATGAGTTGACCTGGCAGGGCGCGCGCCTGCTGAAGAAGGCCGGCTGCGCGGGCGCCGGTTACGCGGCCAGCCTGGTGCAGGCCGAGCCCCTGCCGCTGGGCAATGGCTTGTGGTGGCTGAGCAGCGAGCAGGGCGTCGAGCGCCCGGGCCTGGCCTTCGTTACCCCTGCGCAGCCGTTGCAGCGTGGCGACCAGCCGGTAGCCGGTCTGTTCTGCCTGGCTTGCCTGGGTGAAGGCCACCGCCAGGTACTTGAGCGGCTGTGCGACCTGCTGATCGCCGGGCAGGGCGAGGTGCTCACCCAGGCTACCAGCAGCCGGGGTGTGCTCGAGGCGCTGGGCGCCGAGCTGCCGGCTGACTGGCCGAGCCTGCGCATTACCCTGGCCAATGCCCACGGTCTGCACGCGCGCCCGGCCAAGACCCTGAGCGAAATCGCCCAGGGTTTTGACGGTGAAGTTCGCGTACGCCTGGCCGATGGCTCAGCGGCCACGGTGTCGGCCAAGAGCCTGAGCAAGTTGCTGGCCCTCGGTGCGCGTCGTGGCCAGGTGCTGGAGTTCAGCGCCGACCCGGCCATCGCCGAGCAGGCGTTGCCGGCCATCGAAGCGGCAATCCTCGCCGGCCTGGGCGAAGACGTCGAGCCGCTGCCCGAGCATGCGGAGAACAGTGCCGAGCCAGTTGCCGAATCGCCTATCAAGGAAACCGTCGTCGCACCGGTCGCCGGTTCGCGTGTGCATGCCGTAGCGGCCTCGCCCGGTATCGCCAGTGGCCCGGCCTTCGTGCGACGTATGCCGAATCTCGACTACCCCGAACGTGGCGAGGGTGTGGCGGCCGAGCGCCAGCGTCTGGATCAGGCGCTGCAGCACATCGACGGTGAGATCCAGCGGCTGGTCGAGCGCAGCGACGAGGCCAGCATCAGGGACATCTTCGTGACCCATCAGGCGATGCTCCGCGACCCGGCGCTGCGCGAGGATGTCGACGCGCGCCTGGCCAGCGGTGCCAGCGCCCAGGCCGCCTGGGTCGGTGAAATCGAAGCGGCCGCCGCGCAGCAGGAGTCCCTGCATGACGCCTTGCTGGCTGAGCGTGCTGCCGACTTGCGTGACGTCGGTCGCCGGGTGTTGGCTCACCTGTGCGGCGTCGAAGCACCGCAAGAACCTGTCGAGCCCTACATTCTGGTGATGGGCGAAGTCGGTCCGTCAGATGTCGCCAGCCTGGATCGTCAGCGCGTGGCCGGCATCGTCACTGCCCGTGGCGGGGCGACCGCCCACAGCGCGATCATTGCCCGTGCGCTGGGCATTCCCTGCGTGGTCGGCGCCGGTGAAAGCCTGCTGTTGCTGGAACAGAGTACGGCTTTGCTGCTCGATGGCGACCGCGGCCAGTTGTGGGTGCAGCCGGACCAGGCAACCCTGGCCCAAGCCGAGCGCGAGCGGCAGGCCAGCGAGCAGCGCCGCGAGCGTGCCCATGGCGAGCGCCTGCAGCCGGCGCACACTCGCGACGGTCATGCCGTCGAGGTGGCCGTGAATATCGGCGCCAGTGGCGAGGCGGCTGGCGCGGTCGAACTTGGCGCCGAAGCGGTGGGGCTGCTGCGTACCGAGCTGGTGTTCATGAATCATGGCCAGGCGCCCGACGTAGCCACCCAGGAAGCCGAGTACCGCCGCGTTTTCGATGCCCTGCAGGGCCGACCACTGGTGGTGCGCACCCTGGATGTCGGTGGCGACAAGCCGCTGCCGTACTGGCCGATGCCCGAAGAGGAAAACCCGTTCCTGGGGGTGCGCGGCATTCGCCTGACCCTGCAACGCCCGGACATCATGGAAACCCAGCTGCGCGCCCTGCTGCAGGCCGCTGAAGGTCGCCCTCTACGCATCATGTTCCCGATGGTCGGGCAGGTCGAGGAATGGCGTGCGGCGCGGGAAATGGTCGAGAAGCTGCGCAGCGAGATTCCGCTGAGCGATCTGCAACTGGGCATCATGATCGAGGTGCCGTCTGCGGCATTGCTGGCGCCCGTGCTGGCCCGCGAAGTGGACTTCTTCAGCATCGGCACCAACGACCTGACGCAATACACGTTGGCCATCGACCGTGGCCACCCGACGCTCTCGGCCCAGGCCGACGGCGTGCACCCTTCGGTGCTGCGCCTGATCGGCATGACCGTCGAAGCCGCCCATGCCGAAGGCAAATGGGTCGGCGTGTGCGGTGAACTGGCCGCCGACATGCTCGCGGTGCCGCTGCTGGTGGGCCTGGGCGTCGACGAGCTGAGCGTGGCTGCGCGCAGCATCCCGCTGGTCAAGGCGCGGGTGCGCGAGCTGGATCTGCAGCATTGCAGGGCCCAGGCCCAACAGGCGCTGTTGCTGCCCAGTGCCGCGGCAGTGCGTGCGTTGGTCGAGGAGGCGCAGTGATGGCGCGGATTCTTACCCTGACCCTCAACCCCGCGCTGGACCTGACCGTCAGCCTGGATACCCTGCAGGCCGGCAACGTCAACCGCAGCCTGGGCATGACCAGCCATGCGGCAGGCAAGGGCCTCAACGTGGCGCAGGTGCTGGCCGATCTTGGCCACAAAGTCACGGTCAGTGGCTTTCTCGGCCAGGCCAATGCGGCGCCGTTCGAGCACCTGATGCACCGCCGCGGCTTTATCGATGCCTTCGTGCGCGTACCGGGGGAAACCCGCAGCAACATCAAGCTCGCCGAGCGCGACGGGCGTATCACCGACCTCAACGGGCCCGGCCCCGAGGTGGATTCGGCACATCAGGCGCAGTTGCTCGCCCAACTGGACGACATTGCCGCTGGCCACGATGCGGTGGTTGTCGCTGGCAGCCTGCCGCGCGGGGTGACCACCGAATGGTTCGCCGCCTTGCTGCGCCGCCTGACGGCCCTCGGCCTGCCGGTGGCGCTGGATACCAGCGGCGCGGCGCTGCGTGCCGGTCTGGCGACCAGTCCCTGGCTGATCAAGCCCAACGAGGAAGAGCTGGCCGAGGCTTGCGAGCTGGAGCAGGCTTCGCCCGAACAGATCGATGCGGCCATCGACAAGCTGCGTGCCGGCGGGGTCGAGCACGTGCTGCTCTCGCGCGGCTCGCAAGGCGCCGACTGGTTCGGCTCCCACGGCGTGCTCAATGCCCAGCCGCCGCGTGTGGAAGTGGCCAGCACCGTGGGCGCCGGTGATTCACTGCTCGCCGCCACCCTGCATGGGCTGCTGAGCGGCTGGCCGGCCGAACGCACCCTGCGCCTGGCAACGGCGGTCGCCGCCCAGGCGGTCACGCAAATCGGTTTCGGAATTCACGATCGGCAACAGCTCGCCCGCCTCGAGGCGGCCGTGACTGTCACGTCGAAACAATAATTAGAGGTCGCTGCAATGAATGTGCTGATCGTTACCGCCTGCCCCAATGGTCAGGTCACCAGCGTGTTGTGTTCCCGCCTGCTGCAGGCAGCGGCCGAGCGACTGGGTTGGTCCACCCAGGTCGAGGTGCATGATGCCAAGGCCATCGGCTCGCCGCTGAGCGCCGCCGCCATCGAGGCGGCGGAGCTGGTGCTGGTGGTCAAGACCGGTGAGTTGGACCTGCAGCGCTTCGTCGGCAAGCGCGTGGTGCAATCCACGCCCTCCGAGGCGCTGGCCGACCCGCAGCAATTTCTGCGTACCGCTGCCGAGCAGGCGCAGGTGCTCGATCAGGTGGTACCGGCCGCTGCAACACCGTCCGGCAAGCCCAAGCTGGTGGCGATCACTGCCTGCCCGACCGGTGTGGCGCACACCTTCATGGCCGCCGAAGCGCTGCAGCAGGCGGCCGAGCAACTGGGCTATGACCTGAAGGTGGAAACTCGTGGGTCGGTCGGTGCGCGCAATCTGCTCGATGAAGCGAGCATCAAGGCGGCCGACGTGGTGCTGCTGGCCACCGATATCGAAGTGGAAACCGACCGCTTCGCCGGCAAGAAAGTCTATCGCTGCGGCACGGGCGTCGCCCTCAAACAGCCCAAGCAGACCTTGCAGAAGGCCTTGGCAGAAGGCGTGCTGCAGCAAGGCGCGGGGCAGGCGCAGAGTGCCGAGAGCGGCAAGCCGGCCACCAAGAGCGGCCCCTACAAGCACCTGCTGACCGGCGTTTCCTTCATGCTGCCGATGGTGGTGGCGGGGGGCTTGTTGATCGCCCTGTCGTTCGTCTTCGGCATCGAGGCCTTCAAGCAGGAAGGCACCCTGCCGGCGGCCTTGATGAAGATTGGCGGCGATGCCGCGTTCGCGCTGATGATTCCGGTGCTGGCGGGTTACATCGCCTATTCGATCGCCGACCGCCCAGGCCTGGCGCCCGGCATGATCGGCGGCATGCTGGCCAGTGCTCTGGGCACCGGCTTTCTGGGCGGCATCATCGCCGGCTTTCTGGCCGGTTACCTGGCCCTGGCGCTCAACCGCTGGCTGCGCCTGCCGCAGAGCATCGAAGCGCTGAAGCCGATCCTGCTGATTCCGCTGCTCGCCAGCCTGGTCACCGGCCTGGCAATGATCTATGTGGTCGGCACGCCGGTGGCCGCGATCATGGCCTCCCTGGAAGCCTTTCTGCAGAACATGGGCACCACCAATGCGATCCTGCTCGGGCTGCTGCTCGGTGGCATGATGTGCGTGGATCTGGGCGGGCCGATCAACAAGGCGGCCTATGCGTTCTCGGTCGGTCTGCTGGCGTCGCAGAGCTACGCGCCGATGGCCGCGACCATGGCCGCCGGCATGGTGCCGCCGATCGGCATGGCCATTGCCACCGTGCTGGCCCGACGCAAGTTCAGCCAGACCGAGCGTGAGGCCGGCAAGGCCGCTGGTGTGCTGGGGCTGTGCTTCATTTCCGAGGGAGCCATCCCGTTCGCGGCCAAGGATCCGTTGCGCGTGATCCCGGCCAGCATTGCCGGTGGCGCGCTGACCGGTGCGCTGTCGATGTACTTCGGCTGCAAGCTGATGGCGCCGCATGGCGGCTTGTTCGTGCTGCTGATCCCCAATGCCATCAACCATGCGCTGCTGTATCTGCTGGCCATCGTGGCGGGCAGCCTGGTGACCGGCGTGGTTTACGCGCTGATCAAACGGCCTGAAGTCGAAGCCCTGGCGGTCGCGGCCAAGGCTTGATGGAAGAACGGGGCAGCGATCGATGCCCCGTTTTTTTAGCGCGTACCGAAGACCACCATGGTCTTGCCTTTCACGAACACCAGGCCCTGTTCTTCCAGGGACTTGAGTACGCGGCCGACCATCTCCCGCGAGCAGCCGACGATACGGCCGATTTCCTGGCGGGTGATCTTGATCTGCATGCCGTCGGGGTGGGTCATGGCATCGGGCTGCTTGCACAGGTCGAGCAGGGTACGCGCCACGCGACCGGTCACGTCGAGAAAGGCCAGGTCACCGACCTTGCGGGTGGTGTTGCGCAGGCGTTCGGCCATCTGCGAGCCCAGGGCGAACATGATGTCCGGATCCTGCTGGGTCAGCTCGCGGAATTTGGCGTAACTCAGCTCGGCCACTTCACACTCGGTCTTCGCACGTACCCAGGCGCTGCGTTCTTTTTCGGCGCCTTCCTTGCAGAACAGACCCATCTCACCGAAGAAATCGCCGGGATTGAGGTAGGCGATGATCATCTCGCGGCCGTCATCGTCCTCGATCAGGATGGTGACCGAGCCCTTGACGATGAAGTACAGCGTTTCGCTGCGATCACCGGCATAAATGATGGTGCTTTTGGCCGTGTAGCGACGACGGTGACAATGCGCGAGCAGCTTGTCGAAGTTTTTGACCTTTGGCGTGAGAGTGATAGCGACCATGCCTGGGATTCCAAATTTGTGAAGATAGGCCTGTGACAGGCGTGAGTAGGTGACGCTGTCCAGCTCCGGTGCAAGAAAGGCGGCCCGGATGAATACCTTGTTCTTATCGATCAGGAACGTCGTCGTACCTCATGAAAGCGATTGTGCCACTAAAACGGCATCATCATGGCCGGTGATACTTACCGGTGATCCGATTTGTGAGGTGTTACACGTTCTTGGCGGAACTCTAACAGCATCCGTGGTGCGCAGTGCAAAAGCTGCGCTGTGATAAGCTGCCGGCCTTTTAAAAGCAGGAGCGGCAACGATGAAAGCTCGCGTTCAATGGGCCGGTGAAGCGCTGTTTCTCGGTGAGTCCGGCAGCGGCCACGCGGTGGTAATGGACGGGCCACCCGAGAGCGGCGGCCGCAACCTGGGCGTGCGCCCCATGGAAATGCTGCTGATCGGCCTGGGTGGCTGCAGCAACTTCGACGTGGTGAGCATCCTCAAGAAGTCCCGTCAGCCGGTCGAGAGCTGCGAAGCCTTTCTGGAGGCCGAGCGCGCGTCCGAAGATCCCAAGGTATTCACCAAGATCCACCTGCATTTCGTGGTGAAAGGTCGTGGCCTGAAAGAAGCCCAGGTCAAGCGAGCGGTGGAGCTGTCGGCGGACAAGTACTGCTCGGCGTCGATCATGCTCAGCCGCGCCGGCGTGGAAATCACCCACGATTACGAGATCGTCGAACTGGGTGCCTGAGAGAGCAGGGCGACCTGCGTCGCCCTGTGATTGCTTGCGTCAGATGCGGTAGGTGGTTTTGGTCATGACCTTGGACAGCAGCGTCATGCCCAGCTTGACCGGTACGGGAAAGCGCACGCCGCCGGCATCCAGCGCGCTGTTGGCGTGCTCCAGTTCATCGCTGCGCATCTGTTCGAGGATGGCCCGGGACTTGGTGTCCTGCTCGGGGATCTGCTCCAGATGCTCGTCCAGGTGCTTGACCACCTGATCCTCGGTCGCGGCCACGAAGCCCAGGCTGACCCGGTCGCTGACCAGACCCGCCACCGCCCCTACACCGAACGAAAGCCCGTAGAACACCGGATTCAGCACGCTGGGATGACTGCCCAGCTGACGGATGCGCTGCTCGCACCAGGCCAGGTGATCGATTTCCTCGTCGGCCGCATGCTCCATGGCTTCGCGCACGCGCGGCAGGCGCGCGGTCAGCGCCTGGCCCTGATACAGCGCCTGGGCGCAGACCTCGCCGGTGTGGTTGATGCGCATCAGCCCGGCGATATGGCGGGTCTGCTTGGCATCGAGCTCGGCCTCCTGCTCGACGACGGCAGGGGATGGGCGAGACGGTTGGCCGCTGAAGGGCAGCAGCGTGCGCAGCGCCATATCGGCTTGCAGCAGCAGGCGGTCGACGGGCGAATAATGGCGGTCGTTGGCCATGAGGTTTCTCCGGCGATGACATGAGCGGCCAGTTTACCGCAAATGGCGTTTGCGGGCGTGACGCCCGGCGGATGCGCATAAACGTGCGGCACGTCCATTGCGGTGTATCCGCCACTTGCTCACCTCTCGGCTTGGCAGGAACATGTGCTGCCGCTTGGGCATAAGGAGTTGCTGTGAAGAACGATATTCACGACCTGGGGCTGGTGCTCGATTCCAAGGTCAAGCTGGTGCTGATCGAGTCCTGGGACGAGCGCCGCGTGCTGGAAACCCTCACCGGCCTGGCGGTACGTCGCGCGCTGGGCCTGTTTACCTGGTCGATCACCGACGGCTTGCAGCGTGCCGGTTTCGCGGGGGAAGCCTTCGCCGAAGGTGAAAGCCACGACCCCGAAGCGGCATTGCGGCTGATCAAGGCCGACCAGCAGGGCAGCCTTTACGTGATGTGCGACCTGCATCCGTTTCTAACCGACAACCCGAAATTGGTGCGCCTGCTCAAGGAGGTCGCCATGGCCGATGCCGTCCATGCGCCAACCCTGGTGCTGGTGTCCCACGCCTGCAAGCTGCCGCCGGAAGTGCAGCGTTACGCCGCGCGTTTCAACCTGGCGCTGCCGGTTGAAGACGAACTGCTGGCCATCGTGCGCGAGGAGGCGGCGCGCTGGAGCGAGCGCAACCGCAACCGCCGGGTACGCACCGATAACCGCACCCTGCAGCAGGTGGTGAAGAACCTGCGCGGCATGAGCCACGCCGAGGCGAGGCTGCTGGCCCGCAACCTGATCTGCGACGACGGCGCCATTACTCAGGAAGATCTGCCGGAGCTGAACAAGGCCAAGTTCGAGCTGCTCGACCTCGATGGCGTGCTCAGCTACGAACACGACACGGCGCGTTTCGCCGATGTCGGCGGGCTGGCCAACCTCAAGCGCTGGCTGGGCGAGCGGCAGCGTATCTTCTTCGCGGGTGAAGGCGTGGATATTCCCAAGGGCGTGCTGCTGGTCGGCGTGCAGGGTTCGGGTAAGAGCCTGGCGGCCAAGGCGGTGGCTGGGCTCTGGGGGCTGCCCTTGCTGCGCCTGGATTTCGGCTGCCTGTACAACAAGTTCTTCGGTGAAACCGAGCGCAACCTGCGTGAAGCGCTGGCGCTGGCCGAACAGATGTCGCCGTGCGTGCTGTGGGTCGACGAGATCGAGAAGGGCCTGGCCAGCGGCGACCAGGACGGCGGCGTCAGCCAGCGCGTGCTGGGCACGCTGCTGACCTGGATGGCCGAGCGCAAGTCATCGGTATTCATGGTGGCCACCGCCAACGTGATCGACCGTCTGCCGCCGGAGCTGGTGCGCAAGGGGCGTTTCGACGAGCTGTTCTTCGTCGACCTGCCAGAGGCGGAGATTCGCGCGGAGATTTTTCGCATTCACCTGCAGCGCCGCGAGCTGGAGCCTTCGGCCTTCGACCTGGTGCAACTGGCGGCGGCCTCCGATGGTTTTTCCGGCGCGGAGATCGAGCAGGTGGTGGTGAGCGCCCTGTATGCGGCCCAGGCGCAGCAGCAGTCGGTCGATAATGGCACGCTGCTGCGTGGTATTCAGGCCACGGCGCCGTTGTCGGTGATCATGGCCGAACGGCTCGCCGAGCTAAGGGCCTGGGCGCGGGGGCGGACGGTCAGCGCGAACTGAGTCAGGCGCGGCCGAAGCGGCGATTGATGCGCGCCGCTACTCGCCGCACCAGCCAGCGGGGAAACAAGCGGGGCGCCATCGTCAGCAGGCGGTTGCGCCAACCAGGCACGATGATCGCGCGGTTGCGCTCCAGGCCGCGCACCGCAATCAGCGCCACTTCCTCGGCGCTCAGCATCAGCTTGCCGCGTTCCAGTGCCGTGGCATCGAGATGCGCATTGCGGAAGAAAGCGCTGCGGGTCGGCCCGGGGCAGAGCACCGAAACCTTGACGCCATGGTGGCGCAGCTCCTCGCGTAGACCCTCGGAGAAATGCAGCACATAGGCCTTGCTGGCGTAATAGCTGCTCATCCACGGGCCGGGCTGGAACGCGGCGACCGAGGCGACATTGAGAATCTGCCCGTGGCCGCGGGCTGCCATCACTGTGCCGATGGCGTGGCACAGGCGCGCCAGGGCCAGTACGTTGAGCTCCAGCAGTTGCTGTTCGCGTCGCCAGTCCTGGGCGACGAACGCGCCGCCGCTGCCCAGGCCCGCATTGTTCACCAGCAATTCGATGACCTGGCCGTTCTGCTCCAACTCATGGAGCAGTCCCGAGAGTTGCAGAGGCTCGCTGAGGTCGCAGACGCGAAACAGCACGTCCACGGAAAAGCGCTGGGTCAGCTCGTAGGCGATGCTTTCCAGCGCGTCGCGCTTGCGCGCCACGAGGATCAGGTTACGCCCGCGGCGAGCCAGCGCTTCGGCCAGGGCGAGGCCGATGCCGCTCGAGGCACCCGTGACCAGGGCATAACGTGACATGAGGTTCTCCAGAGCACTTCGCGGGCAGGTGTATAGCCTATCCGCAACCAGGCAGCCAGCGCTGCACTCGCAGCGCGGGTGAGGAAAATAAAGTGCTCGCGGTGCGGTGCCTCAACTGCCGCTTAACAGTTCGCCGAACAGGCCGCCGAAGATCGCCAGCATGGCAAAACCACTCAGGAACATCATCAGCAGGCCACCGATGAGCAGGATCAGGAAGATTCCTGCCACCAGGTTCACGCCCAGGCTGTTGGGCGGTGGCGGTGGGCCGTAGCGGTTGCTGCCGGCGGGGCCTGGCACCACCAGCATGACGATCCAGAACACGCTGCTGATGATCGGCACCACGTTGAGCAGCCACAGCCAGCCGGACCAGCCCATGTCATGCAGACGCTGCACGCCGATCTGCGCGCTGATCACCAGCATGCCGATCACCGCGCCGACCAACAGGATGCTGCCAAGGGTATCGGCCACCATGGTGATGGCCGAGATGCCGGCCATGACGCCGACGAAGATGAACAGCAATGCCAGCGACCAGGCCAGGTAACGCATCCTGCCGATACGGCCTTTGAACGAATTGATCTTCAACTGGCCAACCTGGCCGGCGTGCGGGTCGATGTCCGCCTTGGGCGGCGAATAGGGGGTTGGCGGCTGTGCGGCAGCGCTCGACGCCGTGCGCGGTGGCGGGCTTTGCGGCGCTTCTGCCTGGCGGGCCAGGTACTTCTCGATGATCACCCCACAGGCCGAGCATTCGGCAGCCGTGAGCTGCTGGTGGCCGCACTTTGGGCATGTCATGGACGTCTGCGGCTGACCCGCTGGCTCCACCTTGGCGGCTTTTTCTTCATCCGTTTCCACGAGGCTCAGCGCAGCGGCCAGATCCGGCTCCTTGCGAGCGCGGGCACCAGCCCGTTGCAGCGCGCTCAGGTACTGTTCGGCCTGGGCTTCTTCCAGGTCTCGCTTGATGGCCACCGGGCCGCGGCCGAACAGAGCGTCGATGCGAGCGCGATCGCTTTTGAACAGGTTGGTCAGGTTGGCCTTGACCTCGTCCAGCGAGGTGCCGGGCATCAGGCTGCCATCGAAGACGATCTTGTAGCGGGGCTGGCTCATGCGCGTCCTTGTCTGCACGGAAAGAAGTGGTCGCCGACCCTATCCCGCCGCCATCGGTTCGGCAAGTGGGGGCGGGTCGGTTTTCGGCGCAGCTGAGCGGTGGTTCTCAGCTTGCCAGCAGGCGCGTCAGTGGTGGATCAGAATGGCCTGACCACGACCAGAATGACGATGGCGATCAGGATCAGCACCGGCACCTCGTTGAACCAGCGGTAGAACACGTGGCTACGCGTGTTCTCGCCGCGGGCCAGGCGTTTGTACATGGCGCCGCATACATGGTGGTAACCCACCAGCAGGATCACCAGGGTGAGCTTGGCATGCATCCAGCCCTGGCTCATCCAGCCTGGCGCGAGCATCAGCAGGCCCACACCCAGCACCAGGGTGGCGATCATCGCCGGCGTCATGATGCCCCGGTACAACTTGCGCTCCATGGTGCTGAAGCGTTCACGGCTCGGCTCGTCCTCGCTCATGGCGTGGTACACGAACAGCCGCGGCAGGTAGAACAGACCGGCAAACCAGCAGACCATGGCGACGATGTGCAGGGCTTTGATCCACAGATAAAGCATTGCCGTTCCTTTTCATTGATGGGGCTTGCGATACTAGTGCCCATGATCTCAATAGTCATCAAGACGGTTGGCCGCAGGCAGGGTGGGCCTTATCATCGGACTTTTCGTCGAACAGTTTCGAGGCACCCGATGCACCCATCCGCTCCCTTTGCGATTACACCGCGGCACCGCGGTGACGGCGTGCCCGGGCAGCGGTCCTGATGACGGGGTGGGAGGTTCGCCCCAGCAACCGGGTTCAGGAACGGCGCTTGCGGGTCGCGCTGGTGATGTTGCTCGTCGCGGTGCCGCTCGCCTTCTATGGGGGCAACTGGTGGCAAGCCAGATCCACTCAAGAGCAGGCGCTGGCATTCCAGCAGATGCAGGCGCAGGTCGAGACGCAGGTCCGCGAGTTGGACGAGCTACGTCAGCGCATGGCGGTACTCAGCAGTGGTGAGCAACTGGCTCAGCAGTCCAACGAGCAAAGCCGCCTGACCATCAAGTTGCTCGAAGAACAGAACTTCAAGCAGCAGCAGGAGCTGGCATTCTACAAGGGGGTTCTGGCCCCGGACAGCAAGGTCAACGGACTGCTGATCCGCAGCTTCGATATTCACCCGGCGGAGGCGCCTGGCGTCTATCGTTTCAAACTCATGCTCAGCCGTATCGGCAAGGACGACAAACCTCTGCAGGGGCGTTTGAACGTGCAACTGGAGGGCAGCATGAATGGCAAGGCGAAGAGCCTGCCGCTGACTCAGCTCAGTGGCGACCTCCCGGAAGGCTCGACCGAGAAGGCGATTCCATTCGCGTTCAAGCACCTGCAGGCGATTCCCGACGGTGGGCGGTTGGGTGAGCTGCGGATTCCCGAGGGCTTCGTGCCCAAACGCATACGTATCAAGGCTGATGTCGAAGGTGGAAAAGCCGTCGAGCGTCAAATCGAGTGGACTGACGGATAGGTGATGGTTCGCCATGTGGAATAAAGGCAAGGGCAAGGCAGACATGCAGCGCTTCACGGGCAAAACCAGCCTGATCGCGGCAGGTGCGCAATTTCGTGGCGACCTGGAGTTTCAGGGCGCAGTGCAGATCGACGGCAAGGTGCTCGGCGACATCCTCACCGAGCAGGGTTTGGTGCGGGTCAGCGTCGAAGGGCAGGTTGAAGGCGAGGTGCGCGCCCCCCATGTAGTGATCGACGGCGAGATCGTCGGTGATGTCTATGCCAGCCAGCACGTCGAGCTGGGCCCCAAGGCCCGGGTTCGCGGCAACCTCTATTATGGGCTGATGGAAATGGCCATGGGCGCTCAGGTCGAAGGTGGCCTGCGGCCGATCAAGGAGCATGACAGACCGTTGGAGCTGCCCGAGAGCGTGGATGACGCTCAATAGTTGACCAATTTTCTAGGGTAAGCGGATAATATAGCGCTACCACGCAGTATGGGCGCCTGGCGCCGGGAGATAGAACATGAGCGTCGAAACCTTCACCCCTGCCGCTGCGATGCAGTTCACGCAGGGTGCGGCCAGCAAGGTGAAGAGCCTGGTTGATGAAGAGGGCAACCCGCGCCTGAAGCTGCGCGTGTTCGTCACGGGAGGCGGTTGTTCGGGCTTCCAGTACGGCTTCACCTTCGATGAAGAAGTGGCCGACGACGACACCATCGTCGAACGCGAGGGCGTCAGCCTTGTCGTCGACCCGATGAGTTTCCAGTACCTGGTCGGTGCGGAAGTGGATTACCAGGAAGGCCTCGAAGGCTCACGCTTCGTGATCAAGAACCCCAACGCGACCACCACCTGCGGTTGCGGCTCGTCGTTCTCGATCTGAGTCTTGCCTTACCTGAAAACGCCGCGCATTTGCGCGGCGTTTTTGTTTGTGTGGTTCTTTCAGGCGGGGTAGGTGTCGCACGTAGTTTCCTGTTGTCAGGTGCTGCTCGGTGCTGCCCATATACGGAAATGATCGTGCGGATCTGCCAGGGCCACCGGGCTGCGATGGCCAGAGGTTCCTTCGATGGCTCCAAAAAGCGGCAAGGTGCGATCTGGTCTGTCCCGGGCTGAGTGGACACTGACTTAAGGTGGATAATGTCCGCCGCAAGGAGTGTTCATGACCCAGACCAGACGACGTTTTCCAGAATCTTTCAAACGTGAAGCGGTAGACCAGGTGGTTGCCGGCACGCCGCTTCGTCATGTGGCCGAGACGCTCGGCATCGCTGAAAGCCTGCTGGGCAAATGGAAGCGCCAGTACGAACAGCAAGGTGACAATGCCTTTCCGGGCAATGGCAAGCAGCGTGGCGAGAGTGCTGAGTTGCGCCGGCTACGCCAGCAGCTGGCTCAGGTCACCATGGAGCGCGATGTTTTAAAAAAGGCGCTCGCCATCTTCTCGCAGCCCACGAAGTGAAGTTCCGCGCCATCGAGGCGCTGACCGGTCGCTATCCCGTAGCACCGATGTGCCGGCTGCTGCGGGTATCACGCAGCGGCTTCTATGCCTGGCAGCAGCGGCCACCTTCGGCGAGAGAGATGGCGAATCGGCGTCTGAGCAAGGAGATCCGCGCCATCCACCACGAGGTGAATGGAATCTATGGACATCGCCGAATCAAGGCCGAGTTGGCGGCCATGGGGTATGTGTGTGGTCGACACCGAGTGGCTCGACTGATGCGCGAAGCCGGTCTGCGCGTTCGTTCGCGTAGGCGCTGGCGGCTGGTTTCCAGCAGTCGTCATGCTCTGCCGATTGCCCCGAATCACCTGGATCGCCAGTTCGCCTCGGATCGCGCTAATCGGCACTGGGTCTCGGACATGACCTACGTGCGGACGGCCCAAGGCTGGCTGTATCTGGCCGTCGTGCTCGATCTTTTTTCACGTGCTGTCGTCGGTTGGGCGATGCACCATCGGATGCAGCAGGCTCTGGTACACGCCGCGCTGGAGATGGCCGTGGCTCGCCGACAGCCGCAAACCGAGGTACTGCTGCACTCGGATCGTGGCAGCCAATACTGCGCGTACGATTACCA
>NZ_MSXW01000054.1:0-588 GCF_001945445.1 Pseudomonas sp. PA27(2017)
GCGATGATGTAGATGGTGATCATCAGGAACACGCCCAACAGCAGCCCCGGCACTACACCGGCCATGAACAGCTTGCCCACCGAGGTTTCGGTGGCGGTGGCGTAGACCACCATGACGATCGACGGCGGAATCAGGATGCCCAGGGTACCGGCGTTACAGACGATGCCCGCGGCGAACTCCTTCTTGTAGCCCGAGCGCACCATGCCGGCGATGACGATCGAGCCGACCGCCGCCACCGTGGCCGGCGACGAGCCGCACAGCGCAGCGAACAGCATGCACGCGAGGATCGCAGCGATGGCCAGACCGCCCTTGATATGGCCGACGCAGGCGTTGGCGAAATCGATCAGCCGGCGGGCCACACCGCCCGTGGTCATGAACGCGCCGGACAGCAGGAAGAACGGAATGGCCAGCAGCGTGTAGTGTTCGCTGGTCTCGAACAGCTTGATCGCCAGCGAACGCACCGAGTCGTTGCTGAAGAACAGGATGGTCATGGCCCCGGACAAACCCAGGGAAATCGCCACCGGAATGCCGATGAACATCAGCACGAACAGGGCGATGAACAGAAAGGCGATGGTCATCGTTTGGTCT
>NZ_MSXW01000054.1:598-55179 GCF_001945445.1 Pseudomonas sp. PA27(2017)
AACGATCGAGCCGACCGCCGCCACCGTGGCCGGCGACGAGCCGCACAGCGCAGCGAACAGCATGCACGCCAGGATCGCGGCAATCGCCAGGCCGCCCTTGATATGGCCGACGCAGGCGTTGGCGAAATCGATCAGCCGGCGGGCCACACCGCCCGTGGTCATGAACGCGCCGGACAGCAGGAAGAACGGAATGGCCAGCAGCGTGTAGTGTTCGCTGGTCTCGAACAACTTGATCGCCAGCGAACGCACCGAGTCGTTGCTGAAGAACAGGATGGTCATGGCCCCGGACAAACCCAGGGAAATCGCCACCGGAATGCCGATGAACATCAGCACGAACAGGGCGATGAACAGAAAGGCGATGGTCATCGTTTGGTCTCCGTCTCTTCGGCGAGTTTGATGGCGTCATCGAGCTCGCCATGGCCGCCGAAACCGATCTGCTTGTTCTGGATCACGCGCACCAGCACCTGGGCGAAGCGCAGGAACATCAGGGTGAAGCCGATGGGCACGATCATCACGATGTGCCACTGCTGCACGCCAAAGCGGTCCAGATCCTCGGCGCCGGTGCCGATGTTGAACAGCACCGCGACCCACTGCTCGCTGGAGTAGGCCATCAGCGCGCAATAGGCCAGGCAAATGAGCAGCGCGAGAATCGCCACGGCCTTCTGCAGCGAGGGTTTGAACAAGCGCACCAAGAGGTCGACGCCGATGTGCGCACCGATGCGCACGCCCCAGGCCAGGCCGACGAAGATCAGCCAGCCGAACATGGCCTTGGTCAGGGCCACGCTCCAGGTCATTTCCTGGGCAACGTAGAGAATGCCGTCGCCGATGGCGAACATGGCATCGCTACCGAACGGCAGCGCATCGCCCAGGGCGTAGAAAACACCGTAGAGGTTGTTGAACACCACATACGAGAAGGTGACCAGGGTCATCGCCGCGAGCAGGAACGCCACGGCGGCTTCCTCGAGGCGATTCCACAGGCGCTGCAACGCATTCATCAGCGGTCTCCCAGGGAGGGTTGTTGTAATTGTTTTGGCAAGCCGACTCTAACCCCGGCCTGGCGAGGCGAATATTCACGATTGGTAAACGCGGCCTTCGGCCTGGGTGAATAGGCTGCAGGTAAAGGGCTGGAGGCAGCGTGCAGGCTATTGGTAGGAGTGGCTTCAGCCGCGACGTGCCTAGCCAGGCATGAATCTGCCCCCTCCTACGAGCACGCAGAAAGGGTCAGGCCGCGCAGGCGACATCCATGATCGATGGATGTCACCCGCATCGAAACCCTACTGCCCCGCAGCGTTGGCGGCCTGGGCCGCCTCGATCAGGTCGCTGCCGATCTTGCCCTCGTACTCCTTCCAGATCGGCCGCATCACCTCGCGCCATTGCGCGCGTTCTTCGTCGGTCAGCACGATCAGCTCATGCTTGCCGCCGGCGAGGATCTGCTGCTTGTCCTTCTCGTTGAGCGCCAGGGCCTGGCGATTCACCTCGGCGGTGACTTCGTCGATGATGGTCTTGAGCTCGCCACGCACGTCCTCGGGCAGGCCGTTCCAGAACTTGGCGTTGGTGATCAGCATGTAATTGCCGACCGCATGGTTGGATTCGATCATGTACTGCTGCACTTCGTAGTGGCGCTGGCTGTAGATGTTCGACCAGGGATTGTCGGAGGCATTGATCACCCCGGTCTGCAGGCCCTGGTAGATCTCGGCGAAGGCCATCTTGCGCGGCACCGCGCGCAGTGCGCTGATCTGCGCGGCCTGCAGGTCGGAAGGTTGCACGCGGAACTTCAGGCCGCGCGCATCACCTGGCACGTGCAAAGGCTTGTTGGCAGTGAACTGGCGCATGCCGTTGAGCCAGTAGGCCAGGCCGAGAATGCCGTTGTTCTCCAGGCTGTGCAGCAGCTCCTGGCCCTTCGGCGATTGCTCGAACCGTTGCGAGGCCGCCGAGTTGTCGAACAGGAACATCAGGTCGAAGATCTGCACCCGCGGCTGGTACTTCTCCAGCTTCACCGGAGCCGGCGCCAGCAACTGAACGTCGCCAAGCAGCAGCGCTTCCATCTCCTTGCCATCGCCGAACAGCGAGGAATTCGGGTAGACATCCACCCGCGCCTTGCCGGCCAGGCGCTCCTTGACCAGCTTCTGCAGCATGCGCGCGCCCTGCCCCTTGGGCGTCTGGTCGGAGGCGACATGGGCGAACTTGATGACGATTTCCTCGGCCTGAACGGCGGCGCCGAAGGCCATGGCGGTGGACAGCAGCACGCAGGACAGGCTGCGGCAGAATAAGCGCGACATGAGGCGATCTCCTGTTGTTATTGGTACGGCAGGCCTGGCCCACCGGATGCCTTTGTTCGCGACGAACTCTACTTGAGCCCCAAGGCCGACTAAATTCTTGATTGGCCAAGCCTGCCTTCGCCATTGCCGAAGGCAAGGTGATCGACCATCTGCCGGGCGATCAGCGACAGGCTGTCGTACTGGCGCACGCAGATGTTCAGCTCGCGTACCGCCCAGTCATCCTCGATCGCCACCGCGCGCACCGCCATGCTCGGCAGGTAGGTACGCACCGCCTGCTCGGGCAGCACGCCGATGCCCAGCCCGGTATGGATCATCCGGCAGATGGCCTCGAAGCTGCGCACCTGGATGCGTACCCGCAGGTGCACACCCGCCTGCTGCGCGGCTTCGCTGAGCAGGCTGTGCAGCGAGGCCTCCTTCTGCAGGCCGATGAAGTCGTAGCCGACGGTTTCCGACAACGTCACCCGCTCGCGGGCCGCCAGCGGATGCTCGCTCGGCACCACCAGCACCAGGCGGTCATGACGGTAGGGAAACACCTGCACGCCAGCGGCCTGTACGTGGCCGGCGAAGATACCGATATCGGTCAGCCCTTCGCGCACCGCGTGGATGATTTCGCTGCTGACGCGCTCTTCCAGGTCGATGCGAATCTGCGGGTGCTGGGCGCTGAAGGCTGCCAGATCCTCGGGCAGAAAGGCGATCACCGCCGAGGTATTGGCGTGGATGCGCACATGGCCGTTGATGCCTTCACTGAACTCGCTGAGGTCGGCCTGCATGTGCTGGATGTTGTCCAGCAGGTTGCGCGCATGGTGCAGCAGCGCATCGCCGGCCGGCGTCAGCGCCACGCCCTTGGGCTGGCGATACAGCAAGGGCGTACGCAGGTGCGCTTCCAGGTCGCTGATGCGCTTGCTCACCGCCGCCAGCGCCAGATGCTCACGCTCGGCGGCGCGGGTCAGGCTGCGCTCATCGGCGATGGCGACGAATAACTTGAGGGTGGTGAAATCCACGCGCATGGCGGGCTCCGCTTCGTGGTTGGCGAAAGAGGCTGGCCCGCGGTACAGGCTGCGAACCGATGGCGGCACCATATGCCTTCGCGTCGCACGAAGCCAGACTTGACGATTGACTGATTGCGGCAAGCCGCGTGGTGGGCGATGCTCGGCGCCATCGAACCCAAGTCATCGGGAAACCGCACATGCCTGTCAACACAACCGTTGCACCCATGGCCCTGGCCGGCCTCAAGGTCATCGAAATGGGCCAGCTCATCGCCGGCCCCTTCGCCAGCAAGCTGCTCGGCGAGTTCGGCGCCGACGTGATCAAGATCGAGCCGCCTGGCGTCGGCGACCCGCTGCGCAAGTGGCGCAAGATCAAGGACGGCACCTCGCTGTGGTGGCATGTGCAGTCGCGCAACAAGCGCTCTCTGACCCTCGACTTGAAGCAGGCCGAAGCCCAGGACATCGTCCGCCAGTTGGTGGCCGAGGCCGACATTCTGGTGGAGAATTTTCGCCCCGGCACGCTGGAAGGCTGGGGCCTGGGTTATGACGCGTTGAAGGCGATCAACCCGCGACTGATCATGCTGCGCATCTCCGGCTACGGACAAACCGGGCCCTACCGCGACCTGCCCGGTTTCGGGGTGATCGGCGAAGCCATGGGCGGCCTGCGCCATCTCTCCGGCTATGCCGGGCAAGCGCCGGTGCGCGTCGGGGTGAGCATCGGCGATTCGCTGTCCTCGCTGTATGGCGTGATCGGCGTGTTGCTGGCCCTGCAGGAGCGGGGCCGCAGCGGCGAAGGCCAGGAAATCGACGTGGCGCTGTACGAGTCGGTGTTCGCCATGATGGAAAGCCTGGTGCCCGAATACGACGCATTCGGCTATATCCGTGAGCCAGCCGGCAGCGCCCTGCCCGGCATCACGCCGTCCAACTCCTACCCGTGCAACGATGGCAGCTACGTGCTGATCGCCGGCAATGGCGACAGTATCTACAAACGCCTGATGACCCTGATTGGCCGTGACGATCTGGGCAACGACCCGCGCCTGGCGCAGAACGACGGGCGCAGCCAGCATGCCGAGCTGATCGACACCGCCATTGGCGAATGGACGGCCGGGCGCGGCCGCGACGAGGTGATCGAAGCGCTCAAGGGCGCCCGCGTACCGGCCGGCTATCCCTACACCGCCGCTGATATCGTGCAGGACCCCCACTACCTGGCACGGCAGATGATCGAGACGGTGCAGACGCCCGTCGGCCCGCTCAAGGTGCCAGGCGTACTACCCAAACTCAGCCGCACGCCGGGGCGCATTGGCGTTGGCGGCCCGCAGCTCGGCGAGCACAACGACGACATCCTCGCCGGACTTGGCCTGAGCGCCGAACAGGTCGCTGGTCTGCGCGAGCGCGGGATTATCTAGTACTAGCCAGACTCGTAGGGTGGACCGGGGCGCGTAGCCAACGCGAAGCTTGTCCACCGCCTCTTGCGCTTGCGACAGACCGTAGGAACTGCTCCCGGGTGTCGCTGCGCTCGACCCGGGCTACGCACCCGACACAATCAGGACCTTCCCATGACCAAACGCCTCTACATCCAGGACGTCGCCACCCGCGACGGCTTCCAGATCGAAGCGGCCTTCGTGCCCACCGACGCCAAGATCGCCCTGATCGACAGGCTGTCGCAAACCGGCCTGGCGAAGATCGAAGTCACCTCCTTCACATCGCCCAAGGCCATCCCCAATCTGCGCGATGCCGAAGAAGTGATGCGCGGCATCCAGCGCGTGGCAGGCGTGGAATACACCGTGCTGGTGCCTAACGTGCGTGGCTGCGAGCGGGCGCTGTCTTGCGAAGTGGACGAGATCAACCTGGTGATGTCGGCCAGCGACACCCATGGTCTGGCCAACCTGCGCATGACGCCGGAGCAGTCGCTCGCCCAGTTTCGCGAAATCATCGAGGTCACCCGCGGCAGTGGGGTGTTCATCAACGCCTCGCTGTCGACCACCTTCGGCTGCCCGTTCGAGGGTGAAGTGCCCGAGGCGCGGGTGCATGAGCTGACCCAGCGCCTGCTGGAGATCGGCGTGCAGGGCGTGACCCTCTGCGACACCACCGGCATGGCCGACCCGGCCCAGGTCGAACGCATCTGCCGCACGGCGCTGCAGCGCTGGCCCGAAGCGGTATTTACCGCACATTTTCATAACACCCGCGGCATGGGCCTGGCCAATGCCCTGGCAGCCCTGAACGCCGGCATCGACCGCTTCGACGCCTCCCTCGGCGGCCTCGGCGGCTGCCCCTATGCGCCCGGCGCCAGCGGCAATATCTGCACCGAGGACCTGGTACACATGCTCCAGCGCATGGGTCTGGAGACGGGGGTGAACCTCGATGCCCTGCTCGAAGCCGCCGCCACCCTGCCCGAGCTGATCGGCCACGACGTGCCCGGTGCCATCCTCAAGGCCGGCAAGTCGGACCGTCGTTATCCGAAGCCGAAATGGATGAGTGAATCGGTAGAGAGTGGCACCACCCGGTAGTCGCGCGATGGCTGGCATCGCTTTCGCGCCGGGGCGGCGCTCCTACACTGGCGCCAGGGTGCTTGCGATCGTGTAGGAGCCGCGACCTCGTGGCGAATCGTTGATACAGAGCCGTGATCCCAGGCAAGCCACGATCAATCCGTAGCCTGCGGTTGAGCGCAGCGATACCCAGGAAACCAGCCCCGGGTATCACGTCGTTCAGCCCGGGCTACCCGGTCATGCTCACCACGACGCCTGCAAGCAGTCAGTCATTAGTGCCCACCACCCGACTCTGCAGCGCCCTTGGCCGAGAACGGTGGTTTGGCCAGGTAGATGATCAGGATCAGGCCGAAGAACAGCCAGCCCATCAGGGTGAAGTAGTCCACCGTGGAGAGCATGTAGGCCTGGCTTTCCACCACCCGGTCGATCTGTATGTAGGCCGATTGCGAGGCGCCGCCGAGCTGTTCCAGGTACTGGTGGGTGGCCGGGTCATAGGCCGTGACGTGCTCGGTCAACTGGGCGTGGTGGTAGATCTCCCGGCGGTGCCAGATCCAGGTGGTCAGCGACGAAGCGAAGCTGCCGCCCAGTACGCGCAGGAAGGTGGCCAGGCCCGAGCCGTCGGCGATGTCCTTGGGTGGCAGGCTGGAGAGCAGGATGCTGGTGGTCGGCATGAAGAACAGCGCGATCCCCAGGCCCATGAACACCTGCACCTCGGCGATGTGCCGGTAATCCACCTCGGTGTTGAACGAGGCGCGCATGAAGCACGAGGCGCCGATCACCAGGAACGAGCCGCCGGCCAACAGGCGCAGGTCGAACTTGTGCGCGTATTTGCCCACCAGTGGCGACAGGAACAACGGCAGGATGCCGATCGGCGCCGCCGCCAGCCCGGCCCAGATCGGCGTGTAGCCCAGCTGGGTTTGCAGCCATTGGGGCAGCAGCAGGTTGATGCCGAAGAAGCCCGAGTAGCCGAGCACCAGGGCCAGGGTGCCGAAGGTGAAGTTGCGGTACATGAACAGGCGCAGGTTGATGATCGGGTGTTTGTCGGTCAGTTCCCAGATCACCAGGGCCACCAGCGACACCACCGAGATCGCGGTACCGATCTGGATGAAGGTCGACTCGAACCAGTCCAGGTCGTTGCCCTTGTCGAGCACCACCTGCAGCACGCCGACGCCGAGCACCAACAGCATCAGCCCGACGTAGTCGATGGGCTGGTGCTCGGTGGTTTCCGGGCGGTTGCGCATCTGCGTCCAGACCACCAGGGTGGCGAGGATGCCGATCGGTACGTTGATGAAGAAGATCCACGGCCAACTGTAGCTGTCGGTGATCCAGCCACCGGCGATCGGCCCGATGATCGGCGCCACCACCGTGACCATCGCCAGCAACGCCAGGGCCATGCCTCGTTTGGCACTGGGAAAGATCGCCAGGAGCAAGGTCTGCGCCATCGGGTACAGCGGGCCGGCGACCAGCCCCTGCAGGGCACGGAATACCACCAGCTCGGGCATCGAGCGGGCGATGCCGCACAGGAACGAGGTGATCACGAACAGCACCACCGCAGCGAGGAACAGCTTCACCTCGCCGAAGCGCCGCGCCAGCCAGCCGGTCAGCGGCAAGGCGATGGCGTTGCACACCGCGAACGAGGTAATCACCCAGGTGCCCTGCTCCGAACTGACGCCCAAGTTGCCGGAGATGGTCGGCAGGGCGACGTTGGCGATGGTGGTGTCGAGCACCTGCATGAAGGTCGCCAGGGAGATGCCGATGGTGGCCAGCAGCATGCTGGCCGGGCGGAAATTGGCGTCGCTCATGTCAGCCCTGCTTCGCCGGCGTGGCGTTGGTGCTCTGCGGGCCGTTGTCGTGGATGATGCGCTCGATCAGCACGTCGGCCTGGCCCAGCGGGGCGTCGTACACCGCAGTGCTGAAGCGCGCCTCCTTGGGCATTTGGTTGGTCAGTTGGGCGCCGCTCTGGTCATGCAGGTCGACGGTGACCGTGGTGGACAGGCCGATGCGCAGCGGGTGCTTGTCCAGCGCCTCGTCGTCCAGGCGGATGCGCACCGGCAGGCGCTGCACGATCTTGATCCAGTTGCCGCTGGCGTTCTGCGCCGGCAGCAGCGAGAAGGCGCTGCCGGTGCCGACGCCGAGGCTTTCCACGTGGCCCTGGTAGGTCACGTCGTCGCCGTACAGGTCGGCCTCGACGGTCACCGGCTGGCCGATGCGCATCTCGCGCAGCTGGGTTTCCTTGAAGTTGGCGTCGATCCACACCTCGTGCAGCGGCACTACGGCCATCAGTGCGGTGCCGGGTTGGATACGGCTGCCGACCTGCACCGAGCGGCGCGCCACGTAGCCGCTGACCGGTGCCACCAAGGTGCTGCGGGCGTTGTTGAGGAAGGCCTGGCGCAGTTGCGCGGCGGCGCTCTTCACGTCCGGATGAGAGGCGATCACGGTGTCGTCGACCAGTGCCTGGTTGGTGTCGAGTTGCTGCTGGGCCGAGGTCAGGGCGCTCTGTGCGCTGTTCAGGGTGTCCTGGGCGTGGGCCAGCTCTTCACGGGAGATCGCACCCTTGCTCGCCAGGGTCACGCGGCGCTGGTAGTCGGCCTTGGCACGCTGCACGTCGATCTTGCGCGAGGCCACCTGGGCCTTGTAACTGTCGACGTTGCTGTACAAACCGCGCACCTGGCGCACAGTGCGCGCCAGGTTGGCCTCCGCGCTCTGCTGGGCCACTTCGGTATCGGCGGGGTCGAGCCAGACCAAGGGCTGGCCGGCCTCGACATAGTCGCCGTCGTCCACGGCGATGCGCGTGACGGTGCCGGTGATCTGCGGGGTGATTTGCACCAGGTTGCCGCCTACGTAGGCGTCGTCGGTCTCTTCGTAAAAGCGCCCGTAGAGTTCGTGGTAGGCGAAGATGGCCGCGCTGCACAGCACGACGATGACCGCGAGGCCTATCAGCAGGCGTTTGCGCTTGGGGTTGGCGGCGGCAGGAGTGGCTTGAGAGTCGGTCATGACAAGTACTCAGCGTGCGGAAGTGGATGACGGAGCGGCGGTTTCGAAGCCACCACCGAGGGCCTGCATCAGCAGCACCGAGGCGTCGATACGCTCGGCACGCAGATTGGCCAGTTGCCGTTCGCTCTGCAGCAGTTGCTGCTCGACGCTCAGCGCATCGAGGTAATTGCCGATGCCATCGGCGTAGCGCTGCATGGCGATGTCGTAGGAACTGCGGGCGATATCGCGGGCCCGCTGCTGCTGCTCGATCTGCTGCTCCAGGGAGCGGATGCGGCTGATGCCGTCGCCGATATCGCCCAGGGCGCCGACAAGGGTCTGGTTGTACTGGGCCACGGCTACGTCGTAGTCGGCGTTGCGCCCGGCCAAGGCAGCGCGGCGCGCACCACCGTCGAAGATCGGCAGGCTCAGCGCCGGGCCGACGCTGAAGAAGCGGCTGGCGCCACCGAACACCGCATCACCAAGCAGCGACTTGCTGCCCGCCGCCACGCTCAGGTTGAGGTTGGGGTAGAAATCGGCCTTGCTGGCGTCGATGTCGCGGGTGGCGGCTTCGACGCGCCAGCGCGCAGCGACCAGATCCGGGCGACGGCCGAGCAGCTCGGCGGGCACGTTGGCCGGCAGGCTCACTGCCGCCGGAGCGATCAGTTGAGGGCGTGGCAGCGTGGCGCCGCGATCCGGACCCTGGCCGAGCATCACCGCCAGGCGAATGCGTGCGCTGTCGACCGCCTGGGTCGCAGCGGTCAGGCTGGCTTCGGCGGCGGCCTCCAGGCTTTGCGTCTGCTGCAATTGGTATTCGCTGTCGAGGCCGGCATCGACCCGGCTGCGGGCCAGGTCGAGCATGTCGCGACTGCGCTTGAGGTCCTGCTCGGCGAGGCCCTGGGTGGCGTAGGCCAGGCCGAGATCGTTATAGGCGCGGGTCACCTCGGCGGCCAGGGTCAGGCGGGCACCCTGGCGATCCACCTCGCTGGCGCGGGCACGGCCCATGGCCGCTTCCCAGGCAGCACGATCACCGCCCCACAGGTCGAAGTGGTAGCCGCCCTCCAGCGACAGGTCGCGCAGGGTGCTGTAGCGCCTGCCCTGCCCGCTGGGGTCGTCGACCCGTGCCAGGCGTGAGCGGGTCACGCCGGCGTTGGCATCCAGGGTCGGCTGGCGCTGCGCATCGGCGGCCAACACCGCGGCGTTGGCCTGGCGGGCGCGGGCATCGGCGACCTGCAGATCGGGGTTGCTGCGCAGGGCTTCAGCGATCAGCGCATCGAGCTGCGGATCGCCCAGGCGGTTCCACCAGTCGCTCGCCGGCCAGGCAGCCGGCGACAGGTTGCCGGTGAAGGTCTGCCCTTGCAGGCTGGCGGCGTCGAGGGTGTGGCCCTCAGTGTGCAGGCCGTCTTGCGAGGCACAGGCCGCCAGCAACAGGGCGCTGAAAATCAGGGACAGGGAAGTACGCAACGGCATGGTGTTCATCATTCTCCTGGCAGCTGCGGCAAGGCGTCGGCGGCCATCAGCATCTTCTTCATCAGGCGTTGTAGTTCGTCGAGCTCGGCGCGGGTCAGGCAGCCGGTCAGCTCGTTGGTGGCGTCGGCGGCGATCTGCGGCACCCGCACGCCCAGAGCAATGCCGGCTTCGGTAAGGGTGAGGCGCACCTGGCGGCGATCCTCGACGCTGCGCTCACGGGTCAGCAGGCCCTTCTGCTCCAGGCGGTCGAGCATGCGGGTCATCGCCCCACTGTCGAGGCTGAGCAGGCGCACCAGGTCGGCCGGTGTACTCGCGCGGCTCTGGCTGATCAGCAGCACCACCTTGAACTGCGCGGCCGTCACGTCGTGGTCCACCAGGTGGCGCTCCAGCAAGCGGTCCTTGAGCTGATTGGTCAGCGCGATCAGGTGGCCGGGTGAGTGCTGCAGCGAAAAACGTTCGCGGTCGAAATGCGGCATGAGGAATTACCTGCCCAGGCAGTGAATGCCCTGCAGATTACTGCCCAGGCAGCGATCAACCCAATTACATTTCGTAATACTTGTTATCAATTTCAGAAATACTTTGAAATATTCAGAGGTTCTGAAAGGACTGGCTAGAGCTGGCTGGGTTCAGGGGATTTAATCGGTGAGGTTGTTGGGCGCTAGATCGCTCCCGGGTTTCGCGGGCTCAACCCAGACTACGTCCATGTAGCCCGGCGTCGAGCGAAGCAACGCCCGGGACAGCGGCGCTTTGATCAAGCGATGGCGCAGCCGCCCCCACTCACTCCACGAAAGTGCAGAACGCTTCCAGGGGAAAGCGTTCGCTGATCAGTTGATTGACCGGCGCCTCGGGGTCGGCATAGCCCACGGCGATGGCGCAGTGCAGCATGTGCTCGGCCGGGATCTGTAGAAACGCCTCGACGCTCTGGTGATAGCGTGTCCAGCAGGCTTGCGGGCAGCTGTCCAGGCCGTGCTCCTTGAGCAGCAGCATCAGGCTCTGCTGGTACATGCCCAGATCGGCCCACTGCCCCGGTCCCATGCAACGGTCCACGGAAAAGAACAACGCACAGGGCGCCTCGAAGAAGCGGAAGTTGCGGGCGAACCAGGCCAGGCGCGCGGGTTTGTCGTCGCGGCCGATGCCCAGCAGCGCATACATCTGCTCGCCCACCTCGAAGCGCGAGGTGCGGTAAGGCTCCTGCAAGGGCTGCGGATACACCGCGTAGTCCGCCGGATCGGGCTCTGGGTCATTCGCCAATCGCTGAGCGATATGCTCGACGAAACGCGCCAGCGCATCGCCTTGCAGCACATGGATACGCCAAGGCTGCAGGTTGCCGCTGGAAGGCGCTCGCGCAGCCTGTTCCAGCAGCTCGCACAGCAAAGCCGGCGGCACCGGCCGGTCGAGAAAGGCGCGCACGCTGCGACGCTCACGCAAAGCCTGGCTGACCTTCATCCGCTCTCCTCGCTTGTGGTTAACGTCGCCATCAAAACAAAGGCCGCCTCCCGAGGGAAGCGGCCTTTGTTGTGCGCGATTCAACTAGTGATCACTGCGCCTGATTGGACGCCTCGGCCGCCTTGATCAGGTCGGCGCCGATCTCGCCCTCGAACTTCTTCCAGACCGGGCGCATGGCTTCGCGCCACTTCTCGCGCTCCGCAGGGGTCAGCTCGATGATCTCGCTGGTGCCGGCCTTGACGATGGCCGCGCGGGCTTCCTTGTTCAGATCATCGGCCTGACGGTTCACCTCGGCGGTAACCTCGACCATGATCTTGTCCAGCTCGCTGCGCACGTCTTCCGGCAGGCCATTCCAGAACTTGGTGTTGGTGATCACCATGTAATCGATCAGGCCGTGGTTGGATTCGGTGAAGAACGGCTGCACCTCATGGACCTTCTGGCTGAAGTAGTTCGACCAGGTATTCTCGGTACCGTTGACCACACCGGTCTGCAGGCCCTGATAGACCTCGGCGAAGCTCATCTTGCGCGGCGCGGCGCGCAGCACCTTGAACTGCTCGTCGAGCACCGCCGAGGCCTGCACCCGGAACTTCAGGCCGCGGGCATCCTTGGGCTCGTGCATCGCCTTGTTCGAGGAAAGCTGCTTGAGGCCATTGTGCCAGTAGGCCAGGCCGGTGATGCCCTTGCCTTCCATGCTGGTCAGCAGCGCCTTGCCCTGCTCACTGGCCTGGAAGCGGTCGACCGCCTCCATGTTGTCGAACAGGAACGGCAGGTCATAGATCTGGATCGGCTTGGCGTAATGCTCGAACTTGGCCAACGATGGCGCCAGTAACTGCACGTCACCGAGCAGCAGCGCCTCCATCTCCTTGCCATCGCCGAACAGCGAGGAGTTCGGGTAGACCTCGACCTTGACGCGTCCCGGCAAGCGCTCTTCGGCCAGCTTCTTGAACATCAGCGCGCCCTGCCCCTTGGGCGTGTGTTCGGCGACCACGTGGGCGAACTTGATGCTGATCGGTGCTTGCGCAGCGGCGTGCAGCCCACCGACAACGGACAGCGAAACGGCGCAGACCAGCGCCTTGAGAGAAAGCTTGAGCATGGGTATACCTCATTTTGTTTTTGTAAGTAGGTAGTGAACGAGCCTGTTGCCTGTTTACAACGCGCCGCGGTCGGCGCGGAATTCGTGATTGTGCAAAGCCGCGTTCGGCAGTGCCGAACGCCGCCCGCGGGATCAACCCGCGCCGCCGGCCCGCGCGACGATGCGCCGGGCGCGCCCGACCACTGGCGCGTCGACCATCTGACCGTCGACCACGAACACCCCGTCGCCACCCTCTCCGGCCTGCAGCACCCGGCGCGCCCAATCCAGCTCTTCGGCCGAGGGCGCCAGGGCCTGATGCACCACTGCGACCTGGCTGGGGTGGATGCACAGCAGGCCGCCGAAGCCCATGTCGCGGGCGTCCCGGCTGGCGCGGTCAAGGCCGGCCTGATCCTGAATCGCCGGAAACACGCTATCGAGCGGCGCCGCCAGATTGGCCAGGCGGCTGTGCAACAAGATCGCGTAGCGGGCCTGGTCGAGCAGGCGCTCGGCCGCCGCCGTGCCGCTGTTCAGGCCGAGATCCAGGCCCAGATCCAGGCCGCCGAAGGACAAGCGTTCGACGCCCGATGCCGCGGCGATGGCCGGTAATTCGTGCAGGCCGCGCGCGCTTTCGATGATCGGCCAGACCGGCTTGCCGACCGCGGCGACGCGCGCCACTTGCGCGGCACTTTCCACCTTGGGCAGCAACACGCCGATCACCCCGCCATGGCGCTGGCACAGTGCGATGTCGGCGGCATGCCCTGCGTGTTCGGGTGAGTTGATACGCACCAGCAGGCGCGCTTCCGGGTTGCCCGCCAGAAAGCGCCCGAGGTTGTCCCGCGCTTCGACCTTGAGGCTTTCCTGTACTGCATCTTCGAGGTCGACGATGACCACGTCGGCGCTGCTGGCCAGAGCCTTGGGGATGCGCTCGGGTCGTGAGGCAGGAACGAACAGCGCGGTACGAATGATTTGTGTGGTCATGGAAGCGGACCCCTGACGTGAATGTGAATGAACATAGGGCAATGCTGGGCGATAGCGGCGGTTGTAAGGTAGAAGCGGACGCTCCCTGCGTAGGGTGGACAACGCTCTTTTTGTCCACCATTACGAGCGCAGAGCGGTGGACGGGTCGGGCCGCGTAGGTGAAGCGTCGGCTACGCGCCCCGGTCCACCCTACGAAAGGCCGCCTTCTCTAGATACCGACCAACGTCAAACCGCCCCGCTCACCTTCAATCCTGCTATCTGCGCCTCGCCATAACCCAGCTCGGCGAGCAAGGCGTCGGTGTGCTCGCCGAGCGCGGGCACGGGGTCCATGCGTGGGGCGAAGGCGCTGTTGCTGCCCGGCGGCAGCAGCGCGGGCAAGCTGCCGGCAGGGCTGTCGACCTGGCGCCAGCGGTCGCGGGCCTTCAACTGCGGATGGGCCCAGACGCCGGCCATGTCATTGACGTGGGCATTGGCGATCTGCGCCTGTTCCAGCCGCTCGATGACTTGCTCGGCACTCAGCCCCGCGAAGGTCTCGACGATGATGCCGCGCAGCACCTCGCGGTTGGCCGAGCGTTTGAAATTGGCTGAAAAACGCTCGTCGCCTGCCAGCTCGGGCTGCAACAGCACCCGCTCGCAGAACGCCTGCCATTCGCGCTCGTTCTGCAGGCCAAGCATCACCGTGCCGCCATCACCGGCGGGAAACGGGCCGTAGGGATAGATGGTCGAGTGGGCGGCCCCGGCACGCGGCGGCGGCGTGGCACCGTCGTACGCGTAGTACAGGGGATAACCCATCCACTCGACCAGGCTCTCGAGCATGCTCACGTCGATGCGGCTGCCCAACCCGGTCTTGCCGCGCAGCAGCAGGGCCGAAAGGATATTGCTATAGGCATACATACCGGCGGCGATATCGGCGATGGAGCAACCGGCCTTGGCCAGTTGGTCGTCACCCGCGCCGCCAGTCACCGACAGGAAACCGCCCTCGCTCTGGATCAGCAGGTCATAGGCCTTCTTCTTCTCGTAGCTGCCGCCCTCACCGTAGCCGGAGATGTCACAGACGATCAGCTTCGGAAACCGCGCGTGCAGCTTGTCGAACGACAGCCCCATGCGTGCCGCCGCACCCGGCGCAAGGTTCTGCACCAGTACATCGGCCTTGGCCAGCAGGCTGTCGAGCACATCGCCGGCGTCGTCCTGCTTGAGGTCCAGGGTCAGGCTTTCCTTGGAGCGGTTGGTCCATACGAAGTGGGAGGCCAGGCCGTTGACGCGCTCGTCGTAGCCGCGAGCGAAGTCGCCGCTGCCCGGCCGCTCGACCTTGATCACCCGAGCGCCCATGTCGGCGAGCTGGCGGGTGCAGAACGGCGCGGCAATGGCATGTTCCAGGCTGACCACGGTGATGCCGTCCAGTGGCCGGGGTTGTTGTGCGTTGTTCATATGCGCGTCCTCGGTCAGGCCAGGTTGCTCAGGTCGTCGGTCTCACGCAGGCGCCAGACCCTGGCGATCAGCTCGCCCGCCTCATCGCTGCCGCGTTTGCCGGCGAAGGCCAGCAGGCGGCGGAACTTGTCTTCCAGCTCCGTGTGGCTGAGGGTGTTGCCCGGATCGCCCTTGGGCTCGTCGATGGCGCCATGCAGGGTGCGACCGTCGGTGGTGACCACCTCGACGCGCCCCAGCCAGCGCGCCGGATAGGCGCCGTCCACCTCGGGGTCGAGGCGCATGCTGACCTTGTCGCGAAACTCGGCGACATCGTCATCGGTGAGCGACAGGTTCTCGAACTCGGTAAGCTGCGCCTTGCCATGCACGGCGATCAGGCCGAGCACGGTGCCCATGGAAAACTTGGCCTGGTGCACGGTCTGCGGTACCACCACGCGACCGAGCACGTCGATGGCGCCCTGGTGCACATGGGTGATGACCTTGGCGATATCGCCATGGCGCAGGCCTTCGCGCTGCATGAGATCGAGCAGCGCATCGGCGGCTGGATGGGTATGACGGCAGGAGGCGTGGAACTTGAACGAGGTTTCGACCAGCGCCCAGCGGCTGCCGAGGCGATCCGACAGCTTACTCGGATCGGCGTCGCTGGACATGCCGGCGGCCATGCCCTGCTCGCCCTCGAGAATATTCTGCGCGCCGGTCAGGCCCTGCTCAGTGAAATACGCGGCCAGCAGGCCATCGGCGGCAGCCTTGGCGGTGTGCAGTTGCTTGGAGTCGGCGGCGTCGCGCAGGAACTCCCACAGCCCGGCGGCCTGGGTGCCGGCATTGCCGAGCAGATGCACGAACTGCTTCTGGTCGAAGTTCAGCAACTTGCCCACGGCCACGGCGGCGGCCAGGGTGCCGACCGTCGCCGTGGTGTGGAAGATGCGGTAGTGCGAGCGGCCAAGGAATTCGCCGATGCGGATGCCCGCCTCGTAACCGGTCACCGAGGCCAGCAACAGCTCGCGGCCGGACTTGCCGAGATCCTGCGCAGCCGCCAGGGCCGCGGGGAACACCACGGTGGCCGGGTGCAGCACCGAGCTGTTATGCAGGTCGTCCTGCTCCACCAGGTGCGACGACGCGCCGTTGACCAGCGCGGCGAAGTACGCCGAGGTGCCGCGCCCGTTGACCAGGATGCGCGCTGGGCCATCGGCCGGGCCCATCTTCTGAGCGTAGGCCTCGAACAGCGGGATCGGTCGCGCACCTTCACTGGCCAGGGCCGAGCCGAGCCAGTCGAGGAACAGGTCTTCGGTGCGATCGAGCACGTAGTCAGGCAGATCGTCGTAACGCAACTCGGCGAGGAAACTTGCCAAGGCTTGGGTATGGCTCATGACAGGCTCCTCAAAAGCTGCGCGGCAGCTCGAGCAAATGCTCAGCCACGTAGGACATGATCAGGTTGGTGGAGATCGGCGCCACCTGGTACAGGCGGGTCTCGCGGAACTTGCGCTCGACGTCGTATTCGTTGGCAAATCCGAAGCCGCCGTGGGTCTGCAGGCAGGCGTTGGCCGCCGCCCAGGAAGCTTCCGCCGCCAGGTACTTGGCCATGTTGGCGCTGGCCCCGGCGTTCTCGCCGCGGTCGTACTGCTCGCAAGCGCGCCAGCGCATCAGGTCGGCGGCCTCCACTTCGATATGGGCCTTGGCGATAGGGAACTGCACGCCCTGGTTCTGGCCAATCGGGCGGCCGAACACCACGCGATCACGGGCGTAGGCACTGGCCTTCTCGATGAACCAGCGACCATCGCCGATGCATTCGGCAGCGATCAGCGTACGCTCGGCGTTGAGGCCATCGAGGATATAGCGAAAGCCCTTGCCCTCTTCGCCGATCAGGCTGCTGGCGGGAATTTCCAGGTTGTCGAAGAACAGCTCGTTGGTCTCGTGGTTGACCATGTTGGCGATCGGCTGCACGGTCAGGCCGTTGCCGATGGCCTCGCGCAGGTCGACCAGGAAGATCGACATGCCTTCGGATTTCTTCTTCACCTCGGCGAGCGGCGTGGTGCGCGCTAGCAGGATCATCAGGTCGGAGTGCTGGATGCGCGAGATCCACACCTTCTGGCCGTTGATCACGTACTTGTCGCCCTGGCGCACGGCGGTGGTCTTGATCTTGGTGGTGTCGGTGCCGGTGGTCGGCTCGGTCACGCCCATGGACTGCAGGCGCAGCTCGCCGCTGGCCAGCTTCGGCAGGTAGTAGCTTTTCTGCGCGTCGCTGCCGTTACGCAGCAGGGTGAACATGTTGTACATCTGCCCGTGGATGGTGCCGGAGTTACCACCGCAGCGGTTCACTTCCTCGAGGATCACCGATGCCTCGGCCAGACCCAGGCCGGAGCCGCCGTATGCTTCCGGGATCATCGCCGATAGCCAGCCGGCTTCGGTCATGGCGCTGACGAAGGCCTCGGGAAAGCCCTTCTCCTCGTCGATCTTGCGCCAGTATTCGGCCGGGAATTCGGCGCACAGGCCACGTACGCCTTCGCGGATGAAATTCAGTTCTTCGCTCTGCTGCGGGGTCATCTCAATTCCTCGATTCTTGTTGTTTTCGCGGCCGATAGCGGTGGATCGGTGAAGCGTGATCCACCCTCGGCTCAATCATTCGAATTCCACTTCGGCCTGCTGGGCCATGCCCGCGGCATTACCCGCCCACAACTGCGCCCTGCCCGGCTCATCGACTCGCCCGGCCACCTCGAAGGGGTCGGGCGCAACCAGCGGGCGCAGGCCGCGGTAGGCGAAACGGCGCAGCCGCGCCTGGGGCTGGGCGCGGCAGAACGCGCGCAGGTTGAGGGTGGCGATCAGCGGGCCATGCACGACCAGGCCGGCGTAACCTTCGGTTTCGGTGACGTAGGGCCAGTCGTAATGGATGCGATGGCCGTTGAAGGTCACCGCGCTGTAGCGAAACAGCAGCGTCGGGCTCGGCACCACGCCTTCGCGCCAGTCACCGACTGGCAGCGCTTCGCCGGCACCGCCCTTGGGCGGGCTCGGCTCGCGGTAGACGATGTCCTGTTCCTCGCGGATCGCCAGTTCGCCGTCCTGCAGGTAGTCGTGCTGCACGGTGACGAACAGCAGTGCGCCGGTGCGCCCGTGCTTTTCCTCGATGTGTTTGATGGTCGAGACCCGGGTGGCCTCGCCGCCGACCCGCAGGGGCGCGATGAACTCGACGCGCCCACCGGCCCACATGCGATTGCGGTTATCCGCCGGTGGCAGGAAGCCGCCGCGTGCCGGGTGCCCGTCGCCGCCCAGGCCGCTCTCGGCGATGGGCTCCTGGAAGAATGCCCAATGCCAGAGCGGCGGTAGCGCCTCGCCATGGGCGGGGGTGTCCTCGCCCAGGGTCGCGGCGATGCGCTTGACCAGGTTGCGGCTCAATTGATCGTGGGCTTCTTCGGTGCGGCCGATCCAGGCGGCGAAGGCAGAGTCACTCATGGTCGATCCCGGCTGTTCTTGGAGTGCAGGCAGCATGCAATCCGATGAACGTTCCGAGAATCCGCATTTATTTAAGCCGGCGTTCGGCTATGCTGAACGCCATTTTCCAACTCGCCCTAGAGCCGCCATGCACTTCGACCTGCCAGACTTGCGCCTCTTCATCCATATCGCCGAATCGCCAAGCCTGACCCAGGGCGCACGCCGTGCCTCCCTGTCGCCAGCGGCGGCCAGCGCGCGCATCAAGGCGCTGGAAGGCCAGCTGGATACTCGCCTGCTGTACCGCGACAGCCGCGGCGTCGAGCTGACGCCGGCCGGCCAGCGTCTGCTGCAGCACGCGCGACTGATCATGCGCCAGGTCGATTACCTGAAAAGCGAGTTCACCGAATACGGCAGCGATTCGGCCGGGCATATCCGCATCTTCGCCAACACCACGGCAGTGACAGAATTCCTACCCGAGGTGCTGGCTGGGTTCCTTGCCGAACGCCCCGGCGTGACGGTGGACCTTCAGGAGCGCCTGAGCCGCGATATCGTGCGTGGCGTGATCGACGGCGGCGCCGACCTGGGCATCATCGCAGGCCCGGTGGAAGCGGCCGGCCTGCAGGTGCTGCACTTCAGCACCGATCGCCTGGTGCTGGTAGTGCCGGCCGGCCACCCGCTGGCCGGCCGGGAACGCGTCAGCCTGCGCGATACTCTGCAGTACCAGCACATCGGCCTGCACGACGGCAGCACCCTGCTGACCTTTTTGCGCGAGCATGTCGAGACCTTGGGCGGCACCCTGTCGCTGCGCATTCAGATGTCCAGCTTCGAAGCCATCTGCCGCATGGTCGAGGCCAACGTCGGCATCGGCATCATCCCCGAGTCCGCCGCCAGCCGGCACCGTCGCACCATGAAACTGCACACCATCGAACTCGACGAGCCTTGGGCCGTGCGCGAACGCAGCATGCTGGTACGCGATCTGGAGGCGCTGCCGGGCAGCGTGCGGGCGTTAATCGCAACCTTGCTGCCGCAGACCGAGTCCGGCTGACCTGGCAAGGCGCCACGAAGCGAATCTCATCACACTGGTGAGCGGCGTTGCTGGCAAAACGCCGGGCTGACCTCTAGAATCGCCGCCGCAGGAAGCAACCCGCGCCCCTTCCAGGGTCAGCGTCATGGATCGACTCTTCAAGCGCCCCGCGCCGCCGCCGCAAGTCCGCCCCATGCGTCATCCCTCGTGAAAGTGTCCGGCCGACAACTCCTGCCCGTTACAGGCTTGCCTGCCCACTCTGCAAACGAGATTCGTATGAACAAGATCATTACCGCTGGCCTCGCCGGCATGCTCGTGCTGCTCACCGGCTGCGCCACCGAAAGCTCGCGCACGCTGGAAGTCGCCAAGGTCAACACCGCTACCAGCCAGTACAGCGGCCCGCGCAGCCCAATCGCCGTCGGCAAGTTCGATAACCGCTCCAGCTACCTGCGCGGCATCTTCAGCGACAGCGTCGACCGCCTTGGCGGGCAAGCCAAGACCATTCTGATCACCCACCTGCAGCAGTCCAATCGCTTCAACGTGCTGGATCGCGACAACCTCAGCGAACTGCAGCAGGAGTCGGGCTTCTCCAAGCAGGCTCAGCAGATCAAGGGCGCCAACTTCGTGGTCACCGGTGACGTGACCGAGTTCGGCCGCAAGGAAGTCGGTGACCACCAGCTGTTCGGCATCCTAGGCCGCGGCAAACAGCAGATCGCCTACGCCAAGGTGAATCTCAACATCGTCGATGTCGCCACCTCCGAAGTGGTGTATTCCAGCCAGGGCGCCGGCGAATACGCCCTGTCGAACCGCGAGATCATCGGCTTCGGCGGCACCGCCAGCTACGACTCCACCCTCAACGGCAAAGTGCTCGACCTGGCGATTCGCGAGGCCGTCAACAAGCTGGTCAGCGGCGTCGACAGCGGCGCCTGGCGCCCGGTCAAGTGAGCGAGGGGCGAACGATGAAATCTCCACTTCTGCTCACCACCGTATTGGCCGCCGCCCTACTGGGCGGCTGCGCGCAGCAACCCAAATCCCTCTACTACTGGGAGGGCTACCAGCAGCAGGTCTACCAGCGCTTCGAGAACACCACCGGCACCGAGGAGCAGATCGCCGCGCTGGAAGCCAGCGCACAGAAGGCGCGCGCCGCTGACCGCACCCTGCCACCGGGCTTCCACGCCCACCTCGGCATGCTCTACGCGGAGATCGGCAAGCCCGATCAGGTACGCCAGCAATTCGAAACCGAGAAAGCCCTGTTCCCCGAGTCCGCGCAGTACATGGACTTTCTGATGCGCAATATGGCCAAGTGACCGACATGCCTCTACTGACCTCTCTCAGAACCCTCGCGGCACTGGCCGCGCTCGCCCTGCTGGCCGGTTGCGCCACCCAGCAGCCCTACGACTACAGCGCTTTCAAGGAAAGCAGCCCGGCGTCCATACTGGTGCTGCCGCCGGTCAACAAATCGCCGGACATCAAGGCCACCTTCAGCATGTACTCGCTGATCACCGCGCCCCTGAGCGAGGCCGGCTACTACGTGCTGCCGGTGGCGGTGGTCAACGAGACCTTCAAGCAGAACGGCATGGCCAACGCCGAAGAAATTCGCGAAGTCCCGCCGCAGAAGCTCTACGAGATCTTCGGTGCCGACACCGTGCTGTACATCGACGTGACCGAGTACGGCAGCAGCTACAAAGTGATCAGCAGCGAGGTGGCGGTGGCCGCCAGCGCCACCCTGGTCGACCTGCGCACCGGCAAGGAGCTGTGGAAAGGCATCGCCCGGGCCAGCAGCGCCGAGCAGCAGCAGAACAGCGGCGGCGGCTTGGCCGGCATCCTGATCACCGCGCTGGTCAATCAGGTGATGAACAGCCTGAACGATCGCGGCCATGAAATCGCCGGCATCACCAGTGCCCGCCTGCTGAGCAGCAACCCGGTCAACGGCATTCTGCCCGGCCCCCGCGCGCGGCCCGTCAGCGCTCGCTAAGGCCCGCCACACGAGCCCGTACCACCGGGCTCGTTTCTCTTCTTTCTACTCCTTGCCCACCCCATGTTCGCGCAGCTTGTTGGCGATGGTGGTGTGGGACACACCCAGGCGCTTGCCGAGCAGGCGGCTGCTCGGGAATTCGCCGTGCAGGCGCTCCAGCACGGCTTTCTCGAAACGCCCGACGATGGCGTCCAGCCCGCCCTCCAGCGAGAAGTCGCCCAGCGGCTGCGCCGCGCCGTAACCCGGCAGGCGAATATGCTCAGGCTTGACCACCGCGCCCTCGCACAGTGACACCGCCTGGAACAGCACGTTCTCCAGCTGCCTGACGTTGCCCGGCCAATGGTAACGGCCGAGCTTCTCCAGCGCGGCGGGCGCCAGGCCCGGTAGGGGGCAGCCGATCTGTCGGCTGGCGCGGTCGAGAAAATGCTCGGCCAGAGGCTGCAGGCCATCCAGGCATTCACGCAGCGGCGGGATGTGCAGGCTCAGCACGTTGAGCCGGTGGTAAAGGTCTTCCCGGAATTCGCCGCGAACGCACAGCTCGGAAAGGTCGACCTGGGTGGCGCAGGTGACCCGCACATCCAGGTAGACCTCCTCGTCGCTGCCGACTCGCCGGAAGCAGCCATCCTGCAGGAAGCGCAACAGCTTGGCCTGCAGACGCGGGCTCATTTCGCCGACGCCATCGAGAAACAGTGTGCCGCCTGCGGTCAGCTCCAGCAGGCCCAGCTTGCCTTCGGCGCGGGCGCCCTCGAAGGCGCCGGGGCCGTAGCCGAACAGCTCGGTCTCGGCCATCGACTCCGGCAAACCCGCGCAATTCAGGGCCATAAATGGCGACTGTCCGCGCGGGCTGGCCAGGTGGCAGGCGCGGGCCAGCAACTCCTTGCCGGTTCCGGTTTCGCCTTCGATCAGCAGCGGTGCATCCAGCGGCGCCATGCGCCTCGCCTCGCGCACCACGGCCGCCATCATCCTGGAGCTCTGGAAGATGCTGTCGAAGCCACGCAGCTCCTGCTTGCGCACCTGATAGATACGCTCGCCAACGCGGTCGGCGCGGTGCAGGGTCAGCACTGCGCCGGCCATGGCTTCGCTGTCTTCGTGCTCGCTCTGCAGCGGCGCGATATCGGCGAGAAACACATCGCCGCAGACTTTCACCCGTAGCCCGTTGATGCGCGAGCGATTGGCCCGCACCAGCTCCGGCAAATCGAAATCCTCGACGTAGCGCGACAGCGCGATGCCCGGCACCTCGTCCACGCGCACGCCGAGCAGCGCTGCTGCGGCCCGATTGGCGGCGACGATGCTGCCGCCCATGTCGACGGACAGCACCGGGAATTCCAGGGCGCCGAGCAGCGCGTTTAGTTCCAAGTGCCTGCGCTCACTGGGCATCAACCCCACACGCTTGACGCCGAACACACCGGTGATGGCCTCGAACTTGGCGCGCAGGGCCTGGAATTGCAGATTGATCAGGTTGGGGCAATGCAGGTAGATGGCGTTGCCCTGTTCACCGCCAACCTCGCCACGGGCGACGTTGATGCCGTAGTCGACCAGCAGTTCGAGGATGTCACGCAGGATGCCCACACGGTTCTGGCAATGGATCTTGATACGCATGACGGCCGCTCTTGTTATTTTCGTCAAGGTTTCTTGCCAGTCTAGAGGAAGCTGCCAAGCCAGGAACAGGCTTTCCCGCGTGACGTAATGCTTTCTTTACGAAAACCGCCATCCACCCGCTCGCGCCGGTCGCGCGCAGCCGCGCAAGGCACGCGTGCGTGGGGCATGCTCAGGCCAGCCACGACCAGAACGGATGTGCAGGGAGATCACCAAGATGAAAGCCAGCCAGTACGTTGCCAGGCAGCCTGACGCGAACGGCTTCATTGACTACAGCGAGGTCGAGCATCGCACCTGGCAGACCCTCATCGAACGCCAACTCAAGGTGATCGAGCCCCGCGCCTGCCAGGAGTATCTTGACGGCATCGACAAGCTCGCCCTGCCCCGTGACCGGATTCCCCAACTGCCGGACATCAACCGCGTGCTGCAGGCCGCCACCGGCTGGCAGGTCGCCCAGGTGCCGGCGCTGATTCCCTTTCAGCGCTTCTTCGAACTGCTCGCCAACAAGCAGTTTCCGGTGGCCACCTTCATCCGCACGGTGGAGGATCTGGACTACCTGCAGGAGCCGGATATCTTTCACGAGATCTTCGGCCACTGCCCGCTGCTGACCAATCCCTGGTTCGCCGAATTCACCCATACCTACGGGCGCCTGGGGCTGGCCGCCAGCCCGCAGGAACGGGTATTCCTGGCACGCCTGTACTGGATGACCATCGAGTTCGGTCTGGTCGATACCCCGGCCGGCCGACGCATCTACGGCGGCGGCATTCTCTCCTCGCCCAGAGAAGCGGTGTATTGTCTATCCGGCGAGCCGGAGCACCAGCCGTTCGACCCCTTGGAGGCGATGCGCACGCCCTATCGCATCGACATCCTGCAGCCGCTGTACTTCGTGCTGCCGGATCTGCAACGGCTGTTCGCCCTGGCGCAACAGGACATCATGAGCCTGGTGCACGAGGCCATGGTGCTCGGTCTGCATGCACCGAAATTTCCGCCCAAGGCGGCCTGACAACCTGCTCACGATCTGCTGCGCGGCGGCACTTCTGCGCCAGCCAAGCCCGGGCGAGGCGCCGCCGCCAGATGCTCATCTACCACCTGTGAACTCGAGGAAACCCCATGACCGCACTGTCCAAAGCCACTTGCGAAGCCTGCAGCGCCGATGCGCCCAAAGTCAGCGAGGCCGAACTGGCACAGCTGATCAAGGAAATCCCGGACTGGAACATCGAGGTTCGCGACGGCGTGATGCAGCTCGAGCGCGCCTATGCCTTTCGCACCTTCAAGCATGCGCTGGCCTTCACCAATGCGGTGTGCGAAATCGCCGAGAGCGAGAACCACCACCCGTCCCTACTCACCGAATGGGGCAAGGTCACCGTCACTTGGTGGAGCCATTCGATCAAGGGCCTGCACCGCAACGATTTCGTCATGGCAGCACGCACTGACGAGCTGGCGAGGGTGGCCGAAGGGCGCAAGTGAGATGCCCCGTAAACGGGAAAAATTCGCTCGCGTACGCACCGAGCTGGTGCCTTTCACTGCTCCGAAAAACCGAAAGACCGTTCGTCGGAAAAAATAAACCTTAAATATCATATAGATATAAAACAACCTCAGAGATCACTGGCGCGCTTCCTGCTTGCCATCACCGGCATAGTTCCCTAGGGTTGTTCGCCATGTGGTCCTTGATTGCCCCTATCAGCTCGTTGCTGGGTGGGGTCGCGTTACTCCTCCTCGGCAACGGTCTGCTCAACACCCTACTGACTCTGCGTGGCGTCGCCGAAGGCTACTCCACCGGAATGCTCGGCCTGATCATGTCCGGGTACTTCGTCGGTTTCCTGCTCGGCACCTGGCTGGCGATTCCGCTGGTGCGTCGCGTTGGGCATATCCGTGCCTTCTCCTTCTGCGCCGCCCTGGCCGCCATCACCGCCCTGCTCCACGTGCTGATCGTCGACCCCTGGGTGTGGCTCGGCCTGAGGGTGCTCTACGGCCTGGCGTTGGTCAGCCTGTACATGGTCATCGAGAGCTGGCTCAACGCCCAGGTTCCCAACGACAAGCGCGGGCAGATGTTCGCCGTGTACATGGCGGTCAACCTAGGCGCCCTGGCGGCCGCCCAGCAACTGCTGAACCTGGCCGACCCGGCTGACTTCCTGCTGTTCGCCCTGGCGGCGATGCTGATCAGCGCAGCGCTTATGCCCATCACCCTGACCCGCCAGGCGCAGCCCAACGTGCCCGATACCCTGCACACCAACCTGGGTGCCATCGTCGGCATCGCGCCGCTGTCGATTGCCGCGGCCGGCCTTTCCGGCCTGGCACTGGGTGCGTTCTGGGGCATGGCGCCGGTGTATGCCAGCCTCAACGGCTTCGACGCCGCCGGGGTCGGCCTGATGATGAGCGCGACCATTCTCGGTGGCGCGCTGCTGCAATGGCCGATCGGGCGCTTTTCCGATACCCACGACCGGCGCTGGGTGCTGTTCTGGGTGGTAAGCGCGGCGGTCATCGTCGCCCTGGTGATGAGCTTGCTGCCCGCTGGCCGCCCGTTGCTGGGATTGATGTTCCTGTTCGGCGGGCTGTCTTTCGCCACTTACCCCATCGCCGTGGCGCAGCTGATCGACCAGTTGCACAGCGACGAAATCCTTTCCGGCTCCAGCAGCCTGCTGATGGTCAACGGCATCGGCTCGGTATGCGGCCCGCTGCTCGCCGGCCTGCTCATGCAATACAGCGGCGCGGCGGCATTGCCGCTGTACTTCGCCGCCACCCTGGGCTTGCTGGCGGCCTACACCTTCTATCGCCTGCGTCACGTCAGCGACCTGGTCGCCGGTGAACAGGCGCACTTCGTGCCGATGCTGCGCACCAGCCACACCGTGCTGGAGCTGATGCCCGATGCCCCGCCGTCTGCGGATGACGTCGATTCGGACAACGATCACACCGGTGACGAGCGGGAGCCCGTCACCACTTCGTCGTAGGCACACGCACGCCTACATAACAGAGGCGCCAACAAGGTGCCCGTTTTGCTCGCCGGTCGATGCCGGCGCTTTGACAGGGAGACAGCCCATGCTACTTGCTACCGATCTCGATGGAACCTTTCTGGCCGGTGATCCCGAGGATCGCCTGAGCCTCTACCAAACCATCGCCGCCCACCCGGAAATCCAGCTGGCTTACGTCACCGGGCGCAGCCTCGAAGCGGTCCTGCCGCTGCTCGCCGACCCCACCCTGCCGCAACCGGACTTCATCATCGCCGACGTCGGCGCCACCTTCGTGCATGGCGACAGCCTGCAACCGATCCAGCAGCTACAGGGCCGGGTCGACGCCCACTGGCCCGGCGAAAGCCAGGTCGCCCAGGCACTGGAAGGCTTCGGCCTGGAACGCCAGGACGTGCCTCAGGCGCGCCGCTGCTCGTACTTCTGCACGCCCGAGCAGGCCGCCGATCCGGCCTTGGCTCAGGTCGCAGAAACGCTAGGTTGCGATCTGCTGTATTCCGCGGATCGCTACCTCGACTTTCTGCCCAAGGGCGTCAACAAGGGCACCAGCCTCAAGGCGCTGGTCGACTGGTTGGGGCTCGATGACGGCGAGGTGCTGGCCTGCGGCGACACCCTGAATGACCTGAACATGCTCGACGGCACCTACAAGGGCGTTTGCGTGGGCGAATCCGAGCCCAACCTGATCAAGGCCACCGAGCATCAGTCGTGGATCCTGCATGCGGACCGCCCCGGCTGCGGCGGCATTCTGCAGGCCTTCGTGCATTTCGGCTTTCTTGGCGAGCACGGCATCGCCGCGGAGAAACGCACCGCCACCAAGCCGGGTCGCGCCGAGCTGGTGATGGTCTATCACCGCCTGCCCTACGAGGAACATCGCGGCGCGGACGGCAAGGTGCAGCGCCGCCGCCCCACTTCGCCCAACGGCATCATCCCGACCCTGATGAGTTTCTTCGGCGACTCTCGCCCGGGTTCCTGGGTCGCCTGGGCCGTTGACGAAGGCGGTGACGAGCCGTTCGAAACCCACACCACCGTGGATGCCGAGCGCTACCCGAAACTCACCGCTGCCCGGGTGGCGCTGAGCAAGCGGGAAGTCGACATCTTCTACAAGCGCTTCTCCAAGGAAGCCTTCTGGCCGACGCTGCACACCTTCTGGGAGCGCGCGCGCTTTGACGAGGATGACTGGCAGGTGTTTCTCAAGGTCAACCGCGCCTTCGCCGAGCGCACCGCCAAGGAAGCCGCGGAAGGCGCCGTGGTGTGGCTGCACGACTACAACCTGTGGATGGTGCCGGGCTACCTGCGCGAACTGCGCCCGGATCTGCGCATCGCCTTCTTTCACCACACCTACTTCCCTTCGGCGGACGTGTTCAACGTGCTGCCGTGGCGCCGGCAGATCATCGGCAGCCTGCTGCAGTGCGATTACATCGGCTTTCATATCCCGCGCCAGGTGGAGAACTTCGTCGATGTGGCCCGTGGCGTCACGCCGCTGCAGACCATCAGCCGGCAGAACTGCGCGCCGCGCTTCGTCACCTACGGCTGCGCCGTTGGTTTGGAGCGCATGACCACCGCGGTGGACACCGGCAGCCGGGTAGTCAAGCTCGGCGCACACCCGGTCGGCCTGGATATCGACCGGGTACGCAACGCCCTGGCCCAGGACAAGACCCGCGAGCAGATGGCCAACCTGCGCGAGGAGCTGAGCGGCATCAAGCTGATCCTGTCGGTCGAGCGCCTGGATTACACCAAGGGCATCCTGGAGAAACTGCAGGCCTACGAGCGCCTGCTGGCCGACAACCCGGAGCTGCACAAGAAGATCACCCTGGTCAGCATCTGCGTACCGGCAGCGCGCGAGATGACCATCTACGACGAATTGCAATCGCAGATCGAACAGGCGGTGGGACGCATCAACGGCCGCTTCGCACGGGTCGGCTGGACGCCCGTGCAGTTCTTCTTCCGCAGTTTCCCATTCGACGAGGTGGTGGCCTGGTACGCCATGGCCGACGTGATGTGGATCACCCCGCTGCGCGACGGCCTCAACCTGGTAGCCAAGGAATTCATCGCCACCCAGGGGCTGACTGACGGCCAGGGCGTGCTGGCGCTGTCGGAGTTCGCCGGTGCCGCCGCCGAGCTCAAGGGTGCGCTGCTGACCAACCCCCACGACACCGCCGACCTGGCGCAAACCTGTTACCTGGCGCTGAACATGCCCAAGGCCGAAGCTCGTGCCCGGCTGCGCGAGCTGTTCGATATCGTCAGCTACAACGACATCCGTCGCTGGGGTGACGAGTTCCTGGCTGGCGTCGCCGAGCCGGAGCTTGAGGCGGAAAATGTCCTGCGCCTGGCGGCTGGCTAACCACCAGTAGCCTGGCGTCGAGCGAAGCGATACCCAGGGCAAGGATCTGCAGCCAGAAGTGTGCAGCTGCTAAGACACCGCCCCTGCGCATCGCTTCGCTCAGCAGCAGGCTACGGTCTGTCGTGATGACGAACTGATATGCTGCGCGCCATCGCAAGTACGAGACGCGCAGCATGAACGACATCCTGATCATCGGTATCGGCGCCGGTGACCCCGATTATCTCACCACCCAGGCGATTAAGGCCCTCAACCGCGCCGACGTGTTCTTCATCCTCGACAAGGGCGAGGCCAAGGACAAGCTGATCGCCCTGCGCCGCCTTATCCTCGATCGCTATATCGCGCCGGGCCGCCAGTACCGCGTTCTGGAAGCCACCAACCCGGAGCGCGAGCGTGACGTGGCGAACTACGACGCCAGCATCGACAGCCTCAATCGCGACAAGCAGGCGGTGTTCGAGCAGTTGCTCGGCCAGCTGCAAGAGGGCGAAACCGGCGCCTTTCTGGTCTGGGGCGACCCGTCGCTGTACGACAGCACCATGCGTATCCTCGATGGCGTGATCGCTGGCGGCCGGTCCCTCGCCTACGAGGTGATCCCCGGCATCACCAGCGTGCAAGCCCTCACCGCGCGTCACCGCATTCCCCTCAACCAGATCGGCCGTGCCGTGCAGATCACCACTGGCCGCCGCCTTCGCGAGGGCTGGCCCCAAGGCGTGGACAGCGTGGTGGTGATGCTCGATGCCCAGGACAGCTATCGCCAGGTGATCGACGAAGACCTGCACATCTACTGGGGCGCTTACGTCGGCACGCCGGACGAGATCCTGATCGCCGGCAAGCTGGCCGAGGTGGCCGAGCAGATCGCCACGACCCGCGCGGCAGCGCGTGAAGCCAACGGCTGGATCATGGACAGTTATCTGCTGCGCCGTGGCGGGCGGGAGGCCTGATCGCGGACTCGCGGATATCGACCGTCTGCAGCCTGTCGCTTGGCTGTTCGACCGCTACAAGGCAGGAGCAGACTCTCAAACCAACCTGTGGGAGCCCCGACCTCGGGGCGAAACGATTGCAGCCTGACTGCCTATTTCGGCGGTGCCTGAGCGATTCGCCGCGAGGTCGCGGCTCCCACAATGGATCGGATAACGGCCGCTCCCGCCACGTAGCGGCCGGTCAGGCGACTTTTGTTTCGAGCTGGCCGATCAAGAAGATTCGCCTCAGCAGCGCTCGCGAAACAGCGCCTGGTGCTCGCGGCACTGTTCGGCCGAGAGCATGAACACGCCGTGGCCGCCGCGGGCGAAGTCCAGCCAGGCGAAATCCACTTCGGGATACAAGGCCTCGACGTGTACCTGGCTGTTGCCCACCTCGACGATCAGCAAGCCTTTCTCGGTCAGATGATCGGCCGCTTCGGCGAGCATCCGTCGCACCAGGTCCAGCCCATCGTCGCCACAGGCCAAGCCCATTTGCGGCTCGTGCTGATACTCGGCCGGCATGTCGGCGAAATCCTCGGCGTCCACATAAGGCGGGTTGGAGACGATCAGGTCGAAGCGCTGACCCGGCAGGCCGGCGAAACCATCGCCCTGTACGGTATAGACGCGCTCGTCGAGCCCGTGACGCTCGATATTGCGATTGGCCACTTCCAGCGCCTCGAAGGACAGATCGCCGAGCACTACTTCGGCGTCGAGGAACTCATAGGCGCAGGCGATGCCGATGCACCCCGAGCCGGTGCACAGGTCGAGGATCCGCGCGGGTTCGCCGGCCAGCCAGGGACTGAAACGCTGCTCGATCAACTCGCCGATCGGTGAGCGTGGCACCAGAACGCGCTCGTCGACGATGAACGGCAAACCGCAGAACCAGGCTTCGCCCAGCAGGTAGGCGGTGGGCACCCGATCTTCGATACGGCGCTTGAGCAGGGTTTGCAGATGCTGGTGCTCGTCGTCTTCCAGGCGGCAATCGAGATAGCCGTCGGCGAGTTCCCAAGGCAGGTGCAGCGCGCCAAGCACCAATTGCCGGGCTTCGTCCCAGGCATTGTCGGTGCCGTGCCCGAAGAACAGCTCTTCGGCCTGAAAACGGCTCACCGCCCAACGAATGTAGTCACGCAGCGTGCGCAGGCGGGTGTTCAGGGCTGGGCGGGCATCGGTCACAGAATGGCTCCGGGCAAAAGGCGTTAGTTTAGCAGGCCGGCCCAGGCATTCCAGCGCCCGACAGAGGATTGCCAGCCCTTCGCGCGCCTCCGCACCCTGGCAAGCTGAAACGATTTTGCTGGCACCACTGCGCTCGCAGGCAGCAATACAACCAACAGAGAGGTTCACAGCAGCGTCGTAGAGGCGGACAATATGCACCGTTAACCGCGCCAGCAAGGAGTCGTACATGTCGTCCCACCCGCAAACGTTCTATCAGCTCACCGGCCGTGGCCATGCCCCCGCCAACCTGAGCAATGCGACCCTGCTGGTCATCGATGCACAGGAAGAATATCGCAGCGGCGTGGTGAAGCTGCCCGGCCTCGATGCTGCGCTGGTGGAGATCGCCAAGCTGCTGGACGCCGTGCGCGCCCAGGGCGGCGCCATCGTGCACATCAAGCACCTGGGCATTCCCGGGGGCCTTCTCGACCCGCGCGGCCCGCGTGGCGATCACCTGCCTGAAGTGGCCCCGCTGCCCGGTGAGATCGTCGTCGAGAAGCGCATGCCGAACGCCTTTTCCGGCACCGAGCTGCACGAGAAGCTGCAATCCCTCGGCCACCTGGATCTGATCGTCTGCGGCTTCATGACCCACTCGAGCATCAGCACCACCATCCGCGCCACCAAAGATTACGGCTACCGCTGCACAGTGGTGGACGCCGCCTGCGCCACCCGCGACCTGCCGACCCCCGACGGCAAGGTGATCAGCGCCGCCGACATGCATCGCGTGGAAATGATCGCCCTGGCCGACAACTTCGCTGCCTGGGTGCCGGACGCCAACGCTCTGCTGTAAAACGCCCTGCGCCGCATTGTTTTGAACCCGCTACTACACTGCCAGTCATAGCGAGAAGATCCTTCAAGGAATTAGCGCATGAAGCAAACAGACGGTTTCAAGGCCAGCCAACTACGCCCCAGGCGCCCGGGCAGCTTGCGGTTGCGCTTCGCCGCTTACCTGACGGCGCTCATCGCGGTACTCGGCATTCTGCTCATGATGGCGGGCGCCTCGACCATGCTGGGCCGCCCGCCGGCCTTGGGCAACCTCAACGATTCGACCACCGACGCCAGCGTGCTGCTGGTGCTCGGGCTGTTGCTGTTCTGGGGCGGCGTGGTGGGATGGCGCAAATCACGTCGCCGCATGCGTCAGCGCAAGGCCGACCTGGCGATGTCTCCGCAGCTGATGAAGAAACGCGACTGACCCGCCCTGCGCCGCTTGGTAAACTGGGCGCCCGTGCGGAGGCCCCATGCAAGACGACGACCTTTCCCTGTTCAAAGCCCAGCTGCAAGGCGTGAAGCCGATCAAGCACGATCGCGCCGACACCGGTAAGCCGAAGAGCGATCGTGCGCGCCTGGCCACCTTGCGCCAGGCAGCCACGCAACGTACCGACACCATCAAGGTCGATGGCCTGTCCGATCAGTTCGTCATCGACGTCGGCGCCGAAGACGCGCTCTTCTGGGCGGGCAACGGCGTGCAGGACGGCCAGATGCGCAAGCTCAAACTCGGCCAGATTCCCTTCGACGGTAGCCTCGATCTGCACGGCATGAGCGTCGAGAAGGCCCGCGACACCCTTTGGGAGTTTCTCGCCGAAGCCACCAAGCTGGAAATCCGCTGCGTGCGGGTGACCCACGGCAAGGCGGTACGCATCGATGGCCGCAAGCCGATGATCAAGAGCCACGTGAACACCTGGCTGCGCCAGCATCCGCAGGTGCTGGGTTTTGCCTCCTGCGTGGCCAAGCACGGGGGCACGGGGGCGGTCTATGTGATGCTCAAGCGCACCATGATGGATGGTCGTGACGACTGATCGCTCGATCGCCTTCCCCACGAAGCGCTGATCGCAGCGCATAAAAAACCCGGCGCCAGGCCGGGTTTTTCAGTACAGCGCAGAGCTGAATCAGGCCGGCGCTTTGGCGCGGGACTTGTACTCGCCGGTACGGGTATCGATCTCGATCCAGTCGCCGATTTCGCAGAAGTCGGCAACCTTCACTTCGGTACCGTTGTTCAGCTTGGCAGGCTTCATCACCTTGCCGGAAGTGTCGCCACGAGCGGAACCTTCGGTGTAGGCCAGCTGACGCACGATGGTGGTCGGCAGGTCGACGGAGATTACCTTGCCTTCGAAGAACACGGCTTCGCAGACGTCGTTCATGCCTTCTTCGATGAACGGCAGAACGCTTTCCAGGTCTTCGGCGCGCAGCTCGTAAGAGTTGTACTCCGGATCCATGAACACGTAGTCGTCGCCACTGATGTAGGACAGGTTCACTTCCTTGCGCTCAAGGATGACCGGCTCCATCTTGTCGTCGGCTTTGTAGACGGTTTCGGTCTTGGAGCCGTTGATCAGGTTCTTCAGCTTCATCTTGACGATGGCGCTGTTACGACCGGACTTGGTGAACTCGGCCTTCTGGATCAGCCATGGCTGGCCATCAATCAGGGCCACGCTGTTAGGCTTCATTTCTTGTGCGGTTTTCATACGAATATCCGGATCTGAATGGATTTACAAAATTCGAGGCCGCGTATCATAGCCAATTTCGGTAAAACTGCACCAGCGCTGCGGCAAGATCTGCACGTACCGCCTGGCGCCTGGCCCATGCCCGTGCGTGGGCGGCCAGCTCCTCGGCGCATTGCAGCCAGGCCTCCCAGCCCGGCGCCATGTCCTCTCCCGCGTTCCAGGCCTGCCACACGGCGCGCAAAGCCGCCTGGGCCTCGCCTGAAAGCCCTTGGCAGTAAAGGGCCATGAAAGCGTCGAGCTTTTCCAGGTGCGCATCGTCCTGCTGCGGGTAGATGTGCCAGACCAGCGGCCGGCCCGCCCATTGCGCACGCACGAAGGAATCCTCGCCGCGCACCAGGTTGAGGTCGCAGCACCAGAGCAACGCGTCGTACTGCTCCTGCTGCATGAAGGGCAGCAGCTGCACGCTCAAGGCGCCGCGCCGTATGACCTGACCCGGCTCGAGCGGCGAGCCTGCCCAATGCTGCAAGTCGCCAAGAATCCGCCCCTCCGGCACCAGCAGATGGGTCGGGATATCAGCGCCCGCCAAGGCATCCAGCCAGCTCTCTAACGCAGCGTTTTCATAGGCAAACAGGGAAACCAAGCGGGCATTGGCGCCAGGGCTGACGCCTAGCGAAGCGAGAAACCGCGCGCGCGCCTCGGCGCTCCCCTGCAGCCTGTCGCGCGCAGCGAGCAGCCCGCTCTCGCGCAGCAGCCCGCCCGTGCCGGCGGTAAAGCCTGGAAAGAAGAAAAACTTCTGCAGGCCGCTGCCCTGCATCGACGGCAGGCCGTGGCAACCCTCGACCCAGCTCTCGGCACTCAGGTATTCCAGATTCAGCCAGAGCACGGGCCGCGTGCGCGCGGCCATCGCCGCCACGTAGTCGTCTGGCAGATCGCATGCGAAGGCTTCGATCACCACATCCGCTGGCTTGACAGCCTGCCAGGTCTGCGGCCAATGGCGCACCTCGACCCCGCTCAGTAGCTGGCAATCGGAATCAGCATCGGCCTGCGGGCAGATACGCGCCAGCGCCGCCAGATCATCGACCCACAGACGCACTTCAGCGCCCTGCTCGGCCACCAGCTGCCGAGCCAGACGCCAGGTCACGCCGATATCGCCGTAGTTATCGACGACGCGGCAAAAAATGTCCCATTTCATGGCCGCACGCCCCTCATTCGATGCTTTTCACCTTCAGGCCTGAAGCCCACCTTCGCGCTCCCGGGCGTCCATCGTCATATCGACCACCGGCTCGGCGACCTCGACACCGGGCACTACGTCGGAAAGGTCCTCCATACGCTCGTGCTCGAGCGCGCCCTGGACCAGGTCCTCGGTCACCCGCAGCTCCGCACCCACCATCGAGGCGGGCGTCGCCGGCTCGAATGGTGCCACAGGCTGCGGCGCCGGGCGCAGCTTGCGACGCCAGAAGAACAACAGCACCAGGCAACCGTTGAGCAGGCTGAAGGCCAGGAACAAACCGGCGTCGCCGTGGTGCTCCATCAGCGGCGAAATCATCAGCGGGCTGATCGCCGAGCCCAGGGAATTGATCAGCAGCAGCCCCTGCACCATGCGCACCAGCGCGCCAGCCGGCGCCCGGTCAGCGGCATGGCTGACCGCCACCGGGTAGACGGCGAACACCCCGCCCCCCAGCAGGAACAGCAACACCATGAGCAGCAGCGGCGATGACGGCAGAATCATGATCGCCAGCGAAATCAGCAGGCAGAACAGGCTCAGCACGATCAGCACGCTCTGCCGATCATGCTGGTCGGACCAGCGCCCCACCGGGTATTGCAGCAGCATGGCGCCGAGAATCACGCTGGCCATCATCTGCCCGACCTCGCTGACGCTCATGCCGACGCGCTGCAGGTACAGCGGCAGCAGCGAATAGACCGCCGCAATGGCGATGCCGGAGCCGAAGCAGCCAATCACCCCGGTTGGGGTCATGCGGATCAACTGATGGGGCAGCAGCGGTTCGACCTTTTCCACCAGCGGCGTGACCCGCGGAATGATGCCCATGGGCAGCACCGACAACGACGCCAGGAGCCCCGCCACCATGAACGGCGCGGTTTCGCCCCAGGCATCGATGGCGCCAAGCTGCAGCTGGCCAAGCATGCCGGAGCCGTACAGCGCCATCATGTACAACGCCAGCAGGCGACCACGCACCTTCTGGTCGCCCGCCAGGAGCATCCAGCTTTCGACGACGAGAAACACCCCGAGAATCGACCAGCCGGCGATCAGCCGGAAGACGAACCAGGCCCAAGGGTCGAAGAACAGTCCCTGCAACAACACGCTCACCGCCGTCAGCGAAGCGAAACTGCTGTAGGCGCGGATATGGCCGATGCGCAGGATCAGCCGGTCATTGAACAACGCCCCCAGGGTCAGGCCGATGAAATAGGACGCCGACACGATACCGATCACCGTCGCCGACACCCCGGCTGCGTCCAGGCGCAGCGTGGTCAGCGATGATATGAAGCCGTTACCGATACTGATGATGAACAAACCGAGCAAGGGCCCCAGCGCCATGCCAAGCAATTGCGACATAAAAACCTCGAAGCGATGACGCCGAAGGAGGCGCATCGAGAAAAGAGTGCTGTTGCCGTTAAGCGCAATCTACGCTGCACAGACAGATACGACGGCATGACATGCTCGCGTACCTTGATGCATCAGTAAAAAAGCCACGAAAGAAACGCGGACGCCAAGAAATCAAAGCCTCGGAACCGTATGGCTTTTTGACTCTTGATCTTGTTGGAAGGCGGGAGTTGAAACGATGAAGCCTGACGGGAGCAGGCTGCCCCATCAAACGCGGCGGACGATACACGAGCCAATCAGCCTAGACAATCGGGCCACCCTCAAGCTCGCCCGTAAACGCCGGAGATTCATCAACATCACGTACGAATTAGCGTACGACACGAGCATCTCCAAGAGGCCAAGCATCATGCAAATACTCACCGCCAGTAAAGCACGCACCAATCTGTATCGCCTGATGGATCAGTCCGCGGAATCTCATCAGCCGATCATGATCTCGGGCAAGCGCACCAACTCCGTCCTGGTCTCGGCCGAGGACTGGCAAGCCATCCAGGAAACGCTATACCTGCTGTCTGTTCCGGGCATGCGCGAATCCATCAAGGAAGGCGTGGAAGAGACGGTAGACGACTGTGCCAAAGAACTGGATTGGTGACTTGGCAGCTCGCATTCACAAAACAGGCTCAGAAAGACGCCAGGAAGCTTGCTGCGGCAGGCTTGAAGGACAAGGCCAAGGCCTTGCCGGATGTGGTACAGGTGAACCCCTTCCAGAACCCGCCGCCCTTCGAGACGCTGGTGGGCGACCTGTCCGGCACCTACTTGCGGCGTATCAACATCCAGCACCGGCTCGTTTATCAGGTGCTGCAGGATGAGCACGTGGTCAAGGTGCTGCGGCTCTGGATCCACTACGAATAAGCGCTTTCGACACTTCTTCGACAGCTACCCGACCCGGAATGCAAAAAGCCCCGAAAAAGTAACTTTTTCAGGGCTTTAGGTATTGCGAAAGTGGCGGTGAAGAAGGGATTCGAACCCTTGATACGATTTCTCGTATACACACTTTCCAGGCGTGCTCCTTCAACCGCTCGGACACTTCACCGGATCTCGCCAGACGCGCTGTCTGTCGAGGCGCGCTAATGTAATCGAAGGTTTGCCCAAACGCAAAACTTTTTTCAAAAGATTCATGCGCTTAAGCCATCGGGAACAATAGCCAGCCTGCTCCGTTGACGGAGCAAGGCACCCAGCAGCGTCAGGCGCCGGGCAAAGCAGCCTGCAAATATGGGCAGTGGTGATCCGTCCACTCCATCATCGGCGCGATCGAGCGACAGCCTGTTTGCCTGCCGCCACCCTGACTCTACGGTCACCCTTCGTGCTTTACCGGATCACGGCGGATGGGTAACGTCAGCCGCACATTTCACAACAAGGAGTCGACCATGAGCGACCTGATCAGCTACCAACTCGATGACGGCATCGCCACGCTGACTCTCAACAACGGCAAGGTCAATGCGATCTCGCCGGCGATGATCGATGCCTTCAATGCGGCCCTGGACCGAGCGACCCAGGACAAGGCCATCGTCATCCTTACCGGGCAGCCGGGTATTCTCTCCGGTGGCTATGACCTCAAGGTGATGACCTCCGGCCCGCAGAATGCCATCGACCTGGTCGCCGCCGGCTCGACGCTGGCCAGGCGCATGCTCGCCCATCCGTACCCGATCATCGCCGCCTGCCCCGGCCATGCGGTGGCCAAGGGCGCCTTTCTGCTGCTTTCCAGTGACTACCGTATCGGCGTCGAAGGCGCCTTTACCATCGGCCTCAACGAAGTGCAGATCGGCATGACCATGCACCACGTCGGCATCGAACTGGCCCGAGATCGTCTGCGCAAGTCCGCCTTCCATCGCTCGGTGATCAACGGCGAGATGTTCGACCCGCAAGGCGCCGTCGATGCCGGCTTCCTCGACAAGGTGGTGCCGGTCGAGCAACTGCTGGCGACCGCCCAGGCCGTGGCGGCGCAGTTCAAGAAGATCAACATGAACGCGCACCGCAAGACCAAGCTCAAGGTGCGCGCAGCGCTACTGGAAACCCTCGATAAGGCGATCGAGCTGGACAAGCAGCATTCGCTGTAAGCCAGCCGTGAAAAAGCCGCTCACGCGGCTGCTGAGCGCGGCGAGATAAGCAGGTAAGCTGCCAGCACCAATCTGGCGTGGGGCACACCATGGGCGAAATGGTCGCAGCAGCGGTTTACAGCAAGGGCCGCAAGGTCAGCGATATTCATCTTGACGAGGGTCGGGAATGGGCCGGCAAGCCCGAGCACTTCGTGTGGATCGGCCTGCACGATCCCGGCAGCCAGGAACTCGGCAACCTGCAGCGCCAGTTCAACCTGCACGAACTGGCCCTGGAAGATGCCCTGCAGCGCCACACCCGTCCCAAGCTGGAGATTTTCGGCGACGCGCTGTTTCTGGTGCTCTATTCGCCGGTGCAGGTCGGCGGCGAGCTGACCTTCGTGGAAACCCAGCTGTTCGCCGGCAAGAGCTACGTGATCAGTGCCCGCTACGGCGATTCGGCGCCTTACTCCAAGGTGCGCCAGCGCTGCGAAGCCAGGCCGCTGCTGCTCGAGCACGGCGAAGACTTCGTGCTCTACGCGCTGATCAGCTTCATCATCGAAAATTACCGGCCGCTGATGGACGCCTATTACAGCGAGTTGGAGCAGCTCGAACAGACCGTACTCGAATGCGCCATGACCCACAGCGAGGTGGTGCGCATCCAACAACTGCGCCGCGACCTGCTACGCCTGCGCCGCAACATCGGGCCCCTCGCGGAGATCTGCCAGGAGCTGCAGCACCTGGACTTCCCCTTCATCGACAAGAACATGCGACCGTACTTTCGCGACGTAGCGATTCACGTCAATCGCCTGCTCGAAGACCTGACCAACCTGCGCGAGATGGCCGATCATGCCATCGAGATCGGCCTGCTGCTCGAGTCGTCCCGGCAAAGCGTGGTGCAGCGTAAATTCGCCGCCTGGGCAGCGATCCTGGCCTTCCCTACCGCCGTGGCCGGTATCTACGGCATGAACTTTCACAACATGCCGGAGCTGACCTGGCAGTACGGCTATTTCGCCGTACTCGGCGTGATCGGCGCAGGTTGTGCCGGGCTCTACGCCAGCTTCCGCCATTACGGCTGGCTGTAGGGCTCGCCCGCAGCCTGCCGCGACAAACCGCTTACTGACGCATCCCGCGCCCGCTGACCAGCAGGCGCACGCACAGCACATAGAGCACCGCCGTGGCGACCAGCATGAAGCCGATGGCGGTGCCGATGCTGATATCCGACACACCAAGGATGCCGTAACGGAAGGCGTTGACCATGTGCAGCACCGGGTTGGCCATCGATACCGTCTGCCAGAATGGCGGCAGCAGGCTGATCGAATAGAACACCCCACCCAGGTAGGTCAGCGGCGTCAGCACGAAGGTCGGGATGATCGAGATGTCGTCGAAGTTGCGTGCGAACACCGCGTTGACGAAGCCGCCCAGGGAAAAGATGGTCGCCGTCAGCAATACCACCAGCACCGTCAACCCGAGGTGATGCACCTGCAAATGGGTGAAGAACAGCGATAGAAGCGTGACGATGATGCCGACCGCCAGGCCGCGCAGCACGCCACCGGTGACGTAGCCGATGAGGATGGTGTGCGGCGAGACTGGCGACACCATCAGCTCCTCGACCGAGCGCTGGAACTTGCTGCCGAAGAAGCTCGACACCACGTTGCCGTAGGCGTTGGTGATCACCGACATCATGATCAAACCCGGCACGATGTACTCCATGTAGGTGAAGCCATCCATGTCGCCGATCTGTCGGCCGATCAGGTTGCCGAAGATCACGAAGTACAAAACCATGGTGATCGCCGGCGGCAGCAGGGTCTGTGGCCAGATGCGCATGAAGCGGCGCACTTCGCGATAGACGATGGTGCGCAAGGCCACCAGGTTGGCGCTGAACTCGGACTGCTCGTGCATCATACGGCCACCTTCGACAGGTTCTTCTCGACCAGGGACACGAACAGCTCCTCCAGGCGGTTGCTCTTGTTACGCAGGCTCAGCACCTCGATGTCATGCGCCGCCAACTGGCGGAACAGATCGGTGACGCCCTGGCTCTTGTCGACCTGCACCTCGAGGGTGTGGCGGTCGACCAGCTTGGCGGGGTAGCCGGCAAGAGCTGGCACGGCTGCCAGGTCGTGCTTGAGATCGAGCAGGAAGGTCTCGACGTGCAGCTTGCCCAGCAGCGCCTTCATGCTGGTGTTTTCTACGATCCGCCCATGGTCGATGATGCCGATGTTGCGGCACAGCTGCTCGGCCTCTTCCAGATAATGGGTGGTGAGGATGATGGTGATGCCCTGCTTGTTGAGGTCGGTGAGAAAGCTCCACATCGAACGGCGCAGCTCGATGTCGACGCCCGCGGTCGGCTCGTCGAGGATCAGCAGGCGCGGCTCATGAACCAGCGCGCGGGCGATCATCAGCCGGCGCTTCATGCCACCGGAGAGCTCCCGTGACGCCACGCCGCGCTTTTCCCACAACCCAAGCTGGGTGAGGTACTGCTCGGCGCGCTCTTTGGCCAGGCGCGCGGGAATACCGTAGTAACCCGCCTGGGTCACGACGATATCGAAGACCTTCTCGAACTGGTTGAAGTTGAACTCCTGAGGCACCACGCCGAGGCAGCGCTTGAGCGCAGCGGGCTGGGCATCGAGGTCATGGCCAAACACGTTGACCGTGCCGCTGGACTTGTTCACCAGAGTGGAAAGAATGCCGATGGTGGTGGACTTGCCGGCACCGTTGGGCCCCAGCAAGGCGAAGAAGTCACCCTCGGCGACGTCGAGATCGAGACCGTGCAAGGCGGTGAAGCCGTTGCCGTAGGTTTTGGTCAGCTGTCGGATCGACAGAGCAGTACTCATAAAGGATACGCACGCATGAAAAAGACAGGGTTTAGATGGGGGTACAGCGCAAACATTGCAACGCAATTGCCCGCCCATGGGCATCGCTAAAACATAGGCGGTGACGACGCCGGTGGTTTTTAGAGGCGCCCTCAGGTCAGCTCGGTCATCACTGCACGCTGGTAGGCCGGGCGCTCGCGCAATCGCGCGTACCAGGCCTGCAGGTTGGGCTGCGCTGGCCGCTCGATGGGCATTTCGAACCAGGCATAGATGAAACTGCCCAGTGGAATGTCGCCCATGGCGAAGCGCTCACCGGACAGGTAAGGCTGTTCGCCCAGCGCCTTTTCGGGCAGCGCCAACATGTCGATACAGCGCTGCCGGGCCGCTTCGATCACGGCCTCGTTGCGCCGCTCGACCGGAGTACGCAAGGTGCCCCAGAACAGATCGCGAAACTCGCCGGCGAAGCTGGAGGTCGTCCAGTCCATCCACTTGTCGCCACCGGCGCGGCTGACAGGATCCTCAGGATAAAGGGAGCCCGGCGCATAGGCCGCGGCCAGGTAACGCACGATGGCGTTGGATTCCCACAGCACCAGGCCGTCGTCTTCGATCATCGGCACGCGGCCGTTGGGATTGCGCGCCAGGTACTCGGGTTGATCGACCACGCCAAAGGCGCCACCGGCCTCGACTCGCTCGTAAGCGACGCCCGCCTCTTCAGCGCACCACAGCGCCTTGCGTACGTTGCTGGAATTCTTGCGGCCCCAAATTTTCAGCATCACCAACCGTCCTTATCAGAGTCCTGCCAACGGAGAGGCTGACAACCCTACCACTGTGTCGCCAAGAAGGAAGCCGGCCACGGTGATGTTGGCTATCGACCTCGTTCATGGAGCAGACGACCAGCGTGATTCACGGGCTGACCAACAGGTCATCCGTGGATGCAATTTGTTATACGAACTCGCCAGCCTACAGCGGGGTCACTATCGGGAACGCGACGGGTCACGATCCTTCAGGACGTGCTCTGTTACGCCCCTGTCGGCAGCTTTTGCACGGGCCGACTACGATTATGGCGGCACACGCCGTTCTGCTGTCGCCATCACGGAGGATTCTGCATGCTCGCTGTCTGGTTGCTCGTTCTGGTCATCGGTACGGCCTATTTGGCCCACCGCCGCACGGCTCCCCTGCCCGCCCTGGCAATCGTTGCCGCCTATCTGTTGATCATGGGTGCCTACAGCCACGCACCGGGCTGGCTGCTGGTGATCTTCTGGCTGCTGTGGCTAGCGGTCGCCATCCCGCTGGCGCTACCGGAGTTGCGCCGCAAGCACTTCACCAAGCCGCTGTTCGCCTGGTTCCAGAAAGTGCTGCCGCCGATGTCCAATACCGAGAAGGATGCCATCGAAGCCGGCACCGTCTGGTGGGACGGCGAGCTGTTCAGCGGTCGCCCGGATTGGGACAAGCTGTTGGCCTACCCGAAAGCCACGCTAACCGCCGAAGAACAGGCATTCATCGATGGCCCTACCGAAGAGCTATGCGCCATGGTCAGCGAATGGGAAATCGGCCAGCGCATGGATCTGCCGGCAGAAGCCTGGGAACACATCAAGCAGCATGGCTTCTTCGCCCTGATCATTCCCAAGGAATACGGCGGCAAGGGATTCTCGGCCTACGCCCACTCGCAAGTGGCGATGAAGCTGGCGACCCGCAGCGGCGACCTGGCCTCCACCGTGATGGTGCCCAACTCCCTCGGCCCGGCCGAGCTACTGCTGCATTACGGCACCGAAGAACAGCGCAACCATTACCTGCCGCGCCTGGCCCGCGGCGACGACATCCCCTGCTTCGCCCTGACCGGCCCACTGGCCGGTTCCGATGCCGGCGCCATGCCCGACAGCGGAGTGATCTGCAAAGGCCAGTGGAATGGCGAGGAAGTCGTCGGCCTGCGCCTGAACTGGGAAAAGCGCTACATCACCCTGGGCCCGGTAGCGACGCTGCTCGGCGTGGCCTTCAAGGCCTATGACCCAGATCACCTGCTCGGCGACAAGGAAGAGCTCGGTATCAGCCTGGCGCTGATTCCCACCGATACCCCCGGCGTAGATATCGGCCGCCGTCACCTGCCGCTTGGCGCCGCCTTCATGAACGGCCCCAATAGCGGCAAGGACGTGTTCATCCCGCTGGACTACCTGATCGGCGGGCCGGACTACCTCGGCAAGGGCTGGATGATGCTGATGAACTGCCTGTCGGTCGGCCGCTCGATCTCGCTGCCGGCAGTCGGAACCGGTGCCGCCAAGTACACCAGCCTGGTCACCGGCCAGTACAGCCAGGTACGTAAGCAGTTCAACGTGCCACTGTCGGCCTTCGAAGGTATTCAAGAAGCCCTGGCACGTATCGGTGGCAACGCCTGGCTGATGGACAGCGCACGCATCCTCACCGCCAACGCAGTCGACCTGGGCGAGAAACCGTCGGTACTGTCGGCGATCCTCAAGTATCACCTGACCGAGCGCGGGCGTGAATGCATCACCCACGCCATGGACGTGCACGGCGGCAAGGGCATCATCATGGGCCCGAGCAACTACCTTGGCCGCTCCTGGCAAGGCGCGCCGATCTTCATCACCGTCGAGGGCGCCAACATCCTCTCGCGCAACCTGATGATCTTCGGCCAAGGCGCTATCCGCTGCCATCCCTACGTGCTCAAGGAAATGGCCCTGGCCGGCCGCGAGGACCGCGACCAGGCATTGCTGGAATTCGACGATCTGCTGATGCAACACATCGGCTTCGCCGTCAGCAACGCCGCCAGCACGCTGATCCTGAGCCTCAGCCTGGGCCTGCTCGGCAAGGTACCGGGCGACCGCATCAGCCGCCCTTACTTCCGCGCCCTCAATCGCCTGAGCGCCGCCTTCGCCATGCTCGCCGACCTCAGCATGATGTTGCTGGGCGGTGAACTGAAGCGCCGCGAGCGCCTGTCGGCCCGCCTGGGCGACGTACTCAGCCATCTGTATCTGGCCTCCGCGGCGCTCAAGCGTTATCACGACCAGGACTATCCGGAGCACGTACGCCCACTGCTGCACTGGGCACTGGAAGAGAGCCTGGGCAAGGCCGAAACCGCCATCGACGAGCTGCTCAGCAACTTCCCCAACCGCCTGCTGGGCAGCGCTTTGCGCGTGCTGGTATTCCCCTTCGGCCGCCGCCACCAGGGCCCGGACGATCAGCTCGACGCGCAAGTCGCCGCGATCATCGGCCAGAATGCTGGCAATCCGGCGCTCGAGGCCGTGCTCGAAGGCTGCTTCCGCCCCACCTCGCCCGAGGATCCGGTCGGTGCTCTGCAACACGCCTTCAACCTGCTGCAGGAGGCTGCGCCACTGCAGAAGAAACTGCACAAGGCCGTCAAGGCTGGGCAAGTGCGTGAAGTGCCCGGGCACAACGAGATTGAAACGGCAGTCGCCGCTGGCGTGCTCAGCGCCGAGGAAGGCCAACAGTTGCAGCGCGCCGAGCAGGCCCGCCGCGTGGTGATCGACGTCGACGACTTCAGCAAGGAGGAGCTGCTGCCCAGCGAAGGCAAGGTGAGGTAATCGCAAGGCAGAGACGACAGCGGGCGCCATGGACCTTATACTCCGGCGCCCGTTTTACTTTCAGGATCACCCGGACATGGCCAATCCCCATCTCGACCATCACATCGTCCTGCTCAACCACCTGCGCACCATCCTCGTTGCCCTGGGTGAAGCCGAGCAGATCCTCGATGCCAGCCATGCCAACTTTCTCGAGCGCTACGACGAGCTGCTCGCCGAACTGCCCGTGGACATGGAGCGCAGCCTGTACCTGGGCCAGGAACTGATCAGCCAGATCTTCCAGCGCTACCCGCAGATCGCCCACCTGGTACCGCGGGACCTGCTGTGGTTCTTCGGCGGCGATTGCCTGCACTTCATGCCGGACGATGAGATCGACCTGTACCAGCAGCTCGACGAGCGCCGCTTCTACGCCGAAGAGAACGACGAGCCGTTCGACTGGAACCAGGAAAAGCAACTGCTGGCCATGCCGGCACCGACCAGCCGCCACTGACGAAAAAGCCCGCCAGCAATAGTGATGCTGACGGGCTTTGTTCTGCGCCGAAACGCAGATACGAAAACGCCGCTCGATTGAGCGGCGTTTTCGTTTATATGGAGCGGGAAACGAGACTCGAACTCGCGACCCCGACCTTGGCAAGGTCGTGCTCTACCAACTGAGCTATTCCCGCATTTACAACAAATTGGCGTCCCCTAGGGGACTCGAACCCCTGTTACCGCCGTGAAAGGGCGGTGTCCTAGGCCACTAGACGAAGGGGACCTGGAACTTCTTACAACGATTCAGCTGCCACGCTGAACCTGAAATCTGGAGCGGGAAACGAGACTCGAACTCGCGACCCCGACCTTGGCAAGGTCGTGCTCTACCAACTGAGCTATTCCCGCAATCTTTGCTGCTCCACTTCTTCTGGAAGTGGCGTCCCCTAGGGGACTCGAACCCCTGTTACCGCCGTGAAAGGGCGGTGTCCTAGGCCACTAGACGAAGGGGACATTGCCCGGAATTTCCGGCTTCCCCGCTGTGCTTTTCAGCATTACCGTGGAAGTGGCGCGCATTCTATGGAGCCTTTCAACACTCGTCAACAGCTCATATAAAAATTTTTAAAATCAACGACTTCAATCTGATTCCAAGACCATCGGCAGAGTGCCTGCCGAACATGCCTGCTTTAATGCGACAAGCGAAACGCGCAGACCGCGCAATGATGGCAGAACGCGAGTAAGATGACTGATAGCGACAGGCAGCGCCACCTTGCGGGCCGCTGCGCCCTGCCCCAAGGCTTTGAAGAGGTTTAGACGATGTCCTCGCTCGTGATCACCATGGCGATAATCGGCGGTATCACGCTGTTGGTGCTGCTGGCCTATCTGAATCAACTGGCCGAAAACAACAAGCGCAAGAAGGCGCGCCTGAAAGCCGACCTGGCCGAGCGCTACCGGCGCATCGCCGACCTCAACGAACAGTTCGCCGGCCAGTTCATGACGCCCGAGCTCAAGCTGCTGCTGTGCAGCCTGCAGCTACAGTTCGCCGAGCGCATCCTGGAAGTCGACAAACAGGACAGCGCCTACGCGACCATGGTCGAGGAGCTGCGCAAGCTGATCGCCATGGGCCCGGACATTCCAGTGCGCAACGCGCCCTATCACGTGACCGATGACGCCAAGGCCACCCAGGTTCGCGCCCAGCTGGAAGCGCTCCACGGCCAGGTCGGCAAGCTTGCGCAGACCGGTCAGCTACCTGTCGACGAAGCCAAGAAGTGGGCCAAGGAAATTCGTCATATGCTGGTGCAGCTGTATGTGGACCTGTACGGCAACCAGGCCAAGCAGGCGCTGCAGCAGCAACAGAACGGGCACGCCCGGCTGGCCCTGGAGCGTGGCGTGCAATTTCTGCAGAAGCAGGCCGATGCCGCCCGCTACCAGGCGACCCTGGCGCAGTTCCAGAAGCAGCTGGAACGCGTCAATGCAATGCTGGTCAGCTCCCAGGCGCCTAGCGGCGATGCGAACAGCGAGCTGGACGAGGGGCTGAAGTCGATGGAAGACGACGGCGACTGGAAGAAGAAGGCGCTATACGACTGAGAGGCCTGCGCCTCTCAGGCCTCACTGCTCTTCTAGCAATCACTGGCGCGCAGCAGCACGGCGGCCAGCCCTTCGATACCACGCTGATCCGCCTCGGTGAAATGCCCCGTTCGCGGGCTATCCAGATCCAGCACACCGACCAGCCGGCCGTCCTTGAGCAACGGCACCACCAGCTCGCTGTTGGACGCGCTGTCGCAGGCGATATGGCCAGGGAAGGCGTGCACATCCTCGACCCGCTGGGTTTGCCGCGATGCCGCCGCAGCGCCACACACGCCGCGCCCGAAGGCGATGCGCACGCAAGCCACCTTGCCCTGGAACGGGCCGAGCACCAGCTCATCGTCCTTTACCAGATAGAAACCGGCCCAATTGAGGCCCTCCAGCTCGTGATAGACGAAAGCACTGAACTGCGCCGCGTTGGCGATGAAATCCCGCTCGCCGGACAGCAAGGCCTCCAGCTGGGCGGTCAGCAGGGCGTAGCCGTCCAGGCCGGAACCGGTTTGACTCAAGTCGATCATTGCGATGTCTCCAGTAGCTGCAGCCCGACCCACTGGCGGGCGAACTGATAGGCACAACGGCCATTACGATTGCCGCGCCCGGTGGCCCAGCGCACGGCGAGTATTTCCAACTCCTCGCTCCACTGCCATTGCAGGCCGGCCTGCTCGGCCTGAACCTCGATCCAGTGGCGTACCACGTCGAGATAATGCTGCTGGGTGAAGGGATAGAAGGAAAGCCACAGGCCGAAGCGGTCCGACAGTGCGATCTTGTCCTCGACGGCCTCGTTCGGGTGCAGCTCGCCGTCGACCATCTTGGTGTTGGCGTTGTCGCTCTCGCGTTCCGGCACCAGGTGCCGACGGTTGGACGTGGCGTACAGCAGTACGTTTTCCGGCGAACGCTCCAGCGAACCGTCGAGCACGCTCTTGAGTACCCGGTAATCGCCCTCGCCCGCCTCGAACGACAGGTCGTCGCAGAACAGGATGAAGCGCTGTGGCAACTTCATCAGTTGCTCGACCACCCGCGGCAAATCGGCCAGGTGGTCACGCTCGATCTCGATCAAGCGCAGCCCGGCGCCGGCATGCTCGGCCAGCAGCGCGCGAACCAGCGACGACTTGCCGGTGCCGCGCGCGCCCCACAACAGCGCGTGGTTGGCCGGCATGCCCTGCACGAACTGCCGGGTATTACGCGCCAGTTGCTCGCGCTGGGTATCGACGCCGATCAGGTCGCTGAGATTCATGTCCAGGCTCACCTTGAGCGCCTGCAGATAGCCCGAACGGCCTTCACGCTGCCAGCGCGCGGCCAGGGTATCGGTCCATTCCAGCGGTTCGCGAACAGCCGGCAACAGCGGCTCGATGCGGGTCAGCACGCTTTCGGCGCGAGCCAGAAAATCGGTAATACGGGAATCCACGTAGCAGCTCCTCGAGTATTCAGTCTGTGAGGCAGGTGTGCCGAAAAACAGGCCAGATCGACTATGCTTGGGCAGCGATCGGAACGAGACAGCGCCCCAATATGGAAATACCACTCAGACAGCGACTGTCATTCAAGCAGGCCGGCCTCACCGTTCTCGTCGCGTTCATTCTGGGCGCATTGCTCAGCCTGGTGCAGATCGGCGTCGATTATGCCAGCGAAGACGCGGCCATCAACCGCGAGATTCGTGCGCTGATGGAGATCAGCCACAACCCTGCCGCGCGGATTGCCTACAACATCGATGCCGAACTCGCCCAGGAGCTGGTCGTCGGCCTGCGCCGCTCCCCCGCGGTGATCGGCGCGCGCATCGTCGACAGCAATGGCGAGGTACTGGCCAGCGCCGCTCAGCCATCCATGCAGAGCCGTTACCGGCTGTTCAGCGACTTCCTGTTCGGCAGCAGTCGCCATTTCGAAACCCGACTGTCGGTCGATCACGCGCCAGACGAACAACTCGGCATGCTGCAACTAGACATCGACACCTACGCGTTCGGCAGCAACTTTCTCAAGCGTTCGGTGCTGACCATGGTCAACGGTTTCACCCGCAGCCTGCTGCTGTCGGTGATCCTGCTGGTGCTCTTTTACTTCATGCTCACCAAGCCGCTCACCCAGGTGATTCAGGCGCTGGCCGGCCGTGACCTGCGCACCCCCGACCGCACGCCGCTGCCCTGTCCGCCTGGTCATGAGCGCGACGAGATCGGTGTGTTGGTCAAGGTCGCCAACCGCCAGTTCGCCAGCATCGCCACCGAGATCGAGCAACGACGCACCGCCGAAGACCGCCTTACCGACTACCTGGGCGAACTGGAAGCCATCGTCTCGGCCCGGACCGTCGAGCTGAAAGCCGCCAACAACCGTCTCAGCCGCTCCAACGACGAGCTGGAGCAGGCCCGCCGTGACGCCCTGGCCATGGCCCAGGCGCGCTCGATCTTCCTGGCCAACATGAGCCACGAGATCCGCACTCCGCTCAACGGTCTGCTGGGCATGCTCGCCCTATCGCTCGAAGGGCCGTTGAACAGCGAACAGCGCCAGCAGCTGTCCATCGCCCACGACTCCGGCAAGGTGCTGGTCGACCTGCTCAACGACATTCTCGACCTGTCGAAATTCGAGGCCGGCCAGCTGGAGCTGGAGCGTATCGCCTTCGACCTCGGCGCGCTGGTGGAAGGCACCGCCAGCCTGCTGTCGCAAAACGCCCAGGCTGGTGTGGAGCTGACCTGCCTGATCGATCCACAGCTACCGGCCCAGGTACTCGGCGACCCAACGCGGGTGCGGCAGATCGTTAGCAACCTGTTGTCCAACGCCTTGAAATTCACCCGCGAAGGCCGCGTCGACATTCGTATCGGCGCCGAGGGCGAATGCATCCGTATCGAGGTCTGCGACACCGGCATCGGCATCGCCGAGGATGCCCAGGCGCGCATCTTCCAGCCGTTCACCCAGGCCGGCGCCAACATAACCCGGCAGTTCGGCGGCACCGGGCTCGGCCTGGCGCTCACGCGCCGTCTCTGCGAGGCGATGGACGGCACGCTGGAGCTGCAGTCCACGCCGGGTAGCGGCAGCCGCTTCAGTGCCATTTTGCCGCTGCCCAGCCTGGAAGCAGCGCCGCCTGCGCCGCAGCTGAGCGGACGCGTGCTGGCGATCTGTGGCGCCGAAACCGGCCTGGCCGAGCTGCTACCGCTACTGATCGGCAACTGGGGCCTGAGCTACCGCCGCCTCGACAGCGCCGGGGGTGTCGAGGCGCTCGACGCCGACGTACTGATCAGCGATTGCCCCACTTGCATGAAAAAGCTGCGCGAGCAAACGGCGACGCCGATCATCCTGGTCACCGCCTACGGCAGCTTCCTCGATAGCGAACAGGCCGCGGCACTCGCGCCGCTGGAACAGGTCGCCAGGCCGCTGACCCGACAGCACCTGCTGCAGGCACTGAATCACGCGCTGCTGCGTGCATCCGACGACCTCGCCGGTGCTGCCATGCCAATCGCCACCGACCGCAAAGCGGCGCGCGTGCTGCTGGTCGAGGACAATCCGGTCAACCAGTTGGTCGCCAAGGGCATGCTGGCCAAACAGGGGCTCGACGTGGTGCTGGCCAACAATGGCCAGCAGGCCCTGGACAGGCTGCAGGAAGAAGCGTTCGCGCTGGTGCTGATGGACTGCAACATGCCGGTCATGGATGGCTACGAGGCCAGCCGCCGCATTCGGGAAAACCCGACCTGGCAGCAGCTGCCGATCATCGCACTGACCGCCAATGCCCTGTCGGACGAGCGCCAACGTTGCCTGGCCGCGGGCATGAACGATTACCTGGCCAAGCCCTTCCGCCGTGAAGAGTTGCTCGCCCTGCTCGACCAGTGGCTGCCCGCGTGAACGGCGAGCAGCCTTCTGCTACTCGGACAATCTTTCGCCCAGGCGCAGCAACAGTGCGTCGAGCTGGCTGCGCAAGGGTTCCAGTTGCCTGGTATCGACGCCCTGCTCGCACAGCAGTTGCTGCTTCAGCATCGGCACACGACTGCGTAGCGCACGCCCCTGCTCGCTGAGGTACAGGTGCATTTCGCGCTCATCCGCGGCGCTACGCCGACGCTCCACCAGCCCAGCCGATTGCAGCCGTTTGAGCAGCGGCGTCAGGGTGCCGGAATCGAGCAACAGGCGCTCGCCAAGGGCCTTGACCGTCGGCTGCGCGGGCGCCGACTCGTCCCACTCCCAGAGCACCAGCATCACCAGGTATTGCGGATAGGTCAGTTGCAGGCCATCGAGCATCGGCTTATAGGCTCGCACCACCTGGCGGGACGCCGCGTAGAGCTTGAAGCACAGCTGACGGTCTAGCTTCAGGTCATCCATTGGTAAGTGCGTCGATCGCCGCCTGCAGGGCTTCAGGCTTGGTGGTCGGCGCGTAACGCGTGACCTCTCGACCGTCGCCGCTGATCAGGAACTTGGTGAAATTCCATTTGATCCGCTGGGTGCCGAGCAAACCTGGCGCCTCGCGTTTGAGCTGCACGAACAACGGGTGCGCCGCCGGGCCGTTGACCTCCACCTTGCGAAACAGTGGAAAGCTCACTCCAAAATTCAGCTCGCAGAAACTGGAGATGGCCTGCTCGTCACCCGGTTCCTGCTTGCCGAACTGGTTGCAGGGAAAGCCCAGCACCATCAGGCCCTTTTCGCGGTACTGCTTCCAGAGTGCTTCGAGCCCCTGGTACTGCGGGGTGAAGCCACACTGACTGGCGGTGTTGACCACCAGAATGGCCTTGGCGCCGAAATCGCCCAGGCGTTTCTGCTCGCCCGTGATGGTGGTGCAGGGAATGGCCAGCAGGTCTTGGCTCATGGTGTCAGGGCTCTTCTGATTGAGTGAAGCGAAAAGAGTAGCCAGCGATTTAATTGCACACAATTCAATTCATAAAAAAACAGGCCCGCCATTGGCGAGCCTGATAGCGAATCTGTCTTCAGGCCTCGTGGGGTACGTGCTTGAGCGATACCGAATTGATGCAGTAACGCAGCCCGGTGGGCCGCGGGCCATCGGGAAATACATGCCCCAGGTGCGCATCACAGTTGCTGCAGCGCACTTCGATGCGGTGCATGCCGTGGCTGAAGTCGTCCAGCTCGGTGATCACCTGATCGTTGAGCGGCTGGAAATAACTCGGCCAGCCGCAACCGGAGTCGAACTTGGCGTCCGAGTCGAACAGCGGCGTGCCGCAGCACACGCATTTATAGACACCCGGCACCTTGCTGTCGTGGTACTCACCGGTGAACGGCCGTTCGGTGCCGCCCAGACGGCAGACGTTGAACTGCGCGTCCGTCAGCTCCTCGCGCCAGGTTTCCAGTGGTTTTTCGAGCTTGCTCACAGGCCGTCCTCCTCGGGATAAAAAAGCCCTATCTGTATCTTTGCCCGACTCAGGCTGACACGTATGATTCGACACCTCAACCCGCCACGGCTCGCCGCCGCCTCGGCCCCTTAGAGGCCGCCTTTCTTCGATTCGGGATTCTTCACCATGCAGGTCAGCAAATCCAACAAGCTCGCCAACGTCTGCTACGACATTCGCGGCCCGGTGCTCAAACACGCCAAGCGTCTGGAAGAGGAAGGCCAGCGCATCCTCAAGCTGAACATCGGCAACCCCGCGCCATTCGGTTTCGAAGCCCCCGAGGAAATTCTCCAGGACGTGATCCGCAACCTGCCCACGGCGCAAGGCTACAGCGATTCCAAGGGACTGTTCAGCGCGCGCAAGGCGGTGATGCAGTACTGCCAGCAGAAGCAGATCGAAGGCGTCGGCATCGAGGACATCTACCTGGGCAACGGCGTGTCCGAACTGATCGTCATGGCCATGCAGGCCCTGCTCAACAATGGTGACGAAGTGCTGATCCCGGCGCCCGACTACCCGCTATGGACCGCCGCCGTGGCGCTCTCCGGCGGCAAGCCGGTGCACTACCTGTGCGACGAGCAGGCCGGCTGGTTTCCGGACATCGCCGACATGCGCGCCAAGATCACCCCGAACACCAAGGCGCTGGTGCTGATCAATCCGAACAACCCCACCGGCGCCGTGTATTCGCGCGAAGTGCTGCTGGATATCGTCGAACTGGCCCGCCAGCACAATCTGGTGATCTTCTCCGACGAGATCTACGACAAGATCCTCTATGACGAAGCCCAGCACATCTCCACCGCCTCCCTGGCGCCGGACGTGCTGTGTCTGACCTTCAACGGCCTGTCCAAGTCCTACCGCGTGGCCGGTTTCCGCTCCGGCTGGGTGATCATTTCCGGCCCCAAGCACAACGCGAAAAGCTACATCGAGGGCCTCGACATCCTGGCCAACATGCGCCTGTGTGCCAACGTGCCAAGCCAGCACGCGATCCAGACCGCACTGGGTGGCTACCAGAGCATCAACGATCTGGTGTTGCCGCAGGGCCGCCTACTGGAACAGCGTAACCGCACCTGGGAGCTGCTCAACGACATTCCCGGCGTCAGCTGCGTCAAGCCCATGGGCGCGCTGTATGCCTTCCCGAAGATCGATCCCAAGGTCTGCCCGATCCACAACGACGAGAAATTCGTTCTCGACCTGCTGCTCTCCGAGAAACTGCTGGTCGTTCAGGGCACCGCCTTCAACTGGCCGTGGCCGGATCACTTCCGCGTGGTCACCCTGCCCCGCGTCGACGACCTGGAACAGGCGATCGGCCGCATCGGCAGCTTCCTCAAGACCTATCGCCAGTAACCCCTGCCATCGCGGATGCCCGCCGGGCATCCGCCTCCCTCGCCTCCAGAGCACGCCCCATGGACCTGCAGATAGACGACTTCTACAAGGACGCCGCCAGCGGCTTGCTGATGCTCTATCAGGCCTTTCCGCGCAAGGTCTCGCTGTACGTGGAAGACCTGATCGGCCGCGAAGAACCGGATGAGTTCGGCCTGCCGAGCAAACGTCATCAGGCGTGCCTGGGTGCGCTGCTGTGGCTGGCTGAAGAAGGTTACCTGCGCTACGAGTCCACCATCGGCTACGACGCGCTCGACCAGGCGGTGCTCAGCGAAAAAGGCTTCCTGCGTTTGTCTCGGGGCATTCCCCGGGCGATCACCGAGGGCGAAGCACTGCCGCCTGCGGTGGATCGGGTGCAGGCGACCCTGGCCTTCCAATTGCGTGAAGCGCTCGCCCAGCAACATGGTGAACGGATTGCGCGACTGACTCGCCAACTGCTCGAACAGCGCGCTGCCCAGCCATATTGAGGGAGATCAACCTGCCGAAGGCGTCGCGATCGCGACGGATTTTCTCCGTGGCGATTGAAATAAACGCGAAAATGCCCATCTAAGCATTGGCGCCCGCACGCGGCCGTTTCACGCCGCCGGGCCGGGCGACACAGTTTGAAATAGTGACTCGGTTGAATCACCACAGGGCGAGCCCTTATATAGCCGCCGTATCGAGCCTGTCTTTCCCGTGAGGAGTCGTTTCACACCATGATGCGCATTATGTTGTTCCTGGCTACCAACTTGGCGGTACTGGTTATCGCCAGCATCACCCTCAAACTGCTGGGTGTTGATCGCTTCACCGGCCAGAACCACGGCAGCCTGCTGATCTTCTGCGCCGTCTTTGGTTTTGCCGGCTCGCTGGTCTCGCTCTTCCTGTCCAAGTGGATGGCGAAGATGAGCACCGGTACCGAAATCATCACCCAGCCGCGCACCCGCCATGAGCAGTGGCTGCTGCAGACCGTCGAAGAACTGTCGCGCGATGCCGGCATCAAGATGCCAGAAGTGGGCATTTTCCCTGCCTACGAATCCAACGCCTTCGCCACCGGCTGGAACAAGAACGACGCGTTGGTCGCCGTCAGCCAGGGCCTGCTCGAGCGCTTCTCCCCTGATGAAGTGCGCGCCGTGCTGGCCCACGAGATCGGCCACGTGGCCAATGGCGACATGGTCACCCTGGCGCTGATTCAAGGCGTGGTGAACACCTTCGTGATGTTCTTCGCCCGCATCTTCGGCAACTTCGTCGACAAGGCGATCCTCAAGAACGAAGACGGCCACGGCATTGGCTACTTCGTGGCGACCATCTTCGCCGAGCTGGTACTGGGTATCCTGGCCAGCATCATCGTCATGTGGTTCTCGCGCAAACGTGAGTACAAGGCCGACGAAGCCGGCGCACGGCTGGCCGGCAAGGGCGCGATGATCGCCGCACTGCAGCGCCTGCGTGCCGAACAGGGCGTACCGGTGCAGATGCCCGACAGCCTGACCGCCTTCGGCATCAACGGTGGCCTGAAGAACGGCCTGGCGGGCCTGCTGATGACTCACCCGCCGCTGGAAGAGCGCATCGAAGCCCTGCGCCGCATGGCCTGATCGCAACGCAACGAAAAGGCGACCCTCGGGTCGCCTTTTTCATGCCCGCGATTCGCCTCAGAGCCTGTTCAAAGTCTCGCGAGCTAGAGCAATGCAAGGCCTGGGCGGCCCCGCAAAAACAGGCGAGGACCGGTCGGAGTCGCGCCCGACTTTACGAGCTGTAAATGAGCAGTCTGACGGGAACGCCTAGTTTGGGCTGGCAATCCAGCCTGTTTTTAACGCCGCAGTGC
>NZ_MSXW01000055.1 GCF_001945445.1 Pseudomonas sp. PA27(2017)
CTATTTCACTCCCCTCTCCGGGGTTCTTTTCGCCTTTCCCTCACGGTACTGGTTCACTATCGGTCAGTCAGTAGTATTTAGCCTTGGAGGATGGTCCCCCCATATTCAGACAAAGTTTCTCGTGCTCCGTCCTACTCGATTTCATTGATAAGAGATTTTCGTGTACGGGGCTATCACCCACTACGGCGGCACTTTCCAGAGCCTTCCACTAATCTCAAATCAACTTAAGGGCTAGTCCCCGTTCGCTCGCCACTACTAAGGGAATCTCGGTTGATTTCTTTTCCTCAGGGTACTTAGATGTTTCAGTTCCCCTGGTTCGCCTCATGCACCTATGTATTCAGTGCATGATACCCAGCTTATGCTAGGTGGGTTCCCCCATTCAGAGATCTCTGGATCACAGTCTGTTTGCCGACTCCCCAAAGCTTATCGCAGGCTACAACGTCTTTCATCGCCTCTGACTGCCAAGGCATCCACCGTATGCGCTTCTTCACTTGACCATATAACCCCAAGCAATCTGGTTACTGTCTATAACGTGAAGACGACATTCGCCGAAAATTTGCACTTGAGAACAACGCAAATTTTACCTTGACCAGATTAATTACCAGTGAAAGTAATCAATCAGTCACTTCTATCACATACCCAAATTTTTAAAGAACGATGTTTCGACTGGTCAAAGACCAGAAATCAACATTCACCCTGCTTCTGCAGAGAATGCTCATTTCTGAACTCTTACTCATTAACGACTGCAACCAGATAGTGGTGGAGCCAAGCGGGATCGAACCGCTGACCTCCTGCGTGCAAGGCAGGCGCTCTCCCAGCTGAGCTATGGCCCCGTATATCATCTGCACCTGAATTGGTAGGTCTGGGCAGATTTGAACTGCCGACCTCACCCTTATCAGGGGTGCGCTCTAACCAACTGAGCTACAGACCTATAACAGGGCTGCCCCAAGCCGACCTCACCCTACTCTCTATCTAAAAGCGTGGGGTGCGCTCTAACCAACCGAGCAATCAGCCTATATAAGGCGTTACAGCATCGTCTTCTACAATGAATCAAGCAATTCGTGTGGGAGCTTATGAATAAGCTGCGATCTTCGATTAAGGAGGTGATCCAGCCGCAGGTTCCCCTACGGCTACCTTGTTACGACTTCACCCCAGTCATGAATCACACCG
>NZ_MSXW01000056.1 GCF_001945445.1 Pseudomonas sp. PA27(2017)
GGTCGGCCACCACGCTGAGTTGTTCGCGCTCCTGCAGCAGGCGCTGCATGGTCAGCAGGAAATTGCGCCCGTGCAGGGAATACACCCAGCTGGTGCGCAGGATCAGGTGTTTGCCACCCACCGCCGCGATGGCCTGCTCGCCAGCCAGCTTGCTGTGGCCGTATACGCCTAGCGGGTTGGGAGCATCGTCCTCGTCATAGGCAGTGGCTTTGCTGCCATCGAACACGTAGTCGGTGGAGTAGTGGATCAAGGGTACGTCGAGTGCCGCGGCCTCTTCGGCCAGTACGCCGGGGGCGATGGCATTGATCGCAAAGGCCGCCTCCGGCTCGCTTTCGGCGGCATCGACCGCCGTGTGCGCGGCGGCATTGATGATCAGCTCCGGCTGCAGATGGCGCACGGCTTCCCGCAAACGCGCAGTATCGGCAAGGTCGAGCTGCTCGCGGCCGAGCACGATAAGTTCGTGCTGTTGGCTGAGCAACGACTGCAACTCACGGCTGACCTGACCCTGCTGGCCGAGCACAAGGATCCTCATGGAAACAGCTCGGCGTCGTCGAACAGCATGCCCTGCTGATCCTTGGCGGAAAGCTTGGGCTCGCCTTGCAGTTGCCAGTCGATGGCCAGCTTCGGGTCGTCCCAGCGAATGCAGCGCTCAAAGGCCGGCGCGTAGTAATCGGTGGTTTTGTAGAGAAACTCGGCGAACTCGCTGAGCACCAGAAAGCCGTGGGCGAAGCCTTCGGGTACCCACATCTGCCGGTTGTTTTCGGCCGACAGGTGCGCGCCGACCCACTGGCCAAAGGTCGGTGACTGGCGACGCAGATCCACGGCGACGTCATACACCTCGCCGGCCGAGACGCGCACCAGCTTGCCCTGGGCCTGCTCTATCTGATAGTGCAGGCCGCGCAGCACGCCGCGCTGCGAGCGCGAGTGGTTGTCCTGGACGAACTCCGGATTGAGGCCGGTGGCTTCGCTGAAGGCGCGGGCGTTGAAACTCTCGAAAAAGAACCCGCGCTCGTCGCCGAATACTTTGGGTTCGAGTATCAACACCTCGGGGATGGCGGTTTGAATGATGTGCATCAGTTGTCCTCGGCCAGGCTGAACAGGTACTGCCCATAGCCGGTCTTGCCGAATGCCTTGGCCTGGCGCAGCAGACATTCGCGGTCGATCCAGCCCTGCCCGTAGGCGATCTCTTCCAGGCAGGCGACTTTCAGACCCTGGCGGTGCTCGATGGTTTGTACGTACTGCGAGGCTTCCAGCAGGCTGTCGTGGGTGCCGGTGTCGAGCCAGGCGAAGCCGCGGCCGAAGCGCTCGACGCGCAAATCGCCGCGCTGCAGGTAGGCGTTGTTGACGTCGGTGATTTCCAGCTCGCCGCGCTTGGACGGTTTGACCGCCTTGGCGATCTCGATCACGTCGTTGTCGTAGAAGTACAGGCCTGTTACGGCATAGCTGGAGCGTGGCTGGGCCGGTTTTTCCTCGATGGAAATCGCCTGACCCTGAGCATCGAACTCCACCACGCCAAAGCGCTCAGGGTCCTTGACCCAGTAGCCGAATACCGTGGCGCCCCTGTCCGCTGCCGCGGCGCGCAGCAGTTTTTCGGTGAAGTGCTGACCATGGAAAATGTTGTCGCCGAGGATCAGGCACACCGGATCAGTGCCGATGAACGCTTCGCCAATGATGAAGGCGCGGGCCAGGCCATCCGGCTCCGGCTGTTCGGCATAGCTCAACTGCAGGCCGAACTGGCTGCCGTCGCCAAGCAGCTTCTGGAACTGCGGCAGATCGTGGGGCGTGGAAATCACCAGGATCTCGCGGATGCCGGCGAGCATCAGCACCGACAGCGGGTAGTAGATCATCGGCTTGTCGTAGATCGGCAGCAGCTGCTTGGACAGGCCCAGGGTGATCGGGTGCAGCCGGGTGCCGGAACCGCCGGCGAGGATGATGCCTTTCATCGTTTATTGCTCCTTGGGCGCGCCGAGCCGTTCGCGCTGGTAGCTGCCGTCCTGAACGCGGCGGCACCAGTCGAGGTTGTCCAGGTACCAGTTTACGGTCTTGCGCAGGCCGCTGG
>NZ_MSXW01000057.1:0-990 GCF_001945445.1 Pseudomonas sp. PA27(2017)
ACCCCGGCTACGGCTTCCTTGCGGAAAATGCCGACTTCGCCGAGCAGGTGGAAAACTCCGGGTTCGCCTTCATCGGCCCGAAAGCCGACACCATCCGCCTGATGGGTGACAAGGTGTCCGCCAAGGACGCCATGATCAAGGCCGGCGTGCCGGTGGTTCCTGGCTCCGACGGCCCGCTGCCGGAAGACGAAGCTCAAGCCCTGCGCATTGCCCGTGAGGTCGGCTACCCGGTGATCATCAAGGCCGCTGGCGGCGGTGGTGGTCGTGGCATGCGCGTGGTGTGGAAGGAAGAAGACCTGATCAAGTCGGCCAAGCTGACCCGCACCGAAGCCGGTGCCGCGTTCGGCAACCCGATGGTCTACCTGGAGAAGTTCCTCGGCAACCCGCGTCACGTGGAAGTCCAGGTGCTGTCCGACGGCCAGGGCAACGCCATCCACCTGTACGACCGCGACTGCTCGCTGCAGCGCCGTCACCAGAAAGTGCTGGAAGAAGCCCCGGCACCGCTGATCGACGAGAAGGCCCGCGCCGAAGTACTCAAGCGCTGCGTCGATGCCTGCATCGAGATCGGCTACCGCGGTGCCGGTACCTTCGAGTTCCTCTATGAAGACGGTCGTTTCTACTTCATCGAGATGAACACCCGCGTTCAGGTCGAGCACCCGGTTACCGAAATGGTCACCGGCATCGACATCGTCAAGGAGATGCTCAGCATCGCCGCGGGCAACAAGCTGTCCTACAAGCAGGAAGACATCAAGCTCCTGGGCCACGCCCTGGAGTGCCGCATCAACGCCGAAGACCCGGATAACTTCATGCCTTGCCCCGGCAAGGTGAAGCACTTCCATGCTCCGGGCGGTTTCGGTGTGCGTGTCGACTCGCACCTGTACAGCGGTTACTCGGTACCGCCGAACTACGACTCGCTGATCGGCAAGCTGATCACCTACGGCGTGACCCGCGACGAGGCCTTGGCCCGCATGCGCAACGCCCTGGACGAGA
>NZ_MSXW01000057.1:1000-35804 GCF_001945445.1 Pseudomonas sp. PA27(2017)
TAAGGGGTTCTGCCAGGGTGGGATCAACATCCATTACCTGGAAAAGAAACTGGGCATGGACAAGCACTGAGCGCGTCCGGCACCACAGAAGGGGAGCGGCCAAGGCCGCTCCCCTTTTGCATTTCAACGTCAAAAAGGATGGCGACATGAACGGATCTTCCCAAACCAGCCTGACGCCCGAGGCGCGCAAGCAAGCCTCCATCGCCCGCCTCGAGGCAGCCGGCATCCCCTATATCGAGCACCTGCCGATGATCGAGGATGCCAGCGAGGTGCGCGTGCGCAACGCCGAGGAAATCGCCCGCCGCGCCATCGCCTGCCTGGTCGCCATCCAGGCCGCCTGCGATCGCCAGGCCGGTCAATACACGCCGGACACCGCCCGGTGGTGCCAGGAGCTGCTGGAGCAGTACGGCATCGACGAGCTGACGCATCAGGAAGCGCGCATTCTCGGTAACGAGGGCAGCGAGCAGGATGTCGTCAACATGGTCTGGAAGTACGAAGCCTACTGGGTGCTGCTGTGGGCGCTGGGCGTGGTGGAGGAGCTGGATTTCCCCGACCATGCCATCGATTGCGACTTCGCCATCCAGGCCGTGGCGCAACACCCCGATTTCGCCACGTTCATGGCGCAGGCGAAACTGCGCGACATCACCAGCATCCTCGACGAAGCCGACCTGATCTACCGCTACCACTGGGCCTGCGTGGACGCCCGCCTCAAGCAGGCGCCGATGCCCGCCGGCCTCAACCCCAGCGTAGTCATGGAGCGTCACGCGGCCTTAAACTGGCTCATCGACAACGATGGCCAGGATGACTGGGACAACCCGGACGTCAGCACCTGAACCCGCCCGAGACCATTATCTGCCGCCGCCAGCCCTGCGCTCGCGGTCGCCCCACCGGAGCCCCCCATGCCCTGGCTACAACTGCGCCTCGCCATCACCCCTGAGCAGGCGCCCACTTATGAAGACGCCCTGCTGGACGTCGGCGCGGTGTCCGTCACTTTCATGGACGCCGAAGATCAGCCGATCTTCGAGCCCGACCTGGGCACCACGCCGCTGTGGAGCCACACCCATCTGCTGGCCCTGTTCGAGGCCGATACCGACGCCGACGCGCTGGTTGCCCACCTGCAACTGCTGACCGACGGCGCGTTGCCGGAACACCAGATCGAGCGTATCGAGGACCAGGACTGGGAGCGCAGCTGGATGGACGGCTTCGCGCCAATGCGTTTCGGCCAGCGCCTGTGGATCGTGCCGAGCTGGCACGAGGCGCCGCAGCCGGACGCCGTGAACCTGCTGCTCGACCCGGGCCTGGCGTTCGGCACCGGCACCCACCCGACCACCTCGCTGTGCCTGCAGTGGCTCGACGCCCAGCCGCTGGAAGGCTGCAGCGTGCTGGATTTCGGTTGCGGCTCGGGCATCCTGGCCATCGCCGCCCTGCTGCTCGGCGCGCCGCGGGCGGTCGGCACCGACATCGACCCGCAAGCCCTGGAAGCGTCGCGCGACAACGCGCAACGCAACGGTATCGCCGACGAGCGCTTTCCCGTCTACCTGCCGGCCGACCTGCCCCAGGAGCCGGCTGACGTGGTGGTCGCCAACATCCTTGCCGGCCCATTGGTCAGCCTGGCGCCGCAGATCACCAGCCTGGTCAAGCCAGGCGGCCGCTTGGCGCTGTCGGGCATCCTCGCCGAACAGGCCGACGAGGTGCGCGCCGCATACGCCGCCGACTTCGACCTCGACCCGACCGCTGTCCAGGACGGCTGGGTGCGCATCAGCGGCGTTCGCCGTTAAGCAGTCGCCCGTGCCGTGCCCGTGCTGACGGGGCACGGCACTTAATGCTGCTTTTGCAATCTGTTGGGGTAGACTATCGCCCCGTTTTTGCCGCCCCGCGGCCGTCGGATGACGCATGACCGAAAGCTTTGTGACCCAATGCCCGAACTGCAGCACCAGTTTCCGCGTGAACCTGGCCCAGCTCGCCGTTGCCCAGGGCTCGGTACGCTGCGGCGCCTGCCTGCAGGTATTCAATGCCGCGCGGCAGTTGCGCGAGCAGGGCCATCACATTCCGGACATGCGTGCCGCGGCGCCCGCCACACCCGCACCCGCGGCAACGCCCAAGCCCCCCGCACCCGCACCCGCGCCCGCACCCGCACCCGCACCCGCACCCGCACCCGCACCGAGCATTGCAGCCGTGCCGCCTGCCACTGCCAAGCCGCAGGGCAAGACCGAAGACGGTACGCTGTGGATCCACGACGACCTCGATCTCGATGACCTCGACCTCGACGAGGAGCTGGCCAAGCTCGAGGCCCAGGAGCAGCAGCTGTCGCGCCAATTCCTCGAGCTCGACCTGCCGACCCGGCAAACGCCGCGCTTCGATGATCAGGACGACGACGAGCCTGCCGAAGACGAACGTTGGGCCGAGGCCCTGCTGCGCGACGACCCGCCCGTCAGCAATCTGGAGCTCGAGCCGCTGGGCGAGCGCCCGACACCGAGCATCGATTTCGGCCAACCACCGCCGGCCAAGGCCCTCGAGGCCGTGCCGCCGCTGCCCAGAACGCCGGGCCTGCGCGACGTCCTCACCCCCGCGAAGCCTGCTGCGCCAAGCCGCGAGGAAGTGGAGCCCGAGCCGACGTTCAGCCTCAGCGCCCAGCGTGACGACCTGTCTGAGCCCGCGCCACTCGACGACGATGAGCCGCAAACGCCGGTGCCCGCGCCCAAGGGCGCAAAAGCGCGCCCACGCAGCGAGCCGAACCTGCGCGGCGAAGCCCTGTTCGAGCTTGAAGAGGAGCCGCTGCAGCTCGACTGGCGCCCACCGCGCAAGCCCTGGGGCCGCTGGATCGGCTGGGGCCTGCTCAATCTGCTGGCGGCCGCCGCGCTGGCCGGGCAGTACGTGATCTATCACTACGCCGAACTGGCCCGCCAGGATCAGTACCGGCCCTGGTTCGAACAGATCTGCCCGACCCTCGGCTGCATCTTGCCCTCCAAGGTCGACATCGACCAGATCAAGAGCAGCAACCTGGTGGTGCGCAGCCATCCGGAATTCAGCGGCGCCCTGGTCGTAGACGCGATCCTCTACAATCGTGCATCGTTCTCCCAGCCATTTCCGCTCTTGGAGATGCGTTTCGCGGACATCAACGGCCAACTGATCGCCAGTCGTCGCTTCAAGCCCAGCGAATACCTGGCGGGCGAGCTGGCCGGCCAGGCGGAAATGCCGCCGCAGACGCCGATCCACATCGCGCTGGACATCCTCGATCCGGGCGCCCGGGCGGTGAACTACAGCCTCAACTTCCACTCGCCGGAGTAGCCCCGAGCAGCCGATAGACGGCAGCCGGCGGGCAGCCGTCTGCATCGGGGCCGACCGCCGATGCGCCGGGGCACCACCGCCTAGCTGTTCAGATTTTGTTCAAAACCACCTTTATCCGGTCATTCAGAGCGGGTATGATCTCCCCCCTTTTCGCACTCTCCTACTGGTCTCAACAGCACGTCTCTTGAGCAGGGAAGCCCTATGTCGGCGCTAAGCATCGGCCCCTATACATTGCCCAATCGACTGATCCTGGCCCCCATGGCCGGCGTCACCGATCAGCCATTCCGGCAACTGTGCCGGCGCCTCGGCGCCGGCATGGTGGTCTCGGAGATGGTCACCAGCGATGTACGCCTGTGGAACACGCGCAAGTCGAGCCTGCGCATGATCCACAGCGGCGATCCGGAGCCACGCTCCGTGCAGATCGCCGGTGGCGACCCGCAGATGCTCGCCGAGGCAGCCCGCGCCAATGTGCAGCTGGGCGCCCAGATCATCGACATCAACATGGGCTGCCCGGCCAAGAAGGTCTGCAACAAGGCGGCTGGTTCCGCCCTGCTCAAGGACCAGCCGCTGGTGCAGGCGATTCTCGAAGCGGTGGTCGCCGCCGTGGACGTCCCGGTCACCCTGAAGATTCGCACCGGCTGGGACCGTCAGAACAAGAATGGCGTCGAGGTCGCGCGGATTGCCGAGCAGTCCGGCATCGTCGCCCTGGCCGTGCATGGCCGCACCCGCGCCGACCTGTACACCGGCGAGGCCGAGTACGACACCATCACCGCGATCAAGCAGGCCGTATCGATTCCGGTACTGGCCAATGGCGACATCGATTCACCGGAAAAGGCCGCCCACGTGCTGGCCGCCACCGGTGCCGATGGCCTGCTGATCGGCCGGGCGGCCCAGGGCCGCCCATGGATTTTCAGAGAAATTGAGCATTACCTGCGCACCGGAGCCCATTGCCCGGCCCCTGCGCTGGCCGAGATCGAACGCATTCTGCTCGAGCACCTGGCCGCCCTGCACGCCTTCTACGGTGATGTCATGGGTGTGCGCATCGCTCGCAAGCATGTGGGCTGGTACCTCGCGACGCTGCCCGGCGCCCGCGAATTCCGTGCCCAGTTCAATCGTCTGGACAGCCAGGAGGCGCAATGTGCAAGCGTTCGCCAGTTCTTCGGTGAACGCTACAACGACGAAAAAGAGGCTGCCGCATGACACTGATGAACGAGACTTTAGGAAGTGGGATTGCACCCGTGAGCGACAACACCAGCTTGAAACAGCACCTCAACACACCGAGCGAAGAAGGCCAGACCCTGCGCGGCAGCGTCGAGAAAGCCTTGCACAACTACTTCGCTCACCTTGAGGGCGCAGACGTCACCGACGTCTACAACCTGGTGCTCACCGAAGTGGAAGCCCCGCTGCTGGAGACCGTCATGAACTACGTGAAGGGCAACCAGACCAAGGCCTCGGAGCTGTTGGGCCTGAACCGCGGCACCCTGCGCAAGAAGCTCAAGCAGTACGATCTGCTGTAAATCACCAAAATCCTGAAGAAGGGCGGCCTCGACGAGCCGCCCTTTTTACTGATTCCCCTGCTGATGGATCCTGTAATGACCGACCAGACCACCCGCCTCCCCGTCCGCCGTGCGCTGATCAGCGTGTCCGACAAGACCGGCATCCTCGAATTCGCCCGCGAGCTCGTCGCCCTCAACGTGGAAATCCTCTCCACCGGCGGCACCTACAAGCTGCTCAAGGACAACGGCGTGGCAGCAGTGGAAGTGGCCGACTACACCGGCTTCCCGGAAATGATGGACGGCCGGGTGAAGACCCTGCACCCGAAGATTCATGGCGGCATCCTCGGCCGCCGCGCCCTCGACGGCGCGGTGATGGACGAGCACGGCATCAAGCCGATCGACCTGGTAGCGGTCAACCTGTACCCCTTCGCGGCCACCGTCGCCAAGCCCGGCTGTGACCTGGCCGATGCCATCGAGAACATCGACATCGGCGGGCCGACCATGGTGCGTTCGGCCGCCAAGAACCACAAAGACGTGGCCATCGTGGTCAACGCCGGCGACTACACCGCGGTCATCGACTCCCTGAAGCTTGGCGGCCTGTGCTATGCCCAACGCTTCGACCTGGCCCTCAAGGCCTTCGAGCACACCGCGGCCTACGACGGCATGATCGCCAACTACCTGGGCACCATCGACCAGGGCCGCGACACCCTGTCCACCGAAGACCGCGGCCAATTCCCGCGCACCTTCAACACCCAGTTCATCAAGGCGCAGGAAATGCGCTACGGCGAGAACCCGCACCAGAAAGCCGCGTTCTACGTCGAGCATGCCGACGAAGCCTGCGTGGCCACCGCCGTGCAGTTGCAAGGCAAGGAGCTGTCGTTCAACAACGTGGCCGACACCGACGCCGCGCTGGAATGCGTGAAGAGCTTCGTCAAACCGGCCTGCGTGATCGTCAAGCATGCCAACCCGTGCGGCGTCGCCGTGGTTCCGGAAGACGAAGGCGGCATCCGCAAGGCCTACGACCTGGCCTACGCCACCGACACCGAATCGGCGTTCGGCGGCATCATCGCCTTCAACCGCGAACTGGACGGCGAAACCGCCAAGGCCATCGTCGAGCGCCAGTTCGTCGAAGTGATCATCGCACCGAGAATCAGCGACGCCGCCCGTGAAGTGGTTGCCGCCAAGGCCAATGTGCGCCTGCTCGCGTGCGGCGAATGGCCGACCGAACGTGCGCCGGGCTGGGACTACAAGCGCGTCAACGGCGGCTTGCTGGTTCAGAGCCGCGACATCGGCATGATCAAGGCCGAAGACCTGAAGATCGTTACCCAGCGCGCGCCGAGCGAACAGGAGATCCATGACCTGATCTTCGCCTGGAAAGTGGCCAAGTTCGTCAAATCCAACGCCATCGTGTACGCCAAGAATCGCCAGACCGTCGGCGTCGGCGCCGGCCAGATGAGCCGCGTCAACTCCGCGCGTATCGCCGCCATCAAGGCCGAACATGCCGGCCTGCCGGTGCCGGGCGCGGTCATGGCCTCGGACGCTTTCTTCCCGTTCCGCGACGGTATCGACAATGCCGCCAAGGCCGGCATCACCGCGGTGATCCAGCCCGGCGGTTCGATGCGCGACAACGAAGTGATCGCCGCCGCCGACGAAGCGGGGATTGCCATGGTTTTCACCGGCATGCGCCACTTCAGGCACTAAATCGGCCGCACTGAAGCCGGCATCTGCGTTGTTGCCCCGGGTTCCGCCAATGCTCATTGCCAATAGGCAACTCCGCTTGTCGAAACCCGGGGCGCCTAGCATCTACCGGCTTCATCGCGACCTCGGAATTTGTAGGGTGGATAGCGCTTTTCCTATCCACCAAACGGGCCCAAGGCCCGCCTCCATCGGGAGAGAGACATGAATGTATTGATCATCGGCAGCGGCGGTCGTGAACACGCCCTGGCCTGGAAAGTGGCGCAGGACAAGCGCATCGCCAAGGTATTCGTAGCCCCCGGCAACGCTGGCACCGCCTTTGAGCCCAAGTGCGAGAACGTCGCCATCGATGTACTGGACATCCAGGCACTGGCCGATTTCGCCGAAAAGAACGTGCAGCTGACCATCGTCGGGCCGGAAGCACCCCTGGTGAAAGGCGTGGTCGACCTGTTCCGTTCCCGCGACCTGGACATCTTCGGCCCGACCGCTGCCGCGGCCCAGCTGGAAGGTTCCAAGGCCTTCACCAAGGATTTCCTGGCCCGCCAGAACATCCCGACCGCCGACTACCAGAACTTCACCGAAGTCGAGCCGGCCCTGGCCTACCTGCGCGAGAAAGGTGCACCGATCGTGATCAAGGCCGACGGCCTGGCTGCGGGCAAGGGCGTGATCGTCGCCATGACCCTGGCCGAAGCCGAAGACGCCGTGCGCGACATGCTCGCGGGCAATGCTTTCGGTGACGCCGGCTCGCGCGTTGTGATCGAAGAGTTCCTCGACGGCGAGGAGGCCAGCTTCATCGTCATGGTCGACGGCCAGAACGTGCTGCCGATGGCCACCAGCCAGGATCACAAACGTGTTGGCGATGCCGACAGCGGCCCGAACACCGGTGGCATGGGCGCCTACTCGCCGGCTCCGGTGGTGACCGCCGAGGTGCACAAGCGAGTGATGGACGAAGTCATCTACCCGACCGTCCGCGGCATGGCGGCCGAAGGCAACGTCTACACCGGCTTCCTGTACGCTGGCCTGATGATCGACAAGAGCGGCGCGCCGAAAGTCATCGAGTTCAACTGCCGCTTCGGCGACCCGGAAACCCAGCCGATCATGGTGCGCCTGGAAAGCTCCCTGGTGCTGCTGGTCGAAGCCGCACTGGCCAAGGCGCTGGACAAGGTCGAAGGGACCTGGGACCCGCGTCCGACCGTCGGCGTGGTGCTGGCTGCCGGCGGTTATCCGGGCGACTACGCCAAGGGTGACGTGATCGAAGGGCTGGACGCCGCCGCGCAGCTGGAAGGCAAGGTATTCCACGCCGGCACAGCCCTGCAGGACGGCCAGGTGGTCACCGCAGGCGGCCGCGTTCTGTGCGCCACCGCCATCGGCGCCAGCGTGGCGGATGCCCAGCAGCAGGCCTATCGCCTGGCCGCGAAGATCCGCTGGAACGGCATGTTCCACCGCAACGACATCGGTTACCGGGCGATCGCCCGCGAGCAAGGCGACAAGTGATGTAACAAGATGGCGGCATCGCGCGATGCCGCCCATCGGCAATACCGCAGGCAGCCGCTCAACAGGGCGGCCTGGCTGTCAGGATAGGGTCTCAGTTTCATAGTCTGTGCCACCTCGGCTGGCTATAATTCAGCCGGATAACCTAAAAGGGATTGCCACGTGCGACGGCTCAGGATCGCCATAGGTCTACTCGTCAGCCTGCTGTTGGCCGGCGTCTGCCTGTCGAGCACGGCGGCGCAGCGGGTGGTTACGCCCTATGCCACCGGTTGGTCGGTGTTCGTCGACGACAGTGCCCAGCTGAACCTGGATGACGTACGCAGCCGCCGTAACCAGTTCCTGCCCCTCGATGACCTCGCCTTCACCTACCCGCCCAGCGACAAGGCCGTCTGGCTGCGCTTCGACGTACCTGAGCACCAGGCACCCTACTGGCTGTGGCTGTTCGCGCCACGGGTACAGTTTCTCGATTACTACCTGCTCAACGGCCCACTGATAGAGCAGACCGTGCACAGCGGCGAGTCGATGCCAATGAGCTCGAGGCCGCTGCCTTCACGCGCCTATCTGATGTCGCTGCCCAACGACGGGCAGGCACGGGAAGTCTATGTCCGGATGACCTCCAACCACCCGCTGATGGCCTGGTTCAAGGTCATCGACGAGGCCGAGCTGGTCAGCCTGGAGAAGCCGGCCTACCTGTTCGGCGCCCTGCTCGGTGCCCTGCTGCTGGTAGTGGTCTACAACCTGATCCGCTTCGCCTACATGCGCTCGGCGTGCAGCCTGTGGCTCGCTGGCCTGCATGGCGGCCTGGCGGTATGTGCGGCCGCCAACCTCGGCCTGCTGGCCGCCTGGGTGCCGAGACTTGGCTACAACCAGTCGCTGATCGCCGATACCAGTGCATTGATCGCCGCATTCTGCCTGTCGGCCTTCGTGCTCGGTTTCTTCCGCCACACGCCGATGCAGCGCAGCAAGCTCAATCTGATCCTGCAGGGCCACGCTCTGGTGACATTGCTACTGGGCCTGACCATCCTCATGACCGGGCTACTCTGGTACAGCGCCCTGGTCTACCTGCTGGTGTTCCTCGGCACCCTCGCGGTGCTGCTGGTCAGCGGCGTGCACTGGCACAACGGCTACCAGTCGGCGCGTCTGCTGGTCGTGGCCATGGTGGTGTTCAACGTCGGGTTCGGCCTGTTCATTCCCATTCTGTTCGGCTTCGACCAGCTCGATCCAGGCTGGCTGGTCATCGGCGTGTTCACCATCGCTACCCTTAGCGGCGTGGTGCTCAGCGCCGCCCTGGCCGAGCACCAGCGCCAGTTGCAACGCGCTGCGTCGCGCGCGCGCACTGCCCTGGCCGCCAACGACGCCGAACTCAAGGCCAAGGCCGAATTCCTGGCCAAGATCAGCCATGAGATCCGTACGCCCATGAACGGCGTGCTGGGCATGACCGAGCTGCTGCTCGGCACGCCGCTGTCGGCCAAGCAGCGCGATTACGTGCAGACCATTCACAGCTCCGGCAACGAGCTGCTCAACCTGATCAACGAGATTCTCGACATATCCAAGCTGGAATCCGGGCAGATCGAGCTGGATGACGTGCAATTCGACCTCAATGCACTGACCGAGGACTGCCTGGACATTTTCCGCGCCAAGGCCGAGCTGCAAAAGATCGAGCTGATCAGCTTCATCCAGCCCCAGGTGCCACGCATCGTCAGCGGCGACCCGACGCGCCTGCGGCAGATCCTGCTCAGCCTGCTCGACAACGCCTTCAAGCAGACCACCGAGGGCGAGATCCTCCTGGTGGTCGCCCTCGACACCAGCGGCGAGCAGCCACGCCTGCGCTTCGCCGTGCAGGACAGCGGCCACCCGCTCAATGCCAGCGAACGCGATGCACTGCTCAACACCGAACTGCAGAGCCGCGACTTCCTGTCGGCCACCCGCCTGGGCAGCCGCCTGGGGCTGATCATCGCCCGCCAGCTGATCCTGCTGATGGGCGGCGAGTTCGGCATCCAGAGTGGCGGCAACCAGGGCTCCACCCTGTGGCTGACCTTGCCGCTGGACGACGCCCGCCTGCAGCAGCCGAGCACCGATATCGACGGCACCCTGCAGGGCACCCGCCTGCTGGTGGTGGACGACAACGACACCTGCCGCAAGGTGCTGCTGCAGCAATGCAACGCCTGGGGCATGAACGTCAGCAGCGTGCCGTCCGGCAAGGAGGCACTGGCGCTGCTGCGCACCCGTGCGCACATGCGCGAGTACTTCGACGTGGTGCTGCTCGACCAGGACATGCCGGGCATGAGCGGCATGCAATTGGCCGCCAAGATCAAGGAAGACCCGAGCCTCAACAACGACATCCTGATCATCATGCTCACCGGCATCAGCCACGCGCCGAGCAAGATCATCGCGCGCAACGCCGGCATCAAGCGCATCCTCGCCAAGCCGGTGGCCGGCTATACCCTCAAGGCCACCCTGGCCGACGAGCTCGCCCAGCGCCAGCGCGGCCCGGACGCCCCCGCCCAGGCCAGCCCGGCAGCACTGGAAGTACCCGAGGATTTCCGCATTCTGGTCGCCGAGGACAACAGCATTTCCACCAAAGTGATCCGCGGCATGCTCGGCAAGCTCAACCTTAGGCCGGACACGGCGAGCAATGGCGAGGAAGCCCTCACCGCCATGAAAGCCCAGCGCTACGACCTGGTGCTGATGGATTGCGAGATGCCGGTGATGGACGGTTTCTCCGCCACCGAGCAGCTACGTGCCTGGGAGATTGCCGAGCGCCGCCCGCGCACGCCGGTGGTCGCGCTGACCGCGCACATTCTCAGCGAACACAAGGAGCGTGCGCGCCAGGTCGGCATGGACGGCCACATGGCCAAGCCCGTGGAGCTCTCACAGCTGAGGGAGCTGATCGAGTACTGGGTCGGTGAACGCCACACCCAGACACAGGACGATACCGTCGCCTCCTGACCCGGCTGCTAGAATTTTCGACGCAGCCCGTGCCAGCCCCCCCTCGATAGAGCGCCCATGGATATCAAGCAGCTCAAATTTCTCATCGCCCTCGACGAAACCCGCCATTTCGGCCAGGCAGCCGCTCGCTGCCACGTTACCCAACCGACATTGTCGATGCGCCTGCGCAACCTGGAGAACGAACTGGGCCTGGAATTGGTACGCCGCGGTCAGCGCTTCGAGGGTTTCACCGCCGAAGGCGAGCGGGTATTGGCCTGGGCCCGCAGCTTGATGGCCGCCCACGATGGCCTGTATGCCGAGGCCGCCGCCTGCCGCGGCCAACTGGTCGGCACCTTGCGCCTGGGCGTGGTGCCGCTGTCGGGTTTCGACCCGATGGAGCTGGTGCGCCTGTTCGCCGAGCAGCATCCGGGGTTGCGCTTTCAGCTGTTCGCCCTGAGCAGCGACCAGATTCTCGAACGCTTGGGCAGCAACCAGCTGGACCTGGGCCTGTCGTATCTCGACCGCCTCGACCGCGAGCACTTCGACAGCCTCGAACTGGCTGCCACGCGCATGGGCCTGCTGTATGACCGCCGGCATTTCCAGTTCAGCGAAACCACACTGCGCTGGGAGAACCTGATCGACCTGCCGCTGGGTTTGCTGTCGGCCGGCATGCACTTTCGCCAGTCCATCGACCACAGCTTCCGCTCACGGGGAATGACACCGCTGCCCAAGCTGGAAACCGATGCCGTTCACCAGTTGCTGCAAGCGGTCAGCGCCGGCCTGTGCTGCTCGATCATGCCGCTGCAGAACGGCCTGGCCGAGTTCACCAACGAACTGATCCTCACCCCCATCGAGGACGCCCACACCCTGGCCCCGCTGGGCCTGATCATGCGCCGTGGCGCGCCCCGCTCGCCGCTGGCCGAGGCCTGCTTCAGCGAAGCGCGCACGCTGATCAGCGCCTGACCGCCGCTTCGGGTTCGGCCACCGGCCCATCGGTTTCACCTCGGTCGGCGCGACCACCCAGGTACCAGCCCAGCAGCCCCCAGAGCGCGGCGCAGACCGCGCCGATCACCGCGATCAGCGCCACACCGTAGCCGAGCAGATCGATCAGGCTCTTGGCCCAGCCGCTGAGCGCGTCGCCGCCGCGATAGACCACGGTATCGATGAAGTTCTTGGCCTTGTACTTGCTCTCGGCATCCAGCGGTGCGAAGAGCATTTCCCGCCCCGGCCGCACGAAGGCGTATTCGCCGATGCGTCGCACGATCATCAGCCCGGCCAGTACCGCGAAGGTCGGTGCCAGGGCCAGGGTGAGAAAACCCACGCACATCAGCATCGGCACCGCGGCCAGCAGGGTGCGCACGCCGAGGCGCTGGGCTATGCGGCTGGTGATGAACAGCTGGGCCAGCAGCGCGCCAGCCTGCACGACGAAATCGATCAACCCGAACACCCGCACCTGCTCGTCGCGATCAGGAAACAGCTCGGCCACCAACCGCGCCTGCTCGAAGTACAGAAAGGTGGTAACCGTGGCGAGCAGGATGACGAAGGCGCAGACACCCAGCAGGTAGGATGATGTGAGCACCCGCGTCATGCCGCTGAATGGATTGCCCGCCACCGGGCGCCGAGGGTTTTCCGTCTGGCTGGCACCGGGGCGCCCTGCTCCGGCTCGCTCGCGCCAGGCCATCAGGTAATGCTTGAGCGCCAGTGCACCGGCCAACAGTACTGCTGCCAACAACGCCAGGCCGCTGGCACCGATGCTGCCGACCAGCAGCGCGCTCAGCGCCGGGCCACTGAGGCCGCCGACGCTGGCGCCGGCGGCGATGAAGGCGAACAGCCGCTTGGCCTGGGGCGAATCGAACACGTCGGCCATCAGGCTCCAGGCCACCGATACCACGAACAGGTTGTAGACCGAGATCCACACGTAGAACACCCGCGCCAGCCAAAGACTCTCGCCCATGAGGCTGAACGCCAGGGCGAAACCCAGCAGGTTGAAGCAGAAAAAGCCGTAGACCCAGTCGATGAAATGGATACGCGGCACCCGCGAGTTGAGCCAGGCGAACAGCGGTACCGCCAGCAACATGACCACGAAGGTGGCGGTGAACAACCATTGCAGGTTTTCCACCCCAGCCTGTATGCCCATCGACTCGCGAATCGGCCGCAGCATGAAGTAGCCGCTGAACAGGCAGAAGAACAGCGCGAACCCGGCCAGCGCCGCGGCCAGCTCGCCGGGCTGCGCGTTGATGGCGCGGGCCAGGCGCTGGGGCAGGGAAAGGGTCATGGCGTGGCTTCCTGCGTTCGAAACCTTGCAGTATGGCTCACCGCGCCACGCCTAGCTCAACCGCGGCCCGTCAGGCGTCGGCCAGCCAGGCACGAATCTCGCCGTAGGGATAATCCTCCAGCGCGGCGAAACCCTTGATCTGCCGGGCCTTGAGGCGAGTGAACAGTGGCGAGCTGAGGCCGCAGAGAAAGCGTGCCAGGCATTCGTTACCAGGCAATTCACCGCCTCGCGCAGCCTGGTGGGCGGCGATGAATGGCGCGCACAACGCGTTGCGATCATGCTCCGCCAGGGGCGGCAGCGGTGGCGGTTCGGGCAAGAGGGCGACCTGACCGCGGCACACCGAGCAATGCCCACAGCGAGATGGCGCCTGATCGTCACCAAAGTAGCGGGCCAGACGATGGCTCAGGCACTCCTCACTGGCGAACAGCGCGAGCATTGCCTGGATCCGTCGGATCTCGCTGCCCTCCTGGGCCACGAAATAGGTATGCAGCTCACTGGCCAGCCCCTGTACGTCGAAGTCCGCCTGGAGCACGGCGTAGACATCGGTCATCTGTTTGCTTTCCAACTCGATCCAGCCGCGCTCCTGCAGATAGTCCAGCGCCTTGACCACCCGCGCGCGCTGGGCCTGATGCTGGCCATAGAGCGCGTCGAAATCCACGGTGCACCAGGTGCGGGCCCGGGTGGACGCGTTGAAGATGGCCTCGACGAACTGCCGTCGCTCACCCTCGAAGCGCGCCAGCAAGGCGTCCGGCTCGACCAAGTACTTGAAGCGATACTCGGCGAAGTAGGCGTAGCGCGGCGCGATGATGCCGCGCAACTCCAGCTGCACCAGCAGGGTCTTGAGCGGCAATTGGCGGATGTTGCTGTGATCGCTCAGGGCATTGATGGTCATTTCCCACTGCCCACCCTGGCTGTTGCCGCGGATCTCCTCGAGCACCCGGACGATACCGCCCAGCTCTGGCGTATCGCCGTACACGAAGTTTTCCAGCACGTTGAGGCTGTCGCGGTTGGCCAGCACCAGGCAGTCGGAAGCCTCGCCGTCGCGGCCGGCACGACCGATCTCCTGGCTGTAGTTTTCCACCGACTTGGGCAGATCGAAATGCACCACGTTGCGGATGTCACGCTTGTCGATGCCCATGCCAAAGGCGATGGTGGCGACGATGCAGCTCAGCTCGCCAACCATGAAACGCCGCTGGATCGCCTCGCGCATCTCGTGGCCCATACCGGCGTGGTAGGCGCTGACGGACAATCCCTGCCGGCTCAATTGTTCGGCGACCTGCTCGGCGGTCTTCTGCTGGGTGACGTAGACGATGCTCGGCTCACCGGCCTTGGCACCCAGCCATTGCTCGAGGCGCCGCTGCTTGTCGCGGCCGGCCACTGGCTCGACCAGCAGGTTCAGGTTGGGACGGTAGAAACCGGTGGTGACCACGTCGTCGGCGGCGATGGCGAACTTCTTCTGCATGTCGGCGATCACCGCCGGCGTCGCCGTGGCGGTGAGCAGCAGCACCTGAGAGATGGCGAACTGGCGCTGATAGTCCGGCAGTTTCAGATAATCCGGGCGGAAGTTGTGGCCCCACTCGGAAATGCAATGGGCCTCATCGACCACCAGCAGGGAAATCGGCACTTCGCCGATGAAGTTGCGAAAGCGCTCGTTCTTCAGGCGCTCGACCGAGATCATCAGGATCTTCAGGTCGCCGGCCTTGGCTTTGGCCATGGTCTCGCTGACCTGCTCGCGGCTCTGCGCCGAATCGATGCTGGCCGCGTTGATGCCGTGGCGGTGCAGGAAGGCGAGCTGGTCCTGCATCAGCGCCAGCAAAGGCGAAACCACCAGCGTCAGGTGCGGCAGGTGCAAGGCTGGCAACTGGTAGCACAGGGACTTGCCCGAGCCGGTGGGGAAAATCGCCGCTGCCGAACGACCGGCGAGCACGGCGCTGATCACGGCTTCCTGGCCGGGACGCAGTCGGTCGAAACCGAAGACGCGCTTGAGGGTGGACATGAACGGTCACTCGGTTGACTGCTGAACGGCCGCTAACCATAACGCGGCCACGCCGGCTACGTCATGACGGATGTGTTGCTCGATGAGGGAGCGACGCAAAGCGGCGCAGGTCGGACTGAGGCGCCCAGGCGAACAATCCAGAGACCCGAGATGACTTTCCCTCACAAGCACGCTGCGCAGAAACGACAAAGCCGCCCGAGGGCGGCTTTGTCAGCAAGCGCGGGTCAGCTTAGAGCTGCGGGCCGGCCTTCTTGATGGCGTCGCTCACGTCGAACTTGGTGAAGTTGTCGATGAACAGCTTGGCGAGGCCTTTGGCAGCTTCGTCGTAGGCGTTCTGATCAGCCCAGGTGTTGCGCGGGTTGAGCAGGTTGGTCTCGACGCCCGGTACCGACTTCGGCACATCCAGGTTGATGATCGGCAGGTGCTCGGTTTCGGCACCGATCAGCGCACCGCTCTGGATCGCAGCGATCACGCCACGGGTGGTCGGGATGTTGAAACGCTTGCCGACGCCGTAGCCACCGCCGGTCCAGCCGGTGTTGACCAGGTAGACCTTGGAGCCGAAGGCCTGGATGCGCTTGATCAGCAGCTCAGCGTAGACGCCAGCCGGGCGCGGGAAGAACGGCGCGCCGAAGCAGGTGGAGAAGGTCGACTTGATGCCGCTGCCCGAACCCATTTCGGTGGAACCGACCAGGGCGGTGTAGCCGGACAGGAAGTGGTAGGCCGCCTGCTCGTTGTTGAGGATCGACACTGGCGGCAGTACGCCGGTCAGGTCGCAGGTCAGGAAGATCACCGCGTTCGGCTCGCCACCGAGGTTCTTCTCGCTGCGCTTCTCGACGAATTCCAGCGGGTAGGCGGCGCGGCTGTTCTGGGTCAGGCTGTCGTCGGTGTAATCCGGCTTGCGCTGCTCGTCGAGCACCACGTTTTCCAGCACGGTACCGAACTTGATGGCTTTCCAGATCACCGGCTCGTTCTTCTCGGACAGATCGATGCACTTGGCATAGCAACCGCCCTCGATGTTGAACACCACGCCCTCACCCCAGCCGTGCTCGTCGTCACCGATCAGGTAACGGCTTTCGTCGGCGGACAGGGTGGTCTTGCCGGTGCCGGACAGACCGAAGAACAGGGTCACGTCGCCTTCTTCACCGATGTTGGCAGCGCAGTGCATCGGCAGCACGTCGGCGGCCGGCAGCAGGAAGTTCTGCACGCTGAACATGGCTTTCTTCATTTCACCGGCGTAACGCATGCCGGCGATCAGCACCTTCTTCTGGGCGAAGTTGATGATCACGCAGCCGTCGGAGTTGGTGCCGTCGCGATCAGGCACGCACTCGAAGTTGGCGACGTTGAGAACCTGCCACTCCTGCTTGCCGGACGGGTTGTACTGGGTCGGCTCGATGAACAGCTGGCGGCCGAAGAGGTTCTGCCAGGCGGTGGCAGTGGTCATCTTGACGGGCAGGTAGTGGTCTTCGGCAGAACCTACATGAACGTGGGAAACGAAGCTGTCCTGGGCGTTGGAGAACGCCTGAACGCGCTCCCACAGCGCATCGAACTTGTCGGCTGGAAACTTGCGGTTGATCGGGCCCCAGCCGATGTCGGCCGAAGTGCTCGGCTCGTCGACGATGAAGCGGTCGACCGGAGAACGCCCGGTACGGTGGCCGGTGCGTACAACCAGAGCACCGGTGGACGCCAGTTCGCCTTCACCGCGACGAAGGGCTTCTTCGACCAGTTGGGCAGTGCTGATGTCGGTGTACACAGCGTTGTTGGCTTGCGTCATGTGAGTCCCCGTCGGCCGAACGGCCGAGTCTTCCAAACGTTTGTAGTCATGCAGAGGGCAGGACTACAGCTAAAAAAGTGCGCGGATTATGCCAGAAAAGCGGGCCGCGGGTGCAGCCCCCAATCAGAACAGCCTGCGCGTTGCTGGCAGCCCTCAGTGACGGGTGTCGGAGGGCTGCTGACTGCCGCCGCCAGCGAACAGCTGAGCGATGTCGGCGGCGTCGAAGCCGTAGCGTTCGTTGCAGAACTGGCAGTCGATTTCCACGCGGCCATGATGCTCGCTGAGCAGCAGCTCGGCATCGGCCCGCCCTAAACTGACCAGCGCTTTGGCCGAGCGTTCACGAGAGCAGCTACAACGGAAGCGAATGCCACGCGGATCGAACAGGCGAACCGTCTCCTGGTGGTACAGGCGATGCAGCAGGGTCTCGTTGTCCAGGCCCAGCAATTCCTCGTTCTGCAGGGTGTCGGCCAGGGTCACCAGGTGCTCCCAGCTGGCGGCACGCTCTTCGTCGTCGGTCAGACGATCGGGCGGCAGTTGCTGGAGCAGGAAGCCACGGGCGCGCAGGCCATCGGCGCACAGCCAGAAACGCGTGGCCAGTTGCTCGGAGGTGGCGAAGTAGTTGGTCAGGCAGTCGGCCAGGGTGGCGCCGTCCAGCGACACGATGCCCTGGTAACGCTGGCCCTGCGTGGGGTCGACGGTCATCGCCATCACGCCTTCGGGCATCAGCTGGCGCAGGCCGTCACCTTCGGCGACGCGCTCGGCGTCGTAACGGGCGATGCCGCGTACGTCACCTTCGCTGGAACACTCCACCATCAACAGCGGCACCGGGCCTTCGGAGCGCACCTGCAGCACCAGCAGGCCGTCGAACTTCAGGGTACCGACCAGCAGAGAGGCGGCAGCCAGCAGCTCACCGAGCAGTTGCGCCACCGGGCGTGGGTAGTCGTGCTTGGCCAGCACCTGCTGATAGCTGCCGGACAGCCCGACCAGTTCACCGCGCACATCGGTGTCATCGAAAATAAAGCGTTGGGTGAAGTCGGACATAACGAGTCGCCTGCTCAAGGATGCAAGACAGACCAGGGGCGCACCCGCTGGGCTGGGGGCCGGCAATTTTAGGCGCAAACGCGGCGCCGACCAAGCCGCAGGCGAAGAACGGCAGCCGCCTGCCGGCTGAACGCCGGCTGAACGAAGCGGCGATAGCGCCCAGCGAGGCGACCCGTCTGCCTAGAATCGGCGGTTTTTCCTCGAGCCGCCATCATGCATCTCGCCCTTAACGCCCAATGGCGCCCACGCGCCCTGCTCATCAGCCACCTGCTCGTCGCCGTGCTGTTCGCCAGTTGGCTGTGGCCGGTCACCCGCGTGTACTGGAATCAGTTCGACGTCTGGCTGTTCCATCTACTCAACGATCCTGTGCACGCCGCCGGCCTGTGGGCGCATATCTGGGCGATCGGCAGCATGCGCCCGGTGGATGCCGGCGTCGGCGTGGTGATGCTGGCGATCATGCTGCGTGCCGGCCTGATATTCCCAGCCAATCAGGTGCGCACCGGCCTCTATGCGTTTCTGGTCGCGCTGATCGTCATGTTGCTGATGCGCGTGGGCTTTGCCGATCTGGTCGAGTACATGGGCTGGCAACATGCGAGCCCGTCGCTGCAGATCGAAGGCAGCGCGCGGCTCACCGAGATGTTCCCTGCCTGGGAAGAGCGCTGGGACCTGAAGGACAGCGCCACGCGCAGTTTCCCGGGTGACCACGCCTCGGTGCTGTTGATCTGGGCGATGTTCTGCAGCTTCTTCGTCAGCGGCTGGCGCCGCCTGCTGGTCTGGGCGGTGGCAGTGCTCGGCATGCTGCCGCGGCTCGTCGCCGGCGCCCATTGGGGGGCGGACGCCTTCGTCGGTGGGGTACTGCTCAGTGTGCTGGGCATCGCCTGGAGTTGCTATACGCCATTGGCCTACCGGGCCAGCGCCGCCATCGAGCGGGCGACGGCACCATTGATGCGGATTCTGGCCCGCGTGCCGGTGATCGGCGCCTTCGCCGTGATCAGCGGGCGCTGATCACGGCTGGCCGGCTCGCCCAGAGCAGGCCGCCCTACTCCACCCACTCCCCGGAGCCGCCGCGCAGGTAGAACAGCTGCCGGCGCTGCTTCTTGCTCGGCCGCCCTTCGGTCTGCACGCCCAGGGCACCGGCCTTGCGCTGCTCGGCGGCCAGCTCGCGGCGCACGATGCTCTCGCCGGTCTCGGCGTACAGGGTCTGCGCTTCGGGCGCTCCGCGACGCACCACCGACAGCGCCTGAACCACCACGGTGCGTTCATCGAAACCGGTACGGATCACGTACTCTTCGCCGACCCTAGGTTCCTTGCCTGGCTTGCAGCGCTCGCCCCGGCAATGCACCTTGCCGCCTTCGATCGCCGCCTTGGCCAGCGCACGGGTCTTGTAGAAGCGCGCGGCCCACAGCCACTTGTCCAAGCGAACCTTGTCATCGGCATCCTGCTTTGCCACCCTTACCTCACTCATTGCTGGCTATCATCACTATTCATTGTCACTCCAGCCTGTGCGCATTGTCCCATGCATGCAAGCTCGAGCGATCCTCATTCTGGAGCAGCGGTGACCCACTTTCCCAGCGATCTCGTCCACCCCGAAAAATGCCGCGGCTGCCAGAGCAGCCCGGAGCTGGACTTCGACTTCCATTTCGCCTTCCAGCCGATCATCGACATCCGCAGCCGCCAGGTATTCGCCCATGAGGCGCTGGTGCGCGGGCCGGCGGGCGAAGGGGCGCTGTCCGTGCTCGAGCGCATCAACGACGACAATCGCTACCGTTTCGACCAGCGCTGCCGCACCCAGGCCATTGCCGAAGCCAAGCAACTGGGCATGGCCAGCTACCTGTCGATCAACTTCCTGCCCAACGCCGTATATCGCCCCGAGCTGTGCATTCGTAGCACCCTGGAAGCGGCGCGCCAGCATGACTTCCCCCTCGACCGGCTGATTTTCGAGACCCTGGAAAGCGATCACATGGTCGATAGCAGGCACCTGACCAATATCCTGCGCCAGTATCAGGAATTCGGGTTCAAGACGGCCATCGACGATTTCGGCGCCGGCCATTCCGGTCTCACTCTGCTGGCCGATTTCCAGCCCGACCTGATCAAACTGGACATGGCGCTGATCCGTGACGTCGACCAGGACAAGGCCCGCCAGGCCATCGTGCGCGGCATCCTCAGCATTTGTAATGATCTGGGTGTAAGGGTGATAGCCGAAGGGATCGAAACGCCGGGCGAGCGCGACTTCCTCGCCGCCAGCGGCATCGAACTGATGCAGGGTTTCCTGTTCGCCAGGCCGCAATTCCGGGGTTTGCCGACAGTCGCCGAAGCGGCGTGGGCATCCGCCACGATTACCCACTGACAGGCGTGCAGCACGGCGGATTTTCAGTACCATGCGCGCCTGATGCCAGCCCTAGTAGAGACGGAACGCGTTCTTGAAGACATTCGACCACCTCAACGTGATCGGCCTGCGCGAGTGGGTGAACCTGCCGGAGTTGGGCATCGTCGGCCTGCGCGCCAAGATCGACACTGGCGCCAGCACGTCGAGCCTGCACGCCAGCGACATTCAGCCATTCGAGCGCGACGGCGAACGCTGGGTGCGCTTCACCGCCTACATCGGCACCCAAGTGCAGCGCCGGCATCGCTGCGAGGCGCGCCTGGTCGCGCTCAAGACCATCAAGAGTTCCAACGGCCAGGCCCAGAGCCGCTACGTGATCCGTACCAGCCTGATGCTGGGCGATCTGCAGTGGCCGGTGGAGTTCACCCTGGCCAGCCGCAAGACCATGCGTTATCGCATGTTGCTCGGTTCCAAAGCCCTGGTCGACGGCCAACTGGTGGTCAACCCGGCGCTCACTTACGTACAAGACAAACCCGTGCTTCCCGACCCGACCGGTGCCCAATGAAAATCGCTGTGCTGTCGCGCAATCCGCGCCTGTATTCCACGCGTCGCCTGGTCGAAGCCGGGCAACAGCGCGGCCATGAAATGGTGGTGATCGATACTCTGCGCGCCTACATGAACATCGCCAGCCACAAGCCGCAGATCCATTATCGCGGTAAACCGCTGGAAGGCTTCGACGCGGTGATCCCGCGCATCGGCGCCTCGGTGACCTTCTACGGCTGCGCGGTGCTACGCCAGTTCGAGATGATGGGCGTGGTACCGCTCAACGAATCGGTGGCCATCGCCCGCTCGCGGGACAAGCTGCGCTCGCTGCAGTTGCTGTCGCGGCGCGGCATCGGCCTGCCGGTGACCGGCTTCGCCCACTCGCCGGACGACATTCCCGACCTGATCCAGATGGTCAACGGCGCGCCACTGGTGATCAAGGTGCTCGAAGGCACCCAGGGCATCGGCGTGGTGCTGTGCGAAACCGAAAAGGCCGCCGAATCGGTGATCGAGGCCTTCATGGGCCTCAAGCAAAACATCATGGTGCAGGAATACATCAAGGAAGCCGGCGGCGCCGACATCCGCTGCTTCGTGGTCGGCGACAAGGTCATCGCGGCGATGAAGCGCCAGGCCAAGCCCGGCGAATTCCGCTCCAACCTGCACCGCGGCGGCACCGCCAGCCTGATCAAGATCACCCCGGAAGAACGCATGACCGCCATTCGCGCCGCCAAGGTGATGGGCCTGTCGGTGGCCGGCGTCGACATCCTGCGCTCCAACCACGGCCCGCTGGTGATGGAGGTGAACTCCTCGCCCGGCCTGGAAGGCATCGAGGTGACTACCGGCAAGGACGTTGCCGGGATGATCATCGGCTACCTGGAAAAGAACGGCGGCCCCAACCTGACACGTACCAAGGGTAAAGGATGAGTACAGCCTTCAAGGGCCGCGTGGCCCTGATCGCCCCCGCCTCGGCAATCGCCAACGAGATCTTCGATGCCACCCTGGCGCAGCTCGACGTGCAGGGCATCGATTACCACCTGGGCCGCCACGTGCGCGCCCGGCATCGTTATCTGGCGGGCACGCCGGCGCAACGCCTGGAAGACCTGCACGAAGCGTTCTGCCTGCCGGATATCGACGCCGTCTGGTGCCTGCGCGGCGGCTACGGCAGCGCGCAACTGCTGCCGGGCATCGACTGGGCGCTGCTGCAGCGCGCCAGCCCAAGGCCGCTGATCGGTTACTCGGACCTGTCGGTGCTGCTCGACGCCTTCGCTCGCCATGAGCTGCCCGGCATCCACGGCCCGGTGGCCACCGCGCTCGGCCTGCAGGCCCTGTCCGCACCAGCCGGCCAACGCGAACGGCTGGCGTCGATGCGCTCGCTGTGGGATCTGCTGCAGGACCGCAGCCACTCGCTACCAGTACGCCACCTCAGCGGCCCGAAAACTGCCGTGAACGGCCCTCTGGTCGGCGGCAACCTCACCGCCCTGGCCAGCGGCTGCGGCACCGTTGCGGGCATGCAGCTGCCGAACGATGCCATCCTGATACTCGAAGACGTCGGCGAGCCGTACTACCGCCTGGAGCGCAGCTTCTGGCAGCTGTTCGAAAGTTTCGCCGAGCGCCGCCCGGCCGCCGTGTGCCTGGGCAGCTTCACCGACTGCCCACGGCGCGGCGTGCAGCACAGCATCGAGGAAATCATCGGCGAGTATCTGCCGCCCTTCGACATCCCGCTCTATGGCGAGCTGCCCAGCGGCCACGGCGACGCCAACTTCGCCTGGCCGTACGGCCGCAAGGCGCGCTTGCAGGGTGACGAACTGAGCTGGTGAAGGCTCAGGAACGGGCCTGCCGCGGCGGGCCCATTCGCTTCAGGAACTCCGCCTCGACCATTGGCCTGCCCAGCAGATAACCCTGGCCGAACTCGCAACCCAGGCGCTTCAAGTGCTCGAGCTGGTCGGTGGTTTCGATGCCCTCGGCCACGCATTCCAGGCCCAGGTTGCGGGCGATCATCAGAATGGTTTCCACCAGCAGGACATTGTTGCCGTTGCCGCTGGTCCCCAGGTCCTGGGTGAAACTGCGGTCGATCTTCAGCCGGTCCAGCGGCAGGCGCTTGAGATAGGTCAGGGACGAATAGCCGGTGCCGAAGTCGTCGATCGAGAAACGTACGCCGAGTTGCTTGAGCGCGCGCATGTTGGCGATGCACTGCTCGACGTCCTCGAGCAGCACGCCTTCGGTGAGTTCCAGCTCCAAGGCCGCGGCCGGCACGCCGTAGCGCTCCAGGCAGCCGCGCACCCGTTCGACGCACTCGCGGCTGCGCAGCTCGCGCGGGCTGAGGTTCACCGCCAGCACCACGTCCGGGTACTCCGCCAGCCAAGCCTGCAGGGTGGCGCAGGCACGTTCGAGCACCCAATTGCCAATTTCCTGGATCAAGCCTGTTTCTTCGGCCAGGGGAATGAAATGGCCCGGCAGGATCTCGCCCTTTTCCGGGTGCGCCCAGCGCACCAGCACCTCGGCACCGATCAGCTGGCCATCATCCAGCTGCAGTTGCGGCTGGAACACCAGGTAAAGCTGATCCCGGGCAATCGCCTGGCGCAGCTCGCCCTGAAGCTGCAGGCGCTGGTCGATGGCCGCCTGCATGGCGGGCGCAAAGAAATGCAGGGCGTTGCGGCCACCCTGCTTGGCGCGATACATGGCTGTGTCGGCCTGTTTGAGCACATCGGCGGCGTTCTGCTCACCGAACGGATGCAGGGCGATACCGATGCTGGCGCTCATGGATAACTCATGACCGTCGATCACGCAGGGCCGTTCCAGGCTCTTGAGCAGGCGCTCGCCGACCATCGCAGCCTGTTCGCCCGCCAGTTGGGCATTGGCATCCAGGCCCTCTAGCAGCACTACGAACTCATCGCCGCCCATGCGTGCCAGGGTGTCTTCGGTACGCAGTTGCCCTTCCAAGCGGGCAGTCACTTCACGCAGCAGGCTGTCACCGACCAGGTGGCCGAGGCTGTCGTTGACCGTCTTGAAATGGTCGAGGTCGATGAACAGCAGCGCGCCCAGGCTGCCCTGGCGTATCTCACGATCCATGGCATGCTGCAGGCGGTCGAGCATCAGCCGGCGGTTCGGCAGGCCGGTCAGCTCGTCGCTGTAGGCCAGGCGCTCGATCTCCCGCTGGTAACGCTGGCGCTCGGAAATATCGGTGACGCTGCAGCGAATCAACACCGGCTCGCCCGGCAACCGCACCAGGCGCACCTCGCAAGGGAATTGCCGGCCGCTGCTGTCCTGATGCAACCATTCGAACACCGGCACTTCGCCGCGCAGGGCGGCCTTGAGATAGTGTTTGGCAGCCTCGGAGGACGGCCTGCCGTCAGCCTGAACCTCAGGGCTCAGCTCGAAAGGCCGGCGGCTGAGCAGTTCTTCACGTCGATAGCCGAACAGGCGCAGGGCGTTGCCGTTGAAATCGACCATGCCGCCCTCTTCGCTGTAGAGCATGATTGCCTCGGGCGCATGCTCGACGACGGTGCGATAGCGGGCCTCAGCTTCGTAGCGAGCGCTGATGTCCTCGACCAGCAGCAGGAACATGCTGACGCCGCCATTGGTGCGTCGCACCGCACGCAAGTGCAGGCGCGTCTGCACCGGGCTGCCGTCGGCGCGCAGGAAGTTGCGATCGCGCTCGAAGCCCTCGCGGCTACCGCTGCGCACGTCGTCGAGCAGGGGCTGCTCGGCCTCCAGATCCTCGGGGCTGCTGATGCTGGCCCAACTGGATTCCATCAGTTGCTCGCGGCTCAGGCCAAGGATGCTGCACAGTTTGAGGTTGACTTCCGACCAGCCGAAGGTCGGGGTGATCAGCGCCATGCCGATCAGCGGCGCCTCGAAGAACAGGCGCAGTCGATCATCGCGCTCTCGCAGTTGCTGCTCGGTACGGCGTCGCGCAGTGATGTCCTGAGCGGCGCCATAGATGCGCACCAGCTCACCACCGTCGCGCTCGGCCACGCCAAGTAGCCTGACCCAGCGCGTGCGGCCCTTGGCGGTACTGCCACGCACCTCGATATCGAACTGGTCGTCGCCCTTGTACATTTTCTGCAGGGTACGGCCGATCAGCTCGCGGCCAGAGACGTCGAACTGGTTCAGCGATTCCTCGAAAGACGGCGCGCCGCTTTTCGGATCCAGCTCGTAGATGGCAAAGCAGCCGGCGCTCCAGTACATGCTCATGTCGCGCATGTTCAGCGACCAGCCGCCCAGATCGGCGATGTTTTCGGTCTGGGTGAACAGGTGGCTCTGCTGCTGCAGGGTCTCGCTCTGGCGCACCATGTCCTGGGCCAGTTGCTCGCGGGTGCTGACGTCCTGCTGCATGACGATGAAGTGGCTGACGCCTTCTTCATCACGCATCGGCGCCAGAATCACCTCGCCCCAGAAGGCCTCGCCGTCCTGGCGCTGCAGGCGCAACACCGCGTTGCCAGGTACCTCGCGGCGGATCGCGGTTTCCAGTACATGCAAGCCTTCGTGGCGTTTCTCGCCGCGCAGCAGCTCGAACAGGCTCAGGCCGAGGGTTGCATCGGCCTCGCGCCCGGTGATCTGTTCGAAGGCCGGGTTGCAGTATATCAGCGGCAATTCGGCCCGCCGCGCATCTGCAATCAAGACACCCAATGGGCTGGCGTCCAATGCCGAATGCGCCAGGTTCAGCTGGCGTTGTACCGCCGCGCTATGACCGAGGGCCAGGCGCAGGTCGGTGAGGCTGCGGCCGATCAGCAGCGCCGCCAGGACGAACAGCAGGATGCCGAAGTGCAGCTCGACACGCTGCGGATCGATCCAGCTGCCGCCAGCGGTGACCGCGTGAAACCAGGGCAACACCAGGATGGCGATGGCGCTGATCGCGGCCCCGCACACCGCCCCGGAAAAACCCCAGACCAGCGCCAGCCCCAGCATGACCAGGCCCACGGCCGGCATCTTCAAGGGTGTCGGCAACAGTTCCAGCAGCACCGGCAGACATACCAGCACCGGCAACAGTACGTATAGCGAGGGCAACGTGCGCAGGGCCATGGGAACTTGCAACAGGGGCGACGCGATGCCCCCGGCCGGCATCAGCCAGCCGCGCCGGCGCAACCAGGGGCTGAGGTAGGTCAGCAAGGGGATGGAAATCACCAGCGCGGTGAGGCTGTCGACCAGCCAGAGCGTCAGCACCAACTGCGGTACCTGCGCCACGATCAGTTCGTCGAGCAGCAACCGGCAGCCGATCAACAGCAGGCAGGTGACTGCTGCCGGTATCAGCACACCGAGAAGGATGAAGCGCAACACGTGGCTGATGTCCGGCAGGGCGACGTCGAACGGCCGCCAGCGCAGCAGCAGGTAACAGCAGGCGACGCCCAGGGTTTCCGGCGCCGCGTGCAGGGGCGCCTGGTGCCAGTCCAGCCCCCACAGCGGCGTGGACAACACCGCATTGGCGTAAAGCGCCCACAGCACTCGCGGCCCCCACCAGAGCACCAGTACCAGCCCGAGGGCGAATGGCAGATAGAGGATACCCAGCCCACCCTCGAACTGGGTGATCAGAGATAGCTGTGTGGCCAGATGAAAGACCGGCAGTGGTAGCCACCAGGTCCAGAACGGCAAGCGTTCGGCAGTGCGGGGCATACGAACCTCATATCGCTATGCCAGCACAGCATGAAGCAGCCTATCGGGGCTGTACAGGTGCCTGCATCGAGTTAACAGCCTAGTCGAGAATCAGGCCGCGTCGCGTGGCAACAATAACCCCAGAGGCAGACAGATACGGGCCTCCAGCCCACCACCTGTACGATTGCGCAGTTCCACGCTACCGCCATGTAGCGAAGCGATGCGCTTGACGATGGCCAGCCCCAGCCCGGCTCCCTTTCCACCGCGGGCGCTGTCGCCACGGATGAACGGGTTGACGATGTTGCTCAGCTCGCTCGGATCGATGCCGGCGCCACGGTCCATCACGCTTAGCACCACATAGGGCGCGCTGTGGTCACCAGCCACCGACAGAACGATTTCCACCGGGCTGCCGCCATAACGCAAGGCGTTCTCGATCAGGTTGACGATCAGTCGCTTGATCGACACCCGGCGCAGCGGAAAGGCCGGAATCGGCTCGAGGAACAGGCGCACCTGTTCGCTCTTCTGATTGTAAGGGGCGACCACCTCACGAATCAGCTCGGGCAGCACCAGGTCTTCGACAGGCTCGTCGCGACCGTCACGGATGAAGGCCAGGAACTGATCGAGAATGGCGTCCATGTCCTCGATATCGCGCACCATGTCATCGGTCAGCTCGGAGTCATGGTCGAGAAACTCCAGGGACAGCCTCAACCGCGTCAGCGGCGTGCGCAGGTCATGGGACACCCCGGCGAGCATCAGCTCGCGCTCGCGCCCGGCCTGCTCGACGTCCTCGGCCATCTGGTTGAATGCGCGGTACACCTCGGCCATTTCACTCGGCGTATCGCCGACCGGCAATCGCACGCTGCGGCCCTGGCCAAACTGGCGGGCAGCGATCACCAGGCGCTTGAGTGGCGCGCTGAGCTGACGCACGAAGATCCATGCCGCCGCCGTGGACAGCAGGCCGATACCCAGGAACCAGCCCAGCACGCTCCAGATCCGCTGGCCACGCAACGGATGCGGGTAGAGCGGCACGCGAATCCAGTCTTCACCCAGCGTTGGCGCGTGCACCCAGAGCGCTGGCGGGCTCTTGGCCCGTACGCGGGTTTCGGTGTCGGGGCCGAGTTCGGACTGCATCTGCCGCTGGAAGATCTCGCTGTAGGGCCAGTGCTCCTCGCTGGCGGGCACTTCGGCACGCGTCACCCGCTTGAGGCCGGCAGCCTCGGCGATATCGCCACGATCCTCGGGATTCGCCGCCCAGTAGGCGCGCAGGGTCAACGCGGCGCCGTGGCTGTATTGACGGTCGACCAGCACGTCCTCGTTCATCATCAGGTAAACGAGGGTCAGCGCTTTGGAAAACAGCACGACGATCAGCACCAGCCAGAGGGTGCGCGAGAAGAAACTTTGCGGAAACCAGAGTGGAGCTTTCATAGAAACAGGAGCCGGGCAAAACGCTGAGGGCGGGGCTGAACGAACGAGGGCTGGCATCGATCGCCAGCCCTCCAGCGCTATGTATCCGTTTTACTTGTTGCCGTCCGGTACGAACACATACCCCACGCCCCAGACGGTCTGGATATAGCGCGGCTTGGACGGATCAGGCTCGATCAGCCGGCGCAGACGGGAAATCTGCACGTCGATGGAGCGCTCCAGGGCGTCCCACTCACGACCGCGGGCCAGATTCATCAGCTTGTCGCGGGTAAGCGGCTCGCGAGCGTGCTGCACCAGCGCCTTGAGCACCGCGAACTCACCGGTGGTGAGCATGTGCACCTCGTCGCCCTTCTTCAGTTCACGAGTGGCCAGGGACAGCTCGTAATCACCGAAGGTGACGCTCTCGTCTTCGCTGCCCGGCGCGCCCGGCACTACCGGCGCCTGGCGGCGCAGTACGGCCTTGATGCGGGCCAGCAGTTCGCGTGGGTTGAACGGCTTGGCCAGGTAATCGTCGGCACCGATTTCCAGGCCCTGGATGCGGCTACCTTCGTCGCCCTTGGCGGTGAGCATGATGATCGGCACCTGGTTGTTGGAGGCGCGCAGGCGACGGCAGGCGCTCATGCCGTCTTCGCCCGGCAGCATCAGGTCGAGCACCACCAGGTTGAACAGCTCGCGCGATAGCAGGCGGTCCATTTGCTCGACGTTCTCCACGGCGCGTACGCGATAGCCCTGCTCGTCGAAGAAACGCTCGAGCAGGCGACGCAGACGGGCGTCGTCATCGACAATCAGGATCTTTTCGCCTTCGACCGGTTGTACTGCAGTGCTGCTCATAGAGGCTCCTTGACCGAGAGTCCGCGACGCGTTGCGTCCGGCTGACCGGCGGCATTATGGCTCAGAGGCCGTGTAGACCACGTATTGTCCATTGTTAGCAGATTTTTCGCTGTCGTTCGCGCACTTCGCGCCGATTCATGGTCTGACAGCCGCCAATGGCGAGTGGCCTGTGCCCCTGCGGGCGTGGCTATAATGCGCCGTTTTATAGTCCGGCTCATCACGAGCGAGGCCGGTTTTAGTCGTTTCAAGGTGGATTCTTCTTTCTATGCTCAGCATCAACAACCGTATCGCCGAAGAACTGGGCGTGCGCCCGCAACAGGTCGCCGCCGCCGTACAGCTGCTGGATGAAGGTTCCACCGTGCCGTTCATCGCCCGTTACCGCAAGGAAGTCACCGGCAGCCTCGACGATACCCAGCTGCGCAATCTGGAAGAGCGCCTGCGTTATCTGCGCGAACTCGATGATCGCCGGGCGAGCATCCTCGCCAGCATCGAGGAACAGGGCAAGCTGACCCCCGAGCTGACCCGCGAGATCAACCTCGCCGACACCAAGACGCGCCTCGAAGACCTTTACCTGCCCTACAAGCAGAAGCGCCGCACCAAGGGCCAGATTGCCCTGGAAGCCGGCCTCGGGGAGCTGGCCGACGCACTGTTCAATGACCCGAACTTGACCCCGGAGAGCGAAGCGGCGCGCTTCATCGATGCCGAGAAAGGCTTCGCCGACACCAAGGCGGTGCTCGAAGGCGCCAAGTACATTCTCATGGAACGCTTCGCCGAAGACGCCAGCCTGCTCAGCAGCCTGCGCAGCTTCCTCAAGGACAACGCCACCCTGAGCGCCAGGGTAATCGCCGGCAAGGAAACCGAGGGCGCCAAGTTCCGTGACTACTTCGAGCATGACGAAAAGCTCAAGGGCGCCCCGTCGCACCGCGCCCTGGCGGTTTTCCGCGGGCGCAACGAGGGCATCCTCACTGCCAGTCTCAAGGTCGGCGAAGAGCTTCCCGGCACCCTGCACCCGTGCGAGGGCATGATCGCCGAGCGTTTCGGCATCGCCAACCAGGGTCGTGCCGGCGACAAGTGGCTGGGGGAGGTAGTGCGCTGGACCTGGAAGGTCAAGCTCTACACCCACCTGGAAACCGACCTGCTCGGCGAACTGCGTGAAGGCGCCGAGGACGAGGCGATCAGCGTGTTCGCCCGCAACCTGCACGATCTGCTGCTGGCCGCACCCGCAGGCCCGCGCGCGACCCTGGGCCTCGACCCGGGCCTGCGCACCGGTTGCAAGGTGGCCGTGGTCGACGCCACCGGCAAGTTGCTCGACACCGCCACCGTCTACCCGCACGCCCCGCGCAATGACTGGGACGGCACCCTCAACGTGCTGGCCAAGCTGTGCGCCAAGCACGGCGTCGACCTGATCGCCATCGGCAATGGCACCGCCAGCCGTGAGACCGACAAGCTGGCCATCGAGCTGATCAAGAAGTACCCGGGCCTGAAAATGACCAAGATCATGGTCAGCGAGGCCGGCGCCTCGGTGTATTCGGCCTCGGAGCTGGCGGCCAGGGAATTCCCCGATCTGGACGTATCCCTGCGCGGCGCAGTGAGCATCGCTCGCCGCCTGCAGGACCCGCTGGCCGAGCTGGTGAAGATCGACCCGAAATCCATTGGCGTGGGCCAGTACCAGCACGATGTGTCCCAACTGAAGCTGGCGCGCAGCCTGGACGCCGTGGTGGAAGACTGCGTGAACGCCGTGGGCGTGGACGTCAACACCGCATCTAGCGCCCTGCTGGCGCGGATTTCTGGTCTCAACGCGACCCTTGCGCAGAATATCGTCGCCCATCGCGACGCTCATGGCGCCTTCAAGACCCGTGACGCCCTGAAGAAGGTCCCGCGCCTGGGCGACAAGACCTTCGAACAGGCCGCCGGCTTCCTGCGCGTGATGAATGGCGACAACCCGCTGGACGCCTCCGCCGTGCACCCGGAAACCTACCCGCTGGTGCAGCGCATCGCCGCCGACACTGGCCGCGACATCCGCTCGCTGATCGGCGATGCTGGCTTTCTCAAGCGCCTGGATCCAAAGAAATTCACAGACGAGACCTTCGGCCAGGTGACGGTCAGCGACATCCTCAGCGAGCTGGAAAAACCCGGCCGCGACCCACGCCCCGAGTTCAAGACCGCCGAGTTCCAAGAAGGCGTGGAAACCCTCAAAGACCTCGAATTGGGGATGATCCTGGAAGGCGTGGTTACCAACGTGACCAACTTCGGCGCCTTCGTCGACATCGGCGTACACCAGGACGGCCTGGTGCACATCTCGGCGCTCTCCGAGAAATTCATCAAGGACCCGCACGAGGCCGTCAAAGCCGGCGACGTGGTCAAAGTCAAGGTCATGGAAGTGGACATCCCGCGCAATCGCATCGCCCTGTCGATGCGCATGAGCGACACCCCGGGCGAGAAGGTCGATGGCCCCCGAGGCGGCGGTCGCAAGGGCGCGGGCAAGGGCGGCCAGACGCCGCGCAGCGAGCGCCACTCCGGCCAGGACAAACCCGCTCCGGCCAATGCCGCCATGGCTTCGCTGTTCGCCAACGCCAAACAACTGAGGAAATAAGCGATGAGCCAATCCGCAGACGAGATCGGCAAAAGCAGCGCCTTCGGGCGCCTGCTCGGCTTGCAGATCGTCAAGGCCGAGGCCGGCGAGGCGATCATCGCCCTGAGCATGCACGATGGCTTGCGCAACCTTCATGGCAAGCTGCACGGCGGCGCGCTGTTCTCGCTGATCGACACTGCCATGGGCCAGGCCAGCCACAGCCTCACCGACGGCGAGCCGAGCAGCGTGACCCTGGAGTGCAAGGTCAACTACATCCGCGGCGTCACCGAAGGTGACCTGAGCTGCCGCGCCTGGGTCATCCACGCTGGCCGCCGCACCCAGGTGATCGAAGCCGAGGTGCACCAGCACGACAAGCTGGTGGCCAAGGCCCAGGCCACCTTCGCCTGCCTCTGAGGCCTGACTCAAGCACAGTTCGTAGGGTGGACCGGGTCGCGTAGACGACGTTTCACCTACACGGCCCGATCCGTCCACCGCCCCGTGATCGCAACGGTGGATGAAAAGAGCGTCAGTTACGCGCCCCGATCCACCCTACGTCTGTTCCTGCCTTGTAGCTGCCGCCTCATGCGCATACAGATCGTGAACGAGCTCTGAGGCCCAGGTCACGCGCGGCAGAGCTTGAAAGCTGCCTGCACGTGTCGCTAAAACGTACATCCCTTTCGCCAGACGACCAACGTCAGCAATTCGCCCCTTGTAGAGTCCAGCGTCCACCCCCATATTGGGGCGACCGCTGCGTGAAGGAATGCAATCTTGAGCGACCTGTTCTCCCGCCGTCTGGCCCTGCTCGGCGAGCACGCCAACCTGTCCCTGCTCTCCCAGTGCCTGCATGGCATCGAGCGTGAATGCCTGCGCGTCGATGAAAGTGGCCAGCTGGCGCTGAGCGGCCATCCCACTGCGCTGGGCTCGGCGCTGACCAACGGGCAGATCACCACGGACTATTCCGAATCCCTGCTCGAGTTCATCACCGCCACGGCGGTCGACCCCGGCGAGACCCTGGCCGAGCTCGATCGCATCCACCGCTTCGTGTACAGCAAGCTGGACGGCGAGTACCTGTGGAGCCCCTCGATGCCAGGCCCGCTGCCCGAAGAAGAGGTCATCCCGATCGCCCGATACGGCAGTTCGCATATCGGCCAGCTCAAGTACGTGTACCGTAAGGGCCTGGCCCTGCGTTACGGCAAGACCATGCAGTGCATCGCCGGTATCCACTACAACTTCTCCCTGCCCGAGCAGCTGTGGGCCGTGCTGCAGGAAGCCGAAGGCGACGGGCGCAGCGCGCGCGACTATCAGTCCTCGCGCTACATCGCGTTGATCCGCAACTTCCGCCGCTACAGTTGGCTGCTGATGTACCTGTTCGGCGCCTCGCCGGCACTGGACAAGAATTTCATGCGCGGCCGCTCGCACCAGCTCCAGGAGCTGGACGCTGACACCCTGTACCTGCCCTACGCCACCAGCCTGCGCATGAGCGACCTGGGTTATCAGAGCGAGGCCCAAGCCGGGCTGACGCCCTGCTACAACGACCTGGCCAGCTACACCGACAGCCTGCGCCAGGCCGTCGGTACGCCGTATCCGCCCTACGTCGACATCGGCACCAAGAAGGACGGCGAGTGGCTGCAGCTCAACACCAACGTGCTGCAGATCGAGAACGAGTACTACTCCAACATTCGCCCGAAGCGCGTGACCTACAGCGGCGAGCGGCCGATCCAGGCGCTGATGGCCCGTGGCGTGCAGTACGTCGAGGCGCGCTGCCTGGACATCAATCCGTTCCTGCCGATGGGCATCGACCTCGCCGAGTCGCGCTTCCTCGATGCCTTCCTGCTCTACTGCGCCCTGCAGGACAGCCCGCAACTGAGCAACGGCGAATGCGGCAGTTGCTCGGATAACTTCCTCAAGGTGGTCAAGGACGGTCGCCGTCCTGGCCTGCACCTGCAGCGCCATGGTGCGCCCGTGGTCCTGCAGAGCTGGGCCCACGAACTGCTCGACGGCATCGAAGCGATCACCAGGCTGCTCGACCGCAGCCAGGGGACGGACGCCCATGGCGCCGCCCTGCAGGCCCAACGCGCGAAAATCGACGATGCCAGCCTGACGCCGTCGGCCCAGGTGCTCGCCGAACTGCAGAAAGGCGAAAGCTTCGCGGCGTTTTCCCTGCGCCAGAGCAAGCGTCACGCCGAGCATTTCCGCGGCCAGCCATTGAACGCCGAGCAGCAAGCCGAATTCGAGCAGGCCGCCCAGCGCTCACTGCAGGAACAGGCCGAACTCGAAGCTCACGAGGAAGGCGACTTCGACAGCTTCGCCGCCGCCTACCAGGCCAGCATCCTCGCCCTGGCCGTGTAAAACGGGGCCAGGCCCGCGACGACTGCGTCACAAAAAAAACCAATGGTCATAAATCCGGGACAGGTGGCCCGGTTTGACCAGACGGATTTGGCTAGCATGGTTTGCAAGCCTCTTTGCGAATCCCTCTCATGAGCCACCGCGACAACAAGCAACACTGGAGCCTGGAAAGCCTCACCAAGGCCTACCAGCAGGGCTATATGGCGGGCCTCGCCGGTCACGCTGCCGACACCCTGCCCTTCGCCGACAGCATTCCTGCTGCTGCCTGGGAGGCCGGCTGGGTCGATGGCGAAGGCCAGCGGCGGCTAAGCGCAGAGAAGCTCAACCGCTCTCCAGGCAGTGCACCTGGTGCCAAGAAGCGGGCCTGAGTCGATGCGCCTGCCTCCTCGACGCTGGTCAGCCAGCGCACCACGGTGCAAAATGCTTAATTCGCTTAACTGAAGAAGCCAAGCCATGAGCAACGTTTCCAGCCAGATGGACACTTCGCCCGCGACCAGCGCTCCTGGTGACGCGCTGCCTGACAGCTGGCTGGACACCCTGGTGGGTTATGCGCTGCGTCGCGCCCAACTGAAGGTATTCCAGCACCTGGTCGGCAACCTGGCCCAGCATGACCTGCGCCCGGCACAGTTCACCGCGATGGTGATCATCGACAACGAGCCGGGCCTGATGCAGGCCGACCTGGCCCGCCAATTGGCCATCGAGCCGCCACAACTGGTACCGCTGCTCAACAAGCTGGAAAGCCGTGGCTTGGCCCAGCGTGTTCGCGGCGTGCAGGACAAGCGCGCCTATGGCGTGTTTCTCACCAAGGCAGGCATCGCCCTGCTCGGCCAGCTCAAGGCCATCGCCGTGGCCAGCGACGAAGCGGCTACCGCCGCCCTCGACGACGACGAACGTAACCAGCTGCTGCGGTTGCTGCATAAGATCAACGGCTAAGGCGGCTTGGGAGAGGCCGCTTGAAGGCAGAAGCGGCAACTCAAACCAACCTGTGGGAGCCCCGACCTCGGGGCGAAACGATTGCAGCCTGACCGCCTATCGGCGGTGCCTGACTAATTCGCCGCGAGGTCGCGGCTTGTATGTTCTAGGCTAGGAACCTGTCGGGGGTGGAGGGACATGCGCGGCTTCTGCAAGCGACAAGCCAGACAGTGGGAGAATTCCCCCACCCCATACTCACCGCAAACGCCGATAAGGAATCCTTCG
>NZ_MSXW01000019.1 GCF_001945445.1 Pseudomonas sp. PA27(2017)
CAATGACAGAAAAGCCCTCCCAAAAGGGCAGGAACGTATTAACATCGTGCACAAGAACGCCGGTTTGTAGATGTGTTTGCTCGCACGAACATCATCCATCAAACCGGCGTTCTTGTTTCTGTCTTTCCCAGGATTCCGTGAAGAACCAATAAAAAACCCCGCCCTGTTATCCAGTGGCGGGGTTTGGTGACAACTGATTCAGCGCGTGGCGCCTAGGCGCCCCTGCTCGTCGGAGAACAGAATCTCCACCCGCCGGTTCTGCGCGCGCCCCTTGGCCGAGGCGTTTTCGGCGACCGGGAAGCTTTCGCCGAAACCCTGCACCTCGATGCGCTTGGCGTCGATGCCGAGGTCGATCAGCGCATCGGCGACGGTCTGCGCGCGTGCCCTGGACAGCGCCAGGTTTTCCTCACGCTTGCCGCTGCTGTCGCTATAACCCTCGATACGCACCGTACGGCGCGGGTTGAGTTGGAGAAACTGCACCAGCTTGAGCACGGTACGGTTGGCACTGGTCTTCAGGCGCGCTTCGCCGGCATCGAACAGCAAGTCACCGAGGGTCATCACCAGGCCGCGATCGGTTTGCGCCGTGGCCAGGTTGACGATCTGCTCTTCCAGCCAGGCATTCTGTTCCTGCACGCTGACCAGCTTGGCCTCGCGCAGTGCCAGCTGCAGGCGTTGGCGATCCAGCTCCAGACGCGCGGCACGCTCCTGGTCCAGGGCGAGCTTGGCGTGCTCACGGGCGATATCGCTGTAGCGCTGGCTCAGGTAGGCGTAGTGAGCGACATCGTCGGCACTACCCCAGTAGCCCGCCAGGCGTTCGGCACGGCCAAGGGACTCGCCAGCGCGAATCACGTCCTTGGGCGCGCTGCGCAGCACCTGCGGGTCTTCCTTCACGGCCTGGAAGCTGGCCCGGGCCGCATCCAGCTCGGCGGTGTGCTCGTCACCAAGGCCGGCACAACCGGCCATGGCCAGGCTCAGTAGCGCCAACGCGCCACTACGCAGCGGGCTCATGGCATCGCTCCAAGCTGATCACGCAAGCGCCCGATACGGCGATTGAGTTCGGTCAACTGCGCCTGGCTGCGCAGCGTCAATACCCGTGCTTCGGCCAGGCGCGCGTCCAGTTCAGCCTGCTCGGCCTGTACCCGCGCGGTGCGGTAAGCACCTTCTTCCATGGCCGCCTGCGCCTGGGCGAGCTTGTCTTCGGCTTGGCTCAGCTCGGCAACGGTTTCGCCGGCAGCCACGGTACGCGCCTGCTCGATCACCTGCTCGGTCAAACGCATCTGCTCGGTTGGCGCGGGATCGCTGGCACAGCCCTGAAGCAACAGCAGCGCCAGAGCGGCGCTGGTATATCGATAGATCACGGGTACGTCCTACTGATTCGGAACACTGGCGGCCGGTGCGGGCTGTTGCTCCTTCCAGCGCTGCAAGTTGCGCTGCAGAAGGGTTTGCGGCATGCCGGCGGCGGTGAATTCTGTCATTTTTTTGGCCAGCTGTCCGCGCAGCCAGGCGTCATTGCATGCCGAGTTGTGCGACAGCGCCAGGTGCAACCCCTCGCTGGACACCGGCGGATCGAGCACCTGCAGATCGTCCTGCAGGCCCAGGGTCGAGGCCAGTGCCTGCCCCGGATAGCGTTCGTAGAGCACGTAATCGGTACGTTCGAGCAAGAGTTTCTGGAATGCCTGGGTGAGGCTGGAAACGCCCTCGAGCGTCAGGTTGTCGCGGGCATAGGCATCGAACGCCTGGCCGAAGCTGTTGTTGACCAACGTGTCGCCGGTACGGCCCTGCAGATCGGCCCAGCTGGCGTAGGGAAATTCGTGGCCCTTGCGCACCCACACCACGCTCGGCGTGGATAGAAAGGCCGGGTGCACGAAGTCCATGGTCTCCAGGCGCGGCACGGTGAGGAAGGCGCCAGCCAGCATGTCGACACGGCCGGTGCGTACTTCCTCCTGGGCTCGCGACCAGGGCCCGGCGTAGATCACGTCGATGCCGACGCCAAGGTCCTTGGCGACCGCCTTGAGCAGATCGACCGTCGCGCCGACCAGCTTTTCCGGGTTCTGCGGGTCACGCCAGAGATAAGGCGGATACTCGGGGTTGCCCGTGGCGACCAGCCGCTCGCATTTGCCGGCAGCCTGGGCGCCGCCTGCCAGCAACATGCCGGCGCACACCCACAGCCCGAACCAGCCCAACCCTCGCTCACCCATTTGCACACTCTCGATTCGGATACAGCCGGCCATCCACCGGCCAGAGATTCATGACATGCTAGCTCATACGATCTCGATAATCAGCGATAAGACGCCGCATGAAGAAATTGATCCTTGCCGTATTGGTTCTCCTGGCTGCAGCGGGCACCGCTCTGTACCTTTCACCAGCGGCGCAGCTGGCGGTCTATCAGGGCGTCGAGCAGTGGCGCGCGGGGCTGCACGCGCGCAGCGTCAGCGTGAACGACCTCAAGGTCAGCTATTACGAAGGCGGCCCCCAGGGCGCCGAAACCGTGCTGCTCATTCACGGTTTCGGTGCCGACAAGAGCACCTGGCTGTGGTTCGCCCGGGAGCTGACTGAGCGCTATCACGTCATCGCCGTGGATCTGCCCGGTTTCGGCGATAGCGACCGCCCCAACGGCAGCTATGACGTCGGCACCCAGACCGAGCGCCTCGCCGCATTCGTCGACGCCCTGGGCATCCGCCGCCTGCACCTCGCCGGCCACTCCATGGGCGGGCATATCGCGGCGCTCTATGCAGCCCGCTATCCCGAACAGGTGACCAGCCTGGCGCTGATCGCCAACGCAGGGGTCACTGCGCCGCGGCGCAGCGAATTCTTCCAGCGCCTCGAAGAACAGGGCGACAATCCGTTGCTGGTGGAAAGCGCGCCGCAATTCGACGAGTTGCTCGACTGGCTGTTCGTGGCGCCGCCGCAGTTGCCCGAGCATCTTCACCAGTACCTGGCGCAACGTGCCGTTGCCGACAGCGCGCACCAGCGGCAGGTATTCGAGCACCTGCGCGACCGTTATCTGCCACTCGAACCCGAACTGCCGAGAATCGACGCCCCTACCCTGCTGCTCTGGGGCGACCAGGATCGCATCATCGACGTCTCCAGCATCGAGACCATGAAACCGCTGCTCAAGGACGCCAGCGTGGTGATCGTCAAGGGCTGCGGTCATGCGCCGATTCTCGAGCGCCCTCAGGAAAGCGCGGCTGATTACCTGAAGTTCATCGACCAGGCGAGCCTGCAAGCGGCCCAGGCCCGCAAAACAGCGCCAATCCGATAGCATCGAAGCAATAAAAAACCCGCTCGATGAGCGGGTTCTTTCGTTGCGGGAAATGCTGTCAGACCAGTTTTTCCAGCTCCGGTACGGCTTCGAACAGGTCGGCTACCAGGCCATAGTCGGCGACCTGGAAGATCGGCGCTTCTTCGTCCTTGTTGATCGCGACGATCACCTTGGAGTCCTTCATGCCCGCCAGGTGCTGGATGGCACCGCTGATGCCGACCGCGATGTACAGCTGCGGCGCGACGATCTTGCCGGTCTGACCGACCTGCATGTCGTTGGGCACGAAGCCGGCGTCGACGGCTGCACGGGAAGCACCCACTGCCGCACCGAGCTTGTCGGCCAGGGTATACAGGTGCTTGAAGTTGTCGCCGTTCTGCATACCGCGACCACCGGAAACCACGATCTTGGCAGCGGTCAGCTCCGGGCGGTCGGACTTGGCCAGTTCTTCACCGACGAATGCCGACTTGCCGGCGTCGCCACCTGCCGAAACGTTCTCGATGGCAGCGGAGCCGCCTTCGGCCGCCACGGCGTCGAAGCCGGTGGCACGCACGGTGATGACTTTCACGGCAGCCGACGACTGTACGGTAGCGATGGCGTTACCGGCATAGATCGGGCGCTTGAAGGTGTCCGGGCTTTCCACGGAAACGATCTCGGAGATCTGGTCGACGTCCAGCTGCGCGGCGACGCGCGGCAGGATGTTCTTGCCGTTGCTGGTGGCAGCAGCCAGCACGTGGCTGTAGCTCTTGCCAAGCTCGGCCACCAACGGCGCGACGTTTTCCGGCAGCTGATGAGCGAACGCAGCGTTGTCGGCGACCAGCACCTTGGCCACGCCAGCGATCTTGGCGGCGGCTTCGGCAACGGCACCAACGCCCTGGCCGGCGACCAGCACGTGGATGTCGCCACCGATCTTCTGGGCAGCGGCAACGGTGTTCAGGGTGGCAGGTGCCAGCGCGGAATTGGTGTTTTCAGCGATTACCAGGATAGTCATTAGATCACCTTCGCTTCGGTTTTCAGTTTCTCGACCAGTTCGGCGACCGACTTGACCTTGATACCGGCACCACGTGCCGCAGGCGCCTCGACCTTGATGGTCTTGACGGTGGACGCAGTGGAAACGCCCAGCGCGTCGGGCGTCAGGGTTTCCAGCGGCTTCTTCTTGGCCTTCATGATGTTCGGCAGCGAAGCGTAGCGCGGCTCGTTCAGGCGCAGGTCGGTGGTGACGATGGCCGGCAGATTCAGGGCAACGGTCTGCAGACCGCCGTCGATCTCACGGGTCACGTTGGCCTTGTCGCCATTGACGTCCACCTTGGAGGCGAAGGTGCCCTGGGCGTAGCCGGTCAGGGCAGCAAGCATCTGGCCGGTCTGGTTGTTGTCGCTGTCGATGGCCTGCTTGCCGAGAATGACCAGCTGCGGCTGCTCCTTGTCGACCACGGCCTTGAGCAGCTTGGCGACGGCCAGGGAATTCAGCTCGTCGGCGGACTCGACCAGAATGGCGCGATCAGCACCCAGTGCCAGGGCGGTACGCAGTTGCTCCTGAGCCTGGGTCGGGCCGATGGAAACCACCACGATCTCGCTGGCGACGCCCTTTTCTTTCAGGCGCACGGCCTCTTCAACGGCGATTTCACAGAAAGGGTTCATCGACATCTTGACGTTGGCAAGATCGACGCCGCTGTTGTCCGGTTTGACGCGAACCTTGACGTTGTAATCGACCACTCGTTTGACAGCTACAAGAACCTTCATGGATTCCTCGTTACTCTCCGGTGAATAGGAATGTCGCCAGAAGCGAGCATGCGGGTGATGCAGACAAGCAGGACGCAAGCGACCTTCAGCCCAGACGGCGAGCGCAAAACCGCCCGTATCTTGACCGTACGACCTAGCTCGGTCAATACGACTGGCTGCGAGCCATTCGTGTTGTAGCCGGATTCTAGCAGGCCTACAGAAAATTCAAACAAACGTTTGTATTGGCCCTGATCCGGGCTCGCTATATACTGCGCGAGCGTGCCTCGGGAAGGATGCCGGCCCGCCATGAAAATTAGAGAGCCTTGATGAGGAGATAGCCCGTGGAACGCGAATTTATGGAGTTCGACGTCGTCATCGTCGGCGCCGGCCCTGCCGGTCTGTCCGCCGCTTGTCGCCTGAAGCAGAAGGCCGCCGAGGCTGGCCAGGAAATAAGCGTCTGCGTGGTCGAGAAAGGCTCCGAAGTCGGTGCCCACATCCTCTCCGGCGCGGTATTCGAACCGCGCGCCCTGAACGAGCTGTTTCCCGACTGGAAAGAGCTGGGCGCCCCGCTCAACACCCCGGTCAAGGGTGATGACATCTATGTGCTCAAGAATGCCGAAAGCGCCACCAAGGTGCCGGGTTTCTTCGTGCCCAAGACCATGCACAACGAAGGCAACTATATCATCTCGCTGGGCAACCTGTGCCGCTGGCTGGCCCAGCAGGCCGAGAACCTCGGCGTGGAAATCTACCCGGGCTTCGCCGCTCAGGAAGCACTGATCGACGAAAACGGCGTGGTGCGCGGCATCGTCACCGGCGACCTGGGTGTCGACCGTGAAGGCAACCCGAAAGAAGGCTATTACACCCCCGGCATGGAACTGCGCGGCAAGTACACGCTGTTCGCCGAGGGTTGCCGCGGCCACATCGGCAAGCAGCTGATCAAGAAGTACAACCTGGACAACGAAGCCGACGCCCAGCATTATGGCATCGGCATCAAGGAAATCTGGGACATCGACCCGAGCAAGCACCAGCAGGGCCTGGTGGTACACACCGCTGGCTGGCCGATGGACATCATGGGCACCGAAAACACCGGCGGCTCCTTCCTCTATCACCTGGAGAACAACCAGGTTGTGGTCGGCCTGATCGTCGACCTGTCCTACGCCAACCCGCACCTGTCGCCGTTCGACGAGTTCCAGCGCCTCAAGCATCACCCGGTGCTCAAGCAGTACCTGGAAGGCGGCAAGCGCGTTGCTTACGGTGCCCGCGCCATCGCCAAGGGCGGCCTCAACTCGCTGCCGAAGATGGTCTTCCCCGGCGGCGCGCTGATCGGCTGCGACCTGGGCACCCTGAACTTCGCCAAGATCAAGGGCAGCCATACCGCCATGAAGTCCGGCATGCTGGCTGCCGAAGCCATCGCCGAAGCCCTGGCTGCCGGCCGCGAGGGCGGCGACGAACTGCGCAGCTATGTAGACGGCTTCAAGGCCAGCTGGCTGTACGACGAACTGTTCCGCAGCCGCAACTTCGGCGCGGCGATCCACAAGTACGGCGCGGTGATCGGCGGCGGCATCAACTGGGTCGACCAGAACCTGTTCGGCGGCAAGTTGCCATTTACCCTGCACGACAACAAGCCGGACTACGCCTGCCTCAAGCCGGCGGCCGACTGCAAGAAGATCGACTACCCGAAACCGGATGGCAAGCTCAGCTTCGACAAGCTCAGCTCGGTGTTCCTGTCCAACACCAACCATGAAGAAGAGCAGCCTTGTCACCTGAAGCTCACCGACCCGAGCATCCCGATCGGCAAGAACCTGCCGCTGTACGATGAGCCGGCGCAGCGTTATTGCCCGGCCGGCGTGTACGAAGTGGTGGCCAACGACGATGGCAGCAAGCGCTTCCAGATCAACGCGCAGAACTGCGTGCACTGCAAGACCTGCGACATCAAGGATCCGGCCCAGAACATCACCTGGGTGGCGCCGGAGGGTACGGGCGGGCCCAACTATCCCAACATGTGACTACGGCCAGCTGCGCGTCGGCCCTGCGGCGTTAAAAACAGGCTCGGCGAGCCGCTTGCGGCTAACGCACTTCAGTGCGGCCCCGAAGGGGCGAGCGAAGCGAGTAATGCCTACACTCCGCTTCCTCGCCTGTTTTTGCGGGGCCGCCCAGGCCTGGCAGGGCTCTAGCTCGCAAGCCCGTCAACATCGCGAAATCAAGGCTCCTTCGGGAGCCTTTTCATTGGTGTTATTCCAGCGGACCGATGGGAAAGAACACCCCGCCACTCCACACGCCGAGCCAGGGCTGGCCATCGATTTCGCGAGTCTGCGCCAGCTCCACCAGCTGATAGAACACGTTGCGGTGAATCAGCGCGTCCAGGTTGGCGCGCACGTGCACGTAGGGAGAAGGCTCCTGGGTTTGCGGGTCGAGCTCGACCCGCAGCGGATGCTCGGCACCTGCCTCGACCTCGTCGCCGACGTTGGTGACGAACTTCAGCACCTGGGTTTCGCCCTGCCCGCTCGCCTGCAGCGACACCGCCACGAAGGGCGCATCATCGACGGTGATGCCGACCTTCTCCACCGGCGTGACCAGAAAGTAGTCATCGCCATCGCGGCGAATGATGGTCGAAAACAGCCGCACCATCGCCGGCCGCCCGATCGGCGTGCCCATGTAGAACCATGAGCCGTCGCGGGCGATGCGCATGTCGATATCGCCACAGAAATCAGGGTTCCACAGGTGCACCGGCGGCACGCCCTTGCTGCCTGCCGGCGGGATTTGCGCCAGCAAGTTGCCGGCCTTGTCGCCCTCGCTCATTGTCACTCCTGGGTTATCGACTGAAACCCAGGAGTGTACGCGCATAATCCTCGAGCGGCGCCCGGATCAGGTCTTCGGGCCTGGCATCGTAGAAGGTCAGGAAACCGCCGCGGCTGCGAATGCGCGCGGTGTCGACCAGAAAACGGGTGTTGGTCTCGATCAGCATCAGTTGCAGCACGCTGCGGTCGGTGCCCAGGCGATCGAATTCCTCCTGATCCTCCCACTCCTCCATCGTGCCGATACGATCATCGGCATAGGCGAAACGGGTGTAGAGCAGGTAGTGGGCGCCAGCGGCACGGGCCTCACCCAGCGCTTCATCCAGGCCGACCGGCGCGCGGGCGCGGCGAACCATGGGGAAATACTCGACGAAGCCGCGAAACGCTTCCTCGGCCACCACGTTGGGCCGCGGATAGGCGTGCTTGCCGTTGGGGGTGAATGGCCCCTGGGCGATGTAGATGAACGAATCAGGCTGCAGACGCCAGGAAGCCGAGCGGCGGATCTTGCTGTAGTCCAGCACGCCGGCATCGCGCAGGTGGTAGGTGGCGCCATCGGCCATGTCGCTGACGTTCATGCAGCCGGTCAGGCTCAGCACGAAAACCAGGGCGAACAGGTTACGCATATGAAATCTCCCGACACCGGCGACGGAAAACCGGCGAATGACTGCCTCAAGCAGGTTTCGCGCCAGGAGACGCGCGCGACCTCGACAGGCCGCGCCACGAGTCAGGCGGGAGGCGTTTCGCTGTCGCGCTTGCGCTTGTTGCCCATGCGCACGCCGATGTCCATCAGGAACTGGAAGAAGCCTTCCTGATCCTCGAGCACGTTGCTCCAGAACGGCGAGTGATAGAGCGCCACGGCGCCATGCACCAGCGCCCAGGCCGCGCAGTAATGGAAGTACGGCGGCACGTCTTCGAGCTTGCCTTCGGCGATGCGCCCCTTGATCAAGTGGGTCAGCCGCTCGAAGTTCGAGGCGCGGATGGCGTGCAATTGCTCGACCAGTTCCGGCACCTGGTTGCCCTTGACCACCTTCTCTTCCAGGCGATCGAACAGACGATAGCGCTGCGGGTCGCGCATGCGGAACTCGAAATAGGCCCGCGACAACGCTTCCTTGTCACGGTCGATATCGGACGAGTGCAGCAGCTCGTTCAGATCACGCTCGTAGTCGAGCATCAGGCGCAGGTAGATTTCCGCCTTGGACTTGAAGTGCTTGTAGATGGTGCCTTTGCCGATACCCACGGCATCGGCAATCATCTCCACGGTCACGCTGTCCTCACCCTGCTCGAGGAAGAGTTTCAGAGCGATGTCGAGGATCTCCTGCTCACGGCGGCGAAACTCACGGATCTTGCGGGGTTCTTTCTGCATAGGGAAATGACAAGGTCGGAATTCAAGTCCGCTATTATGCCCAACTAACGCCAAATTGCACGGATCACGCGACATGAATGCCATCATTGACGAGTTTCCCCAGCCGACCGATCTCTACTACCTCAATCACGCCGCCGTCGCCCCCTGGCCAGCACGCAGCGCACGGGCCGTGGAGCGCTTCGCCCGGGAGAACATCGCCACCGGCGCTCGCGACTACGCGCAATGGCTGATCACCGAACGCACCCTGCGCGAGCGCCTGGCGCGCTTGCTCAACGCCGCCTCGCGCGCCGATATCGCGCTGGTAAAGAACACCTCCGAAGCCTTGTCGTTCGTCGCCTTCGGCCTGGATTGGCGCGAAGGTGACCAGGTGATCATCAGCACCGAGGAGTTTCCCTCCAACCGCATCGTCTGGGAAGCGTTGCGCCCGCGCGGCGTGGAAGTGGTGCAGGTCGACCTGCAGGGCGGCGATGCCGAAGGCGCCCTGCTCGCCGCCTGCACGCCGCGCACCCGCCTGATGGCGATCAGCGCCGTGCAATACGCCAGCGGCCTGCGCCTGGATCTCGAACGCCTGGGCGTGGGCTGCGAGCAACGCGACGTGCTGCTGTGCGTCGATGCCATCCAGCAACTGGGCGCCCTGGGCATGGACGTGCAGCGCAGCCGCTGCGCCTTCGCCATGGCTGACGGCCATAAATGGCTGCTCGGCCCGGAAGGCCTGGGCGTGTTCTATTGCCGCCAGGACCTGCGTGAGCGCCTGGCCCTGCACGAATACGGCTGGCACATGCTGGAAAACGCCGGCGACTACGACCGCGATGACTGGGCTCCAGCGCGCAGCGCCCGCCGCTTCGAGTGCGGCAGCCCCAACATGCTCGGCGCCATGGCCCTGGAGGCCAGCCTGTCGCTGCTCGAGGAGGTTGGCATGCCCCAGGTCGAACGCGCATTGCACGAGCGGGTGCAATGGTTGCTCGATGGGTTGGGCGAGACGGCCGGCATACGCTTGCTCAGCGCGCAGCAACGCGAGCGGCGTGCCGGCATCGTCACCTTCACGGCAGACAGCTGGGATAATCGCCAGCTGCACGAACGCCTCAAGGCCGAACAGATCATCTGCGCGCAGCGCGGCGGCGGCATTCGCCTCTCACCGCACTTCTACACCGAGGCGCGGGTGATCGAACACACCTTGCAACGTCTGCGGGCGATCCTCAGCGAATAGGCACTCAGAGGCGGCGGGAGTATTCCAAATCCGTTTAAAGCCGCCATGGACGATGGCCGCGGATGACCGATACTCAAGCATACCGGTGCGGCATATTCCCCCAAGTGTCGCAGCGGCCGAAGTGCCGAGGACCGTGCACTTCGTTTGACTCCTAATGGTCTTGACCCGGATTCCGTCCCGAAGCCGGGTTTTTTTATGCCTCTTCGCATAGTTTGGGAAAGTTAGGGTTACTGCCGGACTGGCAAGTTTGTGTGCGTACTACCTACATAGCACCATCCATTACCGAGTCCACTGAGCGTTTGTGTTGCGCCCCTTACGGGCGCCACACCTTTCTTGCTTGCCCAAGAAAGGTGTGCCAAAGAAGGGCACCCCGACATCCGGGTTTCGCTGCGCGAAACTTCCCTCGCTCCGGCGCTGCTCCGGGGGCCGGCTTACAAGGGCCGTCCCTGGCCCTTTAAGCCTCTCGCCGCATCCATGCGGCTCGCTCCCCTACGCAACACCTCCACTCGGCCTCCTGACGGGACCAAGGCGCGAGCTTGCAAGATTTCCACGGGCTCAAGTTCGGCGGCGTCTATTTTTTCTTTTGCTCTCGAGTTGCGATCGAACAGATGAAGCCCAAGTCCCCTTCAGGTGGCCGAGCGGAATCACTACGTAAGGGGCCGGGCGGGTAGCCATGAGCGACATGGATGTCGCGAGAGCCGTGATGGGCCAGGGATGGCCCTTCACGGCGTGCCCCTGGAGTGGTGATGGAACGAGGGAACCCCGGCGCAGCAGGGCGGGGGCGCCTAGCCCGAATGGTGGGGTGCCCTTCTCTTTGGTTACTTTCTCTTGGGCAAGCAAGAGCTACGAAGCGCAGCGAAGTAACAGCCGTAGGCTGGCCCGAAGGGTGAGCGCAGCGAATCAAGTGACTCGCCCGTAAGGGGCGAAACCCATCCGGCCAGGCGGCGCGCTAATGGAGAATGAAAGTTGTCGACAGCTAACACTTAATTGCCAGTCCGGTAGCAAGCAGATCTTCACAGCGAAGACGACAAAACCGCTCGCGGTTTTCCTGGCGCGTCAGGCGTCAGCGGCGACTCGGGCCAGGGGGAACAGACGCCGGAAATTGTCGCCAGTCTGCTGCGCCAGGGTTTCGTATCTGACGCCGCGCAGCGTCGCCAGATACTCGGCAACATCGCGCACGTACTCCGGCAGGTTCGGCTTGCCACGGTGCGGCACGGGCGCGAGATAGGGTGAATCGGTTTCTACCAGCAGCCGGTCGGCTGGCACCTGACGGGCGACTTCGCGCAGCGCCTCGGCGTTGCGGAACGTAACGATGCCGGACAGCGAAATGTAGAAGCCGATATCCAGCGCCGCCCTGGCCATTTCCCAGTCCTCGGTGAAACAGTGCAGCACGCCACCCTGGGGCAGCGCGGCTTCGCGCAGCAACTTCAGGGTATCGGCGCGGGCTTCACGGGTATGCACGATGACCGGCTTGCCGGTAATCTGCGCGGCCTGCAGGTGCAGGCGAAACGCTTCCTGCTGCAGCTCGGCCGCTTCGGGCTCGTAGTGATAATCCAGGCCGGTCTCGCCGATGGCCACCACGCCAGGATGGTCCAACTCGGCGAGCAGCCAGTCCAGCGCCGGCGCACTGCTGGGCTCGAGGTCCAGCGGGTGGATGCCGACGGAGCAATCGACATCGGCATAGCGCCCTGCCAGCTCGCGCACCGCGGCAGCGTTGTCGGCGCTCACGCCGATGCACAGGAAATGGCGGACGCCACGGGCGCGGGCAGCAGCCAGCGCATCGTCCAGGGAACCGCCATGGGCGGCCAGGTCGAGACGGTCGAGGTGGCAGTGGGAATCGATGAGCATAAATCAGAACCTTGAGCGGCAGGCGGGATGCGGCACGTTACCCGGCAGACCAAGGGGCCTGCCAGCCAGGCGCACAAAGGGCCGCTGTTACATCGTATGGGTGGGGCGATCGGACTTGAGGGCGCCAGCCAGGTAGGTCTCGATCTTGTTGCGGGCGGTATTGTCGCCTTCGTTGAACTGCACGCCTACGCCAGCGGCGCGGTTGCCCTGGGCGCCTTTCGGGGTGATCCACACCACTTTGCCAGCCACCGGAATCTTTTCCGGCTCGTCCATCAGGTTGAGCAGCATGAACACTTCATCACCGAGCTTGTAGCTCTTGTTGGTGGGAATGAACAGGCCGCCATTCTTGATGAAGGGCATGTAGGCGGCATACAGCACGGACTTGTCCTTGATGGTCAGGGACAGGATGCCGTTACGGGGTCCCAGATTAGGTGGCAAGTTCATGCGTGATTCCTGAAGTCATGACGTGAGCCCGATTCTAGCTCGGTCCAGGCAGGCTTGCCCACTGCACCAGCAAGGCTTCGAGAAGCAGCACACGGTTGAGGTTGGCTTTGCCCAATACTTTCTGGCGCTGCTGCAGCAGCCATTCCTGGATGGCCATTACCTTGGCCCGGGACGCTTTCTGCGCCAGGTACTGGACCACCTTGGCCATGTCCGCCGGGCCAAGGCCCTGTTCGTCCTGGGTGAGCTGATAGCGCAGGGTCAGGTGCGCCCAATCGCAGAACCAGTCGAACAACAGCGTCAGCGGCACGTCCTTCCAGCCTTCGGCCAGTTGGCTGGCAGAAGCCTGCTGCTTGTGCAGCTTCTTCACCCCATCGACCACCAGCGCGCGCTGCTCGCGCACGCCCTGCTCCTGCAGCCTGGCAGCCGCCAGCGGCGAGCCCGCCGCCAGGTACAACAGTTCGCGGATTTCCTGCTCGCTGCAAGCAGGCAGGGTTTCGCTCAACCACTGCAGGCTCATCGCCTCGCTAGGCAGTGGGCAAGCCTGTTGCACGCAACGGCTCTTGATGGTCGGCAGCAGGCGGCTCGGCTGATGGCTGATCAGCAGCAGCACGGTATCGCCCGACGGCTCCTCGAGGCTTTTCAGCAGCGCGTTGGCCGCGTTGAGGTTCATCGCTTCGGTGGGCTCGAGCAGCACCACCTTGCGCCCGCCGAGCTGCGCGGTCTGCACCACGAAGTGGACCAGCGCACGTACCTGGTCGACCTTGATCGGCTTGTCGGCCTCTTCCGGCTCCAGCACGTAGTTGTCCGGGTGACTACCGGCAGCCAGCAGATGGCACGACTTGCACTGCCCACACGGCTGCAGATCCACCGGCGACTTGCACAGCAGCAAGGCCATCAGGCGCTCGGCCAGCGCGCGCTTGCCGATGCCGGCCGGGCCATGCAGCAGATAGGCATGCGCGTGCTGCGTACGTCCAGCCAGTTGCTGCCAGAGCGCGGTCTGCCAGGGGTACACGTCAGCCACGCTGCAGCTCCACCAGTTGCGGCAGTAGCGCATCCAGGTCCCGCTGCACCGCCTCGAGGGACTGCGACGCGTCGAGAATTCGGTAGCGCGCAGGCGCCGCCTCGGCGCGCTGCAGGTAGGTAGCACGCACCGCTTCGAAGAAACCTCGGCCCTCCTGCTCGAAGCGATCCAGACGACCGCGCGCGGCGGCACGGGACAGGCCCACTTCCACCGGCAGATCGAACACCAGGGTCAGGTCCGGGCGCAGCGAACCCTGAACGAAGGTTTCCAGCTGAGCGATGCGCTCGACATCCAGGCCACGACCTCCGCCCTGGTAGGCATAGGTGGCATCGGTGAAGCGATCGCAAAGCACCACCGCACCGCGGTCGAGGGCTGGAACGATGACCTGGGCCAGGTGCTGGGCACGGGCGGCGAACACCAGCAGCAGCTCGGTATCGCTGGCCATGGGCTCATCACTGGGCGCCAGCAGCAGCTCGCGTACCCGCTCGGCCAGTGGCGTGCCGCCCGGCTCGCGGGTCAGCAGCACGTCGATCCCCTGCTCGCGCAAACGCGCCGCCAGGTACTCCCGATTGGTGCTCTTGCCGGCGCCCTCGGGGCCTTCCAGGGTGATAAACAAGCCGCTCACTGGGTGTCCTTTTCGCTGGTCTGGGGAATGGGCGCCGGGCTGGACCGGTAGTCCGTGCGGCGCTTCAACTGATACTCGCGAACCGCACGATTGTGGGCATCGAGGGTTTCCGAAAACACGTGACTGCCGTCGCCGCGGGCGACGAAATACAGGGTCTTGCCATCGACCGGATGCAAGGCCGCATGGATCGCTTCACGACCGACCAGAGCGATCGGCGTCGGCGGCATACCGTCGATGGTGTAGGTGTTGTAAGGCGTGGGCTCGCGCAGGTGAGCACGGGTGATGCGCCCCTGGTAGCGCTCACCGAGACCGAAAATCACCGTGGGGTCGGTCTGCAGGCGCATGCCGATGGCCAGGCGACGCACGAACACGCCGGCGATCTCGCCGCGCTCTTCGGGCACACCGGTTTCCTTCTCGATCATCGAGGCCATGATCAGCGCCTCGTAGGCATCCTTGTAGGGCAGCGCGTCGGCGCGCTTCTCCCACTCCTCGTCGAGCACCACCTGCAGGCGCTTGTGGGCCTGCTTGAGCAGGTCCAGGTCGCTCATGCCGCGCACGTAGCGGTAGGTATCGGGGAAGAAGCGCCCTTCGGGGTTTTCGCCGGGCTGGCCGAGCTTGGCCATGATCTCGGCGTCGCTGAGCTCGCTCAGGGTCAGTTCCAGCTTGTCCTGGCGCGCCAGGGCGGCGCGCACCTGGCGGAAGGTCCAGCCTTCAACCAGCGTCAGGCTGTACTGCACCACTTCACCGCGGCGCCACAGGTCGAGCATGTCGCGTACCCGCAGGTCGGGGGTCAGGCGGTACTCGCCGCTGTGCAGCGGCTGGCCCTGCAGGTTGAAGCGCCAGTACAGGCGCAGCCAGAAGGCGCCGTCGATCACGCCGTCGGCCTCCAGGCGATTGAGCACGCCGCCAGGCGTGGCGCCGGCCGGCACTTTGATCAGACGTTCCTGGCTGAGGGTCAGCGGCTGTTCGAGCGCGCGATGCTGCTGCCAGGCGACCAGACCTAGGGTAAGGCCGGCCAGCACCACGACGATTTCGAGCATCAACAGTAATTTGCGAATCACGAATCAGCGGTCCAGTAGATGTCGGGCAAGAGCCTGCAGTTTACGGGTGAGCGGGCCCACCGGCCAGTGACGGGCCTGCAGCTGACGCACCGGCCACACGCCATACAGGCTGTTGCAGAGAAAGACTTCATCGGCGCCCAGCAGTTCGTCCAGTTCGATATCGCGAACCTGGCATTCGATGCCCAGCACCTGTGCCTGGTCGAGTAGCTCGGCGCGCATCACCCCGGCCACGCCGCAGCGCTGCAGGTCTGGGGTGATCAGCGCGCCGCCGCTAACCAGAAACAGGTTGCTGAACACACCTTCGATCACCCGCCCGGAAACATCGCGCATCAGTCCTTCGGCATGCTCGGCATCCTGCCATTCGCCGCGCGCCAGCACCTGCTCCAGGCGATTGAGGTGTTTGAGGCCGGCGAGCAGCGACTGCTCGCCCAGGCGCGTGACGCAGGGATACAGGCAAACGCCCTGTTCGGCGTGCTGGACGGGATACGCCGGCATGGCGGCGGATTGCAGGATGTGTCGCGGTGCGCCGGTCGACGGCGCGTAGCCGCGCTGGCCATCACCACGGGTGACGATCAGCTTGGCGACGCCCTCCCCCAGCTCGGCACAGAAGGCCGACAGCTCGCGGCGCAGCCGGTCGACATCCAGCCCGATACGCAGGCGTGCGCAACCAGCCGTGACCCGCGCCAGATGCCGTTCCAGCAGCACCGGCCGGCCACCACGCACCGCCATGGTCTCGAACAGGCCGTCACCGTAGGCCAGGCCGCGGTCAGCCAGGGGCAGCGACGCCGCTGGCTGACCGTCGACCCAGTGCAGCATCAGTCGGCGTACCGACGGAATACCAGCGAGCCGTTGGTGCCACCGAACCCGAAGGAGTTGGACAGCACCACGTCCATCGGCATCTTGCGCGCCTCATGGGGCACGAAGTCCAGGTCGCAGCCTTCGTCCGGCTGGTCCAGGTTGATGGTCGGCGGCGCGACCTGATCACGCAGCGCCAGCACGCTGAAGATCGCCTCCACCGCACCAGCGGCACCCAGCAGGTGGCCGGTCATGGACTTGGTCGAACTGACCGCCAGCTTGTGCGCGTGCTCGCCGAACACGGTCTTGATCGCCGCCACTTCCGCCTTGTCGCCGGCCGAAGTCGAGGTGCCGTGGGCGTTGATGTACTGCACCGCGGACGGCTCGATACCGGCATCACGCAGGGCGTTGGCCATGCAGCGGGCGGCACCGGCGCCATCTTCGGGTGGCGAGGTCATGTGGAAGGCATCGCCGCTCATGCCGAAGCCGATCAGCTCGGCGTAGATGGTCGCGCCGCGGGCCTTGGCATGCTCGAGCTCTTCGAGCACCAGAGCGCCAGCGCCGTCGGAGAGCACGAAGCCGTCCCGGTCCTTGTCCCACGGACGGCTCGCCCTGGTCGGCTCGTCGTTGCGGGTGGACATCGCCCGCGCTGCGCCGAAGCCGCCCAGACCCAGGCCACAGGCGGCCATCTCGGCGCCACCGGCGATCATCACGTCCGCCTCGCCATAGGCGATGTTGCGCGCGGCCATGCCGATGCAGTGAGTACCGGTGGTGCACGCCGTGGAAATGGCGTAGTTGGGGCCCTGCAGACCCAGGTGGATCGACAGGAAACCGGAAATCATGTTGATGATCGAGCCCGGCACGAAGAACGGCGAAATGCGCCGTGGCCCCTGATCAAACAGCGATTTGCAGTTGTTCTCGATGTTGGTCAGGCCGCCGATGCCGGAGCCCATGGCCACACCGATACGGTCACGGTTGGCGTCCGTGACTTCCAGCCCGGAATCGCGGGCGGCCTGGAAGCAGGCGGCCAGGCCGTACTGGATGAACAGGTCGAGCTTGCGTGCCTCTTTGGGCGACAGATAGGGCTCGACATCGAAATTCTTTACCGAGCCGCCGATGCGAGTCGAAAAAGCGGAAAGATCCATGTGTTCGATCAGGCCGATACCACTGCGGCCGGCCAGAATGCCCTGCCAGCTGCTCGGCACATCGTTACCCAGCGGCGACAACATGCCCATACCGGTAACCACGACGCGTCTACGCGACACAGCAATCTCCTCTTATCAGGTTTTTCGACGCCGCGATGCACCTGGCAAACCGTTGCCCAGGCCGTCGATCATCCGGCGATTGGCTCAGGGTAGTCGGTACCCGAGCGGGAAGACGCCCAAAGGCGCTCTTGAAAACTTTTACAGCGAGCCTTCAAAGAAAAGCCGCACGCCTTTGCAGACGTGCGGCTTTTCCGATTCGGGAAGCGACGAACTGCTTACTGAGCGTGAGCAGTAACGTAGTCGATGGCTTCCTGAACAGTGGTGATCTTCTCGGCTTGTTCGTCCGGGATCTCGGTCTCGAATTCTTCCTCGAGAGCCATCACCAGCTCAACGGTGTCAAGCGAGTCGGCACCCAGGTCTTCAACGAAGGAAGCGCTGTTGGTTACTTCTTCTTCCTTCACGCCCAGTTGCTCGGCAACGATTTTCTTGACGCGTTCTTCGATGGTGCTCACGTGTTATCACTCCTATTGGACAAATCCAGCCAGCTGGTTGTGCCGGCAAGTGTATAGAAAGGGTTTTCAGCTTTTCAAGCTGAAAGCCAGTGGCGCCCACGGAAATACGTCAACGATTCGGTGTGCAAACTTACAGCTTTATTACCAAGTTCGCATCGAATCGCAGACGTTCGCCGACGGCGCCCCTCGGATTCAGCTCATGTACATCCCGCCGTTCACAGGGATAGTAGCCCCTGTGACGTAAGCTGCACCATCGGAAGCGAGGAAAGAAACCACGTTGGCGATCTCCTGCGCTTGCCCCAGACGGCCCAGCGGAATCTGTGTCAGCAGCGCTTCACGTTGCGCTTCGGGCAATTCACGGGTCATGTCGGTATCGATGAAACCCGGTGCCACGGCGTTGACCGTGATCGAGCGCGAGCCCACTTCACGGGCCAGCGCACGGCCAAAACCTTCGAGGCCGGCCTTGGCGGCTGCGTAGTTCACCTGCCCGGCGTTGCCCATGGCACCCACCACCGAACCGATGTTGATGATACGCCCGAAACGGGCCTTGGTCATGCCGCGCAGCACGGCCTTCGACAGGCGATACAGACTGTTGAGGTTGGTATCGATCACGTCGTACCACTCGTCGTCCTTCATGCGCAGCATCAGGTTGTCACGGGTGATGCCGGCATTGTTGACCAGCACCAGTACCTGGCCGAAATCCTTCTGGATTTTTTCCAGGGTCGCCGCAACGGACTCGTCGTTGCTGACGTTGAGCATCAGGCCGGTGCCTTCGATGCCGTTTTCCTTGAGGGTCGCGGCGATGCGCTCGGCACCCGCCTCGGACGTGGCGGTACCGATCACCACGGCGCCCTGACGGCCCAGCTCCAGGGCGATGGCCTGGCCAATACCACGGCTGGCACCAGTGACCAGCGCAACCTTACCTTGCAGACTCATAGCATTCTCCCTTGTTCAGGACTGTACGTCGGCCAGTGCGGCGCGCGCAGCGGCAAAGCTTTCGGGGGTGTCGAGGTTGTGGGTGTTGACGCCCTTGACACAACGCTTGTTCAGGCCCGACAGCACTTTGCCCGGGCCACATTCGACTAGATCGGTAACGCCCTGCTCGCCCAGGCGAACGATGGACTCGACCCAACGCACCGGGCTGTACAACTGAGCCAGCAGGTCGCGCTTGAGCGTATCCAGGTCCACCACCACGGCAGCGCTGACGTTCTGCACCAGCGCAAGCTGCGGCGCCTGCCAGGCGATGGCGTTGACCGCCTCGGCAAAGCGCTCGGCAGCCGGGCGCATCAGCTCGCAATGCGACGGCACGCTGACCGGCAGCGGCAGCGCACGCTTGGCGCCACGGGCCTTGCAGGCCTCGACGGCGCGGGCGACAGCGGCAGCGGAGCCGGCAATGACCACCTGCCCCGGCGCGTTGTAGTTCACCGCGCTGACCACATCGCCCTGGGCGGCTTCGGCGCAGGCAGCCTGCACGTCGGCATCTTCCAGGCCGATGATCGCCGCCATGCCGCCCTGCCCGGCCGGTACGGCCTGCTGCATCAATTGGCCACGCAGCTCGACCAGCTTGACCGCTTCGGCGAAGCCGACGGCACCGGCAGCGACCAGCGCGCTGTATTCACCCAGGCTGTGCCCGGCGACGAACGCCGGACGCGCACCACCTTCGGCCAGCCACAGGCGCCACAGGGCGATGGAGGCGGCGAGGATCGCGGGCTGGGTCTTGTCGGTCTGGTTGAGCTGCTCTTCCGGGCCCTGCTGGGTCAGTGCCCACAGGTCATAACCCAGGGCGCTCGAAGCTTCGCCGAAGGTATCGAGGACCAGCGCGTGCTCTGCGCCGTGTCCGGCCAACATGGTCAGCGCTTGCGAGCCCTGACCGGGAAAGACGAATGCGAGGGATGCAGACATGGAACGGTTCCCTTAGTGATCTTCTCGTCGAAAATTTACGCCCGCCACTCGCGAGCGCTGGAAAACTGACACCTTGGATGGCTGGCCATCCCGAGCGGTCACATATTACGGATCAAGTGCTCGATTCGACCACCCAGTCGCGCCGGCAAATTCTCCTGCACATCGGTCATCGCCCGGCGAATGGCGCTCTTTATACCATCCGGCCCGGCACTGCCGTGGCTCTTCACCACGATGCCCTGCAAGCCGAGAAAACTGGCGCCGTTGTGACGCGCCGGCGCCAGTTCGCCACGCAAGCGGCGCAGCAGCGGCAAAGCCAGAAGGCCGGCGACACGCCCCAACAAAGTGCTTCGAAACAGCGCCTCGAGCCGAGACACGATCATGGTCACCAGCCCTTCACTGGACTTGAGCAAGGCATTGCCGACGAAGCCATCGCACACCAGCACGTCAGCCTCACCGGCATACAGGCCATCGCCTTCGACGAAGCCGATATAGTTGAGGCCATCGACACCCTCGAGCAGCGCGGCGGCCTGCTTGACCTGCTGGTTGCCTTTGGTTTCTTCGCTGCCCACGTTCAGCAAACCGACGCGCGGCGCCTCGGCGCCCTGCACCTCGGCAGCCACCGCCCCCATGATCGCGAACTGGCAAAGCTGCTCGGCCGTGCAATCGACGTTGGCGCCCAGATCCAGCAACAGGCACACACCCTTGCGACTGGGAATGGCGGCGATCATCGCCGGCCGATCGATACCCGGCAGGGTTTTCAGCACGTGCCGCGACAGCGCCATCAGCGCACCGGTGTTGCCCGCGCTCACGCAGGCATGGGCCCGCCCCTCGCGCACCGCCTCCAGCGCCACGCGCATGGAAGAGTCCGGCTTGCCACGCAGGGCGTGCCCGGGGCGCTCCCCCATCTCGATGCTTTCTGCCGCATGCTCGACACGCAGGCGCGCGCGATCCACACCGGGAATACCAGCGAGCAGTTCTTCAATCAGGGGAGCTTGGCCGACGAGGACCAGGTGCAGCGAGGGGAATTCGGCCAGGCAGGCGACGCTGGCTGGAACAATGCAGTGGGGACCGAAGTCCCCACCCATTGCATCAATCGCGATGATCGGAGCGGACAAGATTTACTCGTCAGCGCCCTTGTCGATCACTTTGCGACCACGGTAAACGCCTTCCGGCGATACGTGGTGACGCAGGTGAACTTCACCGGTGCTCTTCTCAACGGACAGAGCGTTACCCTCGAGCGCGTCATGCGAACGACGCATGTCACGGGCGGAACGGGATTTTTTGTTCTGCTGAACAGCCATACTAGTTAACTCCTAAACGTTTGGGTCACGCTTTAACTGTGCCAATACACTGAACGGGTTGGACCGCGTCACCTCGTCCTCGCTCGGCTCGGGCTCATCGAGGCCCGCCGGCTGCTGGCAATCTTTCGGGTCATGCATCGGCACGATGGGCAAAGCGAGCAACAGCTCATCCTCGACCAAGGCCAACAGATCCAGAGGATCTTCACCCATTTCCAGTACGTCATAGCCTTGCGGCACGGACTGGGTATTCGCGCCTTCCTTCACCACAGCGTAATCACACTCGCTGAGGATCGGTAAGGTGACCTGATCCAGACACCGCTGGCAAACCATCTTGACTTCGACCTCAAGCTGGCTGTGGATGACCACAGCATGGCGCTCGTCACGCTCGAAGCTGAGCTTCGCACGCACGTTGCCGCCATTATCAGCGAGAGGATCACAGAGCCTCGAAAAATCGGCTAGCGGCAATTCACCCTGAAGGGTGGCGCCGCGATCAGCGAGTTTGCGTGGATCAACGTGAGGTGGAATCGGGCCATTTGACATAGGCGCCGCATTCTATGGATGCAACCGTGCGCTGTCAAAGGAAATTCCGCCTGTCCAGGCCCTGGAGCGACGACTAGAATCGGCGCTCCGTTCCACACGAGGTCAATGCCCATGCCGCCCCTGGTTCTCGCTTCCAGTTCTCCCTATCGCCGCGAGCTGCTGAGCCGCCTGCGCCAGCCCTTCGAATGGGCCGCGCCGAGTATCGACGAGTCGCGCCAGGATGGCGAGCCGGCCGAGGATCTGGTGCGCCGCCTGGCCCGGGAGAAGGCTGCGGCATTGGCCGAGCGATTCCCCGCTCATCTGATCATCGGCTCCGACCAGGTGGCCGTGCTCGACGGCCAGGTGCTCGGCAAGCCCCACGGCTTCGAGCGCGCCCATGCCCAGCTCAGCGCCGCCAGCGGCAAGCGCGTGACCTTTCTCACCGGCCTGGCCCTGCTCGACAGCAGCAGCGGCGCCTGCCAGGTCGACTGCGTTCCTTATACCGTGCATTTTCGCACACTGGATGCCGAGCAGATCACCCGTTACCTGCAGGCCGAAGAACCCTACGACTGCGCCGGCAGTTTCAAGGCCGAAGGATTGGGCATCAGCCTGTTCCGCCGTACCGAAGGCAGCGACGTCAACAGCCTGATCGGACTGCCGCTGATTCGCCTGGTCGAGATGCTCGACCAGGTGGGCATCAAGGTGCCCTGAAACGCTTTCTTACAACTGCTGAAGATGCCGGACAACGGGCCTGCCTGATACCGGCATTGAGCCAGCCTGAGGCTTTCAGGGCATTACCAGGGCCGATGTACTCGATCATCGGCAGATGCATCTAAGCTAATTCCCTTAAATTATTTGCTTGGCTTTTTTTAGATCATCTAGCTTGCTTCTACCGGATCACCGGACACCCTGCTGACGCCAGACCGTTGTCCCGTGACCCGCCTCATCCCAGGCTGGCACGCCCTGATGAGGCCTTCTTATGTGTCACGCATTTCCCTGCGCAGATCGCTACCCGCTTCCCGTCTTCGGTGCGGTCGCGGCCTGCCGGAACCTGTGCCCGCAGACAGCAGCCGGCTTCTTCAGTGGCCCGATGGCCTGATCGGTATTCGCCGCCGAGTCGAAGCTCGACGACCAAAACCCTCTTCACCAGCCAAGACCCAGCAGCCAGCGCACGGTCATCGCTGAAAGATCCTCACGACGCCAATTGCATCAGATGAAAAAGGAGCCTCACATGCACATTCGTTCCCTGTTCAACGTCGGCGTGATCGCCGTCGCCAGCCTGTTGTCTGCGCCCCTCTGGGCGGCGAGCGAGTTCCTGGTCACCAGCGACTGGTTGGAGAAGAATCTCGACAACCCCAAGGTGCGTATCATCGAAGTCAGCGTAGCACCGGGTGTCTATGAGCGCGGTCATATCCCCGGCGCAGTAAACCTGGCCTGGCACAGCGACCTGGTCGACCCGGTCAAGCGTGATATCGCCAGCCAACAAGCCCTGCAGAGCCTGCTGCGCAAATCCGGCGTATCGGACGACACCACCACCATCCTCTATGGCGACAATAACAACTGGTTCGCCGCCTGGGGCGCCTGGGTGTTCGATGTCTACGGCGTTGAGAACGTCAAGCTGCTCGACGGCGGGCGGGGCAAGTGGGAAGCGGAAAAACGCCCCCTGAGCAACCGCGCCAGCAGTCCGGGCAATGGCAACGTCACCCTCAAGGCCGCCAACCAGCAACTGCGCGCCTTCCTGCCGGACGTGCTCGCCGCTGCCGAGAAACGCAGCGACGAGCAACTGGTGGATATCCGCTCCGCCGATGAGTACAACGGCAAGGTCTTCGCACCCCAGGGCGTCCAGGAACTGGCCGTGCGCGCCGGTCACGTACCCGGCGCCGTGAACATTCCATGGGGCCAGGCTGTCGCCGCCGATGGCACCTTCAAGTCTGCCGAGGAGTTGAAGAAGGTCTACGCCGCCGTGGGTATCGACGGCAGCAAACCGATCATCACCTACTGCCGGATCGGCGAACGTTCCAGCCACACCTGGTTCGCCCTGAAGAAGATTCTTGGTTACGACGTGCGCAATTACGACGGCTCCTGGACCGAATACGGCAATGCCGTTGGGGTTCCGGTGGTCAACGTCGCCGGCACGGTCTGGGGCGGCAAGTAAGCCGCAGGAGGCACCCTTTGACGGGGGCGGACGTACCAGGCATGGCGTCCGCCCCTTTTTTATGGGCGCCCTGCTCCGGGATCTGCCCGACTCGACATTCGCCCCACTCCCTCAGCGGACAACCGTCAATGGAGCAACCTTGCATGCTTACCTTACGCACCGGCAGCGCTACCCTGATTCTGTTCACGCTGGCCATAGCCGCCTGGGTGCTGGCTACGCCGAGCAACGAAGGGCGAGCGCTGAGCTTTTCCCTGCTGGCGGGCGGCCTGTTCGGCGTGCTGCTGCAGCGGTCGCGCTTTTGTTTCTTCTGCGTCAGTCGAGATTTCATCGAACACCGAGACCCACGCGGGCTGCTCGGTATTCTCGCCGCTCTGGTGGTCGGCACCCTGGGGTATCACGCGGCTTTTGGTGCCTTTCTGCCGGACCCGACCAACGGCCGCCTGCCCCCAGACGCCCACATCGGCCCACTGAGCTGGGTACTGGCGCTGGGCGCCACCCTGTTTGGCCTGGGCATGGCGATTTCCGGGTCGTGCATCAGCGCCCATCTGTATCGCCTGGGCGAAGGCGCCCTGGCCTCGGTGCTGGCCCTGATCGGCGCGCTGGTCGGTTTCTTTCTGGGGTTCCTGAGCTGGAACACCCTGTACCTGGCGAGTATTCAGGAGGCACCGGTGATCTGGCTGCCTGCCAGGCTCGGCTATGGCGGTTCGTTGTTGCTGCAGCTGGCGCTGCTTGGTGGCCTGGCGCACCTGCTGCTGCGCTACCGCCAGAACCAAGAACCTCGGCAAACCAGCAATGGCCTGGGTGAACTGCTGTTCGGCCCACGCTGGCCGACCTGGATTGGCGGCATCCTAATCGGCACGCTGGCCCTGGCGGCCTACCTGCGCGTCGGTCCGCTGGGCGTCACCGCCGAGCTCGGCAGCCTGTCGCGCACGGCTGCCAACGGCCTGGGCTGGCTGCCAGAACGCCTGGAGGGCCTGGACGGTTTTTCCGGCTGCGCCACCGTGGTGAAGGAAACATTGCTGTCGAACAACGGCCTGTTCATTCTTGGCCTGGTCTTCGCCGCCTGGGCCAGCGCCCTGCTCGCCGGCGACTGCGCGCCACGCTGGCCAGGAGTACGGGAAGCGCTGCGCAACTTCATCGGCGGCATACTGCTCGGCCTTGGCGGCATGCTCGCCCTAGGCTGCACCGTGGGCACCCTGCTCTCCGGCATCATGGCCGGCGCTGCCTCCGGCTGGCTGTTCGCGGTGTTCTGCTTCATCGGCCTGATCGCCGGGCTGCGTCTACGTAAGGTGATTGGCTAGAGATGACTCTTGGAGCAGGAACCGTAGGGTGGAAAACGCTTTACCCTTCCAGCGCTCTTCAATCGCAACGGTGGACAAAAAGAGCGTTGCCCACCCTACGGCCTGCAGTTTGAGGTCGAACACGTATTCTGTGGGAGGGCGCCATGCGCCCGATTCGCGGGCATGGCCCGCTCCCACAAAATAGCTAGGTAGCCGCTACGGCACGCCGGCAACCAACCGCTCCCACAGCCCGCTGCGTCGTTCCACGCGGCGTCCGATGGCCGCCTCGAAGATGCCCGCGCGGCTTTCGATCAAACTGAAGCAGTCCCGGGCGCGGGTGATGCCGGTGTACACCAGTTCCTTGGTCAGCACCGGGTTGAGGGTATCCGGCAGCACCAGGGCGCAATGGGCGAATTCAGAGCCCTGGGATTTGTGCACGGTCATGGCGAACACGGTTTCCACCGCGCCCAGGCGGCTGGGCAGGATCGAGCGCAGCTCGCCCGAGCCGTCGTTGCGCGGGAACACCACGCGTAGCGCTGAGCGCATCGCCCCGCCCGCCTCCAGCGCCGGCTCGGGCACACGCAGGGCGATGCCGATATCGCCGTTCATCAGGCCCAGGCCGTAATCGTTACGGGTGACCAGCACCGGACGACCTTCGTACCAGCCGTACTCCTGCTCGATCAGCCCACGCTGCAGCAACGCATGGGCGATACGCCCGTTGAGCGCCTCGACGCCCCAAGGGCCCTTGCGCACTGCACACAGCAACTGGAAGCGATCGAAGGCCGCCAGCACCGCGGCCGCCCAGCCGTTCCAGCGCTCCTCGCCGTCGGGCAAGCCTGGGCGCTGCTCATGCAACACGTTCAGGTAATCCGCGTAGCCCACCGCCCGATCTTCACCGCCGGGCAAGCCTTCGAGCAGCAGGCGTTCGAAGGCACGATCCTGCTCACCAGCCAGGCGCAACTGGTGCAAGTCCGCCCCGCCACCTGCCAGCACCTCACGGGCCTCCAGGGCCGCACCGCGATTCACCGCCAGGGCCAGGCGGCCAATCCCCGAGCCCCCGGCAAAGCGCCGGGAGTGGCGAAGCATCACGATATGCTGCGACAACGCCTGCTCGCCCGGCTGCAGCCCTGTTCCCTCGATGCGCTCGCCGGTCTGCTGCGCCAACCAGGCGCGGGTGGCCTCGCTGTAGCCGCCGGCTTCGGCGTCGCGGCACAGATCACCAAGTACCGCCCCCGCCTCCACCGACGCCAGTTGATCCTTGTCGCCGAGCAGAATCAGCCGCGCATGCATCGGCAGCGCGTCGAGCAGGTTGGCCATCATTTCCAGGTCGATCATCGAGGCTTCGTCGACCACCAGCACATCCAGCGGCAGCGGGTTGGCCGCATGGTGACGGAAATGACGGCTGTCCGGCCGGCTGCCCAGCAGGCGGTGCAGCGTGGTGACGGTATTGGGAATCTGCTCGCGCACCTGCTCGCTGACCGGCAGGGTCGCCACCTGGGCGCCGATGGACTCGGTCAGCCGCGCAGCCGCCTTGCCGGTGGGCGCGGCCAGGCTCAGGCGCAGCGGCGCGCCGCGATCCAGCGCGGCGGCCTGCAGCAGCGCCAGCAGGCGCACCACGGTAGTGGTCTTGCCAGTGCCGGGGCCGCCGGTGATGAGGGTGAAGCGCCCCCGCGCCGCCAGGGCGCAGGCCAGTTTCTGCCAGTCGGTGAGGCGCTGACCATCGAGCAGCAACGGCTCGGGGAACAACACGGCCAGACGCTGAGCGAGATCGGCCGGCGCATCACCCGCCGCCCGCAGGCGCTCGCCGATATCCTCGGCGACGCTGCGCTCGTAATCCCAGTAGCGGCGCAGGTACAGGCAGGTGCCGCGCAGCACCAGCGGCGCGACTTCATCCTCCGCATCGTGCAGCAAGGCGCTGCCGGCACAGGCCGCCAGCCAGGCGCCCGCTGTCAGGCCGCCCAGCACCTCGGAAGGCAGCAGGCTGACGCCCTTGGCGTCCTCGCCTTCCGGCGGCAGCGACAGCGCCGAATCCGGATCGGCCAGGGTGGTCTGCAGATCGAGGCACACATGGCCCTGGCCCAGCTGATGGCTGGCCAGCGCCGCCGCCAGCAACAGCAACGGCGGTGCCTGGGGATCCAGCTCGGCGAAGAAATGCGCCAGGGTTCGGTCCAGTTCGCGCAACCAGCCGCGCTCGCTCCAGGCGGCCAGCAGTTCGAACAGCGCGTCGCGGTTTTCCAGCATCGGCGTCATGCCGGTTCCTCCGCCGGCTCGCCGAGAAACAGCGCGTCCAGCCTTTCGATCAGCGCCCGCTGCGGGCGCGCCAGGTATTGGCCCGCAGCTGGCGCACGCAGGAACAGGTACAGCGCGCCGCCCACATGGGTGTCGTAGTCATAGTCGGTCAGGCGCAGCCGCAGGTGGCGATGCAGCGCCAGCACGTAGAGCACGTACTGTAGGTCGTAGCGATGGCTGGCCACGGCAGTGTTCATGGCCTCGGCCGTATAGGCCTGTTCGTCGGCGCCCAGCCAGTTGGACTTGTAGTCGACCACGTAGTAACGGCCCTCATGCTCGAACACCAAGTCGATAAAGCCTTTGAACATGCCATTGAGGGTGTCCGGGCTGAGCACGGGCCGCGCCACGGTCGGCATCTCGAAATGGCGCACCAGCGCATCCAGGCGCAGCACGTCGACCCGGCGTGCCTCGAACCAGAATTCCAGCTCCGCCTGGTAGTCGCTCAACTGCGCCAGGCTCACCGCGTTTCCATTGCCCAGCGACAGGGGCTGCACCAGCAGGCTCTGCAGCCACAGCCACAGCGGCTCGATCCAGGTTTCCAGGCCGCGCCGCTGGCAACGCCGCGCCAGGTGCTCGCGCAGTACATCCGGCGTCGCGGCCATGGCCGCAAAGCCTTCTGCCGCAGCGATTTCCAGCAAGCCATGGAGAAAGGTGCCAGGGTTGGGCCCGCGCGGAAAGCGGTGCAGGCCCTGGGCCGAGACGGGAATCTGCTCCAGCGCCAGGGCCGGATCCTCGTCGTCACTGGCGATCTGCACCGCCGAGCTGTCCGGCGAGACGTCGTCGTGGCGATCCACTACGGCAGCTTCGCCCTCCTCCATACGCAAGGCGCTGTAGGAAGCGATCCACCAGTGTTCGGCGGCGCGCCGTGCTGGCGTGCGCCAATGGGGCTCGAAAGCGTCGGCATCCTGGGCGCGATAGGCCTGGTCGCTGGCCTCGGGCACAGGCAACGCCACGCAGCGCGGTGGAACGGCCAGCGGGCTGAGCCAGTCGATCAGCTGCGCGCTCTGGGCCAGGGGCTGGCCAGCGCCGAGCAGGTAACCCAGGGCGCTCTGGTGCAGGCGCGAGGTCTTGGCGGTGCCGATCTTCAGGTCGGCGATACCCAGCCAGCAGGCATGCCGCGCCCGGGTCAGCGCCACGTAGAGCAGGCGCAGGTCTTCGCCGAGGCGCTCGCGCTCAGCCTTTTCCAGGCTTTCTTCATCGGGTTTGAGCAGCAGCCGGAGGCGTTCGCCGTCGTGCACCTGCACCGGCTTCTTGTCGTCCAGCGGGCGGAACGAACAGATGAAGGGCAGGAACACCAATGGGTATTCCAGGCCCTTGGATTTGTGGATGGTCACCACGCGCACCAGGGCATCGTCGCTTTCCAGGCGCAGCACCTGCTCCTCGGCTGCCTGCCCACGCCCGGCCAGGCAGTCGCCCAGATGACGGATCAGCGCCAGCTCACCGTCCAGTTCGGCAGCGGCCAGCTGCAGCAATTCGGCCAGGTGCAGCAGATTGGTCAGAATGCGCTCACCGTCCGGGCGGCTCATCAGCCGTTGCGGCAGGCCGAAATCCTGCAGCAACTGGCGCAGCATCGGCAGCACGCCCTGGCGCTGCCAGCGCTGGCGGTACCCACGGAACTGCATGACCCGCGCCTCCCAGAAGCGCTCGTCGAGGTTCAGTTGCTCCAGTTCGGTAAGGCTCAGGCCAAGGGTCGAGCTGGCCAGTGCCGCACGCAGGGGGCGATCCTGATCGGGCTCGGCGCAGGCACGCAGCCACAGCAACAAATCGTGGGCCTCGACCGTGGCGTACACCGAATCCTTGTCGGACAGGTACACGCTGCGCACCCCGCGGGCCGCCAGCTCGCCGCGGATCGCCTGGGCTTCCTTGAAATCGCGCACCAGCACGGCAATATCGCTGGGGCGCAGGGCCGTCAGTTCGTCGCCCTTGAGAAAACCGGCGCGCTGCTGCTGCCCGAGCACCAGCAGGCGGACGATTTCGCTCGCCGCGCTGGCGGCCAGAGCGTCCAGATAACGCCCCTTGGCGACTGCTTCCTCGCTGGGCAGGTGCCATAGGTTGAGCGCCGGCTGCGCCTCGCCCTCCACCGTCCAGAGTTCCTTGCGGCCCTGAGCGCCGACCGCGATGAACGGCAGGTCGTCACGCAGCAGAAAGGCGCCCTGCCCGCCTTCACGGCTCTCGGCCCGTTCGAACAAGCCGTTGACCGCCGCGACCATGGCCTCGCTGGAGCGGAAGTTGGTGTCCAGGTTGTAGTGCCGCCCGGCCGTGGCCCGGCGGGCGCGCAAGTAGGTGTGAATGTCCGCACCGCGGAACGAGTAGATGGCCTGCTTGGGGTCGCCGATCATAAACAGGCCACAATCCGATCTATTGGCCTCAACTTGGTAGAGCGTGTCGAAGATGCGGTATTGCAGCGGGTCGGTGTCCTGGAATTCGTCGATCAGCGCCACCGGGAACTGCTGGCGAATCACCTCGGCCAGACGCGGGCCACTGTCGCCCTGTAGAGCGTCGTCCAGGCGGGTGAGCATGTCGTCGAAGCCCATCTCGGCGCGTTGGCGCTTCTCGCGGTCGAAGCGCTGGCGAATCCACGCGGCGGCGTGGCGCAGTGCAGCCTCGCCCGGTGCCGGCAAGGCGTCGAGCTCGCCCTTGAGCGTGGCCATGGCCTCCAGCGCCGGGTGCGCGGGCGGCGAGCCGACCTTCCAGGCCTCGGCCAGGCCGTCCGGGGTCAGGCGGGTGAAGCCAGTGCCGATATCCAGCAGCTCGTCGTCGCCATCGGCCCAGGCGCGCAGCTTGTCGAGCCAGGGTTTGTAATAGCGCGCTTGCAGCTTGCGGGCATCGACCTGTTTCTCCGCCGCGGCCTGGTCGAGCAGGCCCTGCAAGGCATCGGCCCAGGCGCTCCAGGGCTCCTTGAGGGCATGCAGTGCGCGCTGGCGGTCACGCAACGTGCCATCGAGCAGATCCCCAAGCGCCAGGGCAACGCCCTCGTCCTGTTCGCCCAGCAGCGGGCGGATGCGCTGACCCAGCGTGTCCGGCGCGTCCCAGTTCTCCGCTACCCAGTCCAGGGCCAGGCCCTGCAGCGGATAGCAATGCTGACGCCAGTAGTCGCGCACCACTTCGGCGAACAGCTCGCTGTGGTCGGTTTCCAGGGTTTGACTGAACAGGCTGCCGCTGTCGAAGGCGTGCTCACGCAACATGCGCTGGCACCAGCCGTGGATGGTCGACACCGCCGCCTCGTCCATCCACTGCGCCGCCAGCTCAAGGCGCCGTGCGCACTCTGGCCATTCGGCGGAAGCGAAGTCGGCCTTGAGGGCGGCCAGCAGCGCGTCGCCTTCGCCATCACCGCGAAACACCGTGGCCGCTTCCACCAGACGCGCGCGGATACGATCACGCAGTTCGCGAGTGGCGGCATCGGTAAAGGTCACCACGAGGATCTGCGGCGGCAGCAGCGGCTCGCGAAAGGCGGCGTCGCCGCCATGCCGCAGGATCAGGCGCAGATAGAGCGCCGAGATGGTGTAGGTCTTGCCGGTGCCGGCACTGGCCTCGATCAGGCGGCTGCCGTGCAGCGGAAAGCTGAGCGCCAGGGGGCGTGCTGGCTGGCTCATGGCTGATCATCCTGAAGTTCGCTGATCGCCGCCTCGAATAGCGACTGGTAGAGCACGGCGCCCCACTGGGCGAACTGGCCGTCGCTCAGCAAGGCGTCGAAATCCGGATACTGGCGGGCCAGGCTGGCGCTCTGCTGCACTTCGCCGGTGGTGGTGTGGCCGTCGCCTTCGTAGACTTTGCGGGCAGCGTCCGCGGCCTTGTCTTCATCCTCGCTCTTGGCGAGCTGGGCGAACCAGGCCGCAACCGTTCTGATCGCCACTGGCAGCGGCGCCTGCATGCCAGCGGCGTAGCCGTCCAGCCACTGACGCAGCAGGTGTTCGGCATCAGCCTGGCTCAGCGGATCGAAGGCCAGACGCACGTCTTCGGCGACCAGCAGCGTGGTCAGCGGATGGCCACAGGCAGCGGCCGCCACATGGCTGACCCAGGGCCTCAGCAGGCGATGCCACTTGTAGGAAAGATCCTTGCGCTTCAGCCCGCCAGGCTGCAGCTCCAGCCGTGCCAGGGCATCACCGGCCGCGTACAGATCGCCGAGCCAATCCTCAAGCGCGAGATCACCATGGGCGAAGCTCAGGCGCAGCGGCGATGGCAGGCGCTCGGGCCAGCGCGCCAGCAGCGCGGCGTAGCCTTGCAGCTGCGCCGGTAGTGGTTCGAGCAATTGCGCGCGCAGGCGCTCTCCGAAGCCGGCCACCGGTAGCCGGCCACTGCGCTGGATGCGCCGCGCGGCCCGCTCGAGTGCCGCGTCAACAGGCTGATTTTCCTGCAGGGCCAGTGCGGCAGCCTGCAGCATCTCCTGCTGGATCTGATGGCGCTGCAGGCCATCGAGGGCAAAGGGTTCGGCATCCAGTTCGGCCTGTTCGGCTTCGTCCAGGTGCACATTGAGGCGCCCGGTGAAGAACTGCTTCACCGGGTCACGCAGGAAGCGTTGCAGGGTTTCCAGGTTCAGCGCATCGTCCACCACGTAAGCGCCCAACGGCTGCTCACTGGCCGGCGCCAGCGGCGCGCGGTGGGAGGCGGCCCATTCGTGCACGTAACTGAACAGCGGCCCATCGCCGGAGAAATAACGGCGGCTGAAGGGTTGCAGCGGGTGCTCGGTGGTCAGGGCATGCAGCAGATCGCCGCCGCCCGCCAGGCGCCAGGCGCTGGCCAGGTGATCACGCAGTTGACCGATCAGCACCGACGGCGGCCGCTCGGTATTGTCGCGAATGCTGCGCCCGACCCAGCTGATATAAAGGCGCTCGCGTACCGCCAGCAGCGCTTCGAGCAGCAGATAACGGTCGTCCTCGCGGCGCGAGCGGTCGCCGGGGCGGTAGTCGCCGCCCATCAGGTCGAAGTCCAAGGGCGCCTGGCTGCGGGGGTAATCACCATCGTTCATGCCCAGCAGGCACAGGTGACGGAACGGGATGGCGCGCATCGGCATCAACGTGCAGACGTTCACCGCGCCGGCCAGAAAACGCTGGCTGAGCCCGCCCTGGTCGAGCCCACCGAGCCAGGCCTCACGGACCACGGCCAGCGGCAGGGCTTCTTCCAGGCTGGCCGCGTCGCACAGCTCCAGCCAACCCTCCAGGGCATCTTGGGCCTGGTTGCGCAGCACTTCGTCGCGTTCGTCCTGGGGCAGGAAGAAGTCGTCCAGCAACGCCCGCAGGCGTTCGCCCCAGGTTACCGGCAGCAGGGTTTCGGCGAGGCTGTCGCCATGCAGTTCCAGCGCATCCAGCAGCCGGGTCAGCGGGCCGATCAGCGCGGCATCCAGGCCACCGATCTCGTCGAAGGGTTCGATGCCCGCCCGTGCGCCAGCACCGCCTACGGCATAGCCGAGCAGCATGCGGCGCAGGCCGAAACGCCAGCTGTTCTGCTCCAGCCCGGCGCCCAGGCCGAGGCCTTCGCGCTGTTCGGCATCCAGCCCCCAGCGTACCCCGGCGCCTTCCAGCCAGCGGCGCAGCAACGGCAACTGTTCATCGGCGATGGCGAAGCGCGCGCGCACCGCAGCCACATCGAGCAGGTCGAGAATCTCGCTGACGCTGAAGCGGCTGTCCGGCAGGCGCAGCAGGTGCTCCAGGGCGATCACCAGGGGCTCCTTGCCGCGCAGCCCCTGATCCGCCAGGGTGAAGGGAATGAAGCGCGGGTCGTCGCCCGCGAACTGGCCGAACACCGCGCGGATGTGCGCGGCGTAGGTGTTGACGTCCGGCACCATGACGATGATGTCGCGCGGGCGCAGGGTCGGGTCTGCGCTGAACGCCGCCAGCAGGTGATCGTGCAGCACCTCGACTTCGCGCTGGGCGCTGTGGGCGACATGGAAACGCAGCGAATGATCCCTGGCCGGGTCGACCGCCGGCCAATGCGTGCGGCTTTCTTCGACCGGGCGCAGGTCGAGGATGTCGTTGTGCAACTGGCCCAGCAGCGTGCCCTCGTCCATCGCGCTGAACAGGTCGATGCGCTCGAACTGCTCGCGGTAGCGCTGCGGCTCGTCGTACTGGTCGAGCAGGTTGATGTAGTCGCGGCCCTGCTTGCCCCAGGACGCCAACAGCGGCTGGCCATGCTGGTGCAGCGCCTCGACATCGAACAGCCCAAGCTGGCCGACCTGCCCCGCCTGGCCGCCAGCCTTGCGCTTGTGCCGGCGGTACTCGTGGCGCAGCAAGTCCTTGTCTTCGACGATATCGCCCCAGTGGTGCTGGGACGGGTTGTGCACGTAGAGCATCACCTGGCTGAAGCGCGCCATGGCCGCCAGCGCCTCGAGCATCTGCGCCGGCAATGAAGAAATGCCGAACACCGTGACCCGCCGCGGCAGGCCGCGGTGCGGCGCATCCAGCTCGGCCAGCCTGGAGACGAAGCGCGGATGCACCCCGGCGCGGCTCTGGGACAGATGCTCCTCGCCGACATCGGCCAGCAGCGTGCGCCACAGCAGCGGCTGCCACAGCGCGGTGTCATCGAGGGGCTTCACGCCGCTGCGGGCGTTGCGCAGTTGATCATGCCCGTCGGCCCAGTCCGCCAGCCAGTCGGCGCGGTACACCTGGTACTGGTCGAACAGGTCGGCCAGGCGCTCGGCCAGCTGGTGACGCTTGCGCAGGTCGGCGTCGTCGGCCAGAAAGCGGCGTAGCGGCGCGAAACAGGGCTCGTCGAGCAGGCTCGGCAACAGGCGCATCAGCCGCCAGGTCAGCGGCGCCTTGTCCAGCGGCGACTGCTGGGGAATCGCCTCGCTGCCCAGCACCGTGCGGTAGGCCTGCCAGAGAAAGCGCGCCGGCAGGCTCACATCGGTGGCCGCCGCGATGCCGCAGCCGTCCTGCTCGGCCAGCGCCAGCTTGAGCCACTGGGCGATACCGTTGCTCTGTACCAGCAGCACCTCGTTCTCCAGCGGGCGCAGCGGGTACCGACGCATCCACTCCACCGCCAGGGCGCGTAGCTCCTCGAGGCGGTTGCCATGGATGACGATCAGACCGGGGTTAAGCGCCGACATGCAGAATTCCTGAGAGCAGAATCAGACGACGAATGATGACAGAGCATGGCGACGAGGTGTGACGCGCCGCAGGATTTTAGCGCTCACGAATTGATGTTGGCGCTTAGAGCCTGTTCAAAGTCTCGCGAGCTAGAGCAATGCAAGGCCTGGGCGGCCCCGCAAAAACAGGCGAGGACCGGTCGGAGTCGCGCTCGACTTTACGAGCTGTAAATGAGCAGTCTGACGGGAACGCCTAGTTTGGGCTGGCAATCCAGCCTGTTTTTAACGCCGCAGTGCCGACGCGCAGCAGACTTTGCACAGGTTCTTAGCCGACATCCTTGCGCGTGGTGCGCTGGTTGCTGATCCGCGCGCGGCGAAAGTTCCAGCCCAGAAAAAGCCGCGAGGCCAGGTTGTCGCGGCTGTGGGGTTCACCGTAGTGCAGCAGCACGGTGGAGCGCAGCGCCTTGGGGTCGCAAGGCTCGTTGGCATGCAGCGAGCGGTAGCCCCAGAAGAAGTAGGCGTTGCCGGGCACGATCTTGATGGTGACAGGTTTCAACCAGCCGCGTTTGACCGCGAAGGTGACCAGCTTCTGGGTCAGGGTGTTCTGCATCAGCGCCTTTTCCAGAATGTTGAAGTACAGGTTGGAGCGGATGTTGCGCAGGTTGGGGAAGAAGATGAAGTCGCCGCAGTAACGGCCCTCGGTGGGCGTGACCAGCGGAATCAATGCTGTCAGCGCCGCGGCGTCATAGTGGAAGTAATAGGACTCGCGTTTGCCGCTCTGCCCCTGCAGGCAGCGTAGCGCCGGAAAGATGTCCGGTGAGCGCGGCGGCTGGCCAATGCCGCCTTGGTAGATCCGCCGGAACAGATCCTTGACCTGCGGCGAGACGCTCATCTGCTCGAAGATGCTGCCCCTCACGGCGTCCAGCCCCTGCAGGGCGAAGTACTCGTGCTCGTGGCGCTCCACTTCATGGTGGACGTGGGCGCGGGCGGCCTGCAACTGTTCGTCGGTGAGAAAACCTTCGATAACGGCATACCCATCCCGCTGCATGTCATGGAGCAGGCGTGGTACCTCCTGCGGGTCGGCTTTGGCGAAGTCGGGCATGGGGGCGGCGTCCTTAGCTGAGAGCGACGATCAGGCTGCAGGCGACTGCTTTCGAATCGCCTGCAATTGATACAGGTTCTCACTGTGTAGCCATTGGAACGCCGCAGCACCCGCTTTAGCGCGCGGTTTCTGACGAATGGGTACTGGCCTTAAGATGGCCATTACGCCTCGATCAGGGCTGTTGCGCCGACCAGCCCGTGCGTATTTCACCGTTATCCAGGCCCTGCACCGAATTGCCGAAAGCGTCCCTGGCATTCAGGTCGGCGCCCTTTTTTGCCAGACCATCGAGCATTTCCTTGCGCTGGAACAAGGCCGCATACATGGCCGCCGTCTGGCCGCTGTCGTTGCGTTGATCGGGGCTGCAGTCGGCATCGAGCAGGCGCTTGGCGATGCGCACCTCGCCCTTGAAGATCGCGCCCATCAGCGCGGTATTGCCACGCCGGTCCTGGGCGCAGGCGTCCGCCCCTGCACCCAGCAGGCGCTCCACCGCGGCGCGGTGACCGTGATAGGCCGCCAGGATCAGCGCGGTGTAGCCCTTGTCGTCAGCCGTATCGAGGTCATAACCCGCAGCGATGAATTCATCGAGCATCGCCACGTTGCCCTCACGGGCGGCCTGGAAGTAGTAATCGCGCAATTGCGCCTGAATGCGCTCGGCATCCGGCGGCGGTGTGCCGGCCAGCAGCGGCGCGGCAACAGCCAGCGCAAGGGCGAAACAGAACGTACGCAGCATGCAATCCTCCCGAGCGGCATTGCGCCGCATCTGGTCGCGGCGTGCGGCTCGCCCGAGCTGCACGCCATGAGCTGGCAGGCCTAGTCCTGCAGCTTGGCAGCCAGCGCCTTGACGCGGGCCAGGTCGCCCTTGGCTACTTTGGTCAACCCCTCGCCGTACTGCGCATCGGCCTTGTAGAAGAACGACAGCATGATGTGCTTGCTCTCGTCCTCGGCTTCGGCCAGAGCGCCGCCCAGGCTGGCGATCAGGTCGTCCTGCATCTTCTTGTCGTAGGAGCGGTACAGCTCACCGGCCTGCTTGAAGTTCTGCTCGCGCTGGATCTTCTTCTGCTCGGTGCTGCCGCTCAGTGGCAGGTTGCTGTAGCGCGCGTGCTCGCTGGCAGGCCGCGGGTTGATGCGGCTGGGCTCGTAGTTCACCTCTGTAGTGGTATGCCCGCTGTTCGCCGCGCCATCCTGGTTGCCGTTGTTGACCGGCACCTTGGCCTGGTTGATAGGCAGAAAGGCGTGGTTGGCGCCCAGCCGGTACATTTGCGTGTCGGCATAGGAGAACAGTCGGCCTTGCAGCAGGCGATCCTCGGAGGGCTCGATGCCCGGCACCAGGTTGGAGGGCGCCATGGCCACCTGCTCGGTTTCCTGGAACACGTTGTCCGGGTTCTTGTTCAAGACCATCTGGCCGATCTTCTTGTAGGGCACGTCCGGCCAGATCTTGGTGGCATCCAGCGGGTCGAAGTCGTACCTGGCCAGGTCAGCCGGTTCGAGCACCTGGATGTACAAATCCCACTTGGGGTAGTCGCCAGCGTTGATCGTGGTGATCAGGTCGCGGCTCATGTGGTTGAAATCCTTGCCCTGGATCTGCTCGGTCTGCTTGGGGTCGTTGTTCTTGATGCCCTGCTGGCTGCGCCACTGGAACTTGACGTAACGGTACTCGTTCCTGGCGTTGACCAGCTTGTAGGCGTGCACGCTGTTGCCGTTCATTTGCCGGTAGTTGGCCGGCGTACCCTCGTTGGAATACAGCAGCGTCAGGGTGCGAGTGGCTTCGGGCACGTGGCTGAAGAAGTCGAACTGGGTGCGGTTGCTGCCGTAGTTGGTGTTGGGGTCGGGCTTGAAGGCGTGCACCATGTCCGGGAACTTGATGGCATCGCGGATGAAGAAGGTCGGAAAGTTGTTGCCGACCAGGTCCCAGTTGCCTTCGCTGGTGTAGAACTTGGTGGCGAAGCCGCGTGGGTCGCGCAGGGTTTCCGGGGAGTGGTTGCCGTGCACCACGCTGGAGAAGCGCACGAACACCGGCGTGGTGGTGCCCTTGGTGAAGACCTTGGCGCGGGTCAGGTCGGCGATGTCTGCCGTGGCGGTGAATTCGCCATGGGCGCCGGTACCGCGGGCATGCACCACGCGCTCGGGGATGCGCTCGCGGTCGAAGCGCTGCAGCTTCTGGATCAGTTGCACGTCCTGCAGCAGGGTTGGGCCGGTGTCGCCTGCGGTCTGCGAGTTCTGGTTGTCGCCCACCGGCGCGCCGTTGTCGCGGGTCAAGGGCGCGGCCTGGGCCGAGAGACTGAGCAGCGAGGCGGACAAGGCCGCAGTCATCAAGCCAAGGGCGGGCGCCCGTTGGGTCGTGGGTTTCATGGGTGAGTCCTCGTCGTTTTTATGAGTACGCGCGTCATGCGCTCGCACCAAACTACGAGAGGCCGGCCGCCTGGCTAAATTGGAAAAAGCCAGCGCCTTGATAGGCAATGCTTATTACCTGATAGAGCGAAGCCGTGATAAGCGAAGCGGTGGACAACCCACCGCACATGTGGGGGCGCCGACCTCGGCGCGAAGGATCGTGGCCATGCCGCGATTACGGCGCTGGCCAGACCATTCGCCCCGGTCGGGGCTCCCACAAGATCCGAGAACCCGGCAATCCCGAATCCCCCACCGCCCGCGTGGGAGCGTCGCCCTCGGCGCGAAGGATCGTGGCCATACTGCGATTACGGCGCTGGCCGGACCATTCGCCCCGAGTCGGGGCTCCCACACGACCCCGGACAACCCACCGCACATGTGGGAGCGTCGCCCTCGGCGCGAAGGATTGTGGCCATGCCGCGGTTACGGCGCTGGCCAGACCATTCGCCCCGAGGCGGGGCTCCCACGGGGCGCCGGCCGACCCACGCTATCTCGGATAACCCACCGTGCGCCTCACACCCGAAAGTGGCTGACCATCGTTTGCAACTGATTGCCCAGGCGCGCCAGCTCGACACTGGAGGCGGCGGTTTCTTCGCTGGCTTCGGCAGTCTGCTCGGAGATGTCGCGTACGTTGACCACGCTGCGGCTGATCTCCTCGGCCACTGCGCCCTGCTGCTCGGCGGCAGCGGCGATCTGCTGGTTCATCGCCTGGATGTTCGACACCTTGCTGGTGATCGCGCCCAGGGCGTCACCGGCGCGGCGGGTCAGCGCCACGCTGCTGTCGGTCAGCTCGCGGCTGCCCTGCATGATCGCCGCCACTTGTTGAGTGCCCTGCTGCAGGCCGGCGATCAACCCCTCGATCTCCTCGGTGGATTTCTGCGTGCGCTGGGCCAGGCCGCGCACCTCGTCCGCCACCACCGCGAAACCACGCCCGGCCTCCCCGGCCCGCGCCGCCTCGATGGCCGCGTTGAGAGCAAGCAGATTGGTCTGCTCGGCCACGGACTTGATCACATCCATCACCCCGCCGATCTTCTTGCTCTCGCTTTGCAGCTCACCCATCGCCTCGCTGGAGCGGCTAACCTCGGCGGCCAGGCGGTCGATCTGCGCGATGGCCTCGTCGACCACGCGATCGCCCTGGCTCGCTTCCCGGTCTGCATCCACGGCTGCTTGGGACGCTTCGGCGGCACTGCGCGCGACCTCTTGCACGGTGGCGGACATCTCCTGCATGGCCGTGGCCACCTGATCGGTCTCCACCTTCTGGCTGTTGACCCCGGCGCTGGTCTGCCCGGTCACGGCGGACAGCTGCTCGGCCGCGCTGGCGATCTGGGTAACGCCATCACGAATGCCGCCGATCAGCTCGCGCAGGGTGCTGCCCATACGCCCGATGCCTTGCTGCAGCACGCCCAGCTCGTCACGGCGGCTGACCTGCAGCGTGTGGCTGAGGTCACCACTGGTGATGCGCTCGACAGCGACCAGGGTTTCCTGCAGCGGCCGGGTGATCTGCCGGGTGATCAGCCAGGCCGCGAGAATGCCCACCAGCAGCGCCAGCAGGGTGGCGGCCGTCATCATGCGAGTGGCAAAGGCGCTGTCGTCGTCACGCAGGGTGACCTGCATGGCCAGCAATGCATCGCTGCCCTTGACGATTTCCTGCACCTGGGCGGTCATCGCATCGCGCAATTGCACGCGCTCGGCGGTTGCCGTGCGATAGGTGCCCAGCAGGCTGCGGTAATCGCGCACGGTGCTTTGCAACTGCTCGATCACGTCGCGGTAGTCACCGGCAAACGCCGTGGTCAGGCCGCCTAAGCCCTGATCGACCCGCTCGATCTGCTGGTTCAACGCCTGTTCGGTGCGCTCGCTGACGTCGGCGGTGTAGCTCAGCACCCGGTAGCGCAGGGTCTGCACATCGTCCTTGGCGCGGGCAATGGCCTGGTAACGCGCGAAGCCCGCTTCGCTGCCGGCGGCACTGCGTGACACCTCGTCCCTGACGCGGTCGATCAGCTCACCGGCGCGGTCGGCCAGGTCGACCATCTCGATACGAGTCTTGTTGGCGGTGGCATAGGCCAAGGTGGTCTTGTCGTAGGCCTGCTGGTACTGCTCGATCAGCTCGATCTGCTGCTTGATCAGGCGGATGTTTTCCGGGTTCTGGAAGTGCGGCAGGATTTCCTGTTGCCGCTGAGACAGCACGCGAATCTGCTGCTGTACCTGCTCACCTTCCGCAGCGCCGCCATTGGAAAGCAGATACTGCAAGCGCGCCACACGCAAGTCGGTCAGGGTGTGGGTCAGCTCGTTGACGTCCGTCATGCGCTCGCTGCGCTGCACCACGCTGCCCAGGCTGGTCCAGCCGACGAAGGCCAGGGCCATGGTCAGAAGCAGCACCAGGCCGAAGCCCAAAGCCAATTTGCGGGTGACGCTGATGTTGCCAAACCATGCCTTCATGGATCGCTCCGACTACTCGAACAGATGATCAGGAAAGTGCGCGATGGCTGGCCGTGTTGCCCAGGGCTAAGCCCAAAAGCAGCACCCAGAATCGCTAGATATCACTTTGATATCGCATTGACGTGATACCGCTCACCTTGGTTCAACCAATTTGCGAGCCAGCTCGTCTAGCACGGCGCTTCGCTGGCCGAGCACATCGAGTTCGACCCATTCGGCTGCCAGGCGGTCTCACCCATATAGGCAGGCTGGCGGAGCGATGGATGAACGCATTCGATTGGCAGCGCATGCTGCTGGGTGATTTCCCATTCCTGTTTCTGGGTGAAGTGGCGTTTCGCGCGCTGTTCGCCTTCGTGGTGGTGTTCGTGTTTCTCAAGGTCAGCGGCCGGCGCGGCATTCGCCAGCTGTCGCTGTTCGAGCTGGTGGTAATCCTCACCCTCGGCTCGGCGGCCGGTGACGTGTCGTTCTACGACGACGTGCCGCTGCTGCCGGTGGCCATGGTGTTCGTCACCCTGCTGGTGCTGTACCGCGTCACGGTGACGATGATGCGCCGCAGCGAGCGCATCTCCGACTGGATGGAAGGCAAGCCCGTGACCATCATCAAGGACGGCCTCTACGAGCTGAACAGCCTGGATCACCTGAACATTTCGTCCGATGAATTCTTCATGGAGCTGCGCCAGCAAGGCGTCGAGCACCTGGGCCAGGTGCGCCTCGGCATTCTGGAAACCGACGGCGACATGAGCCTGTACTTCTTCGCCGCCGATGCGGTAAAGCCCGGCCTTAGCGTGTTGCCGGCCGAGCACCGCCGTGACTACCAGCAGGTACCCGAGGCCGGCACCTACGCCTGCGTGCGCTGCGGCTACACGCAGCCGATGGATGCAGGGCAAGCGGCCAATTGCCCGCGCTGCAGCCAGCGCATCTGGTCGCCAGCGCTGAGCCATGAACGGCTACGCTGATCGCCACAGCGCCCACCGGAAAAAATCACCTGAACGGTTCTGCATCGTGGCGCCTCTACCCTCCTATCGCGCCAGCAACGAGGCGCCCACAGAAGAAAAGGCCCGCACCATGACTGCATTTCTGATCGGCTCGGCAGTGGTATTCCTGGCTCTGTTCGTGATTGGCCTGTACTCCGGCGTCACCCTGCTTCACGAACTCGAATAAGCACCGCGCCGACTAGAAAACCGGCAAATGCCGGTTTTGTCCCTTAGCGGCAGCACTTATCGATCACACGGCCAGCATGGCTCCGCGTTTTACTGCGCCTGGCGACATACCCACTGAACGCTTGAAGGCCCGGCTGAACGCCGCCAGTGAGCCATAGCCAAGCGCCTCGGCCACCCGCTCGACCGATACCTGCTCATCACGCAGGCACTGCAGTGCCAGGCGCATCCGCAGGTCGGTCAGGTAACGCAATGGGGCGACCCCCAAAGCGCGTAGAAAGCGCTGTGCGAATACCGAGCGCGACTGCCCTGCCTCGCCTGCCAACGCGGCTACCGTCCACGGCCGTTCCGGGTGTCTATGCATCGACAGCAGCGCCTTGCTCAACCGCGGGTCGTGCAGCGCACTGATCCACCCGCCCGCCTCGCCATCACCGGCAGTAATCCAGCCCCGTACGATCAGCGCAGCCACCACCTCGGCCAGCCGCGCCAGGATGCCGCCGTGACCGGCCAGCAGCAGCAGGGACTCGCGCTCCATCGCCTCGAGCAGCGGACGAATCTCCGGCGCGCAGTCGAGCAGCGTGTCGACACGCATCACCTCCGGCATGGCCGCTACCAGCGGCTGCATGCCGCCCAACTCCAGTTGCATGCAACAACTGAAGATAATCGCCGCCTGCGGATCGCACGGCTGAGCGTCGGCCGGCAGATTCAGGTCGAACGCCTGAATGGCACGGCTGCCAACCTGCGGTGCCGCCAACATCGCGTGCTGCCCGCCACGGGGCAGCAACACCGCATCGCCGCTTTCCAGGCGGTGCATGTCGCCACCTGGGCTGCGTAGCCAGACAGGCCCACGCGCCACGAAATGAAACTGCCCGCGCCCCAGCTCATTGGTAAAGCCAATGCCCTGAGCCGCCCGCACCGTAAGGCGACGAAACTGCACACCGCAGAGGCGCATGCCGCCCAGCAGCTCGCTGATCAGGTCATTCGCGCTCATGGTGGATCCTCAGAAGATCAGGACGATCGATCAATAATCAAAAACGATTCGTCATGGATCGTCCCATATCATCGCCATAGACTCAACGCCATTCGTTCATCCCCAGGAGCCCCCATGAATCCCTCACATCCCTCCAGAACCGTGCGCGATCTCTGGCTCGTACTGCTGCTCGCTGCGGTATCCAGCGCCGCTTTCGCCACCGAGAAACACTACCGTGTGACCACGCCCGCTGGCCTGCAAGTTGCCGTACAGGAAGCGGGCAATCCCGATGGCCCGGCCATCGTGTTCATCCATGGTCTGCTGGGCAGCCGGCTGAACTGGCAACGCCAGATCGAAAGCCCAGCGCTGCAGGGTTACCGGTTGATCAGCTACGACCTGCGCGGCCACGGCCTCTCCGACAAGCCGACCGATAGCGATGCCTACAACGATGGCCGCCGCTACGCCGACGACCTGGCCGCCGTACTGGCCGCAACGGGCGCCAAGCGACCCGTGCTGGTAGGCTGGTCCCTGGGTGGGCTGGTGATATCCGATTACCTGGCCGCCCATGGCGATGCCGCGATCGGCGGGGCTGTCTACGTCAATGCCGTTATCGAACTGACCGAAGCGCTGATCACCCCACACCCCAAGGTGTACGCCGGCCTGGCCTCGGATGACCTGAAAACCCACCTCGATGCCCTGCGCGCCTTCGTGCGCCTGTGCTTCCACACCCAGCCCGATGCCGACAGCATGGAGGTGCTGCTGACCAACGCAGCGATGGCCTCCTGGCCGATGACCCGCGCCATTCCAGGCATGCGCAGTGCGGCCGCTGACGGGCTACCCAAGGCGCAGGTTCCGCTGCTGTTGCTCTACGGCGCCAGGGACCAGCTCGTGCAGGTGCAACCGAGCATTGCCCGCGCCCAGGCGCTCAACTCGCGGGCGCAGGCGAAACGTTATGCGCAGTCCGGGCACGCGCCCTTTTTCGAAGAAGCCGAGCGCTTCAACGGGGACCTGGCGGCTTTCATGAAGACTGCCTCAGCCGGGCGATAGACGTGAAAAAGCCCGGCCATCCCTGGCCGGGCTTTCACACTGGGGCTCTGGATGCGGGCCAGTGGCCCTGGCCTTACTGGCCGAACGGCGCGGGCCGGCCGTTGCCACTGCCCTTGCTCTGGCAATAGGCGGAAGGCTGCATCAGGCCGAAGCTGGCGACAGCGAAGGAGGCACCGCTGGCGCCGCTGGGCACGGTGCAGTTGTAGTCACCCGAACTCGTGCGCGCGACGAAGTAGGTCTGCATGGAGTCGCTGCGCACGTTGCCGACGCTGCTTACCGGCTCGCCCAGATTGGTCTCGGCCAGCGACTTGAGCTTGTCTTCGGACGGATTGATATTGCTGCAACCAGCAAGGCCAACAAACAGGGCGCCAAGCAGCGCGAGGGAGGTGACCGGGGAACGCAGTTTCATGGTGTGCTTCCTTGAAATTATTGTGATGCTCCACAACGAACGGTTGCCTCGCTGCAAATGCGCAAGGACTTGAAAACGTTGGAGATACCACCAAACCATAACCCCGCATCACAGCCCGGTCATTAGCACAGGCGTGCTAATGGCACTATGAAACCGACTGCAATCATCCGCTGCGTGCCACCTTTACTCAGGCGTTGGCAGTCGCCCCGCTCAGCTATCCACCACCTTGTAGTCCTCGGCCTTCAGCGGCTTCACCCCGCCGGCCCGGCTGATGCCATACAGCACCACACCGACCAGCAACAGCGCGCCAGCCCGTAGCCAGGTTTGCGCGTCCTGCTGGCTCATCAGCAGCAGGCACGAGGCCACGCCGAGCACCGGTACCCAAGTCGGCACGCGGAAATGATCCGCCGCCACCTTGTCCCGACGCAGCACCAGCACCGCCAGGTTGGTGCTGATGAACACGAACAGCAACAACAGCACCACGGTCTGCGCCAGCGTGGCCAGCGAGCCGGTCAGCGTCAGCACGATGGCCACCAGCGTGGTCGCCACGATGGCTGCCGCCGGCGTACGCCGCTCGGCCAGCACTCTGCCCAGCAAACGCGGCAACAAGCCCTGATGGGCCATGCCATAGGCCAGCCGGCTGGCCATGATCATCGTCAGCAAGGCGCCGTTGGCCACGGCGATCAACGCGATAAAGGCGAACAGCTGCGCCGGGATGCCCAGGCCCGAGGCCTTCACCACCTCCAGCAGCGGCGCGGTGGAATGGGCCAACTGTTCCACGGGCATCACCACCGCCGCCCCGATGGCCACCGCCATGTAGATCGCCCCGGCAATAAGCAAGGCGCCAAACAGCGCCCGTGGGTAGGTCTTGCGCACGTCACGAATTTCTTCGGCCAAATTGGCAGAGGTCTCGAAACCCACGAAGGAATAGAACGCCAGCAGCGCCGCACCGAGCACCGCATAGGCCGGGTTGACCCCCGCCTTGAATTCCACCACCCGGCTGAAATCGCCCTCGCCGCCGCGCAGGAACCACGCCGCAGCGACTATCACCAGCAGCAGCCCGGAAAGCTCGATGGTGGTCATCACCAGATTGGCCGACAGCGACTCCTTGATGCCGCGTGCATTGAGCAGGCCGATCACCACCAGAAAAACCAGCGCCGCCACATGGGCGGGAACGTCGACGAACGCTGCCAGGTAATCCCCGGCAAACGCCAGGGACAGCCCCGCCGCACTGGTCACCGCAGCAGCCAGCATGCAAAAGCCCACCAGAAACGACACCAGCGGCGACTTGTACGCCCTGGCCGCAAACACCGCCGAGGCCCCGGCATGGGGGTACTTGGTAACCAGCTCGGCGTACGAACCCGCTGTAAGCAACGCAAAGCCCAGCGCCACCAGCAAAGCCACCCAGACCGCCCCGCCCACCTCGCCAGCGATCACTCCCGCCAACGCATACACCCCAGCGCCCAGCACATCGCCAAGAATGAACAGGGTCAGCATCGAGCCGGTGATCGCACGCTTCAATGTGGGAGTTGGCGGGGTATTTGCGGCGGGCATTGTTCACGTCCTGTTTGTCTTCAAAGCTGCAGCCAAAGCCCCAGGCCACAGGTGGCAGCAAGGCAGAATCACAATTAGCGGGACTCAAAGGATCTGTGGGAGCGGGCGGGGACACCTAGTCCATGCCCGCGAAAAATGCCGACACAACACGCTCCTAAAAGGAAGGCCCCACCCTCAGCCGCGCCACCTCACAGCAACGCAACCGACTCAGCGCCTAGACAAAATGACCTAGCGCTCATCCGTCCGCGCCGTACCATTCTCACGCTCTTTCAACGCATCCTGATCCGAACCCGGATTGCCCGCTGGCGGTGTCCAGTCCACACGATTCTTCTTGGCCTCGGCCTCATTGCTGCCTTGCTTGGGCTCCGACTTGGCCTTCTCCAGCCCCGAGCCATGCCCTGCCCCGGTATCCACTTCCTTGTCGCTGGAAGACTCGAAAGCGGACTCTGATTCGCTATGTTCGACTGCCATGACCACACTCCCGTAACGACGCAGGACATCTGCGCATACAGGTCTGAGAAGCCCTGTACGACGGGAGTGCAATGGTTTCGACAGGCGGCAACGGCGGGCCTTGGTTTTGCCAGCGGCCTGCATGGTTGCCATCTGCAAACCTGCGGGCTAGAGTGCGCGGGTCGTGGTCAATCCCGCGGCCGGGCGTCAGAACCCGCGAAAACCAGGAACGCACTAGCGCTATGAGCGTAGTGAGCATGTTGGTGCTCGCTATCGCGTCTTTATGGCAGGCCGTGCGGGGCAGGCTTCGGCCTGGCCGGTTCCCTTGGTTTCCGGTTTCTGACCCCCGTACGGTCTGCCACCCAAATCGAGTCAGAACGGTCGGTGGCAGCTCCTTAACGAAACCAAGGAGCATAAGGAAAATGCGCCACCCAGCTTTTACGCCAGGGCACCACCCTGCTCGCCCCAACGGCCCACAAACCTCCATCCCGGAGGTGCCCCATGGCTAACCCACTCGGCCGTGTACTCAACTTCCCCAGACGCCCTAACCCGATTACAGGCGCCACCTTCCAGGCCCAAAGCGCACTGGCCGATGCCGACCGGCACGCCGTGCTCCTGAACGAACTACTCGAAGACCTGCTGCGCAAGGAACGAGAGCGCCCCGACTCACTTCGCGTGCGAATGGCCTGCTTCGCCGCCCAAGAACTGCTCACGGAACTGACGGTGCTCTACCGCCGGGCAAGCTGCGAAAGCCGGGGAGGTAAGCGCCATGACTAAAGGCGTGACCACCACCCTAACCACCAACGACGGCTATCCCGGCCTCACAATCGCCTGGTCAAAAGACTGCCGCCCGGCCTTTCATAAAGGCGTCCGCGCGGCAGAACGTTGGTTAAACGGCAAGCGCAGTCACTGGCTGTGGGCTGCGCTGATTTTCGAGCGGGACGCGCTACCGGATGAGACGGACCGGAAAGCCTTTGAGGTGGCGTTTATGAGTCGGATTCAGCAGAGGCTGGAGGGGACTGGCTGAACTAGTTGCAGTGAATGAAAGACCGAGGCACACGCAGCTGCAACTCTGCCTCGGCGCTCGAATTGCTGCGGTTAAAGAGATCGAGCATACAGGTTCTTGAGGCCGCGGGCTGTCCATTAACCCATTGGCCGATACCTCGTGCAAAGCTACAAGACCGCACCAATTCAACAATTTCATTCCGCCAGCGGTCACGGCGGTCGCGGAAGAAAAACTTAATTCTATGTCTGGGAATTGTTGACCACTACAATCTGATCGGCTCAACGGCCAGATAAAAAGTTGACTTCTGTTTTTTTTGGATGTTGAATGCTCCCCCTTATTTCCACCCCCCTCTCTCAAGTGGTGAACGAAGTGCCCTGCTCCAGCCAACAAGCCTGATACCGACGACGGTCCATCGTGCCTGATGGCTGCCTGCGCACTTGCGTGGCCGCTTCCCACATTTTGCCCGCCTGAACCCTTGTCGTCGGTTTTCCCAATTGCAATGGAGAAAACCCATGAACATGGATTTCCGCGCCTATGCGCAAAACCTCGAGCTACAAAAATACCCACGCACGCCCCACCTGGAGAGCTCTCGCCTGCAGCCGGGCGATACCGATAGCGATCAGGTTCGTTATGCCTCACTGAGCGGGCAGTGGCTGGTCGTGGAGGAAAAACTGGACGGTGCCAATGCCGGCATCAGTTTCTCCGCGGCCGGTGAACTCCTGCTGCAATCGCGTGGCCACTACCTGACCGGTGGTGGTCGGGAGCGCCAGTTCAACCTCTTCAAGCAGTGGGCCGTGGCCCACGAGGACTGGTTGCTGAGCCGCCTTGAAGACCGCTACGTGCTGTTCGGCGAGTGGATGCACAAGAAGCATTCGGTGTTCTACGACCGCCTGCCGCACTTCTTCTGCGAGTTCGATATCTGGGATCGGGCCCATGGCCTGTTCCTCCCGACGACAGCCCGGCGCCAGCTGCTGCGCGACGGCCCGGTGCTGTCGGTGCCGGTGCTTCATGAAGGGCTGGCACCAGTGCGGCTCAAGGATCTGCTTGAGCTGCTCGGCGACTCGCAGGCCAAGTCGCCGGCATGGCATAGCGCCTTCGAAGCCACGGTGCAGCGCGAAGGCCTGGACCTGGAACGGGCGTGGCGGCAGTGCGACAAGTCGACGGTGATGGAAGGCCTGTACCTGAAGCTCGAAGACGAAAAACAAACCAACGGACGCCTCAAGTGGGTTCGCCAGGACTTCGTCCAGGCGATCCTCGATGCGGACCAGCATCATGCGAACCAGCCATTCATTCCCAACCTGCTGGCCGACGGGGTTGACCTCTACGCCCCTCGCCTGTCGATGGACTGGAATGGCCAGCGGTCTGGTTATTGAAGGAGAACAACAAAATGGACATTCAACAACTGCAAGGCCTGGTTCCAGAACCGGGCCAGCGCTTCGACGCGAAGGCATGCTTGGAAGCGATTCCTGCCCTGCTGCGCCTGGCGAGCACACCCCAGGATCCGCACTACCACGCCGAGGGCGACGTATGGATCCACACCTGCATGGTGGTCGAGGCCCTGCTCGCGCAACCGCGCTATCAGCAAGCCACCGAGGAACAGCGCCTGGTGCTGTTCCTGGCAGCGCTGCTGCACGACATCTCGAAGCCGGACACCACGGTGATCGACACCGAAACCGGGCGCATCGGCCAGCCCGGCCACTCACGACGCGGCGCCGTGGATACTCGCCTACTGCTGTGGCGGGCAGGCATGCCCTTCGAGTTGCGCGAGCAGGTATGCCGGATCATCTCGGTGCACCAGTTGCCGTTCTTCGCGCTTTCGGGCAATCGCAGCGGGCAGAGCCCGGAGTTCATCCTGCACAAGCTGTCGTGGGAGCTGCCGGTATGGATGCTCTGCGCGGTCGCGGAAGCGGACATGCAGGGGCGCACCTACGTGGGCAAGCAAGCCGTGCTAGACGAGATCGAGCTGTTTCGCGAGCTGGCCGCCGAGGAAGGCTGCCTGTATGGGCCACGGGCATTCGTCGATGACTACACCCGTATCCAGTACTTCCGCGGTGCCCGGGTGCATCCCGACTACCCGCTGCATGAGCCGGAGGGCTCGCGGGTCATCATGCTGTCCGGCATGCCGGCCAGTGGCAAGAACACCTGGGTGGCCAAACACCACCCGGATCTGCCGGTGATCTCCTTCGACGACGCCCGCGAGGCCCTGGGCCTGCGCCATGGTGAGAACGAAGGCGCCGCTGCGCACTTCGCCATCGACCGGGCCAAGTCATTGCTGCGCGAGAAACAGCCCTTTGTCTGGAACTCCACGCACCTGTCGGCGCAGATGCGCAAGAAGACCCTCGACCTGCTGTACGCCTACCAGGCCAAGGTGCAGATCCAGTATCTGGAGATGCCCGAGAAAGAGGTCTACCGGCGTAACACCCGGCGCGACACCAGCCTGCGTAACGAGGATATCCGCCGCATGCTGTTCAAATGGGAGGTGCCGCTGCCAAGCGAGGCCCACCAGGTTCACTACCACAGCGAATCGGCTGTGCTGTAGCTGGGCGCTCACTTGGGTGCAGACGCTCGAAGTGACCACAAATCGACCCGCATGATGCGGCTAAACCCGCCTCATTGCTGTTGTTGACACGAGGTCATTCGCGCAAGTGGGCTTTTACGACACAGGGTTAACGGCACAAAAACAAAAAAGCCCGATCATTTCTGATCGGGCTTTGATGTTGGGATTATTTGGTCGGGACGGAGTGATTCGAACACTCTACCCCTTGCACCCCATGCAGGTAAAAAACTTTCCAAGGACATCCAATCTAATCCGATCATACCCAGCAAGCGATTGATTTTTATGGAGTAAAGAAATTTAATCGTCCAAAATGGTCCAAAGCAATTCGAGGAAAACCCATCTCAATTGGCAACGAATTGGCAACCAGACAATCTTAATTGGCAACCAATTGGCAACGAGGAGGCTAACTATGGCCAAGATTACAGATCGCCAGATGACAGCCAAACCTGGTATGGGTGACAAGTGGCTGAGCGAAGTAGCCATCTGGGGACACGGCAGCTTGGTGGCCCGTATCACCCCAAGCGGAGAACGCCTCTTCTATTACCGCTACACAAACAGCAGCAGTGAGCGCATCACCTTCCCCATCGGAACATACAGTCGCGATGGCAGCGAAGGCACTATGACACTCGCTGAGGCAGGTCAGCGAGCCAAGGAGCTCGCAGGCCTTCATAAGTCAGGTGTCAGAGATGTAAAAGAACATCTCGAAGCTGAGGAAGCCGCTCGCGTGGCGGTACGCGACGCTGAGTTTTCACGGATTGCCGCAGAAAAGGCTGCATTGGAGGCGGCCCAGGCCCGACAAGCCGCCAGAAAAACTGTCCAGTATCTATTCGACCACTGGGCCAAGGTCGACTTGATCAACCGCAAGGACGGCGGGGCCGAGGTTCGCCGCATGTTTGAGAAAGATGTTCTGCCGTTCCTAGGCAAAATAGCTGTCGAAGATGTGAAAAAAGGTCATATCACAGAGGTAACTGACGCCCTGCTTGCCCGTGGCGTCAACCGGATGGCGAAGATGATTTTCAGCCTGATGCGCCAGATGTTCAGATTCGCTGTAGACAGAGATCTGATTGATCACGATCCTACTGCGAGCATTCGCAAAGCTAAAATTGGCGGCAAGGATGTCGAGCGAGATCGTGTATTGAGCGAGGAAGAAATCCGCGCATTATCAAGACTTGCTCCGCAAGCTGGCCTACTCCCCTCCTCAGAGGCTGCAATTTGGATCGCTTTGTCGACTTGCTGTCGCATCGGCGAACTGCTGAATGCCCGATGGGAGAACGTCGACCTAATCAAAGGCAACTGGCACATACCTGCAGAGCAAAGTAAAAACGGTAAGGCCCACAATGTAACCCTCTCCCCATTCGCAACCCAGCAGTTCAAGGTCGTCATGGCATCCAGCTCTGCCAGCGAATGGTGCTACCCCAACACTCAAAATAATGGCCCTGTTTGCTCGAAGACAGTAACCAAGCAGCTCGGGGATAGGCAACGCTTGCCAAACCAAGGGATCTTGAGTAACAGAAGTGCCAATGCTCAGGCGCTACTTCTCCCAGGAGGAAAGTGGACTCCACACGACCTTAGACGGACTGGTGCCACGATCATGACCGCCCTTGGTGTCCTCCCGGAAGTCGCTGAGCGCTGCCTCAACCACACTGAGGAAAACAAGGTTAAGCGCACCTACCAGCGACATAGCTACGCAAAAGAAATGGCGGAAGCTTGGCGGACACTCGGCATTCGACTAGAACAACTAGCGAACAAAACTTAAATATCGAAAAATAATCTCATGAAAAAAATCGCACAAGAAAAAACCAATGAAAACCAACTTACCAACTTACTTAACACCAGCCTAAAGAACATCAAAAATAAAACAACCATATATTTAAATACCATAGACCCCAGCACAAGCACCGAGGAAGCCATCGACTATATAAGAAAGAACAGAAGCACACGAGACGCCAACGAAATCATCAACAGTTTCAACATCGAGAGACTTACAACCTCAAATCTAAAGAAAAGAACAGATTCCACGATAAATCTATTACTACACTATTTAATAATCGTAGAAGAAGCACTGATAGCAAAAAACCACCTAACCGCTTGGGACTCGCTGCTCATAGCAATCGAACACCTAGGCTATCTTGAAGGCCTAAACGACCCCATAATAACTAAGAGAGCCTCTCGCTCCGAAGATGGGGGACGCGCAAAAGCAACAAAGCAAAGCGACCTAACAAAAGCCATACAACAACATATCGAAAACCACCCACAGAACAAAAATAAAAAAAATGATCAGATAGCCAGGGAAATAACAGACTCCATGTACGAAAACGAAGCAGAGCGCAGGCTTTTTGGCAAAAAAAGCAAAGACGACATAATCAGCCTCATACTCAACATACTAATTGAGCACCGTAAAAAGCAGAGCATATAACAATGGCACGCCTATACTCTCGATAACAGAGTTGCCGCTGGAGCATTCCACTCTTAATATCCAGCCGCCCTCTCAACGGCAGATACGAACTATAACCTTACCTAAACGCCGTTCGTCTAGCCGAATCTTATTTGCTTCGCTGAGCATATTCAAAATCGGCTCCAACACTTCCTTCTTCCTCATCCTAAACGGCCCATACTGAAGAACCTCGTTCTTTTTTGTATCACGCCCATCTTTAGCCCTTCGAGCTAACAACCACTCATACAGCTCGATTGAGTCGACTTCAAGTTGGCTAGGCGGCACAAAAACCCCCTTGAATTGATCAGAAAACCAAAAGCCCAATTCGATAGCAAACTCGAAGACGTCAAGAGATATTTCACCTTCCATGCCCTCAAAATAATGTATCACCGCTGCAATTCTTGCCATATTGTCAGCCAGCTTTGAAGCAAAATCCGGCATCCGCTCATAGCGCCCACCCTTTAACATTCCCAATTCTATTTCATTGAAAACCTCCATCCAGCGCACGGCAGCGGCAGGACTGAACTTAACCTTCTCTCGCCCCGCCTGACACTCTTGGAATGCTGAGTTCCGTTTTAACAACTCTTCAACTCTTTCACTAAAATCATTGGCTCGCTGCCACGAGCTGGTAAAAGTCGTCATCAACCTAGTCCCCCTTATTGACTTAGGCTGACAAACTAAAAATCTTGCCCAGAGACCAACACCACGAGCCTGCTCACCTTTTCGCGACATATAGCTGAGAAAAGCTTGCTCTTGAATCATCATAGATACAGTAAGCCTCGCATCTGTTAACTGATAGCTTTCAGAGGACGTCCGATCAATCGTAATCTGGCCACCACTCCATAGCGTATTCAACTTTGAAAAATCGTTAAACGCCCGACCATTCAACATTCCAGAGGCCTCGTCCGAAACAAGACCCACACTAGACCCATCCTGGTACATCCCTAAGAACAAAGCTTGCGATGTAGAATCCTCATATATCATCCTAAATCTTCTAGGCCTCTCTGGCTTTTTACTTTCATGCTCAAATAGCTCCGCCTCTATTTCTACACAACACAGGCTAAGCCTCTGATTCTTACGCAACACCTTAAGCAGCTCTTTCTTTTGCACCTCCCACATTGCCACTTTCAAATTCCAAACACCAATCGCCTCAAGGTATTCATCATACTTCTGTTGCTCATACTCTCTGATCGCCCTCGTAAATACCGCCTCAGATGTGCTTTTTCGATCGCCCGAATCAGATATTGTCAATAGCATTAAGGAGACAGGGGATTTCTGCCCATTCGGTTTCACAACATCAATTAACGCTTGGCAAGTTAAAGAAGCAGCAGCCAACGCCCCCATCATAACCATCGCCCTAGGAGCCTTAATATTAGACTCAACTTCATCTACCGCCGCAGCAATTAGCGGAGCAGGAACAAAAACTGGGATATCACGGTCAACTTTATAAGTATTAAACTTATTACGCACGACTAGCCACCTACAAACACCATTTTTAAAAAACTTAACAGCCTTACCTCATCCGCCGCTACCCGCCCCTCCAAGAGTGACTCTTGAATTAATCCAACACACTATCTCAAGCTCTATCCATCCCACCGAATTTCTACCTAGCCTTATAGGCCGAGGAAAGCTCTCATCGTATCTTGGCGACCCTCTATCCATACGATCGTATATAGTTGATCGCGCTAACCCAGTCATACCTACAACATCTTTCAAACGAATCACGCGGGGTAACTTTGTGGCCATCACATCAGGCTCCATCACTGCCTCCAATTTTTTATAAGCGCCTAGCAGAACCCCCTGATCTAGTTTTACTAGCTCAACGCTCTACTCGACTGAAAGAAAGGTGTCGGCTTGGCTTCTTCCGACGCCACAACTCTACGAATTGGGGGGCTGGAGCTCACCACGTCTGCTTAATTTATTTTTTTACGGCAGGCAGAGAGTCGCTGCTGAAATTGTGGTGCCGTGAGCTGCAAGGCTGCTATTTCCGCTACGAATAGCGGAAATAGCAGCCTTGCAGCTTCACTCTGAAAAATTTCAGTCACACATCACCGCAATGACATCCCCATCATGGAGTCTTCAACCATGTCATTGCATTGCCCGGGCTGCGGCTCGTCTCAGGTCTCCACGCATCTCACTGCCATGCGGATTGCCGCTTTCATCGGCATGCTGGGGGGTGCGCTGCGTGGTGCAGGCACCATCCTGCTTACTGGCCCTGCTATTGCCAGTAGCGATCTCGCCAAGCCTCCCAACGTCAACCTCAATGCCCTGTCATCGGCCATTCTCAACGGACTGGTTGGCGCTGCTGGTGGTTGTGCGATGGGCGCTCAGCTTGGCGAAAAACTCGACCGCCATGTGCTGGCCCACAACCTCTGCCTGAGCTGCGGTCACCGCTTCAATCAACCGGTCTGATCCGGCAGTTCTCCTATCTCATTCATCTCTAAATGCTGGTGCTGCGCCATGCGCAGCGCTTTATGCCGGCTATTGCTTAAAGGAAATTCATCATGGCTCATCAAATCGAAAAAATGGCCTACGTCGGCGCAACTCCCTGGCATGGCCTGGGCAACAACCTGCCTCGCAAGCAACCTATCGAGGTCTGGCAACGTGAAGCTGGTATGGACTGGCAAATCCAGGAGTCGCCGGTGCATTTCAAATCGGATGCAGTCGGTCACTTGGGCGCGATTCATTCCTTCCCGGAGCAGAAGGTGCTCTTCCGCTCCGATACCAAGGCCCCACTGTCGGTTGTCTCCAACCGCTACCACACCGTGCAACCACGTGAGGTGCTGGAGTTCTATCGCGATCTGACCGAGGTCTCCGGCTATGAACTGGAGACTGCAGGCGTGCTCAAGGGTGGTCGCAAGTTCTGGGCGCTGGCGCGTACCGGACAAGGCACGTCGATCAAGGGCAATGATCAGGTCAACGGCTACTTGCTGCTGGCGACTTCCTGTGACGGCACCCTGGCTACCACGGCGACACCGACGACCGTGCGTGTGGTCTGTAACAACACCCTGACGGTCGCCCTGGACGGCACTAGCCGGGCGATCAAGGTGCCGCACAACACCCGCTTCGATCCGAAGGTGGTGAAGAAGCAGCTCGGTATCGCCGTCTCGCAATGGGACGACTTCATGTACCGCATGCGCGCGCTAGCTGAGCGCAAGGTGCAGTGGCATGAGGCCTTGGGCTACTTCATGAACGTGCTTTGCGAGGTCAGCCCCATCGGCCAACTGCCCGAACAGTTACCCAACGAGCGCGCCCTGCGCCGTGTGCAGGAGCTGTACGAAGGACGCGGGCGTGGTTCGGATCTGGAGTCGGCTCGTGGTACCGCGTGGGGCTTGCTCAACGCCGTGACCGAGTACGTCGACCACGAACGTCGCGCGCGCAGCACCGAGTACCGCCTCGACTCGGCCTGGTTTGGCCAGGGCGCGCAGGTCAAGCAACGCGCTCTAGATGCGGCCGTGCAAATGGTCGCCTGATCCTCCCCTTTATCCATTTCAGCCACCCATGACGCCAGATCAGCTCAGCGCTGATCGGGCGTTTTTGTGTCCGCAAGGTGAACACCATGAAAGCAACGTCATTGAATGGCAGCGCCAGCAAGAAGCGCCCTGCCCTGCGCCTGGTCAGCACCAAGGAGCTGCCGCGCGAGGACTGGCTGCAGATCCGCAAGCAAGGCATCGGCAGTTCGGATGCAGCGGCGGCGGTCGGTCTCAATCCCTACAAATCCCAGTTGGAGCTGTGGCTGGAGAAAACCGGCCGCGACAGCAACCTGCCGAAGACCGATCCACACGATGAAGAAAGCCCGGCGTACTGGGGAAACGTGCTGGAGCCCATCGTCGCTTGGCATTACAGCAAACGTACGAAGCACAAGGTACGTCGCATCAACGCCGTGCTGCAGCATCCCAATCCGGAGTTGCCCTGGATGCTGGCCAACATTGATCGCGAAGTGATCGGCACGGACGAGGTGCAGATCCTCGAATGCAAGACAGCCGGCATAAACGGGGCACGCCTCTGGAAAGAAGGCGTCCCCGAATATGTACAGTTGCAGGTGATGCACCAGCTCGCCGTCACCGGTAAGCAAGCGGCGGATGTAGCGGTGTTGCTTGGTGGCCAGACGCTGGAGATCCATCGTATCGAGAGAGACGAGCAGATGATCGCTCGCCTGATCGAGCTGGAGCGCCGTTTCTGGCAGTACGTCGAAACGGATACGCCACCGCCTGCCGATGGCAGTGCCTCCGCCGAGCTGGCGCTGCGTTGCCTGTATCCGCAGGACAACGGTCAGGTCGTCGATTTCAGCGGTAATGCCGGCCTGGCGGCAGCCTTCCTGGAGCTGAAGGCTGTGCGCCAATCGATCTCCGAGAAGGAAACGCGCGAAGCCGAGCTCAAGCAGATGCTTCAGCAGGCCATGGGTGAAGCCACCCGTGCCGAGTTCTCCAGCGGCTACGTGAGCTGGCGTAAAGCCAAGGACAGCACCGTGCTCGATGTCGAGCGCCTGCTCCAGGAAAAGCCCTACCTGCAGGCCCGCTATCCGAAACTCAAGGAAGGCAGCCGGCGCTTTCTGATCGGCTGATCACCCTCTTCCACTCAAGCCCTCCCCTTGGCCAGTCCATGCAGTTCGCGCTGCTGGCTGGCCTTTTTTGTTTTCAAGGAGCGCCATCATGCTCAAAGGTCTGGCTATCACTCCGCCCGTGCTCGGGCGCATTTCCATCGGTAAGGTCGTCGAGAAGAACGGCAAACGTCTGCCGGAGAAAGACGACCAATTCACCATCACCTCTCAGGTGCAAGGCAAGGACGGTTGGCTACTGCACCCGCTCAATGACGATCTACGTCAGGGCAAAGACGACAAGCTGCGCAGCATCCCAGTGCGCTTGTTGTTCAACGAACCGGAATTGAATTTCCGCGCTGATTACACCCTGTTTGATCGGCAGAACGGTCGGCCGGTGTGTGTCGGTAACGGTGAAACCTGCAAGCGCATCGGCAAGGACGGCGTTCAATCGCTGCCCTGCCCGTCGCCCGATGCCTGCCCCCTGGCCAAGGGCAACGCCTGCAAGCCTTACGGACGGATGAATGTGGTGATTGGAGATGAGGATGCCCTAGGCAGCTTCGTATTCCGTACCACGGGCTTCAACAGCATCCGCACGCTGATTGCCCGGTTGCAGTACTTCCGGGCCATCTCGGGTGATCGCCTGGCGTGCCTGCCGCTGGAGCTGCGTCTACGTGGCAAATCCACTCGGCAGAGCCATGGCACGCCGATTTTCTACGTCGATCTGACGTTGCGCAGCGGCATGACCGTGGAGCAAGCGTTACTTACTGCGCGTGAGTTGGATGAGGCGCGTCAGGCGGCGGGTTTTGATCAAGGCGCGCTGGATGCCACGGCGCGTGTCGGTCTGGGTAACGGCATCTTCGAGGACGACGGCGAGGACAGCAGCGCCATTGCTGAAGAGTTCTTTCCAGATGGCCAGCCTGCCGCGTCGAAGCCCAGCGACACCGTTCACACCCAGTCTCTGGCAGAAAAGCTGGAGGCCCAATGCCATCAACTCGAACCATCTGCCTAACCACAGGCGGGCCGAACCGGCTCGCCATCCGGAGGCACACCATGAAATTTCACAAGCTTAAGGCCACTGAAGTCGCCGGCAGTTACCTGGTGAATTTGCCAGTCATCGAAACCGACATCCTGCGCATGGCCCGGCAGCTGGACCCTTCGGGGCAAACAAGGCCATCTTTGATTAGGCTGGGATCTTGTATACGAGGCCTTCTAACGCTATTCACCGCAATCATAGTGATCGTGATTAGCATCGCTGTAGCAGCGGCAATATTGGTGGCAACGATTCCTTTGCTGCCCATCGTAGCTCTGTCCATCGCAGCGCTCTGCGCGCTACTGCAATAGACCGTTCCTATTGTCGTTACAGCCCTGCCGCAATCAGCAAATCAGAAGGTTTGCAGCCCAGCGCGGTCGCGATGCGGGCAATGTTGAGAAAGGTGACGTTGCGCTCCCCTCTCTCGATTTTCCCCATGTGAGAGCGATCAATTCCCGAGGCGTCGGCTAGCGCCTCCTGAGACAGCTTTTGCTCCTTTCGACGCACACGCACAGCCTTCCCGAGGCTTGCTAAGGACTGGTCGTGGTCATGTGAAACAGAGATGCGTGGCATGCCATGCATCCTTCCGATATGCTTCAAATACGACCACGGTATTTACGACCCATTTATCAATCACCGCGGTAGCACAGGGAGTACCCCCAGAGATGACAAAGCTCACCTATGAGGATCTGGCCACGAGCAAACTGGCTCAACTAATCGGCCGAAAGGAATCCTTTGAGGTCGTTGGTCTAGGCGGCAAATTGCTCGAGGCCGTGAAGCAGGTAGAGAACAAGATCGAGGTGACCGGAATGACCTGCCGTGTTTACACGGCGGGCCGTATCGGCCTGGCGGCAGGTAGCTTTGCGGGCGGGATAACAGGAGCGCTGGGTGTGCTGACCGCCACCGGCATAGCGCTGCACAACCTCATGACCCTCAGCCCCGATTACGAGATAGAAAAGTATCCGACGTTCAACAGGCTCGTCGTCAGATACAAAAAGAAGAAGTAGCCCTTCACAAGCAACACCCCACCCAAAACATTGAGGATACGCATACGCGTGTGTGTCCTCGGATTGCAAAAATTCAGAGGATGAATAAATGAAATGCGCATATCTCGCGGCTGCGATCACGCTAGCTGTTAGCGTCCAAGCAGCAGGCCAACAAGATCAGAACCAATATGTAAGCGGCACCAACGTATACGTTTGCCCAGACAAGACCAACAAAGATCGTAACTATGACTGCCGCGTTCAAGGCACCAAAACCCCGCGCTTCAAGCAGCTCCCTTTCGTTGATAGAGAAACAGGAAAGCGCACCTTGGAAACCGTGCATGCCTACATCCCCCTGCGTTGCGGCGAGTATGGATGCGCCGTTGTGAATAACTGGCAGGGTTTCGAGCAAGGCGAGCTATTGGGCCGCGGCGCGCCGGGAATTTACCTCATCGACTCAGGCTGGTACCTAGACTACGACGCTGAAGGGAAGACGACTGCTTACCGGATGGATGTAGGCCCCCAGCGCGGTCAGGCAGCTTATGCAGCCAATGATCGTCCGGCTAACTATGGCAAGGAATCATGCTTCGACGACGAGATAGCCTCGATACAAGAAGAAGATCCAAATTTCCCCATCAGCTTTGACATGATGAATGAGATTCGTGAGAACTGCGGCTTGCCCAAAGAGGAATGAGTTGTCTCCTCCTGCAACGTGCATAAAGCCTCACGCCAAGCTCTGGCGTGAGGCTTTATTTTTTTGGTTCCCGCGAGGCCACCCTCTCTGAGTTGTCGGCGGTCGAGAGATAATAGCTCCTTTGTAAAGAGTTCCTTAGGCTTGCTCTCAGCTTCTCGTCCCTTTGCAAGCGGGATATTTCGAACAGCCCCAGAACTGATTTCCGGCATTTTTTCCTTTACGAGCAGTCCGGCGCACCATGGAAGCACCGCAGCTAGGACAACGATTCGAAGCTGCTGGTCGGACTGTTCCAATCGTGGCCGAATGACTTGGGGCTGGAGTCAAAGAACGATTGGCCTGAGCAGTCGGTTTTTTCGTAATTTGAATACTCACAGCTGCTGGCGCAGGTACAGCGATTCCCAGAGCAATGCAGTCCCGCTTGGCCGCTGCTCGATCGGCAAGGGCCTGCATTAGAACTTGATCTGGCAATGGCGTAGCTGAAGATAGCCTTGGAGCAGCGGCTTGTAACGCAGCCAAGCCAGCCCGGAGTCTATTCTGGAGATCGATCTGTTTAGTCGCAGAAGCGGAGCGTACAGCGTTCTCTGCCTGTACATCAGACGCATCTGGAGAAGCGTTATATCGGAACTTAGCTTCATGGCTTTGACGCCACGCAAGCATTTTCCTAGTCAACGCGTCACCAAAGCCCGGCACTGAAAGAACAGCCCTTGAATTGATGTCTGCAGCTGTTTCGATGCCGAAGGAAGCCAAGGTAGCGGTTTTCGCTGGACCTATTCCTGGAATCTTTGCACGTCTTATCAAAAATCGATCCAAGAACTCAGTTCTTTGGCGAGCCTCTCGTGTTGACTTCAGCTTCATTAGCGACTGGGCAAGATCGTCATCAACTTGCTGATACCGCCCCACGAGCCCTTCCAACTCGGTACGCAGAACAACCATCTCTTTCAGCCCGATGCGCTGAAGGTACGCCTGCGATGCCAAGCCTACTCGGTCGTCTGCATCTTTATAGGCTTGCAGAAACGGAGCTGTATGCACTGGGGCTTTGGAAAAAATCCCTACCAAGCCGTAGATACCAAGCCCTACCCATATAAGCGCTAATTTGGGGGCGAAAATAGCACCCACAACTGCAGCAATTATAGCCAAACCACCGAACGCCACTTTGTCAGAACCCTTGCTCTGCGCTTGAGTAACGGCCGTACTGGATGGGCCAAGATCTCCGCTCCAGGTCGGAAGTACCTCATCAGGCCGAGGCAGTCTTACAGCTTGGATCGCCGCCCATACTCGCTCCAAGTCGAAAGAGGCCACTGCCGGGATACTGCCCGCGATAAGTCCAATCGGAAACATCTCAACGCCAGACTGACTGGCAAGCCTGCACCAGAGGCAACTCCCAGCCGCACCTGGGAAATAATGACTTCGCACATTCGTGCACTGACGCAAATTAGTCTCGAGGCCTTGGAGCAAGCCCACCCAAGATCCGGGGTCTGGGCGGGCACTTGCGGTTAAACCGAACGCAGCTTCAAATGCTGAAGCGATAGAAGGAGTGAAATCACTCAGCAAAACTGAACCAGGTGGCGGAGTGGTGAGTGTTTCGTTTTGACGCTTGACGGAAAATGCAAATCGATTCTGTGCGATCGACTGGCCCAAGCTAAGGTCAGCTCCTCTGAAGCGGCCTGCGTAGGGGTGCTTACCCATAACCAAAAGCTGAAATATAGCGACAGCAAGACCAAAATTGTCGTGTGCTTGGGTTCGCTTAACATTACTAAGGCTGGCGCCATGAAGCTCAGGCGGGGTGAAGTCCTCTGTACCGACAACGCAGGGATAGAGCTGCCCCTTCAAGCTGAACTGAAAACTGTCGGCATCAATTAGTGCAACCGTAGCGTCCTGCGCAACCAGAACTCCAGAGTGATTAAGGTCACCGATAACGCATCCGGCTTGATGAACAGTTGCGACCGCGCGTGCGACGTTCTGAGCAACCCGAACAAGGAATCGATAGTCTGCTTTAGGGAAATGTATCTTGCGCGACTTCGGACTGTACAGTTCATGCAATGGTCGGTATCCCCCAACCAACCGCATGGAAAAACCGGCAAACACTCCCGAAGAATCAATAACCACATCAGAGGGAAATGCAACCAGATTGGTCGAGTCTGCAAGACTGCCCTCGACCATAGCTCGGACCTTACTTTCGCGCGATGGCCGAAGCTCAGGTTTGTATATTTTCACTGCTCGATCAGAATAGCCGGCAAGAGCGTAGACGTCCCCCTCTCCGCCCTTCCCAAGACGCTTATCGAGTTGTTCCTTCTTACCGGAAATCCAAACTGACAGGCTATTCATTTGCACGAAATCAGAATGAGCGTTTTGTCGTCATCTGTACGCTCACAGAGGGCCGGGCTGTCTAAATAACGTGCAAGTGAAACTGACAGTTCAGCAAGACGCCCTTCTCCATCGTTCTGATCGATAGGTTTAATCATCGGATCAAAAAATCTAGCGAAAGGCTGATGCGTTGCATGCTCCAAAGCAACCGACTCAAGCCCATCGGAAAACAACGCAAAGGCGTCATACTCAAGATCCAAGTGGAGCGTATGCAGTCGAATCTCCGGATCATCCGTGACGAAGAACGTCGTCGACGCAAACTCTCCATTTTCCGGCCAGCACAATGCTTCCCATACACCATTTTTACGAGCGACAAGCGCGCTGTCTCCAACCTGCAGAGCTAAGACGCGACTTTTGGAAATCACCAGCATTACGAGGGTCGCGGCAAATTGCCGCCTCGTCACTCCACGCTTTTCAGCAGCCATGGAGAGACGGTCCCGTAGCTTGTCTATCCAGCAGAGAAGGATTTCACTGTCGGGTAGGTCATTGTGACACTCAAACCATGCTCTGAAGTCGTTCATCAAACTACGGCAAAGCAAGGATGCTCCTTGCCCACCATGACTCGCGCTCCCTGCACCGTCTGAAACAACCGCGCAGAGAATATTTGGCTTGATCTGCATGACGCTATAAGCATCCTGCTTCCGGGTACCCATTCGCACATGGGATGTGCCCGTACGAGATGCAACCGCCCAGCGCCAGCGTGGACTAACCTGCAACGGCCCAGCCCTCTGGAGCAGTCGGATTTACGAGGGGAACAGCATCGCCTGGGTTTGACTGAGATACGGCGCTTAGAGAGCTAGAAAGCCAAGCGAAGAGCTCGCGGAAAGCGAGGCCTTTTAGTTTTAAGGGCTGACGAGTTCCGAGCTCGGAAAGGGTGGACATATCCGCGCCGGCAACGCCAACGGAGTAAAACATAAATTCCTTTTTTGCCTCGCCCTCGTGGATACGGCGACGCGCCTCCTGCCAGTTGTCAGTTGGGGCACCATCGGTAATTAGGAAAACCCATGGGCGGTAATATTTGACACCGTTATCACGATATCGAGCTTTACGATCACGCAGGAGATCAAGAGCCCGCTCGACAGCCTCGCCCATCGGAGTTGTACCGCTGGCCTCCAATACCTCAGGGAAAAAACCATCGACCGTAGTGAAATCGGTGCGCACTTCGACGGGGCCAAATGTCACCACAGCTAACTCCACGCGCTTAGCGGCCATAGCGTCCGCATTCAAATCATCTTTGAAAAACTGCAGTGCATCGTTGAGCTGCTGTATGGGATCTCCGTTCATTGATCCCGAAGTATCCAACAATAAAATGCAAGGGCACCGCTGCTCTGGATTCTCTGCGAACTCGGCATCTGCGAATGGTTGCTGCTCGTAATCAATCATATTTTTCTTCCATTCCGTAACGATATCATCCTGCCACCATAATAATAGAGCGGATTAAAGATCTCACCTAATTTCGTATGTTCTACACTCTAGAAATGCAGCACCCGGCTGTGTGATGAGATAGCTGAGCGCACAAAAGGCAGCCACCAAGCCGGCATGCTGTGGGTAGCGCGGGGAAAGTCACCTATGGTTGCTATGGAATCCTGCGCTGATCGGGTGGCCACCCTTCCGTTGCAAACATCCCTTATCAGACCAAATGCGCTATAAAGCACCCGACCATACGCAACTTGGAGGTATGCATGTACGGAAAATTCGAGCTGGGCACAGCATGGCGTCTAAAAACTGATCCAGCGGGTGATGTGTACAAAGTACTGATGCACTCACTAGGCATCGGTGCTGGTAGCAAAGAAAAAAATGAGCCGAAAATCACCTTTGAGCTAGGTGATTCGATGGCCAGTTTTTCCGTAAACTGGGCCATCGAGAACATGGTTCCAGCCTAAGGCATATGACTAAGCTAGCCCTTGCCGCACCCGCAAGGGCAGTTGACAGACCATGATGCTTCACTCGTAAAACAGCCTAGGATCAAAGCGCTTGTCGAACAGCTCGGGAAGGCTGCTCGATTCCCCATCCCACTCGCCCATCCAGTGCAAACCAAGCAGTGAGTCGTAGCGTTTCACTAGCTTCTTCTTACCCAGTTTTCCAGCAAGTGCCAGTGCCTCTGCGAGCACGTTCTTGAAGATATCAGGATCGCGACCAACACCGAGGTTGTAGGCTGCTTGGTAATGCTCCAGCGCCTTCTCATTCTGCCTGCAGAGCACTAAGAATCGAGCGCGAAGCCATTCGACGATGTGATATGTCTGCCCAGCGATAGGCTCCCATGTAAGCTCAAGACGAGTGAGCATATCCTGAACGGCTGCCGCATCACGCGGCACATCAGGGCTGTAGAGCGCTTCGCGCAAAGCACCGTAGGGGCGATCAGGACCAATACAGTACTGCTGCACATTTTCCATAGCGACCTCTCGCTTACGCCAGAAAAATGCTTTTTCAGCGTCAGCAATAGTGAGCTCTGTCAGGCTGAAATGATTGGCGATCGATTTGCGGTACTCAAGTGGCGTTCGGGATAACAACCGCCCAGCAACAACCCACAGCTTTGGCCCCATTTCATGATCGAGGCCCAACGCCTTTAGAAGCTCAAGCGCACGATCTAAATTAGGCACAGTGGGGCCTTTCAGCCATGCATCCAGCGTGTCGCGACAGTTATCGAAGTCGATGCCGTGTTCTTTTGCTCGATGTTCGCAAATTAGGCTGTAATCCTTGCTACCTCGGGTGCATAGCGCTTTGATCACACACCCGAATGGCGCAGAACTATTCAGAACGACAGTAGGCTTAACCAACGGCAGGACTAGGTAGACTGCATTCAAAAGCAAATAACCGCCTACTCCAAAAATTGTTGGCCAGAGGAGCTCACGCATATGCTGACGCTCAAGCAGCCCCGCATCGTGGCGGGTTACAAAGCCGGCATAGAACTCAAGCCATCGGCGAGCGCCCACGAATATCAAGTTCGCTGCGTATGGATCCCCCAAATATTCAGCCAGGCGCGCTTCTATGCTGTAAAGAATGGTTGTTGGAATCTCGATTGGGTCCAGACCCGGTCGTTTACGGTCATCCTTGAATGCTTTCAGATCCTCGTAAAGATTGCTGATATCTGTAGACAGCACTAGGCCGCTACGAACGGCAACTTCATAGACAATCTCGCCGATTGACGGATAGGGCGATACGGGAAATTTCATCTGGGCACCTCTGCCAGGGGAGGCTAGCCTCCCCTGGCATCCTTGGTTCACTGTTTGCGGCCGGCCTTGTCCGCAGCGCTTGCAGCTCGTGATGCAAAGCTATCCGGAGGGATGACGCCGTTATTGTCACGAGCAGTTGCTGAGTAGATTCGAGCCTTGGCGTCTTGGGTCATGGCCCTGCTTACGGATTTCTTGGACATTTCAGTTACCTTTAAAGAGTCAGTGGAGACGCTGATGCGTCAAAGGGGACTCTACGCAGGCACCGATAACAGGTCAGGGGGGGAAACTCGGAAAAAGCCATGCAGAGCTTCAGCCCCCGCCTATCTCAATCACTGGCCAGAGCATATAACCATGACTGCCACCCATAACTTGCCAACATCGTCCTCCGAAAGCGGCATGTATCGGTGGCAGTGTCGGCTTCATCCGCCACATATTGATAATCCATCTGGTACCGCGTCTATTCCGCAGCTCCCGTAATTTTTTGGCACAGGATCTGGGCTACGGTTCGTCAACCAGTCGGAGGCTCAACCATCATCGCGAACTTGTGAAAACTCAGCCCTGACAATGTAATTTTTCTCCTCGTCAATCATGCTAGACATCCCTGCCTGGACACCTCCCTCTGCCAGCTTTGCCCTTATAGACAGTTCAAGGCTTTTATCAGCAGAAAACGAGGTGACTTCCTTGAGCTCTATAGAGGCAGATAGACAGCCGCCATGCTCTCGGGCGAAGACAACGGCTTTCCAGGCTGGCTCATAGGACAGCCAGAAAAACATGCCGCTTTCGACCTTACTGCCTACACGCCAAGCTCTTCCTGAAAGCGAAAACTCACGCACATCTTGGGCATTAGCGCTACCTTCGGTGCGGTTTTGATAACTGACATCTCCTGCGCCTAAAGGGCCACCCTGCAAAGACACTCCACCACTTACCGCGCGATGAGTTTTATCCGACGACGTCTTTGTGATGCTGATTTTTGTAGCGCCAAGATGAACCAGAAGCTTAATCAACTCCGACTCCCTCTCCTCCAAAAGTATGGAGTCGTATCGATCACTCGGGATATAGAGTGATCGTCCGTCAACCTCTGAGGAGTTAGGTAATGGATGCTTCCTGTATGCCCTGCCCACCACCGGATGTCCTGGCTGGAAATCATAGCCTGCTTCTTGGGCTTGTCTGCTGGTCATGGAATGACGCTGAATATAGGCAGCAAAAAGACGCGCCTCCTCCTGCCGAGCAGGGTCCTGCTCCTCGGTTTTTGACACTCCTCGACTCGAAGAAAACGAGTTACCAATGGCCGCCGCGGCTAATAGCACCACTGGCGACAAGGCCCCCAGGACCTGAGCCCCTCCAGCGACTGCGGCAGCCGATATCGCACCTGTACTGAAACCGGCCTCGCGGTCTGCCATTGTAAAATTTGGTGTATAGCCAGTATCGCTCTGCTGCGACGAGATAGCAGGCTCATCTACGATGTAAATCACGTCCAACATTCCACTTTCCTTGTAAGGCTAAATCATCATTATCTGGCACGAGCCAGGAAGCTCTGATGTCCACACTGGCTTTTGACACCGAGCCCCCTCTCTCAGCATGATGAAGGCGCTGGTGTTCAATCGTTTTTCCACGATACTGCTTTTGAGCTCCATGTAAGGTTACTCGAACTGCCGATGCAAACGGGATAGAATCAATTTCGCTCACATGAAAAAAGAGCCATAAAAAGACTGAAAATTTCTGCTCTATCCACGACTGGTGTCGAACCCACGCTGACGGTCACCGAAGGATTTCGTCGCAGCCTTGCATAGATAACTGACCCGGTGGAACAGCTCCGGCAGCGCATCATGATCACCAGCACGGATGTATCGGTTTATCCGATACTCAGACTGCTCAGGAATGTGTACCAGTCCCCATACCTGATCAACTGGAAGCTTCAAAGCGCTAGCCCAAGCCTCTTCCATGCGACGGACATTATTGGCTCTCCTTGAAACTAGCCGCCCTACGCCGTAATAGGCATCCCTGTTTAGCAGGATCAGCAAGTGATAATGCGGTCGCCTGTTTCGCCCCACCTCGCGGGCCCAAACGTAACGAACTCGCGAGTCCCGGGCACACGGGTTCCTACCCTGTGCCCGGGCACGATCATGCCTGATCTTGGCCTTGAAGGATTCGATGAAACGACTGATAACTGCATTCGTGTAAGCGTCATCAGAAAGCTCAGCATCCTGCGGAAAGCGCAGGTCTATCCTGAAGGCCAAGACCCTCGGGTAGTGATCCACTGCTCGCTCGATGGTTCGCTTGGTGGCTACGAGATATTCAAGGATAAATGGTCCTTTCTCGGACATGATTGGCATGCCCTCGAAGGTGTTCTCCCAGTACAGATGAAGATTCGGATTATCTGAATGACGGGTCACGGGTACTACTCCTCAAAGAGTTTCATACCCTGTGCTGCTTATATTTTTTTTTACTGATCCGTAGCTGATGGTAAAACCCACTAACCTACAACATGGCCCGCTATACCTTGCGGCTCAGGGTGTAGCTCATTTTATAAAGCATAATACTCACGCCAAAATTTCCAACCGCTGTAATTTCTAAGAATTCGGTGTACGGCAGCCCATATAAACCTGAAGCAAAGTAAATCCCAATCACTCTGGAATTAAAATATGGCTAGGCATAACCTCCGGTAATATTAACCTCAAAAATCCGGACTGCAGGTGAATGCAGCTGATCGCAGCAAAAAATTGCTGAGGCAGCAAGGCTGGTTGCAAGGTCTGCAGCAGCGGCTAAATAGCTATGCTGTTTAAGCCATATCGCGCTCATCAATCCTAGACCGAATCCAAGCCACTACCTCGCTCTCAATCCAGCCAACACTTCGTTCAGTCAGCGGCACAGGGCGCGGAAACGCGCTTGAGCCAATCAGCTTATAGATTGTTGACCTAGCCAGACCAGTAGAGCTGATTACCTCTTTCAAACGCATGACTCTCAAAAACATCTCTCCTCTGCTGACTGTGCCGCCCAGGCACAAACAGAGGATTCTCTCCGATCCGACACCCAGCAGCGAATGCGACTAAGACTCCCACAGCCACAATCTTGACAATGTCATATTTTTATCTGAAATTACTGACATTGTCAGGAGCGGTGATCACCGGAGGCTGGACGATGAGCGACGGACCCCACAGAAGCTTGCCGATGCGAAAGCCTTGGAAAGAGGTAGCCAGGCGTGGCGACAAGGCAGCTTACAGCGCCAGTGAAGTAGCAGACGCCGCAACCAACGCCCTAGCAAGCGATTTCAAGAAGGAGGTTTCCTGGGAACTGACCCAAGAGCTGAAATCCATTTTTTCCGGTCGTGACAACTCCCTCATGCTCCCTGAAATTGCACTTGCTCAGTTAAATGATGCCAACGCTCTTGCAGCTGGATCAGTGTTTGGCAGAAATGTCGTGGCATGCAGCATTGCGCTCATCCAGGAAGGCAAATTCGGTTCAGATGCATTTCATGAAGCTGTAGGCCTTGCTGCAAAAATGCGCGGACTAGCAACCACGCGATCTATTCAAGAGCACTTTCTGAGAGAGTCCAACCACAAGCGAGCGGATCATGTAAGCAAGCGTATTTCCGACGCAATCTGCGGACTCGCAGAAAACCAATTGGGCTTGATTCTGTTGGGCCCGGCACCGGTCTCTCAGCGTTCAAGAAAAATGACCGGCTTGGATGCGGGAGTATCGCTTTGAAAAATTTCTTACCTCTGAAGGAGATGGCTGTTGATGTGGTCGAGTCCGGCGTACGCCCAAGAAAAGGCATGCTGCCCTGCCATCTCGGACAGAACATCAATTTCGATCTAGAAGCTCTCGCATCCTTCTCCTCGCAAAAATGGCAACCCAGGGTCTATGACGCCCTAGTCGTGGCCGCTGCCGTTGAGTTTTGTGATCGCACTCTTACCCGCAGCACAATGAACTGGGGGCGGCGTTTTGATATACGTATTCCAGTTCATGACCACGAAAAATGGTCAGAAAATGCAGTTACCGGAGCACTAGTGGAGGCACTGAACCTTCTTACCGGAGACGCCTGGCACTTCGAGTTTCACGCTCGAAAAGCTCCCGCAGAACCACCAGTCCAAGATCACATGCAGTTCCCATCCAACGCGGAAGCAGTCATTGCCTATAGCGATGGCATGGACTCCCGTGCGGTAGCCGAGCTTGAAAGTAAGCGCTTAGAAAATCGCTTGGTTCGCGTGAGAGTAGGCAGCAAGCAGCACGACATATCCAAGAAGGAACGTCTCAAAATCCCGTTCACGGCACTCCCCTATTCAGTGAAATTTGATGACCGCAAAAATACTGAAACTAGCGCCCGAAGCCGCGGATTCAAATTTGCTGTCGTATCTGCCATGGCGGCATACCTAGTTGATGCACCAGCAACCATCGTTCCTGAGAGCGGCCAAGGCGCACTCGCACCCGCCCTCCTTCCAGTTGGTCATGGGTACGAGGACTACCGAAACCATCCGGTCTTCACCAAACTGATGGAGCGTTTTGTTAACGCGCTACTCGACTATCCGATCCAATTCCAATTCCCCCGTCTATGGAAAACGAAAGGCGAAACCCTGCGCGAATTCGTCGAAACCTGCGGAGATAGAGCTGGCTGGGCAACTACCAGATCTTGTTGGCAGCAGTCGCGGCAAACTGCCGTTTTAGGCTCGTGGCGACAGTGTGGCATTTGTGCTGCGTGCATCCTACGTCGCCTAAGTGTCCATGCAGCTGGCTTGACTGAAGCGCCGGAGACCTACGTGTGGGAATCGTTGAGCGCAACAGACTTTGAAGCTGGAGCAGCAAAAGACTTCAGCAGACAGACTCAAGCCTTGCGAGAATATGCTATCGCGGGGGTGCTCCATTTTGAGCATCTCTCTTCGATTAGGGACTCCACGCAGTACGAACTGATCAAACGCCTCAGGACGAACGAGTTAGCTCGTGCCTTGGCTGAAACGCCACAAACGGTGGCGAAGAATCTTGACCGGCTCTTGCAACAACATGCCATGGAATGGTCAGCGTTTACGAACGATCTGGGACCAGAGTCGTTCGTGAGAAAATGGATAGATTACGCATCATGACCAAACCAAATTACGAACTCAGCCCAGTAGAGCTGGGTGAACGACTGAAGGTTGCGCGGGAAACCGCGAACATCACTCAAGATGCTGCCGCTAAGGCAGTAGGCGTAGCGCGCACTACGCTTGTCGCCATCGAGAAAGGGCAACGTAGTGCGCGGCTCGATGAAATCCAGGCACTTAGCCGCTGCTATGGCGTGTCTGCCAACTCGCTGCTGCGACAGGAAGCCGTCCATGTGGATCTTGTTCCACGCTTCCGCTCGCTTCCAGATACCAATGAGGTAGGTGTCGAGCAAGCTGCACGGATGTTGAACGACCTCGTTAGGGCTGAGGTGGAGCTTGAAAATGTGCTCGGTATTCAGAGAGCACACAATTACCCCGCAGAGAAAACTATCCTTCCTGGCGATGTCCGCAAGCAGGCCGAGCACGACGCGCAGAGCCTACGAAACTGGTTAGGACTCGGCGAAGGACCAATACAGGACATATTTGCGCTTTTAGAGCTGCAGCTGGGCGTACGAGTCTATAGTCGAAAACTCGCCCCTAAAGTTTCTGGGCTGTTTGCTTATGATGACGCCGTAGGTGCCTGCATACTGATCAATGCCAGCCATCGGAAGGATCGCCGTGCACAAACCAGTGCTCATGAGCTTGGTCATTTTATTGCGACTAGGCGCCGGCCAGAAATCTATCAAGACGAAAAATATGAAAACTCTCGCGAGGAGCGATACGCGAATGCATTCGCGAGTGCATTTCTTACGCCAGCCCGGGCCGTCATGGAGAAATTCAAGGAGCTGACCATTGGCTCAACCCATCTCACTCGCAGACACATCATCCTGCTTTCCAGCTTTTTTGGCGTATCTCGCCAAGCGATGGTGATGCGCCTTGAAGAGCTGAGTCTAACTAAAAAGGGAACCTGGGACTGGTTCATGGATAATGGCGGCATTACCGATGAGCAAGCCCGCCAGGTTCTGGGAGATACTGTATTTGACTCGGTTCCGGCTGATGTGACGCAATCGTCACGACTCTTCTTGCTGGCGATCGAAGCATGGAAGAAAGATCTAATCAGCGAAGGCCAGATGTCAGAGATGCTGAAGCTTGATCGCAAGAGAGTACGTGAATTGCTTGATGAGGCAGAAGAGGACGAGGTAGATGACCTTTTCAAGCTGTCTCATTAACCAGAGGAACGCCATCGTCCTGGATGCTAGCGTAATCATAAATTTGCTGGCGACGGATCATGCGAACACTATCTTGCAAGCATTAGCTGTCCCTCTCTATGTAACCGACTACGTCGTGCGCGAGATCGAGCAAGGCGCAGTAAATGGAAGGCCAGAACCAGCGCTGCTTGCTCAACTGATCAGCAACCAAGTCTTGATAATCAAGGAACTGACAGGAACCGCCTTAGAAGATTTCTTTGGGATGGTATCCGGACATACCTCTAGTTCGCTTGGCGACGGCGAGGCGGCTACTTTAGCCCTCGCATATCGAAATGATCTCTCTGCTGCCATTGACGAGAAGAAGGCTACCCGAATCGCTGCTGAACGCTTTGCGCGCCTGAAACTCGTCACTACGGTCGACATCCTAGCGTACGCTCCTGTGCGGTCTTCACTTGGAAATGAAGTTCTCGCCAACGCGACACTGCATGCTCTAAAGCGCGCCAGGATGCAAGTTAGAGAGCATCAGTTTGATTGGATAGCCCAGCTGATAGGTATAGAAAATGTGGCTGCCTGTCCAAGCTTGAAACGACACATAAGACGAGGGACATATGTGCTTAATCCTTAAGCGTGCCTCCTCAATCTACCAGGACACACTCGACCAATAGAGCAATGCGTGAAACCAAGATCCCCATCGGGGAACGTGACGCTCCCCTATCCGCGACTACGATGTCGAAACGGGATACGTTGTGGATACGTCTGCCCCACGCGTCAGCAATCGTTGAATGCAGCCAACAACCCAAACTAAAACGCCGAGCAGCTGAGGGCGTTCTCATGGGCCTAAGAAATGCAGGGAAACGAGTGGACTCCTCAACCAAACCATAATCAGACATCAATGGCGGTGGTCTTCCAGACCTCTTGCGCCAGAGCGATGAGCAACGCGTGGCGCCTCTCGATGGATGCGGCATTCCACGCAGAAAAAGCTGTCAGTTTGGCATTGATCCGAGAAATGGATGTGTTCTGCCCAACGTCGGTCAATGCCACCAGACTGCGTGTCAGGTAGTTTCCGCTCTTGTGGTACTCGACCTGCTTGGCCGTGTAAAAGTCATTGCCCGCGACGATGTTGATGGGCTTCTCCAGCAATGTCAGGTTGCCCAGCCGATTCTTGTAGTCGTCATAGACCATCCCAGGATTCTCGGTGGCCCACTTGGCATGCAGATCGGCCTCTGGCTTGTTGGGCAGAATATGCTCGATTTCCAAACTGGTGAACGGTTCCAGACTGCCTGGCACCTTCAATCCGTTGAACGCCATCTCAACGTGCTGAGTCAGCCGGGCCAGCAGATAACGCGTCCGATACTGCTGCATCGAATACAAGGTGAAGCGTTTTAGGGCATCGGCCAATTCCTGTGACTTGCCCGCCATGTTCTTCTCAAAACGGTCGGCGACGAATGCGTTGAGCTGAACCTTCTGCTTCACCGCATCAGTCGTCTCCGCAATCGTGCGCAGCTCATCGGCCCACTGGGAGAAACTGCGCTCCAGATCCTTTGTCGGGGTCTTGGTGAAGATGTAGTAAAAGAGGAAGCTCTCGAGCTGCGCTACGAAGTGGTCGAACAACGCCTTGGGGAAGTTGGCCGCCGCCAGTAGCAAGACGTAGTGCAAGCTGAACGCGCCACCGGTCAGGCGCTTCAGACTGTCCATCGCCAGACTGGGCTTGCCGTCGTTGCCCTGCCCGTTGGCAAAGGCCAGGTAGTGTTCGACGTTACGGATCACCTTGCGGACGAACTCGAAGGGCTTGCCTTGGTAGTCGCATAGCGCCGCGTTGTCCTTGGCGATGAACCAGTCGTAGATCTCGTCCTCACGAACCACCGCATCGCCGCGCTCGTTCTTGATCGCGTAGTTGGCCATCAAGAAGTAGCGCAGGAAGCGCAGCGGCTTTTCCTTCTCCTTCTCCAGCGGCTTGGTTATCTTTTTCCATTCGTCCTTGAGCTGGGTGAACTGCGTTTGCTTGACCTGGGTGAATAGCAGGTTCTTGAGCAAATCCATCGGGTTCAGGCCCACGCCGCGCTCGTTGATCGTCTCGAAAATCTTCAGCGCGCTACTGACGTCGGTGGAGATCTGGATGAAAACGACGTTGTTGGCCAGATAGCCCCAATACTTCTTCAGCTTGGCGACGTCGTCGTAGTTGTCCTTCAGATAGCGGTAAAGCGTGCTGTAGGCGTTGATCAGATTTTCCAGCGAGCCGAAGCTGGCGATGCCCGCAGCCTGGATGCCTGCGCGCACAGCCATAGGTTCGGCATCCAGCGCCACCAGCTTGGCCATCACTTCGCCTGCATTCTCGTAACGCGGCTCCAGCTTCAGGTTGGTGCGCACCTCGCCGTCGCTGTCCACGTAGCTAGTCGAGATCAGCCCGGCAATCATTTGTCGTTGAGGCTCTCCGTGGAACAGATGCTTGAGCGCGCACAACAGCAGGAAGAACGTGGTCAGGCGCTGCTGCCCGTCGATCACCTCGTAATGGTTCTTATGCTCGGTGGGCGACACTAGCACGGTGCCGATGAAGTATTCCCGCGTCGTCCCGGCATCGATCTGCTCGCCGATATCCTCAAGCAGCTGATGTACCTCCTTGTCCGTCCAGACGTACTCGCGCTGGTAGTCAGGGACGATATAGAAGCATTCCCGGAAAGCTTCCTCGATGCTGTACTTGTGGTTTTCGATGCGAGCCATGTTTGTCTTTTGTTCCTGTCCCGTTTTTTCTTGTAATACGACCTCAGCCGAGGTGACGATTGAATACTTGGTACCCGGTCAAATCAGCCGCAGGGTTTATCTCCATCGCGCGGGCACGAAGCTCCCGGTGGTCTCTGTAAGCTCCGCGTCGCTCCCAAGTCTGACCGTTTTGCTCAATGCCTCGAATCAGCTCAATGCAATCGTCCAGATCAAATTTCGGCAACAGAGGTCGGATCGCCTCATTGAAGCGCTGGTCAGCACCGTCGTAGCTTGTGCTGGCCACGTAGTACGCGCTCGCAAGACGTACTACGGTTTTCTCCCATTCAGGTGAATCCGATATATGCCGCAAAGCATCCCAGGTTTCGCGCCCGATCTCCGTGTAGGCATCGCCAATAAACCACTCACGCAAGGATTCGGCATGTTCCGGCAATGACGCTGCGGTGAACCACGCCAAGCATCGGGACGATACATCGTTGTCTACGGCATGTTGAATCGCGGTTTTAGCGTGATCTGCCAAAAGCCCGTAGATCGGGCCGGAACGGGATAAAAAGTGGATCAGGAAAATCAGCGCTGTGCCGCCAGTTGCTATCGTGCTGAAGTAATCCCCGTCGGCTTCGATCTGCGCACGAAACTGGCCGGGGTTGCGGCTATAGAGCAGGTTCAATGCGCTGTAGTTGATGGCGCGGTTCTTTTCGCATTTTTCGTCCGTCAGCCTGAACACGAATTTCCAGAGAGCTTTGAATACGGCTTTTTCGACCTCCGGATTGAAGCGCGAGAAATACTTGCTATCCAAGTACGCCTTTAGCTTCTTGTCATCGATCAGGATGCCCGATGCCTGTTCGAGGTCTTCGACCAGATCACCGACAATCTGCTTCGACAAGATAGGAGCCTTCGTGAGCAGACCATCAAGTGCGTTGCGGATCAGAGCACGGGCAGTATCACGGTTTGGCCGATGCAACTGGAAATTCGCGTTGACCACCGGATGTGCTGCAAGATGGCGCTGCCGTTGCAGGTGGAGCAAATTCTCACGCTCAGCAATGTCCAGTAACTGGGTCTGCTCGGCCACCGATTCCACCAGCTTCGTTTCCCAGACGGGAGACCGCTCGTTATCCTGCTGCATCTGTCCAATCTCGGCCAGAATGCTCTTGGCTTTGGCATCCCCGTAGAGATCAACCAAATGCTGGAGCTTGAACAGCAGGTCACAGACCACAACCGACCAGAGCATCACGACCGCTGACCGATGGTTGCCTGCGGAATAGCAGCTCAGTACCTCGGAAAAATATTCCTTGCTGCGTGCATCGAAAATCTGCGTCGCGCGCTGCTCGATGGAGTATTCGTCCAACATCACGCCCCCTAGTTCACGATCTCAACGTATCCAATCAGCTCTGCCGAATAGCTGCCATCCCCATTCGCTGCGCCCTTGTGCTTCAGCTCCCGCTGCAGTGTCGGCTCAACCACCTGCGCGAATAGTTCCTGCCGCTGTTCTGGCTCGAACATCGGTAGGGTTATTGGTGCCTGCAGGTATTGCTCCGCCAGCCGCTCGACCGCCGGAACCCTGGTACCGTCCTGCTTGACGGCAATGGGCTGAATTACGACACGGCGTTCACCATTGCCTATGGACGCCTCGACCAACCAGAGAGAAAGTAGAACCGGCGCGTCCACATCCCCTGAAACCGCAATGCCAATATCTTCAGGTGCAACGCTGCGCCAGCGTCCAAATTCTTCCTGTATCAGCGGATGATCCAGGCCCATCAGTTCCACATTATCGCTGCTGGTTGCCGTATCGCGGTTCAAGGTAAATCGTGCCCGACGTGTACCATCAACCGTCACAAGGTCGTACGTTTTGTCGTCGATTTTGACCAGGCGCTGCTGACAATCCGCCACTGCTGCCGACAGGAAACGCACCAGTCGATCCAGACTGGACGACACGTCGGAGAACGGCTTGTAGTCATCAAGACAGAAGCCGTCGAGGTCTTGGAACAGATCAAACACCACCTGCCGCGCCTCGCGTGAGTTCGACAACGCCGCTTCCAGTTCCACTTGTGTGCGTTTCAATTCAGGATCGGACAACGCTTCCTGGTAAAGACGGTCATAATTGAGACGCTCGGATAGCTGGCCAAGAATCTGCGCGCGCAGGTCTTCGGCAACCTTGCCTTGGTCGTCGACCTTGCCGACTGTCTTGGCAATTTCCGTCAGCTTCTCGTCGAGCATCAGGAAAATTCGTCCCTCGATGGTGTCGGACAGTACCAGGTTGTAGACCTGTGCCGTGTGGTTTTGACCATAGCGGTGGATGCGCCCGATTCGTTGTTCCACATCCATCGGATTCCACGGCAAATCGAAATTGAACAGGATTCGCGCGAACTGCAAATTCAAGCCTTCGCGGCCGGCCGCTGTACACACCAGTACACGCGGCCCATCTTTCAGGCGGAATTTCCGCTCTGCCGCCAACTTGGCACCGTGGTCGCCGCCGCGCAGCACAACCACACCCTGGCCTGGATAGGCCTGCTCAATCTCACGTGCAATCAGATCGACCGTGCCGAGGTAGGTGGCAAAGATGACGATCTTCTCGCCGGCATTCTGCCGCCACAGATAGCCCAAGCCATCCAGCAACTTCTGCGCTTTGGTTTCCCGCTGGAGCGGAAAGACCTTGAGCAAATCGCCGATACGCAGGCGCTCCTCGGGCAAATGCAGCTCCACGACTGCAGAAGCAGCTTCCTCTGCGTGCGTTGCAGAGTACTCGCTGCCGTAAGGGTCGGAGGCCATTTCCAGTGCCTCCTCATCTAACTTCTTGACCAAGCGGTATTTGAGGTCGGCGAGCACACGATCCACTTCACTTCGCCCGATGCTGTCATGCGGCAGGCCAAACTCCTCATGAATCAATGCCCGCGCTTCCTCAGTCAGGCGCTCACGACCTTCAATATCAAGCTCTTTGTCCCGCAGCAGCGCTTCGTGCAGGGTCAGCATAAGCAAGCGGCGCTTGAGCGTGCGGCGCACAGCCGCAAAGCTGGAAGCTGCAATCTTTTGAAAAATCGCCATCAAAAAACCTAGCGCACGCCCCTTGTTACCCTGGCGACGGGCTAGGTCGAAGCCGTCCTCCAGATACTCACGCAGCTTCTCGTAGAACAGTCGCTCTGCCTGATTCATCAGGAAAGATTCGGTATGCACCCAACGTCTTGCAAACAATGGCGATCCATCAGGCTGACAGGCATCAGCCTTAGTACGGCGAAACATCACCGTATTGAGACGGTGGCGGTTTTCCAACATCTCTTCGGGGCTGCCAAAGAGCGTGGGATTCAGGAGCTGAACCAACATCCAGAACTGGAAATGATTGCCTTGGTGGGGAGTGGCCGACAGCAGCATCAGATCACGCGAATGATCCTTCAAGGCCTCAGCCAGCTTATAGTTCTCGGTCTTTCTGACCTTCCCCCCAATGCGGTGTGCAGTCAGATGGTGCGCTTCGTCGAAGACCACAAGATCCCAACGAGGGGCATCAAGCAGGCGCTTGATACGCGCCGGGCGTTTGAGGGTGTCGATGCTAGCGATCAGTCGATCGTGTTTGGCAAAAGCATTCGTCTTTCGGTCGGTGATGTCACCCTCAGAGCCGAACACCTCGAAATCAAGGTTGAACACCTCGTTCAGCTCACGGTGCCAGTTGTTTACCAGCCCGGCGGGCACCACCATCAGAGCGCGATTCAATTCACCTCGGCTAGCCAGCTCTCGCAAGATCAACGCAGTTTCGATGGTTTTGCCCAAGCCCACCTCATCGGCAATCAGATAGCGCCTGGGAGATGCCGTTGCAATGCGGTGTGTCAACACCACTTGATGCGGTAATAGGTCGATCTTGGCCGAGGTCAGCGCCGACGCGCTTTCCATAACAGGCAGAGCGTGAGCCTCGTAGGACAACCAAGCTTTGCGTGCCCGATCTGTGCCGCCATCGACAGTACGCAGGATGCGCTCGGTGCGCGAGAGCTCGCGGCGCACTGCACCCACCGGCACACGGCGCTCGCCCACGCCGAAGAAGGCGCGCAAGTAGCCATCATGCGCCGAGTCAAGAACGACACCTTGGCCGAATTCGTGGTGAGTGATCCGTTCGCCGGGTTGAAACTGAGCCTCTGCTTCCACGCGCCGACCTCAAGTAATTCGCAAATGGAACAGACCCGCAGCTCTTGCGCCCTCGCGCAGCAGGATTTCCTGCGGATACTCGTTGGCCTCGCCCCAGAGTAAGCGACCAAAGTCGAGCTGATTTCCACGGTGCGGCGCCTCGCACAACCACGACACTGCATCGGTAGTAGGCAGAACACTGAGGCGTTTATCTCCCTGCGGCATCCAGAAGATCAACGCACCATCGCCTCCCCATTCGTCCTGAAACGAAAGAATCGCGCGCTTTATTGTATCCCCCAACCACACTTCCCCCTGGTCAGGCGCCAGCAAATCAAGACTACCCTCGAGGCCAGCAACCACCAGAGTTCTACCTTGATTGCTAGGTAACTCCTCGGGCCACCCACTCCCATTCGGAACGGCGGCAAGCAGGAACTGACGTAGACTCCACACCTCGCCGGCCGCACAGACTGTGTTGCGTGCTTCCTCATCCCAGAGCCAGCTGGTGCCGCGCCGTTGCCACACCGTATCGAGCACCTGCCTCATTACGCATACTCCCCATCGTCATTAAACAGCGATCCTTGCTGCGGCTTGGGTGCCTGGCTGGCTTGCCAGGTTGTGAAGATCGACACCGCGCGCGAGGCAGCATTTCGGGTGGTTTGATCCGGGCCATTTTTTTGCAACCACTCCAGCAGCGGCTTGAGAGCAACGTGTGGATTGAAGTTGTCGTTCTTCAGTGTGTCAGACGCATTGATGCCGCTGCCATCAACACACGCACCGATCAGCATGAGTGCCTGATCTAGGTCGGAAGTGAGCTTACGTTTGTGCTTACCCTGCCAATCGCGAGCAAAGGCAAGAGGATCAGTGCGGATGAAAATTTTTTTCACCTCAGAGCACCAGCCGCGCTGCACAAAGTCGTCAGTAGTTGTGATGGTCCCACGCAAAAATTTCTGCAACTGGTCACGTTGCAACTCTGTGGCAGAGCCGAAGGTACGCAGGAACTGGCGTGTCATCGGCTCAGCATTTGCCGGTAACGGCTCTTTTCCTTTATCGGCATCGTCATCAATGAGCTGATTGATGCCGATCAGGGCCTCTCTGACGGAAATCGTACGACCCTCATCCACATAGACTTTGCCGTAATGGCGGGAGAAATACTCCAGCGCTTTGCCGCGCCGAATCACTTGAAGGTCTGCGTCAGGCAGGCCCTCCTTAGCGTGATTCTCAAGCATTGCCTGCAATTGACGTACATCAGCCATTACCTCGCGGCGCATGCGGCCCCAGCTCACAGGTTTGGGAGCTTCAGTACGTTTACGACAGACGTGAACAATGTCGTACTCAATCTGTTGAGAACCGAATGTTCCTGGTTTACTACCTTCACCTTTAGTTTCGTCGCTACGAATCGGGTAGGCTGCTTCTAAATAAAAACCCGCTTCAAATAGACTCTCAAGAACAGACACCCAAGGCTCATCTTGGCTATGATGGAAGGTGAAGGCGAGGATGCCACTTGGTTTCATTATCCGCGCACATTCACACCAGACAGCAGTGAGTAATTTTTGATAATAACCCTGAGGATTTTCTGGATTGCGAACCGGATTATCAACTGCTTCTAGTGACTTTGGCGTGAGCTCTAACTGCCACTGTGGGTACTTATCTTTTAGTGCAAGGCGCAACCAGACATGAAAAAAATCTGCCAATTCTGCATATTGAACATTATTGCCGAACGGTGGATCAGTGATAACCAAGTCAATCGAAGCAGCATCAATATCGTCAAGATCCGTGGAAGATCCCCAACGCACCGTGCCATCTAATAACGCGTCACCAGGATAAACTTTTTCGCTCTTACCCGAGACAGCATCCTTCAGCGCTGATTGCTCAAGAGCGAGCCGATCATTGGACACCAACTCCCACGGCTCATTTGCCCATTCACGTGACTCAATCAACCCCTCTACGCAAGAACTCCAGTTCCCACGACCTAAGTCACCAAACACACAATTCTCAACCGGCGTATTCTTTGGATAGTAATTATTATTTGAAAAATGTGGTTCCAGCTTGTCTGCCTGCGAGTTCCATAAGCAGAGCATGTTCTGATTGCGAAGATATTGCTGGAATGCTGCCAGTACATACTCTCGTACTTCCCATCGATGATCTCTAGGTGAGACTGTCATTATCGCCTTGAGCAGCTGAGTCTGAACCAGCATCTGCCTAGGATTGAACATATCCGCAAATGTTGGATAGCCATGCTCGGGAATTTTTTGATAAGTAGTCTTAAATCCCTCAGGTACAGCAGTCCTCGGCCAATAAGCACTCAAATCGGTATTCTTACGGGACTCCCACTCAGTAGCTGCGGCATCGAGCTGGCGAGAGTCAAGGAGAGGGGCAAAAAATCTGCCTCCATAATTGGCTCCAGTAGCTTTTCTTTTTGGAGAAAAAGCTTGAACGGCGTATGCAGCCATCTGGGCTTTACCGCCATTTCCTGTCATGGATTTAAGTACATCCTGAACCGTGCCACATGAAGCACAGGCGAAAGCAGACTTTTTGGCAACCGTTCCTTCGCTTGTTTTGATAGAGACCTGACTTTCCGGGCACGTCACAACCTCAGGCAATTCGCCACGCACTTCCAAGAGTCGAATTTTCCCAGCACGCTCTTTATTCCATCGTGCGGTGGACACCGCATCGTCTTGTACAGCACCGCCATAAGGCTCTCCGTTCAAATCTTGCTTGGGAGAGCCGGTCAACCATTGCGGATGCACCAGCAGACTCAATTCGACCTTCTTGTTCTTACCCTTGCCCAGCTTGATCTGACCTCGTGAGCCAGCAATAGCCAATCCGTCCTTAGGGTGAATATTGGCTGCTGCCGTATCTCCGCAGTGCGGGCAGGTAACGCCCAACACTGGATCAAGCACCGCATAGGGCTGCTCCGTAGGCGCCACGAACAGCGGCACATCAGGGGCCATTCGAGCTGCGTTGGCTTCAATATGGAACTGTCCCCCGCATTTGCCGCAGGCATGTTCCCAGTGCTTAACGCTGAGGGCCTTCACCGCCATCACGGGGCTGCTCATAATTGGCGTTCGATGGCCGCAGCCTGTCACCTGACAAGGACCATGCTTGGCCCAAAAGGTATAGATAATCTCAGGGCCTTCGTAGCGGTATTCCTGGCGTTGCTCACTAGGGATAGCTAGCGGATCGAAATCTGCGGGCATTACCTTATTTGTCGGCAGGTGCGTCCAAACACCTTTCTCACCTTCCGGGCCGTCACAGTAGTAGTACGGCATGATCTGCGGCTTGACCTCGGCCTCGATGTCGGCAAGCAGGCGCGTCACCTCATCCAGATCAACGTTGGCCAGTTCTTGCTTGACCACGAACCAGGCTACCGGATTCAGGTCGTTCCCAACCATCTGCATGCCAAGACGTGAGCCTTCGACCAACGTGGTGCCGCCGCCCATGAAGATGTCGGCCACCTTCAGGTCCTTGAAAGCACCTTTTTTCTGGTGGTTCGCGTAGTAGTTGTCCCACACCAACTTGGCGGCATGTGATTTGTCTTCAGGAGCTTTGGTCGCTGCCGCGATCAACATCGAGCGGAACACGCTGGAGCGGCGCCGTGCCCACCACTTCGACATCTGGTAAATCGGCTTGCCGGCGTTGCCTTCGATGATCGCCACCTGATTGACCGGCAAAATCGGGAAATCCACTTCCAGGCAAGTCTTAGGGCGGTTCGGATCGTTGAAGTCGACGGTCTCAAGCGCAACAGCCTTACCTGCCCCAACAGCCTTGGCGACTTCCTGCGCGAGTAGTTCTTTTTTTGTGGCCATTAAGATGCTCCCCCAACTGCACCGACCGCCACTTGCGGCCGGAGTCTGGTGCGAAGTTGTTCGTAAATTGGAATCTGGATGCCTTCAGCTACCTCTAGGGTGACTGCAAGGCCGTAAGGAATGGCTTCATCAAGGCTTGCTGTTGCATCCTTCTTACACGCCACCTGCAACAAAATACTGTCGCCATCTTGATATGCGGCGATCTGCTTGGAACCTTCAACCACCTCGTGTTGCACTGTGCCGCGCAACATTTGGTTGTGGTCTGCATCTTGGCGAGCTAGTTTCAGGGGCAAATCACCCCAGCCATCAACAGGAGAAAGCTCAAGCTTTGCTTCGCGGAAACTGCGGTGATCCGGATTGACAGGGCTAAACCAAGCCAATGTCACCACCATCCGCCGCCACACCTGACTACCGGACAGGCCGGGAGGCAGCGGCAGCCGATACTCGTGAATTTCATTCTCGCGAATTTCGCCACACCCAAGAACCGTCGCCCGCTGCTCTGTACACGCCAGCACTCGTTCAATTTCAACCGAGCCATACCCGAGATATCGGGCCGTGATTTCCTTGATTTTGCGTGAGTTTTCAGGTGTCTTCAGTGCAGCCGTTATTGCATTGCAGGCGTCATCATCCTGTTTCGCACCATGTACCAACAACGCTTTTATGACTACGGCGATAAGACCATGTGAAATGTCTTCCCCGTGCTCAGTGCGCAGCGTATCAAGCACATCGTAAATGCGAGCAGCACTACGAGTAGCCAAGGCTGTAGCATTGCTAGTGCCTCGCGTGTAAACAGTGTGCGACAAACTGCCTGCCTGACTGCTATCCCAAGCGACTTTCTGTCCTGGCGCACCTAACGAGCCATCCAGGTGATACAAAGTTTGGCTATCCAAAACGGGCGTTCTATACAGTTGTCGGCCGCCGGGGAAAAGAATCTCCGGCTTGATAGAACGACGAAAACCATGACCAAGCCGTGCAACAGGGCTAAAGAGAGGTGCACCTGACAACAAGTCTGTTCGTTGTCCTAAATGATAATTTCCGCTGCTATCAGAGTGCGTTGCGCCCACCGAGATGGCATTTATGGACTCTGCGGGAGACACTATGCGTCGTCCAGACAACTGACCCCGAATGCACTTCAAGATATGTTCGACTTGCTGATCCTTGGTCAAAGCCTGAAATTCAAGTACCGGCAAACCGATATCAATACTTTCGGGATAGTTTCCGGCGCTCACACAGAAAAGCACACGGTATTTCCACGACAGCCAGTCAAGTAGCCTCGCCCAAGGACTGGGCGTGTGAATAAAAGGACGAGCCGGATCGCCAATGGACACGTTGATGACGCACACATTTGGCGCTTGTGGGGGTACTGTACCTTCACCCTCAAACATCCGTCTGACCGCACGTGCGATACGATCCTCAAAGAAAATCTCATCGGGGACGTGCTCGCTCCGGTTTCTTGGATCAGATTGAGGGTCTGGCTGCATGACGGGCAGCACATAAACCAGACGCGACAGTGGATTGGACTGGCCCTCCACTATCTCTCCATGCACGACCAAAGACGCCATTGCCGTGCCGTGCTTCCTCTCACCTGGTTGATACTGCTCGGAAAGATTGTCAGGATCGTCAAACAGCAAGCGCCCCTTCAGTGCCTGATGCTGCACATTGGGAACACCATCGAGAATGGCAGCAACCGGCGGAAGCTCAACCGCCCCCTCAGCAATTTCGGTTTCAAAACCGTCGCCGGCCTCTGTAGCAGCAAGACTTTGCCCAGTAGGACGAAAGTACATAACGCCATGGAATTTGAAGAGCTGGATGGCTGTATCGTGGATGTCGGAATCAAGATCGCTCAACAGTTGCCGGATACTCTGTGCTGGTAATTCAGCCTTTACGGCATGAAATGCTATCTCCGGTATATCAATAAAGCCGCCCAACGTCCGGCCACCGGCAGCTTCCAACAAAGAGGCTACATTGCGCTCTGCTTGCACACGCCGCTGTTCTGATTTGCGATAAAACAGCTCGATCTGGCAATGGATCGGCTGCAACGGATTAATAGGATCAAGCAAATCCCGCCAGCGATCCAACATGCCCGTATCGCGCAGTGTTTCTTCGATGCCCCAACGACGGATCTCTACCATCTGGTTGAACACATTGCGCCACTTGGTTTTCCCAATCGGCAGAAATTGGTTATTCTTCCATTGCTCCCAAAGCGACAGGAGCTCCCGCATCCCACCTTCATTGGCAAGCGACAGGAACATTCGGCCCTTTACGGCTTTTCCCGTAGGCTCTCCTTTGGTATTGCGCTCATAAAAATCCTCATCCGGAGGAATGTCGTCAACATCCCATTCGCCCAACCACTCCAGGCCAATCGCTTCTACTGCCTGCCGGAATTCGTTAACGCTGCCCGCAATTTCAATGACCAGAACGGTTTCAGGTTCTAGCCCAGCGGCTGACCCGCTGACATTAGCTTTGTAACGATCAAACTCCTGCTGTAGAGCAGTCAATTGTGGGCCGAGACGAACCACCTGTTTTCCGTGACCGGGAACATGGGGCTGGCTTGATGGAAAGCCTTTACCCTTAGGTGGAGCTATGGTTTTTGCTTGCGGGAATACCAGAAGAGGGAGAGAGGTTGCCATCAGCGATCCTTACCTTATTTCGCCGTTGTTGCGTTCTTATCTTCGGTCGGCTTCAAACGGCTTTTCCATTGCTCCAACTTGAGCTTGGTCACTTGCTGGGCGTTTTCCGATTTCATATCGAGCACGGCACGACGAACCACACCATGGCAGAACTCTTCAGTTTCCGCGAAATTCAATCCAAGCAGGTGTTTGGCCAGGGTTGCAGGTTCGTAACCAAAATTCACATTGCATTTTTGACCAATCGATGCAATGTATCGGGTCAGTTGCTCGCGGGTTGGGATTGGTAGTTCGATACGCAATTGGAAGCGTCGCCAGACGGCTCTATCCAGAAGCTCAGGATGATTGCTGGCCGCAACCACCACTACGTAATCGGGCATTTCGTCCAACTGCAACAGTAATGTACTGACTACGCGTTTTATTTCTCCTGTTTCATGGGTATCGCCGCGTTCTTTTCCGAGAGTCTCAAACTCATCAAACAACAAAACACAACGCTGCGTCCTCGCATAATCCAGCAAATTTTTTAGGCGGCTTGAGGTTTCGCCAAGATAGCTTCCCACCAAAGTTTCATAACGAATGACGATAAGTGGGTACATTAATTCAAAAGCCAGCGCCTCAGCCAAGGTTGTTTTCCCATTCCCAGGCGGGCCAGCGAGCAGAATCCGGTTTCTTGCCCGCAAATTATGAGCATGCAGCAACTCAGCACGATGCTGTTCTTCGATAAGTTCTTCTACCTGGCACTTGATCTTGTCGGGCAGCACCAGACTGTTAAGATCGCGCTCTGGGGTAATTTCGTAGAACAAATCTTTAACTGCACTACCAACGCTTGGCCTTGCCTCAGAAGGCCTCAGAGTTTGAGCTGAGCTAGCTTGCAGAGCTTTTGCAAGCCGCTCCGCTAGCAATCGATGCCCTTTATTTTTTTCTTCCTTAATGAGGCTTTCTGCAGCTTTCCGGAACGCAAGCTGATCTCCGCGGGTCGCGGTTTTAAACAGGTCAACCAATAAATCAGCTTGTGCCATTACCTATTGCTCCAAAAAGTACGGAAGCAGCCTTTCATTTGCTTATTTCAACAAACGGCGATAGCACTTCCAGTAGCGACAGGCCGCCATGTGTCAAAGTTGGGTAGCCTCCTTGACTACGCCATTTTCTTCGTCCCATAGCCAACAAATGAGCCCCGTGAGGACTCTGAATTTGCAAGGCAACCGGAGGAACGAAGGGGCCTGCATCACCATTACCAGCTTTACTACGCCCGCTGGAAAAAGTCTGCTTGAGGTGGGCGGCGACCTCACCACCGGCATCGGGGAAGTAGCCCGTGGCGGCGTAGCCGTGATCCGAAGTAATGACCAAGCGCCGCCCAGTAGCTAGACGCTCCACAAAGGCCCAAAAATCGTCGCCGGAAAGCTGCTGCGCGGCATCCTTGGTCAGCAGCTCCAGCCCCTGACCTGCACCATAGTCATGAAGCTTGGCATCCGGCCAGTGATGCCAGAACACCCAGTTCTTCGCCCCGGACGCACTAACAACCAGACTTTCACAGTCCTTCCAAGGTAGATCGATGGTCTCGGTCTGAGCCGGTTGCAGCTTGTGAGCTAATCCGCCTCCGTTGGCCTGCAATTGACTGCGACTTGCCAAGCCCAGTGCACGGGCGAATTGGTTGGTTTCACTAGGCAACTCAGAGGCGGTAGCTGTAACACCTTGCAGAGTAAAACCGCGCTCTTTGGCGCCTTGAAGCAACCAGGGCAGCTCGCGCAAGCTCAATGCATCCAGAATCAGCACAGCACGAGCTGCACTATTGCCATAACTCTGCTCGGCCCACCATTGAGCAAGACGATCGGAAGTGCGCTCGACCCCGCTAATTTCGGATTGACCGAAACACCGCCATAGATCCCAAGCACTGGAGCCGAGGAACAGATCGAGCTCGCCGATCTCTCGGTCGCGCTTGACAACTTCGCTAGGGGCATTGCCTTCCGCTAACGGCCTGGAGGCAATTTCGACTGCGCGTTCAATGATGAAACGCCACGCGTCCGCAGCGGAGCCTTGAGTCAGGCGCTGCAATATTCCCGCATCCAGCGCCATCAGTTGTCCTCCTTCTCAAGGCTCAGCTCGAAGGTCATGCCGTCGGGCAGCTTCTTGAGCAGCTCCTTGAGCTGCGCGCCGGTGGCGGCAGTCACCTTTATCGTGACTTCACTACCGGCCTCGCCAACGATTTTCAAGGCGTCCACTAGGCGACTATTCGCACTGCCGATGGAAGCAAGTCGAACCTCGTGGACAGGGGAAGCAGGGCCAATGCCCCAGCCTTCAAGCTTGCCGATCAGGTTGAGCGGCGAAGTTGGCGGATTAGAGAGCGGAATGCGAGGTTTGGCAGTGGAGCTTGTGCCACCGCCAAAGATGTCGCCACCATTCGGCGATGTACCGCTGCCGGGAATGTTATCGCCACCGACAGGTGAGGCGGGTGGCGTGGTCGTACCACCGCCAAAGATATCGCCGCCCGATCCATTACTGGAAGCGCCAGCAGGAGACTGCGGCGCGGGTGGCGTGGTGCCGCCGGTCGCGGGCACGGCCGAGGGCTCCATGAGGAAAACCTCATCCAGTTGACGCCCAGTGTAGGAAAGTTTGGGCCGCAAGCGCCGCCATGCAGATTCCTCGTCTTCGCCTGCGTGGGTTTGCAGATGCTCCAGATTGCGCAGATTAATGGCGATCTTGCCGCGTGCGCACAGACGGAGGATGCGCTCCTTCATCGCAGTTTCACCCAGCCAAGGGATGCAGTCCTGACCCGCAGGGCGTGGCTCCTGCAATTCGCGCAGCAGCTTGCCGAGGGACGCATTCTCGGAGGCCGCCTCGAGCACGAGGTCCTCGAAGTCTTCAGGCACGAAAAGATCGTTGGTCAGCGTTTCCTCGATGCCTTCGGGGATTTGCGCACCTTGCTTTTTCAGGTGCTCGACACTGAACAGGGATTGCTGCGGGTTCTGGTGATCGTAGCGGTGCAGAGCAGCGAAACGGTCAAAGCGCTTCTTCAAGTTGTCACGCAGGGTGCCTTCGAATTCTTTGTGCAGTTTTTTGTATTCAGGGTTCTGACCGCTCCATTCCTGCGCCTTCATTTCGGCGCGCGCGAGGATGAGCAGATCTCGATCCAGGAATGCATTAGTGGAACCAGATCGGGGCAACAGGAAGCGAACGGTGTTGCGGCGCTTTTGCAGGTGATCCTTGAGCCAACGACCCAACGTCTGATCGGCTTTTTCCGGTTCTTCCGGCAGTACCAAGACAGGCAAACGGTCATCCCAGCGCTCTGGCTGCTCGGCTTCGTCGAGTGATGTCCATGGGTCTGTCTGCCAGGATCTCGGCAAAGCAATCACGCGGAAATTTTTTGCGACCTCGTCGCTGCCGCCGATGACGTAGCGCACCTGCTTGGCCAGGTGCGCCTGATCGGAGCCATCGGTGAAAAGCTTGTCGTTACGGGCGCAAGCCATCAATCTGGCCCGTGGATTTTCTTCCTCACGGAAGACCAGGCGCGGGCCGTCTTGATGGATGTTGAAACTGTTCTCGACAATCGTCGCCAGCTCGACCTGGAAGGCGTTGCTGTCCACCGGCTTGTTGCGGGTGATGTCCACCTGCAGCGTGGCTGGATCGGCCCCTGCGAGGTTGCCAACAGCAATCGACCGCAGCCACAGCGCCCCCACGATCTCTTGCAGGTGTGGCGCAAGATTGGCGTGGTCGTACACCGCCTCGGTCACCGAGATGATGTTGTGCTGTGCCTTTTCGCGCAGGGTGCGATGGTGTTCGTTGGATACTGAATCCAACAGCGCGCCAATGCCCGAGGTATCGTCATCCAGCCGGAAGTCGGCGGCGGTGAGCACAGGCACGGCTTCGCCACGGCTCTTGTAAAGGTTGGCCAGGATACGAATCATGTCGCGCGCTTCCTGAGCGTCAGTGGCGATCAGCACCTGCTCCTCCAGCAGACGCAACAGGTGCGGTGCATAAGGCCAAGACTCGGTGAATTCGCGGCGCTTGCGCTCCTGCTCGGCCGGCGGCACATCAAGCAGGCGGAAGTATTCTGAGACGTGCTGTGCGACCAGTGACTCAATAGTGCCGTCAGCTATATGAAGACGGTTGTCGAACAAACGGTGCAGCAACATTCGCCGCCGATCCTGCTGGATGCGCTCGGCATTGCCCCCCGCCTTGAAGTCAATGGCTACCGGATTAACACGGTGTACCTGCTGGTAGGCATCGCTTCCACCATTACGAACGGAGATCACGAGCACCAGCAGATCTGGGCGCTCCTTGGCAATCTCCGAAAGGATCTGGATAAAGTTAAACGCCCAGTTCTTCCATGGGTACTGCTTGGTATTGGTCAGGCCGTCATACCAGGTCTGGAACTCATCCAGCAGCAGCATCGTTGGCGTGTGCTCAAGGAGCTCAACGATGAGCTTGTCGGATGGGATATCGGTCTTGGCAGCCCCCATACCCTCCCACTTACCCTTAATGAATTCGCCGCGAGGATGGCGCTCGAACAGCAAATCCCACAAAAATTTGTAGCGCTGGCGGTGAAGGCTCTCGCCAATGACCAACATTCCATTGCGCAAAGCAATCTGACTGACATTGGCATCACCTAGCGTGGCAGCCCATCCCTTTAGCCAGGCCCCAGTCGATATTGGATCGTTAACAGCGTGATATAGAGCAGCCATCAGGTGGGATTTACCCAGACCGCGCTCTCCGATCACTACCACCGGGCGCCCCTGGTTAGGGCCTACAGCCTCAATGCCCTTTAATAGGTCATGGGTCGGATAGGTGATCTCTAGAAACTGCTGTGCGGCGATTTGCGTCGCACCAGTATTTGCGTCGTTGGAGAGCTCGATTGCTGTCCCTTTGAGGCGCTTGCCTCGAAACTCTTCCCGTAAAGTCAATCCAAGCATTATTCAAGCTCCCCAACAAAATTGGCCTCTCGGTCTCTGGCCATGCACCCTGCACCCTGCACCCTGCACCCTGCACCACCAACATGAGACTATGGGCTCGGCTTTTGTGACCAAACAGCCAAAAAGACATCATGGATAAGCCAATCTCAATTGGCAACCAATTGGCAACCAGAAGACCACTTTCCTGGAAGTGCAACAAAACCATCAGGCATAAAAAAATCCAGCCACCGCTAAGTGGCTGGATTTTCTAGGGTTTTTTGGTCGGGACGGAGTGATTCGAACACTCGACCCCTTGCACCCCATGCAAGTGCGCTACCGGGCTGCGCTACGCCCCGACGGGTGTTGCTGGTGCCTTTGGCGTTAGCCGAAAGCGGGAGAGACTATAAACTAAGCATCTGAATTGTGGAAGGTTTTTCTACAAATTCATTTGCGCAGGACGTGGAGTACATCTTCCAGCTCGGCGATCATCTGCTTGATGAGTTGCTTGTACTGGGTGGTGTCGTCCTTGGCTTCTTCGCCGGTCAGGCGCAGGCGTGCGCCACCGATGGTGAAGCCCTGGTCGTACAACAAGGCACGGATCTGGCGGATCATCAGCACGTCCTGGCGCTGGTAATACCGACGGTTGCCGCGACGCTTGACCGGGTTGAGCTGTGGAAACTCCTGCTCCCAATAACGAAGCACGTGCGGTTTGACCGCACAGAGCTCACTGACCTCGCCGATGGTGAAGTACCGCTTGCCGGGTATGACAGGCAGTTCGTCGTTATGACTTGGTTCCAGCATAGGCTTCAACCCTGGCTTTGAGCTTCTGGCCGGGGCGGAAAGTCACGACACGGCGGGCCGTGATCGGGATCTCCTCCCCTGTTTTTGGATTACGACCGGGGCGCTGACGCTTATCGCGCAGATCGAAGTTACCGAAGCCTGAGAGCTTCACCTGCTCATTGAGTTCCAGTGCCTGGCGGATTTCTTCGAAGAAGAGCTCCACCAGTTCCTTGGCTTCTCGTTTGTTCAGGCCCAGCTCATCGTACAGACGTTCGGCCATCTCAGCTTTCGTCAGTGCCCCCATACGCTAGTTCCTTAACGTGGCGTTGAACCTTTGTTCCAGGGAGGTGAGGATGTTTTGCGTGGTGGTGCTCACCTCATCGTCATTTAGAGTGCGCGATGGATGCTGCCAGGTCAAGCCGACCGCCAGGCTTTTTCTAAGCGGATCAATACCTTTACCCTGATAAACATCAAACAACCTGAGGTCGGTGAGCCACTCGCCGGCCTGCTCGCGAATGTCAGCCAACAGGTTCTGGGCCGGCACGTCACGGTCGACCAGCAGCGCCAGGTCACGACGCACTTCGGGGAAGCGCGACAGTTCCTTGAACGCCGGCATGCGGCCTGCGGTGATTTCGCTCAGCAGCAGCTCGAACAGGAACAGCGGCTGATCCAGGCCGAGGGTCTTGGCCAGTTCCGGGTGGATGGCACCCAGGTAACCGACCAGACGCCCTTCGCGCTCGATGCGTGCGGTCTGGCCCGGGTGCAGGGCACTGTGCTCGCCCGGCACGAAGGCGAAGCTGGCGGCGTCGCCTGCGGCGGCCAGCAGCGCTTCCACGTCGGCCTTGGCGTCGAAGAAGTCGACGCTGTCACGGCCATGGGCCCAGCTTTCCGGCAGGCGGCTGCCGGTGATCACGCCGGCGAGCATCGGCTCCTGCTTGAGCTCGTCCAGCTGGCCGACGAAGCGCAGGCCGCTTTCGAACAGGCGCACGCGCGACTGCTGACGGTTGAGGTTGTGCTCCACCGCCTTGACCAGACCCGGCCACAGCGAGGCGCGCATGGCGGCCATGTCGGCGGAGATCGGGTTGGCCAGGGTCAGCGGCTTGACGCCCGGGCTGAACAGCTCGAACAGCTTGGGATCGATGAAGCTGTAGGTGATCGCTTCCTGGTAACCACGGGCCACCAGCAGGCGGCGCAGCACCGGTAGGTCGGCGACGGCCTCGGCCTTGGTCTGCGGCGCCAGGCGCGCCTGCGGGTAACGCACCGGCAGGCGGTTGTAGCCGTAGAGGCGGGCCAGCTCTTCGATCAGGTCGACTTCCAGGCTGATATCGAAGCGGTGGCTCGGCACCTTGACCTGCCACTGCCCTGCCCCACCCTCGACGCTCAGGCCCAGGGCGCCCAGCAGTTTGACGATCAGCTCGTCGTCGAGCTTGAGGCCGAGCATCTGCTCGACGCGCTCGGCGCGCAGGCTGATCGGCGCAACGTTCGGCAGTTGTGCCGGGTCGACCGCTTCGATGATCGGGCCGGCTTCGCCGCCAACGATCTCCAGCAGCAGCGCGGTGGCGCGTTCCATGGCTTCGCGGGCCAGCTGCGAGTCCACGCCGCGCTCGAAGCGGTGCGAGGAGTCGGTGTGCAGGCCGTAGGAACGGGCCTTGCCAGCCACGGCGATGGTGTCGAAAAAGGCGCTTTCCAGGAACAGATCACGGGTGGTGTCGCTGACGCCACTGTGCTCGCCGCCCATCACGCCGGCGATGGCCAGGGCGCGCTGGTGGTCGGCGATTACCAGGGTGTCGGCACGCAGGGTGACTTCCTGGCCGTCGAGCAGCACCAGCTTCTCGCCCTCTTCGGCCATGCGCACGCGAATGCCGCCCTGGATCACGTTCAGGTCGAAGGCATGCATCGGCTGGCCGAGTTCGAGCATCACGTAGTTGGTGACGTCGACGGCGGCATCGATGCTGCGTACATTGGCGCGGCGCAGGCGCTCGACCATCCAGCGCGGGGTCGGCTTGGACAGGTCGACGTTGCGCACCACGCGGCCCAGGTAACGCGGGCAGGCTTGCGGAGCCAGCACGTCGACCGGGCGCACTTCATCGTGGGCCGGGGCGACCGCAGCGATTTGCGGGCGGGTGACCGGGGCGTCGTACAGCGCGCCGACTTCACGAGCGAGACCCGCCAGGGACAGACAGTCACCGCGGTTGGGGGTCAGGTCGACTTCGATGCTGACGTCGTTGAGTTCGAAGTACTCACGGATGTCCTGGCCCACCGGCGCATCGGCCGGCAGTTCCAGCAGGCCGTCGTTGTCTTCGCTGATCTGCAGTTCGGAGGCCGAGCAGAGCATGCCGTTGGACTCGACGCCGCGCAGCTTGGCCTTCTTGATCTTGAAGTCGCCGGGCAGCTCGGCGCCGATGGTGGCGAACGGGATCTTCAGGCCGGGGCGCACGTTAGGCGCGCCACACACCACCTGAAAGGTTTCACTGCCGTTGCTGACCTGGCACACGCGCAGTTTGTCGGCATCGGGGTGCTGCTCGGTGCTCAGCACTTCACCGACGATCACGCCGCTGAAGGCACCGGCCACGGGGCTGACGCTGTCGACTTCCAGGCCGGCCATGGACAGGCGCGCGACCAGCTCGTCACGGCTAGCCTGGGGGCTCACCCAGCTGCGCAGCCACTGTTCACTGAATTTCATGTTGTCTGTTCTCCTGATCGAATTCGATTACGAAACTGCTGGGGGCTAGCGAAATTGCGCCAGGAACCGCAGGTCGTTATCGAAGAACAGCCGTAAATCGTTGACGCCGTAGCGCAGCATGGCCAGGCGCTCGACGCCCATGCCAAAGGCGAAGCCGGAGTATTTTTCCGGGTCGATGCCGCTCATGCGCAGCACGTTGGGGTGCACCATGCCGCAGCCCATCACTTCCAGCCAGCCGGTCTGCTTGCACACGCGGCAGCCTTTGCCGCTGCACATCACGCACTGCATGTCGACTTCGGCCGAAGGCTCGGTGAACGGGAAGAAGGAAGGACGGAAACGCACGCCCAGGGGCTTCTCGAAGAACACGCGGAGGAATTCCTCGATGGTGCCCTTGAGGTCGGCGAAGCTCACGCCTTCGTCCACGAACAGGCCTTCGACCTGGTGGAACATCGGCGAGTGGGTGATATCGGAATCGCAACGGTACACGCGGCCCGGGCAGACGATACGGATCGGCGGCTGCTGGGCTTCCATGGTGCGTACCTGTACCGGCGAGGTATGGGTGCGCAGCAGCATGTTGGCGTTGAAATAGAAGGTGTCGTGCATGGCACGCGCCGGGTGGTGGCCCGGAATGTTGAGCGCCTCGAAGTTGTGGTAGTCGTTCTCCACTTCGGGGCCTTCGGCGATGCCGTAACCAATGCGGGTAAAGAACTGCTCTACGCGCTCCAGGGTACGGGTAACCGGATGCAAGCCACCGGAAGCCTGGCCGCGGCCCGGCAGGGTGACATCGATACGTTCGGCAGCGAGCTTGGCACTCAGGGCCGCCGACTCGAGAATCTCTTTACGGCTGTTGAGGGCGTCCTGGACGCGCTCCTTGGCCGCGTTGATCAGCGCGCCCGCCTTGGGGCGTTCTTCGGCAGACAGGTTGCCCAGAGTCTTCATGACCTGGGTCAGCTCGCCTTTCTTGCCCAGATAGTGAACCCGCAGTTGTTCCAGGGCGTTCACATCGTCGGTGTGACTGACAGCCTCGAGCGCTTGCGAGACCAGCACATCCAGATTTTCCATTTACAGACTCCAGATACGAAACAGGGGAAGAGCTTGAAGGCTCTTCCCCTGTCGATGACGTTTAGAGTCGACCTGCGGGTTACGCCTGTCGCCTCTAGTGCACCGGGAAACCCGGTGATTGTCGGGGACTTAAGCCAGTACGGCTTTCGCTTTCTCGACAATCGCAGCAAACGCCGCTTTTTCGTTCACTGCCAGATCAGCCAGAACCTTGCGGTCGATTTCGATCGACGCTTTTTTCAGGCCAGCGATCAGACGGCTGTAGGACAGACCGTTGATGCGAGCACCAGCGTTGATACGAGCGATCCACAGAGCGCGGAACTGACGCTTCTTCTGGCGACGGTCACGGTAGGCGTATTGACCCGCCTTGATGACAGCCTGCTTGGCAACACGGAATACACGCGAACGTGCGCCGTAGTAGCCTTTAGCCAGTTTCAGGATTTTTTTGTGACGAGCACGAGCGATAACGCCACGCTTAACACGAGCCATGAGTAATTTCCTCTATCTTGACCGAGATTAACGAACGCGCAGCATGCGCTCGACTTTTGCCTTGTCCGACGGATGCATCAGTTCGCTACCGCGAAGTTGACGCTTACGCTTGGTGGACATCTTGGTCAGGATGTGGCTCTTGAAAGCATGCTTGTGCTTGAAGCCCGCAGCCGTTTTGAGAAAGCGCTTGGCAGCGCCGCTCTTGGTTTTCATCTTTGGCATGTTCGTAACTCCGCATTCAGTTGATATAGATAACCATAAGGCCTGCCGTGCCCTGGAGGTTATTTCTTGCGTTTGGGAGCGATGACCATCATTAGCTGGCGTCCTTCCATCTTAGGATGCTGTTCGACGGTACCGTGTTCGGCGAGGTCGGCTTCGACCCGCTTCAACAGTTCCATACCCAGCTCCTGGTGGGCCATCTCACGACCACGGAATCTCAGAGAGATCTTGGCCTTGTCCCCTTCCATCAGGAAACGTACCAGGTTGCGTAGTTTTACCTGGTAATCCCCTTCTTCCGTCCCTGGACGAAACTTGATTTCCTTGATCTGCTGCTGGTGCTGGTTCTTCTTGGCAATGGCAGCTTGCTTCTTCTTCTCGAAGAGGTGCTTGCCGTAGTCCATGATCCTGCACACAGGCGGCTGGGCGTCGGCAGAGATTTCTACCAGGTCCAGCTTGGCCTCTTCAGCGATCCTAAGCGCTTCATCAATAGAGACGATGCCAATTTGCTCACCGTCAGCGCCAATTAACCGAACCTCGCGTGCCGAGATATTCTCGTTGATCGGAGCCTTCGGGGCGCCTCGTTTATCTTGTCTCATATCACGCTTAATAATGATTACTCCAATTCTTGGCGACCACGCCGGGAAACCGCTTGCGCGAGCAATTCAGTGAATTGAGCGACGGGCATGGAGCCCAGATCGGCACCCTCACGAGTGCGCACAGCGACAGTTCTTGTCTCGACTTCCCGATCGCCGATCACCAGCAGATAGGGAACCTTGAGCAAAGTATGCTCGCGGATTTTAAAGCCAATCTTCTCGTTCCTCAAGTCCGACTTGGCACGAAATCCGTTTTGATTCAACGTTTTTTCGACTTCGAGGGCGAAATCGGCCTGCTTGTCGGTGATGTTCATGATCACCGCCTGGGTCGGCGCCAGCCACGCCGGGAACACGCCGGCATAGTGCTCGATCAGCATACCGATGAAGCGCTCGAACGAACCGAGGATGGCACGGTGCAGCATGACCGGGCGCACACGGCTGTTGTCTTCGGCGATATAGCTGGCGTCGAGGCGCTCCGGCAGGTTCGGGTCGTACTGCAGGGTACCGCACTGCCAGTTACGGCCGAGGCAGTCGCGCAGGGTGAACTCGATCTTCGGACCGTAGAACGCGCCCTCGCCCGGCTGGTATTCCCACTCCAGGCCGGATTCGTTCAGCGCATCGGCCAGGGCGCCTTCGGCGCGATCCCACAACTCTTCGGAACCCACGCGCTTGGCCGGGCGAGTCGACAGCTTCATGGCGATGTCGGTGAAGCCGAAGTCCTTGTAGACGTCCAGGGTCAGCTTGATGAAATCGGCCGCTTCTTTCTTCACCTGTTCTTCGGTGCAGAAGATGTGCGCATCGTCCTGCACGAAGCCACGCACGCGCATGATGCCGTGCAGCGCGCCGGACGGCTCGTTACGGTGACAAGCACCGAACTCGGCCAGGCGCAGCGGCAGGTCACGGTAGGACTTCAAGCCCTGGTTGAACACCTGCACGTGGCACGGGCAGTTCATCGGCTTCACCGCGTAATCGCGGCTTTCCGACGAGGTGGTGAACATGTTCTCGGCGTAGTTGGACCAATGGCCGGAGCGCTCCCAAAGGATGCGATCGACGACCTGCGGGGTCTTGATTTCCGAGTAACCGTTCTCGCGCTGCACCTGGCGCATGTACTGCTCGAGCACCTGGTAGACGGTCCAGCCGTTGGCGTGCCAGAACACCATGCCCGGCGCTTCTTCCTGCAGGTGGAAAAGATCGAGCTGCTTGCCGATCTTGCGGTGGTCGCGTTTCTCGGCTTCTTCGATACGCTGGATGTAGGCCGCCAGTTGCTTCTTGTCCGCCCAGGCGGTGCCGTAGACGCGCTGCAGTTGCTCGTTCTTGGCGTCGCCACGCCAGTAGGCACCGGACAGCTTGGTCAGCTTGAACGCCTTGAGGAAGCGGGTGTTGGGCACGTGCGGGCCGCGGCACATGTCCACGTACTCTTCGTGATAGTACAAGCCCATGGCCTGTTCGTCCGGCATGTCGTCGACCAGGCGCAGCTTGTAGTCTTCGCCACGGGACTTGAACACGTCGATGACTTCGGCACGCGGCGTCACCTTCTTGATGACGTCGTAATCCTTGTCGATCAGCTCTTTCATGCGCGCTTCGATGGCGGTCACGTCTTCAGGCGTGAAGGGGCGCTCGTAGGCGATGTCGTAATAGAAGCCATCGTCGATGACCGGACCAATGACCATGCGCGCAGTCGGGTACAGCTGCTTGACCGCGTGACCGACCAGGTGGGCGCAGGAGTGGCGGATGATCTCGACACCCTCCTGGTCCTTCGGCGTGATGATCTGCAGGGTCGCATCGTTTTCGATCAGGTCGCAGGCGTCAACCAGACGGCCGTCGACCTTGCCGGCAACGGTGGCCTTGGCCAGACCGGCACCAATGGATTGCGCCACCTCGAGTACGGATACCGGGTGATCGAACGAACGCTGACTGCCATCGGGAAGAGTAATGGTGGGCATGGCGCCTCCTCTCCTAGTGGTGACCTCTACCAAAGGCCACATGGGTTGGGATGAGCCAGTAAGCGATCCGGTGGCGTATCTGCCATACAGAGGCAGGGGCCGTGAGGCCAACCGAGAACGAACCGCAGTCACTGGAGGATGTGAAACGGTGGATGCTTTCAGAATCACGCGGGCCTGACAAGGCAAACCGGCCATCTTCGAGAAATTCCGAAGCACCGGGCGCAACCCGCGACGGGAACGCAAAAACGACGAGCAAAAAAAATGGCCGCCGAAGCGACCATTTAAAGAATTTGGTAGGCACAATTGGATTCGAACCAACGACCCCCACCATGTCAAGGTGGTGCTCTAACCAACTGAGCTATGTGCCTGCTGTGGGTGCGCATTCTACGGAGCAGCGAAAAAGAGTCAACACCTTTTTTCGCTAACTGACTAAAAAAACTGAGTTTTTTTGATTTGGTCGGTTTGGATGCCCTGCCCCTTGGCGCGAGGCTGCTGGAAATTCCTGGGTATCGCTTCGCTCGACCCAGGCTACTGGCTGAGTTCGCCCTACAGCTACGAGTGGCCACCGTTGCGGTTTGACCTACGGACTAATCTGTGGGAGCGGGCAGCTACTTCGGCTCTAGGGTTCGGCCACCAGAGGCCACGCCTTCCAGCATCGCTACAAAAAACGGCGCTCGATGAGCGCCGTTCGTTTTCCCGCAAGTACCACTACTGAACCGGACAGGCCACAGGAGCGGCGCACTGCTCACTGGTGGTGCCCTGCTTGCCAATCACGCTGAAGCGCTTGTCGTCCGGCTTCAGGCGCTGGGCGCACTGGCGGGCGCTGGCGGCTTCAGCCTTGCAGCCGCGCTCGTCGAGCACCTGGGACAGGTTGAACCAGCCGGGCGCGAAATCAGCCTGGCGGCTAACGCTCTCGCGAAACGCCGCTTCGGCGCCGCGCAGGTCACCACCTGCATAGCGGCTGTTGGCCAGGGCGAACCAGCCTACGGCCTGTTCGGGCCAGCGCTGGGTCGCGGTGCGGTAAGCGTGCGGGGCAACGTCCTTGCGGCCAACCTCTTCCAGATCCGCCGCGGCTTTGAGCCATACGGTCGGCTCGGCAGTGGCGGGCAAGGTGTCGGGCGGCACGGTGACCACGGCCCAGCGATTGCCACGGGCCCAGGTTTTGTCGAAGGCGGCGAACTCGGTCACCCAGCGGCGGGTAGTACCGGAGCGTAGGATGAGTTTCTCTTCACGGCGGTCGTAGCCCACCAGCACTGCGAAATGCCACTGTGGGTACCAGTCGAAGCCCAGGTTCTGCAGCACCAGCACGGGGTTGCCGGCGGCGACCTCGGCGAGCAGCGAGTCGAGCTTCGGCTTGAGCGGGTAGACGAGCAAATCGTGAGATCGCGCCGCAGCGACCATCTCGACCTGCAGGCTGCCTTCGCGGCCAGGAATGTAGACCTGATCCTGCAGGAAGCCCGGCGTGGTCAGCACACCGCGCTGGTTGAGCATGGTCGCCAGGGCGGCCGGCCCACATTGGTAAGCGCTCTGCGGATAGAAGGGAACGCTGCTGAGCTCGACCCGCTCAGGCAGGCGCTGGGCGTCCGGTGACAACACCGGAGACCTGGCGCACGCACTGAGCAGAACGATCAGAAGTGAAACGGAGAGCAGTCTTAGCGATTTATGCATTTCACGAAACTGAAGATGTCGGTGGCGCAGAGCATATCGGTGATGATGAAGATCACCAAGAACAACACGATCACGCCGACCACGCCGGCACCGGCCGGGGCTTCAGACAGTTGCTGGTTGAATTGCGCGAGTTCGGCACTGGTCAGGTTGTTGATGCGGTTCTCTACCTGATCACGCTCCACACCCATGGCGAGCAGCTTGTCCTTGACCTGTTGATCATCGAGCATCGACAGCAGCTGCTGACGGTCGACCTGCTGTTGCTGCTCGGTCAGCACTTCACCCGTGCCGATCATCGCGGCATTGGCGAGTGGAACCTGAGCGATCATCAGGACATGGAACACTGCCAGCATGGCAGCCAAGCGACGAAAGAACGGGGATTTGGTCATTTTGGTATCTCCTTATCAACCATCATCCTAGACCCGTGTGGCACACAGCCAGTTCCGCCTATATCTGCTGCCCGCTCGCCCTCCCCTACACGCCTGTAATTGCGCGGCCTGCAGCCGCATCGGCCGCCCCTGAGCAAAGGCCTTTCTCCATTAACCAAAAGCTCAGTCCATGGTGCCCAACTCGCTGCTCAGGTAATCGAGAAAACAGGTGATGCGCGAGGTTAGCGCCGTGTTGCGGTAGTACACGGCGTGGATCGGCTGGCGAACCTCCACGGTGTGCTCGGCGAGCACCTGCACCAGGTCGCCACGGCTGCGGTCGAGGTGGGTCATGAAGTCCGCCAGGCAGACAATCCCCACGCCCTCCAGCGCCAACTGCCGCAGCGTTTCGCCGCTGGAGGCCTGCAAGGTCGGCACGATGTCCAGGCTTTCGCCCCCGGCGTGGCGCAGTGGCCAACGGTTGAGGCTGTCGGGCTGGGTGAAGCCTAGCAGGCTATGGCCTTGCAGCGCGGCGACGCTAGCGGGCGCGCCATGGGCGGCCAGGTATGAAGGGCTGGCCAGCACCCGCAACCGGCTGCTGCCCAGCGGCCGCGCATGCAGGGTCGAGTCGCGCAATTGGCCGATACGGATGGCCACGTCGGTGCGCTGCTCGATGAGGTCGATGATCTGGTCGCTGCTGTGCAGCTCCAGCTCGATGTTCGGGTAGCGCTCGCGAAACCCCTTGATCAGCGGCACCACGGCATGCAGCACGAACGGCGCCGCAGCGTTGACGCGCAGCCGCCCGGCTGGCGTTTGCCGGCGCACGCGCATCTGTTCTTCGGCCTCCTCGACGCTGGCGAGGATGCGCCGCGCCTGGAGCAGAAAAGCCTGGCCCTCCTCGGTCAGCTCCAGGCGCCGGGTGGTGCGCTGCAGCAGGGTGACATCAAGCTTCTCCTCCAGCCGGCTGAGGGCGCGGCTGATGCCCGAAGCGGTCTGCCCCAGTTGCTGGGCGGCGGCGCTGATCGAGCCGGCGGCGACCACGGTGCTAAACGCGAGGAGTTCGTCGAGGGAGGTTTTCATGGCGGCATTCGTGACCGGGCAGCAAATATGTTTGCCATGAAACGCGGTTTTTCTGCACAAGTCCACGTTCCATACTCACTCGCCAATCCAGCGCAACAAGCGCTGGGCAGTGCTGTCAGCTACAGACAGTCGTTCATTTCACAGGAGACTCCCATGCCACAGATTCCCGCCCTCGGCCTCGGCACCTACCGCCTCAAGGACCAGCAGGTCATCGACTCGGTACGCAATGGCCTGGAGCTCGGCTACCGGCATATCGATACGGCACAGATCTACGGCAACGAAGCCGAGGTTGGCCAGGCCATCGCCGATGGCGGCGTGCCGCGCAGCGAACTGTTCGTCACCACCAAGATCTGGGTCGACAACCTGGGCGCCGACAAGCTGATCCCCAGCCTCAAGGAGAGCCTGCACAAGCTGCGTATGGAGCAGGTCGACCTGACGCTGATTCACTGGCCGTCGCCAGACGATGAACTCCAGGTCGCCGAATACATGGCCGCCCTGCTGGAAGCCAAGGCTGCCGGCCTAACCGCGCAGCTGGGCGTTTCCAACTTCACCAACGCGCACCTGCAGCAGGCTATGGAAGTGGTCGGCGCGGACCAGATCGCCACCCACCAGGTTGAGATCCATCCGTTCCTGCAGAATCGCAAGGTGGTCGAATTCGCCCAGGAACACGGCATTCACCTGACCGCCTACATGCCACTGGCCTATGGCAAGGTGATGACCGATCCGGTGATCCAGGAAATCGCCAGCCGGCATGCCGCCAACCCGGCGCAGGTTGCACTGGCCTGGGCGCTACAACAGGGCTTCGCGGTAATCCCCTCGTCGACCAAACGCGCCAACCTGGAGAGCAACCTCGGCGCCTTGAAGCTCACCCTCAGCGACCAGGACATGGCCGCCATCGCCGGACTGGAGCGCGGCGAACGCCTGGCCAATCCGGACTTCGCGCCGCAGTGGGACTAAGTGCTCGGCTCAGAGCCTGTTCACGACCTTTATACGCCTGAAGCAGCAACTACAAGGCAGAAGCAGCCACTAAAACCGACCTGTGGGAGCCCCGACCTCGGGGCGAAACGATTGCAGCCTCACTGCCTATTTTGGCGGTGCCTGAGCGAATCGCCGCGAGGTCGCGGCTCCTATCGAAGCAGGCTCGGCTCGTAAGGTGGATCGGGGCGTAGCTGACGCTTCGCCTACGCAGCTCGCCCCGTCCACAGCTCCGAAACCCGCAATGGTGGATGAAAAAAGCGTCCATCCACCCTACATCCGATACAGCCAGTTAGCTGCCAAAATCCGCGAGCCCGGGCTGAACGATTATGAGCAGGCTCTCAGAAGTCGACCCTGCCCCTGCCCGCCTTGATCGCCCCACGCTTGGCCTTGCCTTCCAGCCGGCGCTTCTTCGAGCCGAGGGTTGGTTTGGTCGGGCGGCGGGCCTTTTCGGTCTTGCCGGCCGAGCGGATCAGTTCGGCCAGTCGCTCCAGGGCATCGGCGCGGTTCTGCTCCTGGGTACGGTACTGCTGGGCCTTGATGATCACCACGCCATCGGCGGTGATGCGGCTGTCACGCATGGCCAGCAGCCGCTCCTTATAGAAAGGCGGCAAGGACGATGCCTGGCTGTCGAAGCGCAGGTGCATGGCGCTGGACACCTTGTTGACGTTCTGCCCGCCCGCGCCCTGGGCGCGAATGGCGGTGAGTTCGACTTCATCGTCTGGCAGATGAACGCTGTTGGAAATGACCAGCATGGGGCGCCTTGTTTCGAGTGGGCGTGCAGGATAGCCCAGGGTAGACGCCAGCATGGCTGAAACCTTTGCTTGAAATTTCCCTCTACGCCCCTTGAGGCGCTCAAGTAAGTTAAGCGACCCGCCCTCCCAGCCTGCGAGAACACCCATGGATTCGATCACCCAAGCCGTACTCGGCGCCAGCATCCAGGGCGCGCTGTTGGGGCGCTGGCAGGGCCGCAAGGCCCTGTTGTACGGCGCCGTGCTGGGCACCCTGCCAGATCTCGACGTGGTCATCGACTACGGCGACTCGGTGGCGGCGATGACCTACCACCGCGGCTTCAGCCACTCGCTGTTCGTGCTGACCGGCTTCGCCCTGCTGCTGACCTGGCTGCTGCGACAATGGCGGCCCAACCCCGGCTACTCGTCACGGCGATTGTTCCTGGCCATCTGGCTGGTGTTGATCACCCACCCTCTTCTCGATGCTTTCACCAGTTACGGCACGCAACTACTCTGGCCGTTCGCACCGACGCCGGCGGCCTGGTCGAGCATCTTCATCATCGACCCGATCTACAGCCTGCCGCTGCTCGGCGCGGTGATCTACGGGCTGATCGCTGGTTTGAAGGACAAGGCCAACCCGGTGGTCAACTGGGCCCTGGCGTTTTCCACGGTCTATCTCGCCTCGACCCTGGGCGGCAAGTACATGGCCGAACATCGCGTGGAGCAGGAACTGGCGCGCCAGGGCATCGAAGCCGAGGCCATCTTCAGCTCGCCGACACCCTTCAACACGCTGTTGTGGCGCGTGGTGGCCATCGAGGACGAGGATTATCACGAAGCGCTGGTTGGCTGGTTCGACAGTGCGCCGCCAGTACTGGAGCGCATGCCGCGCGGTGCGGCGCTGGGCCAGGCCCTGGACGATTCCCACGCCCACCAGCGCCTGAAGTGGTTCACCAATGACGTGCTGCGTTACGACCGCATCGGCGATCACCTGGTGGTCACCGATATCCGCCTGGGCATGACCGGCTTTCACCCGTTCCGCTTCGACTTCGCCCATTGGCAGAACGGCGCCTGGCAGGTGCAACCCTATATCGAGCGCTGGCCTTCGGAACGCGGCGACATGCAGCGCCTGGCCCTGCTCTGGCAGCGCATCTGGCAGCCGTCAACACCCGTGCCACTGGCTTTGTGGGCCAGCGAGCTGAGCGTCGATCCCAAAGGTGACGGCCCGTCCGACAGCGACCTGGCCCCAGGCCGCAAAGCCGCCAGTTCCGCGAACGACAAAGGCGACCCGGCGCTGTAACGGCGCCAGGCTGCGGTAGGCGGGAAGTCACCCCGGGTATCGCAGGCTCGACCCGAGCCGCCACTGCAGCCCGCAACATCAGCCCAGACCGTAGCCTGGGTGGAGCGAAGCGATACCCAGGAAGCCTTCTCCCGGGCATCCGCGATGTCAGGTCCGGAACTGCCGCACTAGCCCCTGCAGTTCGACGCCCAGGCGCGCCAGTTCGGCGCTCGAGGTGGCGGTCTGCTGGCTGGCACTGGCGCTCTGCTCGCCGATATCACGCACCCGGGTGACGCTTTCGCTGATGGTTTCCGCCACGGCGCTCTGCTCTTCCGCGGCGGCGGCGATCTGCTGGTTCATCTGCTCGATGGTACTGACCGCCTGGGTGATGCGGCCGAGGGCATCGCCCGCCTCGCCGGCCAGGCCCACGGTGCGCTGGGTCAGCGCGCGACTGCCTTCCATCTGCGTGGCCGCGCCGTCGGCGAGGCGCTGCAGGTTGGCGATCAGGTTCTCGATTTCCTGGGTCGAATCGTGGGTGCGGCGGGCCAGCGCGCGCACCTCATCGGCCACCACCGCGAAGCCGCGGCCCTGGTCACCGGCGCGTGCGGCCTCGATGGCGGCGTTGAGCGCCAGCAGGTTGGTCTGTTCGGCCACCGCGCGAATCACTTCCAGCACGCTGCCGATGCGCCCGCTTTCCTGATTCAGCGCCTGCATGGCCTCGGCCGACTGCTCGACTTCCTGGGCCAGCTTGCCGACCTGGCCGATGGCCTGCTGCACCACCTGGTTGCCCTGCTGCGCTTCGCGGTCGGCATCGGCGGCGGCCAGCGAGGCCTGCTCGGCGTTCTGCGCCACTTCCTGCACGGTGGCGGCCATCTGGTGCATGGCGGTGGCAGTCTGTTCGGTTTCCACCTTCTGGGTCTGCACGCCGGCACTGGTCTGGGCGGTAATGGCCGACAGTTGCTCGGCAGCCGCGGCAATCTGCCCGACACCGGTGCCGATGCGGCCGACCAGATCGCGCAGGCTACTGGTCATGCCCTGCATGGCCTCGAGTAACTGGCCGAGCTCGTCGCGGCGGTTCTGCGGCAGATCCTGGCTCAGGTCGCCGCCAGCGATACGCCGCGCGAACTCGACGGTCTGACGCAGCGGCGCGACGATGGAGCGGCTGATGGTGAAGGCAGCGAACAGGCCGATCAGCACCGCCGCGAGGCCCATGCTGCCGAGCAGCAGCATGGCGCTGCGGCTATCGCCGCTCATGGTCTGCTCTTCGATGTTCTTGGCCTGCTCGGCCAGTGCCAGAACCTGGTCGGCCTGCTTGAGCATGGCGGCATCGCTGGCCAGACTTTGCTCGTGCACCTGCTGGAAATTGGTGAACGCTTGCTGATAGTTGGTCAAGGCCACCAGCGCCGCTTCGATGGCGCGCTTCTGGTCATCGTTGAGCCAGACCATCAGGCCATTGGCCGAGGACTGCAGGTCGTAGCTGACGAAGTTCCAGTCCTCCAGCGCCGAGGGCGAGCCATCGATGATGAACTGGCTCTCGTGGCTGCGCAGTTCGAGCATGCGCTTGCTGAGGTTGGAGGCGGTCTCGGCCAGGGTCAGCGGGTCGCTGCCGCGCAGTTGGTCACCGGCCAGGCGCAACTCGCGCACGGCGTCGTACATGCCCAGTTCGATCATCTCGAACTGGCTGCGCGCCTCCTGGGCGGCCTCGCCCATCTGGGTGCGGGCCTCGTTGGCGCGCACCTGCTGCTGCACGCTGGCGTCGAACTGCTGCAGATAGTCGGCGGTGGCGGTATCCATGGCCTGCAGGCGCTCACGCTCGGCAGGCGTGGCGCTGGCGATCTGTTCGGCCAGGCCGGCACGCACCTTGGCGAGCTGCTCGCGCATGCGCTGGGCATCGGCTTCGCTGTGGCTGATCGCGTAGTCGCGCTCCATGCGCCGGGCGCCGAGGATCTGCGCGTCGATGGTCGACAGCGATACGGACTGGGCATGACCTTTCATCACCGCCTGCACGGCAACGAAGCCACTGGCCGTCACGGCAACGGTCAGCAGCAATACCAGGCCAAAACCGACCAGAAGTTTCTTGCCTACGGAGAGGTCGACGAACAGTCGAGTGGCAGAATGCAACATCCAAGCGGCTCCATTTGTTTTTATAGATTGCAGTGCGCGGACAGGTTGATGACCGCGCGACTCATGGCGTCAGCCAGTTAATCGGCCGCAAGGGGCAAAGCCTGAGCGAAAAAAAACCGATCACTGGCGCCATCAAGTCGCCACTATACCGCCACGAGCCCGTACGCATGGCCAAGCCTGCGACAAAAGGTTACAGCGCGTACGTGGGAGTCGATGATTAGGCACAAATGCCACCCGCAGCATTGCGCTGCGGGTGTGGGACGAATCTCAGCGAGCCAGGCGGCGCTGGCGGATCTGGTAGCAACCCCAGATGAACAGCAGCCAGAACGGAATGGCGAACACCGAGATGCGAATGCCGGGGATGAACAGCATCACGCCCAGGATGAACAGCACGAAGGCCAGGCACAGGTAGTTGGCAAAGGGGAACCAGAAGGCCTTGAACGACGGCTCGACGCCCTTGGCCTGCATGGCCTTGCGGAATTTGATGTGGGCCAGGCTGATCATCGCCCAGTTGATCACCAGGGCGGCGACCACCAGGGACATCAGCAGCTCCAGCGCGCTCTTGGGCACCAGGTAGTTGATCACCACGCAAATCAGCGTGAACAGCGCCGAAAAGAAGATCGCCAGTACCGGCACGCCGCGCTTGTCGACCTTGAGCAGCGCCTTCGGTGCGTTGCCCTGCTCGGCCAGGCCGTAGAGCATGCGGCTGTTGCAGTACACGCCGCTGTTGTAGACCGACAGCGCCGCGGTGAGCACCACGAAGTTGAGCAGGTGCGCGGCGGTGTCGCTGCCGATCAGCGAGAAGATCTGCACGAAGGGGCTGCTGCCGTAGGAGTCGCCGCCAGCGGTCAGGGTCGCCACCAGATCGTCCCAGGGATGCAGCGACAGCAGCACGGTCAGTGCGCCGATGTAGAAGATCAGGATGCGGTAGACCACCTGATTGATGGCCTTGGGAATCACGGTTTTTGGCTGGTCGGCCTCGGCCGCGGTGATGCCCACCAGCTCCAGGCCGCCAAAGGAGAACATGATGATGGCCATCATCATCAGCAAACCGGAAACCCCGTTGGGGAAGAAGCCGCCGTGGCTCCACAGGTTGCTGACCGAGGCCTGCTCACCGCCCGCGCCACTGAACAGCAGGTAGCAGCCGAGCAGGATCATGCCCATGATCGCCACCACCTTGATGATCGAGAACCAGAATTCGGCCTCGCCGAACACCCGCACGTTGGTCAGGTTGATGGCGTTGATCAGCACGAAGAACGCCGCCGCCGTTGCCCAGGTGGGGATTTCCGGCCACCAGTACTGCACGTACTTACCCACCGCGGTCAGCTCGGCCATGCCCACCAGCACGTAGAGCACCCAGTAGTTCCAGCCGGACAGAAAGCCGGCGAACGGCCCCCAGTAGCTATGGGCGAAGTGGCTGAACGAGCCGGCCACCGGCTCCTCGACGATCATCTCGCCAAGCTGGCGCATGATCAGAAAGGCGATGAAACCGCCGATCGCATAACCGAGGATCATCGATGGCCCGGCAGAGGCCATGACCCCGGCCGAGCCCAGGAACAGGCCGGTACCGATGGCACCGCCCAGGGCGATCAACTGAATGTGGCGGTTCTTCAGGCCGCGCTTGAGCGGGCCGGTCTGGAGCATTTCGCTTGGCATCTGTCACCTGTGGGTGATCGACCGTGACGGGATCGAACCCGCCCGGCTCGTGGCCTTGCGGAATGGCTTGGGTGCTTGCGGTTACTGCGCGTCGGGCTGGGCATCCGGCGCGGCATGCCGGAATGCTTCAAGGGCCTCACAACGGGCGGTCAGCGCGAGGATGCGTGGGTACGCATCGAGGTCACAGTCGAAACGGCGCGCATTGTACACCTGTGGAACCAAACAGGCTTCCAGATAGCCAGGCCGCGTGCCCAGGGAAAATGTATCGCCGTACGCCGCCAACCCCTGCTCCACCGCTGCCAGTCCTTCGGCCACCCAATGGCGGTACCAGGCGTTTTTCGCCGCGTCGTCCACGCCCAGCTCGCGGCTCAGATACTGCAGCACCCGCAGGTTGTTGAGCGGGTGCACGTCACAGGCGAGATGCAGCGCCAGGGCGCGTACCTGGGCACGGGCGACGGGGTCGGCCGGCAGGATGGCCGGCACCGGGAAAATCTCCTCCAGGTACTCGATGATCGCCAGGGACTGGGCGATGGGCACCCCGCCGTTTTCGTCGTCCACCAGCAGCGGCACCAGGCCCTGGGGATTCAGCGCCTGGTAAGCCTGGCCATGCTGCTCGCCGCCATCGCGCACCAGATGCACCGGCACCTGTCGATAAGCCAGGCCCTTGAGGTTGAGGACGATACGCACCCGGTAGGCAGCGCTGGAGCGCCAGTAGCCGTATAACGTCAACATATGAACCTCCGTACCTAAGCTACCTCTGCTAGAAGGCAATCGAACCCCCACGAGAGACCAACCCTGTGGGAGCCCCGACCCGGGGCGATTCTCGCGGTCGACTCCGATCTGACGTCAAGCCGACCTTCGCTTCACACCAGGCGTTGTGCCCTTACTTGAGTTATGGATAGCGCTCCACCTGCTGGTCGATGGCACCGAAAATGCTCGCCCCGGCGGCATCGAACATCTCGATGCGTACCCGGTCACCGAACTTGAGAAATGATGTCTTCGCCTCGCCCTGCTCGATTACTTCGAGCATGCGCTTCTCGGCCAGGCAGCTGGAGCCGGCGCTGCGGTCGTAATTGGAGACGGTGCCCGAGCCGATGATGGTGCCGCTGCCCAGGGGCCGGGTGCGGGCGGCGTGGGCGATCAGGGTCGGGAAGTCGAAGGTCATGTCGGTGCCTGCATCCGGCTGGCCGAACAGCGCGCCGTTGATGTGCGACACCAGCGGCCGGTGCACGCGCCCGTCGCGCCAGCTATCGCCCAGTTCGTCCGGGGTGATCGCCACCGGCGAGAAGCTCGACGACGGCTTGCTCTGGTAGAAGCCGAAGCCCTTGCCCAGCTCGCCGGGAATCAGGTTGCGCAGCGACACGTCGTTGACCAGCATCAGCAGTTGGATATGCCCGGCCGCCTGGGCCGGCGTCGCGCCCATGGGTACGTCATCGGTGATCACCGCCAGCTCGGCCTCCAGGTCGATGCCCCAGGCCTCGTCACCCAGGCGAATCGGCGCGTGGGGCGCGATGAAGGTGTCCGAGCCGCCCTGGTACATCAGCGGGTCGTGCCAGAACGACTCCGGCATCTCGGCACCCCGCGCCTTGCGCACCAGCTCGACGTGATTGACGTAGGCACTGCCATCGGCCCAGTGATAAGCACGCGGCAGCGGGCTGTGGCAGGCGCTCTGATCGAAGTCGAAGGCTTGCGCCTCCAGCCCGTCGTTGAGGCGCTGGTACACCGCTTCGAGCTGCGGGCGTTTGCTCGCCCAGTCATCCAGGGCGGCCTGCAGCGTCGAGGCGATCTGCGCCACGCGCACCGCGCGGGTCAGGTCGCGGGAAACCACCACCAGGGCGCCATCGCGGCCCTGGTTCAGCGATGCCAGTTTCATCAGGACTCCTCTCCTGGCGCGCGCCAGGAATTCACGTATTCGGCGACATCCACGGCAGCAGCGGCGTCGGTCACCTCCAGGGCACGGCGGGTGTCGATCATCACCGCCACTTCTTCGGCGAAGGTGGCCGGGTCGGTCTGCGCCTTCTTCAGCGCCTTGGGATGTGGGCCGTGGGGAAAGCCGCACGGGTGCAGGGTGACCATGCCGGCCTCGATGTTGTCGCGGCTGAAGAAGTTGCCGCGGTGGTAGAACAGCACTTCGTCGTAGTCGTCGTTGTTATGGAAGAACGGCACCTTCAGCGCGCCGGGGTCGGACTCAACCGGCCGCGGCGTGAAGGTGCAAACCACGAAACCCTTGGCCACGAAGGTGGTGTGCACCGAAGGCGGCAGGTGGTAACGATGGCTCATCAGCGGACGGATATCGCGCCAGTTCAGCCTTACCACCGTGTTGTCGCCATGCCAGCCCACCGCATCGAGGGGGTTGTAGGGATAGGTCACGGTGCTGATCTGGTTGCGTCGTTTGATTCGGACCTGCCAGGTGTTTTCGTCCTGCTGAGCCTTGAAGGCGTCGTCGATATGCGGGTGATCGAGCACCGCGGGGTCGAAGATCGCCTGGCCGCCGAGCAGGCCCTTGTCCGGCAACTGGTAGGCACCGTCGGTGTTCTCGACCAGCAGGAAATGACTCGGCGCAGTCGGCTCCAAACGCCAGGCGGTGCCGCGGGGAATCACCAGGTAATCGCCGTCACGGTATTCCAGGTGGCCGAAATCGCAATGGAAGTGGCCGGCACCGTCGTGCACGAACAACAGCTCGTCGCCGTCGCTGTTGCGCACCAGGTGGCGCATGGCGCTGGCGGTCTTCCATACGCGCAGGCGAATGTCGGCGTTGTGCAGGGTCAGCGGCGCCTCGAACGGACAGTCGTGCTCGCTGGGAATCCTGTTGAAGTTGAAGGCGTGGGGGCGCAGCGGCCCCTGCCAGTCGATCCAGCCGGTGGGCGGATGCTTGTGGTGCAGGTGCGTCACCGGGCCGAAGAAGCCCTCGCGGCCCATTTCCCGTTCGTAGGTATCGGCGGGAAAATCGCAGTGGGCCTGGCGCGAGTGCTCGCCTTCGCGCAGGGGAAAGCTGATCCATTTACGGCTCATGGCCTTACTCCTCGCTGATCACACCGCGACGCAGCTGGTCTTCTTCGATGGACTCAAACAGCGCCTTGAAATTGCCCTCGCCAAAGCCCTGGTTGCCCTTGCGCTGGATGATCTCGAAGAAGATCGGGCCGATCACCGTATTGGTGAAGATCTGCAGCAGGATGCCGTCATCTTCCGGAGCGCCATCGATCAGCAGGTTCAGCTCGCGCAGCACGTCCAGCGGCTCGCCATGGCCGGCCACGCGCTGGTCGACCTTCTCGTAATAGGTGGCGGGGGTGCTCATGAACGACACGCCGTTGGCCTGCAGTTGGCGCACCGTGGCGTAGATGTCGTCGGTGGACAGGGCGATGTGCTGGATGCCCTCACCGTGGTACTCGCGGATGAATTCCTCGATCTGCGACTTGTCGTCCGCCGATTCGTTGATCGGGATGCGGATCTTGCCGCACGGCGCGGTCATCGCCCGGGACAGCAGGCCGGTGAGCTTGCCTTCGATATCGAAATAGCGGATTTCGCGGAAACCGGCGATGCGCTCGTAAAAGCCGGACCAGACGTCCATCTGCCCGCGCTTGACGTTGTGGGTCAGGTGGTCGATGCATTGCAGGCCGACGGCATTGTCGTTGGCTGAGCGGCCCTCGATGAATTGGAAATCGACGTCATAGATGCTGTGCTCGCCGCTCTCATTGCGATAACGATCCACCAGATACAGCAAGGAGCCGCCGATGCCCTCGACGCAGGGAATGTTCAGTTCGCCGAAGTTGGCGTGGCTGCCGACCAGCGTGGCGCCCTGCTCTTTCACGTAGGCCGCGGCCTGGGCGGCGTTCTTGACCCGGAATGCCATGGCGCAGGCACTGGGCCCGTGTTTTTCGGCGAAGGCGTGCACATGCCCGGTCGGGCTGCCGTTGAGCACGAAGTTCACGTCGTGCTGCTGGAACAGCCACACCTGCTTGCTGCGGTGCTTGGCGGTTTCGGTGAAGCCCATGGCTGTGAACAGCTGGCGCAGTTGCTCGATGCCTTCGGGCGTCGGGGCGGTGAATTCGACGAATTCGAAACCGTCGGTACCGATGGGATTGTGCTGCTCGATTCTGGACACGGCATTCATGGGGGTGACCTCGTTGTCGTTATGCCCTCATGACAATCGAGGCGCCGCGGGCTAACAAGGCCGCTCGGCATGCCTGAACCGGGCCACAGCACCCATCGTTGGCAAGGCTTCGGTACATGGCAGCACATCCAACCGGCAATCGCTGCTGGCAGACCGGTTGGACGGCCGATCTCGTAAACCTTTCTTTACAGCGCGGTCGATTAACCTGCCGACGGGATGACGACGATGTGCGGGCAGAGCGCAGAAAACGCTGCCACAATGACAGCATCCAACTGCGTCATAACAATGAGGCCGCCATGAGCAGTGAAACGCCTACCGAAGCCGAAAGTGCTCCCGCCGCATTCGACCTGGCGCCCGCCAGCGACGACGAACGCTTGGCCAAGCTGGAAAAGGCCAACCGCCTGAACCGCATTCTGATCTTCGCCCTGGCTCTGCTGCTGTTCATCATCCTCTCCAGCCTGGCGACTTCGGCCGTGGTGAAGATGCTTGCCGACGAGCCGCCCCCCTTCGACCCCGAAGCTTTCGCCGCCCTGCAGCACCGCGCCGAGCAGCTGGAAACGGAGCTGAACACGCTCAAGGAAGATCAGAAGCGCCAGGACGCCCTGCTGAAACTGGCCGCCACGCCCCCGCCACCGGCGCCCGCTGCGGCGGCACCAGCAGCGCCACCTTCCCAGGACATCGCGGCGCTGAAGCTGATGGGCCGCACCCTGCTCGGCCAGGAACAGAGCTACCAGCAGAGCCTGGCCGCCCTGAAGAACGGCATGCGCGACCTGGCGGACATGGTGCCCGGCTCACGCAGCTGGCTGGACGATTACAACGAGGAGATCGACAAGGCGGTCAACGCCAGCATGCAGCGCGTCAAGGCGATTCAGCAGTGGGGCAGCAAGCTGCCGCAGGAGTAGCCTTCTTGGCAGCCCGCCGTTTCGCGGCGGGAGCGACGCTTCCACGCAAACGGTGGGTTACCCGCGATCCTGTAGGAGCGGCGACCCGCCGCGAATCGTCGGCACGACGCCGACCCTGCAGCAAGGCCGCCATCGTTTCGCGCCGGGTCGGTGCTCCCACGCAAACGGTGAGCTGCCCGCGATCTTGTAGGAGCGGCGACCCGCCGCGAATCCTGTGTACGACGTCGGTCTTGCAGCAAGGCCGCAATCATTTCGCGCCGGGTCGGCGCTCCCACACAGACAGTGGATTGCCCGCGATCCTGTAGGAGCGGCGACCCGCCGCGAATCCTGTGCACGACGCCGGTCTTGCAGCAAGGCCGCAATCATTTCGCGCCGGGTCGGTGCTCCCACGCAAACGGTGGGCTGCCCGCAATCTCGTAGGAGCGGCGACCCGCCGCGAATCGTCTGCACGACGCCGGTCTTGCAGCAAGGCCACAATCATTTCGCGCCGGGTCGGCGCTCCCACACAGACAGTGGATTGCCCGCGATCCTGTAGGAGCGGCGACCCGCCGCGAATCGTCTGCACGACGCCGGTCTTGCAGCAAGGCCACAATCATTTCGCGCCGGGTCGGCGCTCCCACACAGACAGTGGATTGCCCGCGATCCTGTAGGAGCGGCGACCCGCCGCGAATCCTGTGTACGACGTCGGTCTTGCAGCAAGGCCGCAATCATTTCGCGCCGGGTCGGTGCTTCCACGCAAACGGTGGGCTGCCCGCAATCTCGTAGGAGCGGCGACCCGCCGCGAATCGTCGGCACGACGCCGCCCCTGCAGCAAGGCCGCCATCGTTTCGCGCTGGGTCGGCGCTCCCACACAGACGGTGAGCTGCCTGCGATCATTGTGGGAGTCGCGAACCACGGCGAATTTTGAAGGCGACGCGGCTGATCAGTGCTGCAGATTGCCGTAGAGCTTGGCGTACAACCCGCCTTCGGCGATCAATTGGCGGTGGTCGCCATCTTCGGCGACGCTGCCGCCGTCGAACACCAGCACCCGATCAGCCTGCTTCACCGCGCTCAGGCGGTGGGCGATGATCAGCGTGGTGCGGCCATTGAGGAACTGCGCCAGCGCCTGGTGCAGGGCGTATTCGGTGGCGGCATCCAGGGCCGAAGTCGCTTCGTCGAGAATCACCACTCGAGGGTCGGCCAGCACCATACGGGCGATGGCCAGGCGCTGTCGCTGACCGCCGGACAGCCGCACGCCGGAGCGCCCGACCACGGTATCCAGCCCCTGCGGTAACTGGCGTACGGTCTGCGCCAACTGGGCGATGGTCAGCGCCTGCCAGCAGGCCTCGTCGCTGCGCTCGCGGCCCATGCACAGGTTGGCACGCACCGTGTCGTTGAACAGTGCCGGGTGCTGCAGCACCACCGCCACATGCTCGCGAATGGTCGGTAGGCCGATCTCCTCCTGGCTGCTGCCGCCAAAGCGAATCACCCCGGCCTGTGGCGTATAGAGGCCCAGCAGCAGTTGCACCAGCGTGCTCTTGCCGCCGCCGCTGGCACCGACGATGGCGACCTTCTCGCCTGGCGCGATGCTCAGGTTCAGCCCGTCCAGCACCGGCTCTTCGCCGTAGGAAAAGCTCAGGTCGCGAATTTCGATGCCGACGGTCTCGCGCCCCTCGAAGGGATCGACGCCGCCCACGTAGTCCGGCTCGTCACGCCGCGCCAACAGTTCGTTGATGCGGGTCAGCGCGCCACCGGCAGCGTAGAAGGCGTACTGCAGATTGAGCAGTTGCTCCACCGGGCCGATCATGAACCACAGGTAGCTGAACACGGCGAGCATCTGGCCGATGGACAGGTCGGAGAACAGCACGGTGAGCATCGCCGCGGCGCGGAACACGTCGATGCCGAACTGGAACAACAGGCCGCTGGCGCGGTTCGAGGCGTCGGTCTTCCATTGCGAGGCCACGGCGTAATCGCGCACTTCCCTGGCACGCCCACCGAGGCGACCGAGGAAGTAGCCCTGGCGGTTGCCGGCGCGCACTTCCTGGATCGAGTCGAGGGTTTCGGTCAGTGCCTGGGTGAAGCGCGAGGTGCTGTCGTTCTCGAGCTTCTTAAGGTGTTTGACGCGCTTGCCAAGCTGCACCGTGGCGTAGATCACCAGCGGGTTGAACAGCAGGATCAGCAGCGCCAGCTTCCAGTGCATCCACAAAAGAATGCCCGAGGTGCCGACCAGGGTCAGCACGCCGACCAGAAAGCGGCTCAGGGTTTCGCCGATGAATTTGTCCAGGGTGTCGAGATCGGTGACCAGGTGGGTGGTCACGGTGCCGCCACCGAGGCTTTCGTACTCGGCCAGGGAGATACGTTTGAGGCGCTCGATCAGGCGGATGCGAATGCGGTAGACGATGTCCTTGGAAAGCCGCGCGAACAGCCGCGCCTGCACCACGTTGAACAGCAGCGCGCCGCCGCGCAGCAGGAAAGTCAGCGCCAGCATCAGCAGGATGTAGCCGACCGCGCCCTGCCAGGCCGCGGGAAGGAAGTTGTCCATCACCTGCAGCGCGGTGTTGCCGTCGCCCAGCAGCACCTCGTCGACCAACAGCGGCAGCAACAGGGGAATCGGCACGCTGCACAGAGTCGCCAGTACGGCGACCAGGTTGGCGAGGATCAACGCACGCTTGTGGCGCAAGGCCAGGCGACGGATTTCCGCCCAGCTCAGGCGATCAACCATCGACGGCGTGCTCCAGCCAGCGCGTGAGCAATGGCGACAGGGCGTCGAGCGGCTGGTAGCCGTTGGTGAGCAGTGCCAGGCGCCCGCCCTTCTCGGCCAGCAAGGTCGGGAAACCGGCGATGCCGAGGTCCTGCACCCAGGTGAAGTCGGCGGCGGTAGCGCGGTGCTGGGCCTCGCTGTCGAAGGCCTCGGCGAATTCGATCCGCGGGATGCCGACCTCCTCGGCCAGTTGCACCAAGGTCGCGGCCAGGGTCACGTCGGCGCCTTGCTGGTAGAACGCCCGCTGGATGCGTTGCGCCATCGGCCAGGCGCTCTGCGGGTCGAGATCACGCACGGTGACCACCGCGCGGCAGGCCGCCTCGGTGTCGTAACGCATGCCCAGTGGCAGCCCGGCATCGAAGTTGAACAGCTGGCCGGTGCTGGCGTTGACCGCCTGCCAGTAGCCCAAATAGCGCACCCGCGCCGCCGCGTCGATGGCCACCTGATCACGGCGCAGACCACCGAGCACCAGTTGCATGGGCACGCCACGCTCGGCAGCCTGGGCGGCCAGCGCCTCGACCACCGGCGCGAAGCCCCAGCACCAGGAACACATCGGGTCCATTACGTAGAGCAGGCGCGCATCCATGGCTCAGGCCTCGTTTTTCTGGCGGGGATTGTTACCCAGAGGATGGGGCTGATTGCGCGCTTTCGCCAGTTCGATCTGGCGTTGACGCTCGCGGGCGCCCTCGCGGGTCTTCTCCGGCAGCGAGTCCCAGCAATGCGGGCAACTGACGCCGGGGCTGAAGAATTCCGATGCGCGATCCTCGACCGAAACCGGCGTGCGGCAAGCGTGACACTGGTCGTAATCGCCCTCACTGAGGTCGTGGCGCACGGTCACCCGGTTGTCGAACACGAAGCAGTCGCCCTGCCACTTGGTCTCCTCCTGCGGCACTTCCTCCAGGTATTTGAGGATGCCGCCCTTGAGGTGATAAACCTCTTCGAAGCCTTCGGTGAGCATGTAGCTGGAGGCTTTCTCGCAGCGGATGCCGCCGGTGCAGAACATCGCCACCTTCTTGTGCTTGCTGGGGTCGAAGTGCTCGCGGATGTAGTCCGGAAATTCACGGAAGGACTTGGTCTTGGGGTCGATGGCGCCTTCGAAGGTGCCGATCGACACTTCGTAGTCGTTACGCGTGTCGATCAGCAGCACTTCCGGGTCGCTGATCAGCGCGTTCCAGTCTCTGGGTTCCACGTAGGTGCCCACGCGCTGGTTGGGATCGACGCCCGGCACGCCCAGGGTGACGATCTCCTTCTTGAGCTTGACCTTGGTGCGATAGAACGGCTGCTCGACGCAGTACGACTCCTTGTGGTCGACGTCGGCCAGGCGCGGGTCGCGGGCGAACCAGGCGAACAGCCCGTCGATACCCTCACGGCTGCCGGAAACGGTGCCATTGATGCCCTCTTCGGCCAGCAGCAAGGTGCCCTTGATACCGTTGGCGACCAGGGTGTCGAGCAGAGGTTGGCGCAGCGCTTCGTAATCGGGCAGGGAAACGAACTTGTAGAGTGCCGCGACGACGATAGTGTTGTCGGTCATTGCAGATGTCCTTCAGTAGTCGCCCTCGCAAAGGGCGGACTGGGTACGAAATGTAGGCCGCTTCGGCAAAGCATCGCACTGCCCGACGGCGTCGCCTGGGCCTCAGTGAGGTGCAATGGAGAAATGGGCCGTGCAGTTTACTGGTGTTGGCCGCCCAAGTGTAGGGCGCGGCGCCGGAACGCCAGGTGATGGGCATGGTCGAGAAAGAAAGGCGGCCGCGATGGCCGCCATCGATCGACACCATTCGCAGCCTGAGGAGGAACCGCCCATGAAAGCCGTCGTCGTGCGTACGCCTGGAGGCCTGAACCGGATCGAAGTGATCAAAATCGCCGATCCCGGCCAGCCCGGGCCGGGTCAGATTCGCGTCGCCCTGCATGCCAGCTCGCTGAATTTCCATGACCTGCTGGTGGCCAATGGCAGCATTAGCGCGGCCGACGGTCGGGTGCTGATGGCCGACGGCGCCGGCGTAGTCGAAGCGGTCGGCGAGGGCGTCAGCGAGTTCAGGGTAGGTGATCATGTGGTGTCTGGCTTCTTCCCGCAGTGGCCGGACGGCGACGTGGGTACGGCAGTCAGCAACTTCGCCGGCACGCCGGGCGATGGCATCGACGGCTTCGCGGCCCAGCACGCGGTACGCGCGGCCAGCGCCTTCACCCACGCACCTCGGGGCTGGAGCCATGCCGAGGCAGCCACCATCACCACCGCGGGGCTGACCGCCTGGCGGGCGCTGGTGGTCGATGGCGGGCTGAAGGCCGGTGACAGCGTGCTGGTGCTGGGCAGCGGCGGCGTATCCATCGCCGCCCTGCAGATCGCCAGGATGATGGGCGCCTCGGTGATCGCCACGTCCTCATCGGACGAGAAGCTCGAGCGCCTGCGCCAGCTAGGCGCCGATCACACCATCAACTACCGGCAGACCGCGGATTGGGGCAAGCGCGTGCTGGAGCTGACCGATGGCCGCGGTGTGGATCAGGTGGTCGAAGTGGGCGGCCCAGGCACCCTGGCGCAGTCCATCACTGCAGTGCGCGTGGGTGGCCATATCGCCCTGATCGGCGTGCTGACCGGTCGCCAGGGCGACGTGCCGACCTCGGTACTGATGGCCAAGCAGGTGCGCCTGCAGGGGCTGATCGTCGGCAGCCGTCGTCACCAGCAGGACTACATCCGGGCGCTGGAGCGATCCGGCGTACGGCCGATACTCGACCAGAGCTTCCCGCTGGACGAGCTCGCGGACGCATTCCGCCTGCAGGAGAGCGGCAGCCATTTCGGCAAGATCGTGGTCGAGTGGTGAAAGGCGCTGCGGCCATCGAGAGTTGAGGAGCGTGCGGGCAATACTCAGTAAAGTAGCCTGGGTCGAGCGAAGCGACACTCAGGACTTCGCTTGTACCGATGTAGCCAATGGCGATTGAAGCGCGAGCGCCCTACCCGCAGAAATCGTAAGGCAAGCTGCAATCAGTGGTCGTGCTTGCTGCCACCACGGCAGGTTGGTGAATCCGGTACCACGCCCTGCTGGGCCCATTCCTGCGGCGTGTAGGTATGCAGGGCCAGCGCATGCACCTGGCTCATCAGCTCGCCCAGCACGCCATAGACCTTCTGGTGGCGTTTCACGGCATTGAGGCCGTCGAACTGCGGGCTGACGATCACCGCCTTGTAGTGCGTTTCCAGCCCACGGCTGTGCATGTGGCTTTCGTCCAGCACCTCGAGTTGCTCGGGTTGCAGGGCGGCGAAGGCGGTACGCAGGTGATCGATCTTGGGCATTGCGGGCTCCATGGAGGGCGTGGCCAGCGCCTGGCTGGCCACGGCGGGTATCAGGGCTTCTTGGCGCCCAGTTCACTGCCCATATCGGTGAGCAGCTTGTTGACCGCCGGCACGGCGCTTTCCAGCTTGGCCTGGGTGATCTGTGCGGACTGGGCGGTAAGCGCCGGCATCTGCTTGAGCACTTTCTGGCCCAGCGGCGATTGATAGAAGGCGATCAGATCCTTGAGCTCCTGCTCGCTGAAATTGCTGGTGTACAGCTTGACCATGTCGGGCTTGAGCTTGTCCCAGCCGACCGCCTTGTCCAGCTCGGCGTTGGCCTTGGCCTGGTAACTTTCCAGCACGGCCTTCTTGCTCTCCGGCGCCTTGGTTTCGGCGAAGCGCTGGGCGAACATCTGCTGAACCTGAGCGTAAACCGGAACAGCCAGCTTGTCGGCGTTGGCGAGCTGCAGGAAGCGCTCGGCATCGGCGGCATGGCTGCGGGCATCGGCCAGTACCTGGGTGCTACCGACGGCCATCAGAGCGGCAATGCAGAACGCGGGGATACGGGACATCGGGGTACTCCTGAACACAAGGGTGAGGTGCTTTGACCGACAGCGGCGCATTTTGTGCCCCGGCGCCGCGCCTCTCAAGCCTTTTCGCATGCCATGTGCGCCCGTCTACCCATGGGATTCAGCGGTAAATGCCCACTGGCGCACCCTTGCGGCGAAGTTCAAACTGCCAGCACTTGCCCGCCACGCCGGACAGTTGCATGCTCGGCGGCTCTTTTCATGCACACATGGACGTGCCCGATGAATAGCCCCTTCGTTCCACCACCGCCAATCCCGCTGTGCGATGCGCGTGGGCGCCTCAACCCGGAGGCCGTCGGCTGGTCGCCGCGGCCGCGAGTGGACTGCTCCCTGCCCGGCAACCTGGGGCGTCGCAAGCGCTGGAATCACTGGAACATCAGCACACCAGAATGGACGCTGTCGCTGATCCAGGCCGACCTGGATTACGTTGGCTACGGCGCCGCCTACTTTCTCGACCTGAACAGCGGCCAGCACGTAGCCCTCAATCAGCTCAGCCTGTTTGCCCGCGGCTGCAACCTGCCGGACACGCCCCAGGGCGGCCACGCCTTCGAGCACCATCGCCTGCAGCTGCATTTCAACGAATACCCCGGCCGCGTGCGGCTGACCGCCACCTCACCGAATATCGGCGGCCAGCCGCTGCACCTGGCACTGGACATCCAGCGCCTCGCTCACCTGGAGTCGGTGAACCTGGTGGTGCCGTTCGGCAACAAGGGCTTCCACGCCACCTGTCGCCAGGTGGGCCTGCCGGTGACCGGCAGCGTGCATCTGGGCGACAAGGACTACGAATGCACCAGCGGCCACAGCTTCGCCTCCATGGATTTCGGCCGTGGCGTATGGCCGCTCTACAGCCAGTGGACCCGCGCGGTGTTCGCGGCGCCCGGCGGCATCGGTGGCAACTTCGGCAGCGGCTGGACCGAGCACAGCGGGTTGACGGAAAACGCCCTGTGGTTCGGCGGCACCCTGCTGCACCTGGAGCAGGCCGTGCAGATTCGCCAGATGCGCAACGACCCGCTGGCGCCCTGGCACCTGACGACCGAGGACGGCCAGGTCGACCTCACCTTCACCCCGCGCCAGGCCCATGTCGCCAAACCGCGCCTCGGCTTCGGCCTGCTGTATGCCGACACCTACGAGTGGTTCGGCCAATACGACGGCCTGCTGCGCAATGCCCTCGGCGAGCGCGTACCGGTACGCGCGGCACAGGGCTGGATGGGCACGAGCCGAACGCGCTGGTAGTTGGAACGTGTGGTCACCAGTGCAGCCTAACGTGATTGAAACGCGACGGAGAGTCCCGCAATGAGCCGTACCGAAACCGACAGCATCGGCCCCATCGAAGTCCCCGAGGACGCCTACTGGGGCGCCCAGACCCAGCGTTCGCGGATCAATTTCGCGATTGGCGAGGAGCACATGCCGCTGGCGGTGGTGCATTCCCTGGCGCTGATCAAGAAAGCCGCAGCGCGCATCAATGATCGCATCGGCGACCTGCCCCATGACATCGCCCGGCTGATCGAGCAGGCTGCCGATGAAGTGATCGCCGGCCAGCACGACGCGCAGTTCCCGCTGGTGGTCTGGCAGACCGGCAGTGGCACCCAGAGCAACATGAACGTCAACGAGGTGATCGCCGGGCGCGCCAACGAGCTGGCCGGCAACCCGCGAGGCGGCAAGAGCCCGGTGCACCCCAACGACCACGTCAACCGCGCGCAGAGCTCCAACGACTGCTTCCCCACCGCCATGCACATCGCCGCTGCCGGCGCCGTGCAGCGCGACCTGCTGCCGGCCATCGCCGAGCTTTCCGAAGCCCTGGCTGACCAGGCGGCGCGTCATAACCGCCTGGTGAAGACCGGCCGCACGCACATGATGGATGCCACGCCGATCACCTTCGGCCAGGAGCTGTCGGCGTTCGTCGCCCAACTGGAGCTGGCGCAGCAGGCGATTCGCGCGACCCTGCCGGCAGTCTGCGAACTGGCTCAGGGCGGCACCGCCGTCGGCACCGGTCTGAATTCGCCCCCCGGCTTCGGTGAAGCGATTGCCGCGGAGCTGGCAGCCTTGAGCGGCCTGCCATTGAAGAGCGCGCCGAACAAATTCGCTGCCCTCGCCGGCCACGAGCCGCTGACGGCCCTCTCCGGCGCCCTGAAAACTCTGGCCGTGGCACTGATGAAAATCGCCAACGACCTGCGCCTGCTGGGCTCCGGCCCGCGCGGCGGCTTTGCCGAAGTGCGCCTGCCGGCCAACGAGCCGGGCAGCTCGATCATGCCCGGCAAGGTCAACCCGACCCAATGCGAGGCGCTGTCGATGCTGGCCTGCCAGGTGATGGGCAACGACGTGACCATCGGCTTCGCGGCCAGCCAGGGGCACTTGCAATTGAACGTCTACAAGCCAGTGATCATTCATAACGTGCTGCAGTCGATCCGCCTGCTGGCCGATGGCTGCCGCAACTTCCGCGAGCACTGCGTGCTTGGCATGGAGCCCGACGCCCCGCGCATGGCCGAGCACCTGGAGCGCGGCCTGATGCTGGTCACCGCGCTGAACCCGCATATCGGCTACGACAAGGCCGCGGAAATCGCCAAGAAGGCCTACAGCGAAGGCACCACCCTGCGCGAGGCGGCCCTGGCGCTGGGGCACCTCACCGAGGAGCAGTTCGACGCCTGGGTGCGCCCGGAAACCATGCTGCAGGCCGGCCAACATGACTGACGGCGCCAAGAGTGGCGCCACCCCGCTGGAGGGGGATGGCAAGCGGATCCTGATGATCATCGGCTCGCCGAAAAGCGACAGCTTCTGCCATTCCCTGGCCGAGGCCTACGCCCAGGGCGCGCGCACCGAAGGCCACGTGGTGCGGCAGATCCGCCTGGGCGATTTGAGCTTCGATCCGGTGCTGCACGAGGGCTACAGCCAGAGCCAGGCCCTGGAGCCGGACCTGCTCGAAGCGCAGCGGCAGATCCACTGGGCCCAGCACCTGGTGTTCGTCTACCCGGTCTGGTGGGGCGGCCTGCCGGCCCAGCTCAAGGGCTTCTTCGACCGCGTGCTGCTGCCCGGCTTCGCCTTCAAATACCGCAGCGATTCGCAGCTCTGGGACAAGCTGCTCAGCGGCCGCACCGCCGACCTGCTGGTCACCCTCGACACGCCACGCTGGTACTTTCACTGGATCTACGGCGCGCCGGCCCATCGGCAGATGAAGCGCACCATCCTCGGCTTCTGCGGCATCAAAACGCGCCGCCTGGAGACGTTCTCGCCGGTGCGTCCCTCTTCGGAGAATCAGCGGCAGAACTGGATAAGGCGAGCGGAGTTGCTGGGTAGTCGGGTTTGATACTTGGACTCTGCTTGCGATCTTTCTGGGCGACGTTGAAACGCTAAAGAGGCTGCCACAAGACAGAAGCAGACACTCAAACCAACCTGTGGGAGCCCCGACCTCGGGGCGAAACGATTGCAGCCTGACTGCCTATTTCGGCGGTGCCTGAGCGATTCGCCGCGAGGTCGCGGCTCCCACAATGGATCGGATAACGGCCGCTACCGCCACATTGCAGTCAACACGCCGAAGCCGAGCCGAAGGATCGTGAACGGGCTCCTGGAACGATCAGGCGGCCTCGAAAGGTTTCACCTATACGACCCGCCCCATCTAGGAAATAAATCGCTCTTACGAAGATCCCGTGCCGATAAATACCAGCGCCACACTGATGGTGACGAACGACATCACCGTCGCTACCAGCAGGGTCGCACTGCAGCGGTCCTCCAGGCCGAAGCGCTGGCCAAGGATCGGGAAGATGCTCATCATCGGTGAGCAGGCGAACAGCACGCCCACCGCCTTCATCACCGGGTCGACGTCCGGCACCAGCATGAACGCGCACAGCACCGCCAGCGGATGCAGGATCAGCTTGCCGCCGGAAATCCACGCGGCATCCACCCACACGCCACGGGCCTTCATGCCGAACAACCCGGCACCGATCACGAACAGCGCCAGCGGCGCCGATACCCCGGCCAGCATGTCGATGGGTTTGAACAGCAGCGGCGGAATCTCGATGCCCAGCAGCGAGACGCACAGGCCGATGATGATGCCGATGATCACCGGGTTCTTCAGCAGCCGCCCGAAGGTCATGCTCAACACCTTGAGGCCGCCGCCGCCCTGCTGCTTGCCCGCCTCGGCCAGCACCAGCGCCAGGGGAATCATCAGCAGGTTCTCGACCAGCATGCCCATCGCCATGCCCAGCACCGCCGGCGAGCCGATGGCGGCCGCTACCAGCGGGTAGCCGACGAAACCGCTGTTGGAAACCGACATACCCATGGCGTTGATGGCCGAGCCCGACAGGTTGTCGCCACGCACCCAGCGCGACACGCCGAACGCCAGGGTAAAGGCCGCCAGGGAGCCGAACGCATAGGCAAGCAGGTAGCCGGGCACCATGGTTTGCTGGATCGGCGAGGTGCCCAGGGTCTTGATCAGCAGCGCCGGCATGGCGAAGGTGATCACGAAGGCGCCGATGCCGCGCACCTGCTCACGATTGAGCAGGCCGCCCATGGCCGCGAGGTAGCCGAGGCCGATCAGCAGGAAGATCGGTGCAGTGATCTGGAGAATTTGCAGCACGGGTTCAGGATTCCTTGTCGCAGGTGGCGCGGGCCTCTAGGCCGGTGTCTTCGGTCGTCGCGAGTTCTCGTTTGCTCAATTGACCAAGACGGCTGCGGGTTCGCACGAAATCCTGATGGGCGGAGCCGCGGCACAGGCGCTCGAGACTGAATTCGCTGCACAACAGCAGCGTGGCGCCGGCATCGTACGCGATATCAACCAGGTTGATGAACCGCTGGCAGGCATCGGTGGGCTGCGAATCCAGGGTCGGCACGCCGGTCAGGGCCAGGCGCGGATAACGCTGCAGCAGCCAGAGAAAATCTGCCGTGGAGTGGGCATTACCGCACAGCTCGGCGAACTCCAGCCAGGCGCGACCGGGCGCCAGGGCACGCACCGACAAGGGATGATGATTGACGGTCAGCAGCTGATCGCACTGCGCCTGCTCATCCAGCGCCAACCAGTTTTCCAGATAGGCCTGGCCGCCCGCCGATTGCGGCCAAAGGTACTCACCCCAGTGCTGAGCGTTGCCCGGCAGCTCGCGGTAATCGGTGCCGGCATCCAGGCTCATCACCGTGAACCGCTTTTCGAGCATCTCGATGGCCGGCGTGAAGCGCTCGCGGTACAGCGGATTGGGGCACAGCCCGGCCGGCGGATAGTTGGAAGTCATCACCAGGCCGACGCCCTCCTCGACCAGCACGTCGAGCAGACGGCGCAGCAGCATGGCATCGCCGATGTCATGCACATGAAATTCATCGAAGCACAGCAGGCGGATGTCCTGGGCCAGCGCGCGGATCGCCAGCACCAGCGGGTCAGGCTGGCCGGCAAAGGCCTGCATGCGCTGCTGCAGCTCCTGCAAAAAGGCATGAAAATGCACGCGGCGCTTGGCGCTCAATGGCGCCGCCGCGAAGAAGGCGTCCATCACGAAGCTCTTGCCGCGCCCCACGCCACCCCACAGGTAGACGCCGGCAACCGGCTTGCGCAACCAGCCACGCCGCCCGGTGCACCAACCTTGCAGCCACTGCCCCAGGGTATCGATCGCGCGCTGCTGCTCGGTGTCGGCGTGGAAACCGCGGGCCTCGAGGGCCGCGGTGAAACCTTGGTGGATGCGCGCGTCGATCTGCTCGGCGGGCGCATCCAGGTCGCTGTCAGAAATCAAAAAACACCGTTTCGCCGTCCCCCTGAATGCGGATATCAAATCGGTAGGCCGGCTTGCCGTCAACCTCGCAGCGCCTGGCGATCAGGGTCTCGCGGCGCGAAGGCTGCTCGATCAGGTTCAGCACCGGATCCTTGCCGTTGGCCTCGGCCTCATCCTCGAAATACAGGCGCGTGTGCAGGTGGATGTTGATGCCCCGGGCGAACAGCGCGACGTTGATGTGCGGCGCCATCGGTACGCCGGCAGCGTTGTCGACCACGCCGGGTTTGATCGTCTGCACCGTCCACTCGCTGCCGGCATCGAAGGTGGTGGCGGTACGGCCGAAGCCATTGAAAGGCTTGTCCAGGTCGTAGTCGGCGTCATAGCGGCCCTGGTGGTCGGCCTGCCAGAGTTCCAGGAAGGCGTCGCGCACCAGATGACCGTTGCCGTCGTAGACGTGGCCGATCAGGGTGATGTGCTCGCCCGGCGCACCGGGCTTGGCCATCTGGTTCCAGATTTCCTGGTCACGGATCGGGTTGCCGGCAGCGGCCAGGGCCAGGCCGATGTGCACGTAGGGGCCGGCGGTTTGCGAAGCGGTTTCGGGCAAGAGTTCGACAGGCATGGCGGGCTCCTCAGCAATTCTCGAAGTGGGTCTTGCGCTGGCCGCGCAGCACGATGTCGAAGCGATAGGCCAGGCAGTCCATGGGGTTGGCCATGCTCATGTCGAGCTTGGCGATCAGCGTCTGTACCGCGTCCGGGTTGGCGATCGACTTGACGATCGGGCACAGCGGAATCAGCGGATCCCCTTCGAAATACAGCTGGGTGATCAGTTTGGTGGCGATCGACGGGCCACTGATGGAGAAGTGAATGTGCGCCGGGCGCCAGTCATTCGGGCCGTTACGCCACGGGTATGGGCCCGGCTTGACGGTACGGAAGCTGTAGTTGCCTTCGCCGTCGGTCAGCGCGCGGCCGACACCGCCGAAGTTCGGGTCCAGCGGCGCCAGGTAGCGGTCGTTCTTGTGGCGGTAGCGGCCGCCGGCATTGGCCTGCCACATTTCCACGAAGGTATGGGGAATCGGCTTGCCGTACTGATCCATCACCCGACCGCACACCAGGATGCGTTCACCGATGGGCAGGCCACCATTGTCGAAATTGAGCAGCAGATCGTTGTCATGCTTGCCCATCTTCAAGTGGCTGAAATCCGGCCCGGTGGTTTCCGATATCGATTGCGGAATGCTCACCAGCGCCTGGCGCGGCGAACGGGCGATGGACGTTTTGTAATCGGGGGTCAAGGCTTTGGGGTGCCAGTTGCGATCACGGATGATGAAACGGCTGTCCTCGGACATGGGACGCTCCTGTTTATTGAAATTGTGGAGTCGCCGGTCATACGGCCGCCGGGGCGCCGATGCAGGCTCTGCCGGCCATGATCAGATAAATGGGCACAAGGCGCCTATTGAAAAAACATCGGCGATACATAACCAAATGGTTATTTATATCGGCATTCGAGATGGCATCGCCGGGCGGCGAACCCCCAACGGAGGCTTGGTGATCGGCAGCTACAAAGCAGAAGCAGCCACCCAAACCAACCCGTGGGAGCCCCGACCTCGGGGCGAAACGATTGCAGCCTGACTGCCTATTTCGGCGGTGCCTGAACGAATCGCCGCGAGGTCGCGGCTCCTACAGTGGATTGAATAACGACCGCTCCCGCCACTTAACCACCACAAACAACGAATAGCGTAAAAGGCCATGAAAAGGTTGCAAGCGCTTCAGGTTGCAGCTCAATTCTGTACGCTTTGCACCGACCCACCATCGACGCGCAGGTTGCTGCCGTTGATGAAAGACGCGCGCTCCGACACCAGCAGCGCGATGGCCGCTGCCACTTCTTCCGGTTGGCCACGGCGCTGCTGAACGATTCCGGGGCGCTCTTCCTTTAAGAAGCTCTGCACCGCTTCCTCGAAGCTCACGCCCAGTTCTTCGGCCCGTTTCTTCATCATGCCGTCGGTCATGCCGGTTTCGATGAACGCGGGCGATACCGTGTTGCACAACACGCCGTGGGCCGCTTCCTTGTAAGACAGGTTCTTGATGAAGGCGGCCAGCGCAGCCTTGGCCACGTTGTAGACGGCCTCTTCCCAGTACGGCTGCACGGCGTTTTCCGAAGTGATGCACACCAGCCGGCCCCAGCCGCGCTTGCGCATGGCTGGGACGGTTGCCCGAGCGACGCGTACGGCGGTGAAGAAGTCGGTGTCCCAGGCTTCCTGGTAGTCGGCGTCCGAGAGTTCCAGGGGGTCCCCCTTGGCGCCGGTCACACCGGCGGTATGCACGACGATGTCGACCTTGCCGAAACGTGCTTCAGCCTGGCGGACGAGATCATCGACCTCGGCTTGCCGGGTCATGTCCGCGGCGATCAGCAGCGGATCGCCGGCGAGGTCCGCGGCGGCCTGCTGCAACGCATCCTGCTGGCGGTCGGTCAGCACCAGCTGCACGCCCTCCTCTGCCAGCAGGCGCGCGGTCGCCAGACCGATCCCGCCCGCCGCGCCACTGATCAGTGCCACACGATCTTTCAAGCCCAAGTCCATCAACCTTCTCCTTCAGCGATACGAGTCGCGATCAAATGAGCGAATGCGAGCATCTGCTCGGCCAGTGCGCGGGGTGTCTGCAGGGGCATCAGGTGCCCCGCCCCGGGTAACGTCAGTACGGCGCTGTGGGGAAAGTGCGCCAGGGTGGTACGGCTCTGCGCCTCGGCATCCGGCACCTGGCGGTCGTCAGCGCCGCAGATCAGCAACGCCGGGTAAGGCAGGCTGCCGATGCGGTCCTGCCAGTCTTCGCGGCTGCCGTGGTCGACCCAGGCACGCCAGGCCTCGAGGTTCACGCTCTGGGCGTCGGCAATGGCGACCTCACGCAGGTCATCCGGCAAACGGTGGAAACTGGACTCATCGATGAAGGCTTCGGCCTGCTCTCGCGAAGCGTCATAGGCACGCTGGCGGTCGCGGTCGGCATCGCTCATCGGCTGCGGGCCGGGCGGCGACGGCGCCACCAGCACCAGGCCTTGAAGATAGGCCGGCTGCCGCGATGCCAGGACCGTCGCGACCTTGCCGGTCATCGAATGGCCGACGAGGATGCAGCGCTCGAGCCCAAGCTCGCGAATGCTCTGGTCGACCTGGTCGGCCATCTCGCTGACCGTGTAGCCAGGCACCGCGCTGGCATTACCGAAACCCGGCGTATCGAGCGCCACGCAGCGGTGCTCGCGGTCCAGATAGGGAATGATCGGCCCCCAGATACGGTGCGAGCCGCCGAGAAAATGCATCAGCACGAAGGTTATCGGGCCCTGGCCCTGCTGGCTGTGTGGGAGCATGGAACGCCTGCCTCATGGGGGGTTCAGAATGGAAAGCGAGGCGGCGCGGAGAGTTCAGTTATTTGCTTGGGCGCGTAAAGGCGATGCGGGCCCAGCAACGCACTGTAGCCGCTCATCGGAGTGCTCAGTCGCTTACTACGACTCGCGGGGAGTACTTGGAAAAGGCCCGTAAACCTACATGAGTCTCGAAGAATTGGTTGTTCTGGCGACTACCAAACTGCCTGACTCATGCAGGTCTCTGCAAAATATGCGATTGATCTGCATGGAAGCTGGTGGGAAATCATCCAGAATCAGCCCCTCTTTCTCCGAACTATTGTCGCGGTATTTTTTCATCCTCGGGAATAACGACTGGAGCCACTATTATCTGAAACGTTTCCCCCTTAGGAAAAAGAAAATCATCTGTCATCGTTAATAGTGACATGGAGGCAAGTATTTGCTCATCAATACTGGGATAGCCACTGCTTTCCGCGATTGACACTTCAGGCCTATTGCTGCCAAGCATGAAGACTAAACGTACTTTCGCAGTTGCTGGCGAGCTCACGCCAGCCGATAGTCTCCACAGTTTATCTTTATATATTCGACTGCCGACAGCGCCTTTCAAACCTTGAAGCCAAAGCTGGTTATACTTGGGCTCCTGCGCCAACTCCAGCGTCATGCCTTCGCTACGCAAGCGCCTCACCTCAATCCACGCCTCGTCTCCATACTTTTTGGATTTCGAAATATAAAGATCCAGAGCGGCTTTTGGGTCTACCGCTCCCCCCTCTCCACCTTCCATCAATTTACCAAGCTCAACAGTAGCTTGTAGTGAACCCGCATCCGATGCGCGCTTGTAGAGCTGCCTTGCCAGCACATAGTCAACCTCTTGCCCGCGCCCCAGTTTAGCCATTCGCCCAAGCGCTACGTATGCTGCGGGGTTAGCGTCTGCAGCAGACTGATACACCTCTCTTGCTTTATCATAATTAATCGGCACGCCAATACCTCGCTCATACCAACTAGCGAGCAGCACCCGGCAAAGGTAGTTTCCAGTACTTGCAAAGTTGTTGACTGCCTTAAACTCATCAACAGTAATATCCGCCCGATCCAGATACCTCAAGCACTCAGCACCCTCAACCGCCGAAATATTATAGTCGCCATGTGACGCAGGGCTATTACAGCCCCCTATAGAAAGAACTACGAACAGAAGGAAAATTAAATTAACTAAAGGCATGTAGCAAACCCCATCACATACAAGAAAATTTCAAAATAGTGTTAATGGATGATATAAATACTAATAAAGCCATATATCGGCAGGATTAGAGATCATCGACCTAGCTGCACGCACGAATCAATGACTCTGATCCCATCGATTTGACCTAAGAATCGTATTACCTGCATGAGTCTCGGGGGTTGGTGTGTTTGGCGACTACCAAACTGCCGACTCACGCAGGCATCTTCAAGCTATCCAATTGATCTAAATGGATATTTTGCGGGGTTCCCTCAGACTCTGACCCCATCGATTCTGTTCTATGTTCTAGATTACCGGCGGCGCCATTTTTTGGAGTAACTAGCCTTGGTTCTCGTTAAAAAACCTCATGCCTTAGCAACTTAAAGCCACCACCTTGGCCAATCAATTTCTCTATATCAGCCGAACGATTTGTAGCGTTTACATAGAGCAAAATTCTATAGCTCGCATAGTTCTGCTCTACTGGATCGCCGTCAAAAGGATCAACATTCAATTTTAAAACAAAACTCTCTGAATCATTCCTGCCCCACATATAGTAAATACCACCTTGATAAGAGCTATCCCTTTCCTCAAAGGTCTCTCCCAGCGCTCTTTCCACATCGTCTCTCGCCAACATAAGGCATGATTTTTCCGCACCATAGAGATCATACGCAATAGTCATTTCGGTAACACCGCACTCGGAGCACGACTTGCGGCTGTTGCCACAGAGTCATAGATCATAAAATTAACTTCACGCCCTGCTTGGGCGCTCATCTTACTCGACAAATCTTTCAGGCCAAGGGCTTGCAAGTCTCTTGCACTCAACGGCCCTGTACGAGTTCCGCCACTCCTCAAACCTATTCCTAAGGATTGAGCGCGTTGCAAAAGTTCTGGACTTGCCAGCGCAACATCAAAGTCACTCACCCTGCCAACGTCAAATGCCTCCCCAGTTTTAAAACTTTTACCTGTTACGGCACTTCCTTGGAGAATTGGCTCTACATTCTCATAGCCAGCGCGTGCCAAACCATCTCGAGATCAATAGGGTCAGAGTCGAATGGCACTTACTTTAGCTTCTTTGGATGTCCGGATCTGCGGATTGTGCGGCGTGCGCAGGTACGTTTCTGCGTCATCAGCGGGTAAGGCTTTGGCCGCCGTTTGACTGCCCGAGGCTCTATTCTGCCAGGGCGCCGGCCTACACGTTTCTGTGCGATCAGCCTCAGCAGTTCAGCGATGGCGTCGTTAACACAGCACCTGTCCAGCAGGCGCCACGTCAGCCATAGCTGGACGCTGTGCTTGAAACTCAGTTGCCTGGGCATGCAATCAGCCAACAACGCGGACTCGGTCATCAGCAGGCGAATCAGGTTGTAAGCCAGCAGGTAAACCCACAACTCCTTGATCGCCATCTGTGGTGTCTTGCAGCTGAGCACCTCCAGGCCCAGCGTGCTCTTGAGGTTGCGAAGGTCGAGCTCGACATGCCAGCGCTGCTTGAACAGCTCTTTGAGTGATGCCTTGGGCGTCTGTTTGGCGCAGCACAAGGTGGTGACCAGAATCTTGCCACCGACTTTCAGTTCACGCACGGTGAGTGTTTCGGGGACTTGTTCGTAGTCCTCTTGAGTCATCCAGGCAGGACGTTTGCGAGGCTTGGGCAGGTCGATCAGCGGGTCTCGTTCACCGAGCTTTTTGCCGCGCCGAAAGTCGGTATTGCGCCGGCGGGCACCGTATTGCTCGAATACACCGTCAACGCCCCTGCGTTGGAGCTCATGCAGCAGGAAATAGGTGGCATAGAAGGCATCGCCCAGCAGCAAATCGCCGCGCTCCAAGGTGTCGAGCATCGAGCGCAGCAGCGTCTGCTCATCACCACCCTTGCCGCGAAAACGCCCGATCGACGCGTCGAGAATCGCGCCACTGCTCAAGCAGATGATGCCCACGGCCCGACAGATCGGAAAGCCCAGCCCCGGTTGCTGCGCACGGGACTGCGGGTATGCCGCTTGGTTCTGAGGAGTATCGGGCATGCTCAGCGTGGTGCCATCGACCAGGCGCACGGGGCGTGTTTGCCAGAGCGGTTGATTGACACAACGTCCGCTGATCGATGAACCGCTACCACGAACCAGTTTGGAAACCAGCTCGACCGGCAAGCGCTTGCGCGCCTTGCAGTAGCCACCGGTGTGCGTGCTGCAGCGCCGTTGCTTGGCCCGCAGTTGCCTGCCCGCCAGCTCGTTGACGGCTTTTTGGCAGGATTGGTCAGCACTCAGCGCTTGCCCCATGAACAGTGACAGCGTTTGCAGTGGTGGAAATTGTCGATGCCTGTACGCCGGCAGGGCCGCCTCGACTTGATCCGACAAGGCAGGATCGTTCAACAGTTCGAGCAGGGCGTGGGCATCAAGGGTCGAGGCATGATGTCGGGCACGCTGTTGTTGATGGAAAGCGGCCTGGCGCTTAGGATTCATGAAGGCTGCTCCTTGGCTTCGGCGGTGTGTTCGCAACTATCCACCGTAGACTTGGAGCAGCCTTTTTCGTTTCAGATCAATCAGTTGAATACAAAGTAAGTGCCATTCGGGTCAGAGTCATTGATTTAGCTATATGACCGAATCAATGACTCTGACCCCATCGATTGCATTACAAGCCTAAACCACTATCGAAATGGAGGAATAATCGTGATCTGCCCCCTATTATTCCCTCTCTAACCACACTCGAACGCTCTCAAGCCACGCCCTAGTACTTAACCCATCTACCTTGGGACTATAATTCCCCCCCCAATCATAAACCAAACTATCAGAAACACTCTCCAGCGCCAAAACAACTTCAATATCATTACGAAGCCCCGTTATCATTTCAGCGCTTTCGCTACTGACAAATTTCTTAACCACCATTTCCGATGACGAGCTATCTATCATCCAGTCCTGATGAAAATAATTACGTAAAAAATAATGAAGAATCGGGCACAAAATAGACCTCCTACTACTCTGGATATGCAGTAATTATAATAAATCCTTTCGGCATCGACGGATCTTTCTCTAGAAAAACAACCACCTTGCTAGAAGGGCTTGCCATGCTTGCACCACTAGGAATCACACGTCCAATTTCGTAACCAAGCTCTTGCGTAAACGAGTATTTATTACCACCACTACCACTCATCCAAGCGTCTACCCCCGCCCTATTTTTGGCAAAAGCCTCTCCAACAGCCTTATCAGCGACAGTCAAATCATTAAACGTAGAGGAAGCTTTAATGTGCGGCTCAGAAGCAAGCCGCGCCAAAAGCTGTGCATCTGTTTTACCAACATGTTTCTGCACAGCATGCCCGCCACTATTATCGTGAAAAATTAAAGTCCTCCCAGTTTCGCTTTTCACGCTGTACGGTATTTTCACTGGCCTATCCGGCAATGGATATCCAGCTTCCATATCCGTCTGCGCACTATCCGGATTATGGTTCTTCGCCGGAGAAACATTCTCCTTGGTCTTGATAACCTTAGCAGTCTTGCTGCCCGCCGCACCGACCAGCAACATAGCTATCAGCGAACCGCCACCAATTAGATAAACATCCCCTTCGTACTGCTCATCCAACTCGTCTCGTTCAACCGCCTCGGCGACGGCCTTGCCCAAAACACCTTGAAGGTACGCCTGATATTGCGCCACTTTCTCGCCAAATGGCGTTTCTGAAAGCGCCTGCTCTGCGGCCCACATAATCAAACCCTTAGGTCCTTGCGCTGCGGCCATCACGAACCCGACCGCTTCTGCCTTCTCGGGATTGGCCTCAATATAGGCGTTGGCTGCCGAAACTCGATCCAGAATTTTCTGCTCAATACGGAGATCATCTTTTTTCCCTATGATGCCCGTAGGTGGCAACTGCAAGGCATCAGGAGATACATCCACACCGGCCGCAGCCAGCCCCTGCTCCGTCTCTCGCAACAACTCAGGGTCTTTCAAGAAAACCTGGGAAATATTCCGAAGCTCAGCCAACACCTGATTCTGAAACGCCTCATCTGCCAGAAGCGCTCTAGCCTCTGCCCGATTCATCCCAGACATGATCAAGCCGTAAAGCGCCTGCTCGGCAATCTCCTGACCACCAGCCTCCAACGCCCCCTCAGGCAGGGGCTTGCCCGTCAATCTCTCCCATTCGTTGAGGCTGGCATTCACCAGAATGCTTACATCTTTAAAATTGGCCTTGGCTGTTTCGTCATACGTCATCAACGCATGAGCCCACTGCCCCGCTGTAGCGACTGGATCACTTACAGCATCCAGCGACGACTTACTGACATAAAGATCCGTCCGTTCTTCCTTGTCCTTGGTAATTTCATAGGCCTTACTGGTATCGCGATTCAGCCCAGTTATGGAGTCCTGACCAATTTCGGCATCGCTACGGACAACGATCTCACCTGCGCCCACCGTGGCCCGCACGATCTGCTGGCGATCCTTCTCGTACTCGTAACCCTCGACGCTCCAGCCCGTCTTGCCTTTTTCGCCCTTGCCTTCCTTGCTTTTGTCTTGCTGGGTATCTTTTGCATCGTTCTTACCGTACGAACCACCGACATTCAGGTAATAGCTGTGCTCCTTGTCGTGCCCGGCGATATCGCTGAAGCCCAGGGTGCCGGTATCCAATTTGAGGTTGCCGGTGTTGGAGGCAATCAGTGCACCATCGATTTGCGTGTGTTCTTCGGTGCGGATGTCCAAGCGATCACGCGCAACGATACGGGTTTGATTTTCCACCCACTCGGTAGAGCCCGTGGTTTCGCCGTAGCCAACCGAAGCACTGAAACCGGCTCCGGGGCCGAATGTGGCGGTAGCGCTGACATCGAATTCCCTACCTTTGACTTTCCCCGTATCAGGGAGTGAGGTCACGGTCAGATCACGTCCTACACGGCCAGTTACTTCGTCGCCACTCAGTTGTGCACCACTTATGGCGGTATCTCGGCCACTGGTGAAGTTCAGACGATCGCCGGCATACAGGTAGGCTTCCTGCTGGCGCTGACCTTCGCGTTCAAGATCGCCCTTGCCGACGTTGACGCTGACATACACACCAACGCCCTCGGAGCCGAAGGTCAAGCCAACTTCGCCGCCGCCGCTGCGGCGAGTGCTTTCACTATCGCTGGCATTCTGAGCGGCACTGATCTTGAGGTCGTTACCGGCCTTGAGGTCGATATCGCGCCCTGCCTGAACCTGCGTACCGATCAGGTTCAGGTCATTGCGTGCGCTGAGATTTACATCACGTTCGGCATTGAGCACCGCGGCACTGGCGGTTCCCTGGCTGCCCTCTTCACCCGCTACGCCACGACTGCCGCCAATACCAACCTTGAAGCCACCACTGGTGCCGCCAACAATTCCACCTTTACCCTGGCTCTGCTGGCTGTCATAGCTTTGCTCGCCACGGGCGACATCAAGCACGATGTCCCGGCCAGTGACATTGATGTCACGCCCGGAATGGAACTGAGCGCCACGTACCTGAACGTCATTACCTGCTTCCAGGTTGATGTCGTTACCCGCTTCCAACGTCGAAGCGCGATTTCCAACCACAGTCTGGCTGACGCTCTGGCGTTGGCTGGTACTACCGAAATGCGCATCGAACGTCGGCCCAGCCAGGAACTGGCTGACGGAGTCCACCGCCTTGAGCGTGCTCGATGCCTGGCTGACAGTGTTCTCACCTTTGCCGGCGCCGCTTACCGCATTCTTGGTTCGCTCGTAGTTGTGGTTAACCGTGACGCCTACGCCGCTACGGTTCTGGCTCTGCTCTCTTTCGATACTCGACTGTTCGCGAGCCGCATCGACGACGATGTCGCGCCAGGCCTTCATGTTCAGGTCGTAGCCGGCCTGCATGTCCGAGCCTTGCTGCCGGATATCGCGCCCAGCACGTACATCCAGGTCCAAACCGGCGTTGATCTGGCTGGCTGCCGCAGTCTGTTCGCTGGTACGAGTCTTGTCCTTGAGCGACTCGGCCCCGGCAAAGGCACTAACACCATTGCCATCGGAGCTCAGTTGCAAGCCAACGGTCTTGGTGTTCTTCCACGAGGTGACCTGCTCGCTGCTGCTTCCTGCAACGACGTTTACGTCACGTCCTGCATCGAGGAGCACATTTCGACCTGCGCTGACGCCGCTGCCCACGACATTGACGTCGCGCTTGGCGATCAATGAAGCATCACGCTCGGCGTTGACCTGGCTGCCCACATTGGTGGAGCTGATGATTTCCTGGCCGCTCTTCTTGGCGTTAGAAATTGTGATACCGCCAAGCCCTGCTGCATTACTGGCGGAAAGATCGAACTTCTTCTTGTACGACTCGCTGCGGCTATACGCCTCGTCATTCGCCGCTACCAGGTTGATATCACCCGTGTCCTTCACCAACCCGGCGCGCAGCTCGACGTCGTTACCGGCATCGGTGGTACTGGCCCGTAGACGGATATCGTTACCTGCCGCGATGACCACGTCGTTGCCCGCTTCCAGCTCGCTGGCGACCTGGGCGGCGCTGGTCTTGAGTTGGCTCTTGCCGCTCTTGGAGAGGCCAAGGAAACCGGATTTGGTTTTCTTGGAATAGGAGCCATGCTCCTCGACACCGGACAGCACGGCCACATCGCCGGTACCACCAAGCAGCAGATCATTACCCGCCGTGAGCTGGCTACCGATAACCGTTACGTCGCGACCACCGTCAAGATTCAGGGCGCCATTGGCTGCCTTGCTGGTGTTGACAGTAAGATCGTTGCCCGCCTCGATCACCGAGGCGATGTTGGTGCTGTTGTAGCTTTCCTGCTGTTTACTGCTGCTGCGCCCGAATGAACCTTTCTTCTTCTTGAAGTAGTAGGAGGCGCTTTCATCCTTGGCCGACAGGATGTTGATGTCCTGGCTGGCGTCGATGTCGACATCGTTGCCCGCCTGTACACGGCTGGCGATCACGCTCAGGTCATTGCCCGCTCCCAGGCTGATGTCACGACCGGCCTGGAGCTCGCTGGATTGCTGGGTGATCTGATCACGGCTTTGGGTGACTTTCTTACTGCGCGACAGAAAATGGCTCTCGTTGGCGGCGCTGGAGAGCACCAGATCACGCTCGGCACCGAGGTCAATATCGCGGCCTGCCGTCACGCGGCTGGCCACCACACCCAAGTCACGCCCGGCAGCGATATCCAGATCACGCCCAGCGCTGACCTGGGCGCCCACCTGTGTTACCCGTTCATTGGCGAACCAGTTGCCGCGAGTCTGGTACTGCCCCTCCTGCACGGAAGCGACGGTAACGTCGCGGCCAGCCTGGATGGTAAGGTCGCCGCGGCTATCGAGGACACTGCCGAGGTTGCTCACGTCGCGCCCAGCCGCCAGGCTGAGGCTCTCGGCGGCTTCGATGCGGGCGGCGTTGTCGACGTAGGTCTGCCCCCAGCGATAGGAGCCTATGCTGGCCGCATGCTGAGTGACACTACGCTCATTGACTATGTCGCCTTCACCGGCGACCAAGCTGACATCGCGCCCGGCGATGATGCCGCCCTGGGCATTGCGGATGCTTTCGGTCGCCAGCAACTGGAGGCGGTTGCCCGCCTCGACCAGACCGCTGTTGCGGATGTTGTCGGCCGTAGCCTTGAGGTTTTCGCTCGCACGCAGGGTGCCCTGGTTGGCCAGCTCACCACCGCTGATCAGCGTAACGTCACTACCTTGAATCAGTGTTCCATTGGCCGCCAGGCGGCCTTCAGCCTGCGCCAAGTAAAGTACAGGCACCAATACCTTCTCACCCGCGACCTCGTGTTCTTCGAGCCAGACGATGTCGTGAGTCAGCGCCGCCACCTGCTGGGCGCTCAAGGTCACGCCCAGGCTCAGGTTCAGCCGTTCCTTGCTCGCAACAGCGTTGTCCATCAGATAACGAAACATCGCTTCGTCGCTGGTCAGTCCGGCGAGATAACGCTGCCCCGTATGCGCCACGATGGCTTCGCGCACCAGGCGCTGTTCGTAGAGGCCATCTCCCAAACGCTTTTGCGCCTGGTCGGGGTCATAGCCCAGCTTGCCCAGCATGTAGTCGGAGTTCACGAATCGCTTGAGATCGGTCAGTGCTGGGTTGGTTTCGATTAAATATTTGTGTCGAACTGAAGTATGCGATGGGTTAAGCGAATTTCGAACGCCTACAACTTCGGGTAAGTCGATATTCGGGAACCCCGCTGCAAGCTGATCGCCCTGCAAAGTGCGAGCATTAGCGATGAACGCTTCAGGAGGCAGCGAGGCTTGAGAATTACTGACGCTCAGCGAGGCTGGCTTATTGGTCTGATTGGTGTCAGCTGGCGTATCTTGGGCAAGGGTGGCACTTACAGAGACAGCGACCTGATCGCTCAGGCGAAATAACCCATTGGTACCCTGCGGCAGTGCAAAGCCGGGAAGCGATAATGGATTTACCTGTTTTTGTTGCAGATCAGGAGGAAGCTGTTTATTGAGATAAAAAACAGTTTTCGCTGAACTACCAATACTGGTGTCAACAGTTTTTTTCGCGTTTCCCTCAGGCTTGGAAGCCGCCTTCTCGACACCATTTAAAATCTTGTTGGTCGCAGATATATTAATGGATCCCCCAGCTTGTATCACAGCCTGAGCAATTCCAGCACCAATGTTCCCCACAGTAAAATCAGAGAACGGAGTGGCATTTTTAATAAAGGATGGAGCATCTACTCTTATGCCTGAAGAGTACTTACCCTCTTCCATAACCAAGTCACGCCTAGCATCGCCAAACCTGCCCGGTAATAATATCCCGTATGTTCCGACATGCTGATATCTTTCGCGCCCCGCTGGCTCACCACCTGTGACACGAATATAGGGCTTAACCCTCGCGCCCTCCTCCGAAGAATTCCAGAATCGGAAATTGCGATCATAACCAGCATCATTATAAGCATTATAACTTATAATCTGCCTCCACATATCCATTGATGGATACAGCTTAAGATACTTGTAGTTAACTCCGCTTTCAGTAGAAAACGATGAGTTCTCAAAGCTTTCTGCTTCAGCAGAAAAATCTCTTCCTGCGCTTATTTGAGAAGCGGAATTGACAAACTCTTTAGCATAAACCCTAAGATCACGCCCAGCAGCAATACTAGCGCTTGGCGAGTCCTTCAACAATTGAGTCTCAAACTCACTGACCCAAACTAAATGTGACTCCTCGATCCGTCCAAACCTAGGCCTGTCGCACGAGAAACAACGTACTCCTATTGCCGCCGACTTATTAACACGCACAGTCTCAAACTGATCTTTTTTATTCACCAACAGCATAGATTTAATTACTAAATCATCGCCACTCTCCACACTCCCCGACAGATTGCTAACTTGCCTTGCCCACGCCCCGTGATCATCTCCGGCGAGATCGATTTTGCCTAAGCTGTATATATCTGCATATTTGTTAGTGAGATCACCCACGCGGAGCGCCATATCCTTACCGCTGAAGATGAGAGCGTTCTCGTTGGTTATACTCGTCGAATAGATTTTGAGCGCTTCGCCACCGCCCAAGGTGCCGTAATTGTTCAATGTATGCGCGTTAACGGTCAGGCCGCCGGCCGAGGTCAGACGGCCATGGTTGGTCAGGGTGCCCGTGCTGCTGATGCTGCTCACCCCACCACCACTGATGCGGGCGGTGCTCGCCAGATCGAGGCTGGCGGCTTTCAGGTTCAGCGCGCCCAGACTGGTTACCTGCCCGGCCCCGCTGTAGGCACCGATCAGGTCGAGGCTGAGGCTGCCGTCGCTGGCCAGCAAACCGTCGTTGATCCAGCTGCCGCCGCTGCCGCTCAGGGACTGGCTGGCCAGCAACTGGCCCGTGGCGGTCTGGGTGAAGCTGCCGATGTTCAGCACCAGGCGCCCGGCTTGCAGCACGCCGCTGTTGGTCCAGCTATCGGCGCTCAGAGTGAGCAGGCCGTTGGTGCTGAGGTCGCCCCCGGCGCCCATGACCTGGGCGGCGCTGAGGCCGAAGTTGCCGGTGCCGACATGCAGGATGCTGCCGCCGCTGCTCTGCAGGCCGGCAGTCTCGAGTACAAGGTTGGTGTTGGCGGTTTCGATGCGGCCGCGGCGGTTGTCCAGGCTGCTGGCGGTGATACGGGTATCGCCAGTGTTGCCCAGCGCACGCAGGCTGCCATTGCGGTTGTCCAGGCCGGTGCTGGCCAGGCTCAGGCTGCTGGCGCTTTCGACCATACCGTAAACGTTGTTCAGCGCCCCCGACAGGCCGAAGTCGATGCGCCCGGCCGAGACCTTGCCGCCCTGCCCCAAGGCAGCGCCCTGGTTGTTGAAGTCCCCGACGATGAGGCCAAGCATCTGGTGGGCATACAGGCCACCACCCTGGTTGTTGAAGGTGGCGCGGCCCAGGTCGATCGAGGTGTTGCCGGCCAGCGCGGAAATGTGGCCACCACGGTTGTTGAGGCCTTGAGCTTCGACGTCGAGCGTCTGCGCCTGGGTGGTGCCGCCGTCGTTGTCGAAAAGCCCGGAGCTGACCAGCTTGAGCCAGCCGGTCAGGCTGCTGAGTACGCCGCCACGGTTGTCGATGCTGGTGGAGCGCTGCAGGTCGAAATTGCCAGCACGGCTCTGGAGCTGGCCGCTCTGGTTATCCAGCGCACCATCCAGGGTAAGCAGCAGGTCCCCCTGGCTGCTCAGGCTACCGGCAGCGTTGTCGAGGCTTTGTGCGCGGATGCCGACGGCCCCGAGCTGGCTGTGGATCAGGCCGCCGCCCGTATTGTTCAGGGCACCGGTAAGCAGCAGGTTCAGGCCATTGCGCGCAGCGACGGTGCCGCCCGCGTTGTTCAGGCTGCTGGCGGTCAAGTCGAGCAGGTTCTGGCTGATCAGGCTGCCGCTCTGGTTGTCGATGGCCTGGGCCTTGAGCACCAGCGGGCCGGTACTGGCCAGCTTGCCCTGCTGGCCATTGCGCAGATCGCCTGTGAGGGTGAGGCCGAGCGCCGCGCCGCTGGTGAACTGGCCGGCGCGGTTGTCCAGGCGGGTTGCGTTCAGGCTGCTGGCCTTGCCACTGCCGATCTGCCCGGCGTTGTTGTTCACCGCCCCGGCATTGGCCGTCAGGCTGCCTTGGCTGTCGATAAGGCCATTGCCGCTGTTGTCGAGCACGCCGCTCAGGCGCAGCTCGAGATCGCCACCGCTGGAGACGATGCCCTTGGCGCTGTTGTCCAGGCTGGCGGCCTCGATTTCGAGCTCCGCCTTGCTGACCAGAGCGCCTTCACCGCTGTTGTTCAAGACGCCCTGGCTGCCTTCGAGCTTGACGCTCAGCGCGCCGTCACGGCTGGAGACGGTGCCGCGCGCGCTGTTGTCCAGGCTGCCAGCGGCGATATCCACGCCCTGCCAGCCAGAGATCAGCCCGGCTGCGGCGTTGCGCAGGCTGCCCTTGCCCACATCGAGCCCCAGTTGGCCGGCGCTGATGATGCGGCCCTGCTCGCCGTTGTCGATGGCACTGGCGAGTAGCCGATAACCCTGGGTGCTGGAGACTTCCCCGCCAGCGCGGTTGTCCAGTTTGCCCAGCGCCTGCAGGCTCAGCGGGCCGTTGGCCGTGAGCAGACCGCCCCGGTTGTCCAGGTCGCCTCCCTTGAGGTCGATGCGCACGCCCGCTTCGCCGATCAGCCGGCCCTGGCGCTGGATCAGTTGGGTAACGGTCAGGCGCAGGTCTTTCTTGGCCGACAGCTCGCCGCCGCTGTTACCGAGGTCTCGGCTGGAGTCCAGACGGCTGGCCGTCAGGTCGAGGGCATCGGCACTGGTGATCAGCCCGTTGTCGCGATTATCCACCGCGTCGGCCGTCATGTTGAGGACCTGGCGGCTGCTGATGACGCCGTTGCGGTTGTCCAGGTCGCCGGAGGCGAGTTCGAGCCCGGCCTGGCTGAGCAGGCTGCCGCCCTGATTGTTCAAGGTGCCGGTCGTCACCTGCTGGTCACCACCGCTAGCCAGCAGGCCGGCGTTGGCGTTGTCCAGTTCGGCCGCTTCTACGATTAGGCCCTGGGCGGCCGAGAGGGTGCCCTTGTCGTGGTTGACCAGCTTGCCGGTAAGCTTGACCTGCATATTGCCCTTGCTGGCCAGCACCCCGGCGGCGGAGTTGTCCAGGCTGTCCGCTGTCACTGCCAGGCTACCGGCCGAGATCGCGCCCTTGAGGCTGTTTTTCAGCATCTGGGTGATCTGCAGTTGCAGCGCCTGAACGCTGATCACCCGGCCCGCGCTGTTGTCCAGCTCAAGGGCCTTGAGGAGAAAGCCCTGGCTACTGGAGATTTCACCACCGGCGCTGTTGTCGACCTTGCCGAGGTTCTTCAGCAGCAAGGCCCCCGGCGTGGCGATCAGGCCGTTGCCGCTGTTGTCGAGGTCGCCGCCCTGCAGGTCGAGGGTCAGCGCGCTTTCGCTGACCAGCCCACCACCCGCGTGCTGATCCAGCGCCATGGCGCTGACCCGGGCCGTGCCCTTGGCGGCTATCCGCCCCTGGTCGTGGTTGTTGAGCTGGGTGGCATCCAGTGAAAGGTCGCCAACGGCGGTGATCCCACCCAGGCCGTGGTTATCGAGCAGCCCAGTTTCAATGCTCAGCGCCTGCCCGGCACTGATGCTACCGGCCTTGCTATTGTTCAGGCTGCTGTTACGGATGCTCAGTTGGCCATCGCTGACCACCCTGCCGCCCTGGTTGTCCAGGGTGCTGCCCTTAATGCCCAGTGCAGCGCCGCTGGAAAGCAGACCAGCCGCTTGGTTATCGATGCTAGCGGCTTCGATCTGGAGGTCCCTCGTAGCGAGAATTCGGCCCTGCCCCTGGTTGTTCAAGGTCCCCTTAAGCTGCACACCAATAGTTCGCTGACTCGTCAGGGTGCCGCCAGCACTGTTGTCCAGGCTGCCGCCGTGCAAAATAAGGCCATCACGTCCGGCGAGCACTCCCTTGGCGTTATTCAGCAAACGCTGAACGTACAGCTCCAGCCCCTGATCAGCGACGATCAGACCGGCACCACTGTTATCCAGCACGGCACCGGGTTGCCCGCTACCAGCATGGACTCGAACCACTGCCAGACCAGGTGTGGAAATTTCCCCACCCGTGTTGAGCAGCACTTCGCCAGCGACGATCTCTAAGGCTTCAGTAGCCGCGATCAAGCCACCCTGACGGTTGTCTAAGCGCGTGCCTTCGAGGGTTAGCCGGCCCTGGCTCAGCAGCTCGCCGCCATTCGCCTGCTCAAGGTGACCGATCTTCGCATCGAGATTACCCTTAGCGCTGACCTGCCCCTGATTACGGTTGTCCAGGCTGGACAGCTCAAGACTCACACTTCCCTTGCCACTGAGCGTGCCGCCCTGGTTGTTCAGGCTGCCCTGGTTCAGATTGAGCGCTCCGTCAGCCTGAATTCGACCACCCCGGTTGTCCGTCGCCGCCTCGTTCACGCTGAGGCTGGTGCGGCTCGATAGCAGACCATCACCGCTATTGTCGACGGAGGCTGCGCGGATACTCTGTGAGCCTTGGCTGACCAGCGTTCCTTGGCCGTGGTTATCGAGGTGACCACTCAGCGTGACGCTCAGGCTACCCTGGCTGGCCAGGGTTCCTTTACCGCTGTTGTGCAAGTCGCCTGCCGCAATCTCCAGACGCTCTTGCGCAAACAACGTCCCCTGCCGATTGTCGAGCGCACCGCCAGCCGCTACGGCGATGTCCACTTGCTTGGCCGCTATCTGCCCACTGCGATTGTACACGTCCCCCGCCACCGCGCTCAAAGCAACATCGCTGCGTACCTGGCCGTTACGGTTATCCAGCTGTGATGCATCGATTCGAGTGAGCGTCTTGGCGCTGAGCGTGCCGCCCTGATTGTCCAGGCGCTGACTGGCCTTGACCTCCAGTTGGCGATTGCCGATCAGGCTGCCGGTATTGCTTACCTGCTGTGCCTCGATGCGCAAATCCGCCGCCGTGCGGCTGTTGTCTGGCCTAACGCCGGCCTCGACCAGGCCCTGGTTGATCACCTGCTCCGCCTTGAGCCGAATATCGCCCGCTGCGGCCAGGCTCTGCTGCATCTGGAGCGAACCCTGGGCGCTGATCCTGGCCTGACCAGCAGCGTAGGCCTTGCCTGTCAGCGCCAGCTCGCCGGCGTCAATGGAGAAGTCGCCAGCCGTCGAGGTCTGCGCTAGGCTCAACTTGCCATTGGCATCGATCCGAATATCCCCGGCACTGGCGGCCATATCACCGGCCAGTTTCACACCCACGCCCGCTTCGGTACCGACCAGACGAATCGCACCGGCGTACATGCCGCCCAGGGCGGAACTGTCGATGGCCAGCTGGGGCTGCGAGGATCCGTCGTCGGCCTTGGCGGTGGCCTGCAGGGTGGCAACATCGACCTCGTTGCGGCCGGCGATGACGTTCAGGCGCTTGGCGTGGATTTCGGCGTTGATCTGCGCGCTGCGGGTGATCAGGTCGAACTGGTCGACGTTGCCCGCATTGAGGCCAGCGCCTTCGATGGCGATGTCGCCGCCATTGACTTCGAAGCCCTGTAAGCGGCCGTTGTTTACAACTGGAGCGCCGGTGCTCAGGGTGGCGCGCGGGGTGTTGATGAAACCGCAGCCGTCGCAGGTGATGCCATGGGGGTTGGCCACGATGACGTGCGCTGCCTGCCCGGCCACTTCCGTGTAGCCCTTGAGCTGGCTGCGGTTGCTGCCGGTCACTTCGTTGAGGATGACGCCGGCAGCGCGACCCTGCAGGTTGCCGTTGCCGACGATGATGCCGCCGAGCTGGGTGCTCTGCAGCCGCTCGGTGGCATTGTTGAGGATCAGCCCCTGCCCGCCGACGTTGTAGTCGGTGAATTTGTTGTGCGACAGGCCACTGCCGGTTGGCGTGGCGATGTTGACGATGGGCACGCCATTGCCGGCCCGGTCGAGGCTGGTGTTGCCGCCCGCCTGGGCATCAACGGTCAGTTGCGCCGCCGAGGCGACGATGGGATTGAGGAACATCACGCCGGCAAGGATCAGGGCGATGTTCTGGAAGAAGGGGCTGCGAACGTCCATGTCAGGGTGCTCCAGGGCGTAAACGAATCAGAAATCAGAAGAAAAGGTCGACGCGGAAATACACCGGGCGCTCGCCCTCGGTGATCACGTCGGGGCGCTCCAGGGA
>NZ_MSXW01000058.1 GCF_001945445.1 Pseudomonas sp. PA27(2017)
CTTAACTCACAAGCACCCACACGAATTGCTTGATTCAGTTGTTAAAGAACGTTTGGCTGAGGCTTTCGTCTCAACCGAGGCGCGCATCTTACAGCACCCTCATTTGCTGTCAAGCTGTTTTTGAAGAATTTTTTCTTTCTTCTCAACACCTTGCAGCGCCCGACCAGACCATCTTCTCTCCAGCGGGAGGCGCATTCTACAGCGTTACAAACCGCTGTCAACACCCTCTTTTACCGCCTTCGATCAACCTGACCGAACCATCAACAGAACCACTCAAACCACCCTGTCGATGCCGGCGCATTCTACTCGAATTCGCCGTCCGTGCAACCTTTATTTTCGTCTAACTCGTTGATCTACAAGGAGTTTTCAGATCAGGCTGCGCCGGAAGTGGTGCGCATTATAGGCCCCCACGAAATCAGGTCAACCCTTAATTTACGCTTTTATTCAGTTTTCAGCGTAACCCGCGCGAAAGCCTTCTTGCCGGCCTGGCAGACGTGGGTAGCGCCCAGCTTGAACACGAAGCTGCGATCGACCACCTGACCATCCACACGCACACCGCCTGAGCCAAGAAGATCACGCGCGACCGCTGCGTTCTTCACCAGGCCTGCTTTATTAAGTAGCGCGGCAATCGGCATATCATCGCCAGCTGCCAGCTCGACCTCTGGCAGATCTTCAGGCAGCTCGCCATCCTTCATCCGGTTACCGGCAGAACGGTGGGCTGTAGCCGCCGCCTCTTCGCCATGGAAACGCGCGACGATTTCTTCGGCCAGCTTGATCTTGATATCACGCGGGTTCGCGCCGGCTTCCACGTCCTTCTTGAACTGCTCGATCTCATCCATGGTGCGGAAGCTGAGCAATTCGAAGTAACGCCACATCAGCGCATCCGGCATGGACACCAGCTTGTTGTACATGACGCCCGGTGCTTCCTGGATGCCGATGTAGTTACCCAGGGACTTGGACATCTTCTTCACGCCATCCAGCCCTTCGAGCAGCGGCATGGTGACGACACACTGGGACGACTGCCCATAGGCGCGCTGCAGTTCGCGTCCCATCAGCAGGTTGAATTTCTGATCGGTACCGCCGAGCTCGACATCGGCGCGCAGCGCCACCGAGTCATAGCCCTGCACGAGCGGGTAAAGGAACTCGTGAATGGCGATCGGCTGGTTGCCGGTGTAGCGCTTGTCGAAGTCATCGCGCTCGAGCATGCGCGCCACGGTGTACTGAGAGGCCAGGCGAATGAAGTCGGCCGGCGTCAGCTCGTTGATCCAGGTGGAGTTGAAGGCAACCTCGGTCTTGGCCGGGTCGAGGATCTTGAATACCTGAGCCTTGTAGGTCTCGGCGTTCTCCAATACCTGCTCACGGGTCAGCGGCGGGCGCGTTGCGCTCTTGCCGCTGGGATCGCCGATCATGCCGGTGAAGTCGCCGATCAGGAAGATCACCTGATGCCCCAACTCCTGGAACTGGCGCAGCTTATTAATAAGCACGGTGTGGCCCAGGTGCAGGTCCGGTGCAGTCGGGTCGAAGCCGGCCTTGATACGCAGCGGCTCACCGCGCTTGAGCTTCTCGATCAGCTCAGCTTCAACAAGAACTTCTTCCGCACCGCGCTTGATCAGCGCGAGCTGCTCTTCAACCGACTTCATAGGACTCACAGCCACCAGATTCAAAAGGGCTCCAACCATACAAGATCGCCAACAAATGACAAGTTTTGCCCTGCAATGCCCGCTGCAGGTGCCGGCCATCACCTGCGGGGTTGCCTCGAGGTAGATTTGGTTATATTTTATACAGTTACTGCATATTCATCAGTTTCTTCTTTTTCCTCTTCATCTTTTCACTTCATCAAAAAGCAGCCCTTATGACCTCTACAACTAAAGCGCCGCCGCTCTACCCCAAGACACACATCATCGCAGCCAGCGGCGTCGCCGCCCTCCTAAGCCTTGCGCTGTTGGTGTTTCCCTCCCGCGAAGTAGAAGCAAAGAAGACGTTTCTCAATCTGGACATGGACAACGGCTCCGAGCAGATCCAGCAGAACCTGCCCAGTAATCAGGCAGGCGCCGAAGCCCAGGAAGACGTCGACTCGCCGTTCGCGCAGATAGAAGGTAGCGATGATTCGCAGAATGCCGAGCTCGACGCAGAGCCGGAGATCGCCGAGCAGCCGCCTGAAGATCCGCGTAGCAAGACGGTCGCTGTAGAAAATGGCGACACGCTTTCCACGGTGTTCAGCAAAGTGGGCCTGAGCCCCAACACCCTGCATGAAGTGATCAACAGCAGCAAAGAGGCCAAGCAGCTGACACGCCTCAAGGTCGGCCAGGAACTGCAGTTCCAGCTGAGCGAAGACGGCCAGCTGGAAAGCCTGCACAGCCAGCTCAGCGACCTGGAAAGCGTCAGCTTGAGCAAGACCGACAGCGGCTATGACTTCAAGCGTGAGCTGGTCAAGCCGGACGTACATGAATCCTACGCCCATGGGGTGATCAACAGCTCGCTGTTCGTGGCGGCCAAGCGCGCCGGCCTGTCCCACAACCTGACCATGGACTTGGCCAACATCTTCGGTTACGACATCGACTTCGCCATGGATATACGTGAAGGCGACGAGTTCGAGGTCATCTATCAGAACAAGAAGGTTGGCGATAAATCGGTCGGCACCGGCAACATTCTGTCCGCACGTTTCACCAACCGTGGCAAGACCTTTACCGCTGTTCGCTATACCGACAAGCAGGGCAACGTCAGCTACTACGACGCCGATGGCAACAGCATGCGCAAGGCGTTCATTCGTACGCCGGTAGATTTCGCGCGCATCAGCTCGCGCTTCTCGAACGGCCGCAAGCACCCGATCCTCAACAAGATCCGCGCTCACAAGGGCGTCGACTATGCCGCACCACGCGGTACGCCGATCAAGGCTGCCGGTGATGGCAAGGTCATCCTGGCCGGCCGCAAAGGTGGCTATGGCAACACCGTGGTCCTGCAGCATGGCAGCCGCTACCGCACGCTCTATGCGCACATGCAGGGTTTCGCCAAAGGCGTTCGCACGGGCGGCAGCGTGAAGCAGGGCCAGATCATCGGCTATATCGGCACCACCGGTCTGTCGACAGGGCCGCACTTGCACTACGAGTTCCAGGTCAACGGCACTCACGTCGATCCGCTGAGCCAGAAGCTGCCGATGTCCGATCCGATCGCCCGCCAGGAGAAGCAACGCTTCCTGCAGATGAGCAAGCCGCTCATGGCCCGTATGGATCAGGAAAAAGCCACCATGCTCGCCCTCAACAAGCGCTGATCCCATGCTCTATCTCGGGGTGATGTCCGGTACCAGTCTCGACGGGCTGGACATCGCCCTTGTCGAGCAAGGCGAGCGCACTCGGTTGCTCGCCCACCATTATCAAGCCCTCCCCGACTCGCTTCGCCAGCAACTGCTCGATTTGTGCAGCCCGGGTGCGGATGAACTCGCCAGGGCCGCTCTTGCCGAGCAAGCGTGGGCGCGGCTGGTTGCCGATGGCATCGACGGCCTGCTGCGCCAGCAGAACCTGCAACCCACCGCCATTCGCGCCATTGGCAGCCACGGCCAGACCGTGCGCCACGAACCGGCCCGGGGCTTCACCATCCAGATCGGCAACCCTGCCCTGCTGGCAGAACTGACCGGCATAACCGTAGTGGCCGACTTCCGGCGCCGCGACGTAGCCGCTGGCGGCCAGGGCGCCCCCCTGGTGCCGGCTTTTCACGAGGCGCTTTTCGCCAGCCCCGGCTCCGCTCGGGCAATTCTCAACGTGGGTGGCTTCAGCAACCTCAGCCTGCTGGAAGAGGGAAAGCCCGCCAAGGGCTTCGACTGTGGGCCGGGCAACGTGCTGATGGACGCCTGGATTCACCATCATCGCGGCCAGGCCTACGACAAGGACGGCGCATGGGCTGCCAGCGGTACGGTGCAGCCCGAGCTGCTGACCGCGTTGCTGGCGGATCCGTTCTTCCAGGCGACCGGGCCGAAAAGCACCGGGCGCGAGCTGTTCAACCTGCCCTGGCTGACGCGCCACCTGGAACAGCAGCCTGCCTATCAACCAGTAGACGTGCAGGCCACCCTGCTGGAACTGACGGCCACCAGCATCGCCAGCTCGTTGCGTAACGCGCAGCCAACGTGCAGCCAGCTACTGGTGTGCGGCGGCGGTGCTCATAACAAGGAGCTGCTGGCACGCTTGCAGGCACTGTTGCCTGCTGCCGAGGTGAGCAGCACCGACGACCATAGCGTGCCCGCCGACTGGGTCGAGGCCATGGCGTTCGCCTGGTTGGCCCACTGCTGCCTGAACGGCATCCCCGCCAACAGGCCGGAAGTCACCGGCGCCAAAGGCCTGCGAGTACTCGGCGCCATCTACCCGGCCTGAGCCTATGCGCTCAAATGAAACGCCGTGCACTTGCGCGGCGTTTTGTTTGCGCAGGCCTTTGAACCCTGAAACATGGGCGGGCGGGTGCTCAGCGGCAAACGCAGGATGCAACGCTTCAAATTGCTGCGGCGGCACCCCAAATACCTCAATGCCTGAAGGCTGCGCTCGGTGTCAGCCTCGGGCATTTACCCTCGAGGCGTGATCTTCGTGTTTGCGAGCACCTTCAAGGCCGTGGTGCCGGCTACCGCCATCCTGTGCGTCGAATTTCTTCTGTAGCGGCGCGGTCGCGCGGTTGACCCGCGTCCTGGTGCCAAAAAACGCCACGCTGAGAATATGCAGCGGGCCGATCCGTTCCAGTACCAACTTGAACGCCACCGGCAGGAGAAGGCCCAGCAGCATACTGACGGTAAAGACCAGCCACTGCTCCTCCACCTGCAGCTTGTTCAGCACGATGCGCGCCCCTGCGGTGCCGAAGACGTGGAACAGGTAGATCTCGAACGAGAAATAGCCCAGCCAGGCCAATGGCAGGAAATAGAAACGCCGGGCGATCAGCAGGCTGATGGCAGCCAGGCCCAGGGCGGTACCCACCACGGCTAGATCAATGTCGTCGAGGTCGATCAGCGCGAACAGATAGGCCTGGTCGATACCCACCAGGATCACCAGCGCCGCGGCCATGGTGATGACGCTGCTGCGGGTGATCAGCTGCTCGCTGAAACGATAGAGCCCCAGGCCCAGCAGGAAGAACGGAAACAGCTCTACTGCCCTGTCGAGACTGAACAGATTCGGGCAACCTTCCGATGCAAAGGACGCAGCCAGCACCACCACGAAAACCAGGCCGTAATTACGCAGGCTCAGCAGCAGACCTGCTTTTTCCAGCAACGCGATCACTATGAAGATGCAGAAGATCGCCTGCAGAAACCAGAAGTGCGCGTAACTGAAGAAGTAGATGCTGAAGATCTCGCTCAGTTGCGGTTTGTCGTTGGTGTTGGGCACGATCATCTGCAAAGCGAAGAACAGCGTCGAGACCGTCAGCAGCGGTATGCCGACGCGTTTGAACTTGCCTTGGTAGAAGCGCGAGAGGTCACTGCCGGTGTTCACCGGACGCAGCGCATAGACGTAGCCCGAGATGGCGGTGAATAGCGGCATGCGGATGTAGACGAGTGAATCGTAAAGATAGCGCAGCACGGAGTCGTCCGGCACCTTCATGCCCAGGTCGGATGAACTGCCGATGACATGGCCCGCTACCATCAGAAACAGCGCCAGTCCGCGAATGGTCTCTATGCGCAGATCCTTTTCGGGCGTGGTCTTGGTCATGCTGAGTCCTCTGTACTAGCTAAGCGAGACAGCGTTTCCACACAGATGGGGAACGAATGCCGACGAATCGATCATCTGAGCCCGTGGAGCTTCGACTAGTTCATTGGCGGCCTTGCGGTAGGGACGGATTCGATTTCGATAAGCGCGCCCTCCTTCACCTGGCTTAGCAGCTACATCATTTCCCCAGCACAAGGAGCGCCCGAGATTCCCGCCTGTACACACCAGCAGCGGCGGTTACGAATAACCTGGCGCTGGACGATACAACATAACATTACTATATTGTCCGCCCTTTTTTGCCACTGGGCGGTGCGGCGCTGGCCCCTGCCTGTCGACCGACTTGCCAAGGATCTGCCCATGCTGCTCAGCAAACGCCCTCGCCTCTCCCTGCTCGCAGGTGCCCTCGCCACCTGGCTGACACTGACAGCCGGCCATGTCACCGCCGATGATCGCGTGTTCGACGTGGTCGCACCGTTCGAGATCGGCGGGCTGGATCCGGCGATTTCCGGGTTCATCTTCCAGCGCATGCAGATTACCGAAACCCTGCTCGAAGCCGACGCCAAGGGCCAGCCGCTGCCGGCACTGGCCGAACGCTGGAGCGTGTCGGACGATGGCAAGCAGTGGACGCTGTCGATCCGCCAGGGCGTGAAGTTCCACGACGGCAGCGACCTCACCGCCGCCGTTGCCGCCCATGCCCTGGAGGCGGCGCGCAAGAAGCCCGGCATGTTGCGCGACGCGCCGATCACCGCGATCAGCGCCAATGGCAATGACGTGGTGATCGCCCTGAACAAGCCCTTCAAACCGCTGGCGGCGCTGCTGGCTCATTCGTCCACCAACATTCTGGCCAGCGCGGCCTATGACGCAGACGACAACGTCAAGCAGATCATCGCCACCGGCCCGTATCAGCTGACCCTGCTGCAGCCGCCGCAGCGCCTCGCCGCAGAACGCTTCGACGGTTACTGGGGAACCAAACCGAGCATCGAGAAGACCACTTACCTCGGCGCCGGTCGCGGCGAAACCCGTTCGCTGATGGCCGAGAGCGGCGGCGCCGAACTGGTATTCCAGCTCGACCCGCCGAGCATCGCGCGCCTGCAGCGCAACCCCAACGTGCAGGTGCTGATGGGCCCGGTGCCGCGCGTGCTGGTGCTGGCGGCGAATGCCGGCAGCGGTGCCACCGCGCCGGTCGAGGTGCGCCGGGCCCTGAGCCTGGCGATCAACCGCGAAGGCATCACCGCCGCCGTGCTGCGCGCACCGGGCACCGGCGCTACGCAAATGTTCGCCGACAGCGTGCCGGCCTGGCACGACGCCAGCCTGCCACCGCTCAAGTACGACCCGCAGGCGGCCCGCGAGTTGCTCAAGGCACAGGGTTGGGCACCCGGCGCCGACGGCATCCTGGAAAAGGACGGCCAGCGCCTGCAACTCAAGCTGCTCACCTACTCCGACCGCCCGGAACTGCCGCTGATCGCCACCGCCCTGCAGGCGCAACTGCGCGAGGTGGGCGTGGATGTGGAGGTTGCTGTGGGCAACGCCAGCGCGGTTCCCGCCGCCCATAACGACGGCACCCTGCAACTGGCCCTGTACGGCCGCAACTACGCCCTGGTGCCCGACCCACTGCTGACCCTGATGGCCGACTTCGGCAACGGTGGTGCCGAGTGGGGCCCGCTGGGCTGGAACAACCCGCAGTTCGACCAGACCCTGAGCAAACTGCTGGCCAGCAATGATCCGGTCGAGCAACAGCAGTTGCGCAACGAGCTGATGAAGCGTGTGCAGACCGATCTGCCGTTGATTCCGATCGCCTGGTATCGCCAGTCCATCGCCGTGTCCAAGCAGATCGAAGGCGCCGCTATCGATCCGTTCGAGCGCACCTTCGGCCTGAGCAGCATGCGGTGGCGCCCATGATCCGCCTGCTGGGCTTTCGCCTGCTGCAGGCGGTGATGGTCGCCGTGCTGATCGGCTCGCTGACCTTTCTGCTGATGAGCCTGCTGCCCGGTGATGCCGCCTACCGCATCGCCGCCGGGCGCTACGGGTACGACATGGTCAACAGCGCCGCCGCTGAAGCGGTGCGCGCCGAACTGGGCCTGGACCAACCAGTACTGTGGCGCTTCACCGCGTGGATCGGCGACTTGCTGACCCTCGATCTGGGCAACTCGCTGGTTACCGGCCGGCCGGTGCTGGACATGGTCGCCCACGAACTGGGCAGCTCCGTGCGCTTGGCGGTCGGCGCCGTCCTGCTGTCCTTTCTGATTGGCCCGCCGATCGGGGTGATCGCCGGCTTGCGTCCGGGTGGCATGCTGGATCGCGGCCTGCTGCTGCTCAGCACGGTCACTCGCGCCATCCCTCACTTCGTGCTCGGAGTGATTCTGGTGCTGATCTTCTCGGTGTGGCTGATGGTGCTGCCGTCCGCCGGCCATGGCAGCTTCACCCACACCATCCTGCCGACGCTGACCCTGGCGCTGGGGCTCGCGGCCGTCTCCTCCCGGGTCGCAAGGGACGCCACCGTGGCGGTGGCATCGTCCGCCTACTTCGCCTTCGGGCGCCTCAAGGGCCTCAGCGGCACCCAGGTATTCCTGCGCCACGGCCTGCGCAATATCGGCGTGCCGGTGGTGACCTATCTCGGCGTACAGCTGGTGTACCTGATTGAAGGCGTGGTGGTGGTCGAGACCCTGTTCGCCTGGCCGGGCATCGGCCATGGCCTGGTTCACGCCATCGTCCAGCGCGACGTGCCCATGGTGCAGGGTACCGCGTTGGCCATGGGGCTGATGTTCGTGCTGCTCAATACCGCCGTGGACCTGCTCAACCACCTGATCGACCCGCGCCGGAGAACCGCATGAGCCTGGAAATCGCCATCGCCGAGGCGGCGCCCGCACCACGCGCGACCGTCCGTTACATCGGCCTCGCCCTGCTTGCGGCACTGGTCGCCTTCGCCGTCTGCATACCACTGTTCTGGGGCGTGGACATCGCCAAGCAGGACTACAGCGCGATTCTCGCCGGCGTCAGCAGCGCCCACCCGCTGGGCACCGATCACCTGGGCCGCGACATGCTCGCGCGCCTGGCCGCTGCCGTGCGCCTGTCGCTGGGCCTGGCGCTGGTCAGCGTCGCTACTGCGGCCATTCCCGGCGTGCTGCTGGGCATCCTGGCGGCATGGAAGGGCGGATGGGTCGACAAGGGTCTTGGGCTGCTGGCCGAGATGTTCCTGGCCCTGCCCGGCCTGCTGTTGGTTCTGCTGATCGTGGCCATCTATCCCGGCTCGTTCCTCGCCCTGTACGGCGCGGTGGCGCTGGTGCTGTGGATCGAATATTTCCGCATGACCCGTGCCCTGGCGCGTACGGTGCTGGCCTCGCCGGCCGTGGCCGCCTCACAGCTGCTCGGCTTCGGCCCGCTGTACATCATCCGTCGTCACCTGCTGCCGGAACTGGCTCCGCTGCTGATGACCATCGCCGCCTTTGGCGCGGCCGCGGCGATCATGGCCATCGCCGCCCTGGGCTTCGTCAGCGTCGGCGTCAAGCCGCCGACCGCCGAGCTGGGCCTGATGATCACCGAGCTACTGCCGTACTTCGCCGAAGCACCAGCGGTGATCGCCCTGCCGATCACCGTGATCTTTCTCATCGTTCTGTCACTGCTGCTGATTGCCGGGGGGCGCAAGCCATGAAACCACTGCTGAGCACCCGCGCCCTGGAAATCCGCACCGCCACCGCACAACTGGTCGAGCCGCTGTCCGTCGACCTGTGGCCCGGCAAAGTACTGACCATCATCGGCGAAACCGGCTCAGGCAAGAGCCTGTTCGCCCAGGGCATCGTCGGCAACCTGCCACCGGGCCTCGCCGCCCACGGCGAGATCGAACTGGCTGGCGACCTGCGCGAACCCGGCCAGGCCAGCGGTCGCCACGCCGCCTGGGGCCGCGAACTGGCCGTACTTCCCCAGGAACCCTGGCTGAGCTTGGACCCCACCATGCGCGCCCTCGACCAGGTCGCGGAAACCTACCGCTACGTGGTCGGCAAAAGCGCTCAAGAATCCCGTCAACAAAGCCGTCAGGACCTGACGCAGCTGGGCATCGAACAGGCCGAGGCGAAGTTTCCCTTTCAGCTCTCCGGCGGCATGGCACAGCGCCTGGCCTTCGCCGCCACCCACGCTGGGGGCGCCAAGGTGATGATCGCCGACGAGCCCACCAAGGGTCTCGACAGCGCGCGTATCGGCGAAGTGATCGGCCTGCTGCAGGCCGGCATCGCCGAGGGCGGCGCGCTGCTGATCATCACCCACGACATCGAGGTGGCGCGCCGGCTCGGTGGCGAGGTGATGATCATGCTCAAGGGCCGCGTCATCGAAAGCGGCAGCGCCGAGCAGGTACTCGACGCACCGCGCCACGAATACACCCGCCGCCTGCTGAATGCCGATCCGGCGCGCTGGCCGCGCCATGCCCCGTCAAGGCCGGGCGGCGAGCCGGTGGTGCAGGTACGTGACCTGGCCGTGGAGCGTGGCGAACGCGTGCTGTTCGAGGGCTTGTCGTTCGAAGCGCGCCCGGGCGAAGTGGTCGGCGTGACCGGCCCCTCGGGCTGTGGCAAGTCGACCCTGGGCGACGTCATTCTCGGCCTGATGCAGGCGCGCAGCGGCACCGTGACCAAGTGCCGCGAGGCGCCGCGCGTGGCCTTCCAGAAGCTTTACCAGGACCCGGTGGCGGCCTTCGCGCCAACGATCACCCTGGGCCGCTGCCTGGCCGATCTGATCAAGCTGCATCGCCTCGATGCCAGCCGTATCGACGGGCTGCTGCAACGCCTGCGCCTCGACCGAGGCCTGCTCGACCGCTTGCCCGGCAACGTTTCCGGCGGCGAGCTGCAGCGTTTTTCCCTGCTGCGCGTGCTGCTGCTCGACCCGGTGTTCATCTTCGCCGACGAACCCAGCTCGCGCCTCGACCTGATTACCCAGCAGGAGATGATCGAACTGCTGGTGGAAACCGCCAGGGAACGCCGCACCGCGGTGCTGCTGGTCAGCCACGACGAAGCGCTGATCGAGGCGGTAGCGGATCAACGCATTCGCCTGGGACACTGACCGGCCTGGTTCTGCACGAGCACTTCAGGTCTGTGCAGGAGTTTTCGAGGCAAGCAGCTCGGTGATCCAGCGTATCTGCTGCTCCAGCTTTTCATCGGGTACGTCCTGGCTGGCGCGGGCCAGGCCGGCCAGGGTCTGCAGCTTGAGGCGCAGCAGACGCTGCCACTTGGCCTCGAACACCAAATCGCGTGCCTGCAAGAGCAGCGGGCCGAAATACAGTTCCTGTTCGGTATAGCGCGTCGGCTTACCGGGCTCGGCGACGATGATTTCGTAGAAGAAACGATTCTCCTGCAGCAGCTCTTCATGGGCGATGCGGTAGTCGTTGTCCATCAGCCACTGGCGCAGCGGCTGCTCACCGCCGTTGGGTTGCAGGATCAATAGCTCGTTGCCGCCGAGCCGCGCCTTGTCCCGCGCGAGAATGTCGCGGATGGTCTCGCCGCCCATGCCACAGAAGCTGATGGCAGTGATGCAGTCAGTTGGCTCGATGGCCGCCAACCCGTCGGCCAGGCGCACGGCGATGCGATCCCCCAGCTCGTGTTCGCGCACGCTGCGCTCGACAGCGCGCAACGGTATGAGCGCCACCTCGCCGGCGACCGCCGTGCTGATCGCACCGCGATTCATCAGGGCGACGAGCAGGTAGCCGTGGTCGGTGCCGATATCGGCAAGCCGTGCTCCGGCGGGCACCTGGGCGGCGACGCGCTCCAGGCGTGCGGACAATTTTCGTGGGGTCAACGGCTGCCTCGTCAATCAGCACCTTTCCGGGCCGGCGAGCGATTCTGTCGAGCAATGGCTGGCGAAGCAACCGGGCAGAGGCAGTGCAGGAGCGCCGCGGCTCAGCTGGCGCGCCGCCCGCCGATCAGGCCACCGACGCTGAGCGTGCCCACCTGCACGCCCTCGCAGGCCCGCGCTTCCTGCAGGCATTGCAGGCACAGCCGGGCATTGGCGCCGTGGGCGCATGTCAGGTCTGCGGTGCCTTGGTCAAGCAGGATGGCGCCGGCCTTGCGCGAGCGCATGTCGGGCAGCAGTTCGCTGACCACCGCGGCCAGGCTCAGACAACCCAGTTCGGCAGCCTCGGCGGCGTGATCGGGGCCATTGCTGGAGTCCAGGCCGTAGTACATGGCGTCGATGGGCCCGACGCTGCTGCGAATGGAGCGAATGACCGCCCGAACTTGCTCAGGGTGGGACAGGTCGCCGGTAAAAGTGCGGGTGGCGATGCCTTCGCTCTCCAGCACGCAGGTCAGCGCCTGCACGCAGTGCGCATGATTGGTCACCAGCACCACGTCATAGCCCTGGTTACCGTATTGACGGGCGGCCAGCGCGCCCACGCTGTTCTGCGCCCCGAAGACCACGAAAGTTCGATTCATGCCTCAACCCGCCCGAAAGTTGCGTGCACAGGTGCTCCGGCATCGCCTCGTGGGCGGCGGCCACCTTGCCTTGACGGCCCCGTCGGCCGTTGCAGGCGATGGTCACCCGGTAACATTGCCTGAACATTGCGTCGCGTTTTTGCCGGCTCCGCTACTATGTGCAGCTCCGATAAACCGCGCGGTAATGCACCTTGCGAATCCTTCTCGTCGAAGATGACCTGCCCATGGCCCAAGCCCTGCAAGAGGCGCTGGGCCGGCACGGTTTGCTGGTGGATTGCGTGCACTCGCTGGCAGCGGCAGGCGCGACCCTGCGGCTTAACGTGCATGACCTGTTGATTCTCGACCGCGGCCTGCCCGATGGCGATGGCGTGGGTTTCATCGCTACCGCCAGGCGGCTCTGCCCGGCGCTGCCCATCGTGCTGCTCACCGCCCGCGGCGAGATCGCCGAGCGGGTCGACGGCTTAGATGGTGGCGCCGACGATTACCTGGTCAAGCCGGTGGCGGTCGACGAGTTGCTGGCCCGGGTGCGGGCGATTGCCCGGCGCCCGGCCACCATGGTTCTGCCCACCGCGACCCTTGGCGCGCTGTCGTTCGATTTCAGCGCCCGCGAGGCCATCGTCGATGGCCAGGCGCTGCCGTTGCCACGGCGCCAGCTGTTGATTCTCGAGGCGCTGATCTACCGCCAGGGTCGCACCGTACTGCGCGAGAACCTCCACGAGGCGGTGTATGGCCTGGCGGACGAGATCCAGTCCAACGCCCTGGACGCCCACGTGTCGCGGCTGCGCCGGGCGCTCAAGGACGCCGAGGCCGGCGTGGAGATCGCGGTGATCCGCGGCGTCGGCTACCTGCTCAAGGAAAGCCGATGAAAGCCGCCCACAATCCATCGCTGATCGGGCGCCTGCTGTGGTCGCTGTGCATCATGCAGGTGGTCGTGCTGGTGACGGCGATCGCCGGCACCCTGTATCACATCATCGACGACCAATTCACCTTCATGGATGACGCGGTGATCGACGTACTGGAAGACTCCATCGCCATCACGCCCCAAGGCCTGGTATTCGAGCCCAACGAGCCGTTGCGCGAGTTGCAAGCCACTAACCCTGGCCTATGGGTGGTAATCGGCGACGGTAACGGGCGCCGTGAAGAACTTGGCAGTGTGCCGGGCGAATACCGCGAACTGGCGAATTACGTTTCGGTACTGGGCATCTCACAGATACGCGCGCTGCCGGAACACCGTCATCTGACCATGCGCATCGAGGTCAAGGAAATCCAGGGGCAACGGGTGCACATCATGGTCGGCGGCGTGGCGGACCTGAGCTTCACCAGCCTGATCGTCCAGGCCACCGGGCTGCTCAGCCCCTACTTCCTGACGCCGCTGCTGCTCTTCACCCTGCTGGCCACGCCCATCGTGGTGCTGCGCGCCATGCGCGGCGTGCGCCGGTTGGCCAGCCGCGCTGCGGCGCTGGATATCTCGCAGCACGATGCGCACCTGCCCGAGGACTCGGTGCCGCGAGAGATTCGCCCGCTGGTCAGTGCCTTCAACGCGGCCATGGAGCGATCCAGCAAGGCCTATCACGCCCGTGACCGTTTCCTGCGTGACGCCGCCCATGAGCTTCGCATGCCGATCGCCGTGTTGATGGCACGCCTGGACGGCATGCCGGCACACCCCATCAAACCCATGTTGCAGATCGACCTGGCACGCCTGGCCACCGTGGCCGAGCAGTTGCTCGACCTGCAACGGCTGCAGTCGCCAAAGGTGGAGTTCGAGTTAGTGGATCTGGTCGCGCTGAGCCGCGAAGTGATTTCCGATATCGCCCCCGTGGCCCTGACCCGCTGTGACGACCTGGTGCTGGAGGCACCCGAACATCCGGTATGGGTGATGGGCCAACCCAGCGCCCTGAGCCGGGTGATCACCAACCTTCTGCAGAACGCTCTGGTGCACGGCGCCGGCGTAGGCAGCATCAGCCTGCAGGTCGGCACGAACGGCAGCATGGCGGTGGCGGATCAGGGCCCGGGTGTACCGCGGGAGGATCGAGAGCAGATCTTCCAGCCGTTCTATCGCGGCAAGACCGAACAGCCAGGCCACGGCCTCGGCCTGCATCTGGTGCAGGAAATCGTGCGGGCCCACGGTGGGCGTATCACGGTCGAGGACGCCACCGGCGGCGGCGCCATATTCAGGGTGCAGCTGCCGCTGGCTCCCGCTTAAGCGAGCGCGGCAATCAGGCGCAAGGGCTGGCGGCTACACGGCGGCTGGCCAGCGGACGAATCACGCTGAGCAGCCCCAGCAGCGCGATGCCGGCGCCGACCCACAGCGGCGCGCGCAGTCCGTAGCCGGCCTCGATGGCCGCGCCACCGGCCCAACTGCCGAACGCCAGCCCGGCGGTGATCACCGACGTGTGCAGGGTGTTGACCAGGGCGCCGGGCTCGGCGGCCTTCATCACCCGCGCGACCATTGCCGGGTTGAGCGCCACGCCGGTCAGGCCGATGGCGATGAAGCAGGTCAGGTTGAGCCAAAGGTTGTCTCCGGCCACGGCGAAGCCGCTCATGGCCAGCACCAGCACTACCAGCCCCAGGCCTAGCGCGGTGAAAGTATGGCTGTCGGCGAAACGGCCGACCACCATGTTGCCAATCAGGTTGGCCACGCCGTAGAGCGCCAGCATCGGCGCGACCTGGCCGGGCGCCAGGCCAACTTCCTGAATAAGGATCGGCGTGCAGTAGCTGAAGGCCGCGAAAGTCGCGCCAATGATCAGCCCGCTGGTCAGGTACGCGCCCCACAGGCGGCGGGTGCGCAGAGTCCTGATCTGTTCGCCAAGGCGAGCTTCGCCACCAGCCTCGCCCTTGGGCAGGCGCATGGCGGCGAGCAGCGTACAGACCAGCGCCAGGCCGACCACCGCCCAGGAGCTGGCGCGCCAGCCGTGATGCTGCTCGATCCAGGCGGTCAGCGGCACGCCGGCCACCGGCGAGAGCATCAGGCCGGCGAGCACCACCGATACCGCGCGACCGCGTTCCTGATTGGAGACCATCGCCGCACACAGGGTCATGCACAGACCGATGCAGGCCGCACTGGACACGCCCATGATGATCCGTGCAACCGCCAGTACCGGATAGCTGGTCGCCGCCGCGGCGAGCGCACCGGCCAGCACGTACACCGCCAGCAAGCCGACCAGCGCCTGCTTGCTGCCGATGCCGCGCGACAACAACAGCATGGTCACCGGTGGGCCACCCAGGGCCATGCCCAGCGCGTAGAAGGCAATCAGGTTGCCGACCTCACCCAGGCTCACCGAAAACGCCTCGGCCAGGGCCGGCATCATGCCGGCGACCATGAATTCGGCCGTGACCAGCGAGAAGATCGTCGCACCCAGCAGGTAGATGGTGAACGGCAGTTTGGGACGAGCGGACATGGGCGACCTTGAGTCTGGGAAAACGGGTCGCCACCCTATGCACTCAAGCCGCCAGGGTCAAATGAACGCGGTGCATAACGGTCATGCCCAGCGGCAATGGTGCGATCTAGACACCTGCTTAACGCCTGCTCAGCCTTCAGGCCCAACGCAATCGGCTATCCCATTTCGGCACAAGTTAATCTTATTAATCATTAAGTAGTTTTACGGAACGGAAATTGCCTTATTGTGAGAGCACCGCATCGAAGCGCAGTAGAGGTTTCGAAAATGCACAGTTCTCTCGCTCCCACGCCCAATTCGCCCCTTTGCCCCTCGCCTTCGGCGATCCGCTACCGGCGCTCCCACGACGTCGAGGAACACGCGCAGCTGTCCGGCTGGCAGCTGCGTTACGACCAGCTGAGCGCCGGGCGCTTCAGCGGCGAGATACTCGAGGTGCAGCTCGACGGCATGCAGCTGATCCGCGACCGCGCCAACCAGGCGATGCTCAAGCAGGCGGCCACCTGGTCCGGCGCGATTGTCTTCGCCATGCCGATGCGCTGCGCCGACCCGCACGTGCATTGCGGGGGCCATTCGATTCACGCACCAAGCCTGCTGATCGGCCATGGCGCCCATCTGCCGGAACTGCGCGTGCATGGCGATCTGGATGCGGTGTGCATCGCCATCGACGAGCAGTCGCTGCAACGCACGCTGCACCAGCAGCAGCGCGAACTCGACCTGACGCGCCTGTCACGCTGTTACCAGTTGCTCGGCCAAGCAGACCAGCAGCAATTGATCAGCCTGTTCGGCAGCGTGCTCGACCAGCAGGCGCCCGGCGCCACACTGCTCGACCACGCTACGATCCGCGGCGCCATCCGCGATGCGGTGATCATGCATCTGCTGGAGCTGATCGACAGCGAAGACGACCACTCGCTGTCGATCAGCGCGCGCCGGCGCATGGTCGACCGCGCCCGGGATTACGCCCTGGCTCACCCGGACCGGCCGATCAACATTCTCGAGCTGTGCAACCAGATAGGCGCCAGCCGCCGTAAGCTGCAGTACTGCTTTCAGGAAGCGCTGGGCATCAACCCGATCGCCTACCTGCGAACCATCCGCCTCAACGCGGTGCACCGCCAGTTACGCCACGCCAGCGAGACCGATTCGGTACAGAGCATCGCCGCCAACTGGGGCTTCTGGCACCTGAGCCGCTTCGCCAGCGACTACCGCCAGCTGTTCGGCTGCAAGCCGTCGGATACCTTGCGTCAGGCTCGCCAATACTGTGCTGAAAACGGATAACGGCAGGCGCTGAAGCCGCCCTAGGCTGACCTCCCACACAATAAAAAAAGGGGTCAGCCATGACGGTTCGCCGTGCGTCACTCGTTCATCTATCCGCCCTTCTCGGCGCCACCCTGCTGCTCGGCAGCCAGGCCCAGGCGACGGAAAACGGGGCACCTACCACGCCCGCCGGGCTCAACGACTTCGGTGCCGGCATGACGCCGCCGCCCACGCCGTTCGGCACCCTGGGCATGCGCGCGGCCTACTACTCCACCAACCAGTTGAAGGATGGCGACGGCAGGAAGGTCAACAACGCCTTCTCGCTGGACGTGCTGTCGCTTGGCGTGGCCTACATCCGCATGACCGACCTGCAGCTGTTCGGCGCCCGCTACGGTTTCGCCATCGTCCAGCCGTTCTTCCAGATGGACGCTCGCCTCAAGGTCGATACCCCGTTCGGCCCACTGCGCTTCGAGAAGGAAGTGTTCCGCCAGGCCGACACGCAGATCACCCCACTGATCCTGCAGTGGGATATCTCGCGCAACCTGTTCGTCAACACCAGCCTGCAGATCCAGGCGCCGACCGGCGATTACGACAAGAACCGGCTGATCTCCCCCGGCCTCAATCACTGGACCGTCTCGCCGGCGCTCAACGCCACCTGGATCAGCGACGGCGGCTTCGAGGTGTCGTCCAGCCAGCAGTTGGACATCAACAGCCGCAACCACGCCACCGACTACCGCAGCGGCACCGAGTACCGTCACGAGCTCGCCGTGGGCCAGCACGTCGGCCCCTGGACCGTCGGCCTGGGCGGTTACTACTACCAGCAGATCAGCGATGACGACGCGCCCAACCTGCAGAGCGGCAACCGCGCCCGTGTCATCGCCGTCGGCCCGGCCGTGAGCTTCTTCAAACCCGGTCTGCCGCCGGTGTGGCTGCACGCCTACAAGGAGTTCGGCGCCGAGAACCGCAGCGAAGGCTACAACGTCGCGCTGCGCGTCGCGTACAGCTTCTGAGGTGGCCGCCATGACGATCGAATCTTCCGTGTCATCCCAGGCCGTCTCATCCCAAGGCGGCACGCGCCAGGCCGTGACCCGCCGCGAAGGGCTGGTGCTGGTACTGGGCAGCAGCCTGACCATCATGGGCTCGGTGATGGTCGCGCCCATCCTGCCCAAGCTCGGCGCCGAATTCGGCCCGCTGGAGCCGCGCGCCGATGTGCTGGTGCCGTTGGCCATCACCGGGCCGGCCCTGGCAATTGCGCTGTTCGCCCCCCTGGCCGGCTGGATCGCCGACCGCGTGGGCCGCAAGGCGCTGCTGGTCATCGCCACGCTGATGTACGCGCTACTCGGCGTGCTGCCGGCGCTGCTCGATGACCTCAGCCATATCGTCGGCGCGCGACTGTTGTTCGGCTGCGCCGAGGCGGCGATCATGACCTGCTGCGCCGCGCTGATCGCCGACTACTGGCAGGGCGAGGACCGCATGCGCCTGGTCAACCTGCAGGTGGTTGCCATCGGCCTGGTCGGCTCGCTGTGCTTCGTGATCGGCGGCGCCCTGGGCGAGCAGTCCTGGCGGCTGCCGTTCTACCTGTACCTGCTGCCGCTGCTGCTGATCCCGGCGATGCTGCGCGTGCTCTGGGAGCCGCCAGTGCGGGTGGCGAGCAGCCTCGAGACGAACGACACACCGGTGTCCATCCCGCGGCTGGTGGTCGGCTACCTGCTGATTCTCGGCGGCATGGTGCTGGCCGTGGTGGTGCCGGTGCAGTCGCCCCTGCTGCTGGCCAGCATGGGCATCACCTCCAGCACGATGATCGGCGCCTGCGCCGGCCTGGGCCTGCTGTCCAGCCTCGGCGGCTCGATAGCCTGGCCGCTGCTGCGCCGCGCCCTCGGCATCCCCGGTTGCAATGCCCTGCTGCTGGGTCTGATGGCCACCGGTCTGTGGCTGCTGATCCACGCCGGCAGCTACCAGGACATGCTGATCGCGGTGGTCGTCCACGGCCTCGGCGTCGGCCTCCTGGTGCCCAACGCCATGGCCCCGGTGATGAACGCCCTGAGCGCCACCACCCGCGGCCGCGGCCTGGGCGGCTTCACCGGCTGCCTGTACATCGGCCAGTTCGCCAGCCCGTTGGCGGTCGCCACCCTGATGTCACTGGGTTACGACCTGCGCGGCGCCATCGGCTGGCTGGCCGCCGCGAGCCTGGCCTGCGCGGCCATCTGGCTGGTCGCCGCACTGGTCGGCCCACGCGCGGCGCCCCTCGCCGCCCATCTCTGAATTCCCTTTGCCCCGCTGGCCTGCCAGCGGGCGTTACCCACTAGCCGAGGTTTGCCATGAGCGACATTCACACCCTGATGGATCACTACGACGCCACCGGCCTGGCCGGCCTGGTCGACAAAGGCGAGGTCAGCCCCGGCGAGTTGCTGGAAGCGAGCATCACGCGCCTGGAACAGGTCGAGCCGCAGCTCAACGCGGTGGCCGAAAAACTCTACGACAGCGCCCGCCAGGCGAAGCTCGGCCATGGCCCGTTTCGCGGTGTACCAACGCTGATCAAGGACCTGTTCGCGCCGCTCGACGGCGCACGCATGAGCAATGGTTCGCTGGCCCTCGGCGAAGCCCGCATGGCGCTGGACGACGCCGTGGTCAGCCGGCTTCGTGAGGCCGGCTGCCAGTTCATCGGCACCACCACCGCGCCGGAATTCGGCACCTCCTACACCACCGAATCGACCCGTTTCGGCGCCACCCGCAACCCCTGGGATACCGCGCGCAGCGCTGGCGGCTCAAGCGGCGGAGCCGCGGCGTTGGTCGCTGCCCGCGTGGTGCCCTTCGCCCACGGTAACGATGGCGGCGGCTCGCTACGCGTGCCGGCCTCCTGTTGCGGGGTGTTCGGCCTCAAACCAAGCCGCGGGCGCATGCCCAGTGGGCCGCTGACCGGCGAAGGCTGGGCTGGCATGGGCACCGCCCATGCGATCACCCTATCGGTACGTGACAGTGCCGCGCTGCTGGACATCACCGCCGGCGCCGACCTCGGCGCGCCCTACGCCGCGCCCTGGCAGCACGAGCCTTTCGTCGACAGCCTGCGTCGCCCGCCACGTCCGCTGCGCATCGCCCTGGTCGAGCATCTGGCGCCCTGGAGCAGCGGCCCCGAAGCCCTGGCGGCGGTGCGCCACACTGCCCGGCTGTGCGAATCCCTCGGTCACCGCGTCGAGCACGCGACGCTGCCGGTCGATGCCCTGGCCTTTCTCGATCAGGTGTTCGACATCATCGGCGCCAGCACCAGCAGCTACGTAACGCTGCTCGGCGAAATGCGCGGCGCAGCGGTGAGCGATGCGGAGCTGGAGCCACGTACGCGGGTCATCCTGCGCGAAAAGGGCGATACCAGCGGTGCGCGTTATGCCGATGCAGTGGCCAGCATCCATATGCTGGGCCGGCGCCTGGCCGCCTTCCTCACCGACTACGACCTGATCCTCACCCCGACGCTGACCCGCGAACCGCCGTTGATCGGCACCCTGGATCCGTTCGACGACAGCCTCGACCTGGCGGCACTTATCGAGCGCTTCCACAGCTACTCGCCTTTTACCGCGCTGTTCAACGCCAGCGGCCAGCCGGCGATGTCGGTGCCGCTGTACTGGACCGCCGACGGCCTGCCGCTGGGCTCGCACTTCGCCGCACGCTTCGCCGAGGAAGGCACCCTGCTGGCTTTGGCGGCCCAACTGGAACAGGCGCAACCCTGGGCCGGGCGCGTGCCGCCGGTGAACGCCAGGCGGCGCTGACCGAACGCGGGCTCGGCCACGCCGCTGCCCGCGTCATCTCACCCAGCGTCTGGTTCACGGGCGCTGCACCTCTGCCACCAAAACGCCCAACAAGGGCGCAGCACGCGGCGCCTCTGCTTCATTCGGTGACATTCGCCGCTTGGCCATGAGCAAGGCGCTGCGGCGCCGCGTCGCTAACATCCTGTTAAACCTCCCAAAAATCCCAGTACCGAATACTGGCCCGCTCTTTGCAAAATTGGCTAAACGGATAATTGGATACATTTATTCAGGATGGCCAACATGCTCACCGCCCCACTCTACGCCCAGCGCCAACCCGTGACCGCCGAGGAAGAGGCCTACAACTTTCTGCTCGCGGAGATTTGTGCCGGGCGTTACCGCAAGGGCGACCGCCTGGTGGCCGAGGACATCGCCGCCGAAATCGGCACCAGCCGCATGCCCGTGCGCGAAGCTTTCCGCCGCCTCGATGCCCAGGGCCTGGTGACCTTGCGCCCCAATCGCGGGGCGGTGGTCAGCGGCCTGGACATCGAGGAGATGCGCGAAGTCTTCGAAATGCGCAGCGCCCTCGAGGGCCTGGCGATTCGCGTCGCGGCGAGCAAGGTGACCGAGCGCCATCTGACCTTGTTGGAGCGGCTGCTCGACGACATGGACGAGTGCCGCGACGACACCGCCCAGTGGGTGGTGCGCCACCGCATCTTCCACGAATACCTGTGCAGCATCAGCGAGCGCCCGCGGCTGATGAAGCAGATCGTCGCGCTCTACTCGCTGATCGAGGCGCCGATGCGCCTGTGGCTCGAACACGGCGAGAAACCGCTCAGCGGCCGCGAAGAGCACGCACAAATCCTGGCCGCCCTGCGCACCCGTGACGCCGACCTGGCCGAACGGGTGATTCGCGAGCACATCGAGGGCACCTTGCCGGCCCTGACGCTGTTCCTGCAAACCGAACAATAACAACCGGACGACCGCCGACGGTCGCCTCTGATTCCACTTCACTGCTGCCCTTTCGATCACAGCAAACGGAGTACCACCATGCGCCTTCCATGCTCTCTCGTCGCCGTCGTTTCCCTGGGTCTGGCCGCTTCGCTGGCCTCGGCCGCCCCCGCCGTTCCGGACCGCCTCAAGGATGTCAGCAAGCTGACCTACTGCTCGGGTATGGACTCGCCGCCACTGGTGTCCTTCGATGCCGCGCAGAAGCCGACCGGCCTGGCCATCGACCTGGGCATGGAAATCGCCAAGCGCCTGGGCGACAAGCAGGTGTCCTGGCGCGTCACCCCGTTCTCCGGGCTGGTGCCGGCGCTGCTCGCCAGCCAGTGCGACCTGATCGTCGACCAGTTGTTCGACAAGCCCGAACGCCGCGAGGTGATCGACATCGTCAACTACATGTACTCCAGTCAGTCGGTCGTCGTGCCCAAGGGCAACCCCAAGAGCATCCAGGCCCTCGATGACCTGTCCGGCAAAAAGATCGCCGTGCTCAACGGCTCGACCATCAAGACCCTGCTCGACGCCGAGAACGCCAAGCTGGCAGACGCCGGCAAAGCGCCGATGAAGCTGGTGGTCTACAACGCCGACACCGACGCCTTCCAGGCGCTGCGCATCAATCAGGTCGATGCCTACGGCACCACGGTGGAAACCGCCGGCTACTACGCAGCCATGGCGCCGGACCTGTTCCAGGAAGGCGTGCCGGCGTTCGGTCGCATCCTCACCGGCATCGGCGTGCGCAAGGATGACCAGCAGCTATCCGCCGCCGTGCAGCATATCATCGACGACATGCGCGCCGACGGCAGCTACACCGCGCTGCTCGCCAAATGGCACGTCGCCAGCGACAAGCTGGACTGAGGGCCGGGGCGATGAACTTCAACTGGGACATCTTCTGGCAGTACCTGCTGCAGCCCAGCGACGTGTATCTGCGCGCGCTGTGGCTGACCTGCGTGATCGCCGTGCTGTCCATGGCGCTGGGCTGCGTGCTGGGCCTGATCGCGGCGCTGATGCGCCTTTCCAGCAACCCGCTGCTGCAGGCGCCGGTGCGCTTCTACGTGTGGCTGATGCGCGGCACGCCGCTGTTGGTGCAGATCGTTTTTCTGTACACGGCGCTGGCGGCGGGCGGCATCTTCCGCTTCGAGGACCTGGATCTGGGCTGGGTGGTGATTCCGGGCAACCTGCAGGCTGCGATCATCGCCCTTGGCCTCAACGAAGGCGCCTACATGGCCGAGATCATGCGCGCCGGCATCGCCGCGGTGGACAAGGGTCAATACGAGGCCGGCCGCTCGCTGGGCATGACCTTCGGCAAGCTGATGCGCCGCATCGTGCTGCCCCAGGCCTTTCGCATCATCGTGCCGCCGCTGGGCAACGAGTTCAACGTGATGCTCAAGAACACCACCCTGGTCAGCGTGATCGGCGTGCAGGAGCTGCTGCTCAGCACTCAGATGATCACCTCGGCGACCTTCCGGGTATTCGAGTTGTATCTGGTGGTGGCGATCTACTTCCTGTTGCTGACCACCCTCTGGGGTTTCTTCCAGAGCTGGCTGGAACGGCGCTTCGGGCAGGCCGACCGGCGCCCGGCCACGGCGTCCAGGCGGCTGTTCGGCAGCTACACGGCAAAACTGTTGAGGGGGCGTTGAGATGCACAGCAGCAATCAGGACCTGGTCATCGAAGCGCTGGACATTCACAAGGCCTACGGCGACCTGCAGATCCTCAAGGGCGTGTCGCTGCAGGTCAAGCGTGGCGAAGTGGTGGTGCTGATCGGCGCCTCGGGCTCGGGTAAAACCACCTTCATCCGCTGCATCAACCTGCTCGAGGAGATCGAGAGCGGGCGCATCCGCGTCAACGGTCAGCCCATGGGCTACCGCGAGCGCCCTGACGGCTCGCTGGTGCGCGATAGCGAGCGCAACATCGCCCGCCAGCGCCGCAGCATCGGCATGGTGTTCCAGCGCTTCAACCTGTTCCCGCACATGACCGCCCTGCAGAACATCATCGAAGCGCCGATCCAGGTGCTCGGCATCAGCAAGGCGCAGGCCCTCGAGCACGCCCGCCAGTTGCTCAAGCAGGTCGGTCTGGCCGACAAGGCAGACCACTATCCGTCGATGCTTTCCGGTGGCCAGCAACAGCGCGTGGCCATCGCTCGCGCCCTGGCTATGAAGCCCCAGGCCATGCTGTTCGACGAGCCGACCAGCGCCCTGGACCCGGAAACCGTCGGCGAAGTGCTGCAGGTGATGAAACAATTGGCCGAACAGGGCATGACCATGGTGGTGGTCACCCACGAGATGGGCTTCGCCCGGGAAGTGGCCGATCGCGTGGTAGTACTCGACCAGGGTGAACTGATCGAACAGGGCCCGCCCGAACAGATTTTCAGCGCACCCAGCCACCCGCGTACGCGGGCATTCCTGAGTCGCGTATTGCCGGAGGTAACCGCATGCTGAGTTTTTCCGCACACCGCTATCCCTATGCCTCGCAGCGCCAGAGCGTGTTCGCCCGGCGCGGCATGGTCGCGGCTTCGCAACCCCTGGCCGCCGAGGCCGGCATCGACATCATGCGCCGTGGCGGCAACGCCATCGATGCAGCCATTGCCACCGCCGCCGCCCTGACGGTGGTCGAACCCACCGGCTGCGGCATCGGCGGCGACGCCTTCGCCCTGGTCTGGGTCAAGGGCCAGTTGCATGGCCTGGACGCCAGCGGCCACGCCCCCGCCGCGCTGAACATCGACGCCGTGCAGGCCGCCGGCCACGCACAGATGCCCACCTACGGCTGGACGCCGGTCACCGTGCCCGGCTGCCCCTCGGCCTGGGCCGAACTGTCGCGGCGCTTCGGCCGGCTGCCGTTCGCCGAATTGCTGGCGCCGGCGATCAGCCTGGCCGCCGATGGCTTTCCGCTGTCGCCGGTGGTCGCCCACCAGTGGCAGGTCGCCCTCGACGAATTTTCCGTCCATCGTGAGCCGGCGCTGCAAGGCTGGTTCGACACCTTTGTGATCGATGGCCGCGCGCCGCAAGCCGGTGAGTTGTTCCGCAACCCGGCCCAGGCGCGCACCCTGCAGGCACTGGCCGACAGCGAGTGCGAGAGTTTCTACCGCGGCGCGATCGCCGAGCGTATCGACCAGGCCTCGCGCGCCGCCGGCGGCTACCTGCGCCTGGCTGACCTGCAGGCCTACAAGCCGCGCTGGGTCGAGCCCATCGGCATCAACTACCGCGGCTACGACGTGTGGGAAATCCCGCCGAGCGGCCAGGGTCTGGTCGCCCTGATGACCCTGCAGATTCTTCAAGGCTTCGAATTCGATCACCGCGACAGCCTGCAGACCTGGCACCGTCAGATCGAAGCGCTGAAGCTGGCCTACAGCGACGGCCTGCACCACATCACCGACCCCGAGCACATGCGCGTCGCCGTGGCCGATCTGCTCAGCCCCGGCTACACCGAGCGCCGCCGCGAGCTGATCGGCGAGCGCGCCTTGCAACCGCAAGCCGGCGACCCGCACGCCAGCGGCACCGTGTACCTGGCCACTGCCGATGGCGAAGGCAACATGGTGTCGTTCATCCAGAGCAACTACCACGGTTTCGGCTCCGGCGTGGTGGTGCCGGACACGGGTATTTCCCTGCAGAACCGTGGGCAGGAATTCAGCCTGGACGCTAACCATGCCAATGCCCTGGCCGCCGGCAAGAAGACCTTCCACACCATCATCCCCGGGTTCCTCAGCAAGGACGGCCACGCGGTCGCGCCGTTCGGCGTGATGGGCGGCTACATGCAGCCCCAGGGCCATGTACAGATGGTGATGAACCTGGTCGATTTCGGCCTCAACCCGCAAGCGGCGCTCGACGCACCGCGTTGGCAGTGGATGGGCGACAGGAAGGTCGGCATCGAACAGGCCGCCTCGCGCGACCTGGCCGCCGCCCTGGCGCGCCTGGGTCACGACGTCAGCGTGGCCTGCGACTCCACCGATTACGGCCGCGGGCAGATCATCGTGCGAGACCCGCAAACCGGCGTATTGTGTGGCGGCACCGAGCCCCGCGCGGACTCGCATATCGCGGTGTGGTGACGCCGCTCGCCAAAGAGCCGGGCCGCCGCAATGGCGGCCCGCTTTTTAGAATCTGTTCACGAGGCTCGGACTTGGCGCTTTGACTGCAAAGTGGCGGGAGCGGACATTTGTAGGGTGGACGACGCTTCATCCGTCCACCGCTTCGTGATCGCAACGGTGGATGAAAAGAGCGTCATCCACCCTACGTGGCTGCAAAGTGGCGGGAGCGGCCGTTATCCGATCCATTGTGGGAGCCGCGACCTCGCGGCGAATCGCTCAGGCACCGCCGATAGGCGGTCAGGCTGCAATCGTCTCGCCCCGAGGTCGGGGCTCCCACAGGTTGGTTTGAGTTGCCGCTTCTGCCTTGCAGCAGCCTCTTTCATGTCGCCCAAGAGGATCGCGAACAGCCCTTCAGGTCTGAATAAAACGACTCGCAGCGCAGATACTTTTCCTAAAGAGGCTAGTGGACGCTTTGCCCGCGCTGCGCGCTGAACAACCTGAACACCACAATGGCCAACACACCGACCACCACGGCCGCGGTGCACAGCAACACCGAATGGGTACTGGAGAACGCCGCCTTGGCCGCCGCGATCACCGCACTGCCCTGCTCGGCCGGCAACTCGGCTGCCACCAGGTAGCTGTCACCGATCGAGCGTGCTGCCCGCTCGGCCAGCGGCGCCGCCAGCTGCGCCGGCAAGGCGATGGTGTGGCCGTAAACGCTGGCCATGAACACCCCAAAGAAAGTGATTCCCAGCCCGGTGCCCAACTCGTAGGCGGTCGCCTCCAGAGCGCCCGCGGCGCCGCCCTTGCTGGCCTCCACCGCGCCCATGATGGCGATCGAAGAAGCGGTCAGGCCGATGCTCAGTGCCAGCCCCAGCACGGCGAGCATGAGCGGTACGCCCAGGCCCGGCTCATGCAAATCGGCGAAGGCCACGTAGCCCAGCGCTCCGGCGGAAGCCGCCAGCGACAGGCTGGCCACCAGGCGCAGGCCAAAACGATTGGACAGGTAGCCGGCCAGCGGACCACCGACCGCCGCCGCGGTCATGATCGGAATCATGAAAATGCCCGCCTGCAGCGGCGACTTGTCAAGCACGTACTGCAGCTCCATCGCCAGGGTCAGCTCCACGCCAGCCAGGGCACCGATGGCGACCACCGCCATGATCAACCCGGCCAGCAGCACCGGCCGCGCGAACAGCGAAAGGTCGAGCATCGGCTCGGCCGAGCGCAGTTGCTGGCGAGCGAACAACGCCAGCAACGCCAGGCCCACGATCAGTACCAACAGCGCGATTGGCAGCGCCTGGGTGCCGCCGACGCCGGCCTTGATCCCGTAGACCACGGCGATGATGCCGGCGATCAGGATCAGCGCCTGACCGATGGCCCACCTGCCCGGCGTGGTTTGCTCGACGCGCGGTAGCAACGCGAAGGCCACCGGAATCACCACCGCCATCACCGGCACGTTGATCAGGAACACCGAGCCCCACCAGAAATGTTCGAGCAGCGCGCCACCGATCAGTGGGCCGACTGCCGCCCCAGCGGCGCCGACGGTGCCCCACAAGCCAAGGGCCATGGCTCGTTCGCGCTCGTCCTCGAAGGTACGGCGGATGATCCCCAGCACGCAGGGCATGATCATCGCACCGCCGAGCGCCAGCAGCACCCGAGCGCCGATCAGCAGGGCCGGCGTGGGCGCGAACGCGGCCAGCAGCGAGGCCAGCCCGAACACGCAGAGGCCGCACAGCAGGATGCGACGGTTGCCCATCCGGTCGGCCAGGGTGCCCATTGGCACCAGCAAGCCGGCCATCAGCAGTGGGTAGATATCGATGATCCACAGGATCTCGGTGCTCGAAGCGCCGAGCGCCTGGGTCAGCGACGGCACCGCGATGTGCAGGATGGTCATGTCGATGACGATCGGCATGAAGGCCAGCATCACCGCGACGAGGATCAACCAACGGGTAGGTACGGCACGCCACATGACTAGGGTTCTCGATGAGCAGGGTCGGCGGTGCCGCTGGCCGCCGTGATGATGGTGCGCTCGCGCAACCCACCGCCGAGCGCCTTGTAAAGGGCCACGCTGTTGACGACTGCATCACGGCGCAGTTCCAGCAATGTCTGCTGGGCGCCGTAGAGCTGGCGTTGAGCATCGAGCAGTTCCAGCCGGCCGTCGACCCCAGCCCCGTAACGCAGCGCCGAGAGTGCCACGCGGCGTTGTGCACTTGCCACCACGCGGGTCTGCGCCTCGATCTGCCCGTCCAGGGTGGCCACGCCGGCCAGTGCGTCGGCCACTTCGCGAAAGGCGATCTGGATGGCGCGCTCGTACTGAACCACCGCCTCGGATTTACGCACCTCTGCCAGGCGCAGCTCGGCGCGCAGTCGCCCGGCCTGGAACAATGGCTGGGAGATCTGCGGGGTGAAGCGCCACACCTGGCGGCTCGGGTCGAACAGGCTGCCCAGCGAGGTGCTGGCATAACCGAACGAGGCGGTCAGCGACACCTGGGGAAAGAACGCAGCCCGCGCTGCGCCGATATCGGCATTGGCGGCGCTGAGGGTCTGTTCGGCCTGGCGAATGTCCGGGCGCAGCAGCAGCATGTCCGCACGCAGGCCAGCCGGCAAAGGCGCCACCAGCGGCTGCCGTTCGAGCACACGAGCGGCCGGCAGGTCAGCGGGCAGTGCCTCGCCAACCAGCAACTGCAGCGCATTACCCGCCAGGGCGGACGCCCGCTGACGCGCCTGCAGATCGGCCTCGGCACTGGCCACCTGGCCTTCGGCCTGGGCGACATCCAGGCCACCGTTCTGCTTGGCGTCCTGCAGCAGACGCGCGAGCTTCAGGGACTGCTGCCAATCCTTGAGGGTGCGCTCGGCCAACAGGCGTTGCTCGTCGGCCAGCTGGCGGGCGAAGTAGGCGTCGGCAACCGCCCCGATCAGGGCAATGTGCGCCGCGTCGCGGCCCTGCTCGCTGGCCAGGTAACGGGCCAACGCCGCATCGGACAGTGAGCGCACGCGGCCGAACAGATCCAGCTCGAATGCGCTTACGCCAACGTTCACCGCCACCTGGTTGCTCACCTCTCGGCGCGATTCACCGCTGTTGTCCTGCGCCAGTGACCGTTCACGAGTGTGGCTGGCATCCAGCGACACCGACGGCAAGCGCGTGGACTGCTGGATATTGAACATCGACCGCGTGGCATCGACGTTCAACGCCGCCAGGCGCAGATCGCGATTGTGCGCCAGGGCCAACTCGATCAGCCGTTGCAACTGCGGGTCGGCGAACATCATGCGCCAGCCCATCTCATGAGCGGGCACCATGCTGCCTTGCGTGGCACCGACCTCCGCAAAGCGGGCCGGCACCGGTGGCGCCGGGCGTTCCAGCTTGGGCGTCATCGAACAGGCCGACAGGCTGCCGAGCAAAACGATCATCACCAACCAACGCATGCTCATTTTTCCTCACCAGGCTGCTGTACATCGGCGGCACGCCGTGCGCGCCAACCCAGGACGCGTTCCTGCAGCCCCATCACGAACACGAAAAACGACGGCACGAAGAACACCGCCAGCAAGGTGCCGCTGAGCATGCCGCCGAATACCCCGGTGCCGATGGCGTGCTGGGTTTCGGCGCTGGCGCCGGCGGCGAGCATCAACGGCACCACACCCAGCGTGAAGGCCAGCGAGGTCATCAGGATCGGCCGCAGGCGCAGGCGCGCGGCGGTCACCGCGGCATCCACCAGCGAGCGCCCCTCGGCGTGCAGTTGGCGGGCGAACTCGACGATCAGGATGGCGTTCTTCGCCGACAGGCCGATGATGGTGATCATCCCCACCTTGAAGAACACGTCGTTTGGCAAGCCCCGTAGCATCACCGCAGCCACCGCGCCGAGCAGACCGAGAGGCACCACCAGCATCACCGACAGCGGGATCGACCAGCTCTCGTACAGCGCCGCCAGCACCAGAAACACCACCAACCCCGAGAGCACCATGAGCATCGGTGCCTGAGCCGCCGACTGGCGCTCCTGCAGCGACTGGCCGGTCCAGGCCACCGCATAGCCTTGCGGCAACTGAACGACCAGGCGCTCCATCTCAGCCATCGCCGCGCCGCTGGAAACGCCGGGGGCCGCGCCGCCGGAGATGCGTACCGCCGGGAAGCCCTGGAAGCGCATCATCTGCTGCGGTGACTCGCTCCACACCGGCGTCACCACTTCGCGCAGCGGCACCATGCCGCCGCTGGTGTTGCGCACGCGCAGATTGAGCACATCGTCGAGCTGCATGCGTGCTGGGGCGTCGGCCTGCAAGATCACCTGCTGCATGCGCCCGGCATTGGGAAAGTCGTTGACGTACAGCGAACCCATGGCCGCGGACAGCGTGCTGCTCACCGCCGAGAACGAAAGGCCCATGGCCTCGGCCTTCTGGCGATCGATGTTCAGGCGAATGCTCTCGCCTGGCGGCAGGCCATCGGGATACACATCACTGACGATCTTGCCCTGCCCGGCCAGCTCCAGCAGCTGCGCCTGGGCCGCCAACAGCTCGGCTTCACCGCGGTTGCCGCGATCCTGCAGGAACAGGGTGAAGCCCGAGGAGGTACCCAGTTCGTCGATGGCCGGCGGCATCAGGCTCATCACCGTGCCCTCGACGCCGTCGGCCATGGCCGCCTGGGCCAGCTCGGCCTCCTCGGCGGCGGTGGCACCATTGCGCTGGTCCCAGTCCTTGAGCATGGTGAAGGCCATCGCTGCATTGGGGCCGGAACCCGAGAAGCTGAAGCCCTGCACCACCATATTGGCGTCCAGGGCCGGGCGCGTGGCCACATGGGCCTCGAAGCGCTTGACCACATCCAGGGTTCGCTCGCTGGTGGCCCCCGTCGGCAGTTGGATGGAAGTCATGAAATAGCCCTGATCCTCCTCGGGCAGAAAGGACGACGGCAACTGCTGAGCAGCGATGGCCAGTACCCCGCAGAGCAGTGCGAATACCGCCATCATCCGCCCACTACGCCCGACCAGCCGCGTGATGCGACTGGTGTAACGCTCGGTCAGGCGCTCGAAGCCACGGTTGAAGGCGCCGAAAAAACCGCGTTTCTCATGGTGACCGGCGCCTACCGGGCGCAGCAGCGTGGCGCATAGCGCCGGTGTCAGGGTCAGCGCCAGAAAGGCCGAGAACAGGATCGACACCGCCATCGACAGGGTGAACTGCTGGTAGATCACCCCCACCGAGCCGCTGCCGAACGCCATGGGGATGAATACCGCGGTGAGCACCAGGGTGATGCCGATCACCGCACCGGTGATTTCCTTCATCGCCTGCAGGGTCGCCTCGCGCGGCGACAGGCCACGGGTGGCCATCAGCCGCTCGACGTTCTCGACCACCACGATGGCGTCATCGACGATGATGCCGATGGCCAGCACCATGCCGAACATGGTCAGCGAGTTGATCGAAAAGCCTGCCAGCAACATCACCGCAAAGGTGCCGAGCAGCGCGATGGGTGCGACGATAGCCGGGATCAGCGTGTAGCGCATGTTCTGCAGGAACAGGAACATAACCAGAAACACCAGCACCATGGCCTCGAGCAGGGTGTAGACGACTTTCTCGATGGACACCTTCACGAACGGCGCGGTATCGAACGGCACCGAATAGCTCATGCCACTGGGCATACTTGCCGCCAGTTCGGCCAGCCGATCGCGCACTCCTTGCGCGGTGCGCACCGCGTTGGCACCGGGCGACAGCTGGATCGCGGCGCTGGTCGCCGACACACCATTCTCGCGATTGGAAAAGCCGTAGGACTGCGCGCCGAGTTCGACCCGGGCCACATCGCCAATGGTCACCCGCGCGCCATCAGTGGTGGCGCGCAGAACCACGGCGGCGAACTGCTCCGGAGTCTCCAACTGGCCCTGCACCGTCAGCGGCACGGTCAGCCGCTGGCCCGGCAGCGCCGGCTCGTCACCGATCCGACCCGGGGCGATCTGCGCGTTCTGCCCCTCGATGGCCTGGGCCAGATCGCCCATGGTCAGGCCGAAAGCGGTCAGCTTGTTGGGGTCGACCCAGATGCGCAGCGCCTGCTCGGCGCCGAACAGCTGCACGCGGCCAACGCCGTCGATGCGGCGCAGTTCGGGCACCACGTTGCGCGCCAGGTAGTCGTTGAGCGCCACCTCGTCGAACTGGCCATCCGGTGAAGTCATGCCGATCATCATCAGAAAGCCCGACGCCGCGGACTCCACCTGCAGGCCGCTCTGGCGCACCACTTGGGGCAGGCGCGGCTCGACCGCCTTGATGCGGTTCTGTACGTCTACCTGAGCCAGCTCGGGGTCAGTGCCCGGCTTGAAGGTGGCGGTGATCTGCGCAGTACCCGAGGTATCCACCGAGGATTCGAAGTACAACAGGTTCTTGACGCCGGACAGCTCGCGCTCGACCAGACTGACCACCGAATCATCGAGGGTCTGCGGTGTGGCGCCCGGGTAGCTGGCGTACAACGTTACCGAGGGCGGCGCCACCGACGGATAACGGGCAATCGGCAACTGCGGGATGGCGATGACGCCGGCCAGCACGATGAACAGGGCGATCACCCAGGCGAACACCGGGCGATTGATGAAGAATTGCGGCATGGGAAATTCTCCTGATCAGCGCGCAGACGAGCCGGCCAGCTCGCCTGCTGGCCACAACCGCGCCTTGACGGGCGCGCCCTCGGCGAGGCGATCGAGACCTTCGATCACCACCCGTTGGCCTGCGCTGAGGCCGCTGACGATGCGGTAGCGACGGGCCACCAGTTCGCCCAGCTCGACCGGCACACGCTGCACCTGCTCGCCTTCGCCAAGCACCCATACGCTGGCCTGGCCGCCACGGCGCACCACGGCTTCTTGCGGCACACTCAAGGCATCGGCGAAGTGCGCCCGTAGCACCCGCGCCAGCACGTACATGCCAGGCAACAACTGGCGGGTGGGGTTATCGACCTGAATGCGCAGCAGCACGTTGCCGGTACCGGCATCCACGCTGATCCCGGAAAACAGGATCTTGCCGCTCAACCCATAGGCCTTACCGCTGCTGTCCAGCACCTCGGCCGGCACGCCGTCGGTGCTGGGGCCCAGGGCATTGCGCCAGCGTTCCAGGCTGGTGGCGGACTCACGCACGTCGACATACACCTGGTCGATCTGCTGGACGGTGGCCATCGGCGTCGCATCGCTGCTCGCCACCAGCGCGCCTTCGGAGACCTGCGCCTGGTCGACGCGGCCGGCAATCGGTGCGCTGACGGTGGCGAACTTCAGGTCCAGGCGCTTGCGCGCCAGCACCGCTTCGGCCTGGGCCACATCGGCAACGGCCTGCTCGCGCTGGGAGACGGCGTCGTCATAGACCTGCTGACTGACCGCTTCGGCACTGACCAGCGGCTGCAGGCGCTCGGCCTGGATGCGCGCACGCGCCAGCACCGCCTGGGCGCGTTTGAGGGCGGCCGCCGCGGTTTGTACCTCGGCCCCGAACGGTGCCGCATCGATCTGGAACAGCGCAGCGCCGGCCTTGACGTCGGCGCCCTGCTCGAACAGTCGGCGCTGCACGATGCCGCTGACCTGCGGGCGAATTTCCGCGGTTCTGAGGGCGGCGACACGCCCCGGCAGATCTTCGCTGACATCCAGGGGCTGCGCCGTCAGCGTCATTACCGACACCTGCACGGGCACCGGTTGCGCCTCCTGTTCCACCGAGTCGCAACCGCCCAGCAGGGCGCACAGGCTGAGCCCGATGACGTACCGCCCTTTTTGACTTCCCATAACCGTGCCGACCTCCCAGATGATTCTTGGTCCTGCGCACGTGGCGCAGCATCAGCAAGCGAGTGTCGGTGCAAACAATCGGGATTGATTCGAGCTTTTGTGGAGATAATGTGGAGACAGCCGAAAAGGTGAAGCTCATGACGTTGCCGCCACCCGAAACCACCGCCGCGCCCCGCCAGGACGCCCTGATCCTGATCGCCGAGGACGAAAGCGAGATCGCCGAGATCCTCGCCGCTTACTTGCAGCGCGGCGGCTTGCGCACCGTGCATGCCCGCGACGGCCAGGAGGCCCTGGCCCTCCACCAGGCGCTCAAGCCCGACTTGGTATTGCTCGACGTACAGATGCCGCGCATGGATGGCTGGCAGGTGCTGGCCGAGATCCGCCACCGTGGCGACACGCCGGTGATCATGCTCACCGCCCTGGATCAGGACATCGACAAGCTGATGGGCCTGCGCATCGGCGCAGACGACTATGTGGTCAAGCCCTTCAACCCCGCCGAGGTGGTGGCTCGGGTCAGTGCCGTGCTGCGCCGCGCCAAGACCGCCGGCGCAGCGGGCAACAAGTTGTTGCGTGTCGGCCAGTTCCAGGTCGACCTGGATAACCACGAAGCCACGGTGATCAGCGAAGACCGGCAGCACGCCCTCGACCTGACCCTCACCGAATTCAAGATCCTGGCGACCCTGATGCGCGCGCCCAAGCGGGTGTTCAGCCGCGCCGAGCTGCTGGTCGGCTGCCTGCCCGAAGGCGACACCCAGGAGCGCACCGTGGACAGCCACATCAGCAAGCTGCGCCGCAAACTGGAACACCTCCGCATCCAGGGCACGCCGGTCAGCGTGCGTGGCGTTGGCTATCGCTTCGGGAGCGGCTCATGAGTGGCGCGGTAAGCCTGCGTCGGCAGATTCTGCTGTCGCTGAGCATCATGGCGGCAGGCGTGATTCTGCTGTCGATCATCGGCAGCTACGCCTTCTATGCCGTGGCTTCGACCATCGCGCCCGGTAGCATCTCGGAAACCTGGGTGCCTTCGGGCCTCGAGCTGCTGTGGATGGTGGTTACCCTCCTGGCGGCGGTGTGCATTGCCGGCTACGTGGGCATCCGCCTGTCGCGGCGCATTCTCACCCCGCTCAACTCGGTGGCCCACAGCCTGCGGGAAATCGCCCAAGGCAATCTGCAGGCTCGCGCTGCGTCGGACGACCGGGCGCTCGGTGAAACCGGCCAGTTGGTGCGCGACTTCAACGCCATGGCCGAGCGCCTGCAGAACGTGACCCGCGAACAGCAATTCTGGAACGCCGCGGTGGCCCACGAGCTGCGCACACCGGTGACCATCCTGCGCGGGCGCCTGCAAGGCTTGGCCGAAGGCGTGTTCACGCCCAGTACGGAAACCTTCGAGGGGCTGCTGCGTCAGGTCGAAGGGCTTGGCCGGCTGATCGAGGACCTGCGCGTGCTGAGCCTGGGCGACAGCGACCACCTGCAGCTCGACCTCGCAACTACCTGCCCCGCCGAGGGCATCGCGACCACCGTGCAGGCTTTCGCTGGCCGTTTGCAGGCCCGCGGCTTCGAGGTGCAGTTGCAGCTCGATGAGCGAACTTGCGTGGTCTGCGACGAATTTCGTCTGCGCCAGGCGCTGATCGCCCTGCTGGAAAATGCCCTGGGCCATGCCGACCCCGGTGTGCTGCGCATCGACGCTGGGGTGGTGGCTGACAGTTACCGACTCAGCGTCACGGATAACGGCCCGGGCATCGACGCCAAACAGGCCACCCAGGTGTTCGAGGCCTTCCGCCGCGGCGAGCCGTCGCGCTCGCGCAACAGCGGCGGCAGCGGCCTGGGCCTGGCGGTGGTCAGGGCCATCGCCCTGGCCCATGGCGGTCAGGTACGCTGCGAGCGGGCGGGAAGCGGTACGCGGTTCGTCGTGGAGTTGCCGCGAGCTCACTAGCGCCAGAAATCGTCGAGGTTACTGAACCCCCACTCGGACGGATCCTCGCGGCTGACGATGCGATCACTGACGCCCGGCCTGGACAGATCGACCTCCTGCTGAGCGATCGCCGCCTTGCTCTTCGCCGAGAAGAACACCCGCACCACGGGCGTGGTCAGCTTGCCGGGCAACAGGTCGACCACCACGCCAAGCCGGCCGGACTCCAGCCGCACCAGCGAGCCCAGCGGGTAAATGCCCACCGAGCGCACCAGGGCGTGGAACACGTGGGTATCGAAGTGGCCGGTCCATTGCGCCATGCGCGCCAGGGACTCGGCCGGGTTCCAGGCCTGCTTGTACGGCCGGTTGGAAGTGATGGCATCGTACACGTCGCACACCGCACCCATGCGCGCCAGCAGGCTGATGGCCTCGCCGGCGAGGCGGCCGGGATAACCGCTGCCATCGTATTTCTCGTGGTGATGCAGGCAAACGTCCAGTGCCGACTCGGGCAGCGAACCGGCTGCCAGCAGCATGGCGTGGCCACGCTCGGGGTGGCTGCGCATGATGGCGAACTCGGCATCGGTGAGGCTGCCGGGCTTGTTGAGCACCTCCAGCGGCATGGCCATCTTGCCGACGTCGTGCAGCAGCCCCGCCAGGCCTGCCTCCCGGGCGCGCTCCTCGTCCAGCCCCAGTTGCCGGGCGAGCGACAGCATCAGTGCGCACACGGCCACCGAGTGCATATAGGTGTATTCGTCCTTGTGCTTGAGCCGCGCCAGGCCGAGCAACGCCGAGCTGTTGCGCGCCAACGACTCGCTGATGTCGGCGACTAGCGGCATGCAGCCCTCGACGTTGATGGCATTGCCCAGTCGCGCCTCCTGGAACAGCTCGGTAACGGCCTTCTTGGAGCGATTGATCAGCTTGGTGGCGCGCTGCAGTTCATCGCGCACGCTGCAGCGCGCCACCGGCGCCGTGGCAAGCACCAGCGGCTCGGCGACCGGCACGGCCACCACGACTGCAGGCGCCGGGCCGGATTGGCTGGCGACGTCCAGCCCCTTGCTGGTGTCGATCCATACGCCAGCCACACCGCTCTGGCGAACGCGGGCCAGGTCCTCGGCGTCGTCGATGACGAAGCGGCTTTTCCAGAACGGGTGCGACAGCCAGTTGCCGTCGAAGCCCTGGATGAACATGCCGATGCGAACGGCGTGGGTGGGGATTTTCTTCAGCATGGGCGCCTCGAGAGGACTCAGCTAACACGTCGATACCTGCTCACTAATCTAGCCCATCCCTGCGCATTTCAGAATGACAAGATGGCTGGCGCCGTCACCGATTCCGGGTTAGTTTGGCCGCCCCGTTATCCATGACGATTTACTGCCATGCTGCCACGCAAGCTTCACCGCCTGACCATCCTCGGCCTGGTGTTCTTCATCCTCGGCCTGATCGGTGTCGTGTATGCCCTTTACCAGATCTACAGCGGCCCACGCTCGGCTGACCCGGACCTGACCCGCAGCCTGGTGATCGCCGCGGGCATGCAGCTCACTGGCTACATCCTGCTCAACCGCAACCGCTGGCGGATGATGTTCGGCAAACCCCGCAAGTAAACGCCGCGCCGGATTGCCCGGCGTGGCTCGCGCCTAAAACCCGTTCGCGATCTTCATGCGCATGACGCTGCAGCTGCAGCTGCAGCTGCAGCTACAAGGCAGGAGCAGCCACTCAAACCAACCTGTGGGAGCCCCGACCTCGGGGCGAAACGATTGCAGCCTGACTGCCTATCGGCGGTGCCTGACTAATTCGCCGCGAGGTCGCGGCTCCCACAAAAACGGACCAAGTTCTTAGAACCTGTTCAAAGTCTTGTATGCGCATGAAGAGGCAACTACAAGGCAAGAGCAGCCGTTCGCCGATTCACTGTGGGAGCGCGCCATGCGCGCGAAAAATCGCGGGCATGAACTGGGCGTCCCCGCCCGCTCCCACAGGAACTGCGCCGATGTCCGTTCCGGCCACTTAGCTGCCTAATCGACGAACATGGGCTGAAAAATCATCGCCAGGTTCGTAGCGCAATGACCTCAGCGGAACGGCGGCTCGTCGAAGCTGCGCAGTTTGCGCGAGTGCAGCGAGTTGAGCTGGCCACGCAATAGATCCAGTGCGGCGATGCCGATGTGCAGGTGCTGGGTCACCGCCCGCTCGTAGAACGCCCCTGCCGCGCCCGGCAGCTTGATCTCGCTGTGTAGCGGTTTGTCCGACACGCACAGCAGGGTGCCGTACGGCACGCGCAGGCGATAACCCTGTGCGGCGATGGTGCCGCTTTCCATGTCTACCGCCACCGCCCGTGACAGGTTGATCAGCGGCCGCTCCTGAGCCCAGCGCAGCTCCCAGTTGCGGTCGTCGTAGGTCAGCACCGTGCCGGTGCGCAGCCGGCGCTTGAGGTCGTCACCACGCTCGCCGGTAACCTGGGCAGCGGCGTCCTGCAGCGCCTGTTGCACCTCGGCCAGGGCTGGCAGCGGAATGTGCGGCGGCAGCACGCGGTCGAGAATGCCGTCGCGACGCATGTAGGCGTGGGCCAGCACGTAGTCGCCGATGGTCTGCGACTGACGCAGGCCGCCGCAGTGGCCGATCATCAGCCAGCAGTGCGGGCGCAGCACGGCCAGGTGGTCGGTGATGTTCTTGGCGTTGGACGGGCCGACGCCGATGTTGACCAGGGTAATGCCATCGCCGTCCGGCGCCTGCAGGTGATAGGCCGGCATCTGGTAGCGATGCCAGACCACGGTCTCGATGATCGCCTGCATTTCGCCTTCGGGCATGCCGCGCGAGATCACCACGTTGCCCGGCAGCACCATACGCTCGAAGCGCGAGTCGCCATTGAGCATGTCCAGGCCATGGCGGATGAACTGGTCGACATAGCGGTGGTAGTTGGTCAGCAGAATCCACGGCTGCACGTGGCGCCAGTCGCTGCCGGTGTAATGCACCAGGCGACGCAGGGAGAAGTCCACGCGGGCAGCGTCGAACAGTGCCAGGGGCAGCGGGTCGGTGTTTTCCCAGTCGTACAGGCCATCGGCGGTGCCATCGGTGGCGGCCGACAGGTCGGTGCTGGGGAACACCCGCGCCAGCTCGGCAGCGGTCACCCCGGAGCCGGCCAGCTCGTCCCCCTGCTCCACCACGTAGGGATAGGGAATGTACTGCTGGCTGACGCCGACTTCGACGGTCAGGGTGAAGTCGGCCATCAGCGGCTGCAGCTGCTCGAGCAGGTACTTACGAAAGGCCGCCGGATGGGTGATGGTCACGCTGTAGATGCCGGGCACCTGTACCTTGGCGTAGGCGCGCACGGTGGTCGGCACTTCGCCCTGGCAATCGTAGGTCAGGCGCAGCTCGGGGTAGCGGAACAGCGCCTGCTCGTCGGCATTGGGGCGCACGCGGTCCTTGAGGTAGCGCTTGAGCGCCTGGCTCAGGCCCTCGGTGGCGCGCTGGTGCAGCGCGGCCAGGCGGTCAACGGCTTCTTCTGCAGTGTTGACGACGATAAAAGCGCCGTCTGTAGGAAGGGACATGCACGGTTCCTTATCGTGGGTTCATGGTTCATAGCTGACACGCATTACAACGCCGGTGCAAGTGGCTCGATCAAGCAGGCCAGGCGGCGGCGATGTGCTCCAGCGCCTGCTTGAGTTCAGAGCGGCTGCGCGCGGCGGCCAGGCTGATGCGAATGGCGCTGGCCTGGGCCGGGCCAACCGCGAACACGTCCGCCGGCACAACCTCGACGCCCGCGGCCCGGCAGGCCGCCACCAGAGCGGCGCTGTCCGGCGGCTGCAGCCACAGGTGCGGCGCCACCTCACGACCAGGCGGCATGCGCGGGCCCAGCACGCGGCTCGCCAGGCGCCAGCGCTGCTGCAGTTCGTCGCGTTGCCAGGCCAGTTTGCGAGCAGCGGTGCCATCTTCGATCCATTCGCAGGCCAGCGCCAGGCACAACGGTGACACCGCCCAACTGGTGGCGTGGCCTTGCGGGTCGATGCGCTTGAGCAGCGCCTGGGGCCCGTGCATGAAACCCAGGCGCAGGCCAGGCGCCACGGTTTTCGACAGGCTGCTGACCAGCAGGCTGCGTGCCGGCACCGCCGCGGCCAACGGCGCCTGGCTGCCGAGAGCGCCGTAGACATCATCCTCGATAAGCCACAGGCCATGGCGCTCCACCAGTTCGGCAATGCGCTGGCGGCGTTCGCCATCCATGCTGCTGCCGGTGGGGTTCTGCAGGCACGGGGTAAGCACCAGCACCCGCGCCCCGGTGGCGCGTACCTGGCGGTCGAGATCCAGGGGGAGAATGCCGCGCTCGTCCATGGCCACGCCGTGCAGCGGCAGCCGCAACTGCCGGGCAGCAGCCTTGATGCCGGGCGCGGTGAAGGCTTCGGCGAGCACCGGGTCGCCCGCCTCGCACAGCGCCAGCAGCGCCGCCGAGACGCCCTGCTGAGCCCCGGCACAGAGCGCCACCTGGGACGGCGGCGTATGCAGGCCACGCTGTTGCAGCCACTGGCTGACGGCCACCCGCCCGCGCTGTTCGAGCTCGGCCGGCGCGTAAGCCTGCAGGGCATCGAGGCGGCCCTCGGCGATCAGCCGCTGCAGGGTATGCGACAGGTCAGCGCTGCCGCCGTCGTGTACCGGCACGTTGGTCGACAGGTCGATGCCGTCAGCCGGTAGCCGCGGTTGCTTGAGGTGGAACAGGCTGGCTTCGTGGCTATCGGCCAACACGTAGGTGCCGCGGCCAACCTCGCCGGACACCAGATGCCGGCGTGCTGCCTCGCGATACGCCTGCATCACCGTGCTCGGGTTGATGCCCAGCGTCCAGGCCAGGCGCCGCTGCGGCGGCAGCCGTTCGCCAGGCTTGAGTTCGCCCTTGCCGATGGCGACGGAAATCGCCTCGACCAATGCCAGATAGGTGGGCAGCGTACTGCCCTGAAGGTCAGGTAACCACATTGCTTGCCATGCAATATAAATATTTACCCATACAATGCCCGAACCGTAGCATCTGGTCAAAGCCCACCCGGAGCACCACCCGATGTTCGACCTCGCCGCCCTGCGCCAAGCCGTCAACCTGATTCGCCCGAGCATTCCGGCAACGCCGCAGTTCGCCTGGCCGCTGCTGGCCGAGCGCCTGGGTTGCGAAGTGTGGGTCAAGCACGAGAACCACACGCCGACCGGCGCCTTCAAGGTGCGCGGCGGGCTGGTCTACGTGGACGAGCTGCTGCGTTGCGATCCGGCCATTAGCGGGCTGATCTCGGCGACCCGTGGCAATCATGGGCAAAGCATGGCGCTGGCCGCCCGCAAGGCCGGGCTGCCGATCATCATCGTGGTGCCCAAGGGCAATGCCCGGGAAAAGAACGCGGCCATGGCGGCGCTGGGTGCCGAGGTGGTCGAGCACGGTTGTGACTTCGACGCAGCCCGCGCCCATGCGGCCGAGCTGGCGGTGCAGCATGGCCTGCATTTCGTGCCGTCGCTGCACCCGGACCTGATCCGCGGCGTGGCCACCTACGCCCTGGAGCTGTTCGAGGCCGCACCGCCGCTCAAACGCATCTACGTGCCGATCGGCCTGGGCTCGGGCATCTGCGGGGTAATTCGTACCCGCGACCTGCTGGGCCTGGACACCGAGGTGATCGGCGTGGTCAGCGCTGCCGCCGACGGTTATGCGCAGAGTTTCGCCGCCGGCCGGATCATCTGCACCGACAGCGCCGACACCATCGCCGATGGCATGGCCTGCCGCATGCCGCAGCCCGAAGCGCTGGAGATCATCCGCGCGGGCGCAGCGCGCATCGTGCGGGTCGACGACGACGAGATCCGCCAGGCCATGCGCATCTACCACGAAGACACCCACAACCTGGCCGAAGGCGCCGGCGCGGCAGCCCTGGCGGCATTGATTCAGGAACGGGAGATCAATCGTGGCGAGCGCACCGCCGTGGTACTCAGCGGTGCCAACGTCGACCGCGCGGCGCTGGCGGCGATCCTCGCCTGAGCCGCCATCGACCCGAGCCGGCTAGACGCTGATCGACAGCGTCGCGCCAATCGAAAAGCTCAGGGACAACCCGCCGCCGCCCATTTCGCCAGCGGCCTTTTCGACCTCGGCCAGTTGCTTGTCGATGCCGTCGACGAGTTTCTTGCTCTCTTCATCCGGCTTGCCGCTGATCTGCGAGCGCACCATGGCCAGTAGCTGCTTGAGCTGGGCAGCGACCTTCTTCAGCTCTTCGGCATCGGCACGCTGCTGTCGCTCGTTGCGCTCGTTGCGCGCCTGGCCGAGGGCGTCTTGTGCCTGTTGCTCGGCCTCTTCCTCGTTGGCCACGGACTTATCGCCCTGCTCGGCCTCTTCGCCGGCCGCCAGTTCGGCAGCCTCGGCAGTCACCTCGGGGGCTTCGACCTCGGCAATAGGCGCCGCCTCGCTCACCGCATCCACCGCGGCCATCTCCTGAACGGCAGCGCCCGCGCCTCCACTCTGGCTTTCGGCAGTCGACACCTGCGCTACGTCGACCGAGGACGTGCCACCACCGGACGGCTCCTTGAGCACGGAGGCGACCTGTCCGAGCTCCTGGGCCAATTGCTTGAGCTGGCGCAGCGCACCTTTCGCGCCCGCCGGCCCAAGTGCCATGACCAGTTGCTTGAGCATCTCGATACGTTTCTTGATGTCTTCCAGGCGCTGGCGCGCGGCGTCCTTGCGCGATTCGTCCTGCCTGGCCTGCATTTCGCGCAGCTTGCCCAAGGCATCGCGCATGCTTTTCGCACGCTTCTGGGCATACTCGCTGAGGGTGACGGTTACCGAGGGCTGCTGCTGCGGCTCGCTGCCGGCTTTGGCGGCGGACGCGCTGGCGTCATCCATGGTGCGTGTAGCCGCGGCCTTGGCCGGTAGCGCCGAGTTGGCGCCCGAGGAAGTGATGGTCGACATGCGACGTCCTGTGCCTGGCGAGTGTGCTCAGGGTATCGGCCTGGCCCCTGCGAACTTGAAACGGCGGGGCAGCACTTCCGACTTCATCCCTGAAAAGCAGAAAGCCCCGGCACAGGCCAGGGCTCTCCAATCACGCCGAGAACGAGTCAGTACTTGCTGCTGAAATCGCGCAGTTCTTCCTCGGCCTTTTCCTTGGTCCAACCGTAGCGCTCCTGCAGTTTACCCGCCAGGTATTCGCTATGGCCTTCGGCGACATCCACGTCGTCGTTGGTGAGCTTGCCCCAGCGCGCCTTCATATCGCCACTGAGTTGCTTCCACTTACCTTTGATGATGTCGGAATTCATGATGCATTCTCCAAGGAAGGAGGCAGGCCGCGGTGGCCTGCCCTGGCCCATGATCAGTCGGCAGCTTTCAGGCCGTCAGCGGAAACCGCTTGAACGCCTTTGATTTCCTTGGCTTTGGCAACAGCCAGGTCACGCTCGGCTTCGGTTTTCACTACGCCGGACAGGGAAACCACGCCTTTGTTGGTCTCGACCTTGATGTCCAGAGCGCTGAGGCCGTCGTCAGCCAGGAAGGACGATTTGACCTTGCTGGTGATCCAGGTGTCGGAAACGGCTTCTTCAGCCTTGTCCATGGTGTTGGCAGCCAGCATGGTCGGCTGGGTGCTGTTGTAGGTATCGGCGAAAGCGGTACCCGCCACGGACAAGCTCAGGGCGGTCGCAGTGATAGCGGCAAAAGCGAACTTATTGATTGGCTGTTTCATGGGCAACACTCCTGTTTCATTCAAGTTCGCCACATCCAACTTCAGGGCTGTGGCTTCCCCTTGAATATCGCAAGCGCTGTGCCAGGTTTTAAAATGATAAATAATCCTTACAAAACAACAACTTATACAGATAAAAAGATAATGATTGCCGTGCAAACTGCAAGTTCAAGCGTAACGGCTCAGGCAGATTGCACGAAGTGACTTAATGCCATCATGCAAGCAGCGCATCCAAACTCTAGAAACGAAAAATGCCGGTCACGAGACCGGCATTTCGGGGCCACAGGCGAACCGGCCGCCTATTTGACGACCTTCAGGCTGGGGCGCCCACTCGGCCGCGGCGGTTCGTCGTCGGGCGGCGTCTGCTCATCCTCGACCTCTTCGACGTCGTTCTGCACGGGGGGCGGCTCCTGATCGAACACCATGCCCTGGCCATTTTCCCGGGCATAGATCGCCAGTACAGCGGGCGACGGTACGAACAGGCTGTGGGCGACGCCGCCAAAGCGGCCTTCGAAACTGACCGCATCGTTATCGAGGGACAATTCACGCACCGCAGTGGGCGATACGTTGAGCACGATCTGCCCATCGCTGACGAACTTGCTCGGCACTTGAACGCCAGGATATTCGGCGTTTACCAGCAGATGGGGTGTGCAATCGTTGTCGACGATCCACTGGTACAGCGCGCGGATCAGATAAGGACGACTGGAGTTCATCAAACCTCCTGAACGTGGCACGCCGAATGCGACGCGCCGGAAAAATGGGTCAGCGCATGGCTCGTTCGACGGACGACAGGCTCTGGCGAAAATTTTCGCGCGCGAACTGCCGGTCCATGTAATCGAGCAGCGGTTTAGCCGGCCTTGGCAGTTCGATCCCCAGTAGCGGCAGGCGCCACAGGATCGGCAACAGGCAGCAGTCTACCAAGCTCAGCTCGTCGCTGAGAAAAAATGCTTTTTCAGCAAACAACGGTGACACCCCGGTGAGGCTTTCGCGCAACTCCTTGCGCGCCTGCACGCGGGCTGGCTCCTTGCTGCGCGGGTCGAGAATCAGGTCGACCAGCGAGCACCAGTCGCGCTGGATACGGTGCATCAGCAGGCGGGTGTTGCCGCGCGCCACCGGGTACACCGGCATTAGCGGCGGATGGGGGTAGCGCTCCTCCAGATACTCCATGATCACCGTCGGCTCGTAGAGCGCCAGGTCACGGTCGACCAGGGTCGGCAAAGTCCCGTAGGGGTTGGCTTCCAGCAGCTTGTTGGGGAAGCGGCCCTGTTCGACGTCGATGATTTCCACAACGACGCTCTTCTCGGCGAGCACGATGCGTACACGGTGAGAGTAGTGGTCGGCAGCGTCGGAATAACAGGCCAACCGGTTGGTCGCAGCCAAGGCGATCCTCCAGATTCGTGAAACGTGAACGCACCGGGAAGCACTATTGTTAGCGACGGTTCCCGGCAGTCCCTGAGGATGAATGTTCAGGGCATAAAAAAGCCCGCGGGATACGCGGGCTGAGCATGATACCGGAACCGGCCTTCGCTGGCCGTTGAAAAACGCTGGCGAAGCTGCAGGCTCGGATCGTTCTAGTGCACATCCTTCCAGTATTCGCGCTTGAGCAGATAGGCGAATACGAAGAAGAACGCCAGGTAGATCAGCACGTAGGTACCGATGCGCTGCATGTGCAGCTTGTTCGGGTCCGCCGAATAGGCCAGGAAGGTCACCAGGTTGCGGACCTTGTCATCGAACGCCTGTGGGCTGAGCTGGCCGCTGTTGGGCTCGAGCACCAGTTGGTCGCAGGCTTCGTGGGTCAGCGGCGTGCCGGTCAGCGGGTCGTACCGCTTCTTGCCATCCTCGACCACCTGCACCTGCTTGCAACCCATGTACTGGCGGCCCTGCAGGCGACCGAGCACATTGGGCATGCCGACGTTGGGAAACACCAGGTTGTTGGCCCCCAGGGGCCGCGCCGGGTCGTCGTAGAAGGTGCGCAGGTAGGTGTACAGCCAGTCGTTGCCGCGCACCCGGGCGACCAGGGTCAGGTCCGGTGGCGCCGCGCCGAACCAGCGCTTGGCATCCTCGGGTTTCATGCCGATGTTCATGTGATCGCCGATCTTGGCGTCGGTGAACACCAGGTTCGCCATCATCTGCTCTGCGGACACGCCGATGTCCGCGGCGACGCGCTCATAGCGCTGGAACTTGGCGCTGTGGCAGCCCATGCAATAGTTGGCGAAGGTACGCGCGCCGTCCTGCAGCGCGGCCTTGTCGGTCAGGTCGATATCGGCGTTGTCCAGGGCCACGCCGTGGCCACCGGCGGCCAGGGCGAAGGCAGGCAGTAGCGCGACCACACATGCAGCAAATAGCTTTCTCATCAGCCTGTCACCCTTTCAGGAACGGGTTTGGTCTTTTCCATCCTGGTGTAGAAGGGCATCAGGATGAAGTACGCGAAATACAGCGCCGTGCACAGTTGCGACAGCAGCGTACGGCCCGGCGTGGGCGGCAGTACGCCGAGCACGCCGAGGATGACGAAGGACACGCAGAACACCAGCAGCCAGAGCTTGCTCAGCCAGCCCTTGTAGCGCATCGAGCGCACCGGGCTGCGGTCCAGCCAGGGCAGCACGAACAGCACGGCGATGGCGGCGCCCATGGCGATCACGCCCATCAGCTTGTCGGGGATCGCGCGCAAGATCGCGTAGAACGGCGTGAAGTACCACACCGGGGCGATGTGCTCGGGGGTCTTGAACGGGTTGGCCTGCTCGAAGTTGGGCTTCTCGAGGAAATAGCCGCCCATCTCCGGGAAGAAGAACACCACGAAGCAGAACACGAACAGGAACACCACCACGCCGACGATATCCTTGACCGTGTAGTACGGGTGGAAGGGAATGCCGTCGAGGGGGATGCCGTTTTCGTCCTTGTATTTCTTGATGTCGATGCCGTCCGGGTTGTTCGAGCCGACCTCGTGCAGCGCCAGGATGTGCAGCACCACCAGGCCGAGGATGACGATCGGCAGGGCCACCACGTGCAGAGCGAAGAAGCGGTTGAGGGTGATGCCGGAGATCAGGTAGTCGCCACGGATCCACTCGGTCAGCGCATCGCCGACGTAGGGGATGGCGCCGAACAGCGAGATGATCACCTGGGCGCCCCAGTAGGACATCTGCCCCCACGGCAGCAGATAGCCCATGAAGGCTTCGGCCATCAGCATGAGGTAGATCAGCATGCCGAAGATCCACACCAGCTCGCGGGGCTTCTGGTACGAGCCGTAGAGCAGGCCGCGGAACATGTGCAGGTAGACCACGATGAAGAACGCCGAAGCGCCGGTCGAGTGCATGTAGCGCAGGATCGCGCCGTGGGGCGTATCGCCGGTGCGCACGTCGCGCATCAGCCCTTCTACCGAGGCGAAGGCGCCCTCGGCAGTCGGGTTGTAGCTCATGGTCAGCCATACGCCGGTGAGCAGTTGGTTGACCAGCACCAGCAGAGCCAGGGAGCCGAAAAAGTACAGGAAGTTGAAGTTCTTCGGCGCGTAGTACTTGGCGAGGTGGTCGTTCCACATCTTGGTGGCGGGGAAGCGCGCATCCACCCAGTCCATGAATTTGCTCATCATGCTTGCTCCTGATCAACGCCGATGATGATCACGTCAGCCGATTCGTAGCGGTGCGGCGGCACCGGCAGGTTCAGCGGCGCCGGTTGCGACTTGTAGACGCGACCAGCCAGGTCGTAACGCGAACCGTGGCAGGGGCAGAAGTAACCGCCCACCCAGTTTTCGCCCAGGTCCGCCGGGGCCACTTCGGGGCGGAACGACGGCGCGCAGCCCAGGTGCGTGCACAGCCCGACCAGCAGGAGGATTTCCGGCTTGATCGAGCGCGTCTTCGGGTCGACGTAACCCGGCTGCACCGAATGCTGGGAATCGGCGTCGGCCAGTTGCCCTTCGATTCTGGTGAGGTTGCTGAGGATCGCCTCGGTGCGCCGCATGATGAATACCGGCTGGCCCCGCCACTCGGCCACCATCTGCTGACCTGGCTCGATCTTGGCGACGTTCACCTTGACCGGAGCGCCAGCGGCCTTGGCCTTGGCACTCGGGTACCACGACCCCACAAACGGAATTGCAGCCCCCACCGCCCCAGCGGCCCCAACCACCGAAGTGGCTGCCACCAGAAAGCGACGCCGGCCCGCATTCACGCCGTCATTGCTCATTCAGTCGTCTCCCATCGGCTTTCCGGCCTGTTGTTCAGGCCTCTAATAAGTAAGTGTTGGTCGCGCGCAGCAGCGGCCGGATGATCATCCTGGCATCGAGCGCACAGCGCTCGACCAACCCTTGCAGAGGCCTCGCGCCCAGGCGCATCCATTCGACGCTCATCAAGGACTTTAATCCACGGCCCCAGCCGGACGGCTCGTGCAGATCTGGCTGCGGCCTGGGCATGAAGAAGGTGGAAAGTCGTAGTGGTCGTGCGTCCAGATCAGCTCTGCTGCAATCCGGCGCGAGATTCGCACAGGCCGATGGGGCGACTCATGACGCGCATCAACGAAGCGGTGAGTAGGCCGTATACGCCCGCGCTCGGGCAGAGCAGGCAGGAAATGGCGTGGCCGAAAAGACGACAGGACGACAGGGAGCCGTACCTGGAAAATGCGCCAGGCTTTTACGAGCGCAAATGAAAAACGCCCAGCTCCGTGAGGAAACTGGGCGTTTTCGAGTACCGTCGCGAATTAACGCTTGGAGTACTGAGGACGCTTACGTGCTTTACGCAGACCGACCTTCTTACGCTCGACTTCACGAGCATCGCGGGTCACGTAGCCTGCTTTACGCAGAGCCGGACGCAGAGTCTCGTCGTAGTCCATCAGAGCGCGGGTGATACCGTGACGGATCGCACCAGCTTGACCGCTTACACCACCGCCGATGACGGTAACGTAGATGTCGAACTTCTCGACAGTCTCGGTCAGCTCCAGCGGCTGGCGAACTACCATGCGGGCAGTTTCACGACCGAAGAAGGTGTCCAGAGTGCGGTTGTTGATGGAGATCTTGCCAGTGCCCGGACGCAGGAAAACGCGTGCGGTTGCAGTCTTGCGACGGCCAGTGCCGTAATTTTGAGTCGCCGACATAATGAACTATTCCGTTAAATCTTCAGTTCTTGAGGCTGCTGAGCAGTGTGAGGGTGAGCAGCGCCCGCATACACTTTCAGCTTACGGTACATGTCGCGGCCCAGCGGGTTTTTCGGCAGCATGCCTTTAACCGCGGTCTCGATCACGCGCTCAGGGGCTTTGGCGATCAGCTTCTCGAAGTTGATCGACTTGATGCCGCCCGGGAAACCGGAGTGGGAGTAGTACATTTTGTCGCTGGTTTTAGCGCCAGTTACACGTACCTGCTCGGCGTTGATGACGACGATGTAGTCGCCGGTGTCAACGTGAGGGGTGTACTCAGGCTTGTGCTTGCCACGCAGACGGCTCGCGATTTCTGTAGCCAGACGACCCAGGGTCTGACCAGCAGCGTCAACGACGAACCAGTCGCGTTTTACTGTTTCCGGTTTAGCGGTAAAAGTTTTCATTCTTTATAGCCTCAGGGGCCGCCCAGCAAAAATAGACGGCGGATCTTACTGAATAGTGCGTACTTTGACAAGTCAAAGGCAGCCGGATGCGGGCGCTATTCGGGGGCTCGGGTCAGCGCGTCCGCGTACGGCAAGATTCTTCGGCAGGCGGCGCATCACTTCCACCGCAGAAAGAGGAGGCGGATTATCCTGATTGCGAAAAAAATTTCAACCTGCTTGTATGGCCCTTTTGTCAGAGGACGCTCCAATGGAATACCGCCAGCTCGGCCGAACCGATCTCAATGTCAGCGCCCTGTGCCTGGGCACCATGACCTGGGGCGAACAGAACGATGCCACCGAGGCGTTCGCCCAGATCGAGCGCGCCAAGGCCTATGGCATCAACTTCATCGACACCGCCGAGATGTACCCGGTGCCGCCACGCGCCGAGACCTACAGCAAGACCGAACAGATCATCGGCGAATACTTCAAGCAGCGCGGTGATCGCGCCGACTGGATCCTGGCCAGCAAGGTCGCCGGCCCCGGCAACGGCATCACCCACATCCGCGACGGCCAGCTCAAACACAACCGCCAGCACATCGTCGCCGCCCTGGATGCCAGCCTCAAGCGCCTGCAGACCGACTGGATCGACCTCTACCAGCTGCACTGGCCGGAGCGCCCAACCAACTTCTTCGGCCAGCTCGGCTACCAGCATCAGGACAGCGACTCCACGCCCATCGAGGAAATCCTCGAAGCGCTGGACGAGCAGGTCAAGGCCGGCAAGATCCGCCACATCGGCCTGTCCAACGAAACGCCGTGGGGCACCATGAAGTTCCTGCAACTGGCCGAAGCCCGCGGCATGTCCCGCGTGGTGTCGGTGCAGAACCCCTACAACCTGCTCAACCGCAGCTACGAAGTGGGTATGGCCGAAGTGTCGATTCGTGAGCAGTGCGGCCTGCTGGCCTACTCGCCGATGGCCTTCGGCATGCTCTCGGGCAAGTACGAGAACGGCGCCCGCCCGGCCAATGCGCGCCTGAGCCTGTTCGAGCGCTTCCAGCGCTACAACGCCCCGGAAACCGTGGCGGCCTGCTCGCGCTACGTGGCCCTGGCCCGCGAAAATGGCCTCGACCCGGCGCAAATGGCCCTGGCCTTCGTGACCAGCCGGCCGTTCGTGACCAGCAACATCATCGGCGCCACTTCACTGCAGCAGTTGGAGGCAAACCTGACCAGCAGCGAGTTGAAGCTCAGCGATGAGGTGCTCAAGGGCATCGAGGCGATCCACAAGGCGCAGCCAAATCCGGCGCCATAAATCAGTCCCTTGCGGGGCGATGTGCCTTCAGGAATATCGCCCCGCATTCGTAGCCTGCGGTTGAGCGAAGCGATACCCAGGTCGGTCTTGCCGGCGATGGTAATCCCGGCATTGCCCCGGGTATCGCTGCGCTCAACGCCGGGCTACGTTGCGTGAGTTCTTTCAGCCGGTAGGCTGGGGCTAGCCCGGCCCCGTCCTCAAACCACACAAGCGGCCCAGGCGGTAGTCGCAGGATGGTCGAAAGCCCATCACATCCCTGCACCAAGCGGCCTAGAGGAGCTAGGGGGCCTTCATGTCGCGCCGCGAAGCCAGCCGATCCGCCAGCCGAGTCGGCTCCGGCAGCCGATAGCCCCGATCCCAATTCAGGACCAACTCCGCCGCCTTGTGCATGCTCACGCGGTTCCCCGGCGAGACGATCAGCGGCCGTACCTTGCGTTTGCTGCGCAGCACCCAGCCGATCTGCCGGTTCTGACGGTCGAGCAACTCCACCTTGTCACCGCGCTCCTCGCCAAGCTCGCAGTGATGGCCAGTGAGGATTTTCTTCGCCACGCCGATGGTCGGCCGCCCCGTGACCACGCCCAGGTGCGCGGCGATACCCAGGCCACGCGGGTGGGCAATGCCGTGACCATCGACGACGATCAGGTCCGGCTCCTGGGGCAATCCCGCCAGTGCAGACAACAGGGCAGGCAATTCGCGAAACGACAACAACCCCGGCACGTACGGCATGCTGGTGGGGATGCGCGCCACGCATTCGGCGACCGGCTGCAGGGTTTCGGCATCCAGCAGAATGGCGGCGGCGCGGGTGATTTCGCCGCCCTCCTCGAAGCCCACATCCACGCCGGCCAGCAGACGCAACGGCGCAAAGTCATCCTCCAGCCGCACCTGTTCGGCCAGTTCCTTTTGCAGGATTCTCGCGGCGGCGGGTGTGCCGTCCCACTCGGCGAATGGCGATGCGGCCAACTCGGCAAAACTCAGCATGACAACCTATCCCCCATCACGGCGTTGCAAGACCGGGCTGGACTCAGCCCGGATAAAAGAAGACGATTCAGCCGGAACCTGACGGCTTTACCATCAGGCCGATAATCACTCGAACAAGAACAACAGCCATGTCCAGCCCGTCCCCGCTCACGCGCGTGAGCATCCTCGCCACGCCCGGTGTATTCGCTTCGACCCTCATGCAGGCCAGAGATTTCTTCCATATGGCCGGCTTGCGCCATGGCAAGCAGCAGGGCCTCGGCCTGGTACCAACCTTCGAGGTACGCCTGGTCAGCCCGGACGGCCTGCCCGTCACCAGTTTCAGCGGCGTGCAGTTACCGGTCGACGGCCCGCTCGACAACGAGGCCCAGCTGATCATTCTGCCGGCCTTCTGGGACGACTACGACGCCCTGTGCAGCCGCTACCCGCAGGTGTTCGACTGGCTGCGGGCGCGGCACGCCGCCGGCGCCAGCCTGTGCGGCGAAGCCAACGGGGTGTACTGGATGGCCGCCAGCGGCTTGCTGGACGGCAAGGAGGCGACCACCTGCTGGCGTTTCTTCGGCGAGTTCGCCACGCGTTTTCCCGCCGTGGCGCTGAATCAGGACAAGCACCTGACCGACGCCGACAACCTCTACTGCGTGGCCGGCCCGACCTCGGCGTGCGATCTGTACATCTACCTGATCGAGCGCTTCTGCGGCACCAGCGTGGCGCAGAGCGTGGCCCGCGACATCCTCTACGAAGTGCGCCGCAGCTACACGCCGGGGCGTATTGGCTTCGGCGGCCAGAAGCAGCATCAGGACACCAAGATCCTGCAGATCCAGCAGTGGCTCGAGGAGCACTTCGCCGAACGCTTCCGCTTCGAGGACGTGGCCCGCGACCACGGCATGAGCATCCGCAACTTCATGCGCCGCTTCCACGCCGCCACGGGCGACAAGCCGCTGTACTATCTGCAGCGCCTGCGCATCGAAACCGCCAAGGGCTTGCTGTCGTCATCGGCGAAAAGCATCAAGGCGGTCAGCTATGAAATCGGCTATGACGATGCCAGCTTCTTCGCCCGCCTGTTCCGCCAGCACACGGGGCTGTCGCCCAACCACTACCGTCAGCAGTTCCAGCAGCAGGTGCAGCCCGCCGGCTGAAATGAAAAAGGCCGCACGCCGTGCTTCCGGTCTGGAAGCGGGCGTGCGGCCTTTGCCGTCGCGGCGTGCCGATCAGGGCTTGTGCGGGCGCGACAGGAACTCGTGGGACTGCATCTCCAGCAAGCGGCTCAGGGTTCGCTGAAACTCGAAGCTCAGGCGCCCGCCGGTGTACAGATCCTTGAGCTCAACTTCGGCGGAGATGATCAGCTTGACGTTGCGGTCGTAGAACTCGTCCACCAGGTTGATGAAGCGCCGCGCCATGTCTTCCTTGGCCACGCTCATCTGCTCGACGTTGGCGAGAATCACCGAGTGGAAGATCTTGCCCAGCTCGATGTAGTCGTTCTGGCTGCGCGGGCCGTCGCACAGCTCGCGGAAATCGAACCAGCCCACGTCACCGCCGACCTTGCGCGCGACGATGGCACGGTTCTCGATCATCAGCGACTCGTTTTCCTGCACGGTGGTCTGCTCGTGCAACAGGCTCTTGAAGCTCTTTTCCAGGCTCTGCTCGGCCGCGTCGCCAAGCGGGAAGTGGAACAGCTCGGCCTGCTCCAGCGCGCGCAGGCGGTAGTCGATGCCGCTGTCGACGTTGACGATCTCGGTGTGCACCTTGAGCAACTCGATCGCTGGCAGGAAGCGCGCGCGCTGCAGGCCGTCCTTGTAGAGACCGTCGGGCACGATATTGGAGGTGGCCACCAGGGTCACGCCGTTCTTGAACAGCTCTTCGAGCAGGGTCGCCAGGATCATCGCGTCGGTGATGTCGGAGACGAAGAACTCGTCGAAGCAGATCACCCGGAACTGCTCGGAGAAGCGCTTGCCGATCACCGTCAGCGGGTTCTTGACGTCCTTGAGCGAACGCATTTCCTCGTGCACGCGCTTCATGAAGCGGTGGAAGTGGGTGCGCTCCTTTTCCTTGAACGGCAGGGCATCGAAAAAGGTGTCGACCAGGTAGGTCTTGCCACGGCCGACGCCGCCCCAGAAATACAGGCCCTTGACCGGGGTGACGGATTTCTTGCCGAACAGCTTGCCGAGCACGCCGGGCTTGTTGCGCTCGTCGGCGATCAGCTCGTCGTACAGGCGCTGCAGGTGGCGCACGGCCTTTTCCTGGGCGGCATCATGAAAGAAGTCCGGACGTTTGAGGTCGGCCTGGTAGCGTTCGAGCGGAGTCATAGTGCGAAAACCGGGCAAATGAAGCGGGGGCGACACTTTAACGACGCCCCCGGGGATTGGCAAATAGGCCCAGGTTTTACCGCGCCTAAAAGCGCATCGCACGCCAATGGTGGACAAGCTTCGCGTTGTCCACCCTACACGACCACAGGTTCGTAGCCCGTGGTAGAGCAGAGCGAAACCCGGGGAGCGCTCTCGAGACATGCGCCCGGCATTCGATCACCCTAGGTATCGCTCTGCTCAAAGCCAGGCTACAAGAGCCCGGAGGCTGCAAGTGGTCAGGCTTCTTCCGGCGCCAGGGCGTCACGCAGGCGGGCGATGGCAGCCTCGAGAGCCGCGGTGTCGGCGAAGGCCGGGCTTTCGCCGACCAATTGGTCGTCCAGCCACACGCCAAAGGCCTCGCCCTGGACGCGGATGTCCAGCGGCTCGCCGCTTTGCAGGCGCTTGCTCGCCTGCCCGGCTGCCTTGCCGTCGGCGAAGGATGGCGACAGCAGCAGTTGCTCGCCGTCGGCATCGAGCAGGCGGAAGCGGAAGCTGCCGTCTTCGTCACGGAAGCTGACGAAGCGGGCGCGCTTGGCGGCCTTCTTCCTGGTATCGGCGGCTACCTGCACCTGCTCGCGGAACGAGCGCAGGCCCACCGCTTCGCGCAGCTCGCCGAGGAACGGCGTGGCGATCTTGCGCGCCTTGGCGGCGCCGGCCAGCAGGATGTCTTCAAGGTCCGCCGGGCGGGCAATCAGGGCGTGATAACGCTCGCGGGCCTCGCCCAGCTCGGCTTCCAGCAGCTCATAGAGCGCCTGCTTGGCTTCGCCCCAGGCCAGACCGCCGAGCAGCGCAGCACGGAAATCCGCCTGCTGGGTCGGTGCGGCAAAGGCCTGATAGATGGTGAACAGGTGCGAGTTGTCCGGATCCTTCGCCTCGCCTGGCTGGCGGGAGTCGGTGACGATGCGCGCCACGGCGTCCTTGAGCTGCTTGGAGCTGCCGAACAGCGGGATGGTGTTGTCGTAGCTCTTCGACATCTTGCGGCCGTCGAGGCCCGGCAAGGTGGCGACGTCTTCCTCGATCACCACTTCGGGCAGCTTGAACAGATCCTTGCCCTGACCGAACAGGTGGTTGAAGCGCTGGCCGATGTCGCGGGCCATTTCCACGTGCTGGATCTGGTCGCGGCCGACCGGCACCTTCTGGGCGTTGAACATCAGGATGTCCGCGGCCATCAGCACCGGATAGCTGAACAGGCCCATGGTCACGCCGGCGTCCGGGTCTTCACCGGCTTCCACGTTCTTGTCCACCGAGGCCTTGTAGGCATGGGCGCGGTTGAGCAGACCCTTGCCGGCCACGCAGGTCAGCAGCCAGCACAGTTCGGGAATTTCCGGGATGTCGGACTGGCGATAGAAGGTCGCCTTGTCGGCGTCCAGGCCCAGCGCCAGCCAGGTGGCGGCGATCTCCAGGCGCGAGCGCTGGATCCGTGCCGGGTCATCGCACTTGATCAGCGCGTGGTAGTCGGCCAGAAAGTAGAAGGAATCCATGTCGGCGCGGCGGCTGGCGACGATGGCCGGGCGAATCGCACCGGCATAGTTGCCCAGGTGCGGCGTGCCGGTGGTGGTGATGCCGGTGAGAATACGCGTGGTCATGTTCAGGTTCGCTTACGTGGACGCGTGCCAGGCAGGCACGCGGCAGATCAGAGGCGAGGCAGCAGCAGATCCTTGAGATCGGTCAGCTTGCCGTGAAAAAAGTGGCCGCATTCTGCCACTTTCAGCAGTTCGTGGGCACGCCCGAGGTTGGTCGACCAGTCGTAGACGCGCTGTGGTTCGATCACCTCGTCAGCATCCGGCTGGATCACCACCAACGGGCAGCGCTCGGCGGGGGGCGTTTCAGCGGTCAGGCGGGTAACGGCCGGGGCGATCATGAACAGCTTGGCTGGCTCAACGCCCTGCTCCTCCAGACGGCCACCCAGGGCGGCAGCGACGAAGCCGCCGAAGGAAAAACCCATCAGGGTGATCGGCAGATCCGGGTAGCGCTCATGCAGCCATTTGGCGACGGCTTCGGCGTCATCCACTTCACCGCTGCCCATGTCATGGCTGCCGGCACTGGCGCCCACGCCGCGGTAGTTGAATCGCAGGGTGTGATAGCCGGCATCGCGGGCGGTGCGCTGCAGGGTCGACACCACCTTGTTGAGCATGGTGCCGCCCTGTACCGGGTTCGGGTGGCAGATCAGCGCAACGCCGCGCGCGTCGGCGACTTCCAGGCAAAGGGCTTCCAGTTGGCCGCTCGGGCCGTCGATCATCGTGGGGGTTTCGCGGATCAGCAACAGTGAACTCCGTGACCTTCAATCGGGTCGACTCGTCGAACGATGTACCCGCACCGCGCCTGCGCGTTGCCGGGTAAACACCTTAAAACACCTTCGCCTACACGCACTTAGCGGTGTACAGCGCAGGTTCCAGCCGTTAACGTAAAGCAAAGCCGTTTAGAGAGGAAGGACTCGTGGAACAGACGCTCACCGCCTGGTTGCTACCGGCACTTACCCTGGTCGCTGGCATCGCCATCGGTTTCCTGATCGCCCGTCTTGCGCCCAATGCCGCCCCCAGCCGCACGCAGCGCCAGCTGGACGAGATGCAGGAACGTTTCGAGGCCTACCAGAACGAAGTGGTCACCCACTTCAATACCACCGCCAATCTGGTCAAGAAACTGACCCAGAGCTATCACGACGTTCAGGAGCACCTGTCCCACGGCGCCGATCGCCTGGCGCTCGACGAAGTGACCCGCCAGCGCCTGCTCGCCACCCTGCACGCCGAGCCGAGCAACGACAAGCGCGAGCGCCTGACGCCGCCGCGCGACATGGAAATCCCCAAGGATTACGCGCCCAAGACCGGCGACGTTCCGGGCATGCTCGACGAGGGCTACGGCTTGAAAAACCGCTACTGAATAGCGGCGAGCGCAGTACCATCGAACCCCGCCCCATGGCGGGGTTTTGTTTTACGATGCTTGCACCGAGCCAGACAAGGACGTGATTCCATGCCAGCACGCCAGTCGCACCACCCTACCCGCCAGGCGCTGATGGACGCCGCCCGTGAGCTGCTGGACAGCGGCCGAGCCTTCAGCAGCCTGAGCCTGCGCGAAGTGGCCCGCGTAGCCGGCATCGTCCCCACCGGCTTCTACCGCCACTTCAAGGACATGGACGCTCTGGGTTTGGCCCTGGTGGCCGAGGTTGGCGAAACCTTTCGCACGACCCTGCGCCAGGTACGCCGTAACGAGTTCGAGCTGGGCGGCATCATCGATGCCTCGGTGCAGATCTTCCTGCGTGCAGTTGAGCAGCACCGCGGCCAGTTCCTGTTTCTCGCCCGCGAGCAATACGGCGGCTCGCTGCCGGTGCGCCAGGCACTGGCGACCTTTCGCGACGACATCGCCGCCGACCTGACCAGTGACCTGAGCCTGATGCCCAAGCTGCAGCACCTCGACGAGGCAGCGCGCAGCGTGCTGGCTGATCTGGTGGTGAAAACCGTATTCGCCACCCTGCCCGAGCTGATCGACCCACAGGCAAGCGCCCTGCCCGCTCATCGCCGCCCGGAAGCCAAGATGATCGAGCAACTGCGCTTCATCCTGATCGGCGCCAAGCGTTGGCGCGGCCTGAGCAGCGACAAAGGCTGACGGCCCTGAGCAAAAAACGATCACCCCCGCGCAACGCCCATGGTTCGTGGCTTGGGCATCAGTACGCGCACGTTATCCACAACGTGCTCCACACCTTCCGTGGACAACCCTCTCGGCCAGGGTCTTCAACACGCTGAATTCATTGAAGTAATGGTTGACTTCATGGCGTATTTTCGCAGCTAGTCGAGCTGATCGAAAAATGATCAACCACCTGCATACCTAGTATCTAAAGGCTTGCAGCCGACCACCCTCACCTTATCCACAGCGCTACGCACAGCAGCCGTGGAAAAGTTCATGACCCGCATGCTTTCGCGCCTAACACCTTGTTCCGAAAGCTTTTCCAACACTGCTCAAAAATAGCGCGATGCTCCGCAAGCCAAGTGGTGCGGGCACTGCATCGCCTTTTGCACATGATCGATACAGGCTTATCAACAGGGTCTGTGGGTAACCATGGCAAACAGCTGATTTTCATACAAAAACGATAAGGCCGCTGACGAGCAGCGGCCGGGGGATGACGACCAGGATCAGTCGACCAGGGTCAGCACGCCCTTCATCAGCGCGGCATGTCCTGGGAAAGAGCAGAAGAACTGGTAAGCACCGGCAGCATCCAGCTTGCTCACGTCGAAGGTCACCGAGTCGGACTCGCCCCCGCCGATCAACTTGGTGTGGGCGATCACCCGCGCGTCGTCGGGTTTCAGGTAATCCTTGTCGACCCCGGCAGCGATGCCGTCGGCACTGATCGCCTGTACGTCGGCGGTCTTGGCCACCACCAGGTTGTGGCCCATCACGTTCTTGGGCAGGTTGCCGACGTGCTTGAGCTCGATGGTGAAGGTCTTGCAGCTCTTGCTGACCTTGATCTCCTTGGTATCGAAGGTCATCTGGTCGGTGGAATGCACCTCCACCGAGCATTCGGCAGCCAACAGCGGCGCGCTGACCAGGGCCAGCACGGAGGCGACGACAAACTTGCGAATCATGGGAGTCTCCTTGGCAGTGAAAACGTTCACAGCCTGCAGGGTGCCCTATCGGCCGGGCATTTCCCATGACCTGGGGCAACAGACCGCAGGTGATTCGCGTCGGTCATGCAGATAGGCCATTCATCGGCCATCCATGAAAACTATCGAAACGATCGAGATAAGCAAGCAGCCCAACGTGGAGACGAGGCTTAGGCTACGCCCATGAACGGGAGGAGCATGACCATGACCATCATCGAAAGTCTGCAGCATTGGTTCGCCGCTTATGCACAGGCTGCCAGCGGCTGTTCCAGCGCCGAGTAACGTGTAGAGCGCTGCCCCCGGCGCGAAGCGGTGGCAGCCTTCATGCGATACCGTGACTCGGCCACCATTCGCCCCGGGGCGGGGCTCCTACGCGGGCGTAACCATTGCGCCAATCGTGTAGGAGCGCTGCCCCCGGCGCGAAGCGATGGCGGCCTTCATGCGATACCGCGATTCGGCCACCATTCGCCCCGGGCGGGGCTCCTACGCGGGCGTAGGCATCACGCCAATCGTGTAGGAGCGCCGACCCGGCGCGAAGCGATGGAAGCCTTGATGCAGTACCGCAACTCGGCCACCATTCGCCCCGGGGCGGGACTCCTATGAGGGCGTAGCCATCACGCCAATCGTGTAGGAGCGCCGACCCCGGCGCGAACATTGCCGGATCGTCTGCGGCCCTCAGTGCCCGCCCAGGTAGGCGTTGCGCACATCCTGGTTGCCGAGCAGTTCCTGCCCGGTGCCGGTCATGCGGATTTCCCCGGTGACCATCACGTAGGCACGATCACTCAGGCGCAGCGCATGGTTGGCGTTCTGCTCGACCAGGAAGATGGTCATGCCGGTCTGCGCCAGCTCGCGCAAGGTGGCGAAGATCTGCTTGACCACGATGGGCGCCAGGCCCAGCGACGGCTCGTCGAGCAGCAGCAGTTTGGGCCGGCTCATCAACGCCCGGGCGATGGCCAGCATCTGCTGCTCACCGCCGGACATGGTCATCGCTCGCTGGGTGCGTCGCTCCTTGAGCCGCGGGAACAGCTCGAACATGCGCTGCATGTCCTCGTCGGCGTGTTGGGCGCCGATCGGGATGGTGCCCATCAGCAGGTTTTCCTCCACGCTCATGTCCGGGAACACCCGGCGCCCTTCCGGGGACTGGGCGATACCGTTGGACGCCACGAAGTGGGTGCTCTTGCGGGTGATGTCCTCGCCGCGATAGAGAATCTGCCCACCGCTGGCCCGTGGCTGGCCGAAGATCGACATCAGCAGCGTGGACTTGCCCGCGCCGTTGGCGCCGATCAGGCTCACCGTTTCGCCGGGGTTGATGTGCAGGTTGACCTTCTTCAGCGCCTGAATCTGCCCGTAATGCACGTCGACGTCCTTGAACGCCAGCAGCGGTGCCGTATTCACATCGCTCATGCCACTTCCTCCTCGTCCGCGCCGAGGTAGGCGGCGATCACTTTCGGGTCGTTCTTGATGGCGTCCGGGCCGCCCTGGGCGATGACCAGCCCATGGTCGAGGACGATGATGTGGTCGCTGATGCTCATCACCATGCCCATGTCGTGCTCGATCAGCAGCACGGTGAGGCCGTGCTCGTCGCGCAGCAGGCGGATGATCTTGCTCAGCGCGTGGGTTTCCGACGGGTTGAGGCCGGCGGCGGGTTCGTCCAGGCAGATCAGCTCCGGCCCGGTGCACATGGCGCGGGCGATTTCCAGGCGGCGCTGCTGGCCATAGGAAAGCTCGCCGGCGAGGTGGTTGGCCTGCTCCACCAGATCGACCACTTCCAGCCAGTAGAAGGCGGTGTCCAGCAGCTTGTTCTCGGCGCGCCGGTAGCCGGGCGTGTTGAGGATGCCCTTGATCAGGCTGCGCTCGGCGAGCATGTGCTGGGCCACCAGAAGGTTTTCCAGCACGGTCATTTCCTTGAACAGGCGAATGTTCTGGAAGGTGCGCGCCAGGCCTGCGCGGTTCACCAGGTGGGTGCCGCCGAACATTTTGTACCAGAGCCGCGAGCCAAACTGCGCCGGCTTGATGAAGTCATCGGCCTGGAACGGCTCGCCGAGAATCTGGATAACGTCGGTCTGCCGACCCTGGGCGTTGAGCATGATCTTGCCGCCAGTGGCCGAGTAGAAGCCGGTAAGACAGTTGAACACTGTGGTCTTGCCGGCACCGTTGGGGCCGATCAGCGCCGAGATCGAGTTGCGCTTGATCGAGAAATTGACGTCGCTGAGCGCCTTGATGCCACCGAAGTGCATCATCAGGCCGTCGACCGAGAGGATCTTGTCACTCATGGCGCGACTCCTTTACGCGGGGCGATGCCGATGCGGTTGATGCGAATCAGCCCGCGCGGTCGCCAGATCATCATCAGCACCATGAGCATGCCGAACAGCAGCACACGGTAGTCGGCGAAGCTGCGCAGCAGCTCCGGAGCGATGGTCAGCACGAACGCGGCGATCACCACGCCCACCGTCGAGCCCATGCCGCCGAGTACCACGATGGCGAGGATCAACGCCGACTCGAAGAAGGTGAACGAAGTCGGGTTGACGAAGCCCTGATAGGTGGCGAAGAACACCCCGGCGATGCCCGCCGTGGAGGCGCCGAGCATGAACGCCGAGAGCTTGACCAGCACGTGGTTCAGGCCCATGGAGCGGCAGGCGATCTCGTCCTCGCGCAGCGCTTCCCAGGCGCGGCCGACCGGCATGCGGGTCAGGCGATGCTTGACGTAGAGCACCAACAGCACGACCAGCACCAGCACCGCGTAGATGAACAGGAACTTCATGTTGGGGTTGTAGGCCACGCCGAAGAACTCGTGGTACGGCACGCCACCGTCCTTGGCACGGCGGGCGAATTCCAGGCCGAAGAAGGTCGGCGACGGCGCGCTCATGCCGTTGGGGCCGCCGGTAACCTCCAGCCAGTTGGTCAGCACCAGACGGATGATTTCGCCGAAGCCCAGGGTGACGATGGCCAGGTAGTCGCCGTGCATCCTGAGCACCGGAAAGCCCAGGATCATCCCGGCGAAGGCCGCCATGACCGCCGCCAGCGGCAGCAGGCTCCAGAAGCCCAGGCCCAGGTATTCGTAGCCCATGGTCAGGCCGTAGGCGCCGATGGCGTAGAAACCCACGAAGCCCAGGTCGAGCAAACCCGCCAGGCCGACCACGATGTTCAGCCCGAGGCCAAGCAGCACGTAGATCAGGCCGAGGATGATCACCGTCAGCAGGTACTTGTTGGCGAAGAAGGGGAAGATCAGCGCCAGCGCGATCAGCCCCAGGATGATCCAGCGCATGCGCGATACGTAGCCCGGCGGCTGCACGCCAACGCCGCCACCGGAGCGCTCGAAGCCCTCCAGCACCACGCGGCCTTTGCTCGTTTGCAGGAACAGGCTGAGCAGCAGGCGGCCGATCATCACCACGCCGACCATCCAGGCCACCCGGTCGAATTGCGGGGTGAAGTCGTAGCCCTTGAGCACCACGCCCACCACCGGGCCGAACACGATCAGGGCGATCAACCCGGCCATCAGCGCATCGACCAGGCTCTTTTTCACATCGATAGAAGTCGTACTCACGGCATCACACCTTGGTTACCTGAGGACGGCCCAGCAGGCCCTGGGGACGGAAGATCAGAATCAGCACCAGCAGCGAGAAACTGAACACGTCCTTGTAGTCGGAATTGACCATCCCGGAGAACTGCGCCTCGGCCACGCCGAGGATCAGCCCGCCGAGCATCGCGCCGGGCAGCGAACCGATGCCGCCAAGCACCGCCGCGGTGAAGGCCTTGATGCCGATGATGAAGCCGGCATAGAAATCGAAGGTGCCGTAGTTCAGGGTGATCAGCACCCCGGCCAGCGCGCCCATGGAGGCGCCGATGACGAACACGTAGGAGATCACCCGGTCGGTGTTGATGCCGAGGATCTGCGCCATCTTGCGGTCCTGCTGGGTGGCGCGGCACATGCGCCCCAGGCGGGTCTTCTGGATGATGAAGGTCAGCGCCAGCATGCCGATGATGGCCGCGGCGATGATGAACAGCTTGGTGTAGGTGATCATCACGTAGCCATCGCCCACATGCAGGCGCAGCGCGCCTTCGAGCATCGTCGGGATGCCCTGCTGCCGCGCACCCTGGCTGAGCTGCACGTAGTTCTGCAGGATCAGCGACATGCCGATCGCGCTGATCAGCGGCGCCAGGCGCGTGGAGTTGCGCAGCGGCTTGTAGGCGATGCGCTCGATGGCGAAGCCGTACACTCCGGTGACCACGATGGTGAACACCAGCGTACCGAGAATCACCAGCGGGAAGGAATGCACACCGAAGAAGGCCAGCACGGCGATGGCGATGGCGGCGAGGTAGGCCGAGACCATGTACACCTCGCCATGGGCGAAGTTGATCATGCCGATGATGCCGTAAACCATGGTGTAGCCGATGGCGATCAGGCCATAGACCGAGCCGAGGGTCAGCCCGTTGACCAGTTGCTGCAGGAAGATGCCGTCCATTGAAAAATCTCTGAGTCCGTGACGGAAAGAAGCGCGAGGTCGCCAGGCGACCGCAGCAGCCCCAGCAGGTCATGGCCCACCGGGTTTGGAGGTTCGTTCACGAGAGGCAGGGTTGAGATGGAGCAGCAATTTGTGGGAGCGGGCCATGCCCGCGATTCGCGCACAGCGCGACATCAGCCACATGACCCCATCCCAAGAACGGCGATTCCGATTCCACCCTGCCGCTCGAGAAAACCCTGCTCTTAAAGCTGCTTGTACTTGCCGTCAGCGCCCCACTGATACATCACGTAGTCGGAGACTTTCAGGTCGCCCTTCTCGTCGAACTCCTTCTTGCCCATCACCGTCTGCACCGGGTTGGCCTTCAGCCAGGCGGCGGCTTCGGCGCCATCGGTGCCCTTGATGCCGGCGAACGCGGCAGCGACCACCTGCATCGAAGCGTAGGAGTACAGGGTGTAGCCTTCCGGCTCGTAGCCATTGGCGCGGAATTTCTCGATCACCGCCTTGCCGTCGGCGATCAGGCGCGGGTCGGCGCCAAAGGTCATCAGCACGCCGTCGACATACTGCGGGCCGCCAGCGGTGCCGACCAGCTCGTCGGTGACGATACCGTCGCCGGAGATGAACTTGGCGGTCACGCCCTGCTCGCGCATCTGCCGTACCAGCGGGCCGGCCTCGGCATGCAGGCCACCGAAATAGACCACCTCGGCGCCGCTGGCGCGGATCTTGGTGACCAGGGCGTTGAAGTCCTTCTCGCCACGGGTCAGGCCTTCGTACATCACTTCCTTCACGCCGCGCTTGTTGAGCTGCGCACGGGTGGCATCGGCCAGGCCCTGGCCGTAGGTGTCCTTGTCGTGCACCACGGCGATCTTCTTGGCCTTGAGCACGTCGACGATGTAGTCGCCGGCGACGATGCCCTGCTGATCATCACGGCCGCACATACGGAACATGGCGGTCAGGCCGCGCTCGGTCACCTGCGGGTTGGTGGACGCCGGCGTTACCGCCAGGATGCCCGCCTCGTCATACACCTCGGACGCCGGCATGGTCGACGACGAGCAGAAGTGTCCGATCACCGCCACCACCTTGTCCGCATCGACCATGCGGTTGGCCACCGACACCGCCTGCTTCGGCTCACAGGCATCGTCGCCCTTCACCAGCTTGATCTTCTCTCCGTTGATACCGCCCGCCGCATTGATATCCGCCGCAGCCTGCTCGGCACCGCGCCACAGCTGGTCACCGAACGCCGCGTTGCCGCCGGTCATCGGCGCACCGACACCGATGGTGATGTCAGCGTGAGTCAGCGAGGAAAAACCCAGTGCGCCAGTGATCGCGAGCGCCAAGAAACCTTTCTTGAAAGACGTGTGAGGCATGGACGTGCTCCTGAGGAGTATTTGGATTGGCCCGCCTGCTGGAGCAAGCGCTATGCCATTCGCACGTCCGTTTGAAACTTCTAGACGAAAGTCGCGGTTGACGCTGATGTAACCTCACATGTCTGGAGGCAATGCGTCACTTTCGATTGAAAAGGCGCCACGTTCACCACAAACCGCCGCCTGTTGCGCACCGTAGCCGGGCAAGGCGTCGTCCATGCTGGTGCAACCGTGGGAAACACTGCACAACCTTGGACAGGCCCTCCGAGCGTTCGCGAAAAACGCCCATTTTGCCTGCCGAGGCTTATGCCAGAGCGGTCGATCTCCTGCTCCAGTGGTTATAAGAGAAGATCCAGTCGCGTTGTAACCGGTAACAACATCGTGCTGGCACCAGCGATGCCAGCACGATCCCTCTCGCCGCCTTATTGCGGCCACTTCACCTCGCCCTTGATCACCTGGGCACTCAGCTCGAGGGACGACTCATCGGCCAGGTTCGGGTAGCGCTTGCGCATGGCGGCGATCAGTTGCGCCGAATCCTTGGCCTTGCCGGCCTCCTCCTCGAACGCCTGCAGATACTCGCGGGTTGCGGCGACTGTCTGAGGCGAATCCGGCAAACTGCCATCGGCGTTGGGCAGGTAATGGCCGGGCACCACGCGACTCGGCTTCAGCGCGTCGATGGCCGCCAGGGTAGCCAGCCAGTCGCGGCGCGATTGCACGGTCTGGGTATCGGCCATCCACACATGGATATTGGCCGACACCGGAATGCCGCCGACCACGGTCTTCAAAGACGGAATCCACACGAAGGTACGCGCCGGCTCCGGCCCACGAATTTCCAGCACCTGACCATCCACGGTCAGCTTCGGCGTCTCCAGCGCTTCAGGCACCACCAGTGCCTGCGGCGCATTACCCTCCATGATCGGCCCCCAGTGGGCCAGCTTGCCGTCCTTGCTCGCCTCGATGGCGGCCACCGTCTCGGCAGTGGCGACGATCTTCGCGTCCGGGAAGGCGCGGTGAATCACATCCAGCCCGAAGTAATAATCCGGGTCGCTGTGGCTGATATACACGGTGGTCAGCTTCTTGCCGGTAGCGCGCACCTTCTCGACCAGCGCCTGGGCATCGTCACGCTGGAACTGCGCATCGATCAATACCGCCTCGGTAGGCCCGGACACGATCTGCGCCGACACCGGGAAAATCGACTTCGCACCAGGGTTGTAAACCTCCAACTGCAACGGCTCAGCCGCCACCACCTGACCGGCCACAGCCAGCACGGCACTGCCTAACAACAAAGGGCGCAACAGACGTAAAGCGTTCATGGCATGGCCTCGCAAGGGAAAGTGCGAGCCATCATAGAGAGATGGATAGGTTCGAAATACGGCCTAACGCGCAATGGTTTGTTGCGTGTTTTAGTGCAAATGGCTGCTTTGTCGCTGCTACCTACTCGCTGATACGCGCCTGCCGCCCACCAAAAGCACCTCGCCGTCCTCATCGACGCCGAAAACGCCCCCGCCGCTATCGTCGAAAGCCTCTTCGAAGAAATCGCCAAATACGGCGTTGCCAGCGTCAAACGCATCTACGGCGACTGGACCCTGCCCAACCTGGGCGGCTGGAAGAAAGTACTGCTCGACCACTCCATCCAACCGATTCAGCAGTTCGCCTATACCAAAGGCAAGAATGTCACTGATAGCTCGCTAATCATCGATGCTATGGATCTGCTCTATACGAAGCGTATTCGATGGGTTTTGTCTGGTATCCAGTGACAGTGACTTCACACGATTGGCCGCACGATTGCGTGAGGAAGGTTTGGAAGTTATCGGCTTTGGACAGGTGGCAAGGTTCTATTTGTGCGAAACCGTAAACCAAAGACCGTAGCCTGGGTTGAGCAGAGCGATACCCAGGGCACCGATCCCCGGGTATCGCTTCGCTCAACCCGGGCTACATTTGAGCGGTGTTTCTTCTGCAAGAGACTGCAGGCAATGGTGCTGTATCGCCGCGACAAAACCCCGGGCGCCACCTGGTTCTTCACACTCAATCTGGCAGATCGCCGCCGCGACTTGCTGACCGCGCATATTGATTTGCTGCGTGGCAGCTTCCGGCATGTGATGCGCCTTCGTCCGTGGCGCATCGACGCTATCGTCATCCTTCCCGATCACCTGCACGCCCTGTGTACCCTGCCACCTGGCGATGCGGATTTCGCCTTACGTTGGCGGCTTATCAAGAGTGGTTTTTCCAGAACCCTGCCGAACAGCGAACGGATATCCGCCAGCCGCCAGCGCAAGGGCGAGCGAGGCATATGGCAGCAGCGTTTCTGGGAACACCGGATTCGTGACGACGGGGACTTCGCCCGGCATGTCGATTACATCCACCACAACCCGCGCAAGCATGGGCATGTCGAGCGGGTGGTTGATTGGCCGTGGTCGTCGTTTCATCGTTATGTGGCGGCAGGGTTGCTGCCGGCGGATTGGGCGGGCAGCGGGGACGATGAGATGTTTACCGGTGAGAGGTTATAGGTGCTTTGAAAATCACCCCCGGGTGTCGCTTCGCTCGACGCCGGGCTATGAGTCGCGTGTAGCCTGCGGTTGAGCGTAGCGATACCCAGGAATTGCCGACGCATTTATCACCACCAACAAAAAGGCCGATCAACCGATCGGCCCTTTCGCACCCTCACCCCACCTCAACTATTGCTGGGAAACGCAAACTGCGCCGCCTCGTGGGTCTTGCGCTGCGGCCAGCGCTGGGTGATCGACTTGCGGCGGGTGTAGAAGCGCACACCGTCCGGGCCGTAGGCGTGCAGGTCACCGAACAGCGAGCGCTTCCAGCCGCCGAAGCTGTGATAGGCCACCGGTACCGGCAGCGGCACGTTGACGCCGACCATGCCCACTTCGATCTCGTCGCAGAACAGCCGCGCCGCTTCACCGTCACGGGTGAAGATGCAGGTGCCGTTGCCGAACTCGTGGTCGTTGATCAGCTTCATGGCGGTTTCCAGGCTGTCGACACGCACGATGCATAGCACCGGGCCGAAGATTTCGTCGGTGTAGATGCTCATGTCCGCCGTCACCCGGTCGAACAGGCTGCCGCCGAGGAAGAAGCCGCTTTCATTGCCGGACACACTCAGGCCGCGGCCGTCGACCACCAGTTGGGCGCCAGCGGCCACGCCGGCGTCGATGTAGCCGGTGACCTTTTCCTTCGCTGCGGCGGTAACCAGCGGCCCCATGTCCAGGCCGCACTGGGTGCCGGCACCGATCTTCAGGGCCTTGATCTGCGGGACGATGCGCTCGACCAGCGCATCGGCGATCTGGTCGCCCACGCACACGGCCACCGAGATGGCCATGCAGCGCTCGCCGCAGGAGCCGTAGGCGGCGCCCATCAGCGCGCTGACGGCGTTGTCGAGGTCGGCATCGGGCATCAGCACCGCATGGTTCTTGGCGCCACCCAGGGCCTGCACGCGTTTACCGCGCTTGCTGCCTTCGGCGTAGATGTATTCGGCGATCGGCGTGGAGCCGACGAAGCTCAGGGCTTTGACTTCCGGCGCCTGGATCAGCGCGTCCACGGCGGCTTTGTCGCCGTGTACCACGTTGAGCACGCCATTGGGCAAGCCGGCCTCATGGAGCAGCTGGGCGATGTACAGGGTAGAGCTGGGGTCGCGCTCGGACGGCTTGAGGATGAAGCAGTTGCCGCAGACGATGGCCAGCGGGTACATCCACAGCGGCACCATGGCCGGGAAGTTGAACGGGGTGATGCCGGCGACCACGCCCACCGGCTGGAAGTCGCTCCAGGCGTCGATGTTGGGGCCGACGTTGCGGGTGTATTCGCCCTTGAGGATTTCCGGTGCAGCGCAGGCGTATTCGACGTTCTCGATACCGCGCTTGAGCTCGCCGGCGGCGTCTTCGAGGGTCTTACCGTGCTCTTCGGCGATCAGCTTGGCGATGGCGTCTTCGTGCTGCTCGAGCAACTGCTTGAAGCGGAACATCACCTGGGCGCGCTTGGCCGGTGGCGTGTTGCGCCAGGCCGGAAAGGCCTGTTTGGCAGAGTCGATGGCCTGCTGCACGGTGGCCACGTCAGCCAGGGCGACGCGGCGAATCGCTTCGCCGGTGGCCGGGTTGAACACGTCGGCGCTGCGGCCGCCCTGGCCGTCGGTGAGTTGGCCATGGATCAGGTGCTGGATGGTGCTCATGTAAAGTCCTCGATAACGTTGAAGGCACCTCAAAAAACGACCTGCGTTGCCATCGCCTGGGTTTTTAGAGGTGCCCGAGAGCGGGTAGGAGCGTCGCCCTCGGCGCGAGCAAGGCGGCCTTGACGCAACATCTGCGTCGCCTATGCCATTCGCCCCGGGGCGGGGCTCCTACGGGTATTCGATCAATCCAGTTTGTTGAGCGCATCGCCGACGGCGCTGAACACGCGGTCGAGGTCTTCGATCTTGGCGTTGAACATCGGCCCGAACTGCAGGCCGTCGCCGCCGAAGCGCACGTAGAAACCGGCCTTCCACAGGGCAATGCCGGCCTCGTACGGGCGGATGGTCGGGTCGCCGTCACGGGGCGCCAGCTGAATCGCGCCGGCCAGGCCGCAGTTGCGGATGTCGACCACGTGCTTGGCGCCCTTGAGGCCATGGATGGCGTTCTCGAACTTGGGCGCCAGCTCCGCGGCCTGCTGGATCAGGTTCTCGCGCTTGAGCAGCTCCAGCGAGGCCAGGCCGGCGGCGCAGGCCACCGGGTGGGCGGAATAGGTGTATCCGTGGGTGAATTCGATCATGTGCTCGGGCGTCGGCTGGCTCATGAAGGTCTGGTAGATCTCACGGCTGGCGATCACCGCACCCAAGGGGATGGCGCCGTTGGTGATCTGCTTAGCGACGTTGAGGATGTCCGGCGTCACGCCGAAGTACTCGGCACCGGTCCACTTGCCCATGCGCCCGAAGGCGGTGATCACTTCATCGAAGATCAGCAAGATGTTGTGCTGGGTGCAGATCTCGCGCAGGCGCTGCAGGTAGCCTGCCGGCGGCACGATGACGCCGGCCGAACCGGACATCGGCTCGACGATCACCGCGGCGATGTTCGAGGCATCGTGCAGTTCGATCAGCTTGAGCAGCTCGTTGGCCAGCTCGACGCCGCCGGTCTCGGCAGCGCCCCTGGTGAACGCCATGCCCGGCTGCAGGGTGTGCGGAAGGTGGTCGACGTCCATCAACTGGCCGTACATCTTGCGGTTGCCGGCGATGCCGCCGAGGCTGGTGCCGGCGATGTTGACGCCGTGGTAACCGCGGGCACGGCCGATGAACTTGGTCTTGCTAGCCTGGCCCTTGAGGCGCCAGTAGGCCTTGGCCATCTTCACCGCGGTGTCTGCGCACTCGGAGCCCGAACCGGTGAAGAACACATGGTTGAGCTCGCCCGGCATCAGGTCGGCCATCTGCTCGGCCAGCTTGAACGACAGCGGGTGGGCGTACTGGAAGCCCGGCGAATAGTCGAGGGTACCGAGCTGCTTGGCGACCGCTTCCTGAATCTCCTGGCGGCAATGGCCAGCGCCACAGGTCCACAAGCCGGACAGGCTGTCGTAGACCTTGCGACCGGAATCGTCGGTCAGCCAGGCGCCTTCGCCGGCGACGATGATCCGCGGGTCGCGCTGGAAGCTGCGGTTGGCGGAAAACGGCATCCAGTGGGCATCGAGCTTGAGCTGGCTGGCCAGGGGCGGCGTGGCGGTCTGCGGCATGTTCATGGCGGTGGCCTCGTGAGGATGATGTGCCCGGTGTGGTCGCAACAGTTATCGGGAACTCGAAACTGCTATTCGCGGGCATGGCCCGCTCCCACTTAGTTAAGACTGCATAGGTCAGTTGTCAGCCAAGGTGCCACAGGCATAAAGTCACTCAAACCTGACTCTTCGAATCCTCAGTTCACTGGTGACTAAACAATGAGCGCCCGACGCCCCGAGCCCCTCGCCCAGGTCAGCGACTTCGATATTCGCCTGCTCAAGTTGTTTCGCAGCGTGGTCGAGTGCGGCGGCTTTTCCGCTGCGGAAAGCGTACTGGGCATCGGCCGTTCGGCGATCAGCCAGCAGATGAGCGACCTGGAACAGCGCCTCGGCCTGCGCCTGTGCCAACGTGGCCGCGCCGGCTTCGCGCTGACCGAGGAAGGCCGCGAGGTGTATCAGTCGACCCAGCAATTGCTGGCGGCGCTGGAGAGCTTCCGCACCGAAGTCAACGGCCTGCACCAGCACCTGCGCGGCGAGCTGAACATCGGCCTGACCGACAACCTGGTGACGGTGCCGCACATGCGCATCACCGGCGCCCTCGCCCGCCTCAAGGCGCTGGGGCCGGACGTGCGAGTGAACATCCGCATGACGCCGCCCAGCGAAGTCGAGCAAGGAGTGCTCGACGGGCGTCTGCATGTCGGCGTGGTGCCGATGGTCGGCGGCCTGTCCGGCCTCGACTACCAGCCGCTGTACGACGAACGCTCGCTGCTCTACTGCGCAGTCGGCCACCCACTGTTCTACGTCGATGATCGCGAGTTGCCGGACGAGCGCCTCAACGCCCAGGACGCCATCGCACCGACCTTCCGCCTGCCGCCGGAAATCCAGAACCACTACGGGGTGCTCAACTGCACGGCCAGCGCATCCGATCGCGAAGGCATGGCGTTTCTGATCCTTACCGGGCGCTACATCGGCTACCTGCCCGACCACTACGCCGAGGCGTGGATCAAGGAGGGCCGCCTGCGTGCGCTGAAGGCCGACTCGCGCTTCTACGACATCAGCCTGGCCTCGGTGACCCGCAAGGGCCGGCGGCCGCATCTGGTGCTGGAGAGTTTTCTGCAGGAATTGGCGGCCAGCGCCTGAAGCGCGCTCGCAGGCCCGAATGGCGCGTCAGCCCTTGAGCGGGTCGTGGCCCCAGTTCATCAGCGACTGGCGCCAGCGGCTGTCCTTCAGGTCTCCAGCCGGGCGCTGTTTGAGATGGCGGTGCACGTAGCCGATCACCTTGCGCATCGCCTGGTAGTCGTCGGTTTTTAGCTCGGCCACGCGTTTACCCTTGATCTCCAGAATGCGCTCGCCCATCTGGTGGCCGACCGACTTGCCATCGCCGGCGGACTCGACCTTGCGCCCGCCCTTGGTCATGCCCACACGCTTGCTTTCGGCGGCCTGCAACCAGCGACGCAGGCGTGCTGGCGGCATGTTCACCGCGACCTTGAAATCACTGCGAATGGCCTTCTTCTGCGCCTCGTTCAACTCGCTCATTTGCCTCCCTCCTTTTCCAGCGCATTGACCAGCTCATCCTTCTTCATCCGCGAGCGGCCACGAATGCTCCTGCTCGCGGCGCGCTTCATCAGCTCCACCTTGGTCAGCCCGCTGAGAGCCGCCGTGCGGTGGTTGGCGGCCTTCTCGGCGACATCTTTCGGCTGTTTGGAGTGCTGGCGCCCGGCGCGGCTCTCCGCGCGTTTCTTGCGGGTGCTGCGCGCGTAGTCCTTGGCGCTCAGTTCATCGCGGGCGTTCTTGGGCAGGTAGCGTTCGCCGGTTTCGCCAGAGGGCTTGCCGGATTTGGTGTCCCAGTCCTGCTCGGTCCACTGGTGCAGGCCGTTGTCCTGGCGCTTGCCGCCTTCGTAGCCGCCGCCCTCCTGCTGATAGAGCTGCACGGCGAGCTGCGCCTTGCGCGCCGACCACTGGCCGGGCTTGCCGCCCTTGTCGCCCTTGGTGACACGCTGCTTCACTTTGTCCCACAGTTTGGGGTCGGTCTTCTTCGCGGTACTACTCATGGAGCATCCTCGCGGCTGGCTGTCCTGATAGATGACCGCGCCAGCGCGAGCGCCGTTGCCGGTGACGGACAAACGGAGCGCCGTGAGGAGGACACACCAGGTAACAAGTCATGACACCGATACGATCGATCAGCAGGGGTGGCCGGCTAGTCTCTTCTGTTTACCCTCTCGATAACGGAGCACGCCATGCCCAGCCGTCGCCACTTCCTGCAGGGCAGTGCTGCCCTGATGACGCTCGCGGCCAGCAGCCAGCTGCTGCCTAGTTTCGCCTTCGCCGCCAACCCCGCCGCGGTACTGCAGCGCAAGATCCCGTCCAGTGGCGAGAGCCTGCCGGTGATTGGCCTGGGCACCTCGCAGACCTTCAACGTGGGCCTCGACAACGCCAGCCTGAAACCGCTCGACGAGGTGGTGCGCGCCTTCATCAATGGCGGCGGCACGCTGATCGATACCGCGCCGAGCTATGGCAGCGCCGAAGCGGTGACCGGCGAGCTGCTCAAACGCACCAAGACCCAGGGCAAGGCGTTTCTTGCCTCCAAGCTATCGAGCACCGGACGCGAGGGCGGCCTGGCGCAGTTCGAGGCCAGCCTCAAGGCCCTGCAGGCCGACAAGATGGACCTGCTGCAAGTGCATAACCTGCAGGACACCACCACCCAGCTGGCCCTGGCCCGCGAGCTGCGCGAACAGGGCAAGGTGCGCTACATCGGCATCACCCATTACATCGAGTCGGCCCACGACGACCTGCTGGCCGTGCTCGCCAAGGAAAAGGTGGATTTCGTGCAGCTCAACTATTCGGTGGGTGAGCGCAATGCCGAGAAACGCCTGCTGCCCTACTGCCGCGACAATGGCATCGCCACGTTGATCAACCGGCCGTTCCAGCGCGCCCAGCTGCTCGGTCGGGTCAAGGGCAAGTCGTTGCCGGAGTGGGCCAACGAGATCGACGCCACATCCTGGGCGCAGCTGCTGCTCAAGTTCATCCTCGCCGACGAAGCCGTAACGGCGGTAATTCCTGCCACGTCCAACCCGCGCTACGTGGTCGACAACCTGCGCGCCGGCCAGGGCCGCCTGCCGGATGCCGAGCTGCGCGAGCGTATCGTCCAGGCGTTCAGTTGATCCCCAGGGGGCCGGCGGACATGCACCGGGCTCCCCCGGCGCTTGTCACGCCCGCTGTGGTGGAGTATTTCTGCATTCGCTGAACTCCTCGATCACCACGGAAGCCCTCGATGTCCCTCGATGCCCTCGCCCCCGCCGCCACATCCGGCAAACCGACCGGCCGTATCCGGCAGAAGAACGAAGAAGCGATCATCACGGCCGCCGAGGAAGAGTTCGCCCGGCACGGCTTCAAGGGCACCAGCATGAACACCATCGCCCAGGCGGTGGGCCTGCCCAAGGCCAACCTGCACTATTACTTCAGCAGCAAGCAGGGCCTTTACCTGGCCGTGCTGAGCAACATCCTCGCCCTGTGGGACAGCGCCTTCGACAGCCTCGGCGTCGACGACGACCCGGCCGAGGCGCTGGAGCGCTACATACGCGCCAAGATGGAATACTCGCGCCGCTACCCCAAGGCGTCGCGCATCTTCGCCATGGAAGTGATCAGCGGCGGCGCCTTCCTGTCCCAGCATTTCGGCAAGGATCACCAGACCTGGTTTCGCGAGCGCGCGGCGATCTTCGAGCAGTGGATCGCCGCCGGCAAGATGGATCCGGTCGACCCCATGAACCTGATCCTGCTGATCTGGAGCAGCACCCAGTACCACGCCGACTTCGCCTCGGAAATCTGCCGGGTCACCGGCCGCTCGCGCCTGACCAAAGCCGATTACCAGGCCGCGGCGGACAACATGGTGTGCATCATCCTCAAGGGTTGCGGGCTGAAGCCGAGCCTCTGATGCCTTACCTGCTACTCGCGCCTTGCGACTACCGCGAGGAAATCCGCAAGAGCCGCTTTCTCGCCCAGGCCCGCGCCGTCAGCAGCGCGGCGGATGCCCAGGCGTTCATCGAGCAGGTCAGCGACCCGAGCGCCTCGCACAACTGCTGGGCCTGGAAGATTGGCCAGCAGTACCGTTTCAGCGACGACGGCGAGCCCGGCGGCACCGCCGGCCGACCGATTCTCGCCGCCATCGAGGGGCAGGGTTTCGACGGCGTGGCCGTGGTGGTGACGCGCTGGTACGGCGGCATCCAGCTCGGCACCGGCGGCCTGGCCCGCGCCTATGGCGGCAGCGCCAACAAATGCCTGCAGAACGCCGAGCGCCAGGAACAGGTGCCGCGCACCGCCTGCGCCTGCCATTGCGGTTTCGCCGAGTTGGCCCTGTTCAAGTCGCGCCTGGCCGAGTTCGACGCCGCGCTGGAACAGGAGCACTTCGACGCCGAGGGCGCTGAGTTGCACCTTGCCGTGCCGCCCCTCCAGATCGACGCCCTGCAACGTCTGCTTGCCGATATCAGCCGCGGGCGCAGCACCCTGCGTATCATCGAGTGACCGCCATCAGCCGCCCACCTGCCATGGAGCATCTATGAAGCCGCACCTGCTGATTCTCAACCCGCTAAGCGAAAGCAGCCTGGCACGCATAGCCGAGCACTACCGGGTAACCCACGCGCCCGGCGCAGAAGCCCGCAAGGCGGCCATCGCCGAGCACGGCGACAGCGTGCAGGCGGTGCTGACCATCGGCACCATCGGCCTGACCGGCGAGGAGATCGCCCGCCTGCCCCAGCTCGGTTTCGTCGGCACACTCGGCGTGGGCTACGAAAAGGTCGACCTCGACGCCGCCCGCGCCCGCGGCATCGCCCTGAGCAACGGTGCGGGTAGCAACGCCAGCTGCGTCGCCGATCACGCCATGGCCCTGCTGCTGGCGGTGATTCGCGACGTACGCCGGCTGGACAACGCCTGCCGCGCCGGCATCTGGCGCGATGCCCTGCCGATGACCGACGGCGTCAACGGCAAGCGCCTGGGTATCCTCGGCCTCGGCGCCATCGGCGAGCAGCTGGCCCGCCGCGCGGCAGCCTTCGACATGCCGGTGGGCTATCACAATCGCTCACCTAAAGCGGACAGCCCCCACCGTTATTTCGCCAGCGTGCTGGAGCTGGCCCAGTGGTGCGATTGCCTGGTGATCGCCATTCCCGGCGGCGCCACGACCCTTCACCTGATCGGCGCCGAAGCGCTCGATGCGCTGGGGCCCCAGGGTTATCTGGTCAACGTGGCACGCGGCAGCGTGGTGGACACCGCCGCGCTGGGCACCGCACTGCGCGAAAAACGCATCCGCGCCGCGGCACTGGATGTGTACGAGAGCGAACCACTGCCGCCTACCGAGTTGCTCGACCTCGATAACCTGACCATCACCCCGCACGTGGGCGGCAACTCGCCTCAGGCGCTGGAGCAGTCGCTGAGCCAGTTTCTCGACAACATCGGCCGGCATTTCCGCGGTGAGCGACTGCTGACGCCGATCTGAGTCATTCGGGCGACGCAAAAGAGGCGGTTTAAAGGCATAGCAGCCACCCAAACCAACCTGTGGGAGCCCCGACCTCGGGGCGAAACGATCGCAGCCTGACTGCCTATCGGCGGTGCCTGAGCGAATCGTCGCGAGGTCGCGACTCCCACAGTGGATCGGGTAACGACCGCTCCCGCCACTTTGCAGCCAAGGCGATGAAATCGAGCCGGAAGATCGTGAACGGGCTCTCTTGCCTCAGCCGCCGCCCCTGACCTGCAAGCCGATGCCCAGCGCCTTGGCCAGCGATAGCGGCAACAACAGGGTATCGAGCAAGGCGCTGGCTGGCAGGTCGACGCCGGCGTAGCGCGGCGCCTCGGCACCAAAACGCTCGACCGGGCAGCAACCGCCTTGCAGCGCGTACCAGTCCAGCCGCGTGCCGGCGTACACCACGGGTGCGCCGGGCTGGTTGGCGTCCAGGGTACGTGCGGTGGCGCAGCCGCCGAGTTGCAGGCAGGCGAGCAGCAGGAGCCAGCCGGAGGTTCTAGTCATCGCCGCTGTTGAGGTGATGCTCGCCCCAGCGCGGCAGCATGTCCTGGGGGATGTTCAGGCAGTTGAGGATGCGTGCGACGACGAAGTCGATCAGGTCATCCAGGGTCTGCGGCTGGTGGTAGAAGCCGGGCGAGGCCGGCAGGATGGTCGCGCCCAGGTTGGAGAGCTTGAGCATGTTCTCCAGGTGGATGCTCGAATACGGCGCCTCGCGCGGCACCAGGATGAGCTGGCGGCGCTCCTTGAGAGCCACGTCCGCGGCGCGTTCGATCAGGTTGTTGCAGGCACCGGTGGCGATGGCCGACAGGGTGCCGGTGCTGCACGGCACCACCACCATGGCCGACGGCGCTCCCGAGCCGGAGGCCACCGGCGCCATCCAGTCTTCCTTGCCGTAGACGCGGATCTGCCCGTCGGTGGCGCCGGTGTATTCGGTGAGAAATGCCTGCATGGCCTGGGGCTTGGCCGGCAGGCTGACGTCCGTCTCGGTGGCCATCACCAGTTGCGCGGCCTTGGAGATCAGGAAGTGCACTTCCCGGTCCTCGCGCACCAGGCAATCGAGCAGGCGCAGGCCGTACTGGGCGCCCGAGGCGCCGGTCATGGCAAGGGTGATTCTCTCGGGACCGTTCATTTAACCTCCAGTCCCCCATGGGCCAGGAATCACATTGTCACTACTCATATTCCCCGACTGCTCTTGATCCGACGAGGCCTTACCACTTGCCAACGCGATAGCCAGCTTGCCATGCAAGCCGCCAAAACCACCGTTGCTCATGATCACCACCTGGGTGCCGGGGCGTACCCGCGCCTTCACGCCATCGATGATGGCTTCCAGGGAATCGCACACCTGGGTGGGGTTGGTGGCGCCGGCAACGGTGGCCGCCAGGTCCCAGCCCAGGTTCGGCGGCGCGTACCAGAACACCGCATCGGCCTGCACCGCTGACTCGGCCAGGCCATCGCGGTGGGCGCCGAGCTTCATGGAGTTGGAACGCGGCTCGATGATCGCGATGACCTGTTCATCGCCGACCCGCTTGCGCAGGCCGTCGAGTGTGGTGGCGATGGCGGTCGGGTGGTGGGCGAAGTCGTCATAAATGGTCACGCCGTTCACCTCGGCGACCTTTTCCATGCGACGCTTGGCGTTGATGAATTTGCCCAGCGCCTCGATGCCCAGCGCCGGCACCACGCCGACATGGCGCGCTGCCGCCAGCACGGCCAGGGCGTTGGCGACGTTGTGCTGGCCGGTCAGTTGCCAGTCCACCACGCCTTCGACCTTGCCGTCGAAACTCACCTCGAAGCGCGAGCCATCGGCGCTGAGCAGGCGCGCCTGCCATTGCCCGCCTTCACCGATGGTCTGCACGGGCGTCCAGCAGCCCATCTGGATCACCCGCGCCAGAGCGGTTTCGCTGGCCGGATGAATGACCAGGCCTTCGCTGGGGATGATGCGCACCAGGTGATGGAACTGCCGTTCGATGGCGGCCAGGTCCGGGAAGATGTCCGCGTGGTCGAATTCCAGGTTGTTGAGGATCGCGGTGCGCGGGCGGTAGTGCACGAATTTGCTGCGCTTGTCGAAGAAGGCACTGTCGTACTCGTCGGCCTCGACCACGAAGAACGGCGTGTCGCCCAGGCGTGCGGAAATCCCGAAGTTCTGTGGCACGCCGCCGATCAGGAAGCCCGGCGCCATGCCGGCGTGCTCCAGCACCCAGGCCAGCATGCTCGAGCTGCTGGTCTTGCCGTGGGTGCCGGCCACCGCCATCACCCAGCGGCCCTGCAGCACGTGATCGGCCAGCCACTGCGGGCCAGACACATAGGGCAGGCCCTTGTTGAGCACGTACTCCACCGCCGGGTTGCCGCGGCTCATGGCATTACCGACCACCACCAGGTCGGGCGCCGGCTGCAGGTGCGCTGGGTCATAGCCCTGCATCAGCTCGATGCCCTGGGCTTCGAGCTGGGTGCTCATCGGCGGGTAGACGTTGGCGTCCGAGCCGGTGACGCGATGGCCCAGCTCCTTGGCCAGCACCGCGAGCGAGCCCATGAAGGTGCCGCAGATGCCGAGAATGTGGATATGCATGAAAACCTCGAGAACAGGCGCGCCTGGGGGCGGCGAGCCGCGTGAAAACATGGCCGCAGATTAGCACAGCGGCGCCTTTCGCCGTGCCTGCCCGGTAGGGCGAAGCCAGCGCTGCGAATGGCACCCCACCGCAGGCTAAAGGCTCTGTCTCGCTGGCTTTAGGGCGAAAACTGCACTTTAATCGAAACGCCTGCCGTCTCCACCCGACAGCCAAACGAGGCCCTCGCCCATGCGCATCGTGCAAGCCACCCTGGAGCACTTGGATCTACTCACCCCGTTGTTCGTTCGCTACCGCGAGTTCTATGGCGAAAGGCCGTTCCCCGACTCCTCGCGCAAGTTTCTGGAAACCCGCCTCAAGCGCGACGAATCGGTGATCTACCTGGCCCTGGCCGACGACGATGACAAGCTTTTGGGCTTCTGCCAGCTGTACCCGAGCTATTCGTCGCTGTCGCTCAAGCGCGTGTGGATCCTCAACGACATCTTCGTGGCCGAAGATGCGCGCCGCCAACTGGTCGCCGATCGCCTGCTGCAGACCGCCAAGAAGATGGCCAAGCAGACCCAGGCCGTGCGCATGCGCGTGGCCACCAGCCGCGATAACGAGGTGGCGCAGAAGGTCTACGAGTCGATCGGCTTCGTCGAGGACGAGCAGTTCAAGAACTACGTGCTACCCATCAACAGTGAGTAACGCCCGCTGTTTGCGGTCGGCGGGGGGGCTGTTATGGTGACGGCCACTCTCCCACCGAGTCGTTTCCATGTGGTCGTTTAGCGCCTGGCGCCGTCGTCGCATCCTCTCCCGCCACCCCGTCAGCGCCAGCAGCTGGGCCACGGTGCGCCAGCGCCTGCCGATTCTCGATGGCCTCAGTGCAGAAGAAGAGCAGCTGCTGCGCGAGCGCGCCGTACTGTTTCTGCACGCCAAGCACCTGACCACCCTGCCCGGCCTCGAGCTGGACGTCGAGGACCGCCTGGCCCTGGCGGCGCTCGCCGAATTGCCGCTGCTGGGCCTGGCCGACCTGAACTGGTACCAGGGCTTCCACGAGGTGATCCTCTACCCGGATGACTTCGTCAGCCCGCAGCGCCACCGCGACTCCGGTGGCATCGAACACGAATGGGACGGCGAGCACAGCGGCGAAGCCTGGCAGCAGGGCCCGGTGATTCTCGCCTGGCCGGGCGTGCAGGCCAGTGGCGGCTGGGAAGGCTACAACCTGGTGATCCACGAGCTGGCCCACAAGCTGGACATGCTCGGCGGCGATGCCAACGGCCTGCCGCCGCTGCACAGCAATATGGATGTGAAGCAGTGGGCCAGCGCCATGCAGGAGGCCTTCGACAGCCTCAATGCCGAGCTGGATGCCGACGAGGACGCGCAAACCGTCATCGACCACTACGCCGCGGAAAACCCCGCCGAGTTCTTCGCGGTGAGCAGCGAGTACTTCTTCAACGCGCCGGATCTGCTCGATGAGGCCTTTCCCGCGGTCTACGAACAATTGCGCCTGTTCTACCGGCAAGACCCATTGGCACGTTTGCGCCGCCTGCAGGTCGAACACCCGGACTATCAGGAACCCACGCCCGCGGCTGCCGATACGACCAATGGCTGTAATGGCAACGACGCGGGAATCCACCTATAATCGCGCCACTTTTTTTGGCGCACATCAGGGAGTCACCCATGAGCTACAGCAAGGTTCCGGCCGGTAAAGACCTGCCGAACGACATCTACGTCGCTATCGAAATCCCGGCCAACCACGCGCCGATCAAATACGAAATCGATCACGATACCGACTGCCTGTTCGTCGACCGTTTCATGGCCACCCCGATGTTCTACCCGGCCAACTACGGTTTCATCCCGCACACCCTGGCCGACGACGGTGACCCCCTCGACGTGCTGGTCGTGACCCCGTACCCGGTCGCCCCAGGCTCGGTAATCCGCGCCCGCCCGGTCGGTGTGCTGCACATGACCGACGAAGCCGGTGGCGACGCCAAGCTGATCGCCGTACCGCACGACAAGCTGACTACCATTTACAAAGACGTTCAGGAATACACCGACCTGCCCCCGCTGCTGATCGAGCAGATCAAGCATTTCTTCGAGAACTACAAGGATCTCGAGAAGGGCAAGTGGGTCAAGGTCGAAGGCTGGGGCAACGCCGACGCGGCCCGCGCCGAGATCACCAAGGCGGCTGCTGCTTATCAAAAGTAAGCACAACCTGCCTTACGAAAGCCGGCCACAAGCCGGCTTTTTAATGCCTGCGATTTAGCCCCGCTTCAGGGCACGGCCAAAGAACGCCAGCATCTGCTTCCAGCCATGCTCGGCCGCTTGCTCGTCATAAACCGGGAAGTCCGGCTTCATCCAGCCGTGCTTGGCCGGGTAGGTTTCCGCGCTGAAGGTCACGCCGCCTTCTGGCAACGCCCGCTCGAAGCGTTCGGCCATTTCCGGTGGGTAGCTGCCATCGTTCTCGGCGGCGGCGATATAGACCTCGGCCTGCAGTGCAGACGCCGCGAGATGTGGGCTGTCGGCAGCGTCGGTGGCCAGGTTGCCGCCATGAAAGCTGGCAACGGCCGCAAAGCGCTCCGGTCGCGCACCCGCGCAGGCGATGGCCATGCCGCCACCCATGCAGAAACCCACCGCGCCGATGCGCTGCCCCTGCACGTCGCTGCGACCGTCTAGGTAGGCAATGTAGGCATCGATATCCGCCGCAGCCTTGGCATTGCCGGTGGTGGCCATCAGCGGGCCGAGAATGGCGCGGAAATCACCCTTGAACACTTCCTTGGGATCGAAGGGCCCGTAAGCGCCGTAGCGATAGTAGGTATCCGGCAACAGCACCACATAGCCGGCATCGGCGAGCCGCTGGGCCATGGCCAGCACGGCAGGGCGAATGCCGCCGGCATCCATGTAGAAGATGACCGCCGGGCCGCCCTGCCCGTCAGCGGGGGTGAACACGTGGGCCGGGCATTGGCCGTCTGGCGTGGTGATGACGATTTGCTCGTTAGCCATATTGATCCTCCGGTTGGATGTTGCCTGCCAGCGCCTGGAGATGGCAGGCATGAATGGGCGAGGTTAGGTATTGGTCAACAGGAAGACAACCGAGTGCCCGGCGATTCTCCGACAGCGCTCCTGACAGGCTGATCGCTTCCGTATCGGTACGCCCCCAGAGGCGGCCAGGCGATGAGTTCATCAAACGTTCACAGACCTTAAATAAATCCTTAATAATTGATTTAATTGAATTTTTCCAAAAAAACCAAGGAACCAACCGACTCCGTCACCCCACCCATGGCGCATCTTCACCCTGACTTGAAGGTGCTTATGAGTACGCCCGCCTATCGTTCCCTGATCGACAGCTTTTGCAGCCTGACGCGACTGAGCAACCCTCACAGCCTTTACGAACACACCGCCGTGGAGTTCAACGGTATCGATTTCACCCTGTTGCATCAGGACACCGCCAGTGGCGGCCGGATACTGCTGCACGGCGACCTGGGGAACCTGCCTGCCGGGGACCTGGCAACGGCAGCGGCGGCCCAGCGGCTGCTGGAGATGAACTTCTATCTGTTCGACGGCCACGCCGGGCCGGTTTTCACGCTCAACCCGCAAAGCCGGCGCGTCACCCTTGGGGTCAACCTGCCCCTGCCGGGGCTGCATGCGGAACGACTGGTGGAGTTGCTCGCGGAGCTGGCCGACCTGGCCAGGGCATGGCGTCGTGACTGCTTTCTGGAGGCCCACCCGGAGCGGCCGCCCAGCGAGCGCCCCATGGCGGGTTTGACGCGCTCTGCGCTGCGTAGCTCCTGAGGCCACTGTGATGGAAATCATCCGCTCCAGCACCGGCCCGCAAACCACCACAGCGCTCAGCGCCACGACACGGGAGCAGCTCCAGCGCCCCGACGCGCGCCCTGTGCGAGCGAAGCCCTCGAACCAGCCGCCTCTTACCACCCAACAGCGGCTGCAAGCTCAACAACCGCCGCCCCGTAGCCAGGCCCAGTTGTTCGAGACCCTGCACCCCGAGTTGCGGTCGCTGCGCGCCGAGTTTGCCCGGTTGGTCCAGGGCCAGCGGCCGTTGAATTTCTCCCGGCCGATCACGCTCCAGGCTCGCGACGCACAGCGGATTGCCCAGGATCCGCTGCAGTCGAACCGCCAGCGCATGATTCTGGAAGGCCGTGTACTGCTGCTCGATCCACAGCTCGATTTCGAACGCATGAGCACGTTGCTGCATGCCGACCAGCCGGGCCAACTCAACACCGGCATTCCCTATGGAGACAGCGTGGAGCAACTGCTCGGCGAAATCGATCGGCACTACAGCCAGCCCATGCCCGCCGGTCAGGCGGTATGCGGCGAAGGCTTGCAGGCGCTTCTGGACATCGCGCTCCCACGCATCGCCAGGCATCTGGATGGGCAGGCCGCGCTGTACAACGAAGTACTGGAGCATTGCTCGCTCAACGCCGAGGAGCGCCGTCAGGTGATCGCGGGCCGTGAAGCCTTCCAGGCCCTGGCCCAGCGCTGGTCGGCGGACATCAAGGAACGCATCCTGGCGACCTGCCAGGCATTGGCCGACGCCAGTCTGCAAGCCGCTGAACGGGATCTGCGCCGCGCCCGCAAGATGCCGGACAAGGCCGAGCGTGACACGCAAACTGCGCACGCCAGGGCGCAGGTCGAACAATGGCGGCAGGTGCAGGCGCACTTTAAGGATGCGTTCGCTTCCGTGCACGACAGTGCCCTGCAGGACAGCCTCTACCGCATGGATCTGGAACAGCACCTGCAAACGCTCGACGAGCACAATCGCGGCCTGTTCACCAGCGCCCGGGTATTCATCGCCGCGGCCATTCCACAAGGTTTGGCCTCGTGCCTGCAATTCGTACTGGCCAGGGCCTATGTCGACCCACGCCTGTCGTTGTTCGACCTGGCCAGGCAGTCCGCCGCGAGCGGCGCCGCCGTGGGCGCGGTGCACGAAACACTGGACAATTTCATCAAGCCGGCAGCCCGGGAAATGCTCGCCAGCGTCGGCGCCCACGAATTGCGCAAGGTTGACCCACGGGAAGTGATTCCCGGCCCACGCCGCGCCACGACCGAGGGCGGGCGCTACCGCGAGTTCAACGATGCCGAGCTGCAGGCCGCGTCCCAGCCGCTGGAGCAGGCGCGAAAAGGCTTCATCAACGCGCAGCAGGATTATTACAACGGCACGCTCATGGGTGACGGCATCACCTTCGCCACCCAAGGCGGTGCCCAGGTAGTACGCCGGCTGCTGGAGCTGACCACGACCCTGCCCGCCGCCGGCGTGGCGGCGGGCATGGCATCCTCGTTCATGGGCGGCGCGGCGATGTCCGGACTGCAGGCCTTGGGCCAGCAAAACAAGCACTTCGATCACGACGGTCGCAGCCTGCCCACCCATGTGCCCGAACGCCCTCCCGAGGCGAACCTCGACGCACGGTTGGCATCGGTGTGGAACAAGGGCCTGAGCAGCGCGGATCCTCGTCTGCCCAGCAGCCGCGAAGCCTATACCAGCAAGGTCTATAGCGCATCGGCAGCGATGATGTTCTTCAACGGCATGGGCAAGGCGATCAGCCGGGCCGGCGTCGACACGACGGCAGCCAAGGCCGGTTCGGTACTGATGACAGGTATCCAGGCAGTCGGCTTTCTGGCGCCCTTCTATGCCAACAAGCAGTCACGCGATGAAGCCAGGCTCGATGACAGCTCGCGGCTTGCCAGCGCCGTCGAGAACATTCGCCACCCTGATCGCGAGCATCTGCCCCACGGCACTCGCCCCGCGACCAACGCCCGGACGGTGGAGAATGGCTATCACCGCCTGCGAGGCCTGCAGCAAGCGCTGCCACAGGCCGGGGTAGTGGCGACCGAGGCGCTGGTAAGCAAAACCCTGAGCGGGCTCGCCAGCCTGGGCGAACAGGTGGCACGCCAGGTCAACGCACGTCGCGAACGCCCTGCGCCAGTGGACATCGAGATGGGCGAGAATGTCGGGGGCCAACGGGAACGGGAGAATTGAGTGCAAGCGAGTGCCTGGGCGTGTTTTCGCGTGCCATCAGGCTCTCGACCACTCGCTCACCGCGCGCCTTCAGGTTTTCTTCAGCGCCTCATCCTCGAAGCGCGCATCGTCAAAACCGGCCTGGGCGCAAAGCTCGCCGGGTGGCACGTAGGTTCCTGACTGGTTGTCGTAGTGGCTCACCCGGCCAGCGGTAAATTCGACGCGCCCCGCGTACATGACTGCCTCGGCCCTACCGGCCAATTGGAAATGCGCATTCTGGCCATTGCCCGCGTTGCCGACGCGCCGGGTACCGTCGAGCAACCTGACGAAGATGAACGAGCCGTCCAGTTTGTCCGTGACGTCGCCGTTACGGATCCAACTGCCGTCGGGAGCCTGGTTGGCGACGATGGCATCGCTCTTCGGCGCGCCATTCTCGCCATGCAACTCGCGCGTTCTTTTCGCCAGCCGAACCTCCATCGGCCCCACGCCACCCGGCAAACCCAGGGCTTGCTGCTGCGTTTGGACCTTGAGCCGCACAGGGGTGAACCCACGCCGGGCAGGCTCATCGTCCGCGATCGCGGCAGCCTCGGCGGTGCGCTTCAGAGCGGTCGACGATTGCGCGGCGCTCTGCTCGACGCGCGCCTGGGCCAGAGAAGTACGCCGCTGCGCCTCGGGAGGCGTCTGCGCGGAGGTCAGCGATGTCGCGTGGGCTTGCCCAGCATGCGCCAGGAGATCGGTCAGTCGCACCAGCGGAGCACCCCGCGCGTCGAGCACGGCCAGCTCGCTGCCGCGCCCCGCCTGATCGCGCTGGAACGCGACATGCTGGGCACCATGGAGGATCTGCGCGAATTCGAAACGCCCACCGTGCTCGTTGGCCTCGGCCTTGATCACCGCAACCCCGGAATCGCCGACCAAGGCGGCACGCGCCCGATCGAGCCACTGGCGTTGTAACGGCGTCAGCGAAGCCGAACGTTGGTCGAGCACATCACTGGAAAACACGGTGTCGTGCTTCCCAGCGATGTGCGACGCGACCTTCAGTTGATCGGAGACGGCGCCACGCGCCTGCTCCGGCGCGGACGGGGCGACGGCATTGGTTCTGGCGGCTGAACCCAGACTGGAAATCACCGGATGGATACCTCCTTCGGTTTGGGGCCTTGAGCCCTGGCTGAGCCCAATAGGTGGCAAGCCCGCACCGAACAGTTCCCTTGCCCGACGCCTCCGGCCACGCTCGGAGAGCCAGGTGACCGGGCGGTGACCAGCTTGCTCAAGCCGATCCCCTTCTCGCCCTGCACAACGTCGACAGCCTATCTGGCTAACGATGACCAAGGCAGTTCAAGGAACCGATCCTCCGGGCTTGCCACACAACTATTTGATCCCATTCGTCGAGCAGCCACTCGGCCAACCACCAGTCCCCATGCAAAGAAAATGCGGAGAGCGATGATGATCAAGGCACCGTCACACAGACAGCAACCCACTTTCAACAACCCAGGTAACGCAGCTAATGGCTTACCTTCACGAGAGGAAGCAGCGAAGTCCCCAGGTAAAAACAAGCCAGACACGGGCAATGCCAGCGTAAACTTTGGTCCGCTCAACAAACCACTGTCGTTTGGCAGCCCCAGCGCCGGGCCACGTAACGGTCTTGACCAACAGCGGTGTCACAACAGCCACGGTGGCTCCAAGCAAAGCCTTCTTGAACAGGTAATAGGCTCAGTGGCTAAAACACTTGCAAAACTGTTGGTTCAACAGGCCACGGAGCAGGTCACGGCCAAGTTGCAGAATGGTTCTGCGCAAATGCTAGGCGCGGGGCAGCCAACCGCGTCGATGCCTACCGCCACTACCGGTAACGAGAGACCAGCCACGAGTGGAAAAACCGGCGATGTTGAGGCTGTGCAGGTCAAAAACCCTGATGGCTCCATCAAAGAGACGGAGAAGGAGATCAAGAGCAAGCCAACGGCAGCCACAGGTCGACCTGCCGGTGATACACGAAGTGCCGAGGAAATCATCAATGCCAACCCCATTCTGAAAAATCTCGGCGATCAGAAGGACATTAATCGCGAGGGGGCGTACAAGCAGCTGGGCGACTGGACCGAGAACAACAAGGATCCCAAGGCAAGAGCCGACGCGGCCTACAATGCAGCCAAGGTTCTGAACTGGATCGACACGTCGAAGACTGCCGGCGGTGACTCCAGAGAGAAGGTCAGCGGCAAAGGCGATCTTTACGGGATTACCAAGGACGGTGACGCCCGCCATGGTACTCCCGCAGGCAATTGGAAAGACTTCACCGAAAAAGGTTACGGTGCCCTGAAGGACGATCACCGCCTCGATAAGACAAAAGATCCCTATGTGTATGAAGATGGCACCAACAAGAGCGGCTTCAAGGGATTCGTGAGCTCTGCGGCACAAAAGTTGTGGTTCATTCCCATCCTCAGCAACACCCTTAAGGGTGTAGGCGACTCCAAGGATGAGGATGGCTTCCTGGGTGCACTCAAAGGTGGTTTGAGTGGCTATGCCAATACGTTCAAGGATGCCATCGTGGGAGCCGTGGATGGGCTCAAGAAAGGTAAATTCAGCCCGGTACAGATGTTCATCGGTGCTTACACCAATCAGCTTTCCAACACCGAAGCTGCCCCGGAGAAGGTGCGCAAGGTCGCTGACAAAATCTGATTAGGCAAAGCCTCGAACGACTAGGCCGAGCCCTGAATACCTTGAGGTCGTGCTGTTGTCAGTTCAGCAGCGACCCGAAATAAAACCTCAACTGCCTGACGGCATGCATCTCTGATGCTTAGATACATGTCGTCAGGCCATGGCTTCAGGCAAACGGATCAATCGAGCGACGCAACTGCTCCCGCGCCCTCGACAGCCGCGAGCGCACGGTGCCAATCGGTACGCCAAGGCTCTGCGCCGTTTCCTGATAATTGCCGTCCATCACCAGGCTGACATGGATCACCTGGCGCATGGCCGTGGGCAATGTCTGGATGGCTTCCACCGTGCGCTGCAACTGCCGGCTTCCGTCAACGCACTGACCAATGTCGATGTGCTGCTCATGCGCCACATTGGTCTGGTCGTCGAGGCTCTCCTGATAAGGCTGGTTGTAGGTACGCCGGAAATGGTTGCGGATCAGGTTCAGGGCGATGCCGCACAGCCAGGTCTCCGGTTTGCTGGCGTGCTGAAACTTGTGCTCGTTGCGCAACGCCTCGAAGAACGTGCACTGCAGGATGTCATCGGCATCGTCGGGGTTCATCACGCGCTTGTGCACGAAGGCACGAAGCTTCTGCACCTGGGCCTGGGTCAACTGGCGAATGGCGCTGGGTGTGCGGCTAACGGGCAGAGGCGTGGCATGGCGAAGGGCGAGATTAGCGGACATGGGATTCTCCTGTGTAGGGACCAGGAGCTATAGCTACATGCATGCCATCTCAATTAGCCGCCATAAGCTAATGATTTATAAGTAAATACCAATTAACCATCGTGTCATCTTGAGCAAGATCCTGCGCTAGCGGACAGTTTCCTGAACGAATTTCTGCACACGGCAACCTGGGGGAACCGGTTCGGCTCCCACGCCACTCATTGAACATTCGTTCTTCCAGGCTGCGCCATGATCAACCGTGCTCAATCCACCACTGCGCCCACGCGCCTGCCGCCGACCACACCGGGATCGGCGGGGCCCTCAGGCACGCCTGGGCAACAGGGTGGCGCGCAGGCGGCAGGCACCACGGCGCAGCAGGTTTCCAGCTTCAATGCCGAGCTGAGTCAGGTCAGCATCCGCCTGCACAAGCGCAACCTGCGCTTCAAGGCCCTGCAACTGCAGTCGCAGAAAGTCCTGCAGTACAAGCTGTACAAACAGCTGCTCACGACCCTGGAGTCGAAGGCCGACCTGTTGCGCCAGAGCGCCCGTAGCGACGGCGGTTTCCGGCAGGTTTTCGATAGCTCGCGGCACGACCTCGGCCAGGCGCTGAGCCTGCTGCGCATTGCCGAACGACGAGCGCAGCAGGAGCGCTCGTTCGAGGAAGCCAGGAAGCTGCAGGCATTGCGGCTGCAGTTCGCTGCACAGCACAGGCAGCAGGCTCGGTCACTGCGCGCCCGGGTACCGTTCGCATCGGCAGTCGCCGACCCGCGGCGCCGCGAAAGCGCACGCAGCCTGTCAGGAAACGGCCAGGTGAACCTGCTGGAACTGACCCGGATGATCAGCGAACGGGAAGACCAGGACAGCGACGGCGACCACGGCTTCGACGCCCAGCTCAGTGACCTGCTGGTGGAAACCAACCACCTGGTGACCACCGCCCGGCCCAAGCAGCAACACGAAGCGCTGAAGAACATCGAGCGCACCACTTTCCTGAAACAGTTCTATGGCAGCTGCGCCCACATGCGTAACGAAATGCTGGCCAAGAACCCGGGATTCGAGATGAAGACCTCGGCATTCGTGAAGGTCTTGCAGCAACTCATCAGCGACGGCATGCAACCCAAGGAAACCCTGCAACTGGTGCAGGAAGTCGGCGGCCGCCAGCTCGAACATCAGCTGGCGTTGGTCAATCGCCTGCTGGCCCTGCTCAAGGAGCTGAAGTACATGAACTGGAACGACAACAAGAGCCGGCAAAAAGCCCTCGATAACCTGCTGCTGTTGTCCACTGCGCTGGTCAATGAAGAACAGCGCCGCTTGCAGGAGGCGATGGCCTGATGACGTACCTCATCCATGTCGCCAACCAGCTCGCCCTGGCGGCCATGCGCCGCTCGGAAATCGTCGGGGCCTTCGTGGTGCTGGCGATCATCTTCATGATGATCACTCCCATGCCGACCTGGCTGATCGACGTGCTGATCGCCATCAACATCTGCATTTCCTGCCTGCTGATCATGCTGGCGATGAACCTGCCGCGGCCACTGGCCTTCTCCACCTTCCCGGCGGTGCTGCTGATCACCACCATGTTCCGCCTGGCCCTGTCGATCTCGACCACGCGCCTGATCCTCCTGGATCAGGACGCCGGCCACATCGTCGAAGCCTTCGGCGAATTCGTGGTCGGCGGCAACCTGGCGGTGGGCACGGTGATCTTCCTGATCATCACGGTGGTCAACTTCATGGTCATCACCAAGGGCTCGGAACGGGTCGCCGAAGTCGGCGCGCGCTTCACCCTGGACGCCATGCCCGGCAAGCAGATGTCCATCGACAGCGACCTGCGCGCCAACCTGATCAGCGTGCAGGATGCCCGGGCCCGACGCGAGGAACTGGCCAAGGAAAGCCAGCTGTTCGGGGCGATGGATGGCGCCATGAAGTTCGTCAAGGGCGACGCCATCGCCGGGCTGATCATCATCGCCATCAACATGATCGGCGGCATCAGCATCGGCGTGATGCAGATGAACATGAGTGCCGGCGACGCCCTGCACATCTACACCATCCTGACCATCGGCGACGGCCTCATCTCGCAGATTCCCGCCCTGATGATCTCGGTCACCGCCGGCATCGTGATCACTCGGGTGCCGGACGGCAACCCGACGCCGCAATCGAACATCGGCCGTGAAATCGCCGAGCAGCTGACCAGCCAGCCCAAGGTGTGGATCATCTCGGCGGTGGCCATGCTCGGTTTCGCCGCGCTGCCCGGCATGCCGACCGGGATATTCATCACCATCGCCCTGATCTGCGGGTGCGGCGGCGTGCTGCAGATTTACCGCGACAAACCGCAACCGGAGGACGAGCAAGCCCAGTGGGTGGCGCCGGAGCTCAACGGCGACGAAGACTTGCGCACCTTCAACCCGAGCCGCCAATTCGTCTTGCAGTTCCACCCCAATCAGGACCCGCAGCAGATCGCCACGATCGTCAGCGAGATCCGCCAACGCCGCAATCGCCTGGTGGTGCAGTACGGCCTGACCCTGCCCTCGTTCATCATCGAGCAGTCGGAACACATCCCCGAGGACGAATTCCGCTTCTCGGTGTACGAGGTGCCGATGATGCGCGCCACGCTCAGCCACAGCCATGTGGCCGTCGATGCCCAGGCCCTTGACGAGCTCGAACTCGACGAGCTGATCCCTGGCAGCGTCGAGCGCCAGGAGGGCCAGTGGGTCTGGATGCCCGCCGATTCGCCGGTTCTGCACAACGCGGAGCTGGAACAGATCAGCGCCGCCACCCTGATCATCGAGCGCATGGAGCGCACCCTGCATGCCTGCGCACCGCAGTTCATCGGCCTGCAGGAGACCAAAGCGATCCTTGGCTGGCTGGAGTCCGAGCAGCCCGAACTAGCCCAGGAAATGCTCCGGGTCCTGCCACTGGCGCGCTTTGCAGCGGTGCTGCAGGGGCTGGCCGCCGAGTGCGTACCGCTGCGCTCGGTACGGGTGATCGCCGAAACGTTGGTCGAGCACGGCCAGTACGAACGCGACATCGCCATGCTGGTGAATTACGTACGCATCGCCCTGAAGTCGCAGATCTACCACCAGTACGCCACTGCAGAAGGCCTGGAGGTCTGGCTGCTGACCCCCGAGAGCGAGGGCGTTCTGCGCGATGGCCTGCGCCAGACGCAAACCGAAACCTTCTTCGCACTCAGTGATGCGACCAGCCAGTTGCTGCTCCAGCACCTGCACATGGCCTTTCCACAGCGCGCCAGGAAGCGCGCCGTGCTGCTGGTCCCCCAGGATCTGCGCAGCCCCCTGCGCATTCTTCTGCAAGAGGAGTTCTATCACGTGCCCGTGCTGTCCTTCGCGGAGATCAGCAGCTCGGCACAGGTCAAGGTCCTCGGCCGCTTCGAACTGGAGGAAACAGCGGCCCTAGAGAGCGAGCAATACGCATGAACGAATCCGGTAACGACCTGTTTGAACTACGGGTGCTGAACGGCCTTCACCAGGGCGCGGCACTGCCGCTGATTGGCGATCACTGGGCTATCGGCGCCGACGACGAGCTGGACCTCGCGCTGCACGATGCAGGCGTGCACCCTCGCCACTGTCAGCTACGGCGCGACGGCGAGGGCTGGCGCCTGGAGGCGGCCGACGGCCACCCCCTGGATATCGAGGGCCATCCGCTGGCCGACCTGCAGCCCCATGCCCAGTTCGCCCTGGGTTCGGTGTGGCTGAGCCTCGCGCCTGCCGAGGCGCCCTGGACCAACCTGCCGATCATCGCCCCCGACGATGGCGCGCAAGGCGCTCAGGGCGACGAGACACCGGGCCCCACTACATCGTCGCCCCGCGGCACCCTACTCAGCCGCGGCGCCTGCATCACGCTAGGGGTGCTGCTGGGCGTGGTGGGCAGTGCCTGGAGCCTGAGCAGCGCGACGCTGACGCCGAGTGCCTCCCCTGCCGCCTCGCCACTCGCCACGCCCGCGGCCCCCCCTGCACAAGATCAGCGGGCAGCCCTTGATCAGCAGAGCGCTGCCCGGCTGCTCAAGACCATGCTCAGCGAGCGCATGCTCGGTGCTGTCAGCCTGGAACACGACGATCAGGGGCTGGTACTCAGCGGTAGCCTGAAGGGCGAGAGCATGCAGGTTTACCAGCGCATGCTGCAGCGCTTCAAACAGGATCACCGGGTGGACTTTCGCATCGACGACCGGGTGTTCAATGGCAACGGCGGTCTGCCCTTCGCGATCACCCAGATCATCGGCGGCAGCAATGGCCACCTGGTGATGGCCGATGGGCGACGCATGTACATCGGCGACCGCATCGATGGTATTCGCCTGGTACAGATCGACAACGGCCGCATCCAGTTCGATGGCGAGCAACGCCTGGAGGTGAGCTGGTGAGTGCCCTGCTGCCGGTCCTGCAACAGTGGGAGCAGCGCCAGGCGGCGCGTCTGAACGATTTCAGCGCCGTGCGCGTGAGTGGCAAGGTCACGGCGGTCAGCGGCATCCTGCTCGAGTGCCAGGTACCGGCGGCCAAGGTGGGCGATCTGTGCGAGGTGATCAAGGCGGATGGCAGCCACATTCTCGCCGAGATCGTCGGTTTCACGCCGGACTGCACCTTGCTCAGCGCCCTGGGCACCCCGGAGGGCATTCAGGTCGGAGCCGCCATCCGACCGCTGGGGATCGCCCACCGCATCGGCGTCGACGAAACCCTGCTGGGCTGCGTGCTCGATGGCTTCGGCCGGCCCTTGCTGGGCGACGCCCTGGGCGCCTTCGCCGGCCCCAGCGACACCCGCCAGACGCTACCGGTCATCAGCGATGCCCTGCCGCCCACCCAGCGCCCGCGAATCAGTCGGCCGCTGACCACCGGTATCCGCGCCATCGACAGCGCCCTGCTGCTTGGCGAGGGTCAGCGCGTGGGCCTGTTCGCGGGCGCGGGCTGCGGCAAGACCACCCTGATGGCCGAACTGGCGCGCAATATGGGGTGCGACGTGATCGTGTTCGGGCTGATTGGCGAACGCGGCAGGGAACTGCGCGAGTTCCTCGACCACGAACTGGACGAGACGCTGCGCAAGCGCTCGGTGCTGGTCTGCGCCACCTCCGACAGGTCCAGCATGGAACGGGCACGCGCAGCCTTCACGGCCACGGCCATTGCCGAGGCGTTCCGAGCCCGCGGTATGAAGGTATTGCTGTTGATCGATTCCCTGACCCGATTCGCCCGCGCCCAACGCGAAATCGGCATCGCCGCCGGCGAACCCCTGGGCCGTGGTGGCCTGCCGCCCTCGGTGTACACGCTGCTGCCGCAACTGGTGGAGCGGGCGGGAATGAGTGAAGTCGGCTCGATCACGGCCCTGTACACCGTACTTATCGAACAGGACTCGATGAACGACCCGGTGGCCGACGAGGTGCGCTCGCTGCTCGATGGCCACATCGTGTTGTCGCGCAAGCTGGCCGAGCGTGGCCACTACCCGGCGATCGACGTGCCGGCCAGCATCAGCCGTGTGTTGAGCAACGTGGCCAGCCGCGAGCATCAGCGCGCCAACAACCGGCTGCGCCGGCTCATGGCCGCCTACCGCCAGGTCGAGATGCTGTTGCGCCTGGGCGAATACCAGGCCGGGGCCGATCCGGTCACCGATTGCGCCGTGCAGCTCAACGGCGCCATCGACCAGTTCCTGCAGCAGGATCTGCGCGGCCCATGGCCCCTGGAAGACACGCTGGCGGCGTTGAACCAGTTGACCGATGCCTTACCGGAGTGAGCATGGAAAACGATCTGGAAATCGACCCGCAACGCGCCTCGCTGGAGCAGGCCATCGCCCTGCTCAAACCCTTGCGCCAGCACCGCCAGGCACGTGCTGAACGCCAGCAGCGCGAGGCGCAGCAAACCCTGGAAAACAGTCACGAACAGCTGCAGCACGTCGAGGCGCGGCTCACGCGACAGACCGAGGAGCAGCACACCCGCCGCGCGCAATTGGCCAGCCAGCACCTGCAGCAGTGCATGGGGTTCGAGGAGGTCGGCCGCTGGCATGACCGCGAGCGCCGCATGCTCGATCACCTGGCCACGCTGCGCCACGAGGTCCACCAGCAGCAGGCCCTTCTCGAAACCCATCAGGCCCAGTTGCAGCAGGCCAGCGACCAGGCCAGACAGGCGCAGCGCGCCGTGGAAAAACTCGCCTGCCTTACCGAGGCCCTGAACGATGAAAGCTGAAACCGCCGCGGCGCCTCGACGGCCGCAGCCGCCCAGCCCGCCGGCAGCCCCGGCCCAAACGCAATCTGCCGCCGCCAGGCTCCAGCAAGGCGGCCCGCTCCGACGTGGCGACATCGACCTGCGCATGCTCACACAGGGCGTAGACCTGTCGCCTTCGGCGTTGATGGCCGACGGGCTGGTTTTCGCCCAACTGATCCAGCCGGCGCAAGCGGTATCGGACGAAGGCTCGGGCCTGGGAGGCGGCCAGACCGCCGCGGCCGGCAAGCCCGATGCTGCCGCGAGCCAGCTGGTCGACGAATTGGCGCAACGGTTGCCCATCGCGCCCCCAGGCGCGTTCACGGCTACCCTGCTGATGCCCAACCTGGGCCGGATTCAGGTACGCGCCGGCAAACGCGACGATCAATGGGAGGTGGAGCTGGGTTGCGCGCGCCGGGAAACCTTCGAGCGCCTGCGTGGCCAGCGCGGCGCCTGCGAGGCGTCGCTGGCCGAGGCCATGGGCAGCCCGGTTCGCCTGGCCCTGGTCGATGAGGCGCTGGCATGAGCGCGCTGGGTCTTCGCCAGCTGGCACCGCTGCAGGCCCAAGCCAGCCGGGCCCTGGGCGTAGGGCTGAGCGCGACCTTTCAGGCCAGGGGGCTAAGCGGCGAGCTGCGCGTGACGCCGCTGCCAGCCGAGACGCAGGCCGCCCCCGGCACCTGGTTCGACAGCGCCCTGGGGGCCTTGCACCTGAGCGATGCCGGCGCCTTGCTCAGCCTGCTGGGTGAGCTGCCGGTCAGCGTCGCGGGCGACTCCCAGGCCTGGTACTGGCAGGTGATCAGTCAGCAGCTTAGCCCGCTGATAAGCACCTGCCTGGCTCCGTTATCGATGCGTGAAAGCGCCCCGTCGGGGGACCTGCAGATGCGCTGCGCCCTGCGCGTGACGCTGGGCGAGGAAGTCGCCCACGGCCAATTGACGGCCGCCGCGGGCACCCTGCTCCAGCTGTTGCAGGCGCCGTTCTGGCACCCGCTTCACCGCCCCTTTCCGGCCGCCCTGCAGGTGCACGAGCCGCTGATCCTGGGCCGCTGCGAGCTGACCCTGGAACAACTCGCCTCACTGCGCCCGGGGGACGTGGTGGTGCCAAGCGACCCGCACTTCGACTGCGACGGCCAGGGCGTGCTGGCGCTCGCCGGGCAGCGCTGGCGCGCGCAGACAACGGCATGCGGAACACGCCTCCTATTGAACCTGGAAATCGACGGCCATGAGCATGACGACCACTGACCCGACCCTGGAAACACCCTACGCCAATGAAGCCAGCGAGACCGCCTACCTCGATGAGCGGCCAGACCCGGCGGTGCAACCCGACGCCCAGCAAACGACTATCACGCCCGACGATACGGGCGACGTGGCAGTCGACAGGGCCGATGACGAGCAGCAGGCCTGGGCAGCGGCGCAGCCGTCGACGGACACGCCCCCCGAGGATCTGGCTGACCGGCAGCCTCTTTCGCCTCTCGCGCATCTGCCCCTGGCCCTGACGCTGCGCTGTGGCTCACTGAGCCTGAGCCTGGAGCAATTGCAACGGCTCGACCATGGGGCGGTGCTCGAGGTGCAGGGCGTCACGCCGGGGCAGGCCTGGCTATGCAGCGGCGAGCAGGTGGTCGCCGAAGGCGAATTGGTCGACGTGGGCGGCCGCCTGGGCCTGCAGATCACTCGCATGACGTCGCTGACATGATTCTGGACGGGATGAACCCGGTTCTCCTGGCGCTGTTCCTGGGCGCACTGTCGCTGGTGCCCTTCCTGCTGATCGTCTGCACCGCGTTCCTGAAGATCGCCATGACCCTGATGATCACCCGCAACGCCATTGGCGTGCAGCAGGTGCCGCCGAACATGGCCATCTATGGTATCGCCCTCGCCGCCACCATGTTCGTCATGGCCCCGGTGGCCCATGAGGTCCAGAAGCGCCTGGACCAGAACCCCCTGGACATGTCCAGCACCCAGAGCCTGCAGGAAAGCGCTGGCGGCATCATCGACCCACTGCAACAGTTCATGACCCACAACACCGACCCGGACGTGCTCACCCACCTGCTGGAAAACACCCACCGCATGTGGCCCAAGGAGATGGCCGAGAGCGCCAGCAAGAGCGACCTGCTGTTGGCCATCCCGGCGTTCGTGCTGTCCGAACTGCAGGCCGCCTTCAAGATCGGCTTCCTGATCTACATCCCCTTCATCGTGATCGACCTGATCGTTTCCAACCTGCTGCTGGCACTGGGCATGCAGATGGTGTCGCCGATGACCATCTCGCTGCCACTCAAGCTGCTGCTGTTCGTGCTCGTGGATGGCTGGACGAAGCTGATCGACAGCCTGTTCCTTTCCTACCTGTGAGGTCACCATGGAAGCGTTGGCACTGTTCAAGCAAGGCATGTTCCTGGTCGTCATCCTCACCGCCCCGCCGTTGGCCGTGGCGGTACTGGTGGGGGTGGTCACCTCGCTGCTGCAGGCCCTGATGCAGATGCAGGATCAGACCCTGCCGTTCGGCCTCAAGCTGGCCGCCGTCGGCCTCACCCTGGCCATGACCGGCCGCTGGGTCGGCCTGGAACTGATCCAGTTCATCAACATGGCCTTCGACCTGATCGCCCGAACAGGCGGCCCCCGTTAGATGCCCTGGGACACGCAAAGCGCCTTCGAGCTGCTGCAAGGCATCGGCCTTGCCGCGGCGCGCCTGGTGCCCTGCATGTTTCTGGTACCCGCGTTCTGCTTCAAGTACCTGAAGGGCCCCCTGCGCTACGCGGTGGTCATTGCCGTGGCCCTGATCCCGGCACCGTCGATCAGCGCGGCGCTGGACGGCCAGGACTCGAACCTGGGCTGGATGATTGGCCTGCTGTTCAAAGAGGTGGCCCTGGGCGCACTGCTGGGCGTGCTGCTGTACATGCCGTTCTGGATGTTCGCCTCGGTGGGCGCCCTGCTCGACAGCCAGCGCGGCGCCCTGAGCGGCGGGCAGATCAACCCCGCACTGGGGCCGGACGTGACCCCCATGGGCATGCTGTTTCAGGAGGCGATGATCATGCTGCTGATGGTGATCGGCGGGCTACCGCTAATCCTGCAGGTGATCTGGGACAGTTACCTGATCTGGCCACCCACGGCCTGGCTGCCGATTCTTACCCAGGATGGCCTGATCATCCTGCTCGAACAACTGAGCCGCACGCTGCACCACATGCTGCTGTACGCCGCGCCCTTCATCGCGGTACTGCTGCTGATCGAAGCGGTGATGGCGATCATCAGCCTGTACGCACAACAGCTCAATGTGTTCATCCTCGCCATGCCCGCCAAAAGCATCGCCGGCATCGCCTTCCTGCTGATCTATCTGCCGACGCTGCTGGAGCTGGGCAGCGGTGAGCTGCAGCAACTGAGGGTGATCAGCGATCTGCTCCAGCACATCGTAGGGGTACCGGAGCCGTGAGTGAGAAGACCGAAAAAGCCACGCCCAAACAGTTGCGCGATGCCCGCGAGAAGGGGCAGATCGCGCAGAGCCAGGACGTCAGCAAGCTGCTGATCCTGCTTCTGGTCAGCGAGGTGACGCTGGGCCTGGCGAACAGCAGCATGGACAGTCTCAAGCAACTGATGGAGTTGTCGGTCAATGCAACCCAGCAACCCTTCGAGCGGATCGTCGAGCAACTGGTCACCGAAGCCATCGCGGTGATGCTGCCCTTTCTCGCTTTGAGCGTCGGCCTGGCGATGCTGATGCGCCTGGCGGCCGGCTGGGGGCAGTTCGGTTTCCTGTTCGCGCCCAAGGCGCTCAAAGTCGACTTCAACAAGCTCAACCCCTTCGCCCAACTCAAGCAGATGTTCTCCGGGCAAAACCTCTCCAACCTGTTGATGAGCGTGCTCAAGGCCATCGTCATTGGCTACACCCTCTACCTGTTGCTGGAGCCGGAACTGGGAACGCTGATCCTGCTGGCCAATTCCGATCTCGACACCTATTGGCAGTCGCTGCTGCAGGTGTTCCGCCACATCCTGCGCATCACCCTGGGGTTGCTGCTGGTGCTGGCGGCCATCGACTTCGGCCTGCAGAAATTCTTCCATGCCAAGCGACTGCGCATGAGCCACGACGATATCAAGAAGGAATACAAACAGTCCGAGGGCGACCCCCACGTCAAGGGCCAGCGGCGCCAGTTCGCCTTCGAGATTCTCAACCAGGAACCCGAAGCCGCGCCGCGCCCGGTGCAGGAGGCCGACGTATTGGTGGTCAACCCGACCCACTACGCCGTTGCGCTGTTCTACCGGCCCGGCAAAACGCCCCTGCCGATGATCCACTGCAAGGGCGAAGACGACGACGCCCTGGCACTGATCGCCCAGGCCAAGGTCGCCAAGGTGCCGGTGGTGCAGAGCGTGTGGCTGGCACGCACCTTGTACAAGACCCGGACCGGCCGCTACATCCCCAGGGCCACCCTGGAAATGGTGGCGCAGATCTACCAACTGGTGAAGCAGCTCGACGAGGTCGACGACCAGGTGATTCGTACCGATCACCTATGAGAACGCCCTGAACAGCTGCCCCCGGCATGCTGCTCGGGCACCGAACAAAGTCTCGGGTCAGGCGGCGCGAGGATTGCGCATCAGGTATCGATCAACGTCCTTGCCGTCAGAATCAGGACTCACCTGCCGCCCAAAAACGGCATCGGATGAGCGAGGCGCCCGAGCCTCATTAACATCGCTCTGGCTTGAGAGCAGCGGCCGTGACTCGGTACATGCGTCCTGTGATCAACCGCTCGTTCTTGGCTCGGTCGACTTCCCCCGACGACCCAGGGGCCTGGCCATGGTCAATGTCGCTGCGTGCGTCGACGTGCCGATCACTGACTTGAACGGTGGGCGGTGGCACGGGGGGGCGTGCGGCACCGAGGACGGATGCGCACAGTGGTGAGTGAGCGACGCGAGGGCCATTATGGCAGGTGCTCCAGCCCTACGAGGGCGAGTTGCTCCTGGCAGATATGGTCGAGGGAGACGATGTCGGTGTCCTGTATGGGCGCCGCATGCCAAACCACCAACTCTCGCTGCAGATTGAGAAACAGGAAGAACTGATCGTAGCGATCGGCCTCGCAAAAACGCCGCGCCAGGGTGGCACGCAGTTGATCGGGGCCCAGGGCCTCAACCTCCACGTGCAACGCAATGCCCCAGCATCGGTGATCGCGGCGACTGATGAATGCCACCCCGGAAGCAAGCGGCCAAACCGCGCCGCGCTCGGCAGCGGCGTGTTCGAGGAAGGTGCGCTTTTCCGAGGTCTGCATCATGCTCAGTTCTCCAGCGGCGTAACGGTGTAGTCCAGGTCGCGCTGGCGATCCTGCTCATTGAGCCCCTGGCGCATGTCGTCGGGCCACCAGATCACCAGGCTCCTGGGGGTGGAGTCAGGACGCTTGCACGCCTGACCTGAACAACCTTTGGGGCTGGCACAACCGGCCAGCACACCGACTATCGACACAACGGCCAATACGCGAAACATCATCATGGCTCCTTATCGCCTAGCAGCGAGGGGCGAAGTTCGAGGGAAGGGTCCAGGGCCTTGGCCTGGCGCATGGCGATGAAAACCTCGCTCTGCTCGCCGGGCTGCAGCCAGGCTTGCGGCCAGGCGCTCACGCCCAGGACCCAGCGACCGCCACACTGGCTCTCGTCGATACGCATGGGCATAGCCGAATCATTGCGCACAGCCACCACTGCCACGCCCCAGTCCTTGCGGACGAACCACTGGGAGTGCTCGGCATTGACCGTCAGCCCCGGGTCGAACCGGCACAGGGTGTTGTGCTGGAACGAGGCCCTGGCAGCACTGAAGCCTTGCGGCAGCGTGCCGGCGACCAGGTTTTCGAATGCCTCGCGAACATCGTTGCGCGTCGGCCGGTCGGTGACACCGCGACGCGCCTGCACTTCCTTGAGCTGGCGATCGAGGTCATGGGGGTTGGCGTGTTGCACGTAGCGCGCTGGATTGACCTGGTCACCGATCAACCGCGGGGTGAGGATGAACAGCCGCTCGCGCTGGGTGTATTCACGGCTGCGCGACTGGAACAGCAGCTTGCCGATGACGGGAATATCGCCTAGCAGCGGAATCTTGTTGAGCCGGTCATTGGCCTCCACGCCATGAAAACCGCCGATCACCAGGGAGCCGTGTTCGGCGATCACCGCCTGGGTGCTGACGTTGCCACGACGCACGGACGGCTGTTCTTCCTTGATCTGCGATTCGACGATCTGTCCATCTTCGATATCGACGATCAACTGAACCTGGGAGCGACCGTTGTGGTTCAACGAACGAGGAATCACCTGGAGGCTGGTGCCAGCGGTGATGGGTGCGATATTGGCGACACGCTCGGCCAGTGCGGTGAGGTACTCGGTGCGGCTGAAATCGATGACGGCCGGCTGGTTTTCCAGCGTCAGGATCGACGGGTTGCCGACGATCGAGGCGGCGCCATTGCCTTCAAGCGCTCGGAGGTCGGCGGAGAAGCGCCCGGCATCCTGGATAAACAGCGTCGAGGGCGCGCCTGGCTGGAGGAGGTTGGCACCGCCCGTCACACTGCCGGCCGTGAGCGACCAGCGGCTGGACAGTTCAGCCAGCTCGTTGCGATCGATGTCGAGAATCACCGCATCGATCTCGATCACATTGCGCGGCACGTCCAGCTGAGCAATCAGCCCCTGGTACATGGCCTTGCGCGCCGGCAGGTCGTAGATCAGCACCGCGTTGTTGCGTACATCGGCGCTGACGCGAATCTTGCCACTTCGCTCACGGCCCTTGCCACTCGAAGATGGTACCGGCGCCAAGCCAATCATGGCCCCCAGATCAGGGCCATAGCCGGAGTTTTCGAAGCCCGAGTTGGCTAGCGCGTCCTGGACCAGGGAGGACGAGTCGCGGCTGCCGCCACCGGCTCGCAAACCATTCAGGCTCGCCCCCGCATCCACCGCGCCCCGCATGCCGGTCTGCGAACGGGCGTCCAGAAGTTCTTGGAGAATGCGTGCCACGCCGGCCACCTGCAACTCCTGATCCCGGTAACGGATTGTGCGATCGGCAACGTTGGCGTACTTGAGCGGGAACACGATGACATCCTGCTTCTCCGCCTCCTCCGGCTCCTCGACCTTTTCGCCGTAGTCCCGGATTAACTGCACGTACTTGGCCGGGCCGCGTACCAGCACCGCGCCTTCGTCCGGCAACAGCCCCCAGCCGAAGCGCGGATCGAGCAGGCCGATCTTGCTCAGCGCCGCCTCGAGGTCGTCGACCGCCTCCGAGGACACGTCAATGCGTGCCGAGGTCTGTTCCTGGGTGGGACTGACGTACAGGGTCTCGTTGAAGACGAACCACTGAAAGTGGTACTCACGGCCCAGCCGGTCGAGAAACCCCTGGGGATTGTCGGCGCGAATGCGCCCATCGATCACACCGTCCATGGGCGGCATGTCGAGGGCCAGGCCGAACTCGCGGGCGAAGTCGCCCAGCGCGGTCATCAATTCCGCCTGCTGAGCGTCATAGGCGTAGGCCGTGCGCTTCCAGCTTTCCGGCGGGAGCGCGAGTGCAGGCATCGCGACAACGAAATACAACCACGGTAGCCATCTCAGGGCCTTGCGCATCAGTTACTCCTGTCAGCGGGCTTCAATGCCCTTCGGGTTGAACGGGGTGGAATCGGTAAAATCGAACGTGCGAGTACTGGCCAGGCTGAGCATAGCGGCCCGCTGGTTAGCCAGATTTTCCAGGGCCGTCAGGATCTGCGAGGCCTGGACGGGCAGCGGCAACCACTCCACCAGCACCAGGGCATGCGCCTGGGGATCGAAAGCCAGGGCTCCGCGGCAGCCACAGGCCAGGCCAGCGCCCGCTTCGCCCAGCAAGACGGCAATGCGCGCGAGATCCCAGCCCTGACAGATCTCCAGGCTGCAGCGCAGGCCTGCGCCATGCAGGCTTATCTGGAACGAGGCGTCATCGACCCAGCACTCGAGGCTGGCCGGATACCCCTCGCCACACCATGCCGCGAACGCTTGGTTAAACTCACTGTATGCCATCGATGATGGCTTTGGTCAGGCCATGCTGAGCACGCAGTTCCTCGCCAACCATTGCACCGGTCAACTGCGCCCGGCGGGCCGCATCGTTGTATGCATTGATATCATCGACGCTGGCCGTGTCCATGGCCTGGTGCAGGGCATCCATCATCCCCTCCTTGGCCTCCTTGTTGACACGGTCCAAGCCGTTGCGCAACGCGTTGATACTGGTCATGCCTGATCTCCTTGTTGATGTAGATGCATCGGTGAATGCGCCGCCGCATCCGCCGCTGGCTGGCCGGCGAGCGAGCTGCGCAAGCCATCCCAATCGAGTTCCAGCGCCCCTTGGGCGTGGCTCAGGCGTAGCGCCTGCAACCCGAGCTGGGGGCTCTCGTGCACGGTCCACAGGCTGGCGAATGGCGAAGCGTCCAGCCAGGCCCGCACCGCTTGCGCCTGCTGCGGATGACAACTGAGCGTAGCCGCGGCCTGGGCAGCCGGACTGGCGCTCAGATTGCGCAGCACGGCGTGGATACGCTGGGACAGATCCGTCTCGTCGAGCAGACGGCTCAGGGCATGGCTCAGCAGGCGGTCGAGACTGGCCAGCACCTCGCGCTGAAGTGCCGCGTGCTCGTCAGCGAAGGCCTGCAGTTGGAAATTGGCCTGCTCCCAGAAAGCCGCCTGGGCGTCCTGCAGGTACTGCTGACACTGCTGTTCTGCAGCCTGAAGCAGTTCATCCGCCTGTTGCCTGGCCTGCTCGAGCAACTGCTCGGCGCGCCGCACCTCGTCGAGGGTCTCACGACGCAGCAGCGGCTCGTGCAACACCTGCTCGGGCACCGCCAGCCTACGCTTGACCAGCATGCTCACCTCCCCGCGCCACGCGCCAGAGCACCGCTGACCAGAGCGTATCCAGGCGGTGGCCTGGCAGCCCGGACGGAAGCTCGTCGAGCGCCGCCGACGGCCACTGCAGCCGTACCCTCGCCCAGCGCTGCGGCCCGACCCAGGCGCCCAGCAGAAGACGTGCGTCGACCGGCCCAGCGGGTAGCCAGAGCCCTGGGCGTAACGCCTTCGCCAAGCTGCGGCACCAACGCTCGTCGACACTCGGCAAGGCGTCACAAGAGCGCGACAAGGCGCATACGCCTTCGACGAGATGCAGCGTGAAGATCTGTTCGGCTTCGGACAAACCGATCCAGCGTAACAGCCCCTGGTGAGGCTCCGGGGGTTGCGCCAGTCGCACCGCGCGGCTTTCGGCGATGCACGCATGGCGGCTGATGGGTGAGCGAAGGGCCAGGGCCATATGCTCGGCATTGGCACCGACGGTCCATCCTGAGGAAGCGGGGTCGCCGGCCGCATACCACCAGCGAATCCAGCCGGCTGCCAGCCCGTCCATCAGGTGCGGCTCGGCAAGGTGGTGGTGGAGCGCCGCGGCGCAAGGCGAGAAAGCAATGCCTGCCGCCAGTCGGCACGCGCGGCCAGAACGATGACTAGCAACAGCAAGGCGAGCACCACTGGCGCGCCCCACAGGACCCGCTGCCAGAAGCCCAACTGGTGCTCCTCGAGCAGGAAGGGTCCGAACTTGACCAGGGGCTCGGCGTCGTCGAAGGCCGCTGCCGGCACGAAGACGATGGAAAACTTTCCGGAGTCGGCACTGACCGTGTCGGCCATGCCGGGAATGCTGCTGGACACCATCATCTGGATGCGCTGACGCACGGCATCCGGCTCCAGCCGCTCCGAGTGCTTGATGAATACCGCGGCCGACGCCGGCTGTACGGGCTCACCGGGCGCGACCCGCTCCGGCAACACCACGTGTACACGGGCGACGATGACGCCATCGATCTGCGACAGCGTTGACTCGAGTTCCTGGGACAGGGCATAGATGTAACGCGCCCGTTCCTCCAGGGGCGTGGAGATGACGCCCTCTTTCTTGAAGATTTCACCGATGCTGGTACGGGCACGGCGCGGCAGGCCGGCGGACTCCAGGATACGAATGGCGCGATTGGTATCAGCGCGATCCACGGAGACGACGATGCCACTTTTTTCCGTGCGCTTACCCGTGTCGATCCGGTAATCGCCCAGGGAGGCGATCACGTCGTTGGCATCCTGTTCGGACAGCCCGCTGAACAGGTCGGTCTGCTCGCTACAGCCGGCCAGCATCAACACGCAGAACCACAGGGCAAGTCGCTTCTTCACGGGCTGGCCTATTGCATGTTGGTGAGTTTTTCGAGGGCCTGACCACCCTTGCCTATGACTTTGGTGGTCACCGCCATCTCGAGCGAATAGCGAGACAGGGCCCTGCTCACGTCGGCGATCGACGAGGGATCATTGACGTTGATCACCTCTTTCATACCCCGTTTGGCATCCTGGGTCAGCTGCTCCAGCGACCCCATGCGTCCGCCCACCGCCTCGGCCAGGAAGGCTCCACTACGGCTCGGTTCGTCGGCACCACGGTCATGCATCAGCGAGGCGAACAGTTCGATGTCCGCCCTGGAGGGTTCGTTGACCAACCCCTGTTCGAGTTCGATCCCACCCTTTTTGGCGATATTGTTGAGGTCATCGCTTGCCAAGATATTCATTGGGCAAATCTCCAGTGCTGGCTCGGCGTGCGCAACGCGACGCCATCATGAGTTCGGCTCCATGCATCCCTGTATGGAGCCTGCGAGAAGTCGATCAGACCTGCTGCCTGCCACCGCCGGGCAACATCTGATTGACGATCGAGTCGGCCGCTTCCGCCGCCCCCTGACCAAGGCTCTGCATGTCGAGCTTCTTGCTGAGGTTTTGCAGCTCGCCCATCACGCCGCCAATCGCCTCGCTCAGTTGCTTGAGAATGTCGCCACCGGCCTGGGACGGCGCACCGGACGGGCTGCCCAGTCCGCCGGTACCACCCAGCGAATCCTGCGCCGACTGCGCGCCCTGCCCAATGCCACCGCCAGGCACCTGCCCGGAAGCCCGTGCATCGAGTTGCTGGCCGATCATGCCGATGGCCGACTTGAACGCCTCGGTCTCGCCTTTGTCGAGGTGTTTGTTCTCGATCAGCTCCTTGCCCCAGGAGCCGGCATCCGGTGGTGGAAACTGCTTGGGGTTGGCATCCATGAACTTGGCGACATCCATCATCATGCCGGCGTCTTTCTGCTCGAACGTCGAGCCCTGCCCATTGGTTTCAGGCTTGAGCATGCCATCCAAGGAGGACTTGGCCAGGCCACTGAGCACCTGGTCCATTAGATTCGAGCCACCCTGCTGGCCCATACCTGGCGCGCCACCGCCGCCTGCTGGCGACTGCGACTGGCCGAAATCCTTGCCGAGCTTTTCACCAATAAGTTGCTCAAGCAGCTTGGTCAGCAGTTGCTGCAGGTCACCGCCCTGCGCACCGGCACCGCCCAGGCCACCGCCCGGCCCGCCTAGGCCGCCACCCTGGCCACCCTGGCCGCCGAGCTTGTCGTTAACCATCTGCCCGAGACCGGAGTCGCCTCCGCCGGCCTTCATCAGCAGCTGCACCAGCTTCTTGATGACGTCGTCCAGACTCTGCGTCTGGTTCTGGCCCATGGATCTGTCGGAGAAACCCACCCGGTTACTGGTGTCCAGGGCCAGGTTGTTGCTTATCATGTTCATATCGGCTCTACGCCCCCATTAAGATGAATAGGCATTCACGTGCCTCGGCAGAGGTCTCAGTACTGGATGCCCTTGCCGGCGGTAATGGCGGAACTGATGCTCTTGTTGGCGGTGTCCTGCGCCATCGACTTGATACCGTCGGCGGCGGCGACATCGGCGTTCTTGCGCGCAGCCTCGCTTACGGCCGCCTTTCGCTGGGCGCCGGCCTGGTCGTCCAGCTCCCCTTGCTTGATCGTTTCATCGAGTGTCTTGTTGTTGGTACTGGCGTTACGAAGCGCGTTCGCGCCATCCTGACGCGAGCCGATTTCATTGAAATTCTGCAGCCCGTTGTTGAAAAAGTTCTGGATACCGGTAAGAGACATGGCGTCTATCCTCTGTATGTGGTCACAACGTTTATCGTTGTGCAGCCTGGGTGGCGTCGGTACGCCAATCGGTTCCACCAGTACGGCGAACTTTTCCGGGCAATTGCCTTTCACACATCGAGATCCTTCATCCGCTGGTAGAGGGTGCGGCGAGGGATATCCAGCTCACTGGTGACCGCGGCAATGCAGTGGTCATTGCGCTTGAGCGACTGCTGGATGAGGGTCTTCTCGATCAGCCGCAACTGGTTCTTGAGGCCAGTTTCCGAGGACTCGTCCGGGTCGTCGTCGATCAGAGGCATGCCGAGTACGTGGCGTCGAGCGGCGGATTTGAGCTCGCGGTAATTGCCAGGCCAACCATGGCTGAGCAGCAGCACTTCGACCCGCTCGTCGATCACCGGGGCAGGCATGTTGAGCTCGACCTCGGCAGTGGCAACGAAATGCCTGAAAACCGACACGATATGGCCGGGGCGCTGACGCAGCGGCGGCAGGCTGAGACTCATCACACTAAGCCGGTAATACAGATCGCGGCGAAACAGCCCCCCCTCCATCAGCAGATCGAGCGAACGCTGGGCGGAGGCCACTACACCTATATCCAGGGGTATGACCCGAGTCGATCCCAAGCGCTCAACCTGGCGGCTCTCCAAGACCCTCAGGAGCTTGACCTGCAGATTGAGGGGCATGCTGTCGATCTCGTCGAGATAAAGCGTGCCCCTGTGTGCCGCTTCGAAATAGCCGCTGCGGTCTCTATCCGCCCCGGTGAAAGCCCCGGCATTGACACCGAACAGTTCGCTCTCGAACAAGGTTTCCGGGATGGCCGCGCAATTCACCGCGACGAAGGGCCCCTTGGGCCTTGAAAGTTTGTGTAGATGTCGCGCGACCGTATCCTTGCCAGTGCCCGTTTCACCCAACAGCAGCACATCAATACCCAACTCGGAAATACTCTGTCCTAATACGTCCAAACTCGAAATTCCATTCTCGAGCACCAACAGATCTAGAGCAGACTCCATACTTCATCCCCGACCACTGGAATATTACCTATGCGACGAGTCAACCCTGAAGTGATTGCTCCTTGAGCGCACCGGTAGTACACGCCAGTTCCCTGATGCGAAAATGCAGCGTTCGCCTAGGAACACTAAGTTCTTTGGACACGGCGTCCAGGCGCCCTCCGTGACGGTGCAAAGCATCGGTGATAAGTGCTTTTTCAATTCGTTTCATCTGCACTCGCAAACCGCTATGCGTGCGGACATGTTCCATTGTCAACGCACCAGAACTCAGTAACGAGAAGCCCATCACAAAACGTTTGGCCGCCGACTGCAGTTCACGAACATTACCTGGCCAGGAATGACCGAGTAGCAGCATCGCAACAGAAGCCTCGAGAACGGGCACCTCTCGTTTGAGACGGGCTGCCGCCGTGCGCGCGAAACTTTCGAACAATGGCAATATTTCGCCGCGCCGCTCGCGCAGCGGCGGAAGTCGAACAGTCACCGCATTGAGACGAAAGAACAGATCGCTACGAAAACGTCCTTGTTTCACCAACTTTGCCAATGGCCGCTGGGCGGAGGCAATGACTCTTAGATCGAGGGGAATGAAGTCCGTACTGCCTAGCCGCCCCACGCCGCGCTCTTCCAGAACACGCAGGAGCTTGGCCTGCAACGCCAGGGGCATGCTGTCGATCTCATCCAGGTACAAGGTGCCCTTGTCGGAAGCCTCGATATAACCTGACCGCGCGCGCATAGCCCCGGTATAGGCACCGCTGGCGGCACCGAAGAGCTGACTTTCGGCGAGCGACTCCGGGATGGCTGCGCAGTTAAGCCCTACAAAGGCACCAGAACGTCCAGAATGTTTGTGAATGAGCTGCGCCAGCATGTCTTTCCCGGTGCCGGTTTCCCCGCAAACGAGAATATCGACATTCTGACTGATCACCGGCAGGGACACGCCCAATTTCAGCGTGTCACTTAGACACGTGCATGACTCTTGGCAATTGGAGATTGGTTCGACCATCAAAAAGCCTCTCACAGTTCCCGCCGATACGCGGCACACTTTCAAGATGCATATCGAACAGACAATACGCCTCTTGGCCGCTAACTTTTGAAGAGCGAACAGTATCGACATTATGATTATTTTTTCGGCGGAAACCTCGCAACGCGCGGCTGCAATCGATAACCACCTCTGGAACGCTTTTGCTTTTACCCGAAGTAATGACTACCCCTAAAAGGATCAGTTCAATGGGAGGTTAAAAAAATAGCGCTCCGACGTAATGCCATACCGCTTGTCTTTTTAATCCATTCGCTCAATACAGTCCCACCCGAAAAACCAAACTACGGTGACACTGCTAAACAAGCGCCACGTGCTCTGGCGCGCGCCCTTCGACGAAGACCGGATATTGACGCCAACAGCACAGCACTTGCTTCAGCGATAAATAAGCAAGGCAAAAAAATAATTAATCCAGATAATAATTCACTCAACTAGCGAACCTATTGAATAACCAGACGCTCGCTCCTTTCCAGGCAATTAAATACATATTGGAGTTTAGAGAATTACTGTTGCACCCTGGTTTCAAGCGATAGAAAAGCAAAAAAGTATATATTCGGTCGACCACTAAGGTACGCAGGTGGACAGCCGGCTCCTCACTGGAAACAAATTGATACACATGCCGCGAGCGCTCCTCCACTGAGCGATCCCTATCGCGCCGACGCAATCAGCGCCATAAATGGCCACGGGATTCATGGTCTCAAGCGGGCCGGCGGGCGAGCATCTCATTCATAGGAAATGGTGTGGAGCTAACGGTCGCACCTTCCAGCCAGCTTGCGTGGCCATAACGTCGAAGATCGAGCAGATGTGCCGGGATGCGGGGCCTGTAGGCACAGAGACAGACCACGCGCTGATGCTTTCCATAACGGAACCTCACGCTTGTCATTATAGTTGTACGCCACGAAGGGCACTGAGTGTCATCTCTTTGCAGATGCTGTGCCAGAAAGCCAAGAGCCCTATATAGAGCATCAGCACCCGCCCAAGAAAGGCACTAGCTGGCGGGAAATTGCCTGCGAGAGCCGCAAGCTGGCGGAATCTTGCTAGAAAACGCTGGATGAGCCACGCAGGTACAGACACAGCAGCGGCCCGAGTCATTCAAACTCGCTGGCGACCATTTGCAAGCTGGCGATCACTGTCTTGACGCTGCGCCCCATGGGAGTGCGCCGGGCCCCGGTCTGTACCTGGCGCCGCCCGCGGGACGCAGTTGACGGCCGTGTTAAACCGCTTTGAGCCGCAGCTCCTTGGGCATGGAGAACGTCACGTTCTCCGGGCGGCCGTCCAGTTCCTGGACGTTGCTGGCGCCCCATTCGCCGAGCTTGTCGATCACCCCGCGCACCAGCACTTCCGGAGCCGATGCACCAGCAGTGATGCCGATGCCCTTGGCGCCTTCGAACCACTCACGCTTGAGGTCTTCGGCGCCGTCGATCAGGTAGGCCGGGGTGCCCATGCGCTCTGCCAGCTCGCGCAGGCGATTGGAGTTGGAGCTATTCGGGCTGCCGACCACCAGCAGCACGTCGCACTCGTCAGCCAGTTGCTTGACCGCATCCTGGCGATTCTGGGTGGCGTAGCAGATGTCGTCCTTGCGCGGCCCACCGATGTTGGGGAAGCGCGCGCGCAGGGCGTCGATGACCTTGCTGGTGTCGTCCATCGACAAGGTGGTCTGGGTGACGAAGGCCAGGTTGTCTGGATCGCGTACCTGCAGCGTGGCGACGTCGTCCTCGTCCTCGACCAGGTAGATCGCGCCACCATTGCTGGCGTCGTATTGGCCCATGGTGCCTTCGACTTCCGGGTGGCCTTCGTGGCCGATGAGGATGCACTCGCGGCCATCGCGGCTATAGCGCACCACTTCCAGATGCACCTTGGTGACCAGCGGACAGGTGGCGTCGAACACTTTCAGGCCGCGATTGGCGGCTTCGTTGCGTACCGCCTGGGACACGCCGTGGGCGCTGAAGATGACGATCACGTCATCGGGCACCTGGTCCAGCTCTTCGACGAACACCGCGCCACGGTTGCGCAGGTCCTCGACCACGAACTTGTTGTGCACCACTTCATGACGTACGTAGATCGGCGGGCCGAACACCTCGAGGGCGCGGTTGACGATCTCGATGGCGCGGTCGACACCGGCGCAGAAACCGCGGGGATTGGCGAGTTTGATATGCATGTTGGTTGTCTCGATTGCGCGGCGACGAACAGCGTCTCAAGGATACTGCTGACGAGCATGAAGAACATTCACCACTTCCACAGCGTCAGCGGCTACTCGGTAAACCAGAATGTAGTTTGGATGAGCGATCAGCTCGCGTGTTCCGGGCACCCGACCAAAACGATACAGATAGGGATGCTCGGCCAACGGCAGCACAACCGACTCCAATCGCTCTTTTAGCTGCCTGGCAGCCTTGGAGTCTTCATTGGCGATGTAGCGAATGATCTGCAAAAGATCGTCCCTGGCAGTGGCGCGCCAGACGATCGGCAGCATCAATCCTTACTCCGCCGCCGTGCCTCTGCCTCGCTGATGACGGCCTCGACATCGGCCATCACCTGATCATGAGCAACCACAACGCGAGAGTCCGCGAGAGATTCCGCGACCTTGCGGCGAAACCAGCCGTCGTGGCTGTCCGCCAATTCCTGAGTCTCGAACTCCGACACGATGGGGGAACGCTGTACGCTCATGGTGCGGCCTCTGTTTTAGCGGGCGACAGGGCACTCATCCTACACTGTCTAGACGGCTTTGACCTCAATGATCTCGACGTCGAAGGTCAGCGTCTTGCCGGCCAGCGGGTGGTTGAAGTCGATGGTCACCTGGGCGTCGTCGAACTCCTTGACCACGCCTGGCAGCTCGGTATTGGCGGCGTCGTTGAAGATCACCAGCAGCCCTTCGGACAGCTCCATCTCCTGAAACTGCGAGCGCGGCATGACCTGCACGTTCTGCGGGTTGTGCTGGCCGAAGCCCTGCTCGGGCTCGACGGTCAGGCTGCGCTTGTCGCCGGCCTTGAAGCCGTAGAGCGCGGCCTCGAAACCCGGCAGCAGGTTGCCGTCGCCGACCTTGAAGGTGGCCGGCTGCTTGTCGAAGGTGCTGTCGACCACATCGCCGTTATCCAGCTTCAGCGCGAAATGCAGGGTGACCTGCCGATCCGGGCCGATACGTACATCAGTCACGTGCCACCTCTTCTTCAGGCTTCTTGCTCTTGAACATGTCCAGCGCCAGCAGGACGGCGCCTACGGTGATCGCGCTGTCGGCGATATTGAAGGCCGGGAAATACCAGCTGCTCTGCCAGTGCACCAGGATGAAATCGACCACGTGGCCGAAGATCACACGGTCCACCAGATTGCCCAGCGCGCCGCCGAGCACCAGGGCCAAGCCGACGGCCAGCCAGGTTTCATCGGCCTTGAGGCGCTTCATCCACACCACCAGAATCACGCTGACCACCACGGCGATCAGGGTGAACAGCCAGCGCTGCCAGCCGGAGGCACCGGCCAGGAAGCTGAAGGCCGCGCCAGTGTTGTAGGCCAGGGTCCAGTCCAGTACCTGGGGAATGACGGTGATGCGTTCGTACATCTGCAGGTTGTTGTCGAACCAGAACTTGGTGATCTGGTCGATCACGAACACCACGACACTGAGCCACACCCAGCCGAGTTTGCCGAAACGGGCGCTCATTGGTTCATCTCCGCGATGCGGGCCAGGGCGTTACGCATGGTGGCGCACCTCGCCCGAACCTTCGATGTTGCTGATGCAACGGCCGCACAGCTCCGGATGCTCGGCGTGAGTGCCGACATCGGCGCGCAGGTGCCAGCAACGGCCGCACTTGGCGTGGGCAGACTTGACGATCTTCAGCTTCAACCCTTCGACCTCGGTGACCACGGCATCGGCCGGAGCATCGCTCAGCGGCGCGGTGGCGGCGGCGGAAGTGATCAGCGCAAAGCGCAGTTCGTCGCCGAGCTTGGCCAGGTCATCACGCAGGGCGTCGTCACCGAACAGGGTGACTTCGGCCTGAAGGCTGGCACCGATGGCCTTGCTCGCGCGCATATTTTCCAGCTCCTTGTTGACCGCGCCCTTGACCGCCATGACGCGCTCCCAATAGGCGTTGTCCAGTTCGAAGCCTTCCGGCAGGCGTGCCAGGCTCTCGTACCAGGTGGCCAGCATCACCGACTCAGCGCGCTCGCCCGGCAGGAACTGCCAGATTTCCTCGGCGGTGAACGACAGGATCGGGGCGACCCAGCGCACCAGCGCTTCGCAGATGTGGAACAGCGCGCTCTGGCAGGAACGGCGGGCAACGCTGTCCGGCGCGGTGGTGTACTGACGGTCCTTGATGATGTCCAGGTAGAAGCCACCCAGCTCCTGCACGCAGAAGTTGTGGACCTTGGAATACACGTTCCAGAAACGGTACTCGCCGTAGGCGTCGGTCAGCTCGTCCTGCAGACGCGCGGTGGCGTCGACGGCCCAGCGGTCGAGATCGAGCATCTGCTCGGCCGGCAGCAGGTCGGTGGCGGGATTGAAGCCATTGAGGTTGGCCAGCATGAAGCGCGCGGTGTTGCGGATGCGCCGGTAGGCATCGGCGCTGCGCTGCAGAATCTGGTCGGAAACCGCCATCTCGCCGGAGTAGTCGGTGGAGGCGACCCACAGGCGCAGGATGTCGGCGCCCATGCTGTCGATCACCTTTTGCGGCGCGACCACGTTGCCGAGGGATTTGGACTGCTTGCGCCCCTGCTCGTCGACGGTGAAACCGTGGGTCAGCAGTTCCTTGTACGGCGCGTGGCCGTCGATGGCGCAGCCGGTCAGCAGGGACGAGTGGAACCAGCCACGGTGCTGGTCGGAGCCTTCCAGGTACAGATCGGCAACCGGGCCGCTGCTGTGCGCCAGATCGGCGTGAGAGCCGCGCAGCACGTGCCAGTGGGTGGTGCCGGAGTCGAACCACACGTCCAGGGTGTCGCGGCTCTTGTCGTACTGGTCGGCTTCGGCACCCAGCAGCTCGGCGGCATCCAGCTTGAACCAGGCTTCGATGCCTTGCTGCTCGACGCGCTTGGCGACTTCTTCCATCAGTTCGACGGTACGCGGGTGCAGCTCGCCGCTCTCCTTGTGGGTGAAGAACGGGATCGGCACGCCCCAGTTGCGCTGACGCGAGATGCACCAGTCCGGGCGCCCGGCGATCATGCTGTGCAGGCGCGCCTGGCCCCAGGCCGGAACGAACTTGGTGTCTTCGATGGCCGCCAGGGAGCGCTCACGCAGGGTGCCGCCCTCCTTCGGCTTGCTGTCCATGCCGACGAACCACTGCGCGGTGGCGCGGTAGATCAGCGGCGTCTTGTGCCGCCAGCAGTGCATGTAGCTGTGGCTGATGGTGGCGTGCTTGAGCAGCGCGCCCACCTCTTCGAGCTTGGCGACGATCGCCGGCGTGGCTTTCCAGATGAACTGGCCGCCAAAGAATGGCAGCGAGTCGACGTACACACCGTTGCTCTGCACCGGATTGAGAATTTCGTCGTTGCTCATGCCGTAGCGCTTGCAGCTCTGGAAGTCGTCCTCGCCGTAGGCCGGCGCGGAGTGGACGATACCGGTACCGGCGCCCAGCTCGACGTACTCGGCCAGGTACAGCGGCGACAGGCGGTCATAGAACGGGTGACGGAAATTGATCAGTTCCAGCGCCGAGCCTTCCGCGGTGGCGACCACCTGGCCTTCGAGGCCGAAGCGCTGCAGGCAGCTCTCGACCATTTCCTCGGCCAGCAGCAGCAGGCGGTCGCCCACGTCCACCAGCGCGTAGGTGAATTCCGGGTGCACGTTCAGCGCCTGGTTGGCCGGGATGGTCCACGGCGTGGTGGTCCAGATGACGATGGCGGTCGGCTTGCTCAGGCTGGCCAGACCGAAGGCGGCGGCCAGCTTGTCGGCATCCTCGACCGGGAAGGCCACGTCGATGGCTTCGGATTTCTTGTCCTGATACTCGACCTCGGCCTCGGCCAGGGCCGAGCCACAGTCGAAGCAGAAGTTGACTGGCTTGAGGCCTTTGAACACGAAACCGTTCTTGACCATTTCCGCCAGGGCGCGGATCTCGCCGGCCTCGTTGGCGAAGTTCATCGTCAGGTACGGGTTGTTCCAGTCACCCAGCACACCGAGGCGAATGAAGTTGGCCTTCTGCTCCTCGACCTGCTCGGCCGCGTAAGTGCGGCAACGCTCGCGGGTCAGGTCGGCCGGCTGGTTCTTGCCAAAAGTGGTCTCGACCTTGTGCTCGATCGGCAAGCCGTGGCAATCCCAACCCGGCACGTACGGCGCGTCATAGCCGGCCAGGGTCTTGGAGCGGGTGATGATGTCCTTGAGGATCTTGTTCAGCGCGTGACCGATATGAATGCTGCCGTTGGCATAGGGCGGGCCGTCGTGCAGCACGAATTTCGGGCGGCCTTCACCGGCCTTGCGCAGCTTTTCGTACAGACCAATATCAATCCAGCGCTGCAGGGTCTGCGGCTCGCGTTGCGGCAGGCCAGCCTTCATCGGGAAGGGAGTATCGGGCAGGTTCAGCGTGGCTTTGTAATCGGTCATGTCGGGCTCTTCATCAGCGGTTGGCGCTGCCAATGGTCGCGGGCAGCGGCAATGTCGGCCGCAATGGCCGTCTTCAATGCCTCGAGCGAGGCGAAACGCTGCTCATCGCGCAGCTTGTGGTGGAAAGCCACCGTCAAACGCCGGCCATACAGGTCACCGGCAAAATCCAGCAGGTGCACCTCGAGGTGGGCGCTCCCGTCACCGGCCACGCTGGGGCGCACGCCGATATTGGCGACGCCCGGCCATGGCTGGCCGTCTATCTCGACGCTGACCAGATACACCCCGGTCAGCGGTACACGTTTGCGCTTGAGCTGCACGTTGGCGGTCGGCGCATTGAGCTGGCGGCCCAGCTTCTGCCCATGCAGCACCCGCCCGACGATGCGAAAGGGCCGGCCGAGCATGCGTTCGGCGACGGTGAAGTCGCCGCTGGCCAGGGCCTCGCGCACTCGCGTGCTGCTCACCCGCTGCCCGTCGATCACCACGGTCTTGGCCGCTTCGACACTGAAGCCTTCACGCTGCGCGGCCTCGGCCAGAAAGGCGAAGTCACCGGCGCGGTCGCAGCCGAAGCGGAAATCATCGCCCACTTCCAGATGCAGCACGCCGAGCCCGTCGACCAGCACGCGCTGCACGAATTCGGCGGCGCTCAATTCACGCAAACGCGGGTTGAAGGTCAGGCACAGCACCCGGTCGACGCCTTCGGCAGCCAGCAGGGCGAGCTTGTCACGCAGGCGGCTCAGACGTGCCGGCGCGCCTTCGGGGTCGAAGTATTCACGCGGCTGCGGCTCGAACAGCACCACGCAGCTCGGCACGCCCAGCTCTGCCGCGCGCTCACGCAAACGGGCCAGAATCGCCTGGTGGCCACGGTGAACGCCGTCGAAATTACCGATGGTGGCGACACAGCCCCGATGCTGGGGCCGCAGATTATGAAGGCCTTGAACCAGCTGCATAACGCGCTTCTTGCTCACAAAGTGGCCAATTATACGCACAGCGGCTGGCGCCGGGTAGCGGATACGGCGCTCCGTTACCGGCACTGCTCATCGACACGGCGGCGGTTCAGGCCACCGAGCGCCGAGAGAAGTCGCGCAGGCGGAAACCGAGGATGCCCAGCACCGCGAAATAGCTCAGCGCACCAGCGGCCACCAGCGCCCCCAGGCGCAGCAGACGCGCCAACATGTTGCCGTCGCTCCACGCCGGCATCAGCCAGAGCATGCCGACCAGCACCACGACCATCACCAGCAGCGCCGCCAGCAGCTTGCTGGCGAACATCCCCCAGCCCGGTTGCGGCTGGTAGAAACCGCGGGCGCGCAGCTTCCAGAACAGCAGCCCGGCGTTCAGGCAGGCAGCCAGGCCGATGGCCAGGGCCAAGCCGGCATGGGCCAGGGGAATGACGAAGATGAACAGCACGTTCATCACCTGAGTCATCAGCAGGGTGAACATGGCGATGCGCACTGGCGTGCGAATGTCCTGGCGCGCATAGAAGGCCGGCGCCAGCACCTTCACCAGTAGCATTCCCAACAGCCCCAGCGAATAGGCCAGCAAGGCGCGCTGAGTCATGTCGGCGTCGTTGGCGGTGAAGTTGCCGTACTGGAACAGCGACACCACCAGCGGCTCGGCCAGCAGCGCCAGGGCCAGGGCGCAGGGCAGCGCCAGCAGGATGCACAGGCGCAGCCCCCAGTCGAGCAGCTTCGAGTAGGCGGCCGGATCCTCGGCGGCGTGGGTCTTGGCCAGCGATGGCAGCAGGATGGTGCCCAAGGCGACGCCCAGAACCCCGGACGGCAGTTCCATCAGGCGGTCGGCGTAGTACATCCACGACACGGAGCCTGCGACCAGAAAGGAGGCGAAGATGGTGTTGATGATCAGCGAGATCTGCGCCACCGACACACCGAGGATCGCTGGGCCCATCTGCCGCAGCACACGCCATACGCCGCTGTCGCGCAGGTTCAGACGCGGCAGCACCAGGAGGCCGATCTTGCGCAGGTGCGGCAATTGATAGAGCAGCTGCAACAGGCCGCCGACCAGCACCGCCCAGCCCATGGCCATGATCGGTGGGTCGAAATACGGGGTCAGGAACAGCGCGAAGACGATCATGCTGACGTTGAGCAGGGTCGGCACGAAAGCCGGTACCGCGAAGCGGTTCCAGGTATTGAGCAGCGCGCTGGCGAAGGACGACAGGGAGATCAGCAGAATATAAGGGAAGGTCACCCGTAGCAGATCGCTGGTCAGTTCGAAGCGCTCGGGGTTGTCGCTGAAGCCGGGGGCCGAGGCCCAGACGATCCAGGGCGCAGCCAGCACACCGAGCAGGGTCACCAGCGCCAGGATCAGCGTCAGTTGACCGGCCACGTAGGCAACGAAGGTACGCGTCGCCTCCTCGCCCTTCTGCGTCTTGTATTCCGCCAGGATCGGTACGAAGGCCTGTGAGAACGCTCCCTCGGCGAAGATGCGGCGCAGCAGGTTGGGCAGCTTGAAGGCCACCACGAAGGCATCCGAGGCGATACCCGCACCGAAGATCCGGGCCATGATGGTGTCGCGCACGAAACCCAGAACCCGCGACAACATGGTGATGGAACTGACCGCGGCCAGCGACTTGAGAAGATTCATTCGGCAGGGATGCTCAATCGGCGTTTACTGGATCGATTTCGGCGCGCGCGTCACGCGCCAGCAACAGACCGCGCCGACCCGCGAAGGTGCGACGGCGCCGGTGCGGCCGGGAGTGTAGAATCGCCGGCGCGATAAAGCATCCTTCGTGTTATCCGCCCCGCGACGACTGACGCAGTATCGACCTTGACAAGTGCCGCGCTCGCCTTCATGATTCGCGGCCTTATTTGTCAGTAACCCCATAGTTTTCGAGGAGCTTGACGGTGGCCAATACACCTTCTGCCAAAAAACGCGCAAAACAGGCTGAGAAGCGTCGTAGCCATAACGCCAGCCTGCGCTCCATGGTTCGTACCTACATCAAGAACGTAGTCAAGGCTATCGACGCCAAAGACCACGAGAAAGCACAAGCTGCTTACACCCTGGCTGTGCCTGTTATCGACCGTATGGCCGACAAGGGCATCATCCACAAGAACAAGGCCGCTCGTCACAAGAGCCGCCTGAACGGCCACGTCAAGGCACTCAACCAAGCTGCTGCCTAAGCGTACCGCTTCATGAAAAACCGGCCTCAGGGCCGGTTTTTTATTGCTCAGAGAAAAGTGCCACCTTTTGCTCCATGCCCTTCTCCACGCAAGTACTGAGCCCCCATCTGACAATCCGCCCCGCCCGCGCCAGAACATTTGAAGACCTCAAAAGCAACAGCAAGGCCCCACAGAGGCAGCAGAGGCAATATCAAACCAGCGGAGCCGCCAACAAAAACGCGTTCCGAATTGCCCAGGCACAGCGAAGCGACCCTACTGACGAACCTAGCGGCCAGCGCCTCAGTTACCCTGCGGCCAGGGCAGGATCGGGATTGCCGTCACCGCATTCTGCGGGCTGCCCTCGATGATGCGGTCGCTGTAGACGAGATAAACCAGGGTGTTGCGCTTCTGATCGAAGAAACGCACGACCTGCATGGTCTTGAACACCAGCGAGGTGCGCTCACGGAACACCTCCTCGCCATCCTTCAGGTCACCGGCAAAGCTGATCGGCCCGACCTGGCGGCAGGCGATCGAGGCTTCGGCGCGGTCTTCGGCCAGGCCGAGGCCGCCCTTCACGCCACCGGTCTTGGCCCGCGACAGGTAGCAGGTCACGCCTGCCACCTTGGGATCGTCGAAGGCCTCGACGACGATCTTGTCGTTCGGCCCCAGCCACTTGAATACCGTGGAGACCTGACCGATTTCCTCGGCCAGGGCACCCATCGGCACAGCCATCAACGCCGCAGCAACCAGCAGAAGCTTACGCATCGCCACCTCCCAAAGGGCTCACTAGACCAGAATCAGATTATCGCGGTGCACCAGCTCCGGCTCGTCGACGTAGCCGAGCAGGCGCTCGATCTCGTCCGACGGACGACCGATGATCTTCTGTGCCTCCAGAGCACTGTAGTTGACCAGACCCCGGGCCACTTCCCGACCATCCGGCGCCACGCAGACCACCATTTCGCCGCGACGGAAGCTGCCTTGCACGGCCTTGACGCCGACCGGTAGCAGGCTCTTGCGGTCGGAGACCAACGCCTTGACCGCACCATCGTCCAGCACCAGAGTGCCGCGGGTCTGCAGGTGGCCGGCCAGCCATTGCTTGCGCGCCGCCAGCATGCCGCGCTCGGGCACCAGCAGGGTGCCGAGCAGTTCACCCGCCTTGAGGCGCGCCAGAACCTGATCGATGGCGCCGCCGACGATCACCGTGTGCGCACCAGAGCGGGCCGCCAGGCGCGCCGCGCGCAGCTTGGTCTGCATACCACCGCGACCCAGTGCGCCGCCCACGCCACCCGCCACCGCATCCAGGGCCGGGTCGTCAGCGCGTGCTTCATGGATCAACTGAGCATCGGGATTGTTGCGCGGGTCGGCATCGAACATGCCGTCACGATCGGTGAGAATCACCAGCAGATCGGCCTCGACCAGATTAGCCACCAGCGCGGCCAGGGTATCGTTGTCACCGAAACGGATACCGTCGGTCACCACGGTGTCGTTCTCGTTGATCACCGGCACCACGTCGAGCTCGACCAGGGTGCGCAGGGTGCTGCGCGCATTGAGGTAGCGCTTGCGGTCGGACAGGTCATCGTGGGTCAGCAGGATCTGCGCAGTGCGTCGACCATGCTCGCCGAAGCTCGACTCCCAGGCCTGCACCAGGCCCATCTGGCCGATCGCCGCGGCAGCCTGCAGCTCGTGGATGGCGCTCGGGCGTGCCGTCCAGCCAAGACGACTCATCCCCGCCGCCACCGCGCCGGACGATACCAGCACCAGCTCCACGCCCTGCGCTCGCAGCGCCACCATCTGCTCGACCCACACCGCCATGGCGCCGCGATCCAGCCCCTTGCCATCGGCGGTCAGCAAGGCACTGCCGATCTTCACTACCCAGCGCTGCGCACCACTTACCTTGTCACGCATGTTTTCCAACCCCAGCCAGAAGCACATTTTCGCAAGCCATCACCGGTAGCAACGGCCAAAACCTACAAAAACGCCGCTAAAAAGCGGCGTCTGTCGTCCTATCAATCCCGGACGTAAATGATCTCCGGGCCGTCCTCTTCGTCTTCCTCGTCCCAGAAGCTGTCGTCCTCGTCGACGTCGCCCACGGCCCGCACGCCGGAGCGGCGCAGCGCACGCTTGTCGTCCAGCGCCTGCAACTGAGCACGCGCTTCATCTTCGATGCGCTGGTCGAGCTCGGCAAGCTCGGCGGCGTACTCGGGATTCTCCTGGATGCGCTCGGCGCGCGCTTCGAGGAAATCCATGATGTCGTAGCACAGCTGCTCGGTGCCTTCGCGCGCCAGGGCGGAGACTACGTAGACAGGGCCTTCCCACTCGAGGCGAGCGACGATCTCGGCAACGCGCTGCTCCTTCTCCTCATCGAGGATCTGGTCGGCCTTGTTGAGCACCAGCCAGCGCTCACGATCGGCCAGCGCCGGACTGAACTTGGTCAACTCGGCGACGATGGTGGCCGCGGCCTCGGCCGGATCGGTCAGATCCAGCGGCGCCATGTCGACGAGGTGCAGCAGCAAACGCGTACGCGCCAGGTGCTTGAGGAAGCGAATACCCAGCCCGGCACCCTCGGAGGCACCCTCGATCAAACCGGGAATGTCGGCGACCACGAAACTCTTGTAGCGGTCGACACTGACCACCCCCAGGTTCGGCACCAGCGTGGTGAACGGGTAATCGGCGACCTTCGGCTTGGCCGCCGACACCGAGCGAATGAAGGTGCTCTTGCCCGCGTTCGGCAAACCGAGCAGACCGACGTCCGCCAATACCTTCAATTCCAGCTTGAGGTCACGCGCCTCACCCGGCTTGCCAGGCGTAGTCTGGCGCGGCGCACGGTTGGTGCTGGACTTGAAACGGGTATTGCCCAGGCCATGCCAGCCACCCTGGGCCACCATCAGGCGCTGCCCGGCCTTAGTCAGGTCGCCGATCACTTCCTGGGTACCGGCATCGATGACCGTGGTGCCGATCGGCACCGGCAGGATCAGGTCTTCGCCCTTGGCACCGGTGCAGTCGGTGCTGCCACCCTTTTCACCATTGGGCGCCTGGAAACGGCGGGTATAGCGGTAATCCACCAGGGTATTGAGGTTGGCCATGGCCTCGATGTAGATCGAGCCACCGTCACCACCATCACCACCGTTGGGGCCGCCGTTCTCGATGAACTTCTCGCGACGGAAGCTCATCATGCCATTGCCACCATCGCCGGCCTTTACAGAAATCGATACTTCATCGACGAATTTCATGGGTACACCTCCCGCCATAATCGCGGGTCACTGAAACAGGAAACACCGGGTGCTTGCGAAATTGCCCTGAAACCACCCGCGTCAACCCAGGACAGTTTGGCAAGAACCCACACGATGCGCGCGCGGCGCCCGAATCGGACGAAGCCGAGCGCAACAGGATACAGAAACAAAAAAGCCCCGTCGCAGGACGGGGCTTTTCCAGCAACTTCGCGATTAGGCCGCGACGACGCTTACGTAACGGCGACCGAAGGCACCTTTTACTTCAAACTTGATCACGCCTTCGATCTTGGCGAACAGGGTGTGATCCTTGCCCATGCCAACGCCGTAACCAGCGTGGAACTGGGTGCCGCGCTGACGCACGATGATGTTGCCAGGAACGATTTTCTGGCCGCCATACATCTTCACGCCAAGGCGTTTGGCTTCTGAGTCGCGACCGTTGCGGGTACTACCGCCAGCTTTTTTGTGTGCCATGAGTTCAATACTCCTATAAAGGGTTCAAGCGAAATGAATCAGGCCTGAATACCGGTGATTTTGATCTCAGTGAACCACTGACGGTGGCCCTGACGCTTCATGTGGTGCTTACGACGACGGAACTTGATGATGGTGACTTTATCGTGACGACCTTGCGAAACGACTTCAGCCAATACCTTGGCGCCTTCGACGACAGGAGCGCCGATGGTGACGTCATCACCGTTGCCAACCAGCAACACGCGGTCGAAAGTCAGTGCTTCGCCAGCGGCCAGCTCCAGTTTCTCGACCTTGAGGAATTCGCCTTCGGTGACTTTGTATTGCTTGCCACCAGTAACAATTACTGCGTACATGGTAAATCTCCGTTGATCCTGCTCACCCAGCGCTTTATAGGAATAGTGTCGGCTGGCATGGCTGCTCGGGGCCGGATGGACACCCTTGCAATTGCGTAAGGCAGGGAAATACCCAGGGGGAAGTTCAGGGTGCGCGATTGTACGCAAGCCACCGGGACAGCGCAAGCGCCGCCTGCCATCGCCTTGACAGCCCCCACCCTGCCCCCTAGCATGCCGCGCAAACTATGGCCTATTAAAGCCGATAGTGCCGGTCCAAGGAGCTTATGTCGCTGATGCAACCCCAGACTTTCTACAGTGTGGTAGCGGATGATTTCGCCGCTGTTGACGGCATTATCCGTCAGCAAGTGGTATCCCGCGTCCCGCTGGTCGAGAAGATCGGCGACTACATCATCTCCGCTGGCGGCAAGCGCCTGCGCCCATTGCTGGTGCTGCTCAGTGGCAAGGCCCTGGGCCTGAACGACGAGCGTCTGCGCCTGCTGGCCGCCACCATCGAATTCCTGCACACCGCCACCCTGCTACACGACGACGTGGTCGACATGTCCGACATGCGCCGTGGCCGCAGCACCGCCAACGCACAGTGGGGCAACGCGCCCAGCGTGCTGGTCGGCGACTTCCTCTATTCGCGCTCGTTCGAGATGATGGTCGAGCTCGGTTCGATGCCGGTAATGAAGATCCTTTCCAAGGCCACCCGGGTGATTGCCGAGGGCGAGGTGCTGCAGCTGTCGAAGATCCGCGACGCCAGCACCACGGAAGAAACTTACATGGAAGTCATCCGCGGCAAGACCGCCATGCTCTTCGAGGCGTCGACACAGAGCGCCGCCGCCCTGGCCGAAGCGAGCGCCGAGCAGAACGAGGCGCTGCGCCTGTTCGGTGACCATCTTGGTGTTGCCTTCCAACTGGTCGATGACCTGCTCGACTACAAGGGTGATGCCGCCACGCTGGGCAAGAACGTCGGCGACGACCTGGCCGAGGGCAAGCCGACCCTGCCGCTGATCTACACCATGCGTGAAGGCAGCGCCGAGCAAGCCGCTCTGGTACGCAAGGCAATTCAGAAAGGTGGCCTGGAAGACCTGGAAAGCATCCGCGAAGCCGTGCAGGCCGCAGGCGCCCTGGATTACACCGCCAACCTGGCACGCGAATACGCTGAACGCGCCATTGCCTGCCTGGAGGTGCTGCCTGCCAGCGCCTACCGCGACGCCCTGGTCGAGCTGAGCCACTTCGCCGTGGCGCGCACGCACTGATTCAGCGGAAACCGCATGACCCGAAGCCCGTCCCTGCGACGGGCTTTTTCATGCTCGTCATCTTCCAAACCAGGCGTAACGGCAACCGTTCGACGAAAGGCGCGATTAACACTTGCTATTAACGTAATAAGAATTATTCTCATATCTACCAATCATTCAGGGAGATGCGAGCATGACTTATCTAATAGACGCCTGGCTGGACCGCCCTCATCCCTACCTGCGCATCCTGCACCGCGAGACCGGCGAGGTCTGCGCCGTACTCGAAGAAGAGGCGCTGGATGAATTGCGTAAGCAGGGTGACCTGGATCTGCACGAACTGAGCTCGAGCGAGCCGCTGATCCTCAAGGAACTGGTGCGCAGCCTGTTCCTGTATTGCTATGCCCGGGCCTTGCGCCCGTGACACTTATCCGAAGGCTCGCGAGCTAGAGCCCTGCAAGGCCTAGGCGGCCCCGCAAAAATAGGCGAAGAAGCGGTCGGGGTCGCAACCGACTGTACTTTCGTACATGAGCATTACTCGCTCTGCTCGCCCTTCGGGCCGCGCTGAAGCGCGTTAGCCGCAAGCGGCTTTCCTCATCTATTTTTAACGCCGCAGGGCCGACGCGCAGCAGCCTTCGCAGGTGCTTACAGGATGTCGAGCAGCTCGACATCGAACACCAGCACGCTGTGCGGCGGGATGCTGCCAACGCCCTGGGCGCCATAGGCCAGCTCGCTCGGCACGTACAGGCGCCATTTGCTGCCGGTACCCATCAGTTGCAGGGCCTCGGTCCAACCGGCGATCACGCCACCTACCGGGAATTCGGCCGGCTGGCCGCGCTCGTAGGAGCTGTCGAACACGCTGCCGTCGATCAGGGTGCCGTGGTAGTGAGTACGCACACTGTCGTCGCGCGATGGCTTGGCGCCCTCGCCCGCGGTCAGCACTTCGTACTGCAGGCCTGAAGCCAGCACGGTGACGCCGTCACGCTTGGCGTTCTCGGCCAGGAAGGCCAGGCCCGCACCGGCAGCCGCGTCGGCCTTGGCCTTGGCTTCGGCCTGCATGACATCGCGGATGACCTTGAAACTGGCCGACAGCTCGGCTTCGCTGACGCGACTCTGCTGGCCGGCGAACGCATCGGCCAGGCCAGCCAGAACGGAATCCAGGCTCACGCCCGGTGGCGGGTTGTCACGCAGCTGGCCACCCAGTTGACGGCCAATGCCGTAGCTGACGCGTGCTTCGTCAGTGGAAAGATCGAGTTCGGACATGTCGCCGCTCCGCTAGCAGGAAAAAAGGCCGGCTAGCCTATCACGGTTCCAGTCGCCGCCCGTGCCTTACCAGCGGCTGCGCAGGCCGACCGGTACACGCAGGGCGTCGCGGGTGCCGCTCGGCAAGCCGCACATCTCGTCGTAGGCCGAGGCATGCACCAGAAACAGCGGCACGTCCGGCAGCTCCTCGAGCAGGTCGCGAGCATGTTCCACCGAGCGCAGGTGCAGGTTGCGCCCCGCGTCGTCGCGCAGGTAGGCGCGCTGCTCGGCGCCGAGAATCTGCAACAGGTAGATGCCGCCTTCCAGGGAAATCAGTTCGAGCTCGCTAACCGCACCATCGCGAGCCGCTCGCAGCAATTCGGGCAGGGTCATGGCATGTCCTCGCAGGCAAGAGGCACCACTATACGATTGTCGCCGCGCAGATAACAAAACGCCCGGCGCTTTTCAGGGAAGGCCGGGCGTTGGGCAGGCAACGGGATCAGTGCTTGGTCAGCTTGTCCAGGTAACCCATGGCGAAAGCCGAGATCACGAAGGTCATGTGGATGATCACGTACCACTTCAGGTGCTCGGGATCATGGTTACGGGCATCCATGAACACCCGCAGCAGGTGGATCGAGGAAATCGCCACGATGGAAGCCGCTACCTTCATCTTCAGCGAGCTGGAATCCATCTTGCCGAGCCAGGCGAGCTTTTCCTTGTTGTCGTCGATATCCAGCTGCGAAACGAAGTTCTCGTAACCGGACATCATCACCATCACCAGCAGGCCACCGACCAGCGCCATGTCGACCAACGACAGCAGCACCAGGATCAGGTCCGCCTCGGCCATGGAGAAAATATTGGGCAGGATGTGGAAGATTTCCTGGAAGAACTTCAGGGCCAGCGCCAGCAGGCCCAGCGACAGACCGAAATAGATGGGGGCCAGCAGCCAGCGCGATGCGTACATCGCGTTCTCGATAAAGCGTTCCATGGACTCTCACAAGTAATGAACAGGCGAGCGAGTATACCCAGCGTCCGACCGCAGGCAAGCAGGCGGGTTCGCCGACGACAGCGCTTAAGCATGCTGAATGCGGTAGCTGGGCGACTGTGGATAAGATCTGCGGCCCGGCGTCGCAGGCTGACCGATGGGTCGCGCCGCGAACGCGTCGAAACGGCCCGCTCAACTATCGGGCAGCGACAGGGATACGCCGCGAGAAGCGCTGCGCGCGTTGTTCAAGCGGCGTAATTGCGCTTGGGCATGCAGGCGCCAGATCATGGGCTCGTGGCAGGTGCAGTAACCCTGGCCGGCCAGGCTTTCGGCGATGTCGTCGATCAGTTGTTCGACCACCAGAGGCCCGTGGAATGGGCCTTGCGCCTTGACGGTGGAGGGTTGCCGGGCAGACAGGCCGGCAACGCAGATCAGCGTCCAAAGTCCTTGCTCCCCCGCCAGGGGCAGCACCGTGCATTCGATGCGCGTGATCACACCGAGACAATCACGGGTCAGGCAGAGGCTACGCGACATGGCGGCGATCCTCGCAGAGACAGACCTGCAGCCTACACCCGAAGCGCCTGCCGGCAAAGGCAGGTTTATACACAGAAGCTGTGGATAACCTTGTGCATGACAGGTGCGCAAGCACCTGCATGCTGCCGGCCAAAGGGCAGCAGGCGAGCCGATCAGCGATTGATCAGCTCGCCAACCACCCTATTCCGCCGCAGGCTTTTTCGCCCGCGGCTTCTTGGGCTTTTCCGGCAGCGCCGCGGTGAGCGCTTCCTTGGCCTGTTCGGGCTTTTCTTCCTCGCCCATGCCGATCTCGGCAATCTCGCGCAGGCGCTCGACCACGCGCGCGTTCACGCTGCCCTTGGGGAAGTGGCCCTTGTCGTCTGGCGTGCCGGCATCCTCACCGACCAGCAGGCTCAGCGCCTCATCCACATGGCGCACGGCATAGATATGGAACTGCCCGGCGCGCACGGCCTGCAGCACACGCTCGTCGAGCATCAGGGTGGACACGTTGGAGTGCGGGATGATCGCCCCCTGCTCGCCGGTCAGCCCGCGGGCTTCGCAGAGGCGGAAGAAGCCTTCGATCTTCTCGTTGACGCCACCGACCGCCTGCACCTCACCGAACTGATTGATCGACCCGGTGATGGCGAAGCACTGCTTGAGCGGCGTACGCGACAACGCCGAGATCAGCGTACAGACCTCGCCGAGCGAGGCGCTGTCGCCATCGACGTAGCCGTAGGATTGCTCCAGGGCAATGCTCGCCGAGATTTCCAGGGGGAATTCCTGGGCGTAGCGGCTGCCGAGAAAACCGGTAAGGATCATCACGCCCTTGGAGTGGATCGGCTGGCCGAGGTTGACTTCGCGCTCGATGTCGACGATGCCCGAGCCGCCCGGATAAACGGTAGCGGAGATGCGCGCCGGCACGCCGAACGCCGAGTCGCCCACTTCCAGCACGGTCAGGCCGTTGCACTTGCCGATGGCCGCGCCGACGGTGTCGATGAGGATGATGCCGGCGAGCATGTCGTCGATGATCCGCGCCGAGACGCGCCCGGTGCGAGTGGCCTTGGCCTTGAGCGCACGCTCGATGTGATCGGCGTCGGTCACCGCCTCGCCGGCCAGGTTGCGGATGAAGTCCGCCTCGCTGACCAGCTGGAACAGGTCGCCGATGCGTGCCGACAGCCGCCCCTGGTGTTCGGCCAGGCGCGCACTGTAGGTGGCCAGACGCGCGACCGCGGCAGCGGTGAGCGGTGCCATGCCTTCCTCGGTGGTGCGGGTTTTCATCAGTTGGGCGAACTGCTCCAGACTGTCGTCGGCCAGCGGGATGTCTTCGTCGAAGTCGACCAGCACCCGGAACATCTCCTGGAAGTCCGGATCGGCGTCCTGCAACGCGTAATACAGCTGGCGCGAACCGATGATCACCACCTTGAGTTGCAGTGGCACGGTTTCCGGGTTCAGGGTCACGGTGGCGATGCGGCCCAGGTCGGCCAGAGGCGACTCCATCTTCAGCTTGCGCGACTGCAGGGCGCGCTTGAGCGCCTCCCAGACGAACGGCTCGCTGAGGAATTTCTCCGCCTCGAGGATCAGGAAACCGCCGTTGGCGCGATGCAGCGCACCGGGGCGCAGTTGGCGATAACTGGTATAGAGCGCGCCCTGGTCGGTGTTGTACTCGATGCGGCCGAACAGGTTGTCGTAGGTCGGGTGCGGCTCGAACACCACCGGCGCGCCACCATCGACATGGTGGCCGACGATCAGGCTCGGGCAGTACAGCTCTTCGAGCAGCTTACGGGTCTGGGCGTCGGGCTTTTCCACCTCGATCAGCAGGTCGATCACGCTTTTCAGCAGATCCACCTGCATGGCCTGCAGGTAGGCGCACACACCGGCGTTCTCGGCGTACTTCTCCGACAGCGGCGCCAGCAGCGGCTGCAGCGCGACGGTGATGGTTTCCTCGTTGAGCTGACGCAACTGGTTGCTGGACTCGCGCTTCCACTGCGGCAGGCTGGCCAGCTCCTCGTTGAGGCGCTCCTCCAGGGCGGCGATATCGGCGTGGAAGCGCTCGCGGTCGGCTTCCGGCAGCTGGGCGAACTCGGCCTCGTCCAGCGCCTTGCCGTCGAGCATCGGCGTGAAGGCGATGTTGGTACTGTCGCGGTACAGGGCGATGCCGCGCTCCAGGGACAGGCGCTCGATGACATCCAGAGCCTGGTCGTAGCGCTTGTTGAAGGCGCGGTCAATGGCGCTCTTTTTCTGCTGGAAGGACGGATGCTCGAATACCGCCGGGAAAGTCGCCAGCAGGTTGTCGATCAGCGCGTTGATGTCGGCGATGAACTCGCCCGCCGTGCCGGGCGCCAGCTCCACGGCTCGCGGCTCGCGGGGCTCGTCGAAGTGATTGACGTAGACCCGATCCGGTGGCGTGTCCAGGCGCTTGCCCTCGGCCTGCAGGTAACGTTTGACGAACGAGAAGCGGCCGGTGCCCGGCTCGCCCATGACGAACACGTTGTATCCGGGGCGCGGCATCGCCACGCCGAACTGCAGCGCCTGCACGGCGCGTTCCTGGCCGAGTACACCGCGAAAGGGCTCCAGGTCATCGGTGGTGGTGAAGGCGAACTGCGTGGGCGAGAAGGGACGGGTGAGTGCATCGGGCGCCAGGCGCAGGCCGGCTGCAACGGGATCGGGCATCGGGGATCCTTAAATACCTCGGAGAAGTGTCTGCATTCTCGCGCTGCCCACTTCCCGCTGGCAAGGCACCAATGCCGACTGGCGCAGAAAGCAAAACGCCCGCAACGGGTGCGGGCGCTTGGCGATGCAGCAGGCTTACAGGTAGAAGGCTTTCAGCGGCGGGAAGCCATTGAATTCCACGGCGCTGTAGCTGGTGGTGTAAGCACCGGTGGAGAACCAGTACAGGCGGTCGCCGCTGGCCAGATTCAGGGGCAGGCCGTACTTGTAGTGCTCGTACATGATGTCGGCGCTGTCGCAGGTAGGACCTGCGATCACCACTTCTTCCATCTCGCCCTTCTTCTCGGTCCAGATCGGGAACTTGATGGACTCGTCCATGGTTTCGATCAGGCCGCTGAACTTGCCCACGTCGGTGTACACCCAGCGCTCGACGGCGGTGCGCGACTTGCGCGCCACCAGCACCACTTCACTGACCAGCACGCCGGCGTTGGCGATCAGCGAACGGCCAGGCTCGAGGATGATTTCCGGCAGCTGGTCGCCGAAGTCTTCCTTGAGGAAACGGATGATTTCCTCGGCGTAGGTTTCCAGGCTGTTGGTGCGGGTGATGTAGTTGGCCGGGAAGCCGCCGCCCATGTTGATCATCTGCAGCTCGATGCCGTCTTCTTCCTTGAGACGCTCGAAGATCACCTTGACCTTGGCGATGGCCGCATCCCATACGTCGATGTCACGCTGCTGCGAACCGACGTGGAAGGAAATGCCGTAGGGCACCAGGCCCAGTTGCTTGGCGAGGATCAGCAGATCCAGGGCCATGTCCGGCTGGCAGCCGAACTTGCGGCTCAGCGGCCAGTCGGCCGAGGTCGAGCCCTCGGTGAGGATGCGCACGTAGATCTTCGAGCCCGGCGCCGCCTTGGCGATGTTGCGCAGGTCGGCTTCGGAATCGGTGGCGAACAGGCGCACGCCTTTTTCATAGAAGTAGCGAACGTCGCGGGCTTTCTTGATGGTGTTGCCGTAGCTGATGCGCTCCGGGCCGACACCGGCGGACAGCACCTTGTCGAGCTCGTAGATCGAGGCGATGTCGAAGCTCGAGCCCTTGTCGCGCAGCAGCTCGATGATCTCGATCGCCGGGTTGGCCTTGACGGCGTAGTACACCTTGGCGAATTCGAAACCGGCGCGCAGGTCGTCGTAGGCCTGGCTGATGATCGCGGTGTCGATCACCACGAACGGGGTTTCCTGCTGGTCGGCGAAGGCCTTCATTTTGTTGAAGGTTTCGCGTGGGTAGTAGTCTTCGACCTTGATCGACATGCGGGTCTCCAAATGGCTAAACCATGAACACTAGGATTCGGGCAGTTGAACCGGGCACAGGTTCAACGTCGGGGGCGACCAATTCTGCAATCGGCCGGAAAGCCTGCTGCCAGGCCAGGAACGTCTGATCAGTTTCCCCACTTTGGTTCGCCTACTTCCCAAGGCATGTCGCCGAGAATTGCATGGCCTGAAACAGGCCGGACAACCTCTCGTCGTCAGTACTTGAGCCGAATGGATCGTTGCCAGCATGGACGTTCGGGCGCGGACTTTAAGACCATGACTCGTTCAGATCAATCAAAAATTGCCCGTGACGGAAACTGATTTTCCAGGCGTTTCGGATTCCACACGAATCGCGGCGAAATGCTGCACAGCCGCGGGCTGCACGAGCACTCACCACACCGGGGCGACAGCTTGGCACCGAGGCTTTTCAGGATGATGACTTCAAGCGTAGACGAGCCCCGGAATCGGGGCTCGCAAGGCGGCTGGCGCCAGTAGGCAGCGCAAGCCGTAGAGGGCGGGCTTAGCGGAAGCGCTCGACTTCGCGGTGCAGGTCGGTGGCCAGGGTTTCCAGCTCCTTGGAGGTGTGCGCCAGGTTGGCGATCACTTCACGCTGCTCACCGTTGGCCAGGGCAATGCTCTGCAGGTTGCTACTCAGCACCGTGGCGGTGCTGCTCTGCTCGCTGGTAGCGGTAGTGATGGCGGCGAACTGCTCGCCAGCGGCGCTGGTCTGCTCGGCGATGTGGGTCAACGCCGCTGCGACCTTGGCGTTGAGCTCCAGGCCGTTCTGCATCAGCTGGCGGCCCTGCTCCATGGTGCTGATCGCGCTGCTGGTCTCACCCTGGATGCTGCCGATCATGCTGGAGATCTCCGTGGTCGCTTCACGGGTGCGACCGGCCAGGCTGCGGACTTCGTCGGCAACCACGGCGAAGCCGCGACCCTGCTCTCCGGCACGTGCTGCTTCGATGGCCGCGTTGAGCGCCAGCAGGTTGGTCTGGTCGGCGATCGAGGTGATGACGCTGAGAATCCCGCCGATTTCCTGGGAACGCTGCCCCAGGCTGTCGATGACCTTGGCCGCACTGTTCAGCGAGGTGGAGATTTGCTCCAGCGCGTTGGACGCCTCTTCCATCGAGGTGCGGCCGATGCGCGTCTGGCTGGCGTTCTCGCTGGCCATGCGCTCGGTGCTGCGCATGTTGTCGGCGATGTTCAGCGAAGTGGCGCTGAACTCTTCCACCGCACCAGCCATGCTGCTGATCTCGCCGGACTGCTGCTCGATGCCTTCATAGGCACCACGGGACAGGCCGGACAGCGCCTCGGCGCGCTGGCTGACGTTGCCGGCGGCGCTGCGAATGCGCGCGACCATGGTCGACAGCGCTTCGCTCATCTGGTTGAAGCTGCGCGACAGCTCGCCGATCTCGTCGTGGCTGCTGACCTGCAGCCGCACGCTCAGGTCACCGGCGCCCAGGGCCTGGGCCTGACGTACCAGATCGCCGAGCGGGCGCAGCTTGCGACGCAGCAGCCAGATCACTGCCAGCACGGCCAGCACCAGGGTCACCAGGCTGCCGATCGCCAACTGGCTGCCGACGCGCCAGGTTACGGCCTGAATCTCTTCCTCCGGCATGCTCGCCACCACGGTCCACGGCCCGCCAGCGAACGGCACGGCGACGCTGTAGAACTCCTGGGCGCCGTCGCTCCAGAAACCGCCCTTGCCCGGAGTGCCGAGCACCTTGGTCATGTTGCTGGTCAGTTGCTCGGGACGTTGCGCGCCATAGGGCGCCACCAGCCAATTGTTCTGGTCGTCGAGCAGGGCCAGGGAACCGGTGCTGCCGATACGGAAGCGCTCCAGATTGGCGAACTGGGCGTTCTGCGCATCGGTGTAGTCGAAGCCGACGAACAGCACGGCGATGACCCGCCCGGCGCTGTCGCGTACCGGCGTGTACTGGGTCATGTAAAAACGCTCGAACAGCAGCGCGCGGCCCACATAGCTTTCGCCGGCCAGCAGGCGTGCATAAGCCGGGTGCTTGCGATCGAGTACGGTGCCGATGGCCCGGCCGCCGTCCTGCTTGGTCAGCGAGGTGGTAACGCGCACGAAATCTTCGCCATCACGCACGAAGATGGTCGCCACACCGGCAGTCAGGCGGCGAAATTCATCGACTTCGCTGAAATCGTTGTTCAGTTGAGTGCTGCCCAGGTACAGGGCCGGCGCCTGCAGGGCACCGACGGTCACTCGCTCGTCCGGGCTGACGCGCAGGCCGCTGCTGAAGCGGCGCTCGAACAGGCCGGCCAGACGCTGGGTGCTTTCACGCAGGCTTTCGTGGAAGGTACTCAGCTGATCGGCCAGCAGGCGTGCTTCGCTGCCCAGGTGCTCTTCGCGCGTCACCAGGTTGGCGCTGCTCAGCGAGCGCAGGGCGAATACGGTACTCACACTGATCAGCAGCACCAGCATGGCGGCGAGGGCCGTCGCCAGTTGCCAGGCGATACGGGAACGAGGTTGGTTCATGAAACATCTCCGAGCTCCATCGTCCCTGTATGGAGTAATTGAATAAATAATGATCAGCCTGTACGTCGGCGAGCGCGGAGAATACTTGAGAGTTTTAGTGCGTCAATGGCCATCGTGACGCTATCACCCCATTTTTTACGTGGCGTGATGAAAAACGCCTCGTAGGTGCAAGTTTTCAACGAATTTCTAGCGGCGCAGCTCGACCTCGGGCAATTGCATGGCTGCGACTTCCGCGAGCAGAAACTCGGCCAACCGCTCGAAACGCTCCTGGCCGCGGCGCGACCGGGGCCACACCAGGTAATAGCTTTCGCCGCTGGAGACGGCGGTCGGCCAGGGCAGCGCCAGACGGCCCAGCAGCACATCCTCGGCGACCATCGCCAGGTCGCCGATCGACACGCCGTAGCCCCGGGCGGCAGCGACGATGCCCAGTTCCAGGGTGTCGAACACCTGGCCGCCCTTGAGTGACACCTGATCGGTCAGGCCCATGGCCTGCAGCCAGCGGCGCCAGTCGCGACGGTCAGGCGTGGGGTGCACCAGCTCGGCCTGCTGCAGCCGGCCGACGTCCCAGGACCGTTCGCCCAGAGCGCCGGGTGCGCACACCGGAATCAGCCATTCCTCGAACAGCCGCACGCTGTGCCATTCACTGCTGAAATTACCGGCACCGAGCAACACCGCGCAGTCGAAGGGCTCATGCAAGAAGTCCACGCGGTCGAGATCCATCCAGGCGCTGGTGAGCTGCACCTCGAGATCGGCCTGCCGGGCGCGAAACAGCGAAAGGCGCGCCAGCAGCCAGCGCATGGTCAGGGTCGAAGGCGCCTTGAGGCGCAGGGTGCCCTCCTCCACACGCAAATGCGCACAGGCCCGCTCAAGGGACTCGAAGCCCTCGCGTACGCCTGGCAGCAACAGGCTCGCCGGCTCGGTCAGGTGCAGCGCCCGGCCGCGGCGCTCGAACAGTCGGCAGGCGAAGTGTTCTTCAAGGGTGCGGATGTGCCGGCTGACGGCGCTCTGGGTAATCGCCAGCTCATCGGCGGCTCGGGTAAAGGACAGGTGACGCGCTGCGGCCTCGAAGGCGCGCAGGGCATACAACGGTGGCAGGTGCCGGCTCACCGCACTACCCCATGAGTTTTAATCATGCCTGGCATCGCTATTTTCCTTTTGTGGACTTGTGCTGCAAACCGGAGAATAGCTGGCATTGCCCTTCTCCCGACAGCTCGGGAGTGCTTACCCAGCCGAAGTTTTACTCATCATGAAAAGTCCCCTTGGTCACGAGCTTGGCGCCTTGCTGCGCCTGGCCGGCCCGCTGGTCTCCGCGCAGCTGGCCCATGCGCTGATGATTTTCACCGACACGCTGATGATGGCCATGCTCGGCCCGGGGCAGTTGGCCGGCGGCGCGCTGGGCGCGACCTGTTACTTCATCTTCTCGATCTTTTGCACAGGCGTGATCGCGGCGGTCGGCAGCCTGGCCGCCATCCGCCATGGTGCCGGCGATGTGAACGGCGTGACCCGCCTCATCCGCAACGGCCTGTGGCTGGCCATGCTGCTCGGCGTCGTCAGCGCGTTGTGCCTCAATGCCCTGGGCCCGCTGTTGCCGCACTTGGGTCAGGACCCGGCTGCAGCCAGCGAGGCCATGACGTTCCTACGCCCGCTGTCGCTGGGCCTGCCCGCCTACCTCTGCTTCATGGCTCTGCGCGGTTTCACCAGCGCCATTGGCCATCCCGGCCCGGTGATGACCATCAGCATCGTCGGCACCCTTGCCAACTTCGTCATCAACTACGCACTGATCAAGGGCTGGCTGGGCGTGGACCTGGGCCTGAGCGGTATCGGCCTGACCACAGCGCTGGTCAGCAGCGCCATGGCGTTGGCACTGGGGCTGTACATCCTGATCTCGCCGACCTACCAGCGCTACCGGTTGCGCGGCGGGCTGGGTCGCCCGCAACGCGCCGAAATTCGTGATCTGCTGCGCCTCGGCCTGCCGATTGGCGGCACCTACGCCGCCGAGCAGGGGCTGTTCACCTTCGCCACGCTGTGCATGGGTGCCCTGGGCAGCGTGCAACTGGCGGCGCACCAGATCGCCATGCAGTCGGTCGCCCTGGCGTTCATCGTGCCCCATGGCCTGTCCTACGCGGTGACCTTCCGCGTCGGCATGCATTACGGCGCGGGCCGCCTGCATCTGTCGCGCCTGGCCGGCCACCTGGGCATGGGCATGGGCGCCGTGCTGATGCTGATGTTCGCCCTGGCGTTCTGGCTGCTGCCGGAGTGGATCATCAGCCTGTTCCTCGACCGCCACGATCCGGCGTTCGCCAGTATCGTCACCCTGGCGGTGAGCCTGCTGGCGATCGCCGCATGGTTCGAGCTGTTCGATGGCCTGCAGAGCATCGCCATGGGCGCGATTCGCGGCCTCAACGACGGCCGTCTGACCCTGGTGATCGGCCTGACCGGCTATTGGTGCATCGGCGCGCCGCTGGCCTGGCTGCTGGCCTTCCCGCTCGGCTGGGGCGCCCATGGCGTCTGGTGGGGCTTGGCCGCCGGCCTGGCGGTAACGGCAACCGGCCTGGTAGTGGGTTTTCGCTGGAAGACCACTCGCCTGCAGCGGGTGCAAGGTGCCGGCGCAGCGCCCTGCCTGTCCTAGGCCAGCTTTTGCGCGATGCGGCGTTACTCGATGGCTCATTTGGCCTGCCAAACTTCGCATCTGTGTGACCCACATGGATGTGGGAAATGCCGCAAGCCCGCCGGGAGCGGGCACGGCCCTTGCCTCGCGCAAAAACTGGCTCCGGCGCGGCCGTGCGTGAAACGGGAACAGACCCTCGCGTAAAGTCAGGCGTCGCGCTGCCGTGAACCGGGCGGCGACACCCGCGCCCGGGTCAGCACATCGTCCAGCTCGGCGCGGGGCACGGCGCGGCTGATCAGGTAACCCTGCACCTGATCACAGCCGAACTCGCGCAGCAGGCGCAGCTGCTCCAGGTTTTCCACCCCTTCGGCGACCACCTGCAGGTCGAGGTTGTGGGCCAGGCTGATCATCGCCTGCACCAGCTGCTGGCTCTGCGGGCGCAGCTCCATGCCGGTGACGAAGCTGCGGTCGATCTTCAGCAGGGCGATGGGCAGATTGCTCAGGTGCTCGAACGACGAGAACCCGGTGCCGAAGTCGTCCAGAGAGAAACGCACGCCCAGGTGGCCCAGGCGGCGCATGGTCTGCAGCACGTATTCGCTGCGGCGCATCACCGCGGTTTCGGTCAGCTCGAACTCCAGCCAGTGGCTGTCGATGCCGCAACTGTCGATCAGCCGCTCCAGGGTCGGCAACAGCTGGCTGTCCTGGAACTGGCGGAACGACAGGTTGACCGCCATGTGCAACGCCGGATGGCCACGCTCGCGCAGCCACTGCATGTCGCGCATCGCGCGGTCGATCACCCAGTAGCCGAGCGGCACGATCAGCCCGCATTCCTCGGCCAGCGGCACGAACTCGCCGGGCATCAGCAGCCCGTGCCGTTCGTGCTGCCAGCGCACCAGGGCTTCCAGGCCGACGATGCTGCCACTGTGCAGGCAGAACCTGGGCTGGTAATGCAGCTGCAACTCGCCCTTGCGCAGCGCCCGGCGCAGTTCGCGCTGCAGGTCGACCTGGCTGCGCATGCCGTGATCCAGGCGTTCGTCGTATAAATGGTAGGTGCAGCCGTGGCGGCTCTTGGCCTGCTGCATGGCGATGTGAGCGTGCCACATCAGCGCATCGGCAGTGCTCGCCGGCTTGGCCAGGGCCACGCCAAGGCTGCAACCTAGCAGCAGGCTCTCGCCCTCCAGCCAGTACGGCTCGCCCAGCGCTTCGAGCAGGTGCTGCACGCGGCCATGCAGGCGTTCGAGATCATCGTGGCTGTCGAGCAGCAGGGCGAATTCGTCGCCACCTAGCCGCGCCATCTGATCGCCGCGCTCCAGGTACTGCTTGAGCCGCGCCACCACCTGCTGGATCAGCTGGTCACCAGCGCGATGACCGAGGGCGTCGTTGGCCTGGCGAAAGTTGTCCAGGTCCAGCTGGATCAGCGCCAAGCCGCGACGGCCTTGTTCGGCCAGGCGCGCCGCCAGCAGGGTATGAAAGCCCTGGCGGTTGGCGATGCCGGTGAGCGCGTCCTGTTCGGCCAGGCGCTGCACGGTCAGGCGCAGGCGGCCCTGCTCACGCACGTAGCGCAGGCTGCGGCGCAGCACATCGGGGCTCAGTTGATCGCGCACCAGCCAGTCGCAGACCAGGGGCGGCGTGTCGGCCGGCTCCTGCTCCAGCAACAGGATGATCGGCGCCGTGCAGCGCCGCGAGTCCGGCAAATGCGCCGGAGTGGTCAGCAATACCGCCTCGCCGGCGTCGTCGAGCAGTTGCCGGGCATCCGGCCAGTTGGCGGCGCAGCTCAGGGGCATCGGCCCGCCGACGGCATCCAGGCGCTCGCGCAGCAGTTCGCTCCACTGCGGCGTCTCCGCCAGCAGTACCAGGCGCAACGGCTCGACGAATGCGCTCAAGAAAAATCCCCCGATGCACGAAAAAGATGAGCGCCCATGGCGCTTCTGAGTGCGCCACATCCGGCGTCAAATCAATCACTTCCGTGTAAATCGGCGAACATCCTGCGACAAAACCCCGGTAAACGACAAGCCCATCGGCGCAAACAAGCGCCGTGAACGTGCTCGCGAGCACGGTTGTCGGCTGCTGCAGCAAAGGCACGAAATGGCCGCCGACTTTCGGCTAAAATGCGCGGCCATTTTCTTCTGCGATAGACACGATGTCCCGACTCAATCCCCGGCAACAGGAAGCCGTGAACTACGTCGGCGGCCCTCTTTTGGTGCTCGCCGGCGCAGGCTCCGGCAAGACCAGCGTGATTACCCGCAAGATTGCCCACTTGGTGCAGAACTGCGGCATCCGCGCCCAGCACATCGTCGCCATGACCTTCACCAACAAGGCCGCGCGCGAGATGAAGGAACGTGTCGGCACCCTGCTCAAGGGCGCCGAAGCCCGCGGCCTGACGGTGTCGACCTTCCACAACCTGGGCATGAACATCATCCGCAAGGAGTACGCGCGCCTGGGCTACAAACCCGGTTTTTCGATCTTCGACGATGGCGACATCAAGGCGCTGCTCACCGACATCATGCAGAAGGAGTACGCCGGCGACGATGGCGCCGATGAGGTGAAAAACTACATCGACAGCTGGAAGAACGACCTGATCCTGCCCGACGAAGCCCTGGCCAACGCCCGCGGGCCCAAGGAGCAGACCGCGGCCATCGTCTACCTGCATTACCAGCGCACGCTCAAGGCGTACAACGCGGTGGACTTCAACGACCTGATCCTGCTGCCGGTCAAGCTGTTCCAGGAGCATCAGGACATTCTGGAAAAGTGGCAGAACCGCATCCGCTACCTGCTCGTCGACGAGTACCAGGACACCAACTCCAGCCAGTACCTGCTGGTGAAGCTGCTGGTGGGCATGCGCAACCAGATCACCGTGGTCGGCGACGACGACCAGTCCATCTACGCCTGGCGCGGAGCACGGCCGGAGAACCTCAACCTGCTCAAGGAAGACTACCCGTCGCTCAAGGTGGTGATGCTCGAGCAGAACTACCGCTCCACCAGCCGCATCCTCAAGTGCGCCAACGTGCTGATCGCCAACAACCCCCACGCCTTCGAGAAGCAGCTGTGGAGCGAGATGGGCATGGGCGACGAAATCCGCGTGATCCGCACCCGCAACGAAGACGCCGAGTGCGAGCGCGTGGCTCTGGAGATTCTCACCGAACACCTGCGCACCCAGCGGCCCTACAGCGATTTCGCCATTCTCTACCGTGGCAACTACCAGGCCAAGCTGATGGAGCTGAAGCTGCAGCACCACCAGATTCCCTATCGCCTGTCCGGCGGCACCAGCTTCTTCGCCCGCCAGGAAGTGAAGGACCTGATGAGCTACTTCCGCCTGCTGGTCAACCCGGACGACGACAACGCCTTCCTGCGGGTGATCAACGTGCCGCGCCGGGAGATCGGTTCCACGACCCTGGAAAAACTCGGTAACTACGCCAACGAGCGCAAGATCAGCATGTACGCGGCCAGCGACGAGATCGGCCTCGGCGAGCACCTGGACAGCCGTTATACCGAGCGCCTGGCGCGCTTCAAGCGCTGGATGGACGGCGTGCGCGAGCAGTGCGTGGTCAACGAGCCGATCGCCGCGATCCGCAGCATGGTCATGGACATCGACTACGAGAACTGGCTGCGCCAGAACGCCTCCAGCGACAAGGTCGCCGATGCGCGCATGGGCAACGTGTGGTTTCTGGTCGACGCCCTGAAAAACACCCTCGACAAGGACGAAGAGGGAGACATGACCATCGAGGATGCCATCGGCAAACTGGTGCTGCGCGATATGCTCGAACGCCAGCAGGAAGAAGAAGAAGGCGCAGACGGCGTGCAGATGATGACCATGCACGCCTCCAAGGGCCTGGAGTTTCCGTCGGTATACATCATCGGCTTCGAAGAGGAGATCCTGCCGCACCGCTCCAGCATCGAATCCGACACCATCGAGGAAGAACGCCGGCTGGCGTACGTGGGCATCACCCGCGCCAAGCGCAACCTGGCGCTGACCTTCGCCGCCAAGCGCAAGCAGTACGGCGAGATCATCGAATGCACGCCAAGCCGCTTCCTCGACGAGCTGCCGCCGGAGGATCTGGTCTGGGAGGGCCAGGAAGAGGCGCCGGTGGAGGTCAAGGCGGCCCGCGGCAACGACGCCCTGGCCAGCATGCGAGCGATGCTCAAGCGTTGAAAGCATGAACCGGTAGACCGGGTCGAGCGCAGCGACGCCCGGAAAATCGACCTGGGTATCGCATAGCTCGACCCAGGTGACCTTTTCACCGAGCCCACCATCCCGACGGGCACCAGTGCAACATTTCGTAGTCAGAGTGAGAGGCCGGCTCCAGCAGCCGGCCCGTCATCGTCAGCTCCCCTTGCAGAGGCCCGGCACCATGCGCACGCTCACTCTCGACCTCGACACCCTGACCCAGTTGATCAACGGCCGCGAAACCCTCGAACACTGGCTCGACATGGAAGCCGGCACGGTGCTGACCCTGTCGCCGGAAGACCAGGGCAGCGATGAGCGCCAGCAGGTTCAGCTCAACCCCGACCGTTACGCCCACGTGCCCAATCTCGACGTGGCCCAACGCGTGGCGATGCGCGAATCCTTTCTGTTCACCCTCAACGACCTCAATGCCCACCCGCTGCTCAGCGCCGCGCTGACCGGCCGTAAACCGCTCAAGGCCTTCGATTACGAAATCGATTACTTCCCCGCCCTGCGCCAGCAATGGCAGGAGTACGAGCAGAAGCAACTGCGCGAATACGCTCTCAATTGGCTGTTCGAACTGGGCCTGGAGCCGGCACCGGACAAATTGCCGCTGGACCCGCGCGGCATTCCGCGGGACATCCTGCGCCGGCTGACGCGCAGCGCCTGAGCGCCCGGCTGGGCGCGGCAATGGACGAGCGGATGGCGCACGCTGTGTTTTCGCTACAAATGATCGGCAATTTGAGCGAAAATCCGCCGCTTTGCTCTAGAGCCCAGAGGATCGATCGTGGAGTCGTTGAAACAAAAGATATGCAGTGAAGGTACCGTCCTCTCCGAGCAGGTGCTCAAGGTCGATGCCTTTCTCAATCACCAGATCGATCCCAAGCTGATGCAGGAGATCGGCCACGAGTTCGCCGAGCGCTTCAAGGGTCAGGGCATCACCAAGATCGTCACCATCGAAGCCTCGGGCATCGCACCGGCCGTGATGGCCGGCCTGGAACTGGGTGTGCCGGTGATCTTCGCCCGCAAGTACCAGTCGCTGACGCTGAAGGACAACCTGTACATTTCCAAGGTGTTCTCCTTCACCAAGCAGACCGAGAGCACCCTGGCGATCTCCTCCAAGCATCTGAACGCCAATGATCACGTGCTGCTGGTCGACGACTTCCTGGCCAACGGCCACGCCGCCAAGGCGCTGATAGACTTGGTCGGTCAGGCCGGCGCCAGCATCGCCGGTATTGGCGTGGTGATCGAGAAGTCCTTCCAGAGCGGTCGCAGCACCCTAGACGCCCAGGGTTACCGGATCGAATCCCTGGCGCGCATCAAGTCTCTGGAAGGCGGCAAGGTCACCTTTCTCGAGTAGCCTGCAGCCCGGCCAGCACCAAACGCTGGTAAAGCTCCTCGCGCAAACCCTCGGGCCGCTCCAGGCCCATGCGCTGCAGGGCTTCTGGAAACGCCTCGGCAGGCGGCGCATCGAACGCCGCCTTGCCCAGCTCCAGCACTTCGCTCAGGCGAAACTTGCCCTTCAGCCAGGTCAGCGCCCGCAACAGCGCTTGCTCCTCATCGCTGAAATCGCTGCCTAACGGGTACTCGGCGAACACCGGCCGGTGGCCTGCGGCGGCCTGCTCGAGGCGCTCGGGCGTGTTGTCGGCGTAGCGCGCGTCGAGGCGAAAATCCTTGGGCAGCTTGCCGGCCTCGATGGCTTGCGCCATCAGCTCGCCCTGGAAGCGTGAATCACTCACGGCCAGCAGCGCCTCGATCACCTGGGAGTCGGTCTTGCCGCGCAGGTCGGCGATGCCGTACTCGGTGATCACCACGTCGCGCAGGTGGCGGGGAATGGTCACGTGGCCGTATTCCCAGACGATGTTGGAGCTGACCTCGCCGGCCGACTCGCGCCAGCTGCGCAGCAGCAGAATCGAGCGGGCGCCGGGCAGCGCGTGGCCCTGGGCAACGAAGTTGTACTGCCCACCGACGCCGCTGAGCACACGGCCATCTTCCAGCTGATCGGCCACCGCCGCGCCGAGCAGGGTGACGGTGAAGGCACTGTTGATGAAGCGGGCATCCACGCGCTGCAGCCGCTTCAGTTCTTCCTGCCCGTACAGCTCGTTGATGAAGCCGATGCCGGTCATGCCGAAACGGCTGCGCTGCTCCGTCGTCATGGCATTGAGGCGCTCGTAGAAGGATTGCGGCCCGAGAAAGAAGCCGCCGTGCACCACCACGCCGTGCGCGGCGGGCGTCAGGTAATCACGCAGGGCCGCCTGGCTGAGGGGATCGGCCAAGTCGGTCGAGCATTGCTGATCGGTGGGCAGCAGCAGGTTCTCGCCTTGCATCTTCAGGTTGGCGTCCAACAGCCCGCCCTCCTGCATCCAGGCCAGCGCGGCGTCATCCAGGCGCGTGGGCAGGCCGGCATCGAGCATCGCTTGAACACTGCGCGGCTGGCCACTGGCATCCAGGGCACCGGCACTGGCCAGGCGCTGCACGCTTACGTCCGGGTAGACGACACGGCGAATCACCCCGGCCTCGGCCAGGTCCAGCAGGCCGTTGACGAACATTTCGCTGCAGCCATACAGCCCGGTTCGAAACGGCTGCAGGTCACCCAACGTATTGCAGAGCGGATGCACCTGACCGCCCTGCAGATCATCGAGTGCCGCGCGGTACGCCGGGTTGTCGCGATGGCGTTGCAGCAGCGCGGCGCTGACCGCATCGCCCATCGCACCGATGCCGATCTGCAGGCTGCCGCCATCGCGTACCAGGGTGCTGGCATAGAGGCCTATACAATGATCCTGCACGGTGACCGGCATGTTAGGCGTGGAAAACAGCGTGCTGGCTTCGCTCTCCTGCAGCTGGATATCGAAGACCTCGCGGGGCAGCTCGGCATCGCCCGCCATGTACGGCAACTGCTCGTGAACCTGGGCTACGCATAGGATGGTTTCGCCGCGGGCGCGCCGCTCCTGGAGCATCGGCAGCAGGTCGAGGGTGATGTCCGGGTTGCAGCTGAGGCTGAAGTGCTGAGGTCGCGCGGCGTCTGTCGCGACCAGCTGGGCCACCACGTTGACGCCCTTGGCGTTCAGGTCACGGGCGGCGTGGCTGTAATTGCTGCTGGTGTAGTCCTGCTGGGTCGGTGCGCTGTCGAGCAGGCTGCCGGGCTGCAGGAAGAACTGCTCGATACGCACGTTGGGCGGCAACCTGTCGGCCTGCAGGTCAGCGAGAAAATCCAGCTCCAGGTAATCGCCGTAAACCCGCTCGACGAAGGGGTCGAGAAAGCGCTGCTGCAGTTCCTGCTCGGCCCGCGGACGCCCCAGGCACAGCGCCGTGTAGATGGTCAGCTGCCGTTCGGGCATCTCGCGCAGACGCGCATACAGTGCGTTGACCCAGCGGTTGGGCTTGCCCAGGCCGAGGGGCAGGCCGAGATGAATCGGCCCGTCGATGGCGCTCAGCACATGGTCGACAGCTTGCTCGAGGGTGCGGGATTGGGGCATGCGGTTCTCCAGGCCAACGGTCGGGATCGTCCTCTTTGGACTCCCCCGCTGCGCCTTTTGCTGCATGTCGTCATCAGCCTGAAACAACAAAGCCGCCTGACGGCGGCTTGGTACGACGACAAAATGCCTCGAGTCAGAGCCCGGACATCTTCTCGATGGCAGCGCGCAACTCGTCGTCCGAGCAGTCGCCACAGGTGCCCTTCGGCGGCATGGCGTTGATGCCGTTGATGGCCGCGGCAAGGATGCCGTCCAGCCCGCCCTGGTGGTCGGCACGGTCTTTCCAGGCCGCGGTGTCGCCGATCTTCGGCGCGCCCAGCAGGCCCGTGGTATGGCAGGCGGTGCAGTGCCTGGCGATGATGTCGTCGGCGCTGCGCGCAGCACCCGCGGCTGCGGTTGCCACGGCTTCGACACCCTTGCATTCCTGACCGGCGATGCACACTTGCCCGATGGGTTTGATCCGCTCGGCGATCGCCTCGTCGGTGTTCGCCTGGACCGTCACGGCCCATAGCGCCAGGGCGATGGCCGGCGCGATCAGCATGCTTCTAATTGGGTTCACTCAGATGCCCTCATGGGTGGCTCGGCCACGGTTTCGCAAGCCGGCAAAGTATACCGACTGGCCGAAACGGCGGGATCAGCCAACCCATGACGCAGATCAACGGCGGCGCAGATTGCCGTGCGCCGACCTAGGGTCTGTTCCCATTTCAGCGCGAGCCGCGTTGCCGCGAGAAATGGCCTCCGGTTAGGCGCAGGACGCAGGGAATGGACTAGCCGTCCGCGTCTTCCCTTGCCAAGTCCTGCAACGACAGCGGAGGTCATTTCCCGCGCAACCTAGGCGGCCCCACCCGGAGGGCCGGGCCAGTTTTTGCGCGATGCGGCGTTACTCGATGGCTCATTTGGCCTGCCAAACTTCGCATCTGTGTGACCCACATGGATGTGGGAAATGCCGCAAGCCCGCCGGGAGCGGGCGCGGCCCTTGCCTCGCGCAAAAACTGGCTCCGGCGCGGTCGTGCGTGAAACGGGAACAGACCCTAGAAGTTGGCGGGCGTGGTGGCGCTAATCAAGCGCGCCGGCTGATCGAAGGGATTGCGGAAGCGGTGCGGCTTGCTGCTCTCGAAGTAGTAGCTGTCGCCGCTCTCGAGAATGAACACCTCGTCACCGACGGTCAGCTCGAGGCGCCCTTCCACCAGCATGCCGGTCTCCTCGCCCTCGTGGGCGTACATCTCCAGGCCGGTGTCGCTGTGCGGCGGGTAGGTTTCGTCGAGAAAGGAAATGGCGCGGCTGGGATGGGCCTTGCCGATCAGCTTCATGGTGATCGCGCCGCTGTGGATATCGGTCAGCTCACTGGCGCGGTAGACCACCTGCACCTGGCTGTCCTGCTCAGCTTCCAGGGAGAAGAATTCCACCAGCGACATCGGAATGCCGGCCAGCACCTTTTTCAACGAGCTGATCGACGGGCTCACGCTGTTCTTCTCGATCATCGAGATGGTGCTGTTGGTAACCCCCGCCCGCTTGGCGAGTTCGCGCTGGGAAAGCCCCTTTTGCTTGCGGATCGATTGCAGGCGAAGACCGACGTCCAATGTTGGATACCCTCAGTGAAGCCATGAAAAGTGGTCTTATCATGGCGACAGTGTTCAGTATTTACAACAGTCCGAACACCCGGGAGTCCATCGCGCCTAGGCTTCGCTGTAGACCAGCGGCACCCGCCGCACATTGCAGAACAGCTGGTAGGGAATGGTGCCGGCGGCCATGGCGACATCGCTGGCCAGCACGCCACGGCCCCAGAACTCGACGCGGCTGCCCAGGCCAGCGCCTGGCAGGTCGCTGAGGTCGACGGTGAGCATGTCCATCGATACCCGACCGATGATCCGCGATGGCTGGCCGTCGATCAGCACCGGGGTGCCGGTCGGCGCGTGACGCGGGTAACCGTCGGCATAGCCCATGGCGACCACGCCGACCCGCGTTGCACGCTCGCTGACGAAGCGCGCGCCGTAGCCGACCGGCTCGCCGGCCGGCAGGTCACGCACGCTGATGACGCGCGACTCCAGGGTCATCACCGGCTGCAGCCGGGCCGCGACGTCCTGGGCCTGCTCGAACGGCGTGGCGCCATAGAGCATGATGCCGGGCCGCGACCAGTCACTGGGGATGCTCGGCCAGCCCAGCAAGGCCGGCGAATTGCGCAGGCTGACCTCGGCGGCCAGACCTTCGCGGGCCTGCTGGAACACCGCCAGTTGCTCATCGCTGCGGCTGCAGCCCAGCTCGTCGGCGCGGGAGAAGTGGCTCATCAGCACGATCTTTACCACCTTGCCGCTGGCCAGCAGGCGCCGGTAGGCTGCCTGATAATCGGCCGGGTGGAAACCGACACGATGCATGCCGCTGTCCAGCTTGAGCCAGACGCTCAATGGGCGCTTCAGGTCCGCCTGCTCGATGGCCTCCAACTGCCAGCCGGCGTGCACCACGCACCACAGGTCATGCTCGTCGATCAGCGCCAGCTCGCTGGCCTCGAAGAACCCCTCGAGCAACAGAATGGGCCCGGTGATGCCCGCTGCGCGCAGTTGCAGCGCCTCTTCGATACATGCCACGGCGAAGCCGTCGGCATCCGCCTGCAGCGCCTGGGCGCAACGCACCGCGCCATGCCCGTAGGCATCGGCCTTGACCACCGCCAGCGCACGGGCGCCAGCCAGTTCACGGGCCAGTTGGTAGTTGTGACGCAGGGCTTGCAGGTCGATCAAGGCACGAGCGGGACGCATGGTTATCTCGAAGGGCAGAAGATCACAAAACAAGGTGTAAGCCGTCAGTGGCGTACTTTTTGTGGAAGCGCGTCATAGGCGCGAATTCGCGGGCATGGACTGGGCGTCCCCGCTCGCTCCCACAAGTTGGCCAATTCCTAGGCCAAGGGTGATACGCCTCTCAAGGCAGCGCAGCGATCACCGTCATTTCCACCAGTACATCGGGCGAATACAGCTTGGCCTCGACGCAGGCGCGCGCCGGCGAGTGGCCGGCCGGTACCCAGGCGTCCCAGACCTTGTTCATGCCATCGCGGTCGTCGATGTCTTTCAGAAAGATGGTGATCGACAGGATGCGCGTTTTATCGGTGCCCGCCTCGGCCAGGAAGGCATCGATGCTGTCCAGGGTCGCCTTGGTCTGCGCTTCGATGCCGTCGCTGTGGTTCTCGTCCAACTGGCCAGCCAGGTAGACGGTACCGTTGTGAATGACGATTTCGCTCAGGCGCGGCTCAGTTCGCAGGCGCTGTATGGACATGGTTGTTCAACTCCTTGGGGCTACCGTAACGGGAAATATCCAGGCCTTCGCTGCTGATCTGCGGGCGCTTCTTGGCAATCAGGTCGGCCAGCAGGCGACCGGAGCCGCAGGCCATGGTCCAGCCTAGGGTACCGTGTCCGGTGTTCAGAAACAGATTTCGATAGGGGGTGGCGCCGACGATGGGCGTGCCATCGGGGGTCGCCGGGCGCAGACCGGTCCAGAAATCCGCCTGGCTCAGGTCACCACCCTGGGGATACAGATCACCGACGATCATCTCCAGGGTTTCGCGACGACGCGGGTTGAGGCTCAGGTCGAAGCCAGCGATCTCGGCCATGCCGCCCACACGGATACGCTGGTCGAAGCGGGTGATGGCGACCTTGTAGGTCTCGTCGAGGATGGTCGAGGTCGGCGCCATGTCCGGGTTGGTGATCGGCACGGTCAGCGAGTAGCCCTTGAGCGGATAGACCGGCGCACGGATGCCCAGCGGCTTGAGCAGTTGCGGGCTGTAGCTGCCCAGGGCGAGCACGTAGCGGTCGGCGGTTTCCAGCTTGCCGTCGATCCACACGCCGTTGATGCGGTCACCGGCGACATCCAGGCGCTGGATGTTCTTGCCGAAACGAAATTGCACGCCCAATGCGGTGGCCATCTCGGCCAGCTTACGGGTGAACAGCTGGCAATCGCCGGTCTGGTCGTTGGGCAGACGCAGGGCGCCCGCCAGCTTGTCTGTGACGCTGGCAAGGGCCGGTTCGACCTGGGCGATGCCGGCGCGATCGAGCAGCTCGTAGGGCACGCCGGACTGCTCGAGCACGGCGATATCCTTGGCGGCATTGTCCAGTTGCGCCTGGGTACGGAACAGCTGGGTGGTACCGAGCTGGCGGGCTTCGTAGCCGATACCGGTTTCCGCGCGCAGTTCATCGAGGCAGTCGCGGCTGTACTCGGACAGGCGCACCATGCGCTCCTTGTTCACCGCGTAGCGGGCGGCGGTGCAGTTGCGCAGCATCTGCGCCATCCACAGGTACTGGTCGATATCGCCGGTCAGCTTGATGGCCAGCGGCGCGTGCTTTTGCAGCAGCCACTTCATCGCCTTCAGTGGGATGCCCGGCGCCGCCCAGGGCGAGGCATAACCCGGCGATACCTGGCCGGCGTTTGCGAAGCTGGTTTCCATGGCCGGGCCGTCCTGGCGATCCACCACGGCCACCTCGAAGCCCTGGCGGGCCAGGTAATACGCACTGGCCGTACCGATCACACCGCTACCAAGCACCAGAACCCGCATGATGTTCTCCTCGCCGCGACGATGCACTGGCGTATTACGATTTGAGAAGTCGATGCGTACAGTATAGAAAGTGAATGGCAGTGCTTTTCACTGTATACACTCGTATATTCGAAGGGAATTCTGGCTTTATCAGCCTTTCACGGAGAGGTGCCGAGCATGCGTACGCAACACCAGAGCCGCCGCGAGTTGGACAAGATCGACCGCAACATCCTGCGCATCCTCCAGGAGGATGGCCGCATCTCCTTCACCGAGCTGGGCGAACGGGTCGGGCTGTCGACCACGCCGTGCACCGAGCGGGTCCGCCGCCTGGAGCGCGAAGGCATCATCATGGGCTATCACGCCCGCCTCAACCCGCAGAACCTCAAGGCCAGCCTGCTGGTGTTCGTGGAGATCAGCCTGGACTACAAGTCCGGCGACACCTTCGAGGATTTCCGCCGCGCCGTGCTCAAACTGCCACACGTGCTGGAATGCCACCTGGTGTCCGGCGACTTCGACTACCTGGTGAAAGCGCGCATCAACGAGATGGCCAGCTACCGCAAGCTGCTCGGCGACATCCTGCTCAAGCTGCCCCACGTGCGCGAGTCGAAGAGCTACATCGTGATGGAAGAGGTCAAGGAGAGCCTGGCGCTGCCCGTACCAGAGTGACCTAGACGAGCACCTGTCGCGTCGAGGCGATCAGTTGGTGCACCTGCTGTTCGACATGCGCCTCGATGGGCTGCTCGGGCCCGCGACCATGGGGGCACGGCAGCTTCGGCGTGGTGCCGAACAGCCGGCAGATCAGCGGGCGCTGGTCGTACACCTGACAGCCGTTCGGCCCCAGGTGCACGCAGTTGTACTCGGCCAAGGCGGCGTCCTGCTCGGCGCGAGTCTTGCGCGGCAGGCGCGCCATTTCCTCGGAGGAGGCGGTCACCGGGCCGCAGCAATCATGGCAGCCCGGCACGCACTCGAAGCGCGGAATCTGACGGCGCAACAGGTCGATCTTGCGGCTGGTACAACTCATGGTCAGGGGCTCTGGAACGGCAGGCGGGCATGGTACAGGCCGCCTCAAGCCAGGCAAAGCTCGGCCTGCTCGGCAATCGGCGGTTGGCTCGCAGCGGATTGCGCGCTTATGCTTCGTCAATTTTTACCTACACCGAAATCAGGATTTCGCACATGACCGCCCGTGCCCACCCGCCGGTTCATAGCGCCGAGCATGCGCCCTCCTACTACGCCGCCAGCGTCAACCAGCAACTCGACCTGCCGACTCTGCAAGGCGAGCAGCGCGCCGACGTGTGCATCGTCGGCGGCGGGTTCTCGGGCCTGAACACGGCCATCGAGCTGGCCCAGAAAGGCCTGTCGGTGGTGCTGGTCGAAGCGCATCGCATCGGTTGGGGCGCCAGCGGGCGCAACGGTGGGCAACTGATTCGCGGGGTCGGCCATGGCGTCGAGCAGTTCGAATCGGTGATCGGCAAGGACGGCGTGCGCGAACTGAAACTGATGGGCCTGGAAGCAGTGGAGCTGGTGCGGCGGCGAGTCGCCCAGTTCGAGATCGCCTGTGACCTGACCTGGGGCTACTGCGACCTGGCCAACAAGCCGCGCGACCTGGCCGGCTTCGCCGAGGATGCCGCCGAACTGCAGGGCCTCGGCTATCGCCACGAGCTGCGCCTGCTGCAACCGGAACAGATGCACGAAGTGGTCGGTTCGAGCCGCTATGTCGGCGGCATGATCGACATGGGCTCCGGGCATCTGCACCCGCTTAACCTGGCACTCGGCGAGGCTGCTGCGGCACAAAGCCTGGGCGTGCGGCTGTTCGAGCATTCGCCGGCCACGCGCATCGACTATGGTAGCGAGATCCGCGTGCACACCGCCCAGGGCGTGGTACGCGCCGCGCAACTGGTGCTGGCCTGCAACGCTTACATCCGCGATTTGAACCCGAACCTGGGCGGCAAGGTGCTGCCGGCGGGCAGCTACATCATCGCCACCGAGCCGTTGAGCGAAGAGCAGGCCGGCGCGCTGATCCCGCAGAACATGGCGCTTTGCGACCAGCGGGTGGCCGTCGACTACTACCGGCTTTCCGCCGACCGCCGTTTGCTGTTCGGCGGCGCCTGCCGCTATTCCGGCACCGACCCTGCCGATATCGCCGCCTACATGCGCCCGAAGATGCTCGCGGTGTTCCCGCAGTTGCAGGACGTGCGCATCGACTTCCAGTGGGGCGGGATGATCGGCATCGGCGCCAACCGCCTGCCGCAGATCGGTCAACTCAAGGATCAGCCCAACGTGTTTTACGCCCAGGCCTACGCGGGCCACGGCGTGAATGCCACGCACCTGGCCGGCAAACTGCTCGCCGAAGCCATCGCCGGGCAAGCCGGCGGCGGCTTCGAGCTGTTCGCCAAGGTGCCGCACATGAACTTTCCCGGCGGTCGCCACCTGCGCTCGCCCCTGCTGGCGCTGGGCATGCTCTGGCACCGCCTCAAGGAACTGGTCTGATGGCGCCGCTAGCCTGCGGTTGAGCGCAGCGATACCCAGGAAAATGAGTCCCGGGTATCGCTGCGCTCAACGCCGGGCTACCTGTCTAGAGTTTCCAGAACGGCAGCGTGGCTTCGCGCTGCGCCTGCTCGCGGCTCAGGCCGATGTCCAGCAGTTGAGCATCGCTGAGCTTGAGCAGCGCGCGCCGGGTGGTCAGGCGACGGATGAAACGCTGCCAGCGATGCGTCATCACCGTGCGCGCCGGCACCGCGGCCAGTCGCAGCCCGTTACCGCCTTCCAGCTCGCTGCCTTTCAAGGTCAATCGCACATCGCTCAGCCCGTTCATGTCGCTCTCCTGCGCATTGAGGTCATGGGAGATCATGATGGCGGCCAGCGAAAAAGCATGACAGATGCAAAGAAAGGGAATTAAATCCATACAGATCAACCATCGATTGAACTGAATGGTTCCGCGAAGGGCCATCTGTATGGTTCAACTGGCTCCCTTGCATACAGGTGCGCGAACATGACCCTCTATACCAACCTGGCCGACCTGATTGGCGAGCGCATCGAGCAGGGCCTCTACCGGCCGGGCGACCGCCTGCCCTCGGTGCGCGCCTTGAGCCAGGAGCACGGGGTCAGCCTGAGCACCGTGCAGCAGGCCTACCGCCATCTGGAAGATCGCGGCCTGGCGCTGCCGAAACCGAAATCCGGCTACTTCGTTCCGCAAGGGCGGGACAAGCCGGCGCTGCCGAAGATCAGCCGGGCGCCGCAACGCCCCGTGGACGTCTCGCAGTGGGACCAGGTGCTGGAACAGATCGCCCCGTCACCACGCAATGACTTCGTCCAACTGGGTCGCGGCCGCCCGGACATCGACAGCCCCACGCTCAAGCCCCTGTTGCGCGCGCTGTCTCGGCTGAGCCGCAAGCAGGATCTGCACACCCTCACCTACGGCAGCATCTACGGTGACGTGCGCCTGCGCGAACAGGTCGCCCGCCTGACCCTGGACTCCGGCTGCCAGCTGACCTATGAGGACATCGTCGTCACCACCGGCTGCCACGAGGCGCTTTCGGCGGCGATCCGGGCGATCTGCGTGCCGGGCGATATCGTTGCCGTCGATTCGCCGAGCTTCCACGGCGTGATGCAGGCGCTCAAGGGCTTCGGCATGAAGGCCCTGGAGTTGCCCACCGACCCGCTCACCGGCATCAGCCTCGAGGCGCTGGAGCTGGCCCTGGAACAGTGGCCGATCAAGGCCATCCAACTCACCCCCAACTGCAACAACCCACTGGGCTACATCATGCCCGAGGCCAACAAGCGCGCTCTTCTGGCCCTGGCCCAGCGCCACGACGTGGCGATCATCGAAGACGATGTGTACGGCGAGCTGGCCTTTCACTACCCGCGCCCGCGCACCATCAAATCCTATGACGACGACGGCCGCGTGCTGTTGTGCAGCTCGTTTTCCAAGACCCTGGCGCCCGGTTTTCGCGTCGGCTGGATCGCTCCCGGCCGCTACCTCGACCAGGTGCTGCACATGAAGTACATGGGCACCGGTGCCACCGCGCAGTTGCCGCAACTGGCGCTGGCCGAGTACATCGAAGGCGGCCATTACGAGCCGCACCTGCGCCGCATGCGCGGCCAGTACGCGCGCAACCTGGAACAGATGAGCGACTGGGTCAGCCGTTACTTCCCGCCTTCGGTGCGGGTCAGCCGCCCCCAGGGCAGCTTCATGCTTTGGGTGGAGATGCCCGAGGGCTTCGACAGCCAGCGCCTGAACCGCGAACTGGCCGCGCACAAGATCCAGGTCGCGCCGGGCAGCATCTTTTCCGCCGCCGGCAAGTACCGCAATTGCCTGCGCATGAACTACGCCACGCGCCCCAGCCCGACCATCGAGGCAGCGGTGCGCAAGGTGGGCGAAACCGTCGCAGCCATGCTGGAAGAGTCACCACCGCCGAGAGACTGAATCTTTCCCTGCGCAGCGGCGTCCTATCAGCACATCCGGACAGCCGATTGGAGGCTGCAACTGTGCCCTTGCGCGTGCTCTTTATCGCCCTGCTGATCCTCGGCGGCTGTACCAACCAGGTGCCCATCGTGCCCAGCCAGGCCATCCCCGCGGCCCAGTCTTCATTCGGCGCGGGGCTCGAAGCGCGCGCCGCCGAGCATCAGGGCCACTCCGGCTTTCGCCTGCTGCCGGCCAGCAACGAAGCCTTCGCCGCCCGCGCCGAACTGATTCGCGCCGCGCAGCACAGTCTCGATCTGCAGTACTACATCGTGCACGACGGCCTGAGCACCCGCGCATTGGTCAAGGAGCTGCTGCAGGCCGCCGACCGCGGCGTGCGCATCCGCATCCTGCTCGACGACACCACCAGCGACGGCGAGGACTACCGGATCGCCCTGCTGGCCGCCCACCCGAACATCCAGATCCGCGTGTTCAATCCGCTGCACCTGGGCCGCCTGACGGGGGTAACCCGGGTGATCGGCCGCGGCCTGAACCTCTCGCAACAGCACCGGCGCATGCACAACAAGCTGTGGCTGGCCGACAGTGCCGCGGCCATCGTCGGCGGGCGCAACCTGGGTGACGAGTATTTCGACGCCGAACCGAACATGAATTTCACCGACATCGACATGCTCGCCATCGGCCCGGTCGCCCGCGACCTGGCGCAGAGTTTCGACCAGTACTGGAACAGCCGGCTGAGCAAGCCCATCGAGGAATTCGTCTGGCGCCAGCCCTCGCAGAAGGATCTCGACAAGGCGCGCAAGGGCCTGCGCGACTACCTGGACACCGCCCGCGTCGAACAGCCGGAGCTTTACGAACGCCTGCTCGCCTACCAACACGACCCCAAGCTCAAGGTGTGGCTCGACGAGCTGATCTGGGCGCCAGGCATCGCCCTGTGGGATGCACCGAGCAAGGTGCTGGCCAGCGGCGAACCGGACCCACAATTGCTGCTCACCACCCAGCTAGCGCCGCACCTGCAGGGCGCCAAAAGCGATTTGGTGATGGTGTCCGCCTACTTCGTACCCGCCCCCGCCGGCCTGCAGTACCTGATCGGCCTAGCCGACAACGGCGTGGAGATCCGCCTGCTCACCAATGCCCTGGAAGCCACCGACGTGCCCGCCGTGCATGGCGGCTACGCGCCCTATCGCCAGGAAATGCTCGAGCACGGCATGCGCCTGTTCGAGCTGCGCAGCCAGCCCGGCGCGGATTCGCCACCGGCCTACAGCTTCAGCGGCAGCTCCAACTCTAGCCTCCACAGCAAGGCCATCGTCATCGACAAGCAGAAATCCTTCGTCGGCTCCTTCAACGTCGACCCACGCTCGGTGCTGTGGAATACCGAGGTCGGCGTACTGGTCGACAGCCCCAAACTCGCCGCCTACCTGCGCGAACTGGCACTGCAGGGCATGAAGCCATCGGTGAGCTACGAAGTGCGCCTGCAGCACGACGCCAACGGTGCGACGCGGATGGTCTGGCTCGGTGAGGACGACGGCAAGGAATTCGTCCTCACCGAGGAACCGGGCAGCCGCTGGCGGCGCTTCAACGCCTGGTTCGCCCGGGCCATCGGTCTGGAGAAGATGCTATAGCGCGACCTGTTCGTCGAAGGCATGGGGCCGCCAGGCCAGCCAGATGAACGCCGCCGCGCCGACCGCCATCAACATCGGCAGCGCATGCCCGCTGACCCACTGGCTGACCGCGCCGGTGGCCAGCGGCCCGATCAGGCAGCCGATGCCCCACAGCTGCGCCACGTGGGCATTGGCGCGCACCAGTTGGTCATCGCGAAAGCGCTCGCCGATAAGGATCAGTGACAGGGTGAACAGGCCGCCCGCGCTGGCGCCGAACAGCACCAGCACCGGCCAGATCACTGGCGTGTGCAACAGCAGCGGAATGCCCAGGCTGGAGAACAGCAGCACCACGCCACAGGCCCGGAACAACGTGACCCGCGAGATGCGATCGGCCAGCAGGCCGATGGGCAATTGCAGCGCGGCATCGCCGACCACCACCACGCTGGCCATGAACAGCGCCACTTCCTGGGTGAAGCCCTGGCGCAGACCGTAGATCGGCAGCAGGGTGAGCATCATCGCCTCGAAGGCCGCGAACAGCATCACCGCCCAGGCGATCGCCGGCATACGCTGGCAGAACACCAACAGGCCACGCCCGGATGCGCTGTGGGCATCGACCACCGGCGCGCCAGTGCGCCCGATCAACAGCAGCGAGCCGCCGATCAGCAGCGACACACCAAACCAGAACCCCAGATCGGTATCGGTACCCAGTACGCTGAGCAGCAGCGGCCCGCACAGCTGGCTCAGCGCATAGCCGGTGCCATACAGCGCCACCAAGCGGCCGCGCCACTTCTCGACGGCCAGCTGGTTGATCCAGCTTTCACCGAGGATGAACACCACGGTCAGGGTCACGCCCAGCAACAGGCGCAGCACGATCCAGATGGCGTAGCTCTGCAGCAGCGCCAGGCCAGTGACCGACAGCGCGCCAGCCAGCAGGCAGAACTGCATCAGCCGCGGCGTCGGGCAGCGCGAAGCCAGCCCACCGGCCAACGAGGCGCCCAGCAGCACGCCGATGGCCGGCGTGGCCGCCATGATGCCGATGGCGAACGAGCCATAGCCCCAACTCTCCAGACGCAACGACACCAGCGGCATGGTCACGCCCATGGCAAGGCCAATACTGATCACCGCCGCACAGACGGCGAAGTAGGTTCCCCAACGCATCACTGACTCCAGTAAAAGCACAGCGGCCGGGCTCTAGGAGCCCGGCCGCCGGTCTGCTCTGGCTCGCCGGCTGGCGAGCCTCATCCGTGCTGGATCAGAGTTTGATCCAGGTGGCTTTCAGTTCGGTGTATTTGTCGAAGGCGTGCAGCGACTTGTCACGGCCGTTACCCGACTGCTTGAAGCCACCAAAAGGCGCGGTCATGTCGCCGCCGTCGTACTGGTTGACCCACACGCTGCCGGCGCGCAGGGCGCGAGCGGTGAGATGCGCCTTGGAGATGTCCGCTGTCCATACCGCGGCGGCCAGGCCGTACACGGTGTCGTTGGCAATCTGCACGGCCTGCTCGGCGCTATCGAAGCCGATCACCGAAAGCACCGGCCCGAAGATTTCCTCGCGGGCGATGGTCATGGCATTGGTCACGCCGTCGAAGATGGTCGGCTCGACGTAGGTGCCGCCGCTCTCCTCCAGGGTGCGCTTGCCGCCGATCAGCAGCTTGGCGCCATCCTTGTGGCCGGCTTCGATGTAGCGCAGCACGGTGTCCATCTGCTGGGTGTCGACCAGCGCGCCGACGTTGGTGTCCGGGTCCAGCGGGTTGCCGGCTTTCCAGCCTTTCAGGGCCTCGACCACCATGGGCAGGAAGCGCTCCTTGATGGCGTTCTCCACCAGCAGGCGCGAGCCGGCGGTGCACACCTCACCCTGGTTGAAGGCGATGGCGCTGGCAGCGGACTCGGCGGCGGCCTTGAGGTCCGGCGCATCGGCGAAGACGATATTGGGGCTCTTGCCACCCGCCTCCAGCCACACGCGCTTCATGTTCGACTCGCCGGCATAGATCATCAACTGCTTGGCGATCTTGGTGGAGCCGGTGAATACCAGGGTGTCGACGTCCATGTGCAGCGCCAGGGCCTTGCCCACGGTATGGCCATGGCCGGGCAGCACGTTGAATACGCCAGCCGGAATGCCCGCTTCGACGGCCAGGGCAGCGACGCGAATGGCGGTCAGCGGAGATTTCTCGGAGGGTTTGAGGATCACCGAGTTACCGGTGGCCAGGGCTGGGCCGAGCTTCCAGCTGGACATCAACAGCGGGAAGTTCCACGGCACGATGGCTGCCACCACGCCAACCGGCTCGCGGGTCACCAGGCCGAGCTGGTCATGGGGCGTAGGCGCGACTTCGTCGTAGACCTTGTCGATCGCCTCGGCGCTCCAGCGAATGGCGTTGGCCGCCGCTGGAATATCGATGCCCAGCGAATCGCTGATCGGCTTGCCCATGTCGAGGGTTTCCAGCAGCGCCAGCTCTTCGACGTTGGCCATCAGCAGCTCGGCGAAGCGGATCATCTTGGCCTTGCGCTTGGCCGGAGCGATACGCGACCACACGCCGGAATCGAAGGCGGCGCGCGCCGATTTCACCGCCAGTTCGGCGTCGGCCAGGTCGCAACTGGCGACCTGGCCGAGTACCCGGCCATCGACCGGGCTGATGCATTCGAAGGTTTCACCGCTCTGTGCAGCCTGGTATTGCCCCTGCACGAAGGCGCGGGTCTCGATTTTCAGATCCTTTGCACGCTGCTCCCAGTCGGTACGGGTCAAACGGGTCATCTGATCATCCTCTTTCGTCGGTGGAGGCGCGTGGGCGCCTACGGTGGCCGCCATGGGCCAAAAACTGCGAGCCACACTAAACCAGCGCTCGCAGGATTTTCAATATTCTTGACACTTGGTGGGCAAACGCCCTTGCTGCGTTCATTTTTTTAAACATAGACTCGAACAAATCGTTACGCCGCGCCGCCCCTGACCTGCAGTGGCCATGGGAAGATCGACGTACGTTCACGTTGACCAGGGAAGCGAGTATGAATATCCAGCAGATCGTCGATTTCGCGCAAAGCGCCGGCAGCTCCGAAAGCTACCGTCCCGCTGCCGAAAAGATCCTCAAGGGCGACCCGCAGCAGCAGGTCCGTAACCACTACGCCAGCCCCTGCGGGCAATTCAACGCCGGCACCTGGGAGGGCGAGGTCGGCCAGTGGACGGTGACCTACACCGAGCACGAATACTGCGAAATCCTCCAGGGCGTCTCGGTGCTGCGCGACGGTGATGGCAATGCCAAGACCGTGCGCGCCGGCGACCGCTTCGTGATTCCGGCCGGCTTCACCGGCACCTGGGAAGTGCTGGAGCCATGCCGCAAGGTCTACGTGATCTTCGAGCAGGCCTGAACGTGAGGGTAAGCCCGAAGCCGGCCATACACGACCGGCTTCGGGCAGCTCGTCAGCTGGCGACCTGCTCCGCCGGCGAGACGATGCTGCTCTTGCCCCGCGAGCGGCCGGAGCTGAGGTAGTCGGCGATGGACTCCTGGGTCACCTCGCCGAGAAAGTCGTTCTCCGCACTGAGCACCGGCAGCCACGAGCGATTGAACTCGTACATGCGCGACAGCAGGATGCGCAGGTGTTCGTCGTGGGCGGCGGTGGCGTTGAACGGCTGCACGAAGGGCTGCACCGAGCCGCCCTGCCCGCGCATATCGCGACGGCGAACGTAGCCCAGGGCCTTCTTGCCAGCGTCGGTGACCACCAGGTGACGGCGGTCATGCTCCTCCATCAACTCCACGGCATCGGCGATGCTGGTCTCGGCCAGTACCGAGGGTGCATCGTCGGCGGCGTCTTCGGCGCGGATCAGCAGCAGGCGCTTGAGGGTGCTGTCCTGGCCGACGAAACCGCTGACGAAATCGTCGGCCGGGTGCGCCAGCAGGGTGTCCGGGTGATCGAACTGGAGCAGCGTGCCGTCCTTGAAGATGGCGATCTTGTCGCCCAGCTTGATGGCCTCGTCGATGTCGTGGCTGACCATGATCACGGTCTTGTTCAGCGCGCGCTGCATCTGGAAGAACTCGTTCTGGATGGCGTCGCGGTTGACCGGGTCGACGGCACCGAAGGGCTCGTCCATCAGCAATACCGGGGCGTCGGCCGCCAGGGCGCGGATCACGCCGATCCGCTGCTGCTGGCCGCCAGACAGTTCGCGCGGGTAACGCGACAGGTACTGCTTGGGCTCCAGCTGCACCATGCTCATCAGCTCCACGGCGCGCTCGTGGCAGCGCTTCTTGTCCCAGCCGAGCAGCTTGGGCACCACGGTGATGTTCTCCTCGATGGTCATGTTGGGGAACAGACCGATCTGCTGAATCACGTAGCCGATGTTGCGGCGCAGGGTCACCTCGTCGATGCCGGTGGTGTCTTCACCGTTGATCAGCACGCGCCCGGAAGTCGGCTCGATCAGTCGGTTGATCATCTTCAGGGTGGTGCTCTTGCCGCAGCCGGAGGGGCCGAGGAACACGCAGATCTGGCCTTCGTCGACGGTCAGGCTGACTTCGTTGACGGCGACGACGTCCTTGCCTTTCTGGTGGAATTTCTTGGTCAGTTTGTCGAGTTGAATCATGTTCGAGTCCTCAGTGGGCGGCTTTCAGGCCACGGGGAGTGAGCGTTTTCTGCAGCCACTGCAAAAACAGGTCGGCGACGATGGCGAGCAGGCTCACCAGCACGGCTCCAACGAAAAGGGTCGCCATGTCGCTGCGGCTGATGGCGGTGAGAATCAGCACGCCGAGGCCGCCGGCACCGATGGTGGCGGCGATGGTCATCACGCCGATGTTCATCACCACGGCAGTACGCACGCCGGCCAGGATCACCGGCACGGCAATCGGCAGGTCGACCATGCGCAGGCGCTGCCAGAAGCTCATGCCAATGCCCTTGCCCGCCTCGCGAATACCCGGCTCCACGCTGGTCAGCGCCAGGTAGGTGTTGCGCAGGATGGGCAGCAGCGAGTACAGGAACACCGCGGTTACCGCCGGCAGTGGCCCCAGGCCCTGGCCGAACTGCGAGTAGAACGGCAGCAACAGACCGAACAGGGCGATGGCCGGCAGCGTCAGCACCACGGTAGCCAAACCCTGCAGCGGCCCGGCAAGCCAGGGGAAACGGGTCATCAGAATGCCCAGCGGCACGCCGATGAGAATCGCCAGGCCCACGGCGATGCCGACCAGGGCGATGTGCTCGACGGTCAGGCTGAGCACCTGGCCCCAGTCGATATGCTGGAAAGCGGTCATGAAATCCATGTCAGTTGCCCTCCCCGATCAGTTTTTCCTGACGCAGGAAGTCGGCGGCCACTGCAGCGGGCGTTTCGCGATCCACGTCGACGCGGGCGTTGAGGCGACGCATGGTGGCGTCGTCCAGGCGCTCGGCGAGCGGCTTGAGCAGCGCTTCCAGCTCCGGGTGCTGCTTGAGGTAGTCGGCGTTGACCACCGGTGCGGCGGTGTAGTCCGGGAAGTATTTACGGTCGTCCTCGAGCAGGCGCAAACCGAACGAATCCAGGCGGCCGTCGGTGGTGTACACAAGGCCAACGAACACCTGGCCATTGCGCAGCGCGGTGTAGACCAGGCCCGGATCCATCTGGCGGATTTCGTTGCGCGTAAAGGTCAGGCCGTACTCCTTGACCAGCCCGTCCAGGCCGTCGGAGCGATTGGCGAATTCGATGTCCAGCGCCAGCAGGCGGTTGCCTTTGTCCGGTGTTTTCAGGGCCTGGGCAAGGTCGCTGATGGTGTGGATATCCGGATTCTCCTCGGCGACCTTTTCCGGCAGCGCCAAAGCGTAGGTGTTGTTGAAGCGCGAGGGCGCCAGCCAGATCGCACCGCTCTTGGCATCCAGCTCCTTGACGCGCTGGTAGGCGGCTTCCTTGTCGAGGCGCTCGGTGACCTTGTTGTAGGCCACCAGGGAGGTGCCGGTGTATTCCCAGGTCAGGTCCAGCTGGCCGCTCTTCATGCCGTTCCAGGCGATGGTGCTGCCCAGGTTGCCGACGATACGCGCCTGGTAGCCGTGGGGGCGCAAGTACTGCGCGGTGAGTTCGGAGAGGATCACCTGCTCGGTGAATACCTTGGCACCGATACGAATTTCCGCAGCCTGGCTGGTCGCTGCCAGCAACAGGCCGAAGCATAGAACGAGAGACTTCATTATCTTTTCCTTCAACGGGCCACCCCACGCTCGAACCAGAAACGACTGGTGGCAGCCACCAGGCCGTCGAGCAGCAGCGCCAGCAGAGCCGTGGCAGCGGCGCCAAGAATCAGCAGGGGTTGGTTTTCCAGGGCGATGGCGGGAAAGATCAGACTGCCGAGGCTGTTGGCGCCGATCAGAAACACCAGGGGCGCCGTACCGACGTTCAGTGCCAGCGCCACACGGATGCCACCGACGATGATCGGCACCGCGTTGGGCAGCTCGACCTTCCACAGCGCCTGGCGCGGCGTCATGCCAATGCCGGTGGCGGCTTCCTTGAGGGAACCCGGCACGTTGCGCAGGCCTTCGTAGGTATTGCGCACGATGGGCAACAACGAGGCGAGGAATAGCGCGAGAACCGCCGGGCCGTTGCCGATGCCGACCACCGAGAGCGCGATGGCCAGCACCGCCAGCGGCGGCACGGTGTTGCCCACGTTGAACACCTGCATGAAGCGCTCGGCGCTGTGCTCGCGGCCAGGACGGCTGAGCAGGATACCGGCCGGAATGCCAACCGCCAGGGCCGCCAGCATCGACACGAACACCAGGAACAGGTGCGCCTGCAGGTAATAGATGAGGTCTTCGCGGTGCTGCGCGAGCACCGCCGGGGTGATCCAGTGGACCAGCAAGGCCAGTACTGCGATCAGCGCAACAGCGCCCAGCAGCACCTTGCCGAAGCTTTTCAGCATATTTCGACTCCAGTTTACGACCGCCGTTGGCGTGTCGAGCTGGCCGTATGCATTGCGCATCGGCCCTCCAATGCCGGAGGCTGGAACATCGTCACGCGATGCCCCTCTTGCCAGGGCGCACGCGCCCTGCAGCCTTCCGACCCATGTTTACTCGACCCTGTAGCGCCGCTTCGGTTCCCCCTTTTTGCCATCGTTCTGCCATGGGCCGGCGGGCCGATGCTGCAACATATCCGGTTACAAGCCAGGTATCATCGGGTCTCCAGGGTGTTCGCCGGGATGGCGAACATCAGCCGTCAAAGGAGACCCCGTGCTCGACCTCGTTGCCGCCTTCATCGTCCTTACCACGCTGCTTACCTACGTCAACTACCGCTTCATCCGCCTGCCGCCGACCATTGGCGTGATGGCCACCGCGCTGATCTTCTCGCTGATCGCCCAGGGCCTGAGCCAGCTCGGTTATCCACTGATCGAGATCGAGGCGCAGGAAATCATCCGCCGCATCGACTTCTCCGACATCCTGATGACCTGGTTCCTGCCGGCTCTGCTGTTCGCCGGCGCATTGCACGTCGACTTGCATGATTTGCGCAGCTACAAATGGCCCATTGGCCTGTTGGCCACCGTCGGCGTGCTGATCGCCACCAGCGTGATCGGCACCCTGGCCTACTACATCTTTGCCCTGTTCGGCTGGCACGTGGAGTTCATCTACTGCCTGCTGTTCGGCGCCTTGATCTCGCCGACCGACCCGATTGCGGTGATGGGCATCCTCAAATCGTCCGGCGCGCCCAAGCCACTGGCCACCACCATCGTCGGCGAGTCACTGTTCAACGACGGTACCGCGGTGGTGGTGTTCACCATCCTGCTCGGCATCCTGCAACTGGGCAGCACGCCGACCCTGGGCACGGTGAGCTGGCTGTTCGTTCACGAAGCGGTGGGAGGCCTGCTGTTCGGCGCCGCACTGGGCTATGGCGTGCTGCTCATGTTGCGCAGCATCGACCAGTATCAGGTCGAGGTGATGCTGACCCTGGCGCTGGTGTTCGGCGGCGCGGCACTGGCCGCGCGGCTGCACGTTTCCGGGCCGATCGCCATGGTCGTGGCCGGCCTGATCATCGGCAACCTGGGCCGCAAGCACGCCATGTCGGACGAATCGCGCCGCTATGTGGACGGTTTCTGGGAGCTGATCGACGAGATCCTCAACGCCTTGTTGTTCGCCCTGATCGGCCTGGAGCTGTTGCTCCTGCCGTTCTCCTGGCTGCACATCATCGCCGCCTTCGTGCTCGGCGGTGCGGTGCTGGTGGCGCGCCTGCTGACGGTGGCGCCGGCGGTGTTCGTGATGCGCCGGCGTGCCGGCGGGCGTCGCCAGGTATCCCACGGGGCGATCCGCATCCTCACCTGGGGCGGGCTACGCGGTGGCGTGTCGGTGGCACTGGCGTTGTCATTGCCGCTCGGCGAGGAACGCGATCTGCTGCTGAGCCTGACCTACATCGTCGTGCTCACCTCGATCCTGCTCCAGGGCTTGTCCATCGGCCCGCTAGTCAGCCGGCTGTACCGCGGCACGCCGCAGACCAGCGCTGACGACTCGCACTGAGAGCCTGTTCAAAGTCTTATCTGCGCATGAAGCGGCAACTACAAGGCAGAAGCAGCCACTCAAACCAATCTGTGGGAGCCCCGACCTCGGGGCGAAACGATTGCAGCCTGACTGCCTATTTCGGCGGTGCCTGAGCGAATCGCCGCGAGGTCGCGGCTCCTACAGTGGATCGAATAACGACCGCTCCCGCCACTTAGCCGCCAAAATCGCCGAACCTGGGCTTAAAGATTATGAACAGGCTCTAAGACGATAGGGGCGCCCGCCTATGGCGCCCAGATTCAGATGCGCGATTCGAGCACCAGCAGGTTGTTCTCCACCCGCCAGCCGACGCGATTGAGAAAGCTCATGCCCAGCAGCGCTTCGGTCGGCGAGGCGCCTTCGAGCACCACCGCCTCGACGCCCGTGACCTGCAGGGAGCCGACGCTGACCTTGTCCAGGGTCACCCGCCAGCCCCGAGCCGTGCCGCTGGCAGTGCTGACCTGGATCGGCTGGCCGCGGGTGCGGTAGTCGATGCCCAGGCGGCGGGCATGATTTTCATTGAGGGCCACCGACGTGGCGCCGGTATCCACCAGAAATTGCTGGGCGCGGCCATTGATCGCGCCTTCGGCCCAGTAATGGCCGCCATTGCTGCGGGCGATGCTGAGAGTCTGCTTCTGCGGCGCCGCGAAACCCTCGGTGTTGTATTCGCGGCTGAGGCCGTAGCTGCGCTCCACGCCATCGACGCGCAGCACCGCGCTGCGGCTGTCGACGCTGACCACCTGCACGCCGCCGGGACCGGTCTGACCGACGCGCACCAGCTTGCGCTGGCCGTCGACCGAGACCACCGCCGCGCCGGGAAACAGGCCGACCACCTGAACCGGTGTGGCTGCCAGCAACAGCGGCGCCGCCAACAAGCCTGCCATGACCATCATCACTCGACGCATCCGTGCCTCTCCCAGCTATTCGAAAGGGTAATGCTGGCCCCAGTGCTCGAAGACCGCACGCAGCTCGTCTTTTTCAACCAGCTCGGCCATGCGCTGGTCGAACAGCTTGGCCAGCGCGCGCCCACGTGGCGTATCGGAAAAACCGATGTAAAGCGGCAGGCGCAGCAGGTCGGTCACCCGATACTTGCCGGGATCGTTGGCGCCAGCGAGCGTTTGCTCGACCTCTGGGCGGGCATCGATGTAGTAATCGGCATGGCCCTGGTCGAGCATCGACAGGATGCCACTGCGCCGCTGCAGCTCGTTGTAATGGGTCAGCCCGGGGATGTAGCGCTGATACTCGTAGCCGCGCATCCACACCAGACGCGAGCGGCGCAGCTCGGCCTGGTCCGGCGCGGCCTTGGCCGCCAGGCTCAGGGCGCTGATCAGGTCGGAATCGTAATGCCAGCTCGGGTACACCACACCGCCACTGACCTCGTTCTGGTAGGAGGCGACCCAGGCGTCCGCCTCGCCGCGCTTCACCAGGCCGATGGAGCGGGTATAGGGCACGATCTGCATTTCCAGCTTGACGCCGGCGGGCTCGAAGACCAGGCGCAGGATGTCCCAGGACATACCGGTGCCGTCGGGGTTGATGCGATCGACCCACACGTCGCTGGCCATTCGGATGCTGGCCGGCACGTCACTGCTCGCCTGAGCGCAGACACCGAAGGACAACAACAGAGCCAGCCATAGCGCACGCATCATCCTGCCTCCTGATCAGCCAAAGCCCAGGTTGGAGGCCAGGCCATTGGCCCAGCCCCAAACGAGCAGCTGCATGGCCAGCCAGGCGAAGACCCCAGCCAGAACGTCGTCGAGCATGATGCCGAAACCACCGTGCACGTGGCGATCGATCCAGCGGATCGGCCACGGCTTGAGAATGTCGAAGAAGCGGAACATCAGGAACCCCACCAGCACCCAGCCCCAGCCCTCGGGCACCAGCCACAGGGTGATCCACATGCCGACCATCTCGTCCCAGACGATGCCTTCATGGTCATGCACGCGCAGGTCGTCGGCGACCTTGCCGCACAGCCACACGCCGAACACCATGGTCACGCCCAGCATCAGCCAGTAGCCCCAGTCCGGCAGCATCTGCCAGAGCGGGATGAACGGCACGGCGGCCAGCGAACCCCAGGTACCCGGCGCCTTGGCGATGGTGCCGGTGCCGAAGCCGAAGGCCAGGAAATGCCACGGGTTGCGCCATACGGAAGGTGGCACGAACTCGGCGGGGACTTGCTTGGGATGATCAGTCACGGTGCATTCCGAAATGTTGGTAGCCACTGTACCGTGGCTCGATGGCGTGGCCTCTGGCGTCCAGCAGGTGCACGCCCTGTCCGGCCTCGACCCGACCGATCACCTGTACAGGCTGGCCCATGGCGCGCAGCACGTCCAGTTTCTCGGCAGGCAGGGTAAAGGCAAGCACGTAGTCGTCGCCACCCCCAAGCGCCAACTGACGTGCGCTTTCGTCACCCACACAAGCCAGCAGAGCGGCCGACAGCGGCAGGCGCTGCTGCTCGACGAACAGCGCGACGCCGGACGCCCGGGCGATGTGCCCGCAGTCGGCGAGCAGGCCGTCGGAGATATCCAGCGCCGCCGTGGCCATGCCACGCAGGGCCTGGCCCAGCTGCAGCTGCGGCATGGGCGACCAGTAGTGGGCCAGAAGCTCGGCAGCACCGGCTTGCTCGGCCCGCTCGCCCAGCACGAACGGCAGCGCGCCGGCCGCATTGCCCAACGGGCCGCCGACGCACAGCAGGTCGCCCGGACGGGCGCCCGCGCGGGTCAGCGCCTGGCCAGCCGGGACGCGGCCGAACACGGTAAGGGTCAGGCTCAGCGGCCCGCGGGTGGTGTCGCCGCCGACCAGGCGTACGCCACACTGGCGCGCCATGCTTTCCAGCCCGGCCGTGAATTCGGCCAGCCAGTCGGGAGAAACGTCAGGAAGGGTCAGCGCCAGGGTGAACGCCAGGGGCGCGGCGCCCATGGCGGCCAGGTCACTGACCGAAACGGCCAGGGCACGCTGGCCGAGCAGGCGTCCCGGCGCATCGGCCGGAAAATGCACGCCAGCGACCAGGGTATCGGTGGACACCGCCAGTTGTTCGCCGGCGGGCACTTCGAGCAGGGCGCAGTCGTCGCCGATCCCCAGCACCACACCATCGGCCGCCTGTGCACAGGCGGCTGCGGCGAAGTAATGACGAATCAGCTCGAACTCGCCCAAAACACTCAGCGCTTGTTGAAGTCGCGGACTTCGTCGGCGCGCAGGGTCGGCGCCAGCTTGTCGAGCACGCCGTTGACGAACTTGTGACCATCGGTGGCGCCGAACACCTTGGCGAGTTCGATGCCTTCGTTGATCACCACGCGGTACGGCACGTCGATGCGGTTACGCAGCTCGTAGGTGGACAGGCGCAGGATGGACAGCTCGACCGGGTCGATCTCGTCCAGCGGGCGGTCGAGCAGCGGCTCGAACAGGCCGTCGATCTCACTCTTCTGGCGCGGCACGCCGTGCAGGATCTCGTGGAAGTAAGCGCCGTCGACCGCACTGAAATCGTTGTCGACGCGGAACTGCGCTTCGATCTCGTTGAGTGCCTGGCCCGCGATGTGCCAGGAGTACAGGGCCTGCATGGCCAGGGTGCGCGCCTGACGGCGAGCCAGCAGCTTGGGGCTCGGGCCTTTCTTGGCTGGCTTTTTGTCGTTCTGGCTCACTTGGCCTCCAACTGCGCCAGCAGGCTGACCATTTCCAGAGCGGACAGGGCAGCTTCGGCGCCTTTGTTGCCGGCCTTGGTGCCGGAACGCTCGATGGCCTGCTCGATGGAATCGACGGTCAGCACGCCAAAGGCGACCGGTACGCCGAACTCCATGGAGACCTGGGACAGGCCCTTGGTGCACTCACCGGCCACGTATTCGAAGTGCGGGGTGCCGCCCCGGATCACTGCGCCGAGGGCGATGATGGCGCTGTACTCGCCGCGCTGCGCGACTTTCTGGGCGACCAGGGGAATCTCGAAGGCACCCGGCGCGCGGATGATGGTGATGTCGTCTTCGCTGATGCCGTGGCGAACCAGGGCGTCGACCGCGCCGCTGACCAGGCTTTCGACCACGAAGCTGTTGAAGCGGCCGACCACCAGGGCGAAGCGGCCCTTGGGAGCGATGAAAGTACCTTCGATGGTCTTGAGTGTCATAGCGAGTTCTCGAGCTGTCTTTAAAGAGCCAGGGCCTGCCATGGCAGGCCCCGAAAATATAGGCGATGAGAGCCGAGGCTCCATCGCGGTCGCCGCGCTTATTTGGGCGGCAGGTATTCTACAACTTCCAGGTCGAAACCGGATATCGCGTTGAACTTCATCGGCGCGCTCATCAGGCGCATCTTGCGCACGCCGAGGTCACGCAGGATCTGCGAACCGGCACCGACCGTGCTGTAGGTGCTCGGCATCTTGCTGGTGGTGGCGCCGTCCGCTTCGCGGATATGCGCCAGTACCTCGTCGCCGCCCAGCGAATGGCCGAGCAGCAACACCACGCCGCTGCCGGCCTCGGCCACTTCGGTCATCGCCGCGCGCAGGCTCCAGCGCCCCGGCTGGCGCACCATCAGCAGGTCGCGCATGGGGTCCATGTTGTGCACGCGCACCAGGGTCGGTTCTTCGGCACAGATGGTGCCCAGGGTCACGGCCATGTGCACGTCGCCTTCCACCGAGTCGCGGTAGGTCACCAGGTTGAACTGGCCCACTTCGCTGTCCAGCGGCTGCTCGGTGATGCGCTGCACGGTGCGCTCGTGGAGCATGCGGTAGTGGATCAGGTCGGCGATGGTGCCGATCTTGATGCCGTGCTTGGCGGCGAATTCTTCCAGCTCCGGGCGACGGGCCATGGTGCCGTCGTCGTTCATGATCTCGCAGATCACCCCGCTCGGCTCGAAGCCGCCCATGCGCGCCAGATCGCAGGCCGCCTCGGTATGGCCGGCACGGGCCAGCACGCCGCCGGGCTGGGCCATCAGCGGGAAGATGTGGCCAGGGCTGACGATGTCTTCGGCCACCGCGTGCCTGGCCGCAGCGGCCTGCACGGTACGCGCGCGGTCGGCAGCGGAAATGCCGGTAGTGACGCCTTCGGCTGCCTCGATGGATACGGTGAACTTGGTGCCGAAGCCGGAGCCGTTGCGCGGCGCCATCAGCGGCAGCTTGAGGGTTTCGCAGCGTTCGCGGGTCATCGGCATGCAGATCAGGCCGCGGGCGAAGCGGGCCATGAAATTGATGTGCTCGGCGGTCACGCATTCGGAGGCGATGATCAGGTCGCCTTCGTTCTCGCGGTCTTCGTCATCCATGAGAATGACCATCTTGCCGGCGCGGATGTCCTCGACCAGTTCTTCGATACTGTTGAGTGCCATGGTGGCGGTGTCCTTAATGCTTCAGATAGCCGTGTTCGGCGAGAAAACCTTCGGTCAGCCCGGAGCTGCTCGGCTCGGCGGCCTTGTCACCGAGCAGCAGGCGCTCCAGGTAACGGGCCAGCAGGTCGACCTCGAGGTTGACGCGACGCCCGGGGCGGTAATCGGCCATGATGGTTTCGGCCAGGGTGTGCGGCACGATGGTCAGCTCGAACTCGGCGCCGTCGACGGCATTGACCGTCAGGCTGGTGCCATCGACGGTGATCGAGCCCTTGTGGGCGATGTACTTGGCCAGCTCGCGCGGCGCGCGCACCTTGAACTGGATGGCGCGGGCGTTCTCCTCGCGGGAGACGATCTCGCCAACGCCGTCGACGTGCCCGCTGACCAGATGGCCACCGAGGCGCGTGGTCGGCGTCAGGGCCTTTTCCAGATTGACCCGGCTGCCACTCTTCAGGTCGATGAAGGCGGTACGCGCCAGGGTTTCCCGGCTGACGTCGGCCCAGAAGCCGTCACCCGGCAGTTCGACGGCGGTCAGGCACACGCCGTTGACCGCGATGCTGTCGCCCAGCACGACGTCGCCCAGATCCAGTTTGCCGGTCTTCACGTAGACCCGCACATCACCGCCCTTGGGCGTGATGGCGGCGATGCTGCCGATGGATGCGATGATTCCGGTGAACATGAGAACTCCTCGTCAGACCGGCAATTCTTTGAGTTTGCGCAGCGTGTCGGCACAAGTGCGCGCCGCTTCGGCGCCCTTGACCAGAAAATGCTCGCGGAAGAACGTCTGGTGTTCTTCGCCGGCATGGAAATGATGGGGCGTGAGCACCGCCGAGAACACCGGCACGTCGGTGTCTAGCTGCACCTGCATCAGGCCCTCGATCACCGCCTGGGCGACGAACTCGTGGCGGTAGATACCACCATCGACCACCAGCCCGGCAGCGACGATGCCGGCGTAGCGGCCACTCTTGGCCAGGCGCTTGGCGTGCAGGGGGATTTCGAAGGCGCCGCCGACTTCGAAGCAATCGATTTCGCTGGCCGCGTAACCCTGGCGCTGCATTTCTTCGATGAAGGCATGGCGCGACTGATCGACGATTTCGCGGTGCCAGCAGGCCTGCACGAAGGCGACCCGACGTACGTTGTTAGAGATGGACATGTTCGACTCCTGTTTATGGTTAAAACAGGGCAGCTTGGATCGATAGGGATGGTACGGACATGCAGCAGCACGAGGGCTGCCTGACCAGGCAATCCCGCTCTCTCTTCATCCGGACTATACCGTCGGCCCCGGAATCGCACCGGGTCTGCTCGTCCCCGGGCGGCTGGTGCCGTACCGGGCGCTCGCGGGCTAGGTAGAACCTGAGTTTAGATCTCGCGAGCTAGCGCCAGACAAGGCGAAATTGGGCGAGGGCGCGGAGTTTACAGGCTGTAAATGAGCAGCCCGAGCCCAATTTCAACGCCGTATGGCCGACGCGCAGCAGATCTAAAACAGGTTCTTGGCACCATTACCGCCGGTGGGGAATTACACCCCGCCCTGAGAACGTGTGGCTGCTTGTCGCAGCCGACAGGCGTTTTACCACACTTGCTGCGCCAGCGCACGGCGGCTCTGCCCAAGAGCCTGTTCACGATCTTCGTGCCGGGCTTTAGTTATTTGACTGCAGCGTGGCGCAAGCGGCCGTTATCCGATCCATTGTGGGAGCTGCGACCTCGCGGCGAATCGCTCAGGCACCGCCGAAATAGGCAGTCAGGCTGCAATCGTTTCGCCCCGAGGTCGGTGCTCCCACAGGTTGGTTTGAGTGTCTGCTTCTGCCTTGTAGCTGCCCGTGCACATGCCCAGAAAGATCGACAACGGACTCCAGCCGATGCGCATTCAGCTCGCGCGATCGGGCACGGCGATGATGCGCCAGTCGTCACCCACGGCGCGCATGTCGACGATCTTCAGGGCTGGCGCTTCGGCCATGCGCGCCAGCGGCAGGTCGAGCAGCGGCCGCGCGCTGGAGCCGAGGAACTTGGGCGCGACGAACAGTTGGTACTCGTCGACCAGCCCCAGCCGGGCAAAGGCGCCGGCCAGTTTCGGCCCGGCCTCGACCAGCACTTCGTTGGCGCCACGCGAGGCCAGCTCCAGCAGCAACTTACGCAGATCGACATGGCCGTTGCTGCCGGGCATGGCCAGCAGTTCGTGGCCGTCATCCAGATAACGGCAGCGCGAGGTGGCCGCCGCGCAGGTGGCGACCAGCGCCGGGCCAGCCTGGAAGAATGGAGCGCTGAGCGGCACCCGCAGGCGCCCGTCGACCAGCACGCGCAGCGGCGGCCGCGCCTGGGCCAGGGCAGTCAGCTCGGCGCCCAGGCCCAGTTCGTCCGGGCGCACGGTCAGGCGCGCACCATCGGCCAGCAGCGTATCGGCGCCACTGAGCACCACGCTGGAGCGCGCACGCAGGCGCTGCACCGCGGCACGCGCCGCCGGCCCAGTGATCCATTGGCTTTCGCCACTGGCCATGGCGGTGCGCCCGTCCAGGCTCATCGCCAATTTCACGCGCACCAGCGGCAGGCCGCTTTCCATGCGCTTGATGAAGCCCGCGTTCAGCGCTCGCGCCTCGGCCTCCAGCACGCCGCCCTGCACGGAAATACCGGCATTCATCAGGCGCAGCAGACCGCGTCCGGCTACTTGCGGATTGGGGTCCTGCATGGCCGCCACGACCCGGGAGATGCCGGCGGCCATCAGCGCATCGGCGCACGGCGGCGTACGGCCATGATGGCTGCACGGCTCCAGCGTGACGTAGGCAGTGGCGCCGCGAGCCTTGTCGCCGGCCTGGCGCAACGCGTGTACCTCGGCGTGGGGTTCGCCGGCCTTGGCGTGCCAGCCTTCGCCGACGATCTTGTCGTCACGCACGATCACGCAGCCGACACGGGGATTGGGATGAGTGGAATACAGGCCCTTGCGCGCCAGCTCGAGGGCCCGCGCCATGAATGCGTGATCGTTGCTGCTCATCTCAGTCCTGGTTCGGCTCGCGGGAAAGGCGGTCGATTTCCTCACGGAATTCGTTGAGGTCCTGGAAGCGGCGGTATACCGAGGCGAAACGAATGTAGGCCACCTCGTCGAGCTTCTGCAGCTCGGTCATCACCAGCTCACCGAGCACCAGCGACTTGACCTCGCGCTCGCCGGTGGCGCGTAGCCGGTGCTTGATGTGGGCGATGGCCGCTTCCAGCCGCTCGACGCTGACCGGACGCTTTTCCAGCGCACGCTGCATGCCGGCCCGCAGCTTGTCCTCGTCGAAAGGCTGGCGGCTGCCGTCCTGCTTGATCAGACGCGGCATCACCAGCTCGGCGGTCTCGAAGGTGGTGAAGCGCTCGCCACAGGCCAGGCATTCGCGGCGACGGCGCACCTGATCACCTTCGGCGACCAGACGCGAATCGATGACTTTGGTGTCGTTGGCGGAGCAGAACGGGCAATGCATGGCTGGAACGGTCGCAGGCGAGAAAGCCCGCATGGTAGCGCATCCACGCCGCCCGGCGCCAAGCGCGCGGATGCAGGCCGCGCTTTCCTTTGCATTCACCGCCGGCTATGGCGAGAATCCGGGCATTGCCCGTCTGTCAGGATCATCCGATGCCATTGCGCCCGCTTGCCCCGCTCTGCCTAGTCGCCCTGCTCGCCGCCTGCGCCGGGGAAACGCCGCCACCCGCTCCACCCGCCCCACCAGCGGTCGAGAGCGAGCAACCGGCGCCGACGCCGGCTCATCTGCGCGAACTCACCGGCACCCTGCTCGACGTGCCCGCCGGCGCCGATGTGGAGCTGGCCCTGCTGACCATCAGCGACCGCGGTCTGCCGCACAAGCTGCTTGGCAACATCCAGTTGCGTGGCACCGGCGCGCCCCTGCCGTTTCGCCTGCAGTTCAACCCGGAGAATTTCCATCAGGGCATTCGCGTCGAGCTACGTGGCCGTGTGCATCAATCCGGCAAGCTGGTGCTGCACATGCCGAGCCAGCTGATCCGCGAGCCGCAAAGCCAGGCCCTCGGCGAAGTCCGCGTGACCCCGGCGCTGTGACGCCACCGCCAGACCTGCAGGCCGCTCTGGGCGAACTGCTCGGCGATGCTCGGCTGACCGCTACAACTCTGCCAGGCACTGACCTGCGCCTGTGGCTGATCGACCCGGCGAACATGGATCGCTGCTTCAGCCCCGAGGAAACCCGGCGCATTCTCGAAGAACCGCCGTACTGGTGCTTCTGCTGGGCCAGTGGCCTGGTGCTGGTCGACTGGCTGGCGCGCCACCCCGAGTGGGTGCGAGGCAAGCGAGTGCTCGACCTCGGCACCGGCTCCGGCGTGGCCGCCATCGCCGCCGCCCGAGCGGGCGCTGCCCAGGTAGTGGCCTGCGACCTGGATCCCCTGGCGCTGGCGGCCTGCCGCGCCAACGCGGCGCTCAATGGCGTGGGATTGGCCTATTCGAGCGACCTGTACAGCGAACCCCGCGACTACGACCTGGCGATCGTCGCCGACGTGCTCTACGACCGCAGCAACCTGCCGCTGCTCGACCGGGTGCTCGAGCACGCCCGCGAGGTACTGGTGGCCGATTCCCGGGTACGCGACTTCAGCCACCCGCGCTACCGGCGCATCGCCGGGCTGGAGGGCTGCACCTGGCCCGACCTGGCAGAGCCGGAAACCTTCCGCCACGTCAGCCTGTATCACGGGGCCTTGTAGCCTTGCGGCGGCGCCCACATTTATAGTCACACCACTTTTCGCGCGGACAGAGACCGACCATGAGCGACACCCCCTACATCTTCGATATCAATGGCGCCGCCCAGTTCGAGCAACTGGTGATCGAGAACTCGTTCAACAAGCCGGTGCTCGTCGACTTCTGGGCCGAATGGTGCGCACCCTGCAAGGCGCTGATGCCGGTACTGGCGCAGATCACCGAGGGCTACGCGGGCGAGCTGCTGCTGGCCAAGGTCAACTGCGACGTCGAGCAGGACATCGTCGCGCGCTTCGGCATTCGCAGCCTGCCGACCGTGGTGCTGTTCAAGAACGGCCAGCCGGTCGACGGCTTCCAGGGTGCCCAGCCGGAGTCGGCGATTCGCGCCCTGCTGCAGCCCCATGTCGCCGAGCCACCGGCGCCCCAGGCCGACCTGATGGAAGTGGCCCAGGCGGCCTTCGCCGACGGCCGCATCGGTGAAGCCGAAGCCGCGCTCAAGGAATTGCTGACGGAAAACAACGAGAACGCCGCCGCGCTGATTCTCTACGCCCGCTGCGTGGCCGAACGGGGTGAACTGAACGAGGCCGAGCAGGTGCTGGGTGCCGTGAAAGGTGATGAGCACAAGCAGGCACTCGCCGGTGCCCGCGCGCAGATCACCTTCCTGCGCCAGGCCGCCGACCTGCCGGACGCCGCCACCCTGAAAAGCCGCCTGGCGCAGAACGGCGAGGACGACGAAGCGGCTTATCAGCTGGCCATCCAGCAACTCGCCCGCCAGCAATACGAGCCGGCGCTGGACGGCCTGCTGAAGTTGTTCGTGCGCAATCGCAATTACGCCGACGGCCTGCCGCACAAGACCCTGCTGCAAGTGTTCGACCTGCTCGGCAACGACAATCCGCTGGTCACCACCTACCGCCGCCGGGTCTACCAGGCGTTGTATTGAGTCTTTTAACCGTGCCCCGCTGATATAGCCTGGCGTTTAGCGCAGCGATACCCAGGGCACCTATCAGCACGTAGCCTGGGTGAGAGCCATTTTCCCGGATATCGCTGCGCTCAACCGCGGGCTACGGATGCAGCCCGTGCCGTGCGTGAACACGGTACTTGCCGCCTCAACCCGAGGCCTCTGGCTGCCCAACCCAGCAATAAACCGGCGCATCGGCGCCGGTTTCCATGCGCACCTGATCACAATGGCGCAGGCGAACCAGCAGGCGCTTGCCCGCCACTTCACCGCCGGCCAGCGCAGCCAGTTGCGCCATGAGCTGCGGCCCCTCGATACGCCCTGCACGGCGTAACAACTCCAGCACCGTCTGCCACTGGCCATCCTGATCCGCCTGGGCCGGGGCTGACGCCACCGTCGTCGGCACCTGCGCTGCAGGCACCGTCACCGCCCCTGCCAGCTGCGCCCAATCCTGCGGATCCAGTTCCACCGTCAGGTCCACCGGCCAATCGCCGATCCGCCCGCGAATACGCACCATGCCTACCTCCACCTAATCGATGCGCCATGCTCCCACGGGCGGGCAGGCAAACCAAGCCGCTCTACCACCACGCATAAATTTGTTATAACGTATCAATCCATTCCAGCACTCACCCGACCGGAGCTTCCCATGCGCCACCTGCTGCTCGCCCTGCCCTTCGCCCTGTTGCCCCTGGCTGCTGCCCAGGCCCACGACCATGAACACGGTAGCCTCGGCAAACACGAACACGGCGTCGCCACGCTGAACGTGGCACTGGAAGGCAGCACTCTGGAAATCGAGCTGGAAAGCCCGGCCATGAACATCGTCGGCTTCGAGCATGCCGCTACCAGCGATGCCGACAAGAAAACCGTCGCCGCCGCCCGCGCACTGCTTGAAAAGCCCCTGGCCCTGTTCGCCCTGCCTGCCGCTGCCGGCTGCAGCCTGAACGAACACGAAGTACGCAGCCCGCTGTTCGGCAACGCCGACCACGACCACGACCACGACCACGACCACGACCACGACCACGACGAGCATGCTGACGGCGACGACCATCACCATGAACATAGCGATATCGATGCCGACTACAACTTCACCTGCAAACAGCCGGGTGAGCTGAAGACCCTCGACCTGTCGGCGTTCTACAAGCAATTCCCTGCCACCCAGAAGATCAACGTGCAACTGATCGGCCCGAGCGGCCAGCAGGGCGTCGAGTCGACCCCGGCCAACCCGCGCCTGACATTCTGACCGACCACGCAGATGCCGCCACAAGGCGGCATCTGCCGTTACACACGTTCGGCAACACCCTCTGGCTCAGCATTTCGTGGCCATGACTGGCACACTTGCTGCCTTTCCCTCCAGCGCCAGCAGTCCCCATGACCACAGCACTGATCGAACTCACTGACCTCGGCTTCGCCTGGCCCGGCCAGGACGAGCTTCTGGACATCCCCCATTTTCACCTGCAACGCGGCGAGACCCTGTTTCTCAAGGGCCCCAGCGGCAGCGGCAAGACCACCCTGCTCGGCCTGCTCGGCGGCGTACAGAAACCTGGCCGCGGCACCATTCGCCTGCTGGGCGAAGACCTCGCCACGCTCTCGGCGGCGCGTCGGGATCGCTTTCGCGTCGACCACACCGGCTACATCTTCCAACAGTTCAACCTGCTGCCATTCCTGAGCGTGCGCGACAACGTCGAGCTGCCGTGCCGCTTTTCCCGCCTGCGGGCCGAGCGCGCCGCCCAGCGCTACGGCAGCGTCGACCAGGCCGCCGGCAAGCTGCTGGAGCACCTGGGGCTGCGCCCGGAATTGCTCGAACGGCGCGCCGACTCGCTGTCCATCGGCCAGCAACAACGCGTCGCCGCCGCCCGCGCGCTGATCGGCCAACCGGAGCTGGTGATCGCCGACGAGCCGACTTCGGCGCTGGATGCCGATGCCCGTCAGGCGTTCCTCGAGCTGCTGTTCGGCGAATGCCGCGACGTCGGCGCCAGCCTGTTGTTCGTCAGCCATGACCAAAGCCTGGCCGCACTGTTCGACCGCAGCCTGTCGCTGGGTGAACTCAACCGCGCCAGCAAACCCCAGGAGGTCTGAGGTGTTCCTGTTACGACTCGCCCTGGCCAGCCTGGCCAACCGCCGTTTTACCGCCCTGCTCACGGTATTCGCCATCGCCCTGTCGGTGTGCCTGCTGCTCGCGGTGGAGCGGGTGCGCACCGAAGCGCGTGCCAGCTTCGCCAACACCATCAGCGGCACCGACCTGATCGTCGGCGCCCGCTCCGGCAGCGTCAACCTGCTGCTCTACTCGGTGTTCCGCATCGGCAACGCCACCAACAACATCCGCTGGGACAGCTTCGAGAAACTCGCCGCGCATCGCCAGGTCGACTGGGCGATCCCCATTTCCCTGGGCGACTCGCACCGCGGCTATCGGGTGATGGGCACCAACGAGGGCTACTTCGACCATTACCATTACGGCCGCGGGCAATCCCTTCAGCTGGCCCAGGGCGAGCGCTTTCACGACCTGTTCGACGTGGTGCTCGGCGCCGAGGTGGCCGAGGCGCTGAACTACAAGCTCGGCGACAAACTGGTGCTGTCCCACGGTGTGGCGACGGTCAGCCTGCAGCAGCACGACGACAAGCCGTTCGTGGTCAGCGGAATTCTGGCCCGTACCGGCACCCCGGTGGATCGCACCCTGCACATTTCCCTGGAAGGCATGGAAGCGCTGCACGTCGACTGGCAGAACGGCGTACCCGCCCGCGGCGCCGGCAAGGTCAGCGCCGAACAGGCGCGGCACATGGATCTGCAGCCCAAGGCGATCACCGCGGCGATGCTCGGCCTGAAGAGCAAGATCGCCACCTTCGCCGTGCAGCGCGAGGTCAACGAATATCGCGGCGAGCCGTTGCTGGCGATTCTCCCCGGTGTCGCCCTGCAGGAGCTGTGGAGCCTGATGGGCACGGCGGAAAAGGCGCTGTTCGTGGTCTCGCTGTTCGTGGTGCTGACCGGGCTGATCGGCATGCTCACGGCGATTCTCACCAGCCTCAACGAGCGTCGCCGGGAGATGGCCATCCTCCGTTCGGTCGGCGCGCGGCCCTGGCACGTCGCCAGCCTGCTGGTTCTCGAGGCGTTCTCACTGGCGGTGGCTGGCGTGGTGGCCGGCACGGCGCTGCTGTATGCCGGCATCGCCGGTGCGCAAGGCTACGTGCAGGCCAACTATGGCCTGTATTTGCCGCTCAGCGCACCAACGCCCTATGAGTGGACACTGCTTGGCGCTATTCTGGCGGCCGCCCTGCTGATGGGCTGCGTGCCGGCCTGGCGCGCGTATCGGCAGTCGTTAGCGGATGGGCTCTCCATTCGACTGTGACTGAACGAAGCCGGGCCAATCAGCCCGGCTTCGTTTTCCAACCCGAAGGTAGTGTCATGCGTCGCGCCCTGCTTACCGCTCTGCTCCTCACCCTGACCTCACCGCTCTGGGCTGCCGAATTGCGTACTCTGAACTGGCAGGAACTGATCCCCAAGGACGCACCGCCACAGGTGCCGCAGATGACGCCGATGCACGACATGTCGCAGTTGGGCGATGCCTTGTCCGAGGGCGGCGCGGCCTCGTTGCAGCAGTTCCCATCGGCGCCGGTGGTCAAGGAGATGGACGGCCAGAACGTCAAGATCCCCGGCTACATCGTACCGCTGGACGTCACCGAAGAAGGCCGCGTGACCGAGTTCCTGCTGGTGCCCTACTTCGGCGCCTGCATCCATGTGCCGCCACCGCCGTCCAACCAGATCATCCACGTCAACACCGAACTGGGCGTGCTGCTCGACGCGCTGTACCAGCCCTTCTGGGTCGAAGGCCCGCTCAAGGTCGAGCACAGCAGCAGCGAACTGGCCGAGGTCGGCTATCAGCTGGCGGCGGACAAAATCTATCCCTACGAACTACCGGCCAATTAGGGTCTGTTGACGCTTCAGCACGGGCCCGGCCCTACGGGTTGCGCTGAAGCATCGACAGACCCTGCATCGCGACAAACCGTCGCACCCTTGCTTAGCCAGCTATTGAGCTGAGTCAACAGGCGCTTCACCCAGCGCCTTACCCTGACGCCATCCGAGATGATTCGAATGACCGTTAGGAGCTCACCATGTACAAGTCGCTGTTCTCTGCCTCGCTGATCGCCCTGGCGCTGGCGGCCCCCGTTGCCCAGGCGCACCAGGCCGGTGACATCCTCGTGCGCGCCGGCGCCATCACCGTCAACCCCGAGGCGGACAGCTCCTCGGTCAAGGTCGACCGCGGCGGCCTGGCGGGCACCGACCTGGGCGGCAAGGCGACCATGAGCAGCGACACCCAGCTAGGCCTGAACTTCGCCTACATGCTGACCGACCACCTGGGCGTCGAACTGCTCGCCGCCACGCCGTTCGAGCATGACGTGAAGATCAAGGGCACCGTGCTGGACGCCGCCAACGGCAAGCTCGGTACCCTCAAGCACCTGCCGCCGACCCTGAGCCTGGTGTACTACCCGCTCGACGCCAAGTCGGCCTTCCAGCCCTACGTCGGCGGCGGCATCAACTACACCTGGATCTACGACGAACACGTGGGCAGCGGCGCCTCGTCAGCCGGTTTCGACAACTTCCGCGCCAAGAACTCCTGGGGCCTGGCCTGGCAGATCGGTGCCGACTACATGCTCACCGACAACCTGATGATCAACGCCCAGGCTCGCTACATCGACATCGACACCACCGCCTATGTGGACAACACCGCCCTGGGCGTGCGCGCCAAAGTCGACGTGGATGTCGATCCGTTCGTGTACATGGTGGGGCTGGGTTACAAGTTCTAAGGACAGCTGGAGACAGCTAGAAGGAGTGGGCTGACAGCGATCTGCTTTTTGTGGGGCCATGCACGCTCCCACAGGAACAGCGTTTAGTCCGCTGGCCACTCGAACGCAAAAAGCCGGCATTGCCGGCTTTTTGCTGCCCGGCGATTAGCGCCTCAGCTATTAAGCAACGCCGCCAGCCCATCACGCAGCGACGTCTGCGTCGGCAGCCGGTACTCGTTCGCCAGGCGGCCATTGTCGGCACGGGAATGGCGGATATCGCCGGCTCGCGCGTCCAGATGCGTCACCGGCGGCAGGCAGCCGAGCAGCTCACCGATCTGCGTCAGCAACTGTTTGAGGCTTACCGACTCGTTCCAACCGACGTTCACCGCGCCGGCAGGCGGCTGCCCGGCGTCCAGCGCCTGCAGCAGCAGTGCGACCAGATCGGCGACATAGAAGAAATCCCGGGTCTGCTCGCCGTCACCGAACACGCTGATCGGCAGGCCTTGCTGGGCGCGCTGGGTGAAGATACTGATCACCCCCGAATATGGCGAGGACGGATCCTGGCGTGGGCCGAACACGTTGAAGAAACGAAAAATCGCCGGCTCCAGTCCATGCTGCCGCGCGTAGAACTCCAGGTAGTGCTCGCTGGCCAGCTTGTCCGACGCGTAAGGCGTCAAAGGTGCCTTGGCGGTGGCTTCGTCGATGGCCACGCCTTCGCCATTGTTGCCATACACCGCGGCGCTGGAAGCGAACACCACGCGACGCACGCCGTGCTCGCGCATGGCTTCGCAAATGTTCAGGGTGCCGATGAAGTTGCTCTGGTGGGTGCTGACCGGATCGTCCACCGAGGCCTGTACCGAGGCCACGGCTGCCAGGTGCACCACGGCGCTGCAACCGGCCACCGCGCGGCTGACCAGCGCGGCATCGGCTACGTCGCCTTCGATGAAGGTCAGGCGAGCATCATCGAGCGGCAGGTTACTCAGCTTGCCCATGGACAGGTTGTCCAGCACGCGCACGCTGTGCCCACGCGCCAGCAGGGCGTCGACCAGGTTGGAGCCGATGAAGCCGGCACCGCCGGTGACGAGAACAGGTTGATCAGACATGGCGGTAATAGTGCTCCAGCAGGCTCGGTAGGCCGGCACGCCAGGCGCGCGGCTTGACGCCGAAGGTGTGAAGGATCTTCTTGCACGCGAGTACGCCGTGCTGCGGCTCTTCCGAGGCATCGCCCCTGGCGGCGTGGGCCTGCCCGCAGATCTCTTCCAGCAGGTTCTGGCGCAGGTGCCGGGCCTCGCTGAGCATCGCCTGGCCCAGCGCCAACGCCGTGGTCGCCTCGTGGCCGCCGTAATGATAGGTGCCCCACAGCGGCGCGGCGCAGTCGAGCTGCTTGAGGACGGCGAGAATCACTCGCGCGGCATCGTCCACCGGCGTCGGGTTGCCACGTCGGTCGTCGGCCAGGTACAGCGCCTTGTCACGCTCGGCGCGCACCAGAAAGCGTGCCAGCAGGCCGTCCGGGCTGTCATCGAGGATCCAGCCGAAGCGCAGCAGCACATGACGCGGGCACAAGGCGCGCACGCTCTGCTCCATGCGCACCAGCACCTGGCCGCGCATGCTCAGCGGCTGGGTTTCGTCCTTCTCGTTGTAGGCGGTCGCCCGGGCGCCATCGAACACCCGGTAACTGGACGGCTGCAGCAGGCGAATATCGTGATGCTGGCAGAGCTCGGCCAGGCGCTCGACGGCACGCTCCTGAGCGGCGAAACGCTCTTCGCTGACCTTGGAGGCCTGAAACCAGTCGAAATAATAGGCGAGGTTGATCACCGCATCAGGGCGGGTATCGTCGACCAACTGAGTGAGGCTGGCGGCATCCCAACCCTGGGCCGGCGGGCGCGGGGCGAGGAAACCGATATCTTCTTCGGCCCCCAGGCGAATCAACGCCCGACCCAGCGTACTGCCACCACCCAGCAACAACAGGCGCATGCGCATAACGAAACTAGAAGCTCCACAATCAGATTTGAGCCGACGCCCGGCAACGGTGCCTGGGTAATCGACTCTTGGCAGAGCCCGAACGGTTCAGCCCCATGGCCTGCATTTTGCTGTTTTTACCCCGCGGCGTCACCACCGGGCTTCATCTTGACGCACCAGGGCCCGGCGAAGGCACGCTGCGGGCAACCCTGCGGCGCGATGTGGGTCTGAATGGCGAGCCGATAGAGAAGCGAAGGAAGAGAAACGTGAGAAAACTGCTGTTCCTGGCCTGCTGTGCGGTACTCGCCTACGGCCTGTTTCGCCCCGAGCCACCACCCGACCTGTTCGACGAGTCGGACAAGTTCCTCCATCTGATCGCCTTCGGCGGCCTGTCTCTGGTTACCCGTATCGCTTTTCCCAGCATGCCCGGCTGGCTGCTATGGCCGCTGCTGTACATCCAGGCGCCCCTGCTGGAATGGTTGCAGCATGTGATCCAGCCGGTACGCGAGTTCAGCCCGCTGGACGTACTGGCCAACCTCTGCGGCATCAGCCTGGCGCTGGTGCTGTGGATCTGCCAGGGCCTGCTGCGCAAGCGCCTCTTCAAGCCGGCCTGAGCCGCGTTGGCAGAAATGAAAAGGCCCCGCAGTGCGGGGCCTCTTGCAGTCAGCTGACGATCAGAACGGAATGTCGTCGTCGAAGCTGTCGTAGTCCTGGGCGGGCTGCGGCTTCTGCTGCTGCGGCGCGGACTGGCGCGGCGCCTGCTGCTGCGGCTCGCGCTGCGGTGCCGGGCGCGACTGACGTGGAGCGGAATCACCACCACCGGCATTGTCCGGACGACCGCCGAGCAGCTGCATGGTGCCCTGCATGTCGACGATGATCTCGGTGGTGTAGCGCTTCACGCCGTCCTTTTCCCACTCGCGGGTCTGCAGCTTGCCCTCGATGTACACCTGGGAGCCCTTGCGCAGGTACTCACCAGCGATCTCGGCGACCTTGCCGAACAGCGACACACGGTGCCACTCGGTTTTCTCGACACGCTGACCGGTCTGCTTGTCCGTCCACTGCTCGCTGGTGGCCAGGCTCAGGTTGGTCACGGCATTGCCGCTGGGCAGATAGCGCGTTTCCGGATCCTGTCCGCAGGTACCGACCAGAATGACTTTGTTAACCCCACGGGCCATAACGCTCTCCTACTTTCAGCACGTCACCGGCGCCGCTTCGATCAAGCGCTGCAGCGACGTGCGATCCAATTGTTGGGTATCCACTTTCACATAGAGGGCGGCCTCTTCGACCACCACTACGGCATCCGCCACTCCCGGCGCTGCCTGAATTCGCTCCGCCAGCCCCACTTCCTGCAACGCCGCGCTGGAAAGCGGCAACCGCAGGCTGGTCACGTACGGCGGTTCACGCATAGTAACAGCAAAGGCCAGCCAGAGAACCGTCAACAGTGCACAGCCGCCGAACACGCCTGCCAGCCCGTAGTGCTGATACAGCCAGCCGCCAAGAATGCCGCCCAGGGCCGAGCCGAGGAACTGGCTGGTCGAATACACGCCCATGGCCGTGCCTTTGCCGCCCGCCGGCGCCACCTTGCTGATCAGCGAGGGCAGCGAAGCTTCCAACAGGTTGAACGCGGTGAAGAACACCACGATGCCCAGCACCAGGTTGCGCAGGCCGTGGCCGAACGCCCAGAAGAACAGCTCGCAGCCGAGCAGCACGATGATCGAGCCGACCAGTACACGGCGCATCTGGCGCTTCTTCTCGCCGTAGATGATGAACGGCACCATCAGGAAGAATCCGCCGAGCAGCGCAGTGAGGTACACCCACCAGTGCTGCTCCTTGGGCAGGCCGCCCTGCTCCACCAGTGCCAGCGGCAAGGCGATGAAGCTGGCCATGAGGATGGCGTGCAGGGCGAAGATGGCGAAATCCAGCCGCAGCAGGTCCGGGTGTTTGAGCGTCGGCCACAGGGCCTGCCTGGCGACGCCGGATTCGCGGTGCTGCAGCGGGCCGGCACTCGAAGGCACCAGGCCAGCGACGATGACGATGCCCAGCAGCGCCATGGCGCCGGTGGCCAGGAACAAACCGGACAGCCCAAAGGCGCGCGTCAACAATGGCCCGACTACCATCGCCACGGCGAACGACAGGCCGATGCTCATACCGATCATGGCCATGGCCTTGGTGCGGTGCTGCTCACGGGTAAGGTCGGACAGCAACGCCATCACCGCGGCGGAAATCGCCCCAGCGCCCTGTAGCACGCGCCCGGCGATCACGCCCCAGATGGAATCGGCATTGGCCGCCAGCAGGCTGCCGGCGGCGAAGATCACCAGGCCGAAGTAGATCACCGGGCGCCGACCGATGCGATCGGAGATCACCCCGAAGGGAATCTGCAGAAAGGCCTGGGTCAGGCCGTAGGCACCGATCGCCAGGCCGATCAGGGCCGGGGTTGAACCGGCGAGCTCCTGCCCATAAGTAGCCAATACCGGCAACACCATGAACATGCCCAGCATGCGGAATGCGAACACCAACGCCAGCCCACCGGCTGCACGAGTTTCCGCGCCACTCATGCGTTCGCTGTGCGAATCGCGCATCGTCGATAACCTGTTGAAACAAGCCGGCGATTCTACCAGTCGAAACCCTACTGGCACAGCAGCGGCGCTTTGCCGCACGCCTGTTGCCGCCCGTATACTCGGCGGTTTATCCGCCCGCCAGGCGAGGCTGTGACAAGGGCCTCCGGTAAAGACAGCGACGAAAACCCAGTCAGCTTAGAGGTTCCTTTTGGACAAGATCCTGATTCGTGGGGCCCGTACCCACAACCTGAAGAATATCGACCTGACATTGCCACGCGACAAGCTGATCGTGATCACCGGCCTGTCGGGCTCGGGCAAGTCGTCCCTGGCCTTCGACACGCTGTACGCCGAAGGCCAGCGTCGCTATGTGGAGTCGCTGTCGGCCTATGCCCGGCAGTTCCTGTCGATGATGGAAAAGCCCGATGTCGACACCATCGAAGGCCTGTCGCCGGCGATCTCCATCGAGCAGAAGTCCACCTCCCACAACCCGCGTTCGACCGTCGGCACCATCACCGAGATCTACGACTACCTGCGCCTGCTCTACGCCCGCGCCGGTACGCCGCGCTGCCCCGATCACGACCTGCCGCTGGAAGCCCAGACGGTCAGCCAGATGGTCGATCAGGTGCTGGCCATGCCCGAAGGCAGCAAGCTGATGCTGCTGGCCCCGGTGATTCGCGAACGCAAGGGTGAGCACTTGGCGGTGTTCGACGAGCTGCGCGCCCAAGGCTTCGTGCGCGTGCGGGTGGACGGCAAGTTATACGAGCTGGACGAGCTGCCCAAGCTCGACAAGCAGAAGAAGCACAGCATCGACGCCGTGGTCGATCGTTTCAAGGCCCGCGGCGATCTGCAGCAGCGCCTGGCCGAATCCTTCGAGACCGCGCTCAAGTTGGCCGACGGCCTGGCGCTGATCGCGCCCATGGACGGGGAAGAAGGCGAAGAGATCATCTTCTCCGCGCGCTTCGCCTGCCCCGTGTGCGGCCATTCGATCAGTGAACTGGAGCCCAAGCTGTTCTCCTTCAACAACCCGGCCGGCGCCTGCCCGACCTGCGACGGTCTGGGCGTGAAGCAGTATTTCGACGCCAAGCGCCTGGTCAACGGCGAGCTGACCCTGGCCGAAGGCGCAATACGCGGATGGGACCGGCGTAACGTCTACTACTTCCAGATGCTCGGCTCACTGTCGTCACACTATGGCTTCAGCCTGGACAAGCCGTTCGCCGAACTCGACGCCGAGCACCAGAAGGTGATTCTCGGCGGCAGCGGTTCGCAGAACGTCGAATTCAAGTACCTCAACGACCGTGGTGATATCGTCAAGCGCTCGCATCCGTTCGAAGGCATCGTGCCCAACCTCGAACGCCGCTACCGCGAAACCGAGTCGACCAGCGTGCGCGAGGAACTGGCCAAGTTTCTCAGCACCCAGCCCTGCCCCGACTGCCGCGGCACACGCCTGCGTCGCGAGGCGCGCCATGTATGGGTGGGCGAGAAGACCCTGCCTGCCGTCACCGGCCTGCCGATTGGCGCAGCCAGCGATTACTTCGGCGGCCTGACCCTGGACGGCCGCCGTGGCGAGATCGCCAGCAAGATCCTCAAGGAAATCTGCGAACGCCTACAATTCCTGGTCAACGTCGGCCTCGATTACCTGACTCTGGATCGCAGCGCCGACACGCTATCCGGCGGCGAGGCCCAGCGCATCCGCCTGGCGAGCCAGATCGGCGCCGGCCTGGTGGGCGTCATGTACATCCTCGACGAGCCGTCCATCGGCCTGCACCAGCGTGACAACGAGCGCCTGCTCGGCACCCTGCGCCACCTGCGCGACATCGGCAACACGGTGATCGTGGTCGAGCACGATGAAGACGCCATCCGCATGGCCGACTACGTGGTTGACATCGGCCCGGGTGCGGGCGTGCACGGCGGGCAGATCGTTGCCGAGGGTACAGCTGAAGAAGTCATGGCGCACCCAGACTCGGTCACCGGCAAGTATCTGTCCGGCCGCACCAAGATCGTCGTGCCGGCCAAGCGCACACCGCGCAACAAGAAGCTGTCGCTGAAGATCAAGGGTGCTCGTGGCAACAACCTGCAGAACGTCAACCTGGAAATCCCCATCGGCCTGCTGACCTGCGTGACCGGGGTCTCCGGCTCGGGCAAGTCGACGCTGATCAACAACACCCTGTTCCCGCTCAGCGCCACCGCACTGAATGGCGCCACTACGCTGGAAGCCGCTGCCCACGACAGCATCGACGGCCTGCAGCACCTGGACAAGGTGGTGGACATCGACCAGAGCCCCATCGGCCGTACGCCGCGCTCCAACCCGGCGACCTACACCGGCCTGTTCACGCCGATCCGCGAGCTGTTCGCCGGCGTGCCGGAAGCACGCTCGCGCGGCTACGGCCCCGGCCGTTTTTCGTTCAACGTCAAGGGTGGCCGCTGCGAGGCCTGCCAGGGCGATGGCCTGATCAAGGTGGAGATGCACTTCCTGCCGGACATCTACGTGCCCTGCGACGTGTGCAAGAGCAAGCGTTACAACCGCGAAACCCTGGAGATCAAGTACAAGGGCAAGAGCATCCACGAGGTGCTGGAAATGACCATCGAGGACGCCCGCGCGTTCTTCGATGCCGTACCGGCCCTTGCGCGCAAGCTGCAGACGCTGATGGACGTGGGCCTTTCGTACATCAAGCTCGGCCAGTCGGCGACCACTCTGTCCGGTGGCGAGGCGCAGCGGGTCAAGTTGTCCCGCGAGCTCTCCAAGCGTGACACCGGCAAGACCCTGTACATCCTCGACGAACCGACCACCGGCCTGCACTTCGCGGACATCCAGCAATTGCTCGACGTTCTGCACCGCTTGCGCGACCACGGCAACACCGTGGTGGTGATCGAGCACAACCTGGACGTGATCAAGACCGCCGACTGGCTGGTGGATCTGGGGCCCGAAGGGGGCTCCAAAGGCGGACAGATCATCGCCGTCGGCACGCCGGAAGAAGTGGCCGAGATGCCGCAGTCCCACACGGGGCACTTCCTCAAGCCGCTGCTGGAACGTGATCGCGCCTGAGCGCCTCCCTGAAACGAGAAAGCCCCGCGAGCGGGGCTTTTTCTTGCCGATGATTTACATCTGGCTCTGCAGGTATTTTTCCAGGCCCAGCTTGTCGATCAGCTGCAGCTGGATCTCCAGCCAGTAAGCATGGTCTTCCTCGGTATCCTTGAGTTGCAGCAGCAGGATATCGCTGGTCTGATAATCCTGATGGCGCTCGCACAGTTCGATGCCCTTGCTCAGGGCCGCACGCACTTGATACTCGAGAGCCAGGTCCAGTTTCAGGGCATCCGGCACGGTCTGCCCGAAGGTGAAGGCATCCGGCACCATGTCCGGAACGCCTTCCAGGAACAGAATCCGCTTGAGCAGGGCATCGGCGTGCTGGGTCTCCTCCTCCATCTCGTGGTTGATGCGTTCGTAGAGCTTGCTGAAGCCCCAGTCTTCGTACTGACGCGAGTGGATGAAATACTGATCGCGCGCGGCCAGCTCCCCTTTGAGCAGGATTTTGAGGTAGTCGATGACTTCGATGTGGCCCTTCATGCGCGGAATCCTTGGTGCAGCGAATGGAATAGGTGAATGCTCGGCCCATCACCCATCGGGGTCAAGCAAAAAGCACAACGCCTCCGAAAGGAGGCGTTGGCTTGAGCCGCTCACCGAGCCGGGCGCATGCGCCCGGCCATGGATCAGGCGAGGTCGAAGCGGTCGAGGTTCATGACCTTGGTCCAGGCGGCCACGAAGTCCTCGATGAAGCGCGCATCGGCGCTGGCATAGACCTCGGCCTGGGCACGCAGAATGGCGTTGGAGCCGAACACCAGATCCACCCGGGTACCCGTCCACTTCAATTCGCCGCTCTTGCGGTCACGCCCCTCGAACAGATTGCCGTCACCGGCCGCTGCCTTCCAAGCAGTGCCCATGTCGAGCAGGTTGACGAAGAAGTCGTTGGTCAGCGCGCCAGGCTTGTCGGTCAATACACCGTGGCTCGTACCCTCCACGTTGATGTTGATCGCTCGCAGGCCGCCGACCAGTACCGTCAGTTCCGGCGCCGTCAGGGTCAGCAGTTGCGCCTTGTCGATCAGCAGCGCCTCGGCTGGCACGCTGTAGCGGCCTTTGAGGTAGTTGCGGAAGCCATCGGCGATCGGTTCGAGCACCGCGAAGGACTCGACATCGGTCTGCGCCTGGGACGCATCGCTGCGGCCTGGCGAAAACGGCACCTTCACGGTACGACCCGCCTTGCTGGCGGCCTGCTCGATACCGGCATTACCGGCCAGTACGATAAGGTCGGCCAGGCTCACCTGCTTGCCGCCGGTAGCGGAGCGGTTGAACTCGCCGCGAATGCCTTCCAGCCTCGCCAGCACTTTGGCCAGTTGCTCGGGCTGGTTAGCCGCCCAATCCTTCTGTGGTGCCAGGCGAATACGGGCGCCATTGGCACCGCCGCGCTTGTCGGAGCCACGGAAGGTCGAAGCCGAAGCCCAGGCAGTGCCGACCAGCTCGGCCACCGACAGGCCAGAGGCCAGCACCTGTGCCTTGAGGGTCGCCACGTCCGCGTCGTCGATCAGCGGATGATGAACAGCCGGCAGCGGGTCTTGCCACAACAGCTCTTCTTTCGGAACTTCTGGGCCCAGGTAACGCGACTTCGGCCCGAGATCGCGGTGGGTCAACTTGAACCAGGCGCGGGCGAACGCTTCGGCGAAGGCTTGCGGATTCTCCAGGAAGCGACGCGAGATCTTCTCGTAGGCGGGGTCGAAACGCAGCGACAAGTCGGTAGTCAGCATCGTCGGCAGGCGCTTCTTCGACGGGTCATGGGCATCGGGGATGATCGCCTCGGCGTTCTTGGCCACCCACTGATGAGCACCGGCCGGGCTCTTGGTCAATTCCCACTCGAACTTGAACAGGTTCTCGAAGAACTCGTTACCCCACTGCGCGGGCGTGCTGGTCCAGGTCACTTCCAGGCCACTGGTGATCGCATCGCCGGCCTTGCCGCTGCCGAACGAGCTGCTCCAGCCCAGGCCCTGCTCTTCCAGGCCGGCCGCTTCCGGCTCGGCGCCAACGTGATCGGCCGGGCCGGCACCGTGGGTCTTGCCGAAGGTGTGACCGCCGGCGATCAGCGCCACGGTTTCTTCATCGTTCATCGCCATGCGCGCGAAGGTCTCGCGGATGTCATGGGCGGCGGCGAGCGGATCGGGATTGCCTTCAGGGCCTTCCGGGTTCACATAGATGAGGCCCATCTGCACGGCAGCGAGCGGGTTCTCCAGGTTACGGCCCTGACCGTCGGTACGGTCCTGCTCCTGGCCATGCAGCTCTGCGTCGGCGACCAGTACGCCCTGATCGTCTTCACGGCCGGCAGCGCCCTTGCCATAGCGCTCGTCGCCGCCCAGCCAGGTCTTTTCAGTACCCCAGTAAACGTCCTGATCCGGTTCCCAGGTATCTACGCGGCCACCGGCGAAGCCGAAGGTGCGGAAGCCCATGGTTTCCAGGGCAACGTTGCCGGTCAGCACCAACAGATCGGCCCAGGAAATTTTCTGCCCGTACTTCTGCTTGATCGGCCACAGCAAGCGGCGCGACTTGTCGATGTTGACGTTGTCCGGCCAGCTGTTGAGCGGCGCGAAGCGTTGCTGCCCACGGCCAGCGCCGCCACGGCCATCTCCCGTGCGATAGGTACCGGCAGCGTGCCAGGCCATACGGATGAATTGCGGGCCGTAGTGGCCGAAGTCAGCGGGCCACCACTCCTGCGAGTCGGTCATCAGGGCGCGCAGGTCTTTCTTCAGCGCCTCATAGTCCAGCGAGTTGAAGGCGTCGGCATAGTTGAAGTCCTCACCCAGCGGGTTGGACTTGAAGGAGTGCTGGTGCAGCAGGTCGACACGCAGCTGATTGGGCCACCAGTCACGGTTACCGGTACCGCCACCAGCGGCATGCTTCGGCTTTTCCGCAGAGGCGTTCCCCGAAAAGGGGCATTTGCCCTCGGTCTTGTCACTCATCGTCTATCTCCTTAGCTGGCCTGATCGTTCCCGACTGAGCGGGATTGACATTGAGTATTAACGAGCACAGGCGAAGCGACAAATGAATAAGAACTTGCAGCACGATAGTTTTTTACTAAAAACCACATATAAAAAAACCGGGCCTAAGCCCGGTTCTTTTTTGCAACGATGCCTTACTCGGCAGCTTCTACTGCGCCGCCGACCGGACGGTCGACCAGCTCAACATAAGCCATCGGAGCATTGTCGCCAGCGCGGAAGCCGCACTTGAGGATACGCAGGTAACCGCCCTGACGGGTGGCATAGCGCTTGCCCAGATCGTTGAACAGTTTACCAACGATAGCTTTCGAACGAGTACGGTCGAAAGCCAGACGACGGTTGGCGACGCTGTCTTCTTTAGCCAGGGTGATCAGCGGCTCGGCAACGCGGCGCAGTTCCTTGGCTTTCGGCAGAGTAGTTTTGATCAGCTCATGCTCGAACAGCGATACCGCCATGTTCTGAAACATGGCCTTGCGGTGAGCGCTGGTGCGGCTGAGGTGACGGCCACTTTTACGATGACGCATGGTTCAATTCCTTACCAAACTACACGTTCGGTGATGATGACGATCAGGCAGTGGCCTTGTCGTCTTTCTTCAGACTTGCCGGCGGCCAGTTGTCGAGGCGCATACCGAGGGACAGACCACGGGAAGCCAGAACGTCCTTGATTTCGGTCAGGGACTTCTTACCCAGGTTCGGCGTTTTGAGCAGCTCTACTTCGGTGCGCTGGATCAGGTCACCAATGTAGTAGATGTTCTCTGCCTTGAGGCAGTTGGCCGAACGGACGGTCAGTTCAAGGTCATCAACCGGACGCAGCAGGATCGGATCGATCTCGTCTTCCTGCTCGATAACAACCGGCTCGCTGTCGCCCTTCAGGTCGACGAATGCAGCCAGCTGCTGTTGCAGGATGGTAGCGGCACGACGGATGGCCTCTTCAGGATCCAGGGTACCGTTGGTTTCGAGATCGATAACCAGCTTGTCCAGGTTGGTGCGCTGCTCGACGCGAGCGTTTTCCACCACGTAAGACACGCGACGCACCGGGCTGAAGGAAGAGTCGAGCTGCAAGCGACCAATGCTGCGGCTTTCATCTTCATCGCTCTGGCGCGAATCGGCCGGCTCGTAGCCGCGACCACGAGCTACGACGAGCTTCATGTTCAGCGCGCCATTAGCGGCCAGATTGGCGATTACGTGGTCGCCGTTGACGATTTCAACATCATGATCCAGCTGAATGTCGGCAGCGGTTACGACGCCAGAGCCCTTCTTCGCCAGAGTCAGTGTAACTTCGTCTCGACCGTGCAGTTTGATGGCCAGACCTTTGAGGTTGAGCAGGATTTCAATGACGTCTTCCTGAACACCTTCAATGGCGCTGTACTCATGGAGTACACCGTCAATCTCGGCCTCGACTACTGCACAGCCAGGCATGGAGGACAACAGGATGCGACGCAGCGCGTTGCCCAGGGTATGGCCGAAACCACGCTCGAGAGGCTCGAGGGTGATCTTGGCGCGGGTCTGACTGACCACCTGCACATCGATATGGCGGGGGGTCAGGAACTCATTTACCGAAATCTGCATGGATGCACCTATTTTCTAGCCCTTACTTGGAGTAGAGCTCGACAATCAGGCTCTCGTTGATGTCAGCGGAGAGATCACCACGAACCGGAACGCTTTTGAACACGCCGGATTTCTTCTCGGTGTCTACATCTACCCACTCAACACGGCCACGCTGAGCACACAGCTCAAGAGCCTGAACGATGCGCAGCTGATTCTTCGACTTCTCGCGAACTGCAACCACGTCACCAGCTTTGACCTGGTAGGACGGTACGTTGACAGTCTTGCCGTTTACGCTGATCGCTTTGTGCGAAACCAGCTGACGGGACTCGGCACGAGTAGCGCCGAAACCCATACGGTAAACGACGTTATCCAGACGGCACTCGAGCAGTTGCAGCAGGTTTTCGCCGGTAGCGCCTTTCTGGCTAGCTGCCTGCTTGTAGTAACCGCTGAACTGACGCTCCAGTACACCGTAGATACGACGAACTTTTTGCTTCTCACGCAGCTGGGTGCCGTAGTCGGACTGACGGCCACGGCGCTGACCGTGGATACCTGGGGCTGCTTCGATGTTGCACTTCGATTCCAGAGCGCGGACGCCACTCTTCAGGAACAGATCAGTGCCTTCACGACGAGACAGTTTGCATTTGGGACCAATGTAACGAGCCATTTCTCACTGTCTCCTGATTACACGCGACGCTTCTTCGAAGGACGGCACCCGTTATGCGGGATTGGCGTCACATCGGTGATGCTGGCGATCTTGTAACCGCAGCCGTTAAGAGCACGGACAGCGGACTCACGACCCGGACCTGGGCCCTTGACGTTGACGTCGAGGTTCTTCAGGCCGTATTCCAGCGCAGCTTGACCAGCACGCTCAGCAGCCACCTGGGCAGCGAACGGGGTGGACTTGCGGGAACCGCGGAAACCCGAACCACCGGAAGTAGCCCAGGACAGGGCGTTACCTTGACGGTCGGTAATGGTCACGATGGTGTTGTTGAAAGAAGCGTGGATGTGGGCGATGCCATCAACCACCGTCTTTTTGACTTTCTTACGAGTACGAGCAGCAGGTTTTGCCATGACTAAATTCCTGTCGATTCGCGAACGCGATTACTTGCGGATCGGCTTACGCGGGCCCTTACGGGTGCGTGCGTTGGTCTTGGTGCGCTGACCGCGAACCGGCAGACCTTTACGATGACGCAGGCCGCGGTAGCAACCCAGATCCATCAAGCGTTTGATTTTCATGTTCACTTCACGGCGCAGATCACCCTCGGTATTCACCTTGGCGACTTCACCACGCAGCTGCTCGATCTGCTCGTCAGAGAGATCCTTGATCTTTGCTGCCGGATTAATACCGGTAGCGGCACAGATCTTCTGTGCAGTAGTGCGACCAACACCAAAGATGTAGGTCAGCGAGATAACAGCGTGCTTGTTATCCGGAATGTTAACGCCTGCAATACGGGCCATTCAGTGGAACTCCAATTGACAGCTACCTACGCCCCGGAAGCCAAGAAATGGGGCGCGAGATATTATCGCTGTAAAAACAAATAATCAACCCGGCAGCGCACTAGCTGCCGGGCTTATAGCGTCGATCACACTCAGCCTTGGCGCTGTTTGTGACGCGGTTCCGCGCTGCAAATCACTCGCACTACACCTTCACGGCGAATAATTTTGCAGTTGCGGCACAGCTTTTTCACCGATGCACGAACTTTCATCACCAACTCCTCGAACCTTATGGACACTTCAGCGGAGCATGCCGCTGCCGTAGCCCTTCAGGTTGGCTTTCTTCATCAGGGATTCGTACTGGTGCGAAACGAGGTGCGATTGTACTTGCGACATGAAGTCCATCACAACCACCACCACGATCAGCAACGAGGTCCCGCCAAGGTAGAACGGTACGTTGGCCGCCACCACCAGGAACTGGGGCAACAAGCATACGGCCGTCATGTACAGAGCACCGAACATGGTCAAGCGAGTCAGAACGCCATCGATATAGCGTGCAGACTGCTCACCGGGACGGATACCCGGAATAAAGGCACCGGACTTCTTCAGGTTTTCCGCTACGTCTTTCGGGTTGAACATCAGCGCTGTGTAGAAGAAGCAGAAGAAGATGATCCCTGCACTAAACAGCAAAATGTTCAACGGCTGACCAGGAGCGATAGCCTGTGAAATATCCTGCAGCCAGCCCATACCTTCGGACTGACCAAACCAGGCACCCAGCGAGGCCGGGAACAACAGAAGGCTGCTGGCGAAAATGGCCGGGATTACGCCCGCCATGTTCACCTTCAACGGCAGGTGGCTGGTCTGCGCAGCGAAGACCTTGCGGCCCTGCTGACGCTTGGCGTAGTGCACCGCGATGCGACGCTGGCCACGCTCAATGAACACCACGAAACCGATGATCGCTACTGCCAGCAAACCGATGGCGATGAGAGCGAAAATATTGATATCGCCCTGACGTGCAGACTCGAAAGACTGCCCGATCGCCGACGGCAGACCGGCTACGATGCCCGCAAAAATCAGCATCGAAATACCGTTGCCAACACCGCGCTCGGTGATTTGCTCGCCCAGCCACATCATGAACATCGCACCCGCCACGAACGTGGTGACTGCGACGAAGTGGAAGCCGAAATCGCCCGAGAACGCTACGCCCTGGCTCGCCAGACCAACGGACATGCCGATAGCCTGGACGAAAGCCAGAACCAAGGTGCCGTAGCGGGTGTACTGGCTGATCTTGCGACGACCAGCCTCACCTTCCTTCTTCAACTGCTCCAGCTGCGGACTGACGGCGGTCATCAGCTGCATGATGATCGATGCCGAGATGTACGGCATGATCCCCAGTGCAAAGATACTCATCCGCTCCAGCGCGCCGCCGGAAAACATGTTGAACAAGCTAAGAATGGTCCCCTCATTCTGTCGAAACAGATCGGCCAGACGGTCAGGGTTTATACCGGGAACTGGGATATGCGCGCCGATTCGATAGACGATGATCGCCATGAACAGAAAGCGCAGACGAGCCCAGAGTTCGGACAACCCGCCACCAGCCAGAGCAGAGAGAGCACCTTGCTTAGCCATTTATTCCTCGAACTTACCGCCAGCTGCTTCGATAGCCGCACGCGCACCTTTGGTGGCGGCGATACCTTTGAGGGTGACCGCACGAGTAATCTCACCGGACAGCATGACTTTCACACGCTGTACGTTTTGATTAATCAGGTTGGCATCCTTCAGCGCCTGCAGAGTAACTACGTCGCCTTCGATCTTGTTCAGCTCGGAAGTACGCACTTGCGCGCGATCCATAGCCTTCAGAGACACGAAACCGAACTTGGGAAGACGACGGTGCAGAGGCTGCTGGCCGCCTTCGAAACCCGGAGCAATGGTGCCACCGGAGCGGGAGGTCTGACCTTTGTGACCACGGCCACCGGTCTTGCCCAAACCACTACCGATACCACGGCCCGGACGGTGCTTCTCGCGACGGGAACCCGGCGCTGGACTCAAATCGTTCAGGTACATGGATCAACCCTCCACACGGAGAAGGTAATAAGCCTTGTTGATCATGCCGCGGTTTTCCGGAGTATCCAGAACTTCGACGGTATGATTGATGCGACGCAGGCCGAGGCCTTTGACGCAGGCTTTGTGATTGGCCAGACGGCCATTGGTGCTCTTGATCAGAGTCACTTTGACGGTGTTAGCCATGGTTAGAGAATCTCCTCGACACTCTTGCCACGCTTGGCTGCAACCGAATCCGGAGACTGCATAGCCTTCAGACCTTTGAAAGTGGCATGAACCACGTTCACGGGGTTGGTAGAGCCGTAGCACTTGGCCAGAACGTTCTGAACACCAGCGACTTCCAGGACGGCACGCATGGCGCCACCAGCGATGATGCCGGTACCTTCGGAAGCAGGCTGCATGTAAACCTTCGAAGCGCCGTGGGCGGACTTCATGGCGTACTGCAGAGTGGTGCCGTTCAGATCAACTTGGATCATGTTGCGACGAGCAGCTTCCATCGCTTTCTGGATGGCAGCCGGCACTTCACGGGACTTGCCACGGCCGAAACCTACACGGCCCTTGCCATCACCTACCACGGTCAGCGCGGTGAAGGTGAAGATACGGCCGCCTTTAACGGTCTTGGCAACGCGGTTCACCTGAACCAGCTTCTCGATATAGCCTTCGTCGCGCTTTTGGTCGTTATTTGCCATAACTTAGAACTCCAGCCCGCCTTCACGAGCAGCATCAGCCAGCGCCTTGACGCGGCCGTGGTACTTGAAGCCAGAACGGTCGAATGCAACCTGGGTCACACCAGCGGCTTTCGCACGCTCGGCAACCAGCTCACCAACTTTCTTGGCCGCGTCGACGTTGCCGGTGGCGCCGTCACGCAGTGCTTTGTCCAAGGTAGAGGCGCTGGCCAGAACCTTGCTGCCGTCGGCCGAGATGACCTGGGCATAGATGTGCTGCGAAGAGCGGTACACGCACAGACGCACGGCTTCGAGCTCGTGCATTTTCAGGCGTGCTTTGCGAGCGCGACGCAGACGAGTAACTTTTTTGTCGGTCATTTCCTAGCCCCTTACTTCTTCTTGGCTTCTTTACGGCGGACGACTTCGTCAGCGTAACGAACACCTTTGCCCTTGTAAGGTTCAGGACGGCGGAAGTCACGAATCTCCGCGGCAACCTGACCAACCAGTTGCTTGTCGACACCCTTGATCAGGATCTCGGTCTGGTTCGGGGTTTCGGCCACAACGCCTTCCGGCAGTTGGTAGTCGATAGGGTGAGAGAAGCCCAACGCCAGGTTCAGCACCTGACCCTTGGCCTGCGCCTTGTAACCAACACCGATCAGCTGGAGCTTGCGCTCGAAGCCTTGGCTTACGCCGATGACCATGTTGTTGACCAGAGCGCGGGTAGTACCGGCCATCGCACGAGTCTGCTGGTCGCCGTTGCGAGCAGCGAAACGCAGCTCACCGGATTCCTGCAGCACTTCAACGGACGAGTGAACGTTCAGTTCCAGAGTGCCCTTGGCACCCTTCACCGAAAGCTGCTGACCGGCGAGTTTGATCTCTACACCAGCAGGCAGCTTGACGGGGTTCTTAGCAACGCGAGACATGCTTATCCCCCCTTAGAACACAGTGCAAAGCACTTCGCCGCCGACACCGGCAGCGCGCGCAGCGCGGTCCGTCATCACACCCTTGTTGGTGGAGACGATGGAAACACCGAGACCGCCGCGAACTTTCGGCAGATCATCGACGGATTTGTACTGGCGAAGGCCGGGACGGCTGACGCGCTTGACTTCTTCGATGACCGGACGGCCTTCGAAGTACTTCAGCTCGATGGACAGCTGCGGCTTTGCTTCGCCGCTGATCTGATAACCCGCAATATAACCTTCGTCTTTCAGAACTTTGGCTACAGCCACCTTCAGGGTAGAAGAAGGCATGCTTACGACGGACTTTTCAGCCATCTGGGCATTACGGATACGAGTTAGCATGTCCGCTAACGGGTCCTGCATACTCATGGGCTAGACGCTCCTGATACAAAAAGAATTAGCCTCTCGGCTAAGAATCACCAGAACTCACGGAAATCCGGGCTCAGGCGAGCCGGGCATTCTAGAGACTGATCAAAAATGAATCAAGCCCCAAAAGGGGCTTGATTCATATTGCTTGTACGCCGGAGCTAGCTCCGGCGTTTGCCGCGTCGGCTTACCAGCTGGCTTTGACCAGACCTGGTACGTCGCCGCGCATGGCTGCTTCACGCAGCTTGATACGCGACAGACCGAACTTACGGAATACACCGTGCGGACGGCCGGTGATGCGGCAGCGGTTGCGCAGACGCGAAGCGCTGGCATCACGTGGCTGCTTCTGCAGGGCAACGCTGGCTTCCCAACGTGCTTCTGGAGTTGCGTTCTGATCCACGATGATGGCTTTCAGCTCGGCACGCTTTTTGGCGTACTTGGCAACCGTGCGCTGACGCTTCAGCTCGCGGTTTTTCATGCTCGTCTTGGCCATGTTCCTACTCCAATCAGTTGCGGAACGGGAATTTGAAAGCACGCAGCAGAGCGCGGCCTTCATCATCCGTACGGGCAGTGGTGGTCAGGGTGATGTCCAGACCACGCAGCGCATCGATCTTGTCGTAATCGATTTCCGGGAAGATGATCTGCTCTTTCACGCCCATGCTGTAGTTGCCGCGGCCGTCGAAGGACTTGGCATTCAGGCCGCGGAAGTCACGCACGCGCGGCAGGGAGATGGACAGCAGACGATCCAGGAACTCGTACATACGCTCGCGACGCAGAGTGACCTTGACGCCAATCGGCCAACCTTCACGAACCTTGAAACCTGCGATCGACTTACGGGCATGAGTCACAACGACTTTCTGACCGGTGATCTTCTCGAGGTCGGCAACGGCGTTCTCGATGACTTTCTTGTCACCGATCGCTTCGCCCAGGCCCATGTTCAGGGTGATCTTGGTGATGCGCGGAACTTCCATCACGTTCGCCAGCTTCAGTTCTTCCTTCAGCTTGGGCGCGATTTCCTTCCGGTAAATCTCTTTCAGTCGTGCCATGGTGTTTTACCTATGATTCTCAAGCGCCAACCGGCTTCTGGGTGGACTTGAAGACACGAATTTTCTTGCCGTCTTCGACTTTGAAACCAACGCGATCAGCCTTGTTGGTTTCGCTGTTGAAAATGGCAACGTTGGAAGCGTGCAGTGGCGCTTCTTTCTCGACGATACCGCCTTGAACGCCCGACATCGGGTTCGGCTTGGTATGACGCTTCACCAGGTTGATGCCACCGACGACCAGACGGTCGTCAGCGAGAACCTTGAGCACCTTACCGCGCTTACCTTTGTCTTTGCCGGCGATCACGATGATCTCGTCGTCACGACGAATCTTTTGCATGTCGGATCTCCTTAAAGCACTTCAGGGGCGAGCGAGACGATCTTCATGAACTTCTCGGTACGCAGTTCACGGGTCACTGGCCCGAAGATGCGGGTACCGATCGGCTCTTGCTTGTTGTTCAGCAGAACAGCAGCGTTGCCGTCGAAGCGGATGATCGAACCGTCGGCACGGCGAACGCCGTGACGGGTACGAACGACCACTGCGGTCATGACCTGACCTTTCTTCACTTTGCCGCGCGGAATTGCTTCCTTGACGGTGACCTTGATGATGTCGCCGATGCCGGCGTAGCGACGATGCGAACCGCCCAACACCTTGATGCACATGACGCGACGTGCACCGCTGTTGTCAGCCACATCGAGCATGGATTGAGTCTGAATCATAAAATTTCTCCGACCCTTAGCTCTTAGACTTCGACGGCGCGTTCGACGACTTCAACCAGAGCCCAGGACTTGGTCTTGGACTGCGGACGGGTTTCGCGGATGGAAACCTTGTCGCCGATCTTGCACTGGTTGGATTCGTCGTGAGCGTGCAGCTTGGTCGAACGCTTGACGTATTTACCGTAGATCGGGTGCTTTACGCGACGCTCGATCAGAACGGTGATGGTCTTGTCCATCTTGTCGCTGACGACACGGCCGGTCAGCGTACGGACTGTTTTTTCAACTTCGGCCATGATCACTTACCTGCCTGCTGGTTGAGCACAGTTTTCACACGAGCGATGTCGCGCTTAACTTGCGAGAGCAGGTGAGACTGCCCCAACTGGCCAGTTGCTTTCTGCATGCGCAGATTGAACTGGTCGCGCAGCAGGCCGAGCAGTTGCTCGTTCAGCTGCTCTGCGTTTTTTTCACGAAGTTCTTTCGCTTTCATCACATCACCGTCCGTTTAACAAAGGTGGTGGCGAGCGGCAGCTTTGCAGCAGCCAGGGCGAAAGCCTCACGCGCCAGCTCTTCGGAAACGCCTTCGATCTCGTACAGGACTTTGCCTGGCTGGATCTGGGCTACCCAATATTCAACGCCACCCTTACCTTTACCCATACGCACCTCGAGAGGCTTCTTGGTAACCGGCTTGTCCGGGAAAACGCGAATCCAGATCTTCCCGCCACGCTTGACGTGACGAGTCAGAGCACGACGAGCGGACTCGATCTGACGGGCGGTGAGACGACCGCGGGCAACGGACTTCAGCGCGAACTCGCCGAAGCTGACCTTGCTACCGCGCTGAGCCAGACCACGGTTGTGGCCGGTCATCTGCTTGCGGAACTTCGTACGCTTTGGTTGCAACATGATGCGTACTCCTTATTTCTTAGCAGCTTTACGAGGCGCAGGTGCTTGCGGCTTCAGCTCTTCATGGCGGCCACCGATGACCTCACCCTTGAAGATCCAAACCTTCACACCGATCACACCGTAAGTGGTGTGCGCTTCGTAGGTGGCATAGTCAATGTCAGCGCGCAGGGTGTGCAACGGCACACGACCTTCGCGATACCACTCGGTACGTGCGATTTCCGCACCGCCGAGACGACCACTCACCTGGATCTTGATGCCCTTGGCACCAATACGCATGGCGTTCTGTACAGCGCGCTTCATGGCGCGACGGAACATAACGCGACGCTCCAGCTGCTGAGCTACGCTCTGCGCAACCAGCATACCGTCGAGCTCCGGCTTGCGGATCTCTTCGATATTGATGTGCACTGGCACACCCATTTGCTTGGTCAGGTCCTGACGCAGCTTCTCAACATCTTCACCTTTCTTGCCGATCACGATGCCGGGACGAGCGGTGTAGATGGTGATGCGTGCGGTTTGGGCCGGACGAGCGATGTCGACACGGCTTACGGACGCGCTTTTTAGTTTGTCGAGGAGATACTCACGCACCTTCAGATCAGCGAACAGGTAGTCCGCATAAGTCCGGCCGTCTGCGTACCAGACGGAGGTGTGATCCTTGACGATTCCCAGGCGAATGCCAGTGGGATGTACTTTCTGACCCATCTGATCGACTCCGTTACTTGTCCGCAACCTTGACAGTGATATGGCAAGACCGCTTGACGATGCGATCAGCGCGGCCTTTGGCACGCGGCATGATGCGCTTCAGCGAACGCCCTTCGTTGACGAAAACGGTGCTGACCTTCAGGTCATCAACGTCGGCGCCTTCGTTGTGCTCGGCGTTGGCCACGGCCGACTCCAGCACTTTCTTCATGATTTCCGCGGCTTTCTTACTGCTGAAAGCCAGCAGGTTGAGCGCTTCGCCCACCTTCTTCCCGCGGATCTGGTCGGCGACCAAGCGGGCTTTCTGGGCGGAGATGCGAGCGCCCGACAACTTAGCGGCTACTTCCATTTCCTTACCCCTTAACGCTTGGCTTTCTTGTCAGCCACGTGCCCACGATAGGTACGGGTGCCGGCAAATTCGCCCAGTTTGTGGCCGACCATGTCTTCGTTCACGAGAACGGGGACGTGTTGGCGACCGTTATGCACGGCGATGGTCAGACCGACCATCTGCGGCAGAATCATCGAACGGCGCGACCAGGTTTTAACCGGTTTGCGATCGTTCTTTTCTGCTGCCACTTCGACCTTCTTCAGTAGGTGAAGATCGATAAAAGGACCTTTTTTCAGAGAACGTGGCACTGTCGTATCCCTCTAGTTACTTGCGACGACGGACGATCATGTTGTCGGTGCGTTTGTTACCACGAGTCTTCGCGCCCTTCGTCGGGAAGCCCCATGGAGACACCGGATGACGACCACCAGAGGTACGACCTTCACCACCACCGTGTGGGTGGTCGACCGGGTTCATGGCAACACCACGAACGGTCGGGCGAACGCCACGCCAGCGCTTGGCACCAGCTTTACCCAGCGAACGCAGGCTGTGCTCGGAGTTCGAGACTTCACCCAGGGTCGCGCGGCATTCGGCCAGCACTTTACGCATTTCACCGCTGCGCAGACGCAGGGTGACGTAGACGCCTTCACGTGCGATCAGCTGAGCCGAAGCACCAGCGGAACGAGCGATTTGAGCACCTTTACCCGGCTTCAGCTCGATACCGTGAACGGTCGAACCCACCGGAATGTTACGCAGCGGCAGGCTGTTGCCGGCCTTGATCGGCGCCATCGAACCTGCAACCAGCTGATCGCCGGCGCTCACACCTTTCGGTGCGATGATGTAACGACGCTCACCATCGGCATATTTCAGCAGAGCGATGTGCGCGGTACGGTTCGGGTCATATTCAACGCGCTCGACAGTGGCAGGGATGCCATCTTTGTCGTTGCGACGAAAATCGACCAGACGGTAATGCTGCTTGTGACCACCACCGATATGACGGGTGGTGATACGGCCGTTGTTGTTACGACCGCCAGACTTCGACTTCTTCTCGAGCAGTGGAGCATGAGGAGCGCCTTTGTGCAGCTCCTGATTGACCACCTTGACCACAAAACGGCGGCCCGCGGAAGTCGGTTTGCATTTAACGATTGCCATGATGCACCCCTTCCTTACTCAGCACTGCTGGTGGCGAAATCGAGATCCTGGCCTGGCTGAAGGGAGATGATCGCCTTCTTCCAGTCGTTACGCTTGCCCAGACCGCGAGCGGTGCGCTTGCTCTTGCCCAGAACGTTCTGGGTAGTGACATGCTGAACCTTCACGCTGAACAGGCTTTCGACGGCCTTCTTGATTTCCAGCTTGGTTGCGTCAGTCGCAACTTTGAAAACGAACTGGCTTTTCTTGTCTGCCAGAGTCGTGGCCTTCTCGGAGATGTGCGGGCCAAGCAGCACTTTGAATACGCGTTCCTGGTTCATCCCAGCAGCTCCTCGAATTTCTTCACGGCAGAAACGGTAACCAGTACCTTTTCATACGCGATCAGACTGACCGGATCGGAACCCTGCACGTCACGAACGTCGACGTGTGGCAGGTTGCGAGCAGCCAGGTACAGATTTTGATCTACGGCGTCGGAGACGATCAGAACGTCGCTCAGACCCAGACCATTCAGCTTGCCCAGCAGCTCTTTGGTTTTCGGAGCTTCGACAGCGAAGTCTTCAACCACTACCAGACGGTCGCTACGGACCAGCTCAGCAAGAATCGAACGGATCGCAGCGCGATACATCTTCTTGTTCAGCTTCTGATCATGGTTCTGCGGACGTGCTGCGAAGGTCACACCACCGCCACGCCAGATCGGACCACGGGAGGTACCGGCACGCGCGCGGCCAGTACCCTTCTGACGCCACGGGCGCTTACCGCCACCGGAAACGTCGGAACGAGTCTTCTGCTGCTTGCTGCCCTGACGGCCGCCAGCCATGTAGGCGACGACAGCTTGGTGAACCAGGGTCTCGTTGTAGTCGCCACCGAAAGTCGCATCGGAGACTTCGATCGCTTGAGCGCCATTTACATTTAATTGCATGTCAGCTTCCCCTTAACCGCGAGCCTTGGCAGCCGGACGCACAACCAGGTTGCCGCCAGTAGCGCCAGGAACGGCACCCTTGACCAGCAGCAGGTTGCGTTCAGCATCCACGCGCACTACTTCCAGGGACTGCACAGTCACGCGCTCAGCACCCATGTGACCGGACATTTTCTTGCCCTTGAATACACGGCCCGGCGTCTGGCACTGGCCAATCGAACCCGGAACGCGGTGGGACACGGAGTTACCGTGGGTGTTGTCTTGGCCGCGGAAGTTCCAACGCTTGATGGTACCGGCGAAGCCTTTACCTTTGGACTGACCGGTCACGTCGACCAGTTGACCAGCTTGGAAAATTTCAGCGTTGATCAGATCGCCAGCCTGGTAGTCGCCTTCTTCAAGACGGAATTCCAGAACGGTACGACCTGCCGCGACGTTCGCCTTGGCGAAGTGACCGGCTTGAGCCTTGCTGACACGAGAAACGCGACGCTCGCCGACAGTGACTTGCACTGCACGATAGCCATCGGACTCCTCAGTTTTGAACTGGGTGACGCGATTCGGCTCGATCTCAATGACCGTGACCGGAATGGAGACACCTTCTTCGGTGAAAATGCGGGTCATGCCGCACTTACGACCGACTACACCAATAGTCATGTTGTAACCTCATGAGTGTACGGGGCTTTCACCCGCTATGGCCGCCCATTTCAGAGCGTTACACGACTAAAACCGCCAGGTTTTAGCCGAGGCTGATCTGCACTTCCACGCCAGCCGCAAGATCGAGCTTCATAAGAGCATCAACGGTTTTATCCGTTGGCTGGACGATGTCCAGTACACGCTTATGAGTGCGGATTTCGTACTGATCGCGAGCGTCTTTGTTGACGTGTGGCGAAGTCAGAACGGTGAACCGCTCTTTGCGAGTTGGCAGAGGAATCGGACCACGCACCTGAGCACCAGTACGTTTCGCGGTTTCCACGATTTCCTGGGTTGATTGATCGATCAGGCGATGGTCAAAAGCCTTCAACCGTATACGGATTTGTTGGTTTTGCATTTTGACCTCAGATTCCAAGCTGCGATTCCCAGTTAACGGACGCAATACGCCCGTTAAAAGGAGGCGTGATTCTATAGACGCCCCCAGGGAGTGTCAACCCGGTTAGAAAATAACCAGCAGATATCTTCCGCCCATAAAAAAGCCCCCGCTGGGCGGGGGCTCTTTTGGAATCAGATCAATCGATTATTCGACGATCTTTGCTACAACACCAGCACCAACGGTACGACCACCTTCGCGAATGGCGAAGCGCAGGCCGTCTTCCATGGCGATCGGCTTGATCAGGGTGACAACCATTTTGATGTTGTCGCCCGGCATTACCATCTCAACGCCTTCCGGCAGTTCGCACGAACCGGTCACGTCAGTGGTACGGAAGTAGAACTGCGGACGGTAGCCCTTGAAGAACGGGGTGTGACGACCACCTTCTTCTTTGGACAGAACGTACACTTCAGCTTCGAACTTGGTGTGCGGCTTGATGGTGCCCGGCTTGGCCAGAACCTGACCACGCTCTACGTCGTCACGCTTGGTGCCGCGCAGCAGAACGCCACAGTTCTCACCAGCACGACCTTCGTCGAGCAGCTTGCGGAACATCTCGACACCGGTACAGGTGGTCTTGGTGGTAGCACGCAGACCAACGATCTCGATTTCTTCCTGGATCTTGACGATACCGCGCTCTACACGACCGGTCACTACAGTACCGCGGCCGGAGATCGAGAATACGTCTTCGATCGGCATCAGGAACGGACGGTCGATGGCACGAACCGGCTCTGGAATGTAGCTGTCCAGAGTTTCAACCAGGGTCTTAACAGCAGTGGTACCCATGCCGTTGTCGTCCTGGCCGTTCAGAGCCATCAGCGCCGAACCGATGATGATCGGAGTGTCGTCGCCCGGGAAGTCGTAGGTGCTCAGCAGATCGCGAACTTCCATCTCGACCAGCTCCAGCAGCTCAGCGTCGTCAACCATGTCAGCCTTGTTCAGGAAGACAACGATGTACGGAACGCCTACCTGACGGGACAGCAGGATGTGCTCACGAGTTTGCGGCATCGGACCATCAGCGGCCGAGCAAACCAGGATAGCGCCGTCCATCTGGGCAGCACCGGTGATCATGTTCTTGACGTAGTCAGCGTGACCCG
>NZ_MSXW01000059.1:0-3987 GCF_001945445.1 Pseudomonas sp. PA27(2017)
ACCTGATCACTCGGCAGACGCCTGCGCCGAATAGTGGCTTGAGCGGAGAGATTGAGCGCACTGGCGACCCATTCAACAGGGATATTCTGTGTGAAAGTGCTGAGGTCGGAGAAGTTGAAGAGATCGCCGAGGTCGAGCAGTTGCTGCTAAATGGGCATAAAAAATCCGATACCAGGAGGCTGGTATCGGATTTTCTAGAAACCCCGGCTTGGACTCAAATGCTTAAGTGAACAGCATTACGGCCGAAGCCGGGTTTCTGAACTGCTATCAGGCTTGCGCGAGATTACAGAACGCTGAGCGGGTAGTTCACGTAGAAGCGGACTTCGTTGGTGTCGTCGATGTTGACATCGCTAACCGCAGAGTTGGCACGCAGTACGGAAGCGCGCAGGCGGAAGGACAGATCCTTAGCTGCACCGCTCTGGACAGTGTATTTCACCTGGTTGAAGAATTCGTGTTCTTTGCCATTGGTGTTGGTAATCACGCCGTCTTCGCGAGAGGTGATGTTGTCAGCCCAAATGTACGCAGTTTTGAAGCTCAGACCCGGAACGCCGAAAGTGGCGAAATCCAGCTCGTAGCTGGCTTGCCAGGAGCGCTCGTCTTCGAGGTTGAAGTCGGACAGGAAGCTGTTGGCTACGAAGATTGCGCCGCCACCATCACCGTTACCGTAGTTGAAACCTTGGCTGCCAGTGTTGCGTTGGTGGGCCAGGATGAAGGCATGGGCGCCAACGCTGTACTTGGCTGCCAGGCTCCAAATGGTGTTGTCGCCACCGCCGACTTGACGGTTGTAATCGCTCTTGTAGATGTTGAAATCAAAGCCCAGCGCTTGTTCTTCGGTCAGCGGCAGGTTGTAGTTCAGGTTGGCGTATTTACGCTTGTACTGATCTTCGAGGTCGCTGTAGTAAAGCGCAGCGCTGAGATCTTCGTTGAAAGCGTAAGAACCACCAATTACGTCAATGGACTTCAGTGAGCCTTCGGGGCTACCGCCGCTATCACGGCCTGATTGACGCATGGAGTTGAATGCGGTGAAACGACCAGCATTCAGTTCGAGGCCTTCGATCTCCTTGCTGGTGATCATGGTGCCTTCGAAAGTTTCCGGCAGCAGGCGGCCATCATCGTAGGCCAGAACCGGAAGGGCAGGCAGCTGCGAGCCGTAGGTCAGTGTAGTGCTGGAGAAGCGCGCTTTGACGGCGGCGTTAGCGATGGTCAGATCTTTGCCTTCGTTCTCCGGGAACATGCCAACACCGCGACGGCCGCCGCCAGTGTCCAGTTGCCACAGGGCGCCGGCATAAGCGTTGACGCCGAAACCAACGGTGCCTTGGGTAAAACCGGATTCGAACAGCGCACGGGCGCTGGCGCCCCATTCCTCGGAGTAGCCGTTTTCTTTGGCGCCGCGAGAAGCACCATTACGGGCATCACGGTTGTAGTACATGCTGCGCGCCAGGAGCGACAGGGTGCTGTCTTCAACGAAACCCTTCGACTCGGACTGCTCCGAAGCCACTGCCATCTGAGAGGTACCCGCGGCCACAGCCAGGGCGATTACGCTCCACTTCATCACTCGCATCGTGATTTGCTCCTTTGGTTTAGAAGAGTACTTCCGCTGCTCAGTAAGGTTGTTATGGCGAGCAGCTCTATTTCTTTTTGTGTCGGATGGAACTTATAGCACGGCACTTTGTATTGGCGATAGTTTCGATCTATCCATTTCGTTGCAGCCAGCATCCTTGTCGTTAAGCGCGAAAGATGCGTCGCAATCAGCTAAGCCCTACGTGTTTAGTACCATCCAACGATTTACAGCTCTATTACAGGGCCTGAAGCGTTACCGCGAGGCCCCATTCGGGAGCGTTGCGGGCTTCTAAGCAAAAGCCGTGCTCAAAATGATCGGAGGTGCCGATTTACTAGGTTTCATGTGTGTGTTTTTGTTGGGTAATACAGATTATCGACTTAAACATCAGTTTTTCCACGATCTTGTTAGTGAGCTTCTTAGTAGGTCGCTATCTATATCGGTGATTTGTTGATAATGAGTTTTAATTGGTGTTTTCGTGGGTGGTCGGATGTTTACTTTGGGAAACAATATGGTGCGCCGTAAAACCCATCGGCGTTGCCATTGCCTCTTTTTGGTGCGTCATGTTTGGGGTTAATTTTCAAGGCCTTGCCGGGTATCCTGCCGCGCCTATGGGTTGCTGATCAGATGGGTGGCCCCTTGAATGAGGTGAGCAAATGTTCGTAATGGATTCGCGCCTGCAACAAGACACCTTCGTGCTGGGCGACCTGCCGTTGAGCCGCGTACTACTTAGTAACGATGCCCGTTACCCCTGGTTCATCCTCGTGCCGCGACGCGAGGATGTCAGCGAAGTGTTCCAGCTGAATGCCGAGGATCAGCAGGCGCTGTGGGCGGAGGCTGCGTTGTTGGGCGAGGTGCTCAAGGATGCGTTCAAAGCCGACAAGATCAATATCGCCACCTTGGGTAACGTGGTCAGTCAGTTGCATGTGCACGTGATCGTCCGTTATCGCGGTGATGATGCCTGGCCCGCCCCTGTTTGGGGGCGTCACCCGGCCAAGCCTTATGAGCAGCAACAGGTGGTCGCTCTGCGTGACAGATTACGATCGGTCATGCCGGGGCATTACCGGGCGGGTGAGGTCTGAATGAGCGGGATTGAGGAGCGTATCGTCGAGCTGGAAAGTCGTCAGGCTTTTCAGGACGACACCATTCAGGCACTCAATGATGCACTGGTGGAGCAGCAGAAATTGATCGAGCGCCTGCAGGTGCAGGTGCAGGCGTTGGCCAAGCGTCAGGAAGAGGTGAGTCCGTACAGCTCGTCGCAGGACGAAGCGCCGCCCCCCCATTATTGATAGCGGCCTGCTTGAATGAAAAAGCCCCGCATCGCGGTAATGCTGTTCACTTAAGCGGAGCAGCCTTACGATCCACTGGATATCGGGTTTTGGAAATCTTCACCGTCCTGGGTCTTCCCGGCCTTGGACGGTGATCCAGAAACATTCCTCCGATACCTCCCCGCAGCTCAGCCAACCTTCTGCCTGTCGCCGATACCGGATTAGCAGCTGCCATGACGATCAGTTGTACCGCAATGTACTGGCAGGCAGGTTTGAAGCGTATGTCTGAAGGCGTTCGGCCAAAGGCTATTGCGGCGTGGCTGGCCTCTCGACGGATGATGTTGTAAGCCAGTAAAAGTCCCCAGACCTCTTGATAAATAAGGTCGACCTTCTTGCTGCGCAGCGTTACCGCATTCTGCTGCATTGAGCTTTTGATATCCCGGAAGCCCAGCTCGATTTCCCAGCGTTCCAGATAGAGTTCGGCGACCGCTTCTGCGCTGTAGTCCTCGACCGGCAGCGACGTGAGCAGCGATCTGATACGCCCCTGGCTTTGATAGCTGACCTCGCGCACTTCCCAGTGTGTGGGGAGAGCCGGGTTTCGTTTGCGAGCCTGAGGCGAGACTTTCATCCGTACGAGGCGATCATGCTCGCCATAGCGCTCGACTTCCTCCATCACCAGGTTCTTGCGAGCTGGCGTGAGCCAGTGCCGATTGTTTACCCCATCGGCAACACTCAGCAGCAAATCAGCTCCCCAAAAGCCTTTGTCGAACAATGTGATCGAATTGTCCGGAATCTGGCCCAGGAAGGTTTCGGCCAAGCGCATCTCGCTGCCCCGATAAGGGCTGAGCTGCGCATCGAGGATCACGTGTGAGCGCACATTCATCAAGGCTACGAGGCGCAGCATCGGAAAGGGTGTCTGGCGCTCGGTGCCCGTATTACCAGAGCCAAAATGCTCCCTCAGCTCAGGAGAATCGGGCGTTCGCAGCAATGCGCCATCTACCGCGAACACTTGTAAACCGTTCCAATCATCGCCTTCGTAGCGCTCACGGCCCCATTGCTTGCCGGTCTGTCGGAACAAGGATTCGACCGGGTCTGCACCTAGTCGCTTGCGCGCCTCGGTCACGCCGCTGCGCGCCAGCAACTGATCGGAAGCCAGGCCTT
>NZ_MSXW01000059.1:3997-4892 GCF_001945445.1 Pseudomonas sp. PA27(2017)
CAGAGCCGGGTTTCGTTTGCGAGCCTGAGGCGAGACTTTCATCCGTACGCGGCGATCATGCTCGCCGTAGCGCTCGACTTCCTCCATCACCAGGTTCTTGCGAGCCGGCGTGAGCCAGTGTCGATTTTTTCCCCCATCGGCAATGCTCAGCAGCAAATCAGCCCCCCAAAAGCCTTTGTCGAACAACGTGATCGAATTGTCCGGAATCTGGCCCAGGAAGGTTTCGGCCAAGCGCATCTCGCTGCCCCGATAAGGGCTGAGCTGAGCATCGAGGATCACGTGTGAGCGCACATTCATCAAGGCTACGAGGCGCAGCATCGGAAAGGGTGTCTGGCGCTCGGTGCCCGTATTACCAGAGCCAAAATGCTCCCTCAGCTCAGGAGAATCGGGCGTTCGCAGCAATGCGCCATCTACCGCGAACACTTGCAAACCGTTCCAATCATCGCCTTCGTAGCGCTCACGGCCCCATTGCTTGCCGGTCTGTCGGAACAAGGATTCGACCGGGTCTGCACCTAGTCGCTTGCGCGCCTCGGTCACGCCGCTGCGCGCCAGCAACTGATCGGAAGCCAGGCCTTGAGCACAGATATTCAAGCGTCTGGCCACCTCATGCACAGGCTCATCGCGGAACAAGGCCATGCCCAGTACCAGCCAAAGCACTTGATCACTCGGCAGGCGCCGACGTCGTATGGTGGCTTGAGTAGAGAGATTGAGCGCACTGGCGACCCATTCAACAGGAATGTTCTGAGTGAAGGTGCTGAGGTCGGAGAAGTTGAAGAGATCGCCGAGGTCGAGCAATTGCTGCTGAATGGGCATAAAAAATCCGATACCAGGAAGCTGGTACCGGATTTTCTAGAAACCCCGGCTTGGACTCAAATGCTTAAGTGAACAGCATTAC
>NZ_MSXW01000020.1 GCF_001945445.1 Pseudomonas sp. PA27(2017)
CGTGGGCTCAAGCGAACAGAAGCCCTGACCATCCTGGCCCGTAAACTCGCTCGTATCGCCTTTGCGCTGATGCAGAAGCAGGTCGATTACAACCCCGAAAAAGGGGGATCCTTGACATAGAATCTCCCACAAAAACGGGCCAAGTTCTCAGAGCCTGTTCAAAGTCTTATCTGCGCATGAAGCGCCAACTACAAGGCAAAAGCAGACACTCAAACCAACCTGTGGGAGCCCCGACCTCGAGGCGAAACGATTGCAGCCTGACTGCCTATTTCGACGGTGCCTGAGCGATTCGCCGCGAGGTCGCGGCTCCCACGATGGATCGGATAACGGCCGCTACCGCCACATTCCTGCCATTCCTCTACACGCCACACACCGGCGGATCGAGAGTGCCCGTCAAGAGAGAAACGCCAACGGCGCCCGAGCAGCGTCGATCCGGGCGATGCGCAGCTCGGTCTCCGGCAACAGGTAGGTGAAGAAGAACGCCGCGCCATCGAGCTTCTCCTGATACCAGGGATCTTCGGCCAGCAGCAACCCCGCCAGGCGAGCCGAGCGCGCCCAGGCGAACGCCAGTAGTGACCAGCCGAGCAGATGGAGAAAATCGCCGGCAATGCGGTAAGGGTATTCACCGTCGCTGCGGGAATGGGTAAAGATGTCTCTCACTGGGCCGCGCCATTTCACGCACAGCGCGTTCAGTCGTTCGGCATATTCCCCGCCCGCCGCCACTTCCTGCTCGAACACCGCCAGCAGCTCATCCAGAGCCGCGCTGCCATCGCCCAGCACCTTGCGCAGCAGCAGATCGTTGGCCTGAATTTCGTTGCTGCCTTCATAGATCATGGCGATTCGGCTGTCGCGCAGGGTCTGCTCGATGGCGTACTCACCGGTGTAACCGTAACCGCCGAAGACCTGCAGCGCCTCGCTGGCCAGGTGAAAACCCTGCTCGGTAAAGAATGCCTTGATCACCGGGGTCAGCAGCCCGGCCAGGCGCGCGGCCCGCTCTCGCTCGGCCTCCAGCTCAGCGTGTTCGGCCTGGTCGAGCAGGTGAGCGCCCCAGTAACCGATGGCGCGCGCCCCCTGGCTGACCGTGCGCAAGCGCAGCAGCGCCAGGCGCATCGCCGGGTGGTAATGGATCGGGTCGGCAGCCGCCGCTGCAACGCCTTCGGGCCGATGCGGTGCACGCATCTGGCGGCGTTCACGGGCGTAGTCCGCGGCGCTCTGCCAGGCCGCTTCGGCGTGCCCGAGCCCTTGCAGGCCAACGTGCAGGCGCGCCGAGTTCATCATCACGAACAGCGCCGCCAGGCCACGATTGGCCTCGCCGATCAGCCAGCCCTGGGCACCCTCGAAGCTTAGCGAGCAGGTGGCGCTGCCTTTGATGCCCATCTTGTGCTCGATGCCGTCGCAGCGCACGGCATTGCGACGGCCGTCGTCCAGCCGCTTGGGCACCAGAAACAGGGAGATGCCGCGGGTGCCCGCCGGCGCATCCGGCAAGCGCGCCAGCACCAGATGCAGGATGTCGTCGGTCAGGTCGTGCTCGCCGCCCGAGATGAACAGCTTGCTGCCGGTCAGACGATAACTGCCGTCGCCCTGAAGCTCGGCGCGGCAGCGCAGCAGACCCACGTCACTGCCGGCCTGGGGCTCGGTGAGGCACATGGTCGGCAGGATTTCCCCGCTGACGATGGCCGGCAGATAGCGCTCCCTGAGCGCCTGCGGCGCGTTGGCCCGCAAGCACAGGTAGGCGCCGTGGGCGATGCCGGTATACATCGCCCAGGCGTGATTGCTGGCGTAGAGCATTTCCTGCAGCGCCGCGTCCAGCAACTGCGGCAAGCCTTGGCCGCCGTGCTCGGGCGCACAGGCCAGCGCCGGCCAGCCGCCCTCCACATAGGCGCGATAGGCGGCGGCGAAACCGTCTGGCGTGCCGACCTCGCCGGCCTGCCAGCGACAACCCTGGCGATCCCCGCTGGCATTGAGCGGCGCCAGCACGCCGGAGCTGAAGCGTGCGGCCTCCTCCAGCACCTGCAAGGCCAGCGGCAGGTCGACCTCGGCGAAGGCCGGCGACTCCGCCCAGCTTGCCGGCGCCTGCAACCAGTGTTCGAGCACGAAACGCATGTCGCGCAACGGTGCCTGGTACTTCCACATAATCAACCTCCCTGTAGAGCAGACCTCAGGCCTGGTAGCCCGGATTCTCGATCAGCAGCGCCATGCCTTGCCCGCCGCCGATGCAGGCCGCGGCAATGCCGTAACGCAGATTGGCTTCACGCAACTGCCGCGCCAGGGTCATCACCAGGCGTAGGCCGGTAGCCGCCAGCGGATGGCCGAGGGCGATGGAGCCGCCGCGTCGATTCAGCCGAGAAGGATCCAGCTCCAGCGACTGACTGACCGCCAGCACCTGAGCGCCCTGGGCCTCGTTGATTTCCAGCAGACCGATGTCGTCCAGCCCCAGGCCGCTGCGCTGCAGCAGCAACTGGATGGCCGGTGCCGGGCCGATGCCCATGATCTCCGGCGCCACGCCAACCACGCTGGAGGCACGCAACAGCGCCAGAGGCGGTTTCGTGCAATCGGAGGCGCGACCGACCAGTGCCGCCGCCGCACCGTCGACCACCGCGCAGCTGTTGCCGGCGGTTTGCACGCCGCCAGGGTGAATGGCGCTCAACCGCGCCAGCGCCTCGGCATCGGTGGGTCGGGGGTGAGTATCCTGCGTCACCTCGGTGATCCGCCTGGGCAGTTCGATGCACCTGGCCTGATAACCGTCCAGCTCGAAACGTTCATTGCCGACGGCGACGATCTCCTCGGCGAGCCAGCCGCTGTCGCGGGCCAGCAACGCGCGCTGGTGGCTGCCCAGGGCGTAGGCGTCCACCTGCTCGCGGCTGATCCCGTACTCGCGGGCCAGGCGCTCGGCGGTGGCGATCATGTCCACGCCCGGCGCCGGATCGAGCAGCGCTTCCCAGAGAAAATCCCTGAAGCCGACCGGCGCGCCGAGGCGAAAGCCACTGCGGTGCTCGTAGCTGGCAATCGGGTTGCGCGACATCGACTCACTACCAACGCACAGCGCCAGTTGCCCGCCGCCGTGCAGGTGCATGGCGCCCTGGCGCAGCAACTCCAGGCCGGTGCCGCAGATGCGCTGTACCGCCAGCGCCGGCACCTGCTGCGGCACGCCGCTGTACAGGCCGATATGTCTCGGCAGCATATAGGCGTCGAAACTGGCCTGGGCCATGGAGCCGGCGAACACGCCGTCTACTGCCGCCGGCTCGAGAGCGGCGCAGGCCAGCACGGCGCGGCCGGCCTTGATACCCAGGTCGATGGGCGATACCTGGGCCAGCGGCCCATTCAGGTCGCTCCATGGGGTGCGCAGCGCCGTGATGATCGCCACATCCTCGAAGTGGCTGTATTGCCCGCCATTCACGCCGGCTTCTCGGCGCGCAGGATCGACTCGTCACGGCCGCGGTACAAGGCCTCGACCTGCTCGGCGCGCCATTGCAGCACTGCGCGCTGGTTGATCGAACCCTTGTCGGTGATCTCGCCGCGGTCGATGGACGGCGCCTGGCTCATCAGGGCGATCCATTCCAGCCGCGTGGCATTGCCAGTGGCCTCGCGGTTGAGGCGCTGCAGCCAGTCGGCGAACCAGCCGCGTACCGGCGCGCTGGCCAGTACCTCGGCGTCGCTGGCGTCCGCCGCCAGGCCGGCCAGTTGCCGGCATTCATACAGACGCGGAAACACCAGCAGCCCCAGGCATTCGCGATCCGGCGCGGCGACCACCACGTCCTGCACGTAGGGCGAGCCTTCCAGCACGGCGCGGTTACGCAGCGGGCCGACGCTGACGAACACCCCGGACGACAGCTTGAAGTCTTCGGCGATGCGCCCGTCGAACATCAGCCCCAGTTGCGGATCGCTCGGGTCGGCCAGCTTGAGCGCATCACCAGAGCAGTAGAAGCCGTCCCTGTCGAACACCTCGGCGGTCTGCTGCTCGGCACGCCAGTAACCGGGCATGATGTGCGGCCCGCGAAAGCGCCCTTCCAGCTTGCCGTCGACCGGCACCAGGCGTACTTCGCAGCCCGGCGCTGGCAGACCGACGTAGCCGGCCATGGACAGCGGCCCGGTGGTGAAGGTGCACGACGGCGATGCCTCGGTCATGCCCAGGCCGGCCATCATGCGAATGCGCTCGCCGCAATGCAGCTCGGCGATGCGGTCGAGGCGATCCCAAATGCTCTGGGACAGCCCGGCGGCGGCGAAGAAGAACAGCTTGATGCGTGCGAAAAAGGTCTCACGCAGCGCCGCGTCCTGCTCCAGGGCGTTGACCAGTTCTTCCCAGCCCTTGGGCACCGTCAGGTAGGCCGTCGGGGAAATCTCGCCCAGATTGCGCAGGGTTTGCGCCATGCCCTGGGGCGTCGGCTTGCCGTCATCGAGGTAGAAGGTACCGCCGTTGTACAGCACGATGCCCAGGTTGTGGCTGCCGCCAAAGGTGTGATTCCACGGCAACCAGTCGACCAGCACCGGCGGCTCTTCACCGAATACCGGGAAGGTCTGCAGCAGCATCTGCTGGTTGGCGCAGAGCATGCGCTGGGTGGTGACCACCGCCTTGGGCAGCTTGGTCGAGCCGGAGGTGAACAGGAACTTGGCGATGGTATCCGGGCCGGTGGCGGCAAAGGCGGCTTGCGCCTCCGCATCGCCCGGCTGGGCCAGCAGGCTGGCGAAATCGATGGTGCGTCGCCCTGCTACTTCGCCCCTCACGGTGACTACCGGCACATCGGCGGGCAGCACCGCGTCGATGGCGCGCTGGAACGGCGAGGCATTGTCGACGAACACCAAGCCCGGCTGCAGCAGGTCGCAGACATGGCGCAGCTTGGCGTGATCCTGGGACATCAGCGAATAGGCCGGCGACACCGGGCAATACGGAATGCCCGCGTACATGGCGCCGAGAGCGATCTGCAGGTGCTGCAGGCCGTTGCCGGAGAGAATCGCCAGGGGCCGCTCGGCGCTCAGGCCGAAGCCAAGCAGGCGCTGGGCGATAGCCCGCACTGCATTCAGCATCTGTGCGTAACTGGTGTGCTGCCACTCGCCGTTCTCGCCGCGTACGGCCAGAAGGGTCTGCTCGCCACGCACTTCGGCCCAATGCACCAGGCGGTCGAGCAAACGCTCGGGCAAGGGCGCCAGCGGTTCCAGCGAGCGCATGTGTAGTACGCCCTGGCGCTCGCTGACCTCGACGGCCGAACGGCCGATGGACACCTGGCGATAACGCAGTCCGGTATTGGCGTTCACTTCGCTTCTCCACGCGGGCGACTGGCTCGCCCCTGTTGTTCTTGTCGTCACGCAGCGCCGTACCGCCTCGCTAGAGAGGCAACCGGCACACGCAGGAATACCGCAGTTGCCTGGCTAGATCGGGTAGTGCCGCGGACCGTTCTGCAGAGTCACCCAGCGCAACTGGGTGAACTGCTCAATGGCCGACTTGCCGCCGAAGCTGCCGTAACCACTGGCCTTGACGCCGCCAAAAGGCATCTGCGCTTCGTCGTGTACGGTCGGACCGTTGATATGGCAGATGCCCGACTCGACGCGCTGGGCCAACGCCAGCGCCCGCGTGGTATCGCGGCTGAAGATCGCCGACGACAGGCCGAACTCGGAGTCGTTGGCCAGGCGCAGCAGCTCTTCGTCGCCGCTGCCGCGCAGCACCACGGCCACCGGCCCGAAGGACTCCTCGGCGTACAGGCGCATGGCCGGGGTAACGTTGTCGAGCAGGGTCGCCTGCATGATGCTGCCTTCGACCTGGCCACCGGCGACCAACTTGGCGCCCTTGCCGACGGCGTCGTCGACCAGTGCCTTGATACGCTCGCCAGCCGAGGTGTCGACCAGCGAGCCGAGTACCGAGGCGTTATCGGCCGGGTTGCCGGCGCGCAGGTTGGCGATCTTCGCCGCCAGTTTGGCAACGAAGGCATCGGCGACCTTGCTGTCGACCACCAGGCGCTCGGTGGACATACAGATCTGCCCCTGGTTGAAGTAGGCACCGAAGGCCGCGGCTTCGACGGCGGCGTCCAGGTCGGCATCGTCCAGCACCAGCAGCGGTGCCTTGCCGCCCAGCTCCAGCAGTGCCGGCTTGAGGTGGCGGGCCGACAGCTCGCCAACAATGCGCCCGACCTTGGTCGAGCCGGTGAAGTTGACCCGCCGTACCGCCGGGTTGGCGATCAGCCGCTCGACGATCGCCGCGGCATCGGCCGGCGCGTTGCTGATCACGTTGACCACACCGTCACCCAGGCCGGCGTCCTGCAGCACCTGGCCGATCAGCCGATGCACCGCGGGGCTCAGCTCGGATGCCTTGAGCACCACGGTATTGCCGCAGGCCAACGGCATGGCGATGGCGCGAGTGGCGAGAATCACCGGGGCGTTCCACGGCGCGATGCCGAGCACCACGCCGCAGGGTTGGCGCAGCGCCATGGCGAAGCTGCCGGGCACGTCGGAAGGGATCACCTCGCCATGGATCTGGGTGGTCAGCGACGCCGCCTCGCGCAGCATGTTGCTGGCCAGGTGCACGTTGAAGCCGTACCAGTTGGCCATCGCCCCGGTTTCCCCGGCAGCGGCGATGAACTCGCCAGCGCGCGCCTGCATCTCGGCTGCGGCCTTGAGCAGACGCGTGCGCCGCTCGTTGGGCGCCAGCGCGGCCCAGGCAGGAAACGCAGCCTGGGCGGCGGCCACCGCGGCGTCGGCATCTTCCAAAGTGGCGGCGGCGACCCGCGATACCACCTCGCCGGTCACCGGGTTAAGACGTTCGAAGGTGCGTTCGTCCCGGGACGGGCACGAGCGGCCACCGATCAGCAGGGGCACGTCCAGCATGGTGATTCCTCATTGTTGTCGTTGTAGGAAACGCTCGCGACGCCATGGCGGACGCCGCGCTTTACAAGGCTAGGCGATCAGCGCTTGTAGGCCTGCAGACCGGGCTTGATGGTCTTGTCGTCGAGGAACTGCTTCATGCCCTGCTCGCGACCACCCTCTTCGTCCAGCAGGCGCGACTGGTCGAGCTTGGCGTAGAGGTAATCCTCGTTCTGCTCCCAGGTCAGCTCGCGGCAACGCTTGAAGCCATGCTTGGCGGCACGCAGCACCACCGGGTTCTTTTCCAGCAGGTTGCGCGCCAGCTCCAGGGTGGTGTCGCGCAACTGTGCCAGCGGCACGCTTTCGTTGACCAGGCCCATCTCGGCGGCTTTCTTACCGTCGAAGGTCTTGCCGGTCATGATGTAGTACAGCGACTGGCGGTGGCCCACGGTGTCGGCCATGGCCTTGCTGACCAGGTTGCCCGGCGGAATGCCCCAGTTGATTTCGGAAAGGCCGAAGGTGGCTTCATCGGCGCAGATCGCCAGGTCGCAGGCAACCAGCGGGCTGAAGCCGCCGCCGAAGCACCAGCCATTGACCATGGCGATGGTCGGCTTGGCGTACATGCGCAGCAGCTTCCACTGCCACTGCGAGGCTTCGCGGCGGATCTTCTCCTGGAGAATCTCCGGGCCGGCGTCCACTTCGCGGAAGTATTCCTTGAGGTCCATGCCCGCGGTCCACGACTCACCGGCACCGGTCAGCACCAGTACGCGAGCCTCGGCGTCCTGCTCCAGAACCTCGAGAATCTCGACCATCTCGCGGTTGAGCGTCGGGCTCATGGCGTTGCGTTTTTCCGGACGATTGAGGGTGACCCAGGCGATGCCTTCTTCGACATCGACCTTGACGGTTTGCCAGCGCCCTTCGTACTTGCTCATGGGGAATACTCTTGTTTTGGTTGTCGATGAACAGAAGCTAATCCTGAAAAATAGTTATGTCAATTAACTATTAATCAAAATCACCATCTGTGCCGAATTCGGACACTCGCTCGCCAAAGCAGTCAGTTCGCTCACGGTCCGATAACCTCGAACAGGTCACGTTGGCGCTTCGCTATAGCCAAAGGCTTACACGACGGCGCGCCGGTTCGCTCTGGTGACACCGCGGCCAGCGCCGTAATCTATGCCCATACCTGCAGCACAGGACGTGCTCAGGGTCATGGATGACATGACCATAGCTAGGATGGCAGCCGACAGGACGTTGGCATTGGTCAGTAAAAGCCCGCTTCGGCGGGTTTTTTATTGCCTGTGGAAAAGTGCGGCGGCTAGTGCGGCGGCGCAAGGCCGCCGCAGCGCCGGTCATTTCACGATGAAACCGTCGTACACCACCGTCTTCTGCAGGCGCATCGCACTGCCCACACCGACCATGCCGTTCAGCCAGCTGTAGCGCGGGTCGCTGGTCTCGAACTGCATGGTGATGCGGAAGTAATACTGCGACGGGTCCACCGGCTCGCCCTTGGCCACCTTGCGCAGTACCTCGGCCGGGCCGTGGCGAAAGCCCTTGGTTTGCAGATAGACCAGGGCGCCGTCGTCGGTCTGCAACAGGTAGCGGGTGTCGATGATTGCCAGGCCGTTGCTGTCGACCAGTTGCCAGTCGGCGCCGTTGTCGAGAATCTTGCCCTTGAAGCCAGGGCCGTCGAAGTGCCCGCTGGTGATCGGAATGATCCGCCGCTGGCCTTGCGGGCCAACGGCGCCGAGCTCCCAGACCGGCGCTTCGAGGTTCACGGTGAAGCGCGCCAGGGGTTCGAGCTTGAGCGGCGGTGGCGTGTTCACATCGGCATTGGCCAGGCTGCTTGCCAGGCACAGCAACAGGGCCATCAGTTGCGTCAGTCTGCTCATCGGTCAGGTCCTTCAGTGCGATGGCGTCGATGCGCTTGGCGCTTCGGCAGCACGCCGCCGGCTCATGCCGAGCACCACCAGGGCAGCGATCACCAGGCCGGGCGACGCTGCCAGCAATACGCCGGCGGTGCCGGCACCTGCGGCAAGAATCTGCCCGGCAGCCAGTGGCCCGGAAACCGAACCCAGGCGACCGACCGCCACCGCGGCGCCCACGCCGGTGGCGCGTACCGAGGTCGGATAGGCCGGCGGCGCCAGCGCATAAAGCACCAGTTGCGCAGCGATGATGAACAGGCCAGCAGCAAAACCGGCGATGGCCATGGCCAGCATGCCCGAGGCCAGACCCAGGCCGGCCAGGGACGCCAGCACGCCGCCATAGGCAAACAGCACCACGCCGGTGCGACCACGACGATCCAGCAGCACGCCGCCGAGCAGCGAACCGATGGCCCCGCCGATGTTGAACAGCATCTGGATGGTGCCGGCCTGGGGCTTGCTGAAGCCCTGCTCGAGCAGCAGCGACGGCAGCCAGTTGAGCAGCATGTACATCACCGTCAGGGTGAAGAAGTAGCTGACCCACAGCGCCAGCGTGGCACCGCCACGGCCCTCGCCGAACAGTGCCTGCACGGTGGATTCGCGCGCTGGCGCAACGCCCTGATGCTGCGCCCGGAAGTCCCGCGACTCGGGCAGCGCGAAGATCAGCAGCGGGGCGATCAGCAACGGCGCCACACCGCCGACGATGAATACCGTCTGCCAGCTTTCGCCGCCGAGCATCCCCACCACCGCGGCGATGGCACCACCCAGCGGCACCCCGCAATACATGATGCTGATGGCCGTGCCGCGCCGGCGCTCGTCGACCGCCTCGGCGCACAGGGCGATCAGGTTCGGCAGCGCGGCGCCAAGACCCAGGCCGGTCATGAAGCGCGCCAGCAGCAGGCCGTTGACGCTGGCGACATAGGCCGTCCACAGCGAGAAGATGCCGAACAGGATGACCGCGCCGACCAGCACGCGCTTGCGCCCGATACGGTCGGCCAGCCAGCCGCCGAAGAACGCCCCCGGCAACAGACCGATGATGCTGGCACTGAACATCCAGCCCATCATTTTCTGATCGAGCTCGAACGCCTGGCGAATGCCCGCGGCGGCGATGCCTGCCGATTGCAGGTCCAGCCCTTCGATGAGCGCGACGATGAAACACAGCGTGACGGTCAGCGTCGAGCGACGCGATGACGTATCCATGGGAAACCTCGATTTTATTGTTGTTGTAGCCGCTCGCGATGAACGCTCGGCGAGCCCTGAAAAAAGATTAACAAAGATAATAAATAACGAAAGTAATTTAGCCGTAAAGGGCGATTGGGGGATAACCGAAACGGATCAAGCACTTAGCTAAAAATCTTTATTAATAGCCAAAACAATTAATAATTTTAATGTTCGATTATCGAACAACCCTCATTGACCGCCCGTCATTGCCTTTCCATTCTCGCCGCACTGCAGTGCGAACGGCACTGCATCCACCGCCTGAATCGGCGGGGCCAAGAACAACAATAAAAGGACAATGACATGCACGACCACCGGGCGCTCGACTCCCTCTCCCTGTTTCGCCGCAGCTCGCTAATGGGCCTGTTGCTGGCACCCGGCATGCTGGCCGGCCATGCCCTGGCCGACGGCTTCGTCAAAGACAGCAGCGCCAAGCTGACCACCCGCAACTACTACATGGATCGCGACTACAAGGACGATGGCGCCAAGTCGGCGGCCCGCGAGTGGGCCCAGGGTTTCATCCTCAAGATGGAATCGGGCTACACGCCGGGCGATGTCGGCTTCGGCCTCGACGTCACGGGCCTGCTGGGCGTCAAGCTGGACTCTTCGCCTGGGCGCAGCGGCACCGAGCTGCTGCCGGTTTCCGCCAGCAGTGGGCGAGCCGCCGACGAATATTCACGCCTGGCGCCGACGGCGAAAATGCGCGCCGGCAAGAGCGTGCTGAAGGTCGGCGACGTGTCCCCCTTCCTGCCATCCATCGTCGCGAGCCCGGCGCGACTGCTGCCCCAGAGCTTTCGCGGCGCCTACCTGCAGTCCGCGGACATCGACGACCTCACCCTGCATGCCGGCTACCTCGACCGTATCAACCGCAGAGACTCCAGCAATTACCAGGCGATGACCGTCGCCTCGCCCAATCGGCGCTTCAATCCGACGGCGCAAAGCTCACACGCTGCGTTTTTCGGCGGTGACTACCAGCTCGGCAAAGGCCTGAAGCTACGCGCTTATAACACCACGGTCGCCGATCTGTACCGCCAGGAATACTTCGGTCTGCTCCACGAGCTGCCAGTCGGCACCGGCATGTTTAGCACCGACCTGCGCGCCTTCATCAGCAACGAAGACGGCAGCGCCCGGGCCGGCAAGGTGGACAACCGCAACCTCGCCGCACAGTTCGCCTACGCCCTCGATGGCCATCGCTTCACCCTGGGCTACATGCACCAGAGCGGCGACACCGCCAAGCCGTACATTTCCGGCACCGAATCCATGGTGATCAGCGAAATGGCGATGAGCTCGGACTTCCTCAATCCCAAGGAGCGCACCTGGCAGGCGATCTATGATTACGACTTCGCCGCTGCCGGCGTGCCCGGATTGAAAACGCGCCTGCGCTACCTGCGCGGCGACAACATCGAGCTGCCAACCCTGGGCGGCGCCGACCTCAAGGAGCGTGAGCTGCAGATGGAGATCGGCTACGTGATCCAGAGCGGCACCTTCAAGGGCGTCGGGCTGAAGGCACGGCACTCGATCTATCGCAACGACTTCGCTGCTGGTGCAGCCTTCCGCGACGAAAACCAGACCCGCCTGCACATCGACTACACCCTGGCGCTCTGGTAATGAACCGGGCGCGAGGTGCAGCCTCGCGCCCGTGCCGGCTCAGGCCTGAGCCGGCGTCATCTGCTGCGGTTTCTGCGCTGGCAGCAAGGTCAACAAAAGCACCGCAGCAGCCACGAACACCAGGGCGAACCAGGTGTAGAGCTGCAGCGGCTGCCAGCCGTCATCGAGCATGAAACCCGCTACGGTCGGCGACAGGATCGCCCCGCCACGGCCGATACCGATCGCCCAGCCCACCCCGGTGGCACGTACCGACGCGCCATAGATCAGCGGCGACAGCGCATAGAGGCCGGCGACGCAGCCGTTGGAAAACAGCCCGATCAGCAGGCCCATGCCCAGCGCCGCGGTGAACGACGAGCCCAGGCCGGTGAAGATCACCAACAGCACGGCGGTGATCAGCATGAAGCCGGCCAGCACCCGCGCCAGGGAAAAGCGCGCCGACAGCAACCCCAGCAACGCCGCGCCGAAGATGCCGCCGATGCTCAGCAATACGCCACCGGTGACGCCCTGCTGCACCGAGAGCCCGGACTGGGTGAGCAGCTTGGGCGTCCAGCTCATGATGAAGTAGAAACCGAACATCACCAGGAAGAACAGCACCCAGATCAGCAAGGTGCTGCGTCGTTGCTCGGGGTCGAACAGCCGCGCGAAGGAGCCGCTGCCGCCCTGGCCATCGCCCGCCAGCGATGGCAGCGAGGACAGGCTCGGCTGGCCCAGCTTCACGGCCAGGCGATTGACCCGCACCAGCGCCTTGGCCGGCTGCTTGGAAAGCAGGAAATCCAGCGATTCGGGCAGCCACAGCAGCACCGGCACGATGGCCGCGAAGGTCATCAGCCCGCCGGCGAAGAACACCGAGCGCCAGCCCCAGTGCGACAGCAGCCACACCGCCAGCAAGCCACCGAGCGTGGCGCCCAGGGCGTAGCCAGTGGACTGCAGGCTGACCGCCAAGCCGCGCCAGCGCTTGCTGGCGTACTCGCTGGCGATCACGTTGCTGCTGGCCAGGATGCCGCCTATACCCAGCCCGGTGAAGCCGCGCAGTAGCGCCAGCTGGGTGGGGGTCTGGCTCAACGCCGAGAGCAGCATGCCGGTGCCGGAAATCACCAGGCACAGCAGGATCAGCGGGCGCCGGCCGATGCGATCGGCCCAGGGCGCGATGAACAGCGAACCGGCGGCCATGCCGAGCAATCCGGCGCTGAGCAGCAGGCCGATTTCCGCGCCACTGAGCGACCAGTCCGCGGCCACCGACGAGGCCGTGAAGGCCATCACCAGCACATCGAAGCCATCAATCATGTTGAGCACGATGCATACGCCGATGGCGACCCATTGAAAGCCGCGCATCGGCCCCTGATCGACGACCTGCCGGAGATCGCTCATCGCGCACCTCCCGCCGCAGCAACGAAAGATAACGAGAGAGGCATGCCGCAATCGGCAGCTGACGGAGCGAGGCGAAGGTTCATCGGCGCGGATCCTGGATTGTTTTTATGGGAGAAGCCGCGGCCAAGCTTGCAGAAGTGGATCCAATATTCAATCCAGCCAAGCGAAGCGGCGAGCCCCCGAGTACAGGCGCCCGAGGCCCGAGCCCCGCCGCGTGGGGCCTTGCTCGATCAGCAGCACACAAAGATTGCGTTCGCTGATCGGACAGTTTGTTTTGTTAACTGTTTTCCCGGACAGGCATTGACATTAGGCTGATTAAAAACCAACCATTGGATCCAATAACTCCAACAATAACCGAGGTCGTCATGTACCCGAAAAATGCCTGGTATGTAGCCTGCACCCCCGACGAAATCGCCGAGAAGCCCCTGGGCCGGCAGATCTGCGGGGAAAAGATCGTGTTCTATCGCGGCGCCGAGGGCCAGGTAGTGGCTCTCGAGGATTTCTGCCCGCACCGCGGCGCGCCGCTGTCGCTCGGCTATGTCGAGAACGGTAACCTGATCTGCGGCTACCACGGCCTGGAGATGGGCTGCGAAGGCAAAACCGTGTCGATGCCCGGCCAGCGCGTTCGCGGCTTTCCCGGCATTCGCGCATTCGCGGCTGTGGAACGCTATGGCTTCATCTGGGTGTGGACCGGCGATCAGGCGCTGGCCGATCCGGCCACCATCCATCATCTGGAATGGGCGGAAAATCCCGACTGGGCATACGGCGGCGGGCTGTTCCACATCAATTGCGACTACCGGCTGATGGTCGACAACCTGATGGATCTGACCCACGAAACCTACGTGCATGCCTCCAGCATCGGCCAGAAGGAGATCGACGAAGCGCCGCCGGTCACCAAGGTCGAAGGCGATGAGGTGATCACCAGCCGCCACATGGAAAACATCATGGCCCCGCCGTTCTGGCGCATGGCGTTGCGCGGCAACGGCCTGGCCGACGATGTGCCGGTGGATCGCTGGCAGATCTGCCGCTTCAACCCGCCCAGCCACGTGATGATCGAAGTCGGTGTGGCCCACGCCGGGCACGGCGGCTACGAGGCGCCGGCCAAGGTCAAGGCGGCGAGCATCGTGGTCGATTTCATCACCCCGGAGAGCGAGACCTCGATCTGGTATTTCTGGGGCATGGCGCGCAGCTTCAAACCCGAGGACCAGGCACTGACCGACAGCATTCGCGAAGGCCAGGGCAAGATTTTCAGCGAGGATCTGGAGATGCTCGAACGCCAGCAGCGCAACCTGCTCTGGCAGCCCGAGCGCCAGTTGCTCAAGCTCAACATCGACGCCGGTGGCGTGCAGTCGCGGCGCATCATCGACCGCCTGCTGGCTGAAGAGCAGGCCCTCGCCGCCCAGAAAATCGACGTCCGCCAGGTCGGCTGACCCTTGCCCGTCGTGCGCCACCCAGGTGGTGCGCGCAAGCCTTGAAGAGAGCGCCACCATGATCGACGTCATCGTCACCGCCATCGAGCCCCAGGCCCAGGACATTCTCAGCTTCGACCTGGCCCGCACCGATGGAGAACCGCTACCGGCCTTCAGCGCCGGCGCGCATATCGACGTGCACCTGCCGGATGGGCTGATTCGCCAGTATTCGCTGTGCAACCACCCCGAAGAGCGGCACCGCTATCAGATCGCCGTGCTGCGCAGTGCCGACTCGCGCGGCGGCTCCATCGCCATGCACGGCCTCGAGCAGGGCGTCAGGCTGAGCATCAGCGAACCACGCAACCTGTTTGCGCTGCAGCATGACGCCAGGCGCCACCTGCTGATGGCCGGCGGCATCGGCATCACCCCGATCCTGTGCATGGCCGAGCGACTGAGCCACACTGGCGGCGATTTCACCCTGCACTATTTCGCTCGCTCGGCGCCGCAAGCGGCATTCGTAGAGCGCCTGCGCCAGTCGCCGTTCGCCGATCGCGTGCACCTGCATTTCGACGACGGCGAGGCGAGCAAGCGCCCGGATACCGCCGCGCTGATCGGCCCAGCCCAGGCGCAGACGCACCTGTACGTCTGCGGCCCGGGCGGTTTCATGGAGCATGTGCTGGACAGCGCCCGCGCGCTGGGCTGGACCAACGACAACTTGCACCGCGAGTACTTCAGCGCCGAACCGGACGACCAGCCCCAGGCGGGCTTCGAAGTGCAACTGGCCAGCAGCGGCGAAGTGCTCAAGGTGCCGGAAGGCATCAGCGTGGTGCAGGTGCTGCGCGGCATCGGCGTGGAAATTCCGGTGTCGTGCGAGCAAGGCATCTGCGGCACCTGCCTGACCCGTGTGCTGGAAGGCGAGCCGGATCATCGCGACCTGTTTCTCACCGAAGACGAGCAGGCCGCCAACGACCAGTTCACGCCCTGCTGTTCACGCTCGAAAAGTGCGCGGCTGGTGTTGGATATTTGAAAATGTCTGCGGGATGGCGTCGTGCGCGCGATTCACGGGCATGAACTGAACGTCCCCGCCCGCTCGCACAAACTTTGTTTCCATAAAGGGGAATTGCGTGACTTAAATGCCGCTCTCACAGCTGCGCTGGCCGCCTCCAGATGTCAGATACGAAAGACATCGCGCGGCTTACGCAAATAATGTGGGAGCGCGCCATGCGCGCGAAAAATCTCGGGTATGGCGCGCGCTCGCAAGTTACCCCCACAAATCAGCGTCCGCCCAAGATAGACTCAGCGGCGAAGCTCGCGAACCATGACGAAGGTGCGTTCGTCCCCGTCGACCACTTCTCGCACCACGGCATAACCAAGGGCCGAATAGAACGGCACCGCCGTCAGTGACGCTGGCACCCTCAAGCACTGCACAGCAGCGGCCTGAGCGACGCCTTCGACATATCGCATCAGCGCCTTGCCAACCCCGCGTCCTTGCAGTTCGGGCAGCACGAACACCGACCGCACCACATCGCCCGCCAGGCTGGCGGTGGCCACCACCCGCGCCCCATCGAGCGCCACGAATATTTCACGCGAGGCCATCAGCCTACGCACGCCAGCGGCATCGAAGTTGGCTGCCACCCGCTCGATCACCTGCGGTGGATAATCCGCGGCATTGCTTAGCCGTAACGCCTGCACGATGACGTCGCTGATAGCGTCGGCATCCGCCTCGCGCGCCTGGCGGATCGCCCACTGCACGTCAGCCATCGCGCAGGATCGTCATCGCGGCTTCACCCGTTTCATCGCCATGCACCGCACGGGCGTAACGCAGAGTGGCGTTGGCGTGCTCGCGCATGATGTTTTCGGCGCGCGCGCCCTGGCCGTTGACCAAGGCGTCGTAGACGGCGTGGTGCTGCATGTGGGCAAAGCTGAAGCGCCGGTACTCGCGCGGCATGTCGTTGCCATCCACGGCCAGGGAGCTTACCGAGGCGAACGGCAGGTGATCGTTGCGCGACAGGGCCATGGCGATGGCGCTGTTGCCGCTGGCCTCGATGATCGCCTGATGAAAGCGCTTGTTGAGGTCGTGGTAGATCTCCAGCTCCTCCATCACCACATGGCCCTTCTCGAACAGCCGATCGCCCTCCACCAGGCACGCATACAGGCGATTGCGAATCTCGTCGCCGAGGCCGCGTTCGGCGGCCTGGCGCGCGGCCAGCCCCTCGAGCACACCACGCACCTCCACGGCGCCGGCGATATCGTCGTCGGTCACCGCCCGCACGGTGTAGCCACGACCCGCGGCCTTGCACAGCAGGCCTTCCTGCTCGAGGGTGCGAAAGGCGATGCGAATCGGCGTACGCGAGACCTGCAGCCGCTCGGCGGTGGGAATTTCGGCGATACGTTCGCCCGCCGCCAGCTCACCCGAGGCGATCATCTGCCGCAAGGCAGCCAGTACCCGCTGTCCGGATTTGTACATCACGCCCTCGCCCACCTGTCGATAGGCGCCATCATAGCGCTCGCGGGCGTTGCAGTGCCCAGCCGGCCAAACCAGCGGACACGGCCTCGAACAACAGAGCCCACAGATTGAAGGTCTGCTGCGCGCCGCCATCGAGCCACAAGCCGGCGATACGCCCCAGCGCCAGACTGGCGTAAAGCACCAGCAGCAAGATCAGCGCGGGCCGCTTCAGCTCTTGCCGCCACACCGCCAGGGCGAGAAACACCGCCAGCCCGACCGGCAGGGCGCCGTAATGGGCGCGCACGTCGGTAACCGCAGACGACTCCATCAGCAGCATGCCGCTGACCGCGCCCATTTCCTGGGGCCATAGAAAGTAGGCGGCGCCGAAGCCGACAAGCACGAGCAGTTGCACGACGAGAAAGATACGGGCATAGGGCATGGCGCAGTCCTCCGGGGCTCACGGGCAGAGCATAGGCCAGTCAGCGCTGCTGCCGAAAGGCGCTGGGAGTCTGGCCGGTGAGGCGCTTGAAGAACCGCGAGAAATACGCCGGCTCGGAAAACTGCAGGGCGTCGGCGATCTGGCTGAGGGTCATCGACGAATACACCAGCAGGCGCTTGGCCTCCAGCAACTGGCGCTGATGCACCAGGGCCTGGGCGCTCTGCCCGGCGTAGCGACGGGTCATGCTGTTGAGGTGCGCAGTGGTGATGCCCAGGCGCCGGGCGTACGCCTCGATCGACAACTGCTCGCGAAAATGCCGCTCCACCAGACGATTGAACGCCGCCAGGTGCTGTTCGCCGCGGGCCGGTCGCTCGGCGGCCTGGCGCCCCAGCACCTGCCGGCCGAGCCAGACCGCCAGCACGCCGACCAGCGACTGCAGCAGCAGGTTACGCGCCGGCGCGCTCTGCCCGTACTCGCTGTCGATGGCATCGAACAGATGATCCAGCTGGGCGCGATCATCGCCCACCGGATACAGCGCCGGCGTGCTGAACACCGGATGCTGGGCGCCGAGGTGCGCCTCCAGTTGCGCCACCAATGGCGCGGCCAGGGTCAGCACGTAACCGTCCACGTCATTGGAGAACTGGAAGCCGTGTACGCACAAGGGCGGCAACACCTGCAGCGCCGGATCGACGATGCGCGACTGCACGCCTTCCACCTCGATCAGCGCCGAGCCCTGGCGCAGATACAACAACTGCAGCAGATCGGGATGGCGGTGCGGCTCGATCACCCAGTCGTGCAGGCGGCTGCGCTTGGGAATCGACTCGCAGTGCAGCAGATCCGGCGTCGGCCACTCCAGGGCATCGCCATACAGCTTGAATACCGGCACGGCGATCTGCGGCTGATTCATGGCGGCTCCCGGAAAAGTGGCCGATAGGCGCACGGAGTTTATGAAAGTCCAAGTAAACGACGTGAATTTGCCTTATCCAGCGGCCAAGTCCAATCAAAAATACAAGCACGACAGTCCAAACAACAATATCGAGGACGCCATGAAAACCTCCGTCGCCATCATCGGGGCCGGCCCGTCCGGCCTGCTACTCGGCCAATTGCTGCACAACGCCGGCATCGACACCGTGATTCTCGAACGCCAGAGCCCCGACTACGTACTCGGCCGCATCCGCGCCGGGGTGCTCGAACAGGGTATGGTCGACCTGCTGCGCGAAGCCGGGGTCGGCGCACGCATGGAGCGCGAAGGCCTGGTGCACGATGGCTTCGAACTGGCCTTCGACGGCCGCCGCGAGCGTATCGATCTCAAGAGCCTGAGCGGCGGCAAGACGGTGATGATCTACGGCCAGACCGAGGTCACCCGCGACCTGATGGAAGCGCGCGAAGCGAGCGGCGCAGTGACCCACTACGCGGTCAGCGACGTGCAGCTACACGATCTCAAGGGCGGCGCGCCCTATGTCACCTACCAAAAGGATGGCGCGGCCCATCGCCTGGACTGCGACTACATCGCGGGTTGCGACGGTTTCCATGGCGTATCGCGGCAATCGATCCCTGCCGATACCCTGAAGATCTTCGAGCGGGTCTATCCGTTCGGCTGGCTCGGCGTGCTGGCCGACACCCCGCCGGTGGCCGAAGAACTGATCTATGCCAGCCACCCGCGCGGCTTCGCCCTGTGCAGCATGCGCTCGCCGACGCGCACCCGCTATTACGTGCAGGTCGACGCCGACGAGAAGGTGGAAGACTGGCCCGACGAGCGCTTCTGGGGCGAACTGAAAGCCCGCCTGCCGGCCGATACGGCGGCCAATCTGGTCACCGGGCCGTCCATCGAGAAAAGCATCGCCCCGCTGCGCAGCTTCGTGGTCGAGCCCATGCAGTACGGCAAGCTGTTCCTGCTCGGCGACGCCGCCCATATCGTGCCGCCCACCGGGGCCAAGGGTCTCAACCTGGCCGCCAGCGACGTCAGCACTCTGTACCGCATTCTGCTCAAGGTGTACCGCGAAGCCCGCACCGAGCTACTCGAGCGCTACTCGGCGATCTGCCTGCGTCGGGTCTGGAAGGCCGAGCGCTTTTCCTGGTGGATGACCAGCCTGCTGCACAACTTCCCGGATACCGATGCCTTTACCGCGCGCATGCGCCAGACCGAGCTGGACTACTTCGTCGGCTCCGAAGCCGGGCGCACCAGCATCGCCGAGAACTACGTGGGGCTGCCCTACGAATCTATCGAATAGGTAAACGACCGCTGGCGGCGCTATGCTCGCGGAATCTTTCAGGAGGATTTCAGCATGCGCCCACTGCTTCTTGTCGCCGGGCTGTTCGCCGGCCTCGCCCAGGCCGCCGAGCCGCTGACCATCGATGTACATCGCGATGCCAACTGCGGCTGCTGCAAGGGCTGGATCAGCCATCTGCAGGCCAACGGCTTTACCGTGAACGACCATATCGAGACCGACATGCACGCGGTCAAGGAGCGCCTCGGCGTGCCCGAGCGCCTGGGCTCCTGTCACACCGGAGTGATCGACGGCAAATTCGTCGAAGGCCATGTGCCGGCGGCCGACATCCTCAAACTGCGCGAGCGCCCCGATCTGCTCGGCATCGCCGCGCCCGGCATGCCCACCGGCTCGCCAGGCATGGAACGGGGCAATATTCGCGACGCCTATCAGGTGATTGGATTGGACGCACAAGGCGGCGAAAGCGTGGTCAGTAGTTATCCGGGCAATTGACTCGCCCCCTTTGAAAGGATATCGCCATGCGCTGGAAACGAGCTCGCCGCAGTGACAACGTCGTGGACGCCCGTGGCGGCGGTGGTGGCATGCGCTTTGGCGGCGGCCGTGGGCTGAGCCTCGGCGGCATCGCCATCGTCGTGGTGGTGGGTTTGCTGATGGGCCAGGATCCGTTGCAGATTCTCGGCCAGCTCGCCGGCCAGTCCGGCGGTTATTCGAGCAGCCAGGTGGATCGCCCGGCGGGAGACGACGAGCAGTCGGAGTTCGTGCGTGCAGTGCTGGGCGATACCGAAGACACCTGGCGCACCATCTTCCAGGCCAACAGCCGCCAGTATCAGGACCCGACGCTGGTACTGTTCGACGGCGGCGTGAACTCCGCCTGCGGCTTCGCCAGTTCGGCGGTCGGCCCGTTCTACTGCCCGGGCGACCGGCAGGTCTATCTGGACCTGAGTTTCTTTCGCGATCTGGAACAGCGCTACGGTGCGGCCGGCGATTTCGCCCAGGCCTACGTGATCGCCCACGAAGTCGGCCACCATGTGCAGACCCTGCTGAGTGTGTCCGCCAAGGTCGATGCGGCCCGCCAGCGAGGCGAGAACCTGGAGGGCGCCAATGGCTTGCTGGTACGCCAGGAACTGCAGGCCGACTGCCTGGCCGGCATCTGGGCGCACCATGCCCAGCGCCGCCTGGACTGGCTGGAGCCGGGCGATCTGGAAGAGGCACTGAACGCCGCCAACGCCATCGGCGATGACCGCCTGCAGCAACAGGCCCAGGGCCGGGTGGTGCCGGACTCCTTCACCCACGGCACCTCGGCGCAACGCGTTCACTGGTTCACCACCGGGTTCGAAAGCGGCAAGGTGGGTGCATGCGATACCTTTTCCAGCGCTCGTCTCTAAGGGGTCGAGCAGGCATACTTGGCCTTTTAAATGGCTGGGCACCTTTCACATGCGCATTCTCGTTACCGGCGGCGCGGGCTTCATCGGCTCCGCGCTGATCCGTCACCTGATCAAGAGCACCGATCACGAGGTGCTCAACCTCGACAAACTGACCTACGCCGGCAACCTGGAATCGCTGCGCGAGGTCGAGCATGATCCGCGCTACCGCTTCCTGCAGGCGGATATCGGTGATCAGGCCGCGGTCAGCGAAGCGCTGGAAAGTTTCCAGCCCGACGCCATCATGCACCTGGCCGCCGAGTCCCACGTCGACCGTTCCATCGACGGCCCGGCGGCGTTCATCCAGACCAATATCGTCGGCACCTATGGGCTGCTCGAAGCTACCCGCGCCTACTGGTCGAGGCTGGACGAGCCCCGGCGCCAGGCGTTTCGCTTCCACCACATTTCCACCGACGAGGTGTACGGCGACCTGCACGGCGTCGACGACCTGTTCACCGAAACCACGCCCTACGCCCCAAGTTCGCCCTACTCGGCCAGCAAGGCGGCCTCGGACCATCTGGTGCGCGCCTGGCAGCGCACCTATGGTCTGCCGGTGCTGCTGACCAACTGCTCGAACAACTACGGCCCTTATCACTTCCCGGAAAAGCTGATCCCGCTGGTGATTCTCAACGCCCTGGATGGCAAGCCGCTGCCGGTGTACGGCAATGGCCAGCAGGTACGCGACTGGCTGTTCGTCGAGGATCATGCCCGCGCCCTGCTGCAGGTGGTCACCCGCGGCGCGGTTGGCGAGACCTACAATATCGGCGGCCACAACGAACAGAAAAACCTCGATGTGGTGCACGCCATCTGCGACCTGCTCGACGAACTGCAACCGCGCGCGGCGGGTTCCTACCGCGATCAGATCACCTTCGTCACCGACCGCCCCGGCCATGACCTGCGCTACGCCATCGATGCCAGCAAGATCGAGCGCGAGCTTGGGTGGACGCCAGAGGAAACCTTCCCCAGCGGCCTGCGCAAGACCGTAAACTGGTACCTGGACAACCTCGACTGGTGCCGCCGCGTTCAGGACGGCAGCTACCAGCGCGAACGGCTCGGCGCGCCCAAGGAGCAATAAACGATGAAAGGCATCATCCTCGCCGGCGGTTCCGGTACCCGGCTGCATCCGATCACCCTGGGCCTGTCCAAGCAGCTGCTGCCGATCTACGACAAGCCGATGATCTACTACCCGCTGTCGGTGCTGATGCTCGCCGGCATCCGCGAAATCCTGGTGATTTCCACGCCCCACGATCTGCCGCAGTTCCAGAAGCTGCTCGGCGACGGCAGCCAGTTCGGCCTTGAGCTGAGCTATGCCGAACAGCCGGAGCCGGACGGCCTGGCCCGCGCCTTCATCATTGGCGAAGCGTTCATCGGCACTGATCCGGTGTGCCTGATTCTCGGCGACAACATTTTCCATGGTCAGCACTTCACCGAAAAACTGCTGCGCGCCGCGGCAGCGGACAAGGGCGCCACGGTATTCGGCTATTGGGTCAAGGACCCTGAGCGCTTTGGCGTGGTGGAGTTCGATGCTCAGGGTCAGGCGATTTCCATCGAGGAAAAACCGGCCCAGCCACGCTCCAGCTATGCCGTAACGGGCCTGTACTTCTACGACAACGACGTGATCGAGATCGCCAAGGCGGTCAAACCTTCGCCACGAGGCGAGCTGGAAATCACCGACGTCAACAACGCCTACCTGCAGCGCGGCGATTTGCGCGTCGAGCGCTTCGGCCGCGGCTTCGCCTGGCTCGACACCGGCACCCACGACAGCCTGCTGGAAGCCTCGCAGTACGTGCAAACCATCGAGCACCGCCAGGGTCTAAAAGTCGCCTGCCTGGAAGAGATCGCCTACGGGCAGGGCTGGATCGACCGCGATTGTCTGCTGCGCCAGGCCAAGGCATTCGGCAAGACCGGTTATGGCCAGTACCTGTTCAGCCTGGCCGAGGACAACTGATGCATATCATTCAAACCGCCATCCCCGATGTTCTGATACTCGAACCCAAGGTGTTCGGTGATGAGCGGGGCTTCTTCTACGAGAGTTTCAACGCCCGCGCCTTCAGCGAAGCCACCGGCCTCAATCCGGAGTTCGTCCAGGACAACCACTCGCGCTCGCAGCGCGGCGTGCTGCGCGGCCTGCACTATCAGATAGAGCAGGCCCAGGGCAAGCTGGTGCGCGTCTCG
>NZ_MSXW01000060.1:0-435 GCF_001945445.1 Pseudomonas sp. PA27(2017)
ACGTGATCCTCGATGCGCAGCTCAGCCCTTATCGGGGCAGCGAGATGCGCTTGGCCGAAACCTTCCTGGGCCAGATTCCGGACAATTCGATCACATTGTTCGACAAAGGCTTTTGGGGAGCTGATTTGCTGCTGAGTGTTGCCGATGGTGTAAACAATCGACACTGGCTCACGCCAGCTCGCAAGAACCTGGTGATGGAGGAAGTCGAGCGCTATGGGGAGCATGATCGCCGCGTACGAATGAAGGTTTCGCCTCAGGCTCGCAAACGAAACCCGGCTCTGCCCACACACTGGGAAGTGCGCGAGGTCAGCTATCAAAGCCAAGGGCGTATCAGATCGCTGCTCACGTCGCTGCCGGTCGAGGACTACAACGCAGAAGCGGTCGCCGAACTCTATCTGGAACGCTGGGAAATCGAGCTGGGCTTCCGGGATATCA
>NZ_MSXW01000060.1:445-42084 GCF_001945445.1 Pseudomonas sp. PA27(2017)
TCCGGCTCGCAAAAACCTGGTGATGGAGGAAGTCGAGCGCTATGGGGAGCATGATCGCCGCGTACGAATGAAGGTTTCGCCTCAGGCTCGCAAACGAAACCCGGCTCTCCCCACGCACTGGGAAGTGCGCGAGGTCAGCTATCAAAGCCAAGGGCGTATCAGATCGCTGCTCACGTCGCTGCCGGTCGAGGACTACAACGCAGAAGCGGTCGCCGAACTCTATCTGGAACGCTGGGAAATCGAGCTGGGCTTCCGGGATATCAAAAGCTCAATGCAGCAGAATGCAGTAACGCTGCGCAGCAAGAAGGTCGACCTTATTTATCAAGAGGTCTGGGGGCTGTTACTGGCTTACAACATCATCCGTCGAGAGGCCAGCCACGCCGCAATAGCCTTTGGCCGAACGCCTTCAGACATACGCTTCAAACCTGCCTGCCAGTACATTGCGGTACAACTGATCGTCATGGCAGCTGCTAATCCGGTATCGGCGACAGGCAGAAGGTTGGCTGAGCTGCGGGGAGGTATCGGAGGAATGTTTCTGGATCACCGTCCAAGGCCGGGAAGACCCAGGACGGTGAAGATTTCCAAAACCCGATATCCAGTGGATCGCAAGGCTGCTCCGCTTAAGTGAACAGCATTACGCCAGCGTGCGGGGCTTTTTTATGCGCAAGCACTTTTACGTGCAGCCACTCACCGTCAGCGTGCTACAGGCGCACGCCGCCGTCGAGCTCGAGAATGCGCCCCGTGAAGTACTCGTTTTCCAGCAGGAAGGCGATGGCGTGGGCGATTTCCTTCGGTTTGCCGAGGCGCTTGAGCGGAATCACGTCGGTCATGCGCTGTAGCGCTTCGGGTTTCATGCTGGCGACCATGTCGGTCTCGATGAAGCCGGGTGCCACGCCGGCCACACGAATGCCGTAGCGCGCCAGTTCGCGGGCCCATACCACGGTGTCGGCGGCCACTGCGGCCTTGGCCGCCGAGTAGTTGGCCTGGCCGATGTTGCCGGCGCGCGACACCGAGGAGATATTGATGATCGCCCCCTCGTTCTGCAGCTCGATCATCTTCGCCGCCACCTCACGGGTGCACAGGAACACGCCGGTCAGGTTGACGTCGATCACCGATTGCCATTGGGCCAGGCTCATCTTGCTCATCTCCCCGTCCTTGACCTTGATGGTCAGGCCGTCGCGCAGAATGCCGGCGTTGTTGATCAGCCCGTTGATCGAGCCGAAGTCCTCGGCGATCTGAGTGATGGTCTGGGTGACCTGCTCTTCGTTGGCCACGTTGCACAGGTAGGTACGCGCCTGCACGCCCAGCGCCCTGCAGGCCGCTGCGGTTTCGTCGAGTTTTTCCTGGTTAAGGTCGACCAGCGCCAGGCGCACGCGGCGCTCGGCGAGGTACTCGGCCATGGCGCGGCCGAGGCCCTGGCCGCCGCCGGTGATGATGATGACTTTATCTTCGAGTTGCATGCCAATTCCCTAGAGTGAGAGCTGAACGGGTCAACCGGCGTCTTGCCCAGGCGGCACTCGCTGCCACGCGTTCAGGTCGGTCGATTGCCATGACGTACCGGCAGCAGCATAGAGCGCGAGATGGGCAGGGCACCAGCACTACCCCAGGCCTCAACATCCTGTAACAGCGTGGTCGGTATGCGCGAAGCCTCGCGTCGCCTGGCGTTGAACGCAGCGTGGGTGGGCGAAGTCGAAACTTCAGCTTGAATTAAGCGCAACACCCCATATTTCTCTCCTACTGGAAGGTGTTCTTCCGTCAAGGAAACCGCGATGCGCATTTTCATGTTGTTGTTCCTGCTGTTCCCGATCCTCGAGCTGGCCGTGCTCATTTCGGTGGGCAGCGCCATTGGCGTGCTGCCGACCATTGCCCTGGTGATCCTCACCTCGATCTGTGGTGGCCTGATTCTGCGTATCGCTGGCATCACCACGGCCTGGCGTGCCCGCGAGCGCCTGGCGCGCGGCGAAATGCCGGATCAGGAAGTGCTGCAGGGCCTGATGATGGCGGTCGGCGGTGGTCTGCTGCTGTTGCCGGGTTTCATCAGCGACGTCATCGGCGTGCTCTGCCTCATGCCGTTCACCCGCCGCTGGCTGGTCGAGCGCGTGCGCCAGCGCGCTGCCGAGCAGGCCGCGCGGCAGCGGGCCTTCGCCGATGACCTGGCCGCCCGCAATGGCCAGCCCGGCGCGCCCAAGCCGAACGTGCTCGAAGGTGAATACGAGCGCCGCGACTGATTCCCGCACATAGCGCACAGGCCCCGGTCAGAGCCTTCTGGCCGGGGCTTTGTATTTTGGGGCTGACAAATCTGCGCGTAGCCGACGTAAAAAATTTATCGGCCTGCCCTTGAATTGCTGCTGGTCGACCTTATGTAGCGGTCACCGCAAGGTTTTTCGGCGTTCGATGCGCCGAAACATATTTCGGCGTTACGCGCATTGCGCAGCGCCACGATCCTGCCGGTGAGAGCACCGGTTGATGTCAACAACTATTGGGAGAGATCGACAATGAAGCTTCGTCCTTTGCATGACCGCGTCGTGATCCGTCGCAGCGAAGAAGAAACCAAAACCGCTGGCGGTATCGTGCTGCCGGGCTCGGCTGCCGAGAAGCCGAATCAGGGCGAAATCGTTGCCGTGGGTACTGGCCGTGTTCTGGACAGCGGTGAAGTCCGTGCCCTGGCCGTCAAGGTCGGCGACAAGGTTTTGTTTAGCCCCTACGGTAGCCACACCGTCAAAATCGATGGCGAAGAGCTGCTGGTTTTGGGTGAGAACGAAATCCTCGCTGTCGTCGAAGCCTGATCGCCCGCGAATTCCGTTTAATCGTCAAGAATTGAGGATCAAATAACATGGCAGCTAAAGACGTAAAATTCGGCGACGCCGCTCGCAAGAAACTGCTGACTGGTGTCAACGTTCTGGCCGACGCGGTCAAAGCTACCCTCGGCCCGAAAGGCCGTAACGTAGTCCTGGAGCGCAGCTTCGGCGCCCCGCTGATCACCAAGGACGGCGTTTCCGTCGCCAAGGAAATCGAGCTCAAGGACAAGATCGAAAACATCGGCGCCCAGCTGGTGAAAGACGTTGCTTCCAAGGCCAACGACGCTGCCGGTGACGGCACCACCACCGCTACCGTTCTGGCTCAAGCCATCGTTACCGAAGGCCTGAAGTCGGTTGCAGCCGGCCTGAACCCGATGGACCTGAAGCGCGGCATCGACAAGGCCACCGCGGCCATCGTCGCCGAGCTGAAGAACCTGTCCAAGCCTTGCACCGACAGCAAAGCCATTGCCCAGGTTGGCACCATCTCCGCCAACTCCGACGAGTCCATCGGCAACATCATTGCCGAAGCCATGGAAAAAGTCGGTAAAGAAGGCGTGATCACCGTTGAAGAAGGCTCGGGCCTGGAAAACGAACTGTCCGTCGTAGAAGGCATGCAGTTCGACCGCGGCTACCTGTCGCCGTACTTCATCAACAAGCCGGACACCATGGTTGCCGAGCTCGACGGCCCGCTGCTGCTGCTGGTCGACAAGAAGATCTCCAACATCCGCGAACTGCTGCCGGTTCTGGAAGCCGTTGCCAAGGCTGGCCGTCCGCTGCTGATCGTTGCCGAAGACGTCGAGGGCGAAGCCCTGGCTACTCTGGTGGTCAACAACATGCGCGGTATCGTCAAGGTCGCTGCCGTCAAGGCGCCGGGCTTCGGTGATCGTCGCAAGGCCATGCTGCAGGACATCGCCGTTCTGACTGGCGGTACCGTCATCTCCGAAGAGATCGGCCTGAGCCTGGAAAGCACCACCCTGGAGCACCTGGGTCAAGCCAAGCGTGTCGTCCTGAACAAGGAAAACACCACCATCATCGACGGTGCTGGCCAGCAGTCCGACATCGAGTCGCGCGTTGCGCAGATCCGCAAGCAGGTGGAAGACACCACTTCGGACTACGACAAAGAGAAGCTGCAAGAGCGTCTGGCCAAGCTGGCTGGCGGTGTTGCCGTGATCAAGGTCGGCGCTGCCACCGAAGTCGAGATGAAAGAGAAGAAAGCCCGCGTTGAAGACGCCCTGCACGCTACCCGCGCAGCCGTCGAAGAAGGTGTGGTACCTGGCGGCGGTGTTGCCCTGGTACGCGCTCAGTCCGCTCTGGACGGCCTCAAAGGTATCAACCTGGAGCAGGACGCGGGCATCAACATCCTGCGCCGTGCCATCGAAGCGCCGCTGCGTCAGATCGTTTCCAACGCTGGCGACGAAGCGTCCGTGGTGCTGGACAAGGTCAAGCAGGGCACTGGCAACTACGGTTACAACGCTGCCAACGGCGAGTACGGCGACCTGATCGAGTTCGGCATCATCGACCCGGCCAAGGTTACCCGTAGCGCGCTGCAAGCCGCTGCTTCCATCGCTGGCCTGCTGATCACCACCGAGGCGATCGTTGCAGAGCTGCCGGAAGACAAGCCTGCTCCGGCCATGCCGGACATGGGCGGCATGGGTGGCATGGGCGGCATGATGTAAGCCGACCGGCACCCTGAGCTGTACCGAGAACCCCGCGCCCCTGGCGCGGGGTTTTTTATTGCCTGTGTGTCAGCCACGGCTGGATGTTGGCTCCAGGCGTCTAGCTGGCGCGCCCGAGCCTCTCATGCTGTCCGCGTGACATCGGTTGGCGTGAAGGGTTTTGACCGTTCGTCTTGTTGTAACCTTTGGCGACTTATCCTGATCTAGTGTTAGCGAACGCGTTGGCCGCACTATCAAGAGGTTGCGATCATGAGCTTAGGTGTCGCCAGAGGTTTATTTTTCGTTGCCGCATTGAGCGTCTCGGCGGTCGCGGCGGCCTCCTGGTATGAGCCCGGCCCCGGCGTGGTCAACAGTACCAACCGCAGCAATTGCCTGAGCCCTGCTAACAAGCGGGTTGTCCAGGCAGCCCCCGAAGCCAGCCAGAACCTCTTGATACTGGTGATGGGCCTGTCCCAGGCGCGTCGCTGATCATCCGCCGTCGCTCCTTCTGCCTGAGTGGCGGAACAGTGAATTTCTCCTACTGCCGCGAACTCCGATACCCTGAGTGTTCACTCGAGGCAAGGAGAGCAGCAGATGTCGATTTACCGTGAGCGCGGCGAGCGCCTTCAGTCATTGCACCAGCAGCCTGAGCTGCTGATCCTGCCCAACCCCTGGGATGCCGGGTCGGCGAAGATGCTCGCCACGCTCGGTTTTCACGCCCTGGCCACCACCAGCGCCGGGCTGGCCTTTTCACTGGGCCGACGCGATGCCGAAGGTGCGGTGAACCGCGATGAGGCGCTGGCCAATGCCAGGGCGATCGTCGAGGCGACCCCGCTGCCGGTGGTTGCCGACCTGGAAAATGGCTACGGCGACTCACCAGAGGACTGCGCCGCGACCGTGCGGCTGGCGGCGCAGGTCGGCCTGGTCGGCGGTTCCATCGAGGATGCCACCGGCCGGCCCGAGCAACCCATCTACCCCTTCGAGCTGTCGGTGCAGCGCATTCGCGCTTGCGTGGTGGCGGCTCGCGAGCTGGACATTCCCTTCACTCTGACGGCGCGGGCGGAAAACTTCCTGCACGGCCGTGCCGACCTGGACGACACCATCCGCCGCCTGGTGGCTTACGCCGAGGCTGGCGCGGACGTGCTCTACGCGCCAGGGCTGACCAGTCGAGAACAGATCAAGGCAGTGGTCGAGGCGGTGGCGCCCAAACCGGTCAACGTGCTGGTCGGCTCGCCGAGCCTGATGCTGTCGCTGGACGAGCTGACGCAACTGGGCGTCAGGCGCGTGAGCCTGGGCTCCAATCTGGCGCGCGCTGCCTATGGCGCCTTTCTGCAGGCAGCCACGGGGCTTGCCGAGCGCGGCGACTTGAGCGGCGCCCAACAGGCCCTGCCGTTCGACGCCATCAACGATCTGTTCAAGGGCTAGCGTGCGGCAGTTCCTGATCGCGCTGCTGATCTTCGTGGTGGTCGGCGGCCCGTTGGCGCTGTACCGCCAATGGATCGACGTGCCGCCACGCTGGAATCCCTGGGCACCCCTGGACCTGCGCGACACGCCCAACTGGCTGACCGCCTACAAGCTGCGTCGTCTGCAAGGCGACGCCGAGCTATGCCGCACGGTACTGGATACGTCCGCGCTGCGTTACGTCGCGCTGCCCGACAGCACGCCAGCCGCCGACTGCCCGCTGACCAATACGGTACGCGTGCAGGGCAGCGACGTGCGCCTGAGCAGCAGTTTCATCGCCACCTGTCCGGTGGCCGCGGCCTTTGCGCTGTTCGAGCGCCACGGCCTGCAACCGGCAGCCGAGCAGCGCTTCGGCCAGCGCGTGGTGCAGGTCGACCACGTTGGCAGCTTCGCCTGCCGCACCATCGCTGGTAGTCAGCGGCGCAGCCAGCACGCCTCGGCCAATGCCCTGGATATCGTCGGCTTCCGCCTGGCCGATGGCCGGCGTATCAGCGTGCTGCGCGACTGGCCGGGGGAGGATGATAAGTCGCTGTTCCTGCGCCAGGTGCAGCAGGCGGCCTGCTCCAGTTTCAACACCACGCTGGGGCCGGACTACAACGCGGCGCACCGTGATCACTTTCATCTGGATATGGGCGGCTTTCGCATGTGCCGCTGACGGGTGCCCGCGGCTTATCGAGCCAGGCGTCGTTGCAAGGTCAGGTGGCCCATCAACAGCTCCCAGGGCGCCAGGGAGTCTTCCAGCAGCGGGTTGCTGGCGGCATTCTCGGCAGCGCCGGTCGGCGTCAGCGGTTGTTGCTGCAATGCCAATTCTTCGAGGGGAAGCGCGACACCCACTTCGTTCAGCGAGCAGATGAACTGACGCTGCATCATCACGTCTTCCAGGGTGCGTACGCCGTGCACGGGGGCTTCGTCGACCGCTATCGCCGTGACCGAGACCGGCGCCGCGGGCTGGCCCATGGTGCTTTCCATATCGCGCAGTACGCTGCGCAGAATCTGGTCGTACAGCGCCGCGCTGGCGCTCGATGGCGTACCGGATTTCTGGGCGGCTACCCGGGTGTCACCGGGAATACGGGAGATGACTTCGAACATCGAACGGCAGGCTCTGGCAAACTAGCGCTTTCCAGGGTATCGGCTGCTGTCGGCCCGAGTTGAGCCCCGCGGTTGCTTGAAAACTGCCGTTTCTGAATCGATGGACGATCCGCAATGAGTGAACTACAGCCCGATGTGCGCATTCGCATGGAGGCCCTTGCGCCGCATCTGCAAACCGGCGCGCAGCAATGGGCGCAGCACCTGGGCTTGCCGCTGGAAGGCGAGGCCGGTTATGCGTTGCAACTGGGCGAGGCTGGCTTGCAACTGGTCGAGCTGGGCCCCCAGGCGCCGGGGCCGGTGCGGGTGGATTTCGTCGAGGGCGCGGTAGCGCACCGTCGCCAGTTCGGCGGCGGAGCCGGACAGATGATCGCCAAGGCCGTCGGCATCGCCCAGGGCATTCGCCCGCGGGTGCTGGATGCCACCGCCGGGCTGGGCCGCGATGCGTTCGTGTTGGCCAGCCTGGGTTGCCAGGTCGACCTGATCGAGCGCCAGCCGCTGATCGGTGCGCTGCTCGAAGACGGCCTGCAGCGGGCGGCGGCGGACGCCGAGGTGGCAAGTATCGTCGCGCGCATGCGCCTGCTGCAGGGCAACGCCATCGAGCTGATGGCCGGCTGGCAGGGCGAGGCGCCGCAAGTGATCTACCTTGACCCGATGTTCCCCCATCGCGACAAGAGCGCCCTGGTGAAGAAGGAGATGCGCCTGTTCCGGCCCTTCGTCGGCGACGACCTGGATGCGCCGGCGTTGCTCGAGGCCGCGCTCAAACTCGCCAGCCATCGCGTGGTGGTCAAGCGCCCGCGCAAGGCGCCGGTCATCGAGGGTGCAAAGCCGGGTTATGCGTTGGAGGGCAAGTCCAGCCGTTACGACATTTACCCCTTGAAGAAGCTCACGCCTTAAGGCCTGTTCACGATCTTTCGGCTCGGCCTTAGCGCTTGACCGCAAAGTGGCGGTAGCGGCCGTTATCCGATCCATTGTGGGAGCCGCGACCTCGCGGTGATTCGCTCAGGCACCGCCGATAGGCAGTCAGGCTGCAATCGTTTCGCCCCGAGGTCGGGGCTCCCACAGGTTGGTTTGAGTGTCTGCTCCTGCCTTGTAACCGCCTCATCAATGTCGCCCAAAAAGATCGTGAACAGGTTCTTCAGCGAACCGCCCTACGGTCGTGATCCAACCTGAACGTTTTTGGCGGGCCTCACCTCAGATTTTGAACGGATGCACGAGATATCCGAGCGAACCGAGGTAGCCCCATGAGCGAGACCATCACAGCTGGCGCCGAGCGCCGGACGATTTCCCTGTCGTTGAACGGCAGCCCTACTCAAGTCGAGGTATACCCGTGGATCACGGCTCTCGACCTGCTGCGTGAGCAGCTCGACCTGATCGGCACCAAGAAAGGTTGCGACCACGGCCAATGCGGCGCCTGCACGGTGCTGGTGGACGGCCGGCGGGTCAACGCCTGCCTGACCCTGGCGGTGATGCTCGACGGTCGTAAGCTGACCACCATCGAAGGCCTGGCCGCCGGCGACGAGCTGCACCCCATGCAGCGCGCCTTCGTCAAGCACGACGCTTTTCAATGCGGTTACTGCACACCGGGACAGATCTGCTCGGCGGTCGGCCTGGCCAATGAAGGGCGGGTCGGCGACGCCGCCGACATCCGTGAGCGCATGAGCGGCAACCTGTGCCGCTGCGGCGCTTACAGCAACATCCTGGCCGCCATCGAAGAAGCGCTGCCCGAGAGCGAACAGGCGGTGCGCCCATGACCCCCTTCGCCTACAGCAAGCCCGAGGCCATCGACGAAGCGGTGCGCCTGGCCGGGCCCGACAGCCTGTTCATCGCCGGCGGCACCAACCTGGTCGACCTGATGAAGGAAAACCTGGTGCGGCCCAAGCGCCTCATCGACATCAATGCGTTGCCGCTGCGTGACGTGACCGTCACCGCCGATGGCGGCCTGCGCATCGGCGCACTGGTCGGCAACGCCGAGTTGGCCTGGCACCCGGAGATCGAGCGACGTTATCCGCTGCTCGCCCAGGCACTGCTGTCTGGTGCATCGCCCCAGGTGCGCAACATGGCCAGCGCCGGTGGCAACCTGCTGCAGCGTACCCGCTGCCATTACTTCTACGACGCCCAGGTGCCGTGCAACAAGCGCGAGCCCGGCAGTGGCTGCCCGGCCCGTGAGGGGCTGAACCGCAACCATGCGCTGTTCGGCGCCAGCGAGCATTGCGTGGCGGTGCACCCGTCGGACTTCTGCGTGGCGCTGGCTGCCTTGGACGCTCAAGTGGTGATCACCGGCCCGCAAGGCGAGCGCCGCGTAGCCATGAGCGACTTTCACCGCCTGCCGGGCGATACCCCGCAGCGCGACACGGTGCTGGAGCCAGGTGAACTGATCCTTGCCATCGAGTTGCCGGCTGAAGATTTCGCCAGTCATCACGCCTACCTCAAGCTGCGTGACCGTGCTTCGTTCGCGTTCGCCCTGGTGTCGGTGGCCGCAGCGCTGCAACTGGATGAAAACGGGCAGGTCCGCCAGGCACGCATCGCCCTGGGCGGCGTGGCCCATAAACCGTGGCGGCGAGCGGACGTGGAGGCCAGCCTGGTTGGGCAGGCCGCCACGCCCGAGCGCTTCAAGGCGGCCGCCGAGCTGCTGCTCAAGGATGCCCAGCCGCTGGCCCACAACGCCTTCAAGGTCGAACTGGCGCGCCGCGCCGTGGTTCGCGCCCTGTCCACCGCCGCAGAAGGAGCCCGCCCATGAACGCGCGAACCCTCGGCCAACCCCTGGACCGTGTCGACGGCCCGCTGAAAGTCAGCGGCCAGGCGCGCTATGCCGCCGAGCATCCGGCCGATGACCTGCTGCACGGCAGCGTGATCTGCAGCGTGATCGCCCGCGGCCGCATCACCGCCATCGATGACTCGGCGGCCCTGGCGCTGCCTGGCGTCAAGCTGGTGCTCAGCCACCTCAATCGCCCGCCCATGGCCCAGGACGACGAGAGCTACGAGGATGACGATGCCGCCGACGGCTCGCCCTTTCGTCCGCTGTTCAATGAGCGTATCCGTTACAGCGGACAGCCGGTGGCGCTGGTGGTCGCTGACACCCTGGAGCTGGCCCGTCATGCCGGCTCGTTGGTGCGCATCAGCTACGAGCAGCAGCCCCATGCCACCGACCTGCGCGAAGCCCTCAGCGAGGCTCACGCCGCGCCGGCCGAACTGCCCAAGCCCCGTGGCGATGCCGATGGTGTGATTGCCGGCGCGCCGCTGCGCCTGGAGCTGGAATACGAGCTGCCGTGCGAGTATCACCACCCGATGGAGCCCCATGCATCGACGGTAATCTACCAGGCCGATGGCAGCCTGCTGGTGCACGACAAGACCCAGGGCCCGCAGAACAGCCAGCGGTATCTGGCCGATGTGCTCAAGCTCGACCCGAGCCGCGTGCGCATCAAATCATCCTTCGTGGGCGGCGCTTTCGGTTCCGGTCTGCGCCCGCAGTACCAGTTGCCGCTGGCCGCCATGGCGGCATTGAAGCTGCAGCAATCGGTGCGGGTGACCCTGACCCGCCAGCAGATGTTCACCTTCGGCTATCGCCCGCGGGCGGTGCAGCACCTGCAGCTCGGCGCTGACGAAAGTGGCAGGTTGCAGGGCCTGGTGCACGAGGTGATCGCCCAGACCTCGCGCTTCGAAGACTTCACCGAGCACGTCGCTGAATGGTCGGGGATGCTTTACCACTGCGATCACGTGCGCCTGGCTTATCGGCTGGCGCCGCTGGATGTCTACACGCCGCTGGACATGCGCGCACCCGGTGCTGCGACCGGGCTATATGCCCTGGAGTCGGCGATGGACGAGCTGGCCTGGGCGGCGGGTGTCGACCCCGTGCAACTGCGCCTGACCAACTACGCCGAAACCAACCAGAACGAGGGCAAGCCCTATTCCAGCAAGGAGCTGCGCGCCTGCTACCAGCAGGGTGCCGAGGCCTTCGGCTGGAGCAAGCGCAGCCCGCAGCCGGGGGGCATGCGCGAGGGTAATCAGCTGATCGGCTACGGCATGGCGACCGGCGTGTGGGAAGCCATGCAGATGCCGGCCAGCGCCCGCGCCAGTTTCACCGCCGATGGCCGCCTGATCGTCGCCAGCGCGACCTGCGACATCGGCCCAGGCACCGCCACGGTGATGACCCAGATCGCCGCCGACGTGCTGGGCATGGACCCGTCCCAGGTGGAGTTTCGCCTCGGCGATTCCAGCCTGCCCAAGGCGCCGCTGCAGGGCGGCTCGTTCACCGTATCGTCGGTGGGCAGTGCGGTGCGCGAGGCCTGCCTGGCCCTGGCCGACAAACTCTGCGAGGCGGCGCGACAGTGGCCCGAAGCGCCGTTCAGTGATGGGGCGGCGCTGCGTCTCAGCGCAGGCCGCGTGCAGCAGGGCGAGGATGCCAGCCGTGCGGTGGAGCTGAGCGCGCTGCTCGCTCGGCACGGCAGCCTGGAGGCCGAGGTGCAGGCGCAGCCCGGCAAGCAGCGTGAGCGCTACGCCAGTGCCAGCCATTCGGCGGTGTTCGTCGAGGTGCAGGTGGACGAAGCGCTGGGTACGGTGCGCGTCACCCGGGTGGTCAGCGCCATCGCCGCGGGTCGGGTAATCAACCCGAAAACCGCACGCAGCCAGATTCTCGGCGGCGTGGTGTGGGGCATCGGCATGGCCCTGCACGAGGAGGCGATGATCGACCACGACCTGGGGCGCTGCATGAACCACAACCTGGCCGACTATCACCTGCCGGTGCAAGCCGATATCGGCGATATCGAGGTGATCTTCGTCGAGGAAAACGACAGCATCATCAACCCGCTGGGCTCCAAGGGCGTAGGCGAGATCGGTATCGTCGGCGTTGCCGCGGCGGTCGCCAATGCGGTCTACCACGCCACTGGCAAGCGCATCCGCCAATTGCCGATCACCCTCGACAAGCTGCTTTGACGGTTGCCGATGGCGGGCTCACCTGCGCGGGCCCGTCATCGCGCTCCTTCGGTTCATTACGTATCACCAGCCAGATTCCCAGCCCCGAAATCAGCGTGCCCAGGCCCATCAGCCAGGACAGCGGCTCGCCGAACATCGCCCAGGCCCACACCAGCGTCAGCGCGGGGCTCAGGTACAGCACGCTGGCCACCCGGGTCGGTGTCGAGCGCTTCAGGCACAGCCAGTACAAGCCGTAGCCACCGATGGTGGAGATGCTCGTCCACAACACGCTCAGGGCGAAGCCGCCCGAGGGAACCGGCATCAGGCTGCCGTCCATCGCAGCCAGTAGCGCGAACGGCACGCAGCAGATGCAGCATTGCAGCCACAGGTTGCCGAGCAGGTCGAGCGACGCCGTGGCCTTGGTGCGTTTCTGCCACAAGGTCGCAATCGCTAGCGAGAACATGCCTAGCAGCGGCAAACCGTACACCCACAACGGCGCATCACCCCAGGCCAGCGCGTCCGAGGTCACCAGCACCAAGCCCGTCAGGCCGACGATCAGGCCGAGCCAGGTGCGCCCGCCCAGAGGCTGCTGGAACACCAGCACGCTGAGCAGGGCTACGCCGATGGGCAGCAGGTCGGCCAGCAGGGCGGCGAGGCCAGCAGGTACGCCAAGGGCGATGCCTTGAACCACACCGGCGAGGTAGCCGCCCATCGCCAGCAAACCGATACCGGCGTGGCGCAGCAAAGTGGCCAGCGAGGCGTTGCGCAGGCGCGGCAGCGCCCAGGGTGCCAGCAGCACCGCGAACAGCAGGCTGCGCCAGAACACCACCAGCATGGCCGGCGCATGCTCGATGGAGAAGCGCGCGCCGATGAAGCCCGAGCTCCAGATCACCACCAGCGCCGCTTCGAGCAGCAGCAGGGGAATCGCGACGGGCCAGAGGCGGGCAGTCAGTCGAACGGACATGGCGGTAAACCGGATGAAGGGTGTAGGTCCAGCCTACGAAGGTGGCGTAATCTAATAAATCAAAATGTATTGAATTAGTCGTTCGGAGTTTTTGAATTATGAGCGCCGTACTCGACATCGAACTCATCCGCACCTTTCACGCCGTGGCGCGTAGTGGGCGCTTCAAGGCGGCTGCCGAACAGTTGCACAAGAGCCCGGCGGCGATCAGCGTGCATGTCCAGCGCCTGGAGTCTGTCGCCGGCGGCCGGCTGTTCGATCGCGACAACCAGTCGGTGGCGCTGACCGCGCTGGGCAAGCGGCTGCTGCGTTCGACAGGCGAATTGCTCAGCACCCATGACCGGGTACTCGCCGAGCTGCATGGGCCACGGCTGGTAGGGCGCATCCGCCTGGGAATACCCGATGAGTACGCCGCCCACGTGATCCGCGACATCCTGCCGATCTTCGCGGCGGCCTGGCCCAACGTGGTGCTGGAGGTGAAAACCGCCCCCAGCTACACGCTGCGCGAGCAGGTACAGGCCGGCAAGCTGCACGGTGCGGTGCTCACCCTGCCGTTGGGCCAGCGCGAGCCAAGGGCCCAGGTGCTGGTCGCCACCACGCCGGTGTGGGTCGCGGCGGCGGCCTTTCCCCAGGCCTGGAAGGAGACGCTACCGTTGGCCATCCATGCAGCCGAATGCCCGTACCGCAGCCTGATGCTGGAATCGCTTAAAGCGGCGGGTCACGCCTGGCGGGTGGTGCTGGAAAGCCCGTCCAGTCAGGCCATCAGGGCCTGTGTCGAATCGGGGCTGGCGGTTACCCTGATGGACCGCGCGAAGATGAGCAGCGCCATGCGCATCGTCGAGGAACTGCCCCAGGCTGCCGAGCACGAGGTGATGTTTCTGCGTTCGGCCCAGGCGCAGCACGACGAAGCCCTGGAGCTGTTGGCCCAGGCCATTCATCAGCATTTTCGGCTGTGATCAGCGGTGCTTGGTGCTCGAGCGCAGCTTGTAGCGTTCGCCCGGGTGAGTCAGGCGCACGTAGCTGATCAGGTGCTCGCCCGACCAGGTGCGGCGAATCATCGACAGGCACGCGGCGCCGATGGCGATATCCAGCCATTCGGCGGTGCGGGCGTCGGCGTGCACGGCCTCGACCACATGCTCTACATCACTGATCGGGCAACTGGCGACCAGCACTTCGTTGGGCGTCTGCTTGGAAAAGTCGCTGCTCAGGTAATGGGGCACCCAGCGTGGATTGACGAAGCGATCCTCGAGCTGGATCGGCACGCCGTCTTCCAGGTGCACGAGGATGCTGTGAAACACCTCGGCGCCGATGCGCAGGCCCAGGCGTAGCGCCACCTCGTCATCGGCGGCCAGCGCTTCGCTGCGCAGGATGCGATTGGCATAGGCATGGCCGCGGGCGCGCACCTCGGCGGCGATGTTCATCACTTCGTGCAGTGACGACTCGGACTTGCGGTCGGTGACGAAGGTGCCCAGGCCCGCCTGGCGGATCAGGTAACCCTGCTGCACCAGGTTGTTGATGGCCTTGTTGGCGGTCATCCGGCTGACCGAAAAGTCCCTGGCCAGCTGTTCCTCGGGAGGAATCTGGTGATGCAGCGGGTAGTCACCGTTGCCGATGCGCTCGAGCAGAAAATCCTCGATGGCCTTGTAGCGCGGGGTGGTGGTCACGAAAGCTCCTTGGCAAGACCGGGTGCGCGGATGATAGCGCGCGATTCACTCTGTAGGAGCCCCGCCCCGGGGCGAAGCGGTTGTGGCCACTCAGCACAACCCGCAGTGTGTCCATCATTCGCCGCGAGGCGCGGTACCTACAAAGACCCTAGCTCGGCTCAGCCTACCGACGGCAGCAAGCCGGCCGGCAGCAGCGGCGTCAGCACGCGCTCGGCCAGCAGTTCGTTGGCGGCGGCGATGTCCGGCGCGAAGAAGCGATCCTCGACGTAGTAGGGCACCTTGGCGCGCAGCGTCTGGCGCGCGCGTTCCAGTTTCGCCGAGCTTTTCAGACCATAGCGGAAGTCCAGGCCCTGGCAGGCGCCCAGCCATTCGATGGCGAGGATACCGCGTACGTTCTCGGCCATCGGCCACAGGCGCTTGCCGGCGTTGGGTGCCATGGACACGTGATCTTCCTGGTTCGCCGAGGTCGGCAGGCTGTCGACGCTATGCGGGTGGGTCAGGGCCTTGTTGTCGCTGGCCAGGGCCGCGGCAGTGACCTGGGCGATCATGAAGCCCGAGTTGACCCCGCCGTTCTCGACCAGGAAAGGCGGCAGCTGCGACATGTGCCGATCCATCATCAGCGAGATGCGGCGCTCCGAGAGGGCACCGATCTCGGCCAGGGCCAGGGCCAGGTTGTCGGCGGCCATGGCCACCGGCTCGGCGTGGAAGTTGCCGCCGGAGATCACGTCACCCTGTTCGGCGAACACCAGCGGGTTGTCGGACACCGCGTTGGCCTCGATCTGCAGCACCTCGGCGGCCTGGCGCAGCTGGGTCAGGCAGGCGCCCATGACCTGGGGCTGGCAGCGCAGCGAGTAGGGATCCTGCACCTTGTCGCAGTTGGCGTGGGAGCGCGCCACTTCACTGCTGTCGCCGAGCAGGTCGCGATAGGCCGCCGCCACGTCGATCTGCCCGTGCTGGCCGCGGGCGGCATGGATGCGCGCATCGAAGGGCGCCCGCGAGCCGAGCATGGCCTCTACGCTCAAGGCGCCGCACACGGTGGCCGCGGCGAACAGGTCTTCGCCCTCGAACAGCCCGCGCAATGCGTAAGCGGTCGATACCTGGGTGCCGTTGAGCAAGGCCAGGCCTTCCTTGGCGGCCAGCGTCAGCGGCTGCAGGCCGGCCACCGCCAGCGCTTCACTTGCCGGCAGCCACTGGCCTTTGTGACGGGCCTTGCTCTCGCCGAGCAGCAGCAGCGACATGTGCGCCAGCGGCGCCAGGTCGCCGGACGCACCCACCGAGCCCTTGAGCGGGATATGCGGGTAAACCTCGGCGTTGATCAGCGCGATCAACGCATCGATCACCGTGCGGCGAATGGCCGAGAAGCCGCGCGCCAGGCTGTTGACCTTGAGCAGCATGATCAACCGCACCATGGCGTCGTCCAGCGCCTCGCCGACACCGGCAGCGTGGGACAGCACCAGCGAGCGCTGCAGCTTTTCCAGGTCGTCCGGGGCAATGCGCGTCGAGGCCAGGAGGCCGAAGCCGGTGTTGATGCCGTAGGCGGTGCGGCCTTCGGCGAGTATCTGCTCGACACAGGCGACGCTGGCGTCGATGCCGGCGTGGGCGCTGGCGTCGAGCGTGACGTTGACCGGCTGCAGGTACACGGCACGCAGCTGGGCCAGGGTCAGCGCGCCCGGTTTGAGGTTCAGGGTGGTCATGAATCAGGCTCCTCGGGTGATCATCGGCAGGTTCAGGCCCTGCTCGTGGGCGCACTCTATGGCGATTGGGTAGCCGGCGTCAGCGTGGCGCATCACGCCACTGGCCGGGTCGTTGGTCAGTACGCGGGCGATGCGCTCGGCAGCCTCGTCGCTGCCATCGCAGACGATCACCACCCCCGAGTGCTGGGAAAAGCCCATGCCCACGCCGCCGCCATGGTGCAGCGACACCCAGGTGGCGCCGCCAGCGGTGTTGAGCAGGGCGTTGAGCAGCGGCCAGTCGGATACCGCGTCGGAGCCATCCATCATCGCTTCGGTCTCGCGGTTGGGGCTGGCCACTGAGCCGGAGTCCAGATGGTCACGGCCGATCACCACCGGCGCCGACAGCTCGCCGCTGCGCACCATCTCGTTGAAGGCCAGGCCCAGCTTGGCTCGCTGGCCCAGGCCGACCCAGCAGATACGCGCCGGCAGGCCCTGGAAGGCGATGCGCTCGCGGGCCATGTCCAGCCAGCGGTGCAGATGGGCATCGTCGGCGATCAGTTCCTTGACCTTGGCGTCGGTCTTGTAGATGTCCTGCGGATCACCCGACAGCGCCACCCAGCGGAACGGGCCGATGCCGCGACAGAACAGCGGGCGAATGTAGGCCGGCACGAAGCCGGGGAAGTCGAAGGCGTTGGCGACCCCTTCATCCTGTGCCATCTGGCGGATGTTGTTGCCGTAGTCGAAGGTCGGCACGCCCATCTTCTGGAACGCGAGCATGGCTTGCACGTGCACGGCCATGGACTGCTTGGCGGCCTTGACCACCTCGGCCGGTTGGGTTGCGGCGCGGTCGCGGTACTGCTCCCAGGTCCAGCCGGCCGGCAGGTAGCCGTTGAGTGGGTCGTGGGCGCTGGTCTGGTCGGTGACCATGTCCGGGCGCACGCCGCGGCGCACCAGCTCGGGGAGGATCTCGGCGGCATTGCCGTGCAGGGCGATGGAGATCGCCTTGCCTTCGGCTGTGTATTGGCCGATGCGCGCCAGGGCGTCGTCCAGGTCTTCTGCCTGTTCGTCGACGTAGCGGGTGCGCAGGCGGAAATCGATGCGGCTTTGCTGGCACTCGATGTTCAGCGAGCAGGCGCCGGCCAGGGTGGCGGCCAGTGGCTGCGCGCCGCCCATGCCGCCGAGCCCGGCGGTGAGCACCCAGCGGCCCTTGAGGTCGCCGCCGTAGTGCTGGCGCCCGGCCTCGACGAAGGTTTCATAGGTGCCCTGGACGATGCCCTGACTGCCGATGTAGATCCACGAACCGGCGGTCATCTGCCCGTACATGGCCAGGCCCTTGGCATCCAGCTCGTTGAAGTGCTCCCAGGTCGCCCAGTGCGGCACCAGGTTGGAATTGGCGATCAGCACCCGCGGCGCATTGGCGTGGGTCTTGAACACGCCCACCGGCTTGCCGGATTGCACCAGCAGGGTCTCGTCGTCGTTCAACTGCTTGAGGCTCTCGACGATGGCATCGAAGCATTCCCAGTTGCGCGCTGCCCGGCCGATGCCGCCATAGACCACCAGCTCCCTGGGATTTTCCGCCACCTCGGGGTCGAGGTTGTTCATCAGCATGCGCAGCGGCGCTTCGGTCAGCCAGCTCTTGGCGGTGAGCTGAGTGCCACGCGGGGCGCGGATGACGGTATCGCGAAAGGTGGTCATGGCGGGTTCCTCGATTGCAGGGGCAGTAGGGGCGGGCGGCATCACAGCCACCCCAGGTGTAGGGCCAGGTGGCCGAGCGGCAGGCTGAACAGCAGGCTCAGCAAGCAGCGTTGCAGCCACACCAGCAGCAGATCGCGCAGGCGCAGGGGAATGCGGGTGGCGAGCATGCAGGGGATGGAGGCGGAGAAGAACAGCACGCTGCTGACCGAGACGATGGCGGTCACGAAGCGCACCAGTTGGTCGGCGTCCTTGAGCAGGATCACCGGCAGGAACATTTCCGCCAGGCCCGAGGCCAGAGCGCTGGCTACCTGCATCGGCTGCTCCAGGCCGAACAGCCAGGTCAGCGGGTAGAGCAGCAGGCCGATGGCGTCGAACAGCGGCGTGTACTTGGCAGCCAGCAGGCCGAGCAGGCCGACGGCCAGGATGCTTGGCAGAATGTACGCGGTCATGCGCAAACCATCGATGAAGGTGCCCCACAGCGACACGTGCAGCGAAGGCGCGCAGGCGGCCCGCGCCACCCCGGCGCGCCAGGCACTGGCGAAGCGGTTCTCGCCCTGCTCCAGTTCGGCTTCCGGCAGGCGCTCGGCAGACAGTGAAGCCAATGGATAGAGGCGCGCCGTGACCGAAGTGACCAGAAAGGTGATCAGCAGCGTGCTCCAGAAATACAGGTTCCAGTGCTCCATCAGGTCCAGGGTCCTGGCCACCACCACCAGAAACGGCACCGACACGGTGGAGAAACCGGTGGCGATGATCGCCGCGTCGCGCAGGCTGTACTGGCCTTCGCGGTACATACGGTCGGTGATCAGCAGCCCCACCGAATAACTGCCGGCGAACGAGGCGATGGCATCGATCGCCGATTTGCCCGGGGTGCGCCACAGCGGGCGCATCACCGGCTGCATGAGTACGCCAACCAGCTCCAGCAGCCCGAAGCCGATCAGAAACACCAGCGCCAGGGCGCCCAGGGGCACGATCACCGCCAGGCTCAGCACCAGCTTCTCGAACAGAAAGGGCAACATGTCCGGCTGATACAGCGCCGCCGGGCCGAGCTCGAGCAGGTAGGCGATGCCCACCAGCAGACCGAGGCTTCTGAGCACGCTGAACAGGATGGTGGTCACGCTGTTGCGCCAGGAACCGTCGAACCAGGGCATCACCGCGCCGTAGAGCATGAACAGCAGGGCGCAGACGATCACCAGCGGCCGTGCATGGGTTTGCAGGGCCGAGGCGGCGTGGTCGAGCAGCAGGCTGGAGCGCCCGGCCAGTTCCATCGGCACGAAGAACAGCAGGATGCCGACCAGGCTGTAGCCGAGCAGGCGCGCGATGGCCACCGGGGCGCTCAGGGGCGTTGCGCTGGTCATCTCGAGGCGTCGGCTGGCGTGGTCAGGGCTTTGATGAACATTGGCAATCTCCGTGCTTGTTGTTATGGGAGAAGTGGGCGCGAGCGCTCAGTCGCTCGTCGTGAGCAGGTGCAACAGCCGGGCGGCAGCGCGGGCGGTGCGGTTGTCGATGTCGTGCTCTGGGTTGACCTCGGCGACGTCGATCAACCGCAGCTTGCCGCTGGCTTTCAGGCGCAGCAGCAGGGGTTCGAGCAGCGCCAGCGGCACGCCGCGGGCGGCTGGCGCGCTGACGCCGGGCGCTTCGCAGGCCGGCAGTACGTCGATGTCCAGGGTCAGGTAAAGCAGGTCGCAGCCTGAGACGAAGGCGTCCAGGTCGCGGCCGATGGCCTCCAGGGTGGCCTCACGAATCTCGCGGTCTTCGCGCACCAGCACGTTCAGCTCGGCGGCGCGATCGAACAACGCGCGGGTATTGCTGGCGCGGCTGATGCCCAGGCAGGCGTAATTGAACGGCCAGCCACGCGCGGCGCACTGTTCGGCGATCTGCGCGAAGGGCGTGCCCGAGGAGTGCACGTGCGCCGGGTCGCGCAGGTCGAAATGGGCATCGAAGTTGATGATGCCAATGCGCGGGGCGGCCCTCCGCGGGGCGGCCTTCCGCGGGGCGGCGCTCCGCGCATCGGCTCGTTTTTCCAGGTGTCCGGCCAGCCCGGACCAGCTGCCGTAGGCCACTTCGTGTCCGCCGCCGAGCACCAGCGGCAGGTGTCCGCTGTCGAGCAACGCGCACACGCCGTTGGCCAGGCGCGTCTGGGCGGCCTCCAGGTCGCCGTCTTCGCAGACGATATCGCCGGCTTCGAAGGCCGGCGCGTCGCGGTGCCAGGCCAGGTTGGCCAGTGCCTTGCGCAGCGCTACGGGGCCGCCCACGGCACCCACGCGGCCATGGTTGCGCTGCACGCCTTCGTCACAGGCGAAGCCGAGCAAGGCGATGCCCGGCTCGGCACCGGCGTGCAGCGGCTGGATGCGCTGGTGCCAGCGGGCGCTGTCCGGTTCGGGGTCGACGCGGCCGGTCCACGGGGCCATGGTGAAACGGTCAGCGTGCATGGCTGATGACTCCATTGAAGACGCGCTGGCGCAGGCGCCCGGCCTGCACGGCATAGGCCAGCTCGGCTGGTTGGCGAACGTCCCACAGGCACAGGTCGGCGACTGCGCCAATCGCGATGCGGCCCAGCTCCGGGCGGCCGAGGGCACGCGCCGCGTGGGCGGTCATGCCGGCCAGGGCTTCGCGTGGGGTCAGGCGAAACAGGGTGCAGGCCAGGTTGGCCATCAGCGTGGGCAGGCAGATCGGCGAGGTGCCGGGGTTGGCGTCGCTGGCCACTGCCATGGGCACGCCGTGGCGGCGCAGCAGTTCGATGGGCGGCAGGCGGGTTTCGCGCAGCACGTGAAAGGCCCCGGGCAGCAGCACGCCAACGGTCCCAGCCTCGGCCATGGCGCGCACGCCGTCCTCGTCCAGGTACTCGATATGGTCCGCGGACCAGGCGCCATAACGGGCGGCCAACGCGCTGCCGCCCAGGTTGGACAACTGCTCGGCATGAGCCTTGATGGCCAGGCCATGGCGTTGTGCAGCCTGGAAAACCCGCTCGCATTGGGCCGGGGAGAAGGCGATGCCTTCGCAGAACACGTCCACTGCGTCGGCCAGGCGCTGGCTGGCGGCGGCCGGAATCATCTGCTCGCAGACCAGCTCGATATAGCCGTCGGCATCGTCGACGTACTCCGGCGGCAGGGCATGGGCGCCCAGCAGCGTGGTGCTGATGCGCACCGGCCGCAAGGTGGCCAGGCGCCGCGCCACGCGCAGCATCTTCAGTTCGTCGTGCAGGGTCAGGCCGTAGCCGGATTTGATCTCCAGGGTGGTGACGCCATCGGCCAGCAGGGCATCCAGGCGCGGCAGGCTGGCTTCGATCAGCTCCTCCTCACTCGCGGCGCGGGTGGCCCGCACGGTGCTGAGAATGCCGCCGCCGTTGCGGGCGATGGTTTCGTAGCTGACGCCTTCGAGGCGCTGTTCGAATTCGCCGGCACGATCACCGGCATACACAAGGTGGCTATGGCAATCGACCAGGCCGGGCGTCATCACGCCGCCGCTGGCTGCTTGTTCGGCACCAGCGGCCAGGCTCGGGTCGAACTCGTTCTCCGGCCACAGGCCGTCAATAAGCCCATGCTCGACCCGCACGGCCATCGGCTCGGGGAGCTGTTCGAGGCCATCGAACAGAGTGACGTTGCGCCAGAGCAGGGGAGTGGACTGGGAGGAAGCCATTGCAGATCGCCTTTTTTGTAATGTATATACAATTAAGCGAAAGGCCTCAGATGGTCAAGCCCTGTGCACTATTGTCGGCACATTTAGAAGCGTGTGACGTTATCGATGTATATACATTTTCCCGGCTGGCAGATGACTCAGGAGCGATCCTGGGGATGGCGCTTGGCGAGAGGGAAGGCCGGCAGCCAGGCTTCGCGCCGGCTCGTCCAGCATTCGTAGGAGGGCTGCAGCTGATCGGGTGCGTCGAGGGCGCCCAGGTGGATTTCGATTTCATCGCCACTGCGGGCGAACAGCGAGGAACCGCAACGCGGACAGAAGTGGCGCCCGGCGTAGCTATGGGTTGCGCCGCTGACCGTCACGGCATCGCGGATGAAGATCGCCGCGGCGTAGAACAGCGCGCCATGGTGCTTGCGGCAGTCGAGGCAATGACAGATGCCGACTCGCTCAGGTTGGCATGCCGCTGAGAGTCGGACCTGGCCGCACAGGCAGCCGCCGGTGAATGGATCCATGCCGCACCTCCTGCAGGCTCATGGCATGGAGCCTAGGGTCTGTTCCCGTTTCAGCGCGAGCCGCGTTGCCGCGAGAAATGGCCTCCGGTTAGACGCAGGACGCAGGGAATGGTTGCTCCCTTGCCAAGTCCTGCAACGACAGCGGAGGCCATTTCCCGCGCAACCCGAAGGGCCGGGCCAGTTTTTGTGCGATGCGGCGTTACTCGATGGCTCATTTGACCTGCCAAACTTCGCATCTCGTGCCTTGCCTCGCACAAAAACTGGCTCCGGCGCGGCCGTGCGTGAAACGGGAACAGACCCTAGCAGCAGGTGAGCGCGCGGCGAGTCAGGGGCGATAGGCGCGCAGGAACATCTCGACGGTGGCATGGGCGTGTTGCTCCTGCTGCGCCTCGGTCTCCGGCTCGCCGCAGCCGATCAGCAGGCGAAAGTTGGCACAGCCCTTGAGCAGGGAGAAGAACTGATCGGCGGCGAGCTTCGGCGATTCGATACGCAACTGGCCGCTCTGGTCCATCTTGGCCAGCAGGCGCTCCATCTCGGCGAGCAAGCGCTGTGGCCCGGCCTCGTAGAAGATTTTCGCCAGTTGCGGGTCCTGGGTGCCGAGGCTGGTCATCAGGCGATGCAAGTCGACGGACTCGCTGCTGTTGAGCAACTGGCTGAAGCCGCGGGCGATGTTGAGCAGCACGTTATGCACGGTCGCGCCGGCGGGAAACTCGAAGAACAGCTCGGGCAACTGCTCTTCGCAGCGGGCCTTCACCGCGGCGCAGAATAGCGTCTCCTTGTCGTTGAAGTGGCTGTACACCGTAAGCTTGGAAACGCCGGCATGGGCGGCGATGGCGTCCATGCTGCTGCCGGCGTAGCCGTAGCGCAGGAACAGGCATTTGGCCGCTTCGAGAATGGCTTCGCGCTTGGCGAGATCCTTGGGGCGACCGGGGCCGCTGGACTGCAATGACGTGTCTGACATCGGGCGATTTTAATACTGGACTGCCGAGTACGCTATTTTTAATATACCCGGCAGTACAAATATTAAAAAGTTCCCGCTGAAAGGACGCTCATCATGTTCTGCCATGCTCTGTATCGCCTCGCGCCCCTGTGCCTGGCTCTGTCCCTGGTTGCCTGCAGCGACGCGCAGGCGCCGCAGCCGGGCATTCGACCGGCCATGGTCGCGCAGCCGCAGCTGTCGGCGGAGCAGGTGGACAGCTACCCAGGCGAGGTCAGGGCGCGGCTGGAACCCGAGCTGGCCTTTCGCATCGCCGGCAAGGTGACCCGGCGGCTGGTCGAAGTGGGCCAGCGGGTCGACAAGGATGCGCCACTGGCCGAGCTGGACCCGCAGGACGTGCGCCTGCAGCTCGACGCCTCCCGCGCCCAGCTGCAATCGGCCGAATCCAACCTGCAATTGGCGCGCGCCGAGCGCGACCGCTACCGCACCCTGCAGCAACGCGGGATGATCAGCAAATCCCTGGCCGACAACGCCGAAAACACCTTTCGCGCCGCCGAAGCGCGCCTGCGCCAGGTGCGCGCCGAGCTCAACGTCGCCGACAACCAGGCCGGTTACGCCGTGCTGAAAACGCCACAGAGCGGGGTGATCGTGCAGCGCCGTGCCGAGGTCGGGCAGGTTGTGGCAGCCGGGCAGACGGTGTTCGTGCTGGCCGCCGATGGCGAGCGCGAGGTGCTGATCGACCTGCCCGAGCAGGTGATCAGGCATCTCGCCATCGGTCAGGAAGTGGCCGTGGAGCTGTGGTCGCAGCCTGGCGAGCGGCTGGCCGGGCGCGTGCGTGAGCTGTCGCCCGCGGCCGATTCACGCTCGCGAACCTATGCCGCCCGGGTGGCGCTGCAGGCGTCCGAGGCGCAGGTCGAGCTCGGCCAGAGCGCCCGGGTGTTCATCGCCCGCAATGGCGACGTGCCGCTGGCAGTGCCGCTGTCGGCACTGAGCGCGGAACAGGGCCAGCCCTACGTCTGGGTGGTCGACCCCCAGACTTCCACGCTCAAGCGTACCGCCGTGCGGGTCGGCGCCTATGGCGAGAAGAGCGTGCCGGTGCTCGACGGCCTGAAGGCCAGCGACTGGGTGGTGGTGGCCGGTGTGCAGGTGCTGCTCGACGGCCAGCAGGTGCGCCCGGTGGATCGGCAGAACCGTGCCGTCGACCTGGCTGCCAAGGAGTAAGCGCCGATGTCGTTCAACCTGTCCGCCTGGGCGCTGCAGCACCGCCAGATCGTGCTCTACCTCATGCTGCTGCTCGGCGTCGTCGGCGCGCTGTCCTACACCAAGCTGGGGCAGAGCGAGGATCCGCCGTTCACCTTCAAGGCCATGGTGGTGAAGACCAACTGGCCGGGCGCCACCGCCGAGCAGGTGTCGCGCCAGGTCACCGAGCGCATCGAGAAGAAACTGATGGAGACCGGCGAGTACGAGCGCATCGTGTCGTTCTCGCGGCCCGGCGAATCCCAGGTCACCTTCATGGCCCGGGACTCGATGCACTCCAACGAGATTCCCGAGCTCTGGTACCAGCTACGCAAGAAGATCGGCGACATTCGCCATACGCTGCCCGCCGGTATCCAGGGGCCGTTCTTCAACGACGAATTCGGCACCACCTTCGGCAACATCTACGCGCTGACCGGCAACGGTTTCGACTACGCAGTGCTCAAGGATTACGCCGACCGCGTGCAACTGCAGCTACAGCGGGTCAGGGATGTCGGCAAGGTCGAGCTGGTCGGTCTGCAGGACGAGAAAATCTGGATCGAGCTGTCCAACACCAAGCTCGCTACCCTCGGCCTGCCGCTCGCTGCAGTGCAGCAGGCTCTCGAACAGCAGAACGCCATGCCCGTGGCCGGCTTCTTCGAGACCGACACCGACCGGGTGCAACTGCGCGTCAGCGGCAACTTCGAGACGGTCGAGCAGATCCGCGATTTCCCCATCCGCGTGGCTGACCGCACCTTCCGCATCGGCGACGTGGCCGAAATCAGCCGCGGCTTCAATGATCCGCCGGCGCCGCGCATGCGTTTCATGGGCGAGGATGCCATCGGCCTGGCGGTTTCCATGAAGCCGGGCGGCGACATCCTGGTGCTCGGCAAGGCGCTGGAAAGCGAGTTCACCCGCCTGCAGAACAACCTGCCGGCGGGCATGCAGTTGCGCAAGGTGTCGGACCAACCAGCGGCGGTGAAGACCGGCGTCGGCGAGTTCGTCAAGGTGCTCACCGAGGCGCTGATCATCGTGCTGCTGGTCAGCTTCTTCTCCCTCGGACTGCGCACCGGGCTGGTGGTGGCGCTGTCGATTCCCCTGGTGCTGGCGATGACCTTCGCCGCCATGTACTACCTCAACATCGGCCTGCACAAGATTTCCCTCGGCGCCCTGGTGTTGGCGCTGGGCCTGCTGGTGGACGACGCGATCATTGCCGTGGAGATCATGGCGATCAAGATGGAACAGGGCTACGACCGCCTCAAGGCGGCGAGCTTCGCCTGGACCAGTACGGCCTTCCCGATGCTCACCGGTACGCTGATCACCGCAGCAGGCTTTCTGCCGATTGCCACTGCGCAGTCGGGCACCGGCGAATACACCCGCTCGATCTTCCAGGTGGTAACCATCGCCCTGTTGATGTCCTGGGTGGCGGCGGTGATGTTCGTGCCGTACCTGGGCGCGCGACTGTTGCCGGACCTGGCCAAGCGCGCGGCCCTCAAGCATGGCAGCACGGGCGGGCATGACCCTTATTCAACGCCTTTCTATGCACGTGTGCGTCGCCTGGTCGACTGGTGCGTGCGCTGGCGCAAGACGGTCATCGTGCTGACCCTGGCGTTGTTCGTCGGCTCGATCTTTCTGTTCAGGTTCGTGCCGCAGCAGTTCTTTCCCGCTTCGGGGCGCCTGGAATTGATGGTCGATTTCAAGCTGGCCGAAGGCGCTTCGCTGATCGCCACCGAAGCTGAGGTGCGGCGCCTGGAACAGCGCCTGGCGGGTCATCCGGGTGTGGACAACTACGTGGCCTATGTCGGCACTGGCTCGCCACGTTTTTACCTGCCGCTGGACCAGCAGCTGCCGGCCACCAGCTTTGCGCAGATCGTGGTACTGGCCAAAACCATCGAGGAGCGCGAGGCCGTACGCGCCTGGTTGATCGACGTGTTGCGCGATGAATTCCCGAGCCTGCGCACGCGCATCTCCCGCCTGGAGAATGGGCCGCCCGTCGGCTACCCGGTGCAGTTCCGGGTTTCCGGCGAGCATATCGAAGAGGTGCGCGCCCTGGCCCGTCAGGTCGCCGACAAGGTGCGCGCCAACCCCGATGTGGTCAACGTGCACCTCGATTGGCAGGAGCCGAGCAAGGTGGTGTACCTGAACATCGACCAGGAGCGCGCCCGGGCTCTGGGCGTGAGCACCGCCGATGTGGCCAGGTTCCTGCGCAGCTCGCTCAATGGCTCGTCGGTCAGCGATTACCGCGAAGACAACGAGCTGATCGAAATCCTCCTGCGCGGCACCTCGACGGAGCGCCAGGCGCTGCAGCTGCTACCGAGCCTGGCGGTGCCCACCGACAGTGGTAAGAGCGTGGCGCTGGCGCAGATCGCCAACCTGGAATACGGCTTCGAGGAAGGGGTGATCTGGCACCGCAATCGCTTGCCGACCGTCACCGTGCGCGCCGATATCTACGGGCCCCAGCAGCCGGCCACGCTGACCAGGCAGATCCTGCCGACCCTGGCCGACATCCGCGCCAGCCTGCCGGATGGCTACCTGCTGGAAGTCGGCGGCTCGGTAGAGGATTCCTCCAAGGGTCAGGCCTCGGTAGTGGCCGGCGTGCCATTGTTCGTCGTGGTGGTGCTGACCCTGCTGATGCTGCAGCTCAAGAGCTTCTCGCGCATGACCATGGTGTTTCTCACCGCGCCCCTGGGGTTGATCGGCGTGACCCTGTTCCTGCTGCTGTTCGGTCAGCCGTTCGGCTTCGTGGCGATGCTCGGCACCATTGCGCTGTCGGGGATGATCATGCGCAACTCGGTGATTCTGGTCGATCAGATCGAGCAGGACCGCGAGGCGGGGCTGGACAGCTGGAACGCCATCGTCGAAGCCACCGTGCGGCGCTTCCGGCCCATCGTGCTGACCGCCTTGGCCGCGGTGCTGGCGATGATCCCGCTGTCGCGCAGCGTGTTCTTCGGGCCAATGGCGGTGGCGATCATGGGCGGTCTGGTGGTGGCCACGGCGCTGACCCTGCTGTTTCTGCCGGCATTGTATGCGGCTTGGTTCAGGGTCAAGCCGAGCGATAGGGCGCAGGCAGAGGGTGACAGTTAAGGGCCTGATGGGATTTGAGAACTCGTGTTGCTGGGGAGCGTTGGTATAAGGCATGAGCAGCCACTCAAACCAACCTGTGGGAGCCCCGACCTCGGGGCGAAACGATTGCAGCCTGACTGCCTATTTCGGCGGTGCCTGAGCGAATCGCCGCGAGGTCGCGGCTCCTACAGTGGATCGAATAACGGCCGCTACCGCCACTTTTCAGCCATCACAGTCGTAAGGTGAGCGATGCTTTATCCGTCCACCAATCCAACGCTCACCGCGCAGAATGAAAAAGGGGCTGGCACATAACGCGCCAGCCCCTTTTTTGCAGCTTGCCAGTTACAGCGCGCCAAACACCTTCTTGGCCAGGCTGGTGGCCGCCGCGGCCGGGTTTTCGCGAATGCTGGCTTCCTGCTTGGCGATCATGTCGAACAGGCCGTCGAGGGCCTGTTCGGTCACGTAGCTTTCGATATTGGCGCTCTTGGCGTCGAGCACGCCGAAGGTCGCCGCCTGGCCGGCGAAGCTGTTGTACTGCTTGGCGAGGCCGACCTGGTCGGTGGCCTGCTTGACGATGGGCAGGAACTTGGCGCGAATCTGCTCGCGGCTGCTCTTGTTCAGGTACTGGGTGGCCGAGTCCTGCGGGCCTGCGAGGATGCTCTTGGCGTCCTGCACGGTCATCTTCTTCACGGCGTCGACCAGCAGCGCCTGGGCCTGGGGCACGGCGGCCTCCGCGGCCTTGTTCATGCTGGTTTCGAGCTGCTCGACCTGGGCGCCCATGCCCATCATCTTCATGGTCTTGGCGGCTTTGCCGAGCTTACCCGGCAGTTCGATGCGCACTTCGGGGTTGTTGCTGAAACCGCCGGGCTTGCCGAGCTGCTGCACGGCCACCTTGGCGCCCTGGGTGAGGGCGTCCTTGAGGCCGCCGCTGGCGTCCTGCTGGCTGAGGTCGGAAAGCGACAGGGCGAACACGTTGGCGGACAGCAGCAGGCCGGCGACGAGAACGGGGATGCGAAGCATGGCGGTAACCTTCGAGCGGTGGAGATAAGCAGCGAGCTTAGCAGGCTGGCGAGGGGCGCGGCGAAGGTTGAGGAAAAGCATGGGCGGGGAGAGCGCGGCACGCCCGTTGCGGGCGTGCCGGTTCGGCGTTAGCGGACTTCCAGGGCGGTGAGGCTTTCCAGGGTCAGGGCGCCGACGGCCAGGCCGTTGGCGGTCTGGAATTCGGTCAGCGCGTCGAGGGTGCGCTTGCCGAGCTTGCCGTCGACGCTGCCTGGGTTGAAGCCGCGCTTGACCAGGCTCTGCTGCAGGCGCGTGACCAGGTCGTCGTTGATGTCCGGATCGCAGATCGTCTGCCGGGAAACGATGCGTGCGTTGCCTTCGAAGCGGGTGACCTGCAGCTGGCGTTTTTCTTCCGGCAGGATGATCTGGTTGGCTTCGACCGGGCGCACCATTTCGGTGGAGGCGACCTTGGTGTATTCCGGATCCAGGGTGACTTCCACGGCCTGGGCCGGCTTGTCGACGATCCAGCGGGTCACGCTCTTGTACTGGGCCGGGTCGGTTTCAACTCGCACGGTTTCCGGCGAGACCAGCTTCTTGACCTTGACCACTTCCTGCTTGGCCGGCACCTGGCGGGCGCAGAACGACATGGCGCCGGTGCCGCTCGAGTAACGGGTGCCGGCGGCGCGGCACTGGTCGAGCACGGTCTTGGCTTCTTCGAGGGTCACGGTTTCCTTGACGTCCTCGTAGATCGCCGGTACCACGATGTAGCGCTTCACTTCCGGGCGAATCTTCACCTGCTCGGAAACCACGCGGTAGGTCGGCGGCTCGATGCGGTAGGTCTTGGTGCCTTCACGGGTGACCACTTGCTTGAAGCCCTTCTCGAGCTCGGCAGGGGTGACGGTGATCTTGTTGACCGAATCCTTGACCACCACTTCCTGGGTGCTCTGCACCGGGCGTGGGCGAACCTGGGCGTGTACCCAGCACTGGCCTGGTTGGATTTCGTATTCCTGGGGCTCGCGGGCCACCGACGCAGCGGCAGGTGCCTGGGCCTGGGCGCTCGGCGGCGCGGCAGCGGCTGGCTGTGCTGTCGGTTGAGCGGCGGCGGGTGCGGTTTGCGCCGCGACTGGAGCCGGTTGCGCCGGCTTTTCTTCGTTATTGGTCGATGCGGACGGTTGCATGGCGCAACCGGAAACCACGATCGCCAGTGATCCTAGAATGGTGTGATAACGCACGAAAATCCCTGCCCTAAGTGGCCCCAACGACGCATCTTAGGGGCTGTGGCGGCAAAGCTCAATAACGCCCGGCGCACTCGTCGAGCACGCCGGGCTTTCAGAGCCCGTCGAGCAGCTCCTCGCTGCGATCCATGGTCACCTGGCGGATGGACAGGCGAATCTCGGCCGGCAGCACACGCTTGGCGGCGCCTTCGGCCAGTTCGGCGAACGCCGGGGGATGGCTGAGCTTGCCGGCTTCATCTGCGCGCAGTACGCCCTGGTCGAGCAATGTCTGGATGAAGTGACGGAACAGGCTCTTGTCGAAGAACTCCGGTGCATTGAGCCCGTGCAGGATCGACAGGCGCTGGGCCATGACCGTGCACAGGTCTTCCAGCTCCTCGGCACTGATCGCGTTCTGACCGGCATTGAGCAGCAGGGCGCTGGCCATGTAGAAACGCTGCAGGGTCTGAGCGATGGCGCGCGACAGCAGGGTCAGCAGCACGAAGTTGCGCGAGCTGGGCGCCGGGCGCACGTACAGGTCGTTCTCGCGTTTGAGCAGGCCCTGCTCGACGAAGGCGTCGAGCCACTGGTCGACGACTTCGTCGAGCTCCTCGTCGGCCCAGCGGATGTACAGCTCGGATTGCAGGTAGGGGTACAGCGCGTGGACGAAGCGCAGGATCTGCTCGCGGCTCATCCGCCCGCTGCTCTGGAAGAAGCTGGCGATCAGCCCGGGCAGGGCGAAGATGTGCAGCACGTTGTTGCGATAGTAGGTCATCAGCACCGCGTTCTGCTCATCCAGATAGAGGATGCGCCCCAGGGCATCCTTCTGTTCGGAGAGCAGTTCCATGCTGCGCACGTGCTCGATCAGCGCCAGGCCGTCGCCTTCCGGCACCGTGGTGTGCGGCGAATAGGGCACGCGGCGCAGCAGGCTCTGGTACAGGTCGAGGATGCGCACCAGGGCGCGTTCGTCCAGGGCCAGCTTGCTGGTGGAGAGCAGCGCCAGGGCCACCAGGTTGACCGGGTTGATCGCCGCCGCCTCGTTGAGGCGCTGGGCCACCCGCTCGCCAAGGCGGTTGGTGGTTTCGTTGAGCCACGCCGGGCGGAAGTCCGGGCCCAGTTCCTGGGCGCGCCAGTCGGGCTGTTGGGCATCGAGAAAGGCGTCGAGCTTGATCGGTTCGCCGAAGTTGACCCACACGTGGCCGAAGCGCTGCTTGAGCGCGCCGATGACCTTGAAGATGTCGAAGATCGACTCCTTCTTCTTGCTTGCCCCGCGCAGCTCGCCCAGGTAGGTGCGGCCTTCCAGCACGCGCTCGTAGCCGATGTACACCGGCACGAACACCACTGGCAGGCGATGGCTCTGCAGGTAGCTGCGCAGGGTGATGGCGAGCATGCCGGTTTTCGGCCGCAGCATGCGCCCGGTGCGCGAGCGACCGCCTTCGACGAAGTACTCCACCGGGTAGCCCTTGCGAATCAGGGTGTGCAGGTATTCGTTGAACACGGCGGTGTACAGCGGGTTGCCCTTGAAGGTGCGGCGCATGAAAAAGGCGCCGCCACGGCGCAGCAGGCCGCCGATGATCGGCATGTTGAGGTTGATGCCGGCGGCGATGTGCGGCGGCGTCAAGCCGTTGCGAAACAGCAGGTAGGACAGCAGCAGGTAGTCGATGTGGCTGCGGTGGCAGGGCACGTAGATCACCTCGTGGCCCTGGGCGATGTCCTGCACGCCTTCGATGTGGTTGACCTTGATGCCGTCGTAGATCTTGTTCCAGAACCACGACAGGATCAGTTCGAGAAAACGGATCGCCGTGTAGGTGTAATCCGAGGCGATCTCGTTGCCGTAGCGCAGCGCCAGGGCCTCGGCCTTGTCGACGGAAATGTTCTCGCGGCTGGCTTCCTCGGCGATCGCCTGACGCACCTGCGGGCCGTGCACCAGGCCTTTGACCAGGTTGCGCCGGTGCGACACGTCCGGGCCGATGACCGCGGCCTTCTGGTTGCGAAAATGTACCCGCAGGATGCGATGCACCATGCGCAGGGTACGTTCCTGGCCCTTGTTCTGCTCGATCAGGTCGCGCAGCTGGATGGGCGTGGAAAACTGCACGCGGGTGGTGCGGCCCAGGATCAGGATGCTCACCAGCCGGCGCAGCCGACCGGTGACCGCCCAGCTATCGGCGAACAGCAGTTTCCAGGCGCTGGTTTCGCGGTTCGGCGATTGCCCCCAGAACACGCTGACCGGAATGATCTGCGCCTGCTCGGCGGCGTGTTCGCCGAGGGCGGCGACTATGCGCTGCAAGGTCGGCGAAATGCCGCGCTTGTCCTGGCGGCCGAGCCAGTCGGGCTCCGGCGTCAGATAGAAGAACGCCGCCGGTTCGATCAGGTCGCCCACCGCCACGGGCAGCACCGGGCGCGGCAGATTGGCCTTGGTGCATTCGTGATCGAGCACCGCCAGGTCGCTCACCGAAGGTTGCTGCAGCACGTAGAACACCGGCTTGCTGCGGTCGAGCTTGAGGGTGAAGGCCGACTGGTTGATGGTTTCCGAGCGCACCCACAGGTACAGCAGGCGGCGCAGGGTACCGAAGGCAAGGCGGCGAAGCGGGGAGCGGGTCATACGAAATCTGGCTGCGACGACGAGCCGGAGCTCGGGGCCGCTAGTGTGCCGGATCGCCGCCCTGTCGGCAAAATCTTGTAAAAGTTACCGTTTCGTTGCGAAAAGCGCGGTTGCGGGGCGCTCACTCGTTGGCGTGCTCGTCCTTTACCGCGTTGATGAAGGCCTGCATGGCCGACGACTGAATGCGGTGCCTGCGGGTGATCAGGCCATAGGGTGGCAGGCGTGGCTCGAAGGTGATCGGCAGGATCTTGAGCAAGTGGCGGGCCGGGTAGTCATTGATCACCGATACCGGAGTCACGCCGATCATGTCGGTCTGCTGCAACAGCGACAGCAGGGTCATGATCGAGGTGGTTTCGACGATGCTGCTGGGAATGTCGACCCGCGCGTTGTGAAACGCCTGGTTGATGATGGTGCGCATCGGGCTGGGGTGTTGCTGCAGCACCCAGGTCAGGTCCTGCAACTCGTGCCAGGTCAGCTTGCTGGCGCCAGCCATGGGGTGCTGGGCGCCGGCCACCACGCACAGCGTTTCCTCGCCAAGGCTGTCGAACGACAGGTCGTCGGCCCGCGCACCATCGGGAATCCGCCCCAGCACCACGTCCAGCTGATCCTGTTGCAGGGCCTGCACCAGCACGTCGCTGGTGTCGACCTGGATGCTCATCGACAGCCGCGGGTGGCTCTGCTTGAGGGTGGCGATGGTGCGCGTCAGCAGGCCCGAGGCCAGGGCCGGAATGGCGCCGATGGTGACCCGGCCGAGGTTGCCCGACTCCAGCGCGGCGAATTCCTCGCGCATGCCCGACAGCTCGGCGAAGATCATCTTCGCGTAGTAGATCGCCGTTTCACCGAACGCCGTTGCGCGCATGCCGCGCGGCAGGCGCTCGAACAGCTCGACGCCAAGCAGGCTCTCCGCCTCGTGAAGCATCTTGGTCGCCGCCGGCTGAGTCATGCCGATCTCCTCGGCGGCCCGGCGCAGCGAGCCGAATTCCTGCAGGGCCAGCATCAGGCGCAACTGCCGTAAACGCAGGCGGCTGTGGATGATGCTGGCGTCAGGAATGCGGGACATGGCGCGGCTCGTGGCAGGGGAATTGGCCAAGGGTGACAAGAAATCGCGACGCTCGCCAGTCATCAGCGAGCGCCCCGTAGCCGTGGCCAGGAACAGCCCGGCCTGCTGGCGATTACGAGACATGACGCGCCTGCCCCTGGCGTGCGCCGAACAGTGCCTTGAGGCCGCGGGCCAGCAGCGGCCAGAACAGCATCAACAGCGCCGCGGTGGTCAGGCTGCCGACCAGCGGGTTGGACCAGAAGATCGACAGTTGCCCGTCGGAGAACAGCATCGACTGGCGGAACGCGTCCTCGGCCTTGTCGCCCAGCACCGCAGCGAGGATCAGCGGGGCGATGGGGTAGCCGAGCTTCTTGAACAGGTAACCCAGGGCACCGAAGATCAGCATCAGGCCAACGTCGAACATCGAGTTGTGCACCGAGTAGGCGCCGATCGAGCAGACCATGATGATGATCGGCGCGATGATCGAGAACGGAATGCGCAGGATCGAGGCGAACAGCGGCACCGTGGCCAGCACCACGATCAGGCTCACCACGTTGCCCAGGTACATGCTGGCGATCAGGCCCCAGACGAAGTCGTGCTGCTCGACGAACAGCGTCGGCCCCGGGTGCAGACCCCAGATCATCAGGCCGCCGAGCATCACCGCGGCGGTCGCCGAGCCGGGAATACCGAGGGTCAGCATTGGCAGCAGGGCGCTGGTGCCGGCGCTGTGGTCGGCAGTTTCCGGGGCGATCACGCCTTCCACTTCGCCCTTGCCGAAGTTGTCGCGGTTCTTCGAAAAGCGCCGCGCCAGGCTGTAGCTCATGAACGAGGCAGCAGTCGGCCCGCCGGGCGTCACACCCATCCAGCAACCGACCAGGGCGCTGCGCAGCCAGGTCAGCCAGTAGCGCGGCAGCTTGGCCCAGGTGCGCAGGATGGTCATCGGTGTGATGCGTGCGCGTTCGCCACGAAACACCAGGCCTTCCTCGACGGTGCAGAGAATCTCGCCGATACCGAACAACCCGATCACCGCCACCTCGAAGCTCAGGCCCGAGAGCAGCCAGGGCTGGTCGTAGGTCAGGCGCAGTTCGCCGGACACGGTGTCCATGCCGACGGCGGCCATGGCGAAGCCGATCATCATTGCTACCACGGTCTTCAGCGGCGGGTTCTTGCTCATGCCGATGAAGGTGCAGAACGCCAGCAGGTAGACGGCGAAGAACTCCGGCGAGCTGAATTCCATGGCGAACTCGGCGATGCGCGTCGACAGGAAGGTCAGCAGCAGCACGCCGACCAGCGCACCGAGCAGCGCCGAGGTGAAGGCTGCGGTCAGGGCTTCGCCGGCCTGGCCGTTGCGGGCCATGGGGTAACCGTCGAAGGTGGTCGCCACCGACGAGGGTTCGCCGGGAATGTTGAACAGGATTGAGGTGATCGAGCCACCGAACAGCGCGCCCCAGTACATGCAAGAGAGCAGGATGATCGCCGACACCGGTTCCATGGTGAAGGTCAGCGGCAGCAGCAGCGCCACGCCGTTGGGGGCGCCGAGGCCAGGCAACACTCCGACGAGAATGCCGAGCAGCACGCCGATGACCATCAGGCCGATGTGGTGCGGGGTCAGGATCAGCGCCATGCCCTGCATCAGGGAGTCGATTTCGCTCATCGCAATGCCCCTCCGGCAACGGCCACCAGGTCGCCGAGCACGCCGCTGTCCAGCGGCACCTTGAACCACAGCGCGAATATCAGGTAACTGGCCAGCGCCGCCCCGCAGGAAATCACCGCCACGGTGGCAATGCCGTAGGGTTTGCTGCGCTGGCGATCACGCCACATGAACCAGGCGATGAACACCGCCGAGGCCAGGTAGATGCCGGTGAAGGGCATGGCGATCACGTACAGGACGATCGGTACGAACACCGCCAGCACCTGGCCGAACGCCTTGCGGCTGACGAATGCGGCGCTCATCGCCGGCGTGCGCAACAGCGCCAGGATCAGGTTGCCGACGCTGGCAGCGCTCATCAGCAGACCGATGTAGAAGGGAAAGTAACCGGCCTCGGGGCCGGCGTCGCCCCAGCCGATGCCGATCTCGATGGCGCCGAACATGACGATGCCGCCCAGGGCAGCGGTGAACAGCGCCAGGCCGATCTCCACCCAGCGGGTGGCGACCAGCGGCGTATCCGTGGTGTTGGACATGGGTATTTTCTCCTGTGTGCAGGGCCGTCCGGCGGCCGCATGGCACGCCGGACACGAAGCGCGAGGGTTATTCGCGCAGCCAGCCGGCCTGCTTGAACACAGGGGTCACGCGCTCACGATCCTTTTCGATGTAGCTCACCAGCTCATCACCGGAAAGGAAGGTCGGCGCCAGGGCCGAGCGCTCCACGTAGGCCTTGAACTCCGGCGTCTGGCTGACCTTGCGCATCAGCTCGACGTAGAACGCGCGCTGCTCGTCGGTGACGCCGCCAGGCAGGAACACGGTGCGCGGGAAACGGTACTGGTCGATGCCCAGGCCCTGCTCCTTGCAGGTCGGCACGTCGGCCCAGGACTGGGTCTCGGTGACTTTCTGGGTGTAGCCCATGCGCGCCTGGCTGAATACGCACAGCGGCACCACCTGGCCACCGCGCCACTGGCTGACGCTTTCGGCCGGGTTGTTGAAGTTGGCGGCGATGTGCTTGCCGGCCAGTTGCGTGGACGCCTCGCTGCCGCTCTTGAAGGGGATGTAGGTGATCTTGGCGCCCGCCTGCTGGCCGAGCAGCAGCGACAGGGTCTGGTCGACGTCCTTGGACTGGCTGCCGCCGATACGCATCTTGGCGGCATTCTTGGTCAGGTCGGCCTTGAACGCGGCGGCATCCTTCCAGGGCGAACCCTGGTAGGTCCAGAGAATGAAGTCATCCTCGGCCACCGCCGCGACCGGCGTCAGGTCCGTCCACTGGTAACCCAGCTTGGCCACCAGTGGCAGCAGGTAGATGTTGTTGGTGCCGATCACCAGCTTGCTGGCATCGCCCTCGGCGAGCTTCATCTCCAGAAAGGCTTCGGCGCCGTTGCCGCCGCCCTTGTTGAGCACCACGGTGTTGACGTCGAGCAGCTTGTGCTGGGTGATCGCCGACTGGATCACCCGGCCGAGCTGGTCGGTGCCGCCGCCGGGGCCGCCGGCCACCACGATCTCCACGTTCTTTTCGGGTTTCCAGTCCGCCAAAGCTGCCAGGGGCGCGGTGCAGAGCAGGGCGGCGAGCAGGGCCGGAACATGACGCGTACGGGGGCTGTACATGGGGCTACCTCATTGTTGTCGTTCTTGTGGGTTGCCTGGAGTGTGCGAAGGGTGTCGATAAGCGTCTACTCAAAAGAACTGATACTCCGATAGCCTCAGGTTATGCCTGGCGTCCCTGTGCAGCGATAACTCCAGGCTATGTCCGTATGAGAAGCTTTGATTAGACGGTTATCGTTGGCCGGGCAGATAGTTCGCTCAACCGGGCCGACCGCTCGTCGCCCGCTACTACAAAAACAACAACACAGAGGTACTCCCCATGGCTCAGGCTCAACCTGTCGCCCTGCAGGTGCGCACCCCCTCGGCCGGTGTTCAGGCTGGCAAACCCTCCCGGGTGCGCTGGCGCATCTTCGCCATCATCTTCGCGCTCACGGTAATCAACCTGATCGACCGGGTTTCCCTGTCCATCGCCATGCCGGTCATCGCCGATGAATTCAGCCTTAGCCCGAGCATGCAGGGGCTGATCCTCAGCAGCTTCTTCTGGGCCTACGCCCTGTTGCAGATCCCCGGCGGCTGGCTGATCGACCGCTACGGCCCGCGCCGCGTGATCGGCTGGTCGACCGGCCTGTGGGGCACTTTTCAAACCATTGCCGCATTCGCCACTGGCGGCCTGTCGCTGATGTTCGCCCGCGTGGCCCTGGGCGCTGCCGAAGCGCCGCTGTTTCCGGCCGGCGGCAAGCTCAATTCGTTGTGGCTGGGCAGCGGCGAGCGTAGCCGCGGCGCGGTGTTGATGGATTGTGGCGGGCCGCTGGGCGTGGCCCTCGGCGGGCTGATCATCGCCTACCTGATCGCCGTGCTGGGCTCTTGGCGTACCGCGTTCTTCATCGCCGGTATCGCCACGCTCGCCATGGCCTGGCTGGCCTGGCACTACCTGCGCGATAACCCCGCTGATCACCCGGACGTCAACGACGCCGAGCTGGCAGCGATCAACGAAGGCCGCACGGTAACCATGGCCGAAGCAGCCAAACAGACCGTGCGCGGCCTGGGCATTGCCCGCCGCTCGCTGACCGGCATCCTACTCGGCCGCGCCAGCTGGGCCATGGTGTTCTTTGGTCTGCTGACCTGGGGGCCGAGCTACCTGGCCCAGGCCCGCGGCTTCGATATCAAGGGCATCGGCGCCGCCACCTTCGTGATCTTCCTGTGCGGCGCGGCCGGCTCGCTGACCGGCGGCTTCCTGTGCGACCGGCTGATCGCCAAGGGCGTGCGCCGTGGCCTGGCGGCCAAGAGCTTGCTGAGCCTCTCCGGGCTGGTGGCGCTGGTCGCCTTCCTGCTGCTGCCGAGCCTGAACGATCCGTACCTGGCAGTGGGCCTGTTGTCGCTGACCGCGTTCTTCCTGATGTGGGGCAGCCTGTACTGGAGCTTCCCGGCGCTGCTGGCGTCGCCGGCGCGGGTCGGGCTGATCGGCGGGGTGATGAACATGGCCGGCAGCCTCGGCGGCATCGCCGTACCGATTCTGGTCGGCCTGTTGCTGCAGCATGCCGGCGGCTACGCCGCGGTGCTGGGCTTCTTCGCGCTGTGCTCGGGGCTGTTCATCGCTGGCACGCTGCTGATCTCCCTCGACAAGGCCGAGGTGACCCATGGCTGATCTGTACGACGGGCCGATCATCGACGCCCATCACCATTTCTGGGACCCGCTGCGCAACCATCACCCCTGGCTGTCGGGCGAGGAGAACATCCCGTTTCGTTATGGCGACTACAGCGCCATCAAACGGCCCTACTACCCGGACGACTACCTAGCCGATGCCGGTGAGCACCGGGTGGTGGCCACGGTTTACGTGGAAACCGAGTGGGACCCGCGTGACCCGATTGGCGAGACCCGCTTCATTCATGAGGTCGCCGCTCGCTATGGTGCGCCCAATGCCGTGGTCGCCCAGGCCTGGCTGGATGCCCCGGATGCCGCCGCGCTGCTGGCGGCCCAGGCCCGCTTCGAGCGGGTACGCAGCGTGCGCCACAAGCCCGGCGGCCCGGCCTCGCCGGATGAAGTCGGCCGCTCACGCACGTTGATGAGCGATGACGCATGGCGCTGCGGTTATGCCGAGCTGGCGCGCCACGGCCTGCACTTCGATCTGCAGACGCCCTGGTGGAACCTGCCCGAAGCCATCGCGCTGGCCGGCGATTTTCCCGGCATCCAGCTGATTCTCAACCACGCCGGCCTGCCGTCGGATCGCAGCGAGCAGGGCCTGGCCGGCTGGCACGCGGCGATGGCGAAGCTGGCCGAATGCGCGAACGTGGCGGTGAAGGTGTCCGGCATCGGCCTACCGGGCCGGCGCTGGTGCGTCGAAGACAACGCCTGGATCGTGGGCGAAACCATCGCCATGTTCGGCGCCGAGCGGGTGATGTTCGCCAGCAACTTCCCGGTCGACAGCCTGTGCGGCTCGTTCGACGACATCTACGGCGGCTTCAAGCGCATCGTCGCCGATCTGCCGCGCCATCAGCAGCAACTGCTTTTCCACGACAACGCTCGGCGCCTGTATCGCACCGTGCCCGATGTCATTCGCATCCCGGACGCATCTTCTGACCTGAGGACAACCGCATGAGCAACCCGACTCTTCCCCGCCTGGCCATGGTGCTGGGTGACCCCGCCGGCATCGGCCCCGAGCTGATCGCCCGCCTGCTCGCCGAGCCAGAAGTGCGTCGCAAGGCTCAGGTGCTGCTGATCGCCGATGAAGCCGAAGTGCGCCGTGGCATGGACATCGCCGGCCAGTCGTTCCCGTACCGCCTCATCGACTCGACCGACAACCTGACCTTCACCGACGACACGCCGCTGCTGCTGCCGTTTCGCGGCCGCGCCGAAGGCGCTTTCCCGCGCAGCGAAGCCAGCGTGATCGGTGGCCAGTACAGCCTCGACACCCTCGAGCAGGCCCTGCGCCTGACCGCTGACGGCACGACCGACGCCATTCTGTTCGGCCCGCTCAACAAGACCTCGCTGCACATGGCCGGCATGGGCCACAGCGACGAGCTGCACTGGTTCGCCGAGTACCTGGGCTTCGATGGCCCGTTCTGCGAATTCAACGTGCTCGACAACCTGTGGACCTCGCGGGTGACCTCCCACGTCGCATTGGCCGACGTGCCGGGCATGCTCAGCCAGGATCGAGTGATCGAGGCGATCCGCCTGATCGACACCGCACTCAAGCGCAATGGCCTGGAAAAGCCACGTATCGGCGTCTGCGGCCTCAACCCGCACAACGGCGACAACGGTAGTTTCGGCCGCGAGGAACTGGACATCATCGGACCTGCGGTAGAGCGCGCCCGTGAGCAGGGCATCGACGCCATCGGCCCGTACCCGGGCGACACCATCTTCCTCAAGGTGCAGGGCGACAGCCAGGCCTTCGATGCGGTGGTGACCATGTACCACGACCAGGGCCAGATCGCGATCAAGCTGATGGGTTTCTCCCGCGGCGTAACGGTGCAGGGCGGCCTTCCGATCCCCATCACCACGCCGGCCCACGGCACCGCGTTCGACATAGCCGGGCAAGGCAAGGCCAACGTCGGCGCCACCCGCCAGGCCTTCGAGATCGCCTGTCGGATGGGGGGGCGGCAACGGGGCTGACCAAGCGTTTTGCGCAAGGCTCGATGTGGTTAGGTCTACGGGTAGCGCGATGGGTTCTTCTGGCGCAATGCCCAGGATTTCTATCGGATCGAGCCGGAAGGCAGCTAGTAATGAATCGGTAAGGCCGATTCGGGAATGTCCCTGAGAAAGCAGGATGAGCGTGAGCGGTAGCGGCGATATTGTAAAAGTGTGATTCGCTTCCGTTGAACGGTATTTGATGGCCAGGTGCCACGTGTTTTAATCCGCCACCTCGAACGACCTACCTTTTTTCAGGGATGACCCTATGTTCTTCCGCAATGGACCTGCGGCGGTATGCCTCTGCCTGTCCGCCCTGTCGCTGGCCGTGTCCGCGCAGACGCCCCCCATCGATCTGCCCGCCAACCGCCAAACGCCGCTGACCCAGGATCTGATCCGCGACCGTCAGGAGCGCCTGCTCGACGAGCAGCAGCAGCGCCTGCAGGAATTGCAGCAGTTGCCGGGCAAACGTGCCGAGCCGACGGCGCCGGCGGCAGCCGAGGACGAGCGCTGCTTCGCCATCGAGCAGATCGAGATCAGCGGTGCCAGCCTGTTGTCCGAGGCTGACCGCGCGACCATTCTCACCCCGTTCGCCGACAGCTGCCTGGGCGTCAGCCAGCTCAACGAGCTGCTCAAGGCGATCACCAACCATTACGTCGATCGCGGCTACGTGACCACTCGGGCCTACCTGCCGCAGCAGGATCTGTCGGCCCGCACCCTGAAAATCACCGTGGTCGAAGGTCGGCTCGAAGGCCTCGACAGCTCCGCGTTGGCCAGTGACCGCGAATTGGCCATGAGCTTTCCAGGCGAGGCGGGCGAGATTCTCAACCTGCGTGAGTTGGAGCAACTGGTCGACAACCTCAACCGCTTGCCGTCGCGCCCAGCCCAGCTCGAACTGGTGCCGGGGGAGCAGGTGGGCGGCAGCCGCGTAGGCCTTAAAGGCGAGCGCAGCAAGCCGTGGCACGCCAACATTAATCGTCATAACGATGGCCAGCGCAGCACCGGCGAGCAGCAATGGGGCCTGGGCTTGACCTGGGACAGCCCGCTCGGCCTGGCCGATCAACTGAGCCTGCGTGCCAGCCGCGATGCGGTCAGTGACAGCTACCGCCATTCCCATGCCCAGAGTCTGTCCTATAGCATCCCTTATGGCTGGTGGCGCGTGGACTACAGCTACAGCCAGAGCTACTACCGCACCCTGGGCCAGAGCAACGGCTTTCCTTTCGAGACCGATGGCGACAGCCAGCAGCATGCCCTGCGTGCCGAGCGCGTGCTGCACCGTGACAGCGTCAGCAAGACCGCCTTCAACACCGGCCTGAGCCATATCCGCACCAACAACTTCATCCTTGGCAACCGCATGGACCTGTCCAGCAACCGCTTGAGCGAATGGCAACTGGGCTTCAACCATGGCCGGCGCATCGGCACGGCCTTCGTCAACGCCGACATCGGCTGGCAGCGCGGCATTGGCGCCTTCGATTCTCAGGGCAACGGCGATCCCCGCGGTGATCAGCCCGTGGCGCGCTACAACAAATACAGCCTGACCCTCAGCTACCTGCAGCCCTTCAGCCTGTGGGGCGAGCGTTTCAGTTTCGACAGCCTGGCCACCGGCCAGAAGAGCGAAGACGTGCTGTTCAGCTCCCAGCGCCTCAGCGTCGGCGGGCTCAACTCGGTGCGCGGCTTCAAGGATCAGAGCC
>NZ_MSXW01000061.1:0-261 GCF_001945445.1 Pseudomonas sp. PA27(2017)
ATTCGACCGGGTCTGCACCTAGTCGCTTGCGCGCCTCGGTCACGCCGCTGCGCGCCAGCAACTGATCGGAAGCCAGGCCTTGGGCACAGATATTCAGGCGTCTGGCCACCTCGAAAAAAAAAAGAAGGTGCTGAGGTCGGAGAAGTTGAACCAGCCAAAGCACTTGATCACTCGGCAGGCGCCGACGTCGTATGGTGGCTTGAGTAGAGAGATTGAGCGCACTGGCGACCCATTCAACAGGAATGTTCTGAGTGAAGGTGC
>NZ_MSXW01000061.1:271-193335 GCF_001945445.1 Pseudomonas sp. PA27(2017)
CGACACGTCGGGGCTTTTTCTTGTCTGTTGATCAGAGTGGCAGCCCGGCCTTGACGCGGTATTGGTTGCGCACCGGCATCGCGTATTGAAGTATCAGGTAGGGTTGCTGCTCGCTTGGGCAGCGGCTCAGGCGCTGCTGCCATTGTTCCCTGGCGGCAGCCAGCTCGGCGGCGTCGAACAGTGTGTCGACTGCTGGTACTTCCAGTTGCGGATCGCGCTCGCTCCACATGGCATACGCCAGGTAGTGCACGGGGAACAGGCGGTAGCCGGTAAGGATCTGCGCATCGGTCAGCGCGGCCAGTTGTTTGGCGTCCTCGAACCCGCTGGTGATCGGGTCGCCGAAGTGCACGTGGACACGGCCTTTGTAGCCGGTAATGCCCAGGCCGATGCTCTTGTCATCCTCGCCCGGCTGCTTGGTGTAGCTGCCTGTGGTTGCGCGTGTATACAGCTCGCGGGCCTTGGCCTGGTCGCAAGGATCGTACTCGTAGCTGATCGACACCGGGGTCAGCTTGAGGCTGGCGATGACATCGGCGAACGGCTCGTCCTTGCGGCTCATATGAAACATCTTGAGGATCGCCGAATCGGTGCGGTCGTCACCGTCCTTGGCCCGGCCTTCGGCCTGGGCGATCCAGATCGACTCGCCATCCTGGCGGATCGAATGGCTGATGTAAGCCGAAAGCAGCTGGTAAGCGGCGAGTTTTTCGCGGCGGCCGGTGATCGAGCGATGCACGATGAAGCTTTTGTTCAGGCGCATCAGGTCGCTGACGAAGGGCTTCTGCAGCAGGTTGTCGCCAATGGCGATGCGCGGCGTCTGCAGGCCAGCATGGTACACGGCGTAGTTGACGAAGGCCGGATCCATGACGATATCGCGGTGGTTGGCCAGGAACAGGTATGGGCTGCCGGCCTTCAGTGTTTCCACGCCCGAGTAGGTCACGCCATCGGTGGCATGCTCGACGGTGCGGTCGATGTACGGCTCGATGGACTCCTGCAACGCGCGAACCGAATCGATGTGGCGGAACTGCGAGCGCAGTCGATGGGCTATAAGAGGTTTGAGCAACCAGCCGAACGGGCCGGCCATGCGCGGAAAGCGAAACTGGGTAAGGATGTCGAGAAACGCATCGTCGGCCAACAGGCGCGCCAGAACCGCTGGAATTTCCGCGTCGGCATAGGGTCGGATGCTGTCGAATTCGCCCATCATGATCTCTTGTGATTGTCGCTGCGATTGAAAGGTGGAATGCGCTGCGCCCTGTGCCGTGATCACGCGCCAATACAGCGTGAAAGCAACTCCGGGAGCAGCAATAGACCGCCCATTATACCCTGCAAGTCACACGGAGGCGCCCCATGTTGGAAACCCAGGATTATCAGTGCCCCTATTGCGGCGAGCCCGTCGAGGCGGTACTGGACTTGTCGGCCGGTGATCAGCAATACATCGAGGACTGCCCGGTATGCTGCAGGCCCATTGTCTTTCTACTCGAAACCGATGGGCAGAGCTGGCATCTGGACGTGCGCGGGGAGAATGATTGATGAAGCGCATCTACGAGCCCCAGGACCTGATGGAAGGCGAGTTGCTCAAGGCCATGCTCGCCAGCGAGGGCGTCCAGGCGCATCTGGTAGGTGCCCACCTGGCTGGCGCAGTGGGCGAGCTACCGGCATGCGGGCTGCTCGGCCTGCTGGTGGAAGACGGCGACGCCGAGCGCGCCCGCTGGTTGATCGCCGAGTACAATGGCGCACAACCGCTACCCGGTGACGAGCCGGATCCCCCTCAAGGCGTGCTGCTGTGTTGAGCAGCGGGTGCGCCCACCCATCCCGATGAGTCTTTCATGAGTGGACGCTTTGCGCTGTTTCGCTGGACGCCTGCCTTCGCGGCGCAGCCAGGTTTTCCTGCTGACCAGCTGCCGCACTGGAATCTGGCTCCCGGCTCCCAGGTGCTCGTGCTGCGCAGCGAGCATGAGCAGCCGCCGCTGACGCGGGCGCGCTGGGGCCTGACTCCTCCCTGGCTGAAGGATCTGTCGAAAACGCCGTCCCACGCCCGCGCCGAAACCCTCGCCGAACAGCCGATGTTTCGCGACGCGTTTCGCCTGCGCCGTTGCCTCATTCCTGCCAACGGCTTCTATGAGTGGCGCGGCGCGGCGCGCAAACGGCCGTACTGGGTGAGTGGCGAGGATTCGCTGCTGTACTTCGCGGCGGTCTGGGAAGCCTATCCGGTAGAGGGCCATGTTTATCTGAGCACCGCCATGATCACCCAGGCGGCCGCGGCGCTACGTCGCCCATTGATTCTCGACGCCGAGCAGCGGCAACGCTGGCTGGCCGCCGACACACCGCTCGAGGAGCTGCAGACGCTGCTCGTCGCCAAGCCGACAGCGCTGCGCGAACGAGTATTGAGCAATCTGGTCAATGACCCGAAGCTCGACGGGCCGGAGTGTCTGACGCCTGCTTGAGGCTTTGGCTTGCGCTGAAATACGGGCAGCCCTTGCAGGCCGTTGAAAAACGTAGGCGAGGCAGCTGACGCGATACCGATGGCGGCCCCGCAAAAATAGCCGAAAAAGCGGAGTGTACAGTTGTACATGAGCATTTTGACTGGGCTCGCACGCGAGGCTGTTTTTAACGACGCGGCTGCAACGTAGGTAGTTTTTCAACAGCCTGCTAGCATACCTCGCAAATTTACCAGGGAGATCCAGCATGAAACCGTCGTTGTCCATTACCACGCTGACTGCGGCTCTGCTGCTGGCAGGATGCCAAGCCGTCAACACCACCAGCGGTGGCTCGGTCGGCGTCGAGCGCAAGCAGTACATGTTCAGCGCATTGTCGACCGATGAGGTCAACCAGATGTACGCCCAGTCTTACCAGCAGACTTTGCAGGAAGCCTCGAGCCAGGGCGCGCTGGACAAGAACAGCGCTGAGGCTAAGCGTCTGCAGCGTATCGCCGACCGGCTGATCAAGCAGGCCCCGCTGTTTCGCCCGGATGCGGCCCAATGGCAGTGGGAAGTCAACCTGATCAAGAGCCCGGAGCTGAATGCCAACTGCGGCCCTGGCGGCAAGATCATCTTCTACACCGGCATCATCGAGAAGCTGAAGCTTACCGACGATGAAATCGCCGCGGTCATGGGCCACGAGATCGCCCACGCCCTGCGCGAGCATGGCCGCGAGGCGATGTCCAAGGCCTATGGCGTGAACCTGGCCAAGCAGGGCGCTGCTGCACTGCTGGGCGTGACACCGGACAAGATGGCGCTGGCCGATGCCGCGGTGAACTACGGCATGACACTGCCCAACAGCCGCAGCAACGAGAACGAAGCCGACCTGATCGGCCTCGAGCTGTCGGCCCGCGCAGGCTTCAATCCCAATGCGGCGATCAGCCTGTGGGAGAAAATGGCCAAGGCCAGTGAGGGCGCACCGCCGGAGTTCATGAGCACGCACCCGTCCTCGTCGAGCCGTATCACCTCGCTGCAGGCCGCTATCCCGAAAGTCATGCCGCTTTATCAGCAGGCCAAGAAAGGCTGATCGCGATGTGACAAGTCGCCATCAAGTAGCTCGTATCTACTCGGTGGCGACTCAGCTCCAAGACCAACGCCGTGGTCGGACATTGGGCTTGCCTCAGTCAATCAGCCGTTCAGAAATCCGCTCAACAGCATGGCCTGGTAAGCCGCATACACCGCCAACGCGGCGAAGGCGATGGCGGCGATTCGGCGAATCAGGGTGAGCGGCAGGCGGTCAGCGGCGAAGTTGCCGGCCAGCACCACCGGCACGTTGGCAATCAGCATGCCCAGCGTGGTGCCGAGCACCACCATGATGAAATGCGGGTACTGGGCGGCGAGCATCACTGTCGCCACCTGGGTCTTGTCCCCCATCTCGGCCAGGAAGAAGGCGATCAGCGTGGTCAGGAACGGCCCGTAGCGTTTGAGGCTGGAGCTTTCGTCATCGTCGAGCTTGTCCGGGATCAACGTCCATAGCGCCACGGCGACGAAGGACGCCGCCAGAATCCAGCTCAAAAGTGCCGGCGAGAGCAGGCCCGCCACCCAGTTGCCCACCGCACCCGCGGCCAAGTGGTTGGCGAGCGTGGCGACCACCATGCCCCAGATGATCGGCCAGGGCCTGCGAAAGCGAGCGGCCAGCAATAGGGCGAGCAATTGCGTCTTGTCGCCGATTTCCGCCAGGGCGACGATCAGGGTGGGAACGAAAAGAGATTCCAGCATCAGGTTTCCTAAAGGGGCGGGTAGACACGGCTATGACACGTACAGCCTTCCCGCCCCGGGTAAGGTGTTCGTGTCATAGGTCTTGTCAAACCCTGCGCGGCGTTCGAGCCGAACGGCGCAGATCCGTCTGGGCGGATCTTGGGTCGCACGCACCATGGTCTGCCGACCAAGTATGTTGATGCATGCCGGGCGAGCGGGTGCTCGCGGGAGACTACTCCCCTAGGACGCGCGCATTCTGCCCAAACCGATCTTGTTGGGCAAGGCCTGCGCCGCTGTGCCGCAGGCAGGCTCCGTTAGCGGCTGGTGGCCTGGTAAATGCGGAAGCCATCGGCATCGGCCAGGGTGTGGCAGATGCCGATATGTTGTTCGATCAGCGGTGGGTACTTGAGGAAGCGGTTGGCCACCAGGCGAATCTGCCCGCCCTTGCGCAGGTGCCGGGAAGCCTGGCGTAGCAGGTCTTCGCTGGCCTGGTAATGAGTGTGCACGCCTTGGTGAAACGGCGGGTTGCTGAGAATGGCGCTCAGCTCCGCGGGCGCAGCGGCAATGCCGTCGCCGCTGATGACGTCGGCCTGCAGGCCATTGGCGGCCAGGGTCAGGCGACTGCTGACGACGGCGAATGCATCGACGTCCAGCATGGTGACGTGGCTGTCTGGGTAGCGACGTTTGAGCACTGCCCCGAGCACGCCGGCGCCGCAGCCGAAGTCGAGCAGATGGCCGTCTGGTAGCTGATTCAGATGCTCGAGCAGCAGCGCGCTGCCGACATCCAGCCGGCCGTGGCTGAACACGCCGGGCAGGGTGACGACTTCCAGTGAGCCATCGGCGAGCGGCAAGCTGTAGCGCTGTGCCAATGAGGTGAGATCAGGTTCCGCTGGCGCCTGATCCACGCGCACCTGCCACAGCTGGCAGTGGCGTGCGCTGTCGAGTTTGCGCGGTGTGCCGTAGGCCGCCATCTGCTTGGCTGCACGCTCGACGCCAGCGCGCTTTTCGCCCACCAGATACAGCAGCTTGCCGGGCAGGCGGGCGGCGAGGGCGTCGAGCAGGTAAGCCGTCAACTCACGGGATTTGGGCAGGAACAGCACGGCCGTCTCGACCGTGGCAGCCGGCGGCGAGACGCCAAAGGTGCTGCGCCCGGCGAAGCGCGCGTCGAGCATACTCTGATCGCCAGCATGCCAGCTCCAACCCGCAGCCTGTGGCAGTTGCCCGAGCAGGTCATCGGCCGGCAGACCCGCGAGCAAGGCGGGGCCACCGAACAGCTCGGCCTGACGCAGCAGCACTTCACTTCGTGGATCCATCAGATCTACCCCGGCAAAAGCGCGAAGGGTAGGGGCGTGGGCCTCAAGCTGCAAGCTCGATGCACCAAAGGGTCAGTTGACCTGGCGTTTGGCTTGCCCGGCGAAAAAGCCCGCCGCGTTTTCCGCCAATTGCCCGACGATCCGCTGACGCGCCTCGCGGGCGCCCCAGGCGCTGTGGGGGGTGATGATCAAGCGGGGAATGTCGTCGGCCAGTAATGGATTGCCATCTCTGGGCGGCTCCTGGGTCAGCACGTCGGTGGCGGCACCGCCCAGCTTGCCCGTGCGCAGGGCGTCGGCCAGGGCCTGTTCGTCGATCAGCCCGCCGCGGGCCGTGTTGATCACGAAGGCGCCCGGCTTGAGCAGCGCGAGCTCCCGGGCGCCGATCAGGTTGCGGGTCTGTTCTGTCAGCGGGCAATGCAGGGTCAGGGCGTCGACCTGGGTGAGCAGCTCGTCCAGCGCCAGTCGATCAGCGCGGGGCGGGCGCCCCGGCAGTTGGCCGTAGAGCACGCGCATGCCGAACGCTTCGGCCAGCCTGGCCACCGCGCCGCCCAGCTCGCCGTGGCCGAGCAGGCCAAGGGTCTTGCCTTCGAGCTCGACGATGGGGTGGTCGAGCAGGCAGAACATGGGCGACTGCTGCCAGCGGCCAGCGCGAACATCGCGTTGATAGTCTTGCAGGCTGGTGGCCAGGGCGAGCAGCAGCGTGAGGGTGTGCTGGGCCACCGACGGCGTGCCGTAACCCTGGCAATTGCATACGGTCACGTCATGGGCTCGGGCCGCGGCAAGATCGACGTTGTTGGTGCCGGTAGCGGCGACCAGCACCAGCTCGAGGTCGGGACAGGCCGCCAACACGGTCGCATCGATCACGGCCTTGTTGCTGATCGCAACGCGGGCACCTTGCAGGCGCTCGATGATCTGCGACGAGGTACTCTGGCCATGCAGCACCAGCTCGGCGAAGGGTTCGCGCAATGGCGTCATGTCCAGATCGTCCAGGTCGAGTGAGCGATAATCGAGAAACACCGCGCGGCCTGTTTTACTCATCAGCTGTACCTTTCTGGCAGTCTTGTCGGGAAGTAAAGTGCAGCCTATCAGAAGCGCTCTGCCGCCTGCCCGCTCCTGTTGGGCGTGCCGGTACCCGCCCCCTGGTCAATCAGCCAACTCCTGGAGCCGCCGTGTACTGGATGGAATTTCTTACCGTTGCCCTCATTCATCTCCTGGCCGTGGCCAGTCCGGGGCCGGATTTTGCCGTCGTGGTGCGCGAGAGCGTCGCGCACGGCCGGCGTACCGGCGTGTTCTGCGCCTTGGGTGTGGGCACCGCGATCTTTCTGCATGTGGCGTATTCGCTGGCAGGCATTGGGCTGATCGTTTCGCAGTCGATCATGCTGTTCAATGCCTTGAAGTGGCTGGCCGCCGCTTACTTGCTGTACATCGGTTTCAAGGCGCTGCGTGCCAGACCGGCGGCGCCCGAGGCGGCGCGATCACAGGCGCCTGCACCAGTACGAACGCCGCGGGCAGCGTTCGTCACAGGCTTCGTGACCAATGGCCTGAACCCCAAGGCGACGCTGTTTTTCCTGTCGCTGTTCACCGTGGTGATCAACCCGCACACCCCGCTGCTGGTGCAGGGCGGCTACGGTGTCTACCTGGCCGTGGCCACGGCAGTGTGGTTCTGCCTGGTGGCGATGCTGTTCAGCCAGCAGCGCGTGCGCGACGGCTTCGCGCGCATGGGCCACTGGTTCGACCGCCTGATGGGCGCGGTGCTGGTCGGCCTGGGGATCAAGCTGGCGTTTACCGAGCTGAAGTAAGGGGCGCGATTGCGCCCCTGATCAGCCTCTAAAGCACTTCAATCGCGACTGCCGTCGCCTCGCCGCCACCGATGCACAGTGAGGCGATGCCGCGCTTGCCGCCAGTCTGGCGCAAGGCATTGATCAGCGTGACGATGATGCGCGAGCCGGTCGAGCCTACCGGATGCCCTTGGGCGCAGGCGCCGCCGTAGATATTCACCTTGGCGTGATCGAGGTCGTGTTCGCGCATGGCCAGCATGGTAACCATGGCGAAGGCCTCGTTGATCTCGAATAGATCGACCTGGTCCTTTTGCCAGCCGGCCTTGTCCAGCACCTTGCCGATGGCGCCGATGGGTGCAATGGTGAATTCGCTTGGATCCTGGCTCTGGGTAGCGTGGGCGACGATGCGCGCCAGCGGTTGCAGGCCTCGCGCACGGGCTTGCTCGGCGCTCATCAGCAGCAGCGCGCTGGCGCCATCGGAAATCGAGCTGGCGTTGGCCGCGGTAATGCTGCCGTCCTGGCTGAAGGCTGGCTTGAGGCCGGCGATGCGATCGATCCGGGCGTTGAGCGGCTGCTCGTCTTCGTTCACCTCGAGATCGCCCTTACGCGTCGCAACGCTCACGGGCACGATCTCATCGGCCAGTGCACCCGATTGCATGGCCTGCTGCGCGCGACGCAGTGATTCGATGGCGTAGGCGTCCATCTCCTCGCGGGTTATACCGTAGCGGTCCGCGGTTTCCTGGGCGAACGAGCCCATCAAGCGGCCAGTGCGAGCGTCCTCCAGCCCATCGAAGAACATGTGATCCTTGACCTCGCCGTGGCCCATTCGCAAGCCGCCACGTGCCTTGGGCAGCAGGTATGGGGCGTTGGACATGCTTTCCATCCCGCCAGCTATGACCACTTCGGCGCTGCCGGCCTTGATCAGGTCGTGGGCCAGCATCACCGCCTTCATGCCCGAGCCGCAGAGCTTGTTGATGGTGGTGCAACCCGTCGCGCTGGGCAGGCCGGCGGCGAGCGAGGCCTGGCGTGCCGGGCCCTGCTTGAGGCCAGCGGGCAAGACGCAGCCCATGATCACTTCCTGCACGTCGCTAGCGTCGATTCCTGCCCGAGCGACGGCGGCGCCAATCGCCGTCGCACCAAGATCCGTTGCGCTTACCGAGGACAGGCTACCCTGAAAACCACCCATGGGCGTGCGAGCGCCGCTGACGATAACGATATCCGACATATTTCCACCTTGATCTGCAGTAAAGGGGCGAAACCGGCCCGCTAGTCATAGCGAGCAACACAATCGTTCCTCTGACTGATTGAGTGAGCGCTGGCACAGGCTACTGTTGGGCAAGTTGCCATCTCCGCTCCGGTTTAGCTTCATCTTCGTCGCTTTCAACAATAGTCCAGAACAGGTGAGCCCATGTTGCAGACCCGCATCATCCCCCCCGTCGCGAATGCCCACCCATACCCCCTGCTGATCAAGAGCCTGCTGTTGTCAGGCAGCCGCTACGAGAAAAATCGCGAAATCGTCTACCGCGATTCCTTGCGTTACAGCTACGCGACCTTCAACGAACGGGTGGCGCGACTGGCCAACGTGCTCACTCGAGCCGGCGTGAAGGCGGGTGATACCGTGGCGGTGATGGATTGGGACAGCCACCGCTACCTGGAATGCATGTTCGCGGTGCCGATGCTGGGGGCGGTGTTGCACACCATCAACATCCGCCTGTCACCGGAGCAGATCCTCTACACCATGAACCACGCCGAAGACCGTTTCGTGCTGGTCAACAGCGATTTCGCCGCGCTGTATCAGGGCATCGCCGGGCAACTCACCACGGTGACCGGCACGCTGCTGCTGACCGACAACGCCGCGGCTGATACCGAGCTTCCCGGTTCGGTCGGCGAGTATGAAAGCCTGTTGGCGGCGGCCGAGCCGACCTATGCATTCGCCGACTTCGACGAAAACTCCGTGGCAACCACCTTCTACACCACCGGTACCACCGGCAATCCCAAGGGCGTCTACTTCACCCATCGGCAGTTGGTGTTGCACACCCTGTCCATGGCCACCACTCTCGGCAGCCTGGACAGCATCCGCCTGATGGGCAATAGCGACGTGTACATGCCGATCACCCCCATGTTCCACGTACACGCCTGGGGCGTGCCCTACGTCGCCACGATGCTGGGCGTCAAACAGGTCTATCCGGGACGCTACGAGCCGGAGATGCTCTGCAAGCTGATCAAGAGCGAACAGGTGACCTTTTCCCATTGCGTGCCGACCATCCTGCAGATGCTGCTGGCCGCGCCTGGCGCGCAAGGCCATGACTTCAAGGGCATGAAGGTCATCATCGGCGGCAGCGCACTCAATCGCGCGGTGTACGAGGCCGCCAAGGCAAAAGGCATTCAACTGACGGCGGCGTACGGGATGTCCGAGACCTGCCCGCTGATTTCCTGTGGTTATCTCAACGAAGACATGCTCGCGGCAAGCGAGGAGCAGCGCACTGCCTATCGCATCAAGGCAGGGGTTCCAGTGCCTTTGGCCGAGGCGGCGATCGTGGACGGTCATGGCAATCGCCTGCCTGCGGATGGCGAGACCCAGGGCGAGCTGGTACTGCGTGCACCCTGGCTGACCCAGGGCTACTTTCGCGAGCCGGAAAAGGGACAGGAGTTGTGGGCCCACGGCTGGCTACACACCGGCGACGTGGCGACCCTGGACGATAGCGGCTCCATCGATATTCGCGACCGCATCAAAGACGTGATCAAGACCGGAGGCGAGTGGATTTCCTCGCTTGAGCTCGAAGACCTCATCAGTCGCCAGCCAGCGGTGCGCGAAGTGGCCGTGGTCGGCGTGGCGGATCAGCAGTGGGGCGAGCGCCCGTTCGCCCTGGTGGTGGCGAAGGATGGCCAGCAACTGGACGCAGGCATTCTCAAGGAGCACCTCACGCCTTTCGTCGAGCAAGGCGTCATCAACAAGTGGGCGATTCCCTCGCAGATCGCGCTTGTTACCGAAATTCCCAAGACCAGTGTGGGCAAGCTGGACAAAAAGCGTATTCGTGTTGACCTCGCGCAGTGGCAGGAGGCCGGAGGTGAGTTTTTATCGTCCCTGTAAGGCACGAATTTCAACGCCAAAAAAGTGACTGATCAGTCAAACAAACGTTTGGCTTGCTAATTGCTGGTTTCGGGCCATCCTTGGCTTGTCACGGATGGGATTGATCTCTCAAACCGGCGAGCCAGAGTGTCTCGGGCACTGCAAGCACCCCTTGGCAAGGCTCGCTGGCTTCAGTCAATCAGCCATAACAAAAACAAATGGAGTAGCGTCGATGACCAACACAACAAGGCCGTTCTGGCGTCTGGCAAAACTGCCGCTGGCCGTCAGCCTCGCATCAACTCTTGCCAGCCCGGCATTCGCGGTGAATTTCAATATCGGGGAAATCGAAGGTCAGTTCGACTCGTCGTTGTCGGTGGGGGCCAGTTGGTCGACAGCCAAGGCCGACAAGGATCTGATTGGTGTCAACAATGGTGGCCGTGGTTTGTCCCAAACATCTGACGACGGTCGTCAGAACTTCAAACGCGGTGAAACCTTCTCGAAAATCTTCAAGGGTATTCATGACCTAGAGCTGAAGTATGGGGATACTGGCGTTTTCGTACGTGGCAAGTATTGGTACGACTTCGAGCTGAAAGATGAAGGGCGTGAGTTCAAGGAAATCAGTGATTCCGGTCGCAAGGAAGGCGCTAAGGCTTCAGGCGCTGAATTGCTCGATGCGTTCGTGTATCACAACTATTCTATTGCCGATCAGCCAGGCTCGGTTCGCCTAGGCAAGCAGGTCGTTAGCTGGGGCGAAAGCACTTTCATTCTGAATAGCATCAACTCAGTTAACCCGATTGATGTTGCTGCGTTCCGCCGCCCAGGCGCGGAAGTCAAGGAAGGCCTGATTCCGGTCAATATGTTCTATGTTTCGCAAAGTCTGACCAATAACCTTTCAGCCGAAGCTTTTTATCAGCTGGAATGGGATCAGACAGTCGTCGATAACTGCGGAACATTTTTCTCCCAGTTCGACGTAGTCGCCGACGGTTGTAACGATAACCTGCGGTTGCTGACAAATAATACTGCCCAGGTTGCGGGGCTAAATGCTGCAACTGCTCCTTTGCGGGCTGCTGCTGGCGCAGGGGCTCTGGCGCCATTTGGAGTACCTGCTGGAACTGTGATCAACCCCATTACCGGTAATGCGGAGGGGAATCTAGTTCGCCGTGGCGGTGATCGTGACGCACGTGACAGCGGTCAGTGGGGCTTGGCGTTCCGGTATCTTTTCGAACCTCTAGATACTGAGTTCGGCGCGTATTTTATGAATTACCACAGTAGGGCACCTGTGTTCAGTGGGGCGGCGCCTTCCCAAGGGGTAATTAACGCCCTTAATTCTCCTGTTGCTGCCGGTATACCTGCAGCAGGCAAGGCGCTGTTGGTTGCGGCTAACTCGAATTATTTTATTGAGTATCCCGAAGACATTCGTCTATACGGCTTGAGCTTCTCGACCACGCTTCCTACCGGCACTGCTTGGAGTGGCGAACTGAGCTATCGGCCAAATGCGCCCGTACAGTTGAATACCACCGATATCTTGTTTGCAGCCGTTCGTCCGCTGGGCGGCGCATATGCTAATGCATCTGTTTTGACGCCCACCGTTGGTGGTGATCTGCATGGTTACAATCGTAAGGAGATTACTCAGTTTCAAACCACGCTTACTCATTTCTTCGACCAAGTGATGGGCGCTAGTCGGTTTACGCTTGTTGGTGAAGTTGGCGTCGTCCATGTGGGAGGCCTGGAGTCCTCAGGTAAGGCACGCTATGGACGCGATCCCGTGTTTGGACCGGGCGCACTGCCTAATGGCACCTGCCAAGGCCTTAACGCTGCCACAATTGGTGGCGCTGTTGGCAACACTGGATCAACGCAAAACCTTTCTAAACATTGTAATAACGATGGTTTCGTAACTGCCACCTCGTGGGGGTATCGCGCACGTGCGATTTGGGAGTACCCCGACGTATTTGCTGGTGTGAACCTCAAGCCCAATGTCGCCTGGTCTCACGATGTGAGCGGTTACGGGCCCAATGGCTTGTTCACTGAAGGTGCAAAAGCTGTGAGTCTCGGTCTGGATGCGGAGTACCAAAACACTTACACCACCAGCCTCGGTTACACCAACTTCTTCGGTGGCGAATACAACACTCTGGTCGACCGTGACTTTCTGGCCCTCAGCTTCGGTATGAACTTCTAAGCGCCCGTATTCATAGGAAAACGCATTTATGAAAACAACAAAAAGGCTGTTGCAAACTGGCGCTCTGACTCTGTCGCTGCTGGCCACCGGTGTGATGGCTGCAGTGTCGGCAGACGAGGCGGCCAAACTGGGTAGTACCCTGACGCCGATCGGTGCGGAAAAGGCCGGCAATGCCGATGGCAGCATCCCGGCCTGGACCGGAGGCCTGCCGGTCAATGCCGGGGCGGTGGACGCGGGCGGCTTCCTGGCCGATCCGTTCCCCAACGAGAAGCCGCTGTTCACCATCACCGCGCAGAACGTCGAGCAGTACAAGGACAAGCTGACGCCCGGCCAGTACGCGATGTTCAAGCGTTACCCGGAAACCTATCGGATGCCGGTCTACACGACCCATCGTACGGCGACGGTGCCGGACAACATCATTGCGGCGACCAAGCAGAACGCGACCAATGCCAAGCTTATTCAGGGCGGTGAAGGGCTGGAGAACTTCCAGCTGGCCAACCCGTTCCCGATCCCGAAGGATGGTCTGGAGGCGATCTGGAACCACATCACCCGCTACCGCGGTGCCAGCGTGCGTCGTCACGTGGTGCAGGTGACGCCCCAGGCCAACGGTTCGTTCAGCCCGGTCAGCCTGGAAGAAGAGTTCGCCTTCCGCAGCATGATGAAGGACGTCGACACCAGCAAGCCGAGCAACATCCTCTTCTACTTCAAGCAGCGGGTAACGGCGCCTTCGCGTCTGGCCGGTAACGTGTTGCTGGTGCACGAGACCATCGACCAGGTGAAGGAGCCGCGCATGGCGTGGCTGTACAACGCCGGTCAGCGTCGCGTGCGCCGGGCGCCGCAGGTGTCCTATGACGGCCCGGGTACCGCAGCCGATGGCCTGCGTACCTCGGACAACCTCGACATGTACAACGGCTCGCCCGATCGCTACGACTGGCAACTGCTGGGCAAGAAGGAAATCTACATTCCTTACAACAGCTACCGCCTCGATTCGCCGAAGCTCAAGTACGCCGATATCGTCAAGCCAGGTCACCTCAACCCGGATCTGACTCGATACGAGCTGCACCGCGTCTGGCACGTGACCGCTACCCTCAAGCAGGGCGAGCGCCACATCTATGCCAAGCGTGACTTCTACATCGACGAGGATACCTGGCAGGCCGCTGCCATCGACCACTATGATGGTCGCGGTACCCTGTGGCGCGTAGCGGAAGCCCATGCCCAGTATTACTACGACAAGCAGGTGCCGTGGTACGCCGTCGAGGTGATTCATGATCTGCTCTCTGGCCGCTACCTGGCACTGGGCCTGAAGAACGAAGAGAAGCGCGCTTACGAGTTCGACTATCCCGCCAAGGAAAGCGACTACACCCCGGCAGCGCTGCGCCAGTCCGGCGTTCGTTGATCGCCGCGCAAAACCGAAGAGCCGGCCCCAGGGCCGGCTTTTTGCCGTCTGGGCGACTGGTTTTCAGGCCAGGACCATGACGCCGAGACCAGCGACCCGAGAATTCACCGCGCGACAGCTTGCGATGGTTACAATTGGTCTTCCGCCCGCCACTTGCGTTACAGGGACCTGCCATGCAACCCACTTCCCCACCCCTGATCCGCGAAACCTTCCCCGTCGGCCCGCTGCAGTGCAACTGCACCATCATTGGAGATTCCGTCAGTGGCAAGGCCATCGTGGTCGATCCGGGTGGCAACCCCGATCAGATCATGGCGCGTCTGGAGGCTCATGGCTTGAAGGTGGTGAGCATCATCCATACCCACGCGCACCTCGATCATTTCCTGGCCTCGGGGCAGATGAAGGAAAAGACCGGCGCGACCCTGCACCTGCACAAGGACGACAGGTTCCTCTGGGACAACCTGGAGATGCAGTGCCAGATGTTCGGGGTTCCCTACACGCCGGTGCCCGCGCCCGATCAATGGCTGGCAGATGACGAGGCACTCGCCTGTGGCTGCGGTGTGGCCCTGCACACGCCGGGACATACCCCGGGCTCGATGAGTTTCTGGTTTCCCGAAGCCAAGCTGCTGATCGCGGGTGATACCTTGTTTCGCCGCGGTATCGGGCGTACCGACCTGTGGGGTGGCGACTACTCGACCATCGAGCGTTCCATCAAGCAGCGGCTGTATCGCCTGGACGAGGACGCCACCGTGGTGACCGGCCACGGGCCGGATACCCGATTGGGTGACGAGATGCGCGAAAACCCATTCGTGCGAGCTTGAAAAACAAGCGCTTACAGATTTTCTGCGTGGTGATTGTTAGCCTTGGTCGGGAACTTGGCGGCGCTCGTTGGCTCGAAGCCGCGAATGAAACTGCCTCCCTCTGCAACACGACTAAGGATTACCCATGATCAAGTGCCGCTCCCTGATTGCCGCAACGGCCGTTCTCGCTGTTCTGTCCGGCTGTACGGTCAACCCTTATACCGGTGAGAGCCAGGCGGGCAAAGCCGGTATCTACGGTGGCGTAGGGGCGCTGGCTGGCGCTGCGGTGGGTGCTGCCACCTCGAGCAAGAAAGACCGCAAGAAGGGCGCGCTGATCGGCGCCGCCGTCGGTGGCGCGGCAGGCGGCGGTTACGGCTATTACGTCGACACCCAGGAAGCCAAGTTGCGCCAGCAGTTGCAGGGCACGGGCGTGCAAGTGCAGCGCAATGGCAATGACCTGACGCTGATCATGCCCGGCAACATCACCTTCGCCAGCAATTCGGCAGACATTTCCAGCAGCTTCTACCCGACGCTGAATTCGCTGGTGCTGACCTTCAAGGAATTCAACAAGAACGGCGTGAACATCGTCGGTCATACCGACAGCACCGGTTCGGCCGAACTGAACCAGAGCCTGTCCACCCGCCGCGCCCAGAGCGTGGCGTCGTACCTGGCCGCCAATGGCGTGGCCTCGTCGCGTATCTCGGCCTATGGCGCCGGCCCTAACCAGCCCATCGCCAGCAACGCCAACGAGGCAGGGCGCGCGCAGAACCGCCGCGTGGAAATCAACCTGCGACCGTTGTAAGCCGAACCGCGCATCAGAAAACCCCGCCGCGGCGGGGTTTTTCATGCCTGCGGCATTCCGGTACCTGTGGCTGCCTGGCGTGCGCTGGCTAGACTGTGATGATCAGCAGTCGAGCCATAACGCAATGTGGGCAGGGAGGTCGATGTGGTGCCAGAGCCGCTGGAAATTCTCGTCGTCGATGATCGGCAGGACAATCTGGACGACATGCAGGAATTGCTCGAAGCCATCGAGCAACCGGTTCACTGCGTGGACTCGGGCGCCAAGGCCCTCGACTACCTGGCTCAGGGTGAGGTCGCCCTGGTGCTGCTCGATGTGCAGATGCCTCGCATGGATGGCTTCGAGGTGGCGCGGCGCATGCGCAGCGACCCGCACACCCGGCTGATACCGATCATCTTCATCTCCGGCATGGCGCAGACCGACGAGATCCTCAATCAGGGATACGGCGCCGGCGCGATGGATTTCATCGCCAAGCCGGTGCAGCCGGCGATGCTGCTGCACAAGGTGCGCGCGCTGCTCGAACATGAGCGTTATCGCCGCGAACTGCTTCGTATGGCTCAGCAGCTAGAGCGCGAGCGGGCCTTCAATGCCTCGATTCTCGACAACACCGCTGAAGGCATTCTGGTGGTCGGTGAGGAGGGGCGTATCCGCTTCGCCAACCCCGCGATCATGCGGATGCTCGGCTGCCAGGCGAACGAGTTGACCGGCAGCGATCTGCTGGACTGGGTCGATGTCGCCGGGGCTGTGCAGTGGCAGGCATCGAGCTTCTACCAGCACTGGCAACGCCGCGAACCTCTGCGCCTGCACGACGCCAATCTGCGTACCTGCGAAGGCCGCCTCGTGCCGGTAGCGCTTTCCAGCTCGCCGTTGCCGGATGAAGGACGCGGCATGGTCCTGCTGGCGCTGGACATGTCGGTGGTGCGCGACCTACACCAGCAGCTCGAGTCACTGGTCATCACCGATGCCCTGACCGGCTTGCTCAACCGCCGTGGCTTCCTGCAGGAGCTGCAGGCGGCGATTTCGCGTCACCAGCGCACGGGCCAGGAGGCCGCGTTGCTGTACCTGGATCTGGATGGGTTCAAGCGCATCAACGACAACCTGGGCCACGAGCGCGGTGACCAGGTACTGCGCCAGGTCAGCGGCCAGCTGAAAAGCTGCCTGCGGCCCTATGACCGCCTGGCGCGTATCGGCGGTGATGAATTCACGGTGATTCTCGACAGCCTGGGCAGTCCTGGCGAGGCGGCCTCGGTGGCGCAGAAACTGGTGCAGCAGGTCGCCGATCAGGCGGGCGAGGGGGATCTGTCAGGCCTGGGCGTCAGCATCGGTATCGCCTGCCTGCCCGCCGACGGCAGCACGGTCGAGGACCTGCTGCGGGCGGCCGACACGGCCATGTACGCGGCCAAGCACGGTGGGCGCGGCCAGTACCGTTTCTACGATGCGGCAAGAACCTAAGAACCTGTCCAAAGTCTTCAAGCCGAGGTTCGTCGATTTTGGCAGTTAAGTGGCGGGGGTGGAAATCGGCACAGTGGATCGGCGAACGGCTGCTATGGCCTTGTAGCAGCCTTTTCATGTCGCCTAAAAAGCTTTTAAGGGTGTTGCTGATGCAGGCGCTCCAGTAAGTCGTCCTTGGCATCCCACAGCGCGTTGATCCACTGCTGAAAGTCCTTGCGATAGGCTTCGTCCTGGTCGTAGGCGCGGCCGATGAAGCGAGTGGGGATGTCCAGCTGTTCGACGACCACTACCACCTCGTGGAGCTGACCACTGAGCAATGCCCAGAAACCCGGGCTGCCTTGGGGGTAGTGCAGGGTGACGTTGATCATGCCGTGCAGTTGCTCGCCCATGGCATCGAGCACGAAGGCCAGGCCACCGGCCTTGGGCTTGAGCAGGTAGCGGTGGGGCGATTGCTGCTCCTGGTGCTTGGCCGGGGTAAAACGGGTGCCTTCGACGAAGTTGAAGATGCCCACCGGGTTATGGCGAAACTTGGCACAGGTGCGGCGGGTGGTTTGCAGGTCTTCGCCTTTTTTTTCAGGGTGCTTGGCCAGATACTCCTTCGAGTAGCGCTTCATGAACGGAAAGCCCAGCGCCCACCAGCACAGGCCGATCACCGGCACCCAGATCAGCTCCTGTTTGAGGAAGAATTTCAGCGGACGGATACGCCGGTTGAGCAGGTACTGCAGCACCAGGATGTCCACCCAGCTCTGGTGGTTGCTGGTCACCAGATAGGAATGCTCGTAATCGAAGTTCTGATTGCCCTCGATATGCCAGCGGGTTTTACCCAGTAGATTCATCCATGTCTTGTTACAACTTATCCAGCCTTCCTGGATGAAAATCATCAGCTGATCGCAGACGCGCCGTACCAGCGGCAAGGGCAGCACGATGCGTAGCAACGTGACCGCGAACAGCGGCCAGCACCAGAAAAGCGTATTGAGTGCCAGCGAAACGCTGCCCAGCAGGCCGAGCAATGGGGCAGGCAGAAAGTGCAGCATGGACGTACGAACCTCGGGCGGGTTGGCGCCCGGCAAGCGTGCCGGGCGTGAATGGCGCACAGGGTAACGATTGGTGGGGGAACTGCAAGCCGATCCGAATACGGGTTATATCTCCCGTCATCGGATCGGCGTGTTATCACTGACGCATGTTGGCGGCCTGAATGGCGGTCAGCGCGATGGTGAAGACGATATCGTCCACCAACGCGCCCCGCGACAGGTCGTTAACCGGCTTGCGCAGGCCCTGCAGCATTGGGCCGACGCTGATGCAATCGGCGCTGCGCTGCACCGCTTTGTAAGTGGTGTTACCGGTGTTCAGGTCGGGGAAGATGAACACCGTGGCGCGACCGGCCACCGGGCTATTGGGGGCCTTTTGCCGACCGACGCTCTCGATGGCCGCGGCGTCGTACTGCAGCGGGCCGTCGACCAGCAACTGCGGGTTGGCCTGACGCGCCAGGCGCGTCGCTTCGCGGACCTTTTCCACTTCCTCGCCACTGCCCGAGTCGCCAGTGGAATAGCTGAGCATGGCCACGCGTGGCGGGATGCCGAACGCCTGGGCGGAGCTGGCGCTCTGCAGGGCGATTTCCGCCAGTTGCTCGGCATTGGGGTCCGGATTGACCGCGCAATCGCCATACACCAGCACCTGGTCCGGCAGCAGCATGAAGAACACCGACGATACCAGGTTGTAGCCGGGCGCGGTCTTGATCAGCTGCAGCGCCGGGCGAATGGTGTTGGCGGTGGTGTGCACGGCGCCGGATACCAGGCCGTCGACTTCGTCCAGGGCCAGCATCATGGTGCCCAGCACCACCGTGTCTTCGAGCTGAGCGCTGGCCATCGGCGCGTTGAGGCCCTTGCCCTTGCGTAGTTCCACCATCGGCTCGACGTAGCGCTCGCGAATCAGGTCCGGGTCGAGAATCTCCAGCCCCGGCGGCAGCTCGATGCCCTGAGCCTGCGCGACGCTGTGCACTTCCTCGGGCTTGGCCAGCAGCACGCAGCGGGCGATGCCGCGGGCCTGGCAGATTGCGGCAGCCTGCACGGTACGCGGCTCGGCGCCTTCGGGCAGAACGATGCGCTTGTTGGCGGCCTTGGCCTGCTGCACCAACTGATAGCGGAACGCCGGCGGTGACAGGCGCAGCTCTCGCGGGCTGCCGCAGCGGGCGGCGAGCCAGTCGTGGTCGAGGTGGCTGGCAACGAAGTCGGCGACCTTCTCGGCGCGCTCCTTGTCATCGACCGGGATTTCCTTGTTCAGGCGATTGAGGTTGGTGGCCGTGTCGTAGGAACCGGTGCTCACCGTCATCACCGGCAGGCCGCTCTGCAGGGCGCCGCGGCACAATTCCATGATGCGCGGGTCGGGGGCGAAGTCGCTGCATAGCAGCAGGCCGGCCAGCGGCATGCCGTTCATGGCGGCCAGGCTGGCAGCCAGGATGATGTCGTCGCGGTCACCTGGCGTTACCACCAGGGTGCCGGGCTTGAGCAACTGCACGGTGTTGGCCACGGCGCGGGCGCACAGCACGATCTTCAGCATGCGGCGTTGCTCGTAGTCACCGGCGTTGAGGATGCGCGCGCCGAGCAGTTCGGCGATGTCGCGGGTACGCGGTGCATTCAGCTCGTCGAGCCAGGGGATGCAGCCCAGCAAGCGGAATTCCGGGTGGCGCAGCAGCGAGGACTGTTCGCGCAGGCGTGCGGTGAAGGCGTCCAGGCCGTCGTCGCTGCGGATCTTGTTGAGGATCACGCCGAGTACCTTGGGATCTTTCGGGCCGCCGAACTGCTGGGCCTGGATTTCCACGCGGTCGCATAGCTCGCCGAGGGTCTCCTGCTCCTGGGCCGAAACCAGGATCACGTCGGCATCCAGGCTCTTGGCCAGGTGGAAGTTGACCCGCGCGGCGTAGCTGGCCTGGCGTGTCGGCACCATGCCTTCGACGATCACCACGTCCTTGTCCTTGGCGGCCTCCTGGTAGAGGCTGATGATTTCTTCCAGCAGTTCGTCCAGGTCGCCGTCGCCGAGGCGTCTTTCGACATGGGCCAGGGCCAGCGGTTTGGGCGAGTGCAGGCCGTGGGTGCGCGCGACCAGTTCGCTGGAGCGCTCGGGGCCGGCGTCACCCTGGTGTGGTTGGGCGATGGGCTTGAAGAAACCGACCTTGAGGCCGGCGCGTTCGAGCGCCCCGACCAGGCCCAGGCTGATGGAAGTGAGGCCGACGCCGAAACCGGTCGGCGAGATGAAAAAGGTGTGCATGGGGGGTCTCCGATTCAGTCGAGCAGCGCGAGGGTGTCGAGGGCAATCTGGCGCTCTTCGTTGGTGGGCACCACCAGCACCCGCGTATGGTCCGCCGCGTGGATCGGCCCGCTGACGCCGCGCAGGCAGCGGGCATTGGCCGCTTCGTCGAGCTTGAGGCCGAGCAGGCTCAGGTGCGCCACCGTCTTGCTGCGGATCAGCGGTGAGTTCTCGCCGATGCCGCCGGTGAAAATCAGGCCGTCCAGGCGCGGCAGGGCGCAGCTCATGGCCGCCAGGGATTTGGCCAGGCGATAGCAGAATACTTCGATGGCCAGGGTGGCACCGGCATGACCTTCCTCACGGGCCTGCTCGAGGCTGCGCATGTCGTTGGACAGCCCCGACAAGCCCAGCAGGCCGCTGTCGTGGTTGAGCATGCGATCGATCTGCTCCAGGCTCCAGCCCAGGGTGCGCGAGAGGTGGCTGTGCAGGTTGGGGTCGACGTCGCCACTGCGCGTGCCCATCACCAGGCCCTCGAGCGGCGTCAGGCCCATGCTGGTGTCGCGGCTTTGACCGTTGACCACCGCGCAGGTCGAGCAGCCATTACCCAGGTGGGCGACCAGCCAGGCGCTGTCGCCCGCCGGCAGGCCGGTGAGTTCGGCCGCGCTGGCACTGACGAAGCGGTGGCTGGTGCCATGGAAGCCATAACGGCGCACGCCGTGGTCGCGATACAGCTGCTCCGGCACCGCGTAGCGGAAGGCGTGCTCGGGCAGGCTCTGGTGGAAGGCCGTGTCGAACACCGCCACCTGGGGCAGCTCAGGGTACAGCGCCAGAGCCGCCTCGATACCCAGCAGGCCAGCCGGGTTGTGCAGCGGCGCCAGGGGCGCGACGGCGCGAATCGCGGCGATTACCGCGTCGTTAAGACGTTGGGCGCTGGTGAAGTGTTCGCCGCCGTGTACCACCCGATGGCCGATGCCGTGCAGTTGGCCGCCAGTGGCCTCCTGCACCCGCTGCAGCAGATGGGCCAGCGCGGCGCGATGGTCATCGCCGGGAATGGCCTGGCTATGCTTGATGCCGCTCAACTGCCAGTGCAGCACGGCGTCGGCGCTGCCAAGCCGCTCCGCCAGCCCGCTGATGGCGAACGCCTGCTGATCGGGGTCGACCAAGGCGAACTTGATGGAGGAGCTACCGCAGTTGATCACCAGAATATTGCGTGCGGGCATTCAGAAGTCCTTAGCGTCCAGAAGCGTTGGAGCTGATGTTGCGACACACCAGCCACAGGTGAATTTCGTGCCGATTCGCGCCTGACGCTGCGCGGCGTCGAGCACCCAGGGGCGATTTTGCCAGGGCGGTTGATGGCGTAAGTGCTGAGTATGGCCACAAGATAAGACAGCCACCCAATAGCCGTCATGATCTTGCTCAAAACCGACCACGACGACCGCGGATACGGCCCGCCCGTCTGGGCTTGGGTCGCTTTCGCCACCGCCGTTGGTTACACTTACACGTTCATTTTCCTCGAGCAAAAGGTTCGCCCCATGCAGATCGCCGCCAACAAGGCCGTTTCCATCGACTATACCCTGACCAACGATGCCGGTGAGGTGATCGATAGTTCCGCTGGCGGCGCGCCGCTGGTTTACCTGCACGGTGCCGGCAACATCATCGTCGGTCTCGAGAAGGCGCTGGTCGGCAAGCAGGCCGGTGACGAAGTCAAGGTTGCCGTCGAGCCCGAAGAAGCCTACGGCGAATACAGCGCCGAGTTGGTCGCCACCCTGAACCGCTCGATGTTCGAAGGCGTCGACGAGCTGGAAGTCGGCATGCAGTTCCACGCCTCCGGCCCGGACGGCGGCATGCAGATCGTCACCATCCGCGAGCTGGAAGGCGATGACGTGATCGTCGACGGCAACCACCCGCTGGCTGGCCAGCGCCTGAACTTCGCGGTCAAGGTCGTCAACGTGCGTGACGCCAGCCAGGAAGAAATCGCCCATGGTCATATCCATGGCGAAGGTGGTCATCACCACTGATCCGTATGTCGGCAGCCGATTCGTCGCTGCTGGCAGATGGTCATGCGTGGCTGCTAAGCTGCAGTCATGAAAAGGCGCCTTTTCAGGCGCCTTTTTCGTTTCTTCTTCGCTGCCTTTCGCGTTACCCGGAGCACCATCATGAGCGCCTTTCACGACCTGACATTGCACGCACTGGACGGCCAGGAGCTGCCGCTGGCTCCGCTCAAGGGCAAGGTGGTGCTGGTGGTCAACGTCGCCTCCAAGTGTGGGCTGACGCCGCAGTATGCAGGCCTCGAACGCCTGCAGCAGGCTTACGGTGATCAGGGTTTCAGCGTGCTGGGCGTGCCCTGTAACCAGTTCGCCGGGCAGGAGCCGGACGCCGAGGCGGCGATCGCTCAGTTCTGCAGCCTGAACTATGGCGTGACCTTTCCGCTGAGCAGCAAGCTCGAAGTCAACGGCAGCAGCCGTCACCCGCTATACCGCCTGCTGGCCGGTGAGGGCGCGGAGTTTCCCGGGGACATCACCTGGAATTTCGAGAAGTTTCTGGTGGGCCAGGATGGCCGTGTGCTCGCGCGTTTCTCGCCGCGTACCGCGCCGGATGATCCGGCACTGATCCAGGCCATCGAGAAGGCCCTGGCCTGATCGCAGGGTCGCTGCCTGCGGCCCGTCATCTCTCTATCGCTTCAATTCGCGCGTTTGGTTTCGATCACCAGAGCGGGCTTGCGGCCACCGCTCGGCACGGCGCTGTCCAGCCGCGCCGCGTGCAGATGCTGTTCGAACTCTTCGACGATGCTCGACCAGCTCTGCCTGGCGGCGTGCTGGCGGGCATTGAGGCGAACCCGACGCAGGTTCTCGCTGTTCTCCATCAGCCATGTCGCCGCCTCGACGAACGTGCGCTGATCGTCGGCGCTGGCCAGCATGCCATTGTGGCCGTCCTCGACATGCTGAGCCGCGGCGGCCTGGTCGAAGGCGACCACCCCGAGCCCCGATGCCATGGCTTCGAGCAGCACGTTGCCGAAGGTTTCCGAGAGGCTCGGAAAAAGGAAGATATCGCCGCTGGCGTAGTGCTGAGCGAGGGTTTCGCCGCGCTGGATCCCGCAGAATAATGCGTCCGGCATTTGCTTGTGCAGGCTCTCGCGCAGTGGGCCGTCGCCGACCACCACCAGCCTCAGGTTAAGCCCAGTGGATTGGCGCTGCAGCGCCTGGTAGGTACTGACCAGAAGATCCAGATTCTTCTCGGCGGCCAGCCGGCCGACGTGCAGCACGGCGATATCCCGCTCGGCCAGGCCCCAGCTGCGGCGCAGCTCGTCGCTACGCCGCGCCGGGTTGAACAACTGGGCATCCACCCCACGGGCGAGCAGCTCCAGACGCTCGAAACCGCGGCGTTGCAGCTCGCAGCGTTGGCTTAGGCTGGGCACCAGAGTCATGCGCGAGGCGTTGTGAAACCAGCGCAGGTAGTTGGTCAGCAGGCGGGTCAGCAGGGTGATGCCGTAATGGCCGGTGTACTGTTGGAAGTTGGTGTGAAAGCCGCTGACCACCGGTATTCGCAGGCGCCGCGCCGCGCGCAGGGCAGACAGGCCCAGCGGGCCTTCGGTGGCGATGTACAGCACATCCGGGCGCTGGCGCCGCCACAGGCGCAGCAGCTTGTGGCGAGCCGACTGGCCCCACTGCAGGCCGCGGTAGCCGGGCAGCGGCCAGCCGCGGGTCAGCAGCAGGTCGTCGTCATTGGCGGCGGGCGTATCGTGGTGCTGCCGCGGGCGGATCAGCTGCAAGCGATGGCCGCGCGCGCGCAGCCCGTTGACCAGGTGGCCAAGGGTATTGGCCACCCCGTTGATTTCCGGGCTGTAGGTCTCGCTGACCAAGGCGATGAATAGCGGGGGAGTGCTCATGACAGCAGTCTGGGCTGCCGTCATGTAGTGTTTGTGACATCAACGTGGCGTTTGTGTGACAGCCCCTGCGCTCACACCACCTTCGCGTACCCAGAACAGCGTTGCGCCCGCCACGGCGGCCGGCATCATCACGATATTGACGAAGGGCACCAGCAGCGCCGCGTAGGTGATGCCGCCGAAACCCAGGGACTGCCAGCGTTTCTCGCGCAGCCAGGCAAGCATGTCCTGCCAGCTGACCTTGTTGTTGTCGGCGGGGTAGTCGATGTACTGGATGGCCATCATCCACACGCCGAACAGCAGCCACAGCGGCGCTGCGATCAGGTTGACCACCGGAATGAACGACAGGATCAGCAATCCCGCGGCCCGTGGCAGGAAGTACGCCAGTTTGCGGCCTTCGCGACCCAGGGTGCGCGGCACCATGGCGATCAGCTCGCCCCAGCTGAACGGTGGAAAGTTGTCCTGGCCGCGCACCACCACTTCGACCTTCTCGGCGAGAAAACCATTGAAGGGGGCGGCGACGATATTGGCCAGCATGGTGAAGGTGAAGAACACCATCAGAATCACCAGCACCACGAACAGCGGCCAGAGAATGTATTGCAGAAAGCTCAGCCAACTGGGCAGCGACGGCATGAAGGTGTCCACCCAGCCACTGAACTGCTGCACGGCGAAGCCGATCATCAGGCTGAACAGGATCAGGTTGATCGCCAGCGGTAGCAGCACGAACAGGCGCAAGCCGGGGCTCATGACCAGTTTCAGGCCTTCGCCGAGGTACTGCGGGCCGGACAGCACGGGAGCGCGCATCGAGGTCTCTCCAACAAGTGAACGTGGCGCGACCTTACCCATTTTGCTGCCCGCGTGAAAGCAGGGCAGGGCGATAGCGCACCGCTATGCGAGGGATTGGCAAAGCGCATTTCCATGGGCCGGGCCGCGCGGTCTAGTCTGCTCGCGTCCCTTGTTCAGCCGCCGATGTTCGACCGCTTGCGGCCGATGGCGGCTTTTTTGCAGCGATGCGCTGTGAGGAGTCTCTGATGTCGAGTAACCGACACGCCCGCGTGATCATTCTCGGTTCCGGCCCTGCGGGCTACAGTGCGGCGGTTTACGCCGCCCGTGCCAATCTGAAACCCCTGCTGATCACCGGCCTGCAGGCCGGCGGGCAACTGACCACCACCACCGAAGTGGACAACTGGCCTGGCGATGCCCATGGCCTGACCGGCCCCGAGCTCATGCAGCGCATGCAGGCTCACGCCGAGCGCTTCGAGACGGAGATCGTCTTCGACCATATCCAGGCCGTGGATCTCGCGGCGCGGCCCTTCACTCTGGTGGGTGACAGCATTTCCTACACCTGCGATGCGCTGATCATCGCCACGGGCGCCAGCGCGCGCTATCTCGGCTTGCCCAGCGAAACGGCGTTGATGGGCAAGGGCGTCTCGGCGTGCGCCACCTGTGACGGCTTCTTCTACCGCAACCGTGAAGTCGCGGTGGTGGGCGGCGGCAACACCGCCGTAGAGGAAGCGTTGTACCTGGCAAACATCGCCAGCCGGGTCACGCTGATCCACCGCCGCGGCGCCTTTCGCGCCGAGAAGATCCTGCAGAACAAGCTACAGGCCCGGGTAGCCGAAGGGCGCATCGTGCTGGCCCTGAATGCCGAGGTGGACGAAGTGCTGGGCGACGCCTCGTGCGTAACCGGCGTGCGGATCCGCGAGCATGACGGCGCAACCCGCGACCTGGCCGTGGACGGCCTGTTCGTGGCCATCGGGCACACGCCCAATACGGCGTTGTTCGAAGGGCAGCTGGCGCTCAGAGACGGCTACCTGCAGACCAATGGCGGGCGCGACGGCAATGCCACGGCGACTAGCGTGGCGGGTGTATTCGCCGCAGGTGACGTGGCTGACAGCGTCTATCGCCAGGCGATCACCTCGGCTGGTGCCGGCTGCATGGCGGCGCTGGATGTGGAGCGCTTCCTCGACGGGCTGTGAGCGTCGAATGCCAGGCCTGAAACGCAAAATGCCCGTATCCATGGATACGGGCATTTTCATTGGGCTTGGCCGATGCGCCGGCTACAGGTCGAAATCGTATTCGGCCAATTGCTTGTGCAGGCGTCGCTCCTCGAGGAAGTTGTCGATGATGCGCCGCTTGGTGAGATTGGTCTTCGCCACTTCCACGGGTGCTTCGCTGCTGTCTGTTTCTTCGCTGACGAAATCGTCGTCCAGTTCCAGGTCTTCTTTGCCGTTGCTCATGCGCTTCACTCCCGGCTACAGGGGCCATTTGCCGACCTTATAAGGGCAAACGTGAAGCGAGTAAAAAAGATTTTTTCAATCAGCTGATATCAGAAACCTATCAAGCATCAATCGTCCGAGGTCTTTTGCTTGTATTCGCACAGGTCTTCGATTCGGCAACTGCCGCAGCGCGGCTTGCGGGCCTGGCATACGTAGCGTCCATGCAGGATCAGCCAATGGTGCGCGTCCAGCAGAAAATCCTTGGGTACGAACTTGAGCAGCTTCTTCTCGACTTCCACCACGTTCTTGCCTGGCGCGATGCCGGTGCGGTTGCTGACCCGGAAGATATGCGTATCCACGGCCATGGCCAACTGGCGAAAGGCGGTGTTGAGCACCACGTTGGCAGTCTTGCGACCCACGCCTGGCAGCGCCTCGAGCGCCTCGCGGGTTTCCGGCACCTGGCTGCCGTGTTGCTCGACGAGAATGCGGCAGGTTTCGATGACGTTTTTGGCCTTGCTGTTGTACAGGCCGATGGTCTTGATGTATTCGCTCAGGCCGTCGACCCCCAGGGCGAAGATCGCTTCGGGCGTGTTGGCCACTGGATAGAGCTTGGCGGTGGCCTTGTTGACACCTACGTCGGTGGCCTGGGCGGAGAGAATCACCGCGATCAGCAGTTCGAAGGGCGTGCTGTAGGCCAGCTCGGTCTTGGGCTCGGGGTTGTCTTCGTGCAGGCGGCGGAAGATTTCAAGGCGTTTGGCGGCGTTCATGGTCGGGCATCAGGTCTGTCGTGGCGCTCTAGCTGGCGCTGGTGTACGCCTGCAGACGGCTTTCGGCCGCTGCAAGGCGCTCTTGGGCATCGCGTATCTTGGCAGCGTCATCGGGGGCGCTGCGTTGCAACTTGCCGAGCTCGGCGCGAGCGTAGGCCAGGTCGGTCTTCAACTGGCGCATGTGCGCGCTGAGCCCGGCCTTGTCGACCAGCGTGCGAGTGGGCGCTGGCTTGCCGCAGTGCGCTTCTGCCAGGTGCAGAGCCTCTTGGGCAGCGACATAGGCGCTGCGCAGCGGCGCCAGGGCCTGCTCGTCCAAGCCTCGGCGTTCACCCGCCTTGAGGGCCATGCGGTGGCTGGCCAGGTCGATCTTGGCCTGTTTGAGCGCCTGCTCACCTGGGCTGGGCGCGTTTTGTGCGGGCGTCGCCTGCAGCTCGGCAAGGCGCTGTTGATCGCGCTCGGCCGCCTGTTGCAGGGCCGTGAGTTGCTGGCGCTGCTCATCATTGGGCGAGTCGCCATAAGCCTTCAGAGTTTTCTGCCATTGAGCGCGGCTCATGGCGGCATCGATCTTCGCCTGCTTCAGAGAGGAGGCGGCAGCAGGCTGCTGGGGCGCGGCGGCGGGCATTTCCGCCTGTGCAGGGCGTACCGGACGAGCTGCGCGGCGCCGGGCATCGTTGCGTGCCAGGCGGGCCTGGCGATGCTGGTGGCGGGTGCGGAATTGCTCGGCACGGGCGCGTTGCACCTCGGCTTCGGCTGGCATCAGGGTGATCAGGTCGATGCAGTCCACCGGACAGGGGGCGATGCACAGCTCGCAGCCCGTGCATTCGTCGCCGATCACCGTGTGCATAAGCTTGGCGGCGCCGACGATCGCATCTACCGGGCAGGCCTGGATGCATTTGGTGCAGCCGATGCACTCGGCCTCGCGGATAACCGCCACCTGGGCGGGCGTGGCAGGCAGTGCCAGCGGCAGTTCGGGTACCTGAAGCAGCTCTGCCAGGGCATGGATGGTCGCAGTGCCACCGGGTGGGCATTTGTTGATCGCTTCACCGGCGGCGATGCCTTCGGCGTAGGGCAGGCAACCCGGATGGCCGCACTTGCCGCATTGCGTCTGCGGCAGCAGGGCGTCGATGGCCGCGATACGCAGCGCATTGCTCATGGGTGCACCAAGGCGCGCTGGCAGGGGCACGGCCCATGACGGAGCAGACAGGTGAGGTGGCGAGAGTCGATCATCGGTGTTGCTGGTCTGGCTAAAGCGTGAGCCGGGCATTATCCGGCATGCGCAGCGCCCGGTACAGGGTAATGCCGCCCAGGCGTGGGTTCAGGCGCCGTGGCGCACCCGGCTGGCCTTGCGCCATAGCCAGCGGACCAGCAGGGCGAGCGGGAACAGGATGATGACGAAGGGAATACCGTAGCCGAGCAGCCTGATGGCTTCGGTGGCACCCTCGGTGGCGTTGTCGAGCATGCCGCTGGCGGCGGCCCCGATGCGCGCCAGGCGCCCTATCGGTTCACCGTCGGTGTTGAAGCTCAGGGTCAGCAAGTTGGTGGTCAGGCGGCGTTGTTGCTGCGCCGACTGCTGGGCGTTGCCGGCCAATTGCACTTCCACCTCGGCCAGCTCGCGGGCCAGGGCGAGCATGTCGCTAACGCTCAGGTCGGTGCGGGCCTGGTACTGCAGCAGCGTCTTGCGTTGACGCTCCAGGCGTTGGCGTTGCTGCTCGGTATCGCTGACCGCCTGGGCGAGGTCTTCGGCGCGCGTATGCCGACTTTGCAACTCGCCGCCGTCGCCGGCAAAGCCGACCATGGGCTCGACACCGGCTGGCGCGATGCGCACGGTGATGCTGGCGGCCTGGTAGGCGCCCTGGTTCTGCTCGATGGCGAGCAGATCACACTGACCGAAACGCTGGCTGCTGCACGCCTCGCGCACGGCGGCCAGGCGCGGCTCGACCTGCTGGACTGGCAGGCGAATGCCGACGCTGTGTTCGTAAGCGAGAAAGGCGCCCTGCTGAGCTGTTTCGCCGAGCAGCGCAGCACCGGCCGGTGGCCGACCGTCACCGGAAGGTGAGCAGCCGGTCAGGGCCAGAGCAGTGGCGAGAATCCAGGGCTTGAGGGTCAGCATCCTTGCTCCGAGTAGGTTACTTGACCCGCTGGCCCGGCTTCGCGCCGCTGTCCGGGCTGAGCAGGTAGATTTCCTCGCCGCCGGGGCCGGCAGCCAGCACCATGCCTTCGGAGACGCCGAACTTCATCTTGCGCGCGGCCAGGTTGGCCACGTACAGGGTCAGGCGGCCCTCGAGCTTGCTCGGGTCCGGGTAGGCGCTCTTGATGCCGCTGAACACGTTGCGTTTCTCGTCGCCGATATCCAGGGTCAGGCGCAGCAGCTTGTCAGCGCCTTCGACGAACTCGCATTTCTCGATAAGCGCGATACGCAGGTCGACGGCGGCAAAGGCGTCGAAGGTGATTTCAGCGGCCAGCGGGTCCTTCTTCAGTTCGCCGTTGCCAGAGGGCGCCTCGGCGGCTGCCAGGTCTTCCTTGGACGCTTCGACCATGGCCTCGACCTTGGCCGGCTCGATGCGTGCGAGCAGTGGGGTGAAGGGGTTGAGCTGGTGATTGGCCAGTGGCGTGGCCAGGTCAGCCCAGGTCAGCGGTGCGACATTGAGGAACGCTTCGGCATCGCGCGCCAGGTTGGGCAGCACCGGCTTGAGGAAGATCACCAGCTGGCGGAACAGGTTGACGCCCAGGGCGCAGATCGCCTGCACTTCATCGGCCTTGCCTTCCTGCTTGGCCAGCGACCAGGGCGCCTTGTCGGCGATCCAGGCGTTGGCGCGGTCGGCCAGGGCCATGATCTCGCGCATGGCGCGGGCGAAGTCACGGCTCTCGTAGGCTTCGGCGATGCCTGGCGCGGCGCTCTGGAAAGCGTTCCACAGCTCCGGCTCAGGGTTGGCAGCGACCAGCAGGCCAGCGTTGCCCTTGTGGATGAAGCCGGCACAACGGCTGGCGATATTGACCACCTTGCCGACCAGATCGGAGTTAACCTTCTGGATGAAGTCCTCGAGGTTCAGGTCCAGGTCATCGACGCCGCGGCCCAGCTTGGCGGCGTAGTAGTAACGCAGGTATTCGGGGTTCAGATGATCCAGGTAGGTGCGCGCCTTGATGAAGGTGCCGCGCGACTTGGACATCTTCTGGCCGTTGACCGTCAGGTAGCCGTGCACGTTGATGGCGGTCGGCTTACGGTAGCCGGCACCTTCGAGCATGGCCGGCCAGAACAGGGCGTGGAAGTTGACGATGTCCTTGCCGATGAAGTGATAAACCTCGGCGCTCGAGTCCTTGTTCCAGAACGCGTCGAAGTCCAGTTCCGGGCGGCGCGCACAGAGGTTCTTGAAGCTGGCCATGTAGCCGATCGGCGCATCCAGCCAGACGTAGAAATACTTGCCCGGCTCGTCGGGAATCTCGAAGCCGAAGTAGGGTGCATCACGGCTGATGTCCCACTCGTGCAGGCCGCCGTCCAGCCATTCGGCGAGCTTGTTGGCCACCGACTCCTGCAGGGTGCCGCTACGCGTCCACTGCTGAAGCATTTCCTGGAACTGCGGCAGCTTGAAGAAGAAGTGCTTGGAGTCCTTCAGTACCGGTACCGCGCCGGAGATCGCCGAACGCGGATCTTTCAGTTCGGTGGGCTCGTAGGTGGCGCCGCATTTCTCGCAGTTGTCGCCGTACTGGTCCGGCGTCGCGCATTTCGGGCAGGTGCCCTTGATGAAACGGTCGGCCAGGAACATGCCCTTTTCCGGATCGAAATATTGGGTCACCGAACGCGTGGCGATGTGGCCATTGTCGCGCAGCGCCTTGTAGATCGACTCCGACAGCTCGCGGTTTTCCGGCGAGTGGGTGGAATGGAAATTGTCGAAGTCCACCAGGAAATCGGCGAAATCGCTGCTGTGCTCGGCCTTGACGCCGTCGATCAGCTGCTCAGGGGTGATGCCTTCCTTTTCCGCACGCAGCATGATCGCCGAGCCATGGGCGTCGTCGGCGCACACGTAGATGGCCTGATTGCCGCGCAGCTTCTGAAACCGCACCCACATGTCGGTCTGGATGTACTCGAGCATATGGCCAAGGTGGATCGAACCGTTGGCATAGGGAAGGGCGCTGGTAACGAGAATCTGGCGAGCTTGGGACATTGTCAGGCGGTCATCGGTTGGCGGGTGGTCGGTCACTATAAAGTAAGCGGGCGCGTTCCGGCCAGCGGGCAAATTTGCTGGATATCGGCTTGAATTTAGCGGGGCGAGCGGGTTCCAACTATTACCTTCCGCTCCCAGCAAGGAGATGAACCATGCCTGCAGTTTTACGTCCGCTCGCCTGTGCCACCGCGTTGGCCCTTCTGGTGGGCTGTGCTTCGAACAACCCTTACGACAACGTTGGTGGCGGTGCTGCCAGCGGTGGCGGCCACCGCACCGCGACCTATGGCGGCCTGGCAGCCCTGGCCGGTGCGGCGGTTGGTGCGGCGATCAATCATGATGATCGCGGCAAGGGCGCCGCCATCGGTGCCGTGCTGGCCGGTGCGGCAGGTGCCGGCTACGGTTACTACGCCGATCGCCAGGAAGCCGAGCTGCGCCGCAGCATGGAAGGCACCGGCGTGGAAGTGCAGCGCCAGGGCGACGACATCAAGCTGATCATGCCGGGCAACATCACCTTCGCCACCGACTCGGCCGACATCGCCCCGAGTTTCTACGCGCCGCTGAACAACCTGGCCACATCGTTCAAGCAGTTCCAGAACAACAGCATCGAGATCGTCGGCTACACCGATAGCACCGGTTCGCGTCAACACAACATGGCGCTTTCCCAGCGCCGTGCGCAGAGCGTGACCAGTTACCTCACCGCCCAGGGCATCGACGGCTCGCGCCTGTCCAGCCGCGGCGCCGGCCCGGATCAACCGATCGCCGACAACGCCAGCGCCGAAGGGCGTGCGCAGAACCGCCGCGTCGAAGTGAACCTCAAGCCGCTGCCGGGTCAGCCCGTGCAGTGACCCTCGCAGGCTGGTGGCCTGCCGGTCGCCAGCCTGCATCGACCGTGCGGCTCGGGTAGGATAGGCGTCTTTTCTGCCATCTCCGGAGCCAAGCATGAGCGCTGATATCCGCGCTGCGGTCGAAGCCGTATTGCGTCAGTATACCGACCCCCATCTCGACCAGGATCCGCTCAGCGCCGGCTGCGTGCGTGGGATCGACGTGCAGGACGGGCAGGTCAGCGTGCAGCTCGAACTGGGTTACGCCGCAGCGCAGTTCAAGCAGGGCTGGGCGCAGATGCTGCAGTTGGCCATCGAGAACATCGAAGGCGTGCGCAGTGCTCGCGTCGAGGTTGACTGCGTGATCGCCGCCCACAAGGCGCAGGCCCAGGTGCCGGCGCTGGCCAACGTCAAGAACGTGATCGCCGTGGCATCCGGCAAGGGTGGCGTGGGCAAGTCCACCACCGCGGCCAACCTGGCGTTGGCACTGGCCCGTGAGGGCGCGCGGGTGGGCATTCTCGATGCCGATATCTACGGGCCCAGCCAGGGCATCATGTTCGGTATCGCCGAAGGCACGCGCCCCCAGGTGCGCGAGCAGAAATGGTTCGTGCCGCTGGAAGCCCATGGCGTACAGGTGATGTCGATGGCCTTCCTGACTGACGACAATACCCCGGTGGTGTGGCGCGGCCCGATGGTTTCCGGGGCGCTGATCCAGTTGGTCACCCAGACGGCCTGGAATGATCTCGATTACCTGATCATCGACATGCCGCCGGGTACCGGTGACATTCACCTGACCCTGGCCCAGAAGGTGCCGGTGGCGGGCGCAGTGATCGTCACCACGCCGCAGGACTTGGCGCTGCTCGATGCCAGAAAGGGCGTGGAGATGTTCCGCAAGGTGAACATTCCCGTGCTCGGTGTGGTGGAGAACATGGCCGTGCACATCTGCTCGAACTGCGGCCATGCCGAGCACCTGTTCGGCGAGGGCGGTGGCGAGAAGCTGGCGGCGCAATTCGGTGTCGATCTGCTGGCCTCGATGCCCTTGTCGATGGCCATCCGCCTACAGGCCGATGGTGGAAGGCCGACCGCCATTGCCGACCCTGAAAGTCAGATCGCCATGCTCTACCAGCAGATCGCTCGCATGGTCGGTGCGCGCATCGCCACCAGCGCCAACAGCGCGCAAGGCATGCCGAACATCGTCATTGCCGACGACTGAGGGTCATCGCAGGCGCGCCACGGTGCGCCTGCTGCATCAAATGCAGGCATAAAAAATTTCCGGGATAAATTTTTAACGGCGCTTGCGACGGCCCGAAGGGTATCTACCAGGGATGGCAGATATAAAAAACCCCGCCTAGGCGGGGTTCTTTTGCAGAAAGCGCAGGTTAGATAACCTGAACTTCCTCAGCTTGCATGCCTTTCTGACCACGGGTGGCCACGAAGGAAACTTGCTGGCCTTCTTTCAGGCTCTTGAAGCCATCGCTCTGGATAGCTTTGAAGTGTACGAACAGGTCGTCACCGGATTGCGGGGTGATGAAGCCGTAGCCTTTTTCATCGTTGAACCACTTAACGGTGCCAGTCTGACGATTGGACATGTGATGTCTCCTAAGAACTAAATAATTAACAGCCCTGGATAGAACCAGGCCGGGACTGAGTGCAACGAGTACTAGGAGTCGGACGATGTTTGGATCGAAATCTAGGCATCATGTAGCGATTCGCGGTGACACATGCAGCACAGTGGATCACCATACCCGCTTTTTTCGCGAAGTGCGAATGGTCTGTCAGTCTTTCTGCGATTTACTTGCATCGGCGCCTGCGCAAGGGCGTCTCTGCGGGCCGTCGAGAGGCTTTGAACCCAGCTCTTCAGCCCGGTAAGATGCGTGCACTTTTCACCGTAAAGACCTTCAGGACGGCCCCGCCATGAGCATCAAATCGGACAAGTGGATTCGCCGCATGGCCCAGGAACACGGCATGATCGAGCCTTACGTCGAGCGCCAGGTGCGCGGCGCGGACGACAGCCGGGTAATCTCCTACGGGGTTTCCAGCTACGGCTACGACGTGCGCTGCGCGGACGAATTCAAGGTGTTCACCAACATCCATTCGGCCATCGTCGATCCGAAGAATTTCGACGCCAAGAGTTTCGTCGACATCAAGAGCGACGTGTGCATCATTCCGCCGAACTCCTTCGCCCTGGCGCGCACTGTGGAGTTCTTCCGCATTCCCCGCGACGTGCTGACCATCTGCCTGGGCAAGAGCACCTACGCGCGCTGCGGCATCATCGTCAACGTCACGCCACTGGAGCCGGAATGGGAAGGCCACGTGACTCTGGAATTCTCCAACACCACCAACCTGCCGGCGAAAATCTACGCCAACGAAGGCGTGGCGCAGATGCTGTTCCTGCAGTCGGACGAAGCGTGCGAAGTGTCCTACAAGGATCGCGGCGGCAAGTACCAGGGCCAGACTGGCGTCACTCTGCCAAAGGCCTGATGGTCGCAGCAGCGTGAAAGGAACCGGGCCCGGCCCGGTTTTTTTATGTCTGTTTTTTGCCCGCAAAACGCGCCGATGCTGGGCGCTGCGGCAAATCGCAGGCAAAAAAATGGGCGCCTCATGCGCCCGGAGAAATCAATCGATGCGTAATTTCTGAGTGGTCATGGCAGGTGAAGTTCCCCGATATTTATAGGGCGAACTGTTTACCGACGACAGGTCTACATCTCTATCAGGGCACGCATTGCGTGCCGTCACCTGCTGGAGACTCGCCATGAGCCGATGGATCATCACCTATAGCCGAGACGAAGCTGCCGAAGTCCTCAAGGTGAAAGCCAAGGAAAAACCCAGCCTGGAGCAGGCGGTGACCTGGCTGCTCGAATGGGCTCAAGAGAATCTCGAACCGCTCGAGCCGAAGGAGCAGCCCCACGAGGAGCAGACCCCCGCGGTGCGGCTCGAAGAACGCTTCGGCATCACCATCACCGGCATCGCCAAGGACTGACCGCCCTTCGCTTCACGCCCGTGCGCGCTGCTGGTCGACCGACTCTTGCGTCGCAGCGGAACGCCGTTGCAGGGGTTCGACCTTGCGCTGCTTTTCATGCAGAAAACTCAGTACCGCGTGGCGATAGGCGTTGTAGCGTGGGTCATCGGCCAGGGCGATGCGATCGCGCGGGCGCGGTAGATCGATGCTGAGGATCTCGCCAATGGTCGCCGATGGGCCGTTGGTCATCATCACGATGCGGTCGGAGAGCAGCACGGCTTCGTCGACGTCGTGGGTGATCATCATCACCGTGTTGTGCAGCTCGCTCTGGATGCGCATCACTTCATCCTGCAGGTGTGCGCGGGTCAGGGCGTCCAGCGCGCCGAATGGCTCGTCGAGCAGCAGCACCTTGGGTTCCATGGCCAGCGCGCGGGCGATGCCGACACGTTGCTTCATGCCCCCGGAAATCTCGTTGGGCCGCTTGTGCAGCGCGTGGCCCATGCTCACCAGCTCCAGATGATGCAGCGTCCAGTCACGGCGTTCGGCCTTGCTCTTGGTGCGCTTGAACACCTTGTCGACGGCCAGGGCGACGTTTTCCTGCACGGTCAGCCAGGGCAGCAGCGAGTGGTTCTGGAACACCAGGCTGCGATCCGGGCCAGGGCCACGTACCTCACGACCATCGAGAATCACCGCACCGCTGCTGGAATCGGTCAGGCCGGCGACGATATTGAGCACCGTCGACTTGCCGCAGCCCGAGTGGCCGATGATGGAGATGTATTCGCCGCGCGCGACGTTGAGGTTGATCTGGTTCAGTACGTGGGAGGTGACGCCGTCACGCTCGAAGTACTTTTCCACATGCTCGATGCTCAGGTAGTGCTTGCTCATGTCTGTCTCCTCAGGCCGATGTGCCGCGGGTGATGCGATTGCCGACGAACAGCACCAGGCGGTCGAGCACGAAGCCGACCACGCCGACGTAGATCAGGGCGAGAATGATGTCGCTGATGCGCGAGGCGTTCCACGCATCCCAGATGAAGAAGCCGATACCCACACCGCCGATCAACATCTCGGCGGCGATGATCGCCAGCCACGACAGGCCCACACCGATGCGCAGCCCGGAAAAGATGTACGGCGCGGCAGCCGGCAGCATGATCTTTTGGAAGTACTCCACGCCGTTGAGGCGCAGCACCTTGGCGACGTTGCGGTAGTCCTCGGGAATGTTGCGGATGCCCACCGAGGTATTGATGATGATCGGCCAGATGGCGGTGATGAAGATCACGAACAGCGCCGAAGGGTGGCTGTCCTTGAAGCCGGCCAGCGACAATGGCAGCCAGGCCAGCGGTGGCACGGTACGCAGGATCTGGAACAGCGGGTCGAGGCCGCGCATCGCCCAGGTCGACTGGCCGACCAGCACGCCGAGGGCTACGCCGACCACTACCGCCAGGGCATAGCCGTAAGCCACGCGCTCCAGGCTGGCGAGCAGTTGCCAGGCCATGCCGACATCGGTGCCGCCGTTGTCGTAGAACGGATTGACGATCAGCTCCCAGGTGTCTTCGATGACCTGGCTGGGCGGCGGCAGGGCGGCATTGGCGCCGCTGCACAAGAGTTGCCAGACGAGCATCAGCGCAGCGGTGATCACCAGCGGCGGCAGCACCGACTGCATCAGGTTTTTCGACAGGCGTTTGAGCCAACTGGGGGCGACGACGCCGGCCGGCAGGGCCAGGGATTTGACGGGCGCATTCATGGCGTTTCTCCGGTTAGGCCTTGAGGGCCAGGCTGTCGAGATAGGCTTGCGGGTTTTGTGGGTCGAAGGTCTTGCCGTCGAAGAAGGTCTCGACGCCGCGGGATTTGCTCTGGGGAATCTGCTCGGCGGGCACGCCCAGCTCGGCCGCTGCCTGGCGCCAGATGTCCTCGCGGTTGACCTGGTCGATCAGCGCCTGGCTGTCGAAATCCTTCGGCAGGTAGCCCCAGCGCTTGTTTTCGGTGAGGAACCACAGGTCGTGGCTCTGGAACGGATAGGAGGCGAACTCGCTCCAGAAGCGCATCAGGTGCGGGCTGTTTTCAACCACGCGGCCGTTGCCGTAATCGAAGTTGCCCTGCAGGCGCGCCAGCAGGTCCTTGGCAGGCGCGCCGATCCAGCGGCGCTTGGCGCAGATTTCCGCGACCTGCTCCTTGTTGGCTGCGGCTTCGCAGAACATCTGCGCCTCCATTACCGCCTTGAGCAGGGCACGGGTCGCGTTGGGATTGGCGTTCACGTAGTCGGCGCGCAGCGAAAGGGCCTTTTCCGGATGGTTGGCCCACAGCTCGCCGGTGGTCACCGCGCTGTAGCCGATGTTCTGGTTGATCAACTGAGCGTTCCACGGCTCGCCGACGCAGAAGGCATCCATGCTGCCGACCTTCATGTTGGCGACCATCTGTGGTGGCGGGATGACCACGGTCGGCAAATCCTTGTTCGGCTCGATGCCGCCAGCTGCCATCCAGTAGCGCAGCCAGAGGTCGTGGGTGCCGCCGGGGAAGGTCATCGCCGCAGCGATCTTCTGGCCCTTGGCCTGCTTGGCGGCGACCGCCTGTTTGAAGGCGCTGGCATCGGTACCGAGCTTGAGATCCTGGTATTCCTTGCTGATCGAGATGCCCTGGCCATTGAGGTTCAGGCGCGCCAGCAGGACCATCGGCAGCGGCGTGTTGTTGGTGGTGATCGTGCCGGCGGCCATCAGGTAAGGCATCGGCGTGAGGATATGAGCGCCATCGATACCGCCACTGCCAGCACCGAGCACCAGGTTGTCGCGGGTGGTGCCCCAGGAGGATTGCTTGAGCACTTCGACGTCGGTCATGCCGTGCTTGGCGAACAGCCCGAGCTCCTCGGCGACGAACAATGGTGCGGCATCGGTCAGCGCGATGAAGCCGAGCTTGGCCTTGGTGGTTTCCAGGCCGTCGGTTCCTGCCGCCCATACCGCGCTGCTCAGGCCCGCCGGCAGCATGCTCATCAAGGCGCCGCCGCCGAGCAGCCCCATGGACTGCTTGAGGAAGGTGCGGCGTGGCAGGCCGGCTTTTTCGTCGGCGGCGCGTGGCGTGTCGTCCATCTCGTTCTCCCCAAAAAGCACGCATAAAAAAACGGCGTCACGCTCATGGCAGCGCTGGGCTGCATCGAGTGTGGACGCCGTTGTCCAGGAATTCGGATTGTGGAGGGGCAGAGACTGCCTCCTCGCCAAGGGACATAGCAGGTTGCATGCCAGCAGCACGGCGCCATGCCTTGCCGGCTTGCAATCGGCCCGTAGAGGTGGCGTTCGCGGAGTTAACTGGTTGAGTGGGAAGGCTTTTCAGTCGGTGTTGAGGCGCTTTGGCGAGCTGGCGTTCGAGGGGGCTGACTTGCGGTGCCGCACAGCTGCGGGGCGTCGGTCACCTGCGGTGCGCGGCACAGGTGCATGGGAGGGTGACCCGTAGCCTGCGGTTGAGCGAAGCGATACCTAGGATGGATTCCGAATTGGCGCTGGCTTTGTGGCGCAAACCGCTTCCCGGGCATCGCTACGCTCAGCGCCGGGCTACCAGGGCGCAGCGTATGCCCCACGGGCTACGATTAAACGGGGTGTTACGCAGAGCCTGTTCAGATGCGCTTGCCCTTGTCGCCACGCGGCTTTTCCTGGGCCTTGCGCGCCGCAAAACTGAGCAAGCTCTGGGCGACGTCGACCAGGCGCATGTTGCGCTCCATGGCCGATTGACGCAGGCGGGCGTAGGCTGCGTCTTCGCTCAAGCCGTAGTCGGTCATCAATAGCTTCTTGGCGCGTTCGATCAGCTTGCGCTCGTTTAGGGTTTCGCGGGTTTCCTGCAGTTCGTCGCTGACCTGCTGCAGGCGCTGATTCTGCTCGTGCAGGAGGTCCAGTACCGAGCGGGCCAGGTGATTGCCCACGGCGTTCTGAGGCGGGGCGTCGAGGGTGCTGCTGTGCACACTGAACAGCAGCGCCTGATCGCTGCCGGCATCCATCTGCGCCACGCGGCCGAGTAGGGCGCGATGGTTGTCCAGGTCGGCGTGGGCTTCGGCGATGCTGCGTCGGCAGCGTTCGAGCAGGCATTGGGTCAGGTGGCTTTCCACCTGTTTCATGGCGTCGATGCGCCTGGTGTTGAGTTCGAACCACAGCTCGCACAAACCCGGATCCACCTGGGCGATGGCCGAGGTGCGCTTGGCGATTCCACGCAGGCTGCTCACCTGGGCAACCGTGTCGGTGCCGAGAATCTGCTGCCACAGGGCATTGGCTTCGTCGCCCGCAAACTCGCCGAAGATGTCGAAGCAGCGCTCCTGGCCTTCCTGCAGGTGCAGCAGGCGAGCCTGCAATTCATCGTCGAAATGCCCGCGGGAGAAGCCTTCGACGCCGACCGCGCGTTCCTGGCCAGCGAGTTCCTTGCCCTGCATGAAGTTGAACAGCGCCACCAGAACGCGGGTTATGCCGGGCTCGGCAGCGGTGTCGGCCGCCTCGAAAACCACCGCCAGCAGCCCGCCGATCAGGCGGGTGAAGGCCTGGGTCGCCTGCCTTGGGGACAATTGCCGTTCGCGGATGCGCCGACGCAGCCCGGGCAATTCCTCCAGGCCATGCAGCACGTAGGCGATGCGGTTGAACAGGCGGGCGCGGTCGGCGGCATTGGCCTGGGCGGTGTCGATGGATAGAAAGCAGTCGTGCACCTCGCGCTCTACGGCGGCAGAACCCGCACTGTGCGCATCAAGTTGGTGCAGGTAGTGATCCGTCTGGTTGCCCAGATAGACGTTCGAGTAGCCGCGCTCCTTCTGCAACTGGTGCACCAGTTGGCTGATCCGGGTGACCAGCTCGCAGGTGACGGACAGGCTCTCCAGGCCCTGCAGCTCGCAACGGCGGGCGGCTAGCATGAAGCGCAGGGTGGGGGGCATCTTGTGATCAGGCATGGGAACGTCTTGTTGGTCGCAGTGTTGAACCACAACGGTGCAAATAGCAGTCCAGTTCTGGCGCGGTGTAGCCAATCGTGCAGGCAAGGGCGCGTTGCGATGGCCCTTTGGGATCAACCTCGAGGGTACGGCGTGCCCGTCCTTATGCTGATTTCAGGCGCTTTGCACCTGCAGCTGTTCAGCGGCCAGGATGGCGGCGCCGACCACGTCGCCGATCACCAGGATGGCCGGGCTTTTCAGCTCGAAGGCCTTAGCGTCGTCGGCCATTGCCTGCAGGGTGCTACGGCATTCGCGCTGATCGGGTAGGGAGGCGTTCTCGATCATCGCCACGGCGGTGTGCGCGGCCATGCCGGCATCCAACAGGTGCTGGCGGGTGTCGACCAGGGTGGCGATGCCCATGTACACCACCAATGTCGTACCACTGTGGGCCAGCGCCTGCCAATTGGGCGAGCTGCCGTCCTGGGTGTGGGCGGTGACCAGCGTCACCCCGCGGGCCACGCCGCGCAGGGTCAAGGAGATACCGCAACGCGTCGCGGCGGCGAGACCGGCGGTAATGCCATTGACGATCTCGCACTGCACGCCGCGCGCGGCCAGCCAATCGGCTTCTTCACCGCCCCGGCCGAAGATGCACGGGTCGCCGCCCTTGAGGCGTGCCACGACCTTGCCCTGGCGGGCATAGCGCAGCATCAGGCGGTGGATGAAGGCCTGGGGCGTCGAGCGGCAGCCGCCGCGCTTGCCGACGCGAATCACCCGGGCGCCGGGGCAGTGCTCCAGCACCCGCGGATTGACCAGGTCGTCGATCAGCACAACGTCGGCCAGGCCGAGGGCGCGCACCGCCTTGAGGGTGAGCAGTTCCGGGTCGCCGGGGCCGGCGCCGATCAGCCATACGCTTGGGTTCATCACGGTAATCCTCATGTTTCGGGTCGACCTGATCTGCGTCAGGCTTCGAGGGTCTTTAGCGCCAGTAGGCGTTTGATTTCCGGGACGCAGGAGCCGCACTGCGTGCCGCAGCCAAGATTCTGTTTCAGTGCGGTGAGGTCGCAGCCGTGTTCGATGCCTTCGCGGATGGCTGCCTCGCTGACGTTCATGCAGGTGCACAGTGTTTTGCCGGCACGGGTCGTGGTCTGCCCGGGCGGCGACTCCAGCGGTGCCAGCAGCCAGCGCCGCAGGGCACGGCCGGTGTCATCGTCCAGCGAGGTCTGGTTTTGCCAGAGCTCACGCAGCCAGTTGCGCGCGCGGGTTTCGCCGCTCAGGCAGTAGCCGGTCAGGCGGCCTTTTTCGATGCGCACCCGTTTGTGAATGGGCATGCAGCCCTGTTCATCGCGCGGGTCGTCGTAGCGCGTCACCGGGCCATCGCTCAGGCCCAGGCGCTCGTGCAATTGATCGAGCAGATCCGCTGCAGGGGCGTGATGATGGGCGGCGCGCAGTACCAGGGCCGGCGTCTCGCGGCCGACCAGGCCGAAGCTGGCGTAGGCGAAGCTGTCGCACAGCGGGCGCAGGGCCTCCAGGCGCTGCTGCACGTCACCTTCGATCAGCGCCTGGAGGGTCCAGGGCAGGTCGATGGCCTGTACTTCGATGCCGGCATGCTTGAGCTCGGGTTGTTTGGACAGCGCATCGAACGCCGGCAGGGTCAGGGCGTTGATGCCCAGACCCTTGAGAAAACGGTCGCCCCAGTGCATGGGCAGGAATGCCTGGCCTGGTTGCAGGCTGGCATCGGCCTGTACGCGCACCACCAGTGCGCCGCGGCGGCTACGTACTTCGACCAGTGCGCCGTCCTGCAACTGCCGCTGCGCCATATCCTGGGGATGCAGGCCCAATAGCGGTTCCTCGACATGGGCGAATAGTCGTGATGCAGTGCCGGTGCGGCTCATGCCGTGCCATTGATCGCGCAGGCGCCCGGTGTTGAGCGTCAGTGGATAGCGCGCATCGCGTCGCTCCCTGGGCGGTTGATAGGCCTCGGCGATAAAGCGTGCCCGGCCGCTGGCGCTCGGGAAACGGCCATCGCCGTAGAGGCGCGGCGTACCGGATTCGGCGCCCTGGGGAAACGGCCATTGCTGTGGGCCGCGGGCTTCCAGTAGACCGTAGCCGAGCCCGCTCAGATCCAGATCGCGTCGGCGGGTGAGCACCTTGTATTCCTCGAACAGCTGCTCGGCAGTGTGGAAGGCGAAGTGCCCGGACGGTACGCCAGGCAGCCTGGCTTCCAGACGCCTTGCGAAGTCGCAGGTGATCGACCAGTCCGCCCGCGCTTCGCCAGGTGCCGGCACCGCACGGCGCACACGGCTGACGCGGCGCTCGGAGTTGGTCACCGTGCCTTCTTTCTCGCCCCAGCTGGCAGCGGGCAGCAGCAGGTCGGCGAAGCGGCAGGTTTCGGTGGTAGAGAAAGCCTCCTGCACCACCACGAACGGGCAATCACGCAGGGCCTGATGAATCTTGTGCTGGTCGGGCATCGACTGGGCCGGGTTGGTGCAGGCGATCCACAGCGCCTTGATCCTGCCGCTGCCGACAGCTTCGAACAGCTCGATGGAGCTGAGCCCCGGCGCCCCCGGTAACTGGTCGACGCCCCAGTAGGCGGCGACCTCGGCGCGATGCTCGGGGTTGGCGACCTCGCGGTGGCCGGGCAGCAGGTTGGACAGGCTGCCGGTCTCCCGTCCGCCCATGGCATTGGGTTGGCCGGTCAGCGAGAAGGGGCCGCTGCCAGCCTTGCCGATCTGCCCGGTGGCCAGGTGCAGGTTGATGATCGCGGCGTTTTTCGCGGTGCCGGCGGTGGATTGGTTGACGCCCATGCACCACAACGACAGGAAGCGCGGCGAGCGGCCGATCCAGTCGGCGCAGCGCCGCAGGTCTATCTCGCTGATCGCACACAGCTCGGCCGCGCGTGCGGGTTCGTATTCGGCAACCAGGCTTTGCAGCGCGTCGAAGCCTTCGGTATGCGCTTCGATGAAGGCGTGGTCGATGCGCCCCTGTTCCAGCAGCAGGTGCAACACGCCGTGCAGCAGCGCCACATCGCTGCCGGGGGCGATGGCCAGATGCAGGTCGGCCAGCTCGCAGGTGTCGGTGCGCCGCGGGTCGACGACGATGACCTTCATCTGCGGCTTGCCGGCCTTGGCGGCTTCCAGGCGACGAAACAGGACCGGGTGAGCATAGGCCATGTTGCTGCCGATGATCAGCAGGGTGTCGGCTTCTTCGATGTCTTGGTAGGAGCAGGGCGGCGCGTCGGCACCCAGGCTGCGCTTGTAGCCGACCACCGCCGAGGACATGCACAGGCGCGAATTGCTGTCGATGTTGTTGGTGCCGACCAGGGCGCGGGCCAGCTTGTTGAACGCGTAGTAGTCCTCGGTCAGCAACTGCCCGGAGATGTAGAAGGCGACGCTGTCCGGGCCGTGCTCACGGATGGTTGCGGCGAACACATCGGCGGCGTGATTCAGAGCGCTGTCCCAGTCCGTGCGAGTGCGGCCCAGGTTCTTGCCCAGGCGCAGTTCAGGATACAGGGCGCGGGCGGCGAGGTCGCCGGTCAGGTGCAGCGAAGCGCCCTTGCTGCACAGTTTGCCGAAGTTGGCCGGGTGCGTCGGGTCGCCGCTGACGCCGAGGATGCGTTCGCCATCGTGCTCGATCAGCACGCCGCAGCCGACGCCGCAGTAACAGCAGGTCGAGGCGGTGGTCTTTGTGGCGCGGTCGTTCATCAGGCTGCTCCCTGCAGAGGCAGCGGTTCGGCAGGCACGGTCGGTGCCTGGCTGGCCGCGGCTGCTTCGCCGAACATCAGCAGGTCGCGGATGGCGGCCACATTGCGGCCTTCGCGGATCAGTTGCAGATACCAGGCGCCATCAGCGGTATCGCCGTACAGGCAGGCACCGACCAGTACGTCGTTCTTCAGCACCAGCTTGCGGTAGCTGCCGGTGGTCGGGTCGTCCAGGGTGATGCGCTGGGTGCCCGGGCCACCGGCGAAATCCCCGGCGGAAAACAGCTCGATGCCGGTGACCTTGAGCTTGGTGGAGGTCAGCGAGCCGAGGTAGCGACGATAGCCCTGCATGGCCAGGTGGCTGGCGCACACGCGGGCCTGCTCGAACAGCGGCGCCACCAGGCCGTAGGCGACGCCCCGGTGGCTGACGCATTCGCCCACCGCGTACACACGTGGGTCGAAGCTCTGCAGTGTGTCGTCGACCAGGATGCCGCGAGCGCACGGCAGGCCGGCGCGCTGGGCCAGTTCGATATTGGGGCGAATGCCGGCGGCCATCACCACCAGGTCGGCCGCCAGGCTCTCGCCATCGCTGAAGCGCACGGCGCTGACCCGGCCGGCAGCATTGCCGATGAGTTCGCTGGTCTGTTTGCCAAGCGCGAAGTGCAGGCCGCGGTTTTCCAGCGCCGCCTGTAGGAGGCGCCCGGCGCGCTCGTCGAGCTGGCGCTCCAGCAGGGTCGCGCCGTTATGCACCACGCTGACGTCCATGCCACGTAGCTTGAGACCGTGGGCCGCTTCCAGGCCCAGCAGGCCACCGCCAATCACCACCGCGCGGCGGTGTCGGTTGGCGCTGTCGAGCATGAGGCGGGTGTCGGCGATGTCGCGGTAGCCGATTACGCCGTCCAGCGTATTGCCGGGGATTGGCAGCATGAACGGCCGCGAGCCGGTGGCGATCAGCAGGCGGTCGTACGCGGCGCGGCTGCCGTCATCGGCGATCACCTGGCGGCGGACGCGGTCGATCTCCAGTACCTTGCGGCCCAGGCGCAGTTCGATGCCGTGGTCGGCGTACCAGGCGAGGTCGTTGAGCACGATGTCGTCGAAGGTCTGCTCACCGGCCAGTACCGGCGAGAGCAGGATACGGTTGTAGTTGGGGTGCGGCTCGGCGCCGAACACGGTGATGTCGTAAAGGTCGGGGGTAATCTTCAGCAGCTCTTCGAGCGTGCGCACGCCGGCCATGCCGTTGCCGATCATCACCAGTTTCAAGCGTTTCATCCGCGACCTCCGTTTAGCTGACCCGGGCCAACGTGGGGCCGAAAAAAAGGCGTCCTGCACCGTGAGTGCAAGGACGCCTTTGTCCGGTCCCGATTCGTTTCGGGGAGCCTGCCGTATGCCGACAGGCTCGATGTCTGCGGGTACACGAGCAGGGAGTGTGCCAATCAGCATCAAAGATGCGCGTTCGGCTGGCGGCGCTCACGCCCGGCAAGGGCTGCCGGGCGCCGGTACTGGCGCAGGCCGCCGCCGGTTTGTAGCCGGCGTTGCCTCTGTGCAGCTGCGTTGCCCCGGGCTGGTGCGCAAGGCACCAGCCTGGTGCCTCAAGGCGTCAGCAGTAGGCGTTTGCGCCCGTAGGTCTTCTCCAGGTTCTGTTGCAGCACCGGGAAGCTGACGTACTGCGCGCGCCGCCAGGCGTCGATGCCATCGGCATAGTGCGGGCTGGCCGGGTTGCCCGACTGCCCGGAGCTGTTGAGGCCGATCATCGGTTCCTCGCGGCCGAAGTCGACGATCATGCGCATGCTCGGAATCAGCCAGGTATCGAAATCCTGGCCCCAGTTGTAGGCCGAGACATTCAGGGTGCTGTGGTCGCCACCGGCAGGGTAGGGGCCGCGATCCAGATAGCCCTTCAGCGAGGCGATGCTGGCGCGCTGGCCGGCGCTCAGGTAGGGCGCCATCTGCGTGCTGGCGCTGCGCCATTCGTAGGTGTGCAGCTTGCCCCACTGCCAGGCATTGCGATCGGCGCCCAGGCGCTGCTCGAGCAGCTCGATGCTGGCTGCCAGGCTGCGCGCCAGGATCGCCGGTTTGTCTTCCTTCTGAGCGGTGCGCACGTCGTCCCAGAACGGGCTGTCGTCACGGCCGAGCAGATGATCGGCCTGGGCCGAGTAGGACAGGTTGGCGGTATCGACCAGGGCCTTCCAGGCCGGCGAGGTATCAGGGCCCAGTTCGTCGAGGAATATTTCCCTGGCGCTCTGGTGCAGGAAGGCACCGTACACGGCGGCATCCGCGGAAGTGGCCGAGAGCTTGCCATCGAAGGCCATCAGCCGGCTCAGGGCCTCACGGGCTTTGCCGCGTTGCGCTTCAGGCAGGCGGTCGATGGCCTGGCGCAGCGGTGCGGCCATGTTCTGCGCTTCGAACATGCCCTGCAGTTTGGCCACGAAGGGCGAGGTCTGGTCGTACTGCATGGCGATCATGCTTTGCGTGTCGTGGCGGCCGCTGCCGGCCAGCTGCGCGATGCGTTCGTAGCGTTCCGGCGCATACCAGGAGTTGGACAACTGCATGCCATAGCCGCGCGGTGCGCTGCGTTGGTTGGCACTGCCCAGCCAGCCTTGCTGCGGATCCTGGTCGTAAGGGTGGAGCATGGGGTCGGCGAAACCGTCCCACTCGTAGCGACTGTCCCAGCCGGGCGAGGGTACCAGGCCCTGGCCTTCACGGCGGTTGGGGAAGCGCCCGGTGACCTGCCAGCCGATATGCTCGGCATCGGCGAACACCAGGTTCAGTGGCATGGCACGGATTTCCCGGGTCGCCTCGAAGGCCTGCTCGACCGACTGGGCACGGGACAGGTCGAAGAAGGCGTCCAGGCTGGCGTCGCTTTCGAACTGCGCGGTCTGTAGCGCCAGACCGTAGCCGCTCTGGATCTGCAATGGCTGCATGGGGTGCTTGCGCTCGCCCAGCACGCTGTTGAGCAGCGGGCCGTGGCGGGTTTCGTAGACGGTTTCGCGGATCGGCTTCTGGCCCTTGATGAAGAAGGTTTCCTGGCGCTGCACGGCCGGCTGCCACTTGCCGTCGGCGAGGTACAGCAGGCGATTGCCCTCGCGTTTGACCTGCTCGAGGAACAGGTCCTGGTTGTCGCCCATGACCATGGTCATGCCCCAGGCGAGCTTGCCGTTGAAGCCGGCGACCACCGCGGGAATGCCCGCGACCGTGACCCCGGAGGCCTGGAATTTCGGTGCGCGGATCTGCACGAAACTCCACACCGAGGGCAGCTCGATCGGCAGGTGCATGTCGTTGGCCAAGAGGCTCTTGCCGCTGCGGCTGCGCGACGAGCCGATGGCCCAGTTGTTCGAGGCGGCCACGCCGAGCATGTGCTGTTCGGACACCTGGGCGGCGGCGCTCTTCACTGCCTGCAGGCCGGGAATGCTGCCGCCCAGGTTGAGGCCCCTGAGCTTGTCGGCCTCCTCGAACGGCAGCGGCTCGTCCGGGTAGGTGGGCAGCAGCCAGGCGAGTTTGTCGGCGCCGACCTTCTGGGTCATGCTCAGGGCGGCGATTTCTTCCTGCAGGTTCACCGACAGGCCGAAGTTGAGCAGGCAGAACACCAGCACCGAGTCTTCCGGTTTCCAGTACGGTGGGCGATAACCGGCTTCGGCCAGATCCATCGGCAGCTTGTCGCGATAGCGGAACAGGTAGGCGTTGACGCCGCGGGCGTAGACCTCGAAGAACGCCTTCATGCGTGGCGAGGCATTCTTGTAGAGCACCTCGGCGCTCTTCTTCAGGTTCACCGCGCGCATGAAGCGGTCCATCTCCAGCACGCCGGGGCCGGCCATCTCCGCCAGACGCCCTTCGGCCATCAGGCGCAGGCTGACCATTTGGCTGAGGCGATCGCTGGCATGCACGTAACCCAGGGTGAACAGGGCGTCGTGGAAGGTGTGGGTCTCGATCAGCGGCATACCGAGCGGGTTACGGCGCACCGAAGCGGTCTGTGCCAGGCCCTGAACGCGAAAGGAGCCCTGATCCGGCGCCACGCTGCTGCGATAACGGCTGTCGAGCAGGGATTGGCAACCGCTCAGCGCGACCATGCCGGTAACGAGGCCGGCGAGGCTCAGGGTGGCGAGAGGGCGGAAAGCGCGCGGCAGCATGCGGCGGACTCCTGAAGAAAAAGGGTAGTAGGCGGCGCCTTGGGCGCGAACGGCGCTAAAGGTAGAGAGGCCCATCACGCCTGGCAAGTGGCGCGAGAGGCGATGCGACGTGGGGTTATGGCCGGGTGGCCAGCCCCTCGTCGAGCAACCAGCGCGCCGCCTGGTGAGCCTGCTGCTGATGGGCCTCGTTCAGCTCGGCGAAACGTGCTTCGTGCAGGCGGCGTTCGGCGCGGCTCAGGGCCTGCCAATCGGCGTGGGTCGGTACATGGGCGGTGGCGTCGTAGAGACGCTGGAACACCTGGGCCTGGGGCGTGAGGCTCAGCTCGCTGTCGTAATTGTCGAGCAGCACCTTGATGCGGATGGCACCTTCGATCAGCGGCAGCTGGCCGTCGAGCAGGGAGCTTGCCAACACCCGTAGATCGTCATGCAGGCGCTGGCGTTGCGCGAGGCGCATTTGCGCCTGCTGATGCTGTCTGGCCCAGACCTGGCGCCAGAGATGAGCCGCGTAGAAGGCGAGTGCGCCGACGATCAGTACCGCAAGCAGGATCAGGAGCTGATCAAGCCCCATGGCACTTCTTGAATTTCTTGTCGCTGCCGCACGGGCAAGGGTCGTTACGGCCAATGTCCTTCAGGGCATTGCGTACCGGCTCCTGAGAACCGTGGTTGCAGTGCGGGCCGTGCACATGACCGTGATCGTGGTGATGATCATGGTCGTGATCGTGGTTGCAGTCAGGGCCATGGACGTGGGGTTGCTGGGTCATGCGGGTCACTCCGGAAGATAATCGCCGGGAATTATCTCGCCATTGCGCGCCATGTGCACGCGGCGGCCGAAGAATAATCCGGTTTTCACTTCACCCTGCAGGCGGTAGCGAATCGGCTCATCGGGGTTCTCCAGCAGCTTGACCACCTGGCGCACGTGGCGCCACAGGTTGGTGCGCACGGGAACATCGAACTCCAGGTGCCCCTTGGCCGGCACGGTGAACCAGACTTCCGACTCGCCATCGGCGAGCAGCACGTCGTTCAGGTGCACCACGTATTCGAGGCCGCGTATCGGCAAGCTGACGTCGTTGGGGTTATCGATGCGAAAGCGCAGGACGAAGCGCTGTTCGAGCAGTTTGGCCTTGACCACGTTGACGTCCACGAGGCGTACGTCAGGGTCTTCGAAACTGTCCGAGAACCAAGTCGAGCAGCCGCTGAGCGCCGCGCCCATACCCAGGAATACCATTAGGCTAAGAATTCTTATCATTTGCGCCTGATAAAACATTTCATACTCCGTTCGAGCCCCCAGTGTAACAAGAGACGGCTTGGCTACCCTAGGCCTGTTGTCATTTCATTGCGCAGTGCAGCTCGCAAGGGAAAATGCCGACTGATGCTCGTGCGTGCGCAAAAAGCTGCGTCATACTGGCCTGCATGCATTTAGGTTTTATTGCCGTGGCCGAAATGGCGCGGCGAGCCGACGAGAAGGAAGGGATGATGGCGCGATACGAGATCGCATTTTCCGGTGAGCTGGTGCCCGGTGCTCAGCTGGAGGTGGTTCAGGCCAATCTGGCCAAACTGTTCCAGGCCGATGCACAGCGAATCGCCCAGCTGTTTTCCGGGCGCCGCGTGGTGATCAAGAACAATCTGGACGAGGCCGGTGCCGAGAAGTACCGCAGCACGCTGGAGCGCGCCGGGGCTCGGGTCGAGGTGGTCGATACCGACGCCCAGGTCATCGAGGAAATCGAGCTGGCGCCACCGCCACCGGCCGCACTGGTCAGCCAGGCCTCGGCACAGTCCACCGGGCGATTGGTGGTTGCGCCGCGGGACGAGTACATGGCCGCGTTCGTCGATGTGGATGCGCCGGATTTCGGGGTCGCCGCATTGGGGGCGGATCTGCAGGACGGCAAGGCGCCGGTGGCGGCGCCCGATCTGGATCTGTCTTCGTTCAGCCTGGCGCCGGTGGGCAGCGACATGGGCCAGGCCAAGCCTGCACCGGCAGCGCCAGCGCCGGATACCTCGCATCTCAAGCTGCTTTGAGGTTCACCCCTAGAGGTAGGTCGCGCAGCATTTCTTGAATTTCTGGCCGCTGGCGCATGGGCACGGGTCGTTGCGGCCGGCTTGCAAACCCACGGTCGGGTCGATGAAGTACCAGCGGCCACCGTTCTGCACGAAGGCCGAGCGCTCGCGGTGGCTGTGTTCACCATCGGCGTCGTGCCAGCGGGCCACGAAGGTTACGCGGGCATGTTCGGGCTGGCCGCCGAGCAATTCCGAGTGCTCGACCTCCAGGCCCAGCCAGGTGCTCTGCAGGCTCCAGGCGCGAATGCCGTCCATGTCCAGCTTCGCCTGCTGCGCCGGCAGCGAGGTCGCCACCAGATAATCCACATTGCCCAGCACGTAGGCACTGTAGCGCGAGCGCATCAGGCTCTGGGCGCAAGGCGCCGCCGCGCCATCGTGATAGCGCCCGCAGCAGTCGGCGAGCGAGTCGCCGCTGCCGCATGGGCAGCCGCTTGGAATCGCGTCAGGTTTCATGCTTACCACCAGTACTTTCCAAAATTCTCCGGGTTGGCCCAGAACTTGGCGTTCAGCCAGTCGGGCGCCTGTTTGTATTCCAGCAAATCGTAGGTGAACAGGCTGAGCACCTGCTCGTCGCGCGCGAAGCGTTCACTGACCTGCAGCGCGAGGGCGAAGAAATCGGTGTCTTTCCAGCCACAGGCGGGCAGGTCGACCAGCACCGCCATGCGGCTGGCGTTGAGATTGCGAATGCCACCGAGCAACTGCAGGCCGTCCTTGCGTTGCAAGTGCTCCAGGCAATCGACCACCACGGCGAGGTCGAAACGCTGCGCCGCCAGGTCGCCGGCGAGGCTTCCGGGGGCGGCGTGAGCGATCTGGCTGTGCGGATGTGCCTGTTGATAGGCATTCACTGCTGGCTGTTCGCTGGCGCTCACCAGAAGCAGTCGGGACGGCGCATAACGTTGCAGTAGAGCGGCCAGCGATTGTTGGGGCGTGCGGGGGGATGTGATCTGCGTCATCAGAAACCTCGAAGCGATCACGAAAGACTACCGCGCATGTTCACATTCAACTAGAACTGTTCGGCCTACAGTAATGTCGTAGTGATGTCTGGCAGATTTAAAAGCGGGCGTCTTTAATCCAGAGTGTCGGTTTTTGCGCCGATTCCCATTAGGAGACTTGCATATGAGTATTACAAGGAAAGCGGTACCCCTGATCATTGCGTCCACCTTTCTGACGGGCTGCGCTGGCGTCCAGAAATCCGACTGGCCGACCTGCGCTGCCGTTGGTGGTGTCAGCGGTGCTGCTCTGGGTGCCATCGAAAGTTCGGCCTGGGCAGGTGGTGGTGCGGTAATTGGTGCCGGTTTCGCCGCTGCCTATTGCTGGGTTCACGGCGCTGACGATCAGCAAGTGGCGGTTGTGGAAGAAACCGTCATTGTCGAAGAAACCGTCGCTCCTGAGCCGGTTGCCGAAGCCGTACGTGTAGAGCTGGACGTCAAGTTCGATTTCGACAAGGCGCAAGTCAAGTCGGAAAGCATGGGCGACATCCAGAGCCTGGCTGATTTCATGAAGCAATACCCGCAGACCACTACCGTGGTTGAAGGCCATACCGACTCCGTTGGTACCGACGCCTACAACCAGAAACTGTCCGAGCGCCGTGCAAACGCCGTTCGTGAGGTGCTGGTCAATCAGTACGGCGTGGGCGGTACCCGCGTCAACGCAGTCGGCTATGGTGAAAGCCGTCCGGTTGCTGACAACGCCACCGAAGAAGGCCGTGCGATCAACCGTCGTGTGGAAGCGGAAGTCGAAGCCCGGCCATAAGCCTGACTCGGCCTTCGTGAGCATCCTGACCGGCCCCGTGCCGGTCAGGAACACGGTGTCACGCAATGGACATCGTTTTCTGTCTGACCCTCTGTTTCCCAACCCGTAAACGCAGTAATGTGCCGCACATTCACACTGTGGGATGGGGCGGGCTATGAACGTTATTGCAGGACTGGGCAAGCTGTTGACGACGCTGTTCTGGTGCGTCGTGTTGACCAATCTTATCTCCCCGTATGCCCAACCGTTCGCGCAGCTGCTGACGCTCGCCGGCCTTGCCGTGCTGGGCCTGCACCTGACGGAGCTGGTGCTTTTCAATTCGGCGATTCGGGCACAGCCCCGCGTGGCAATCGAGCGTGCCAAGGTGGTGGCCTTCGGCATGTTTCATCTGTGGTCGCTTTCCGCAGCCGAGCGCGTGGCGGTAGCTGCTCCGCTGAATACCGAGGAGACCGCCCTATGCGCAAGCTGATTGTGCTGGCAGCTCTGTGCTGCCCTCTGGTGACCATGGCGGCGGCCGTTATCGAAGTCGACTCCCACAACTTCACGCGCCTGTCGGCCCACGGCAGCGTGTTGCAGCTCGATCGCGTGGCGGTCGCCGACAGCGGCACGCTGCTGATTCCTGCCGGTATCAGCGAACTGCATATCGGTGAGCTGCAACTGGGCCACGACGCGCAGATCGCCATCGCGCCGTCGAATGAGCGCTTGCTGCTGGATATCGGCACCGGGCGGATCGCCTCGGGCGCCCAGATCAGTGCGCCTGGGGCGCCAGGCACTGCGCGGCAGGCGGCAATTCCCGGACGTACGCTGGTGATTCGCATGCAGTCGGTGACCACCGAGCCATGGCTGCTCGATGCGCGTGGCGGCCGCGGTGCGGCGGGTTACACCGGCCTGGATGGCGCCAACGGCAAGGCCGGCGGTTGTGCCTGGGGCAAGGCCAGCGCCGGCCATGACGGCCAGGACGGTACCGATGGTCACCCCGGCGCAGCGGGCGGGCAGATCCGCCTGGAAGTGCCCAGCGACTTCCCCGTCGAGCATCTGCAAGCACGCCTCGATGGTGGCGCGGGCGGTGCAGCGGGTACGGCTGGCAATGCCGGCAGCGGTGGGGCGAGCAAGGGCTGCTGGATCTACAGCACCAGCGCCGGCCTGGATGGTCGCCCGGGCAGCGCAGGGCAACCCGGCGCCGCGGGCCATGCCGGTCGGCTGGATGTGGTGCGCTTTTGAGCGAAAAGGGCCTTCAGCAGGCCGTGTGAAAACTACTGCGCTCGGTCATGCGGCGTTAAAAACCGGCTGGAATGCCAGCCCAGTCAAAAAGCTCATTTACAGCTCGTAAACTGCGCTTTTTCGCCGGTTTTTGCCTTGCCTGACCTTCGCTCGCTACGTTTTCACACGGCCTGTCACAGGCCCTTTTTCATTAGAGGCTCGGACGCGCCGCGGCAAGCGCCACCACCGCCACGCCAAGCAGAAGGTTGAAGGCGACCAGGCGGCGGATACGTCCCAGTACGGCACCTGCCGTGGGCCAGTCCTGCGCTTCGACGGCGCGGCGCATGCCTGGCAACTGCAAGGCCTGGATGCGCAGGAATAGCGCCAGCATCGCCAAGTAAAGGCCCATCATCACCTGCACGTAGCGCGGTGCCCCATCGAAACCGCTGAAGCCCATGTGCAGCAGGCCGATGCCGCTGACCGGCAGGAGCACGACGGCGATCCACACCCACACGAAGAAGCGGCGAAACACCTCCAGCCACAGCGTCAGGCGCTCCGGGGCTTGCAGCGTGCCGGTCGCCGGGCGCAGCACCATCCACGCGAAGAACATGCCGCCGACCCAGATCAGTGCCGCGAGCAGATGCAAGGTGTAGACGAGAGAGTAGGGGGGCATTCACGCACTCCGGTAGCCAGCGGATCACCTCGACGACGCTGTGCAGCCTTCTATTTGGCTGGTCCTGTAGCATCGGCCGGTCGCTCTCGACCTGCGGTGATCGGTTTCAGAAAGTCGCGCCCGGGCCGCTTGACAGCCGTGCTCTTCATCGGGAGTCGGCAAGCGAGTCAGCACACGGACGATAGGCGCGTTATGATAGCGACCGTTTTCGAATACTGAAAATATATCCAGCCTTTTCGCAGCCAAGATCCTTAATGCTCAGCACCGAACTCAAGACCCAGATTCAGGGCGCCTACACCCGTTTTCTCGAATCCAAGGGCCTCAAACCTCGCTATGGGCAGCGCCTGATGATCGCCGAGGTGGCCAAGGTGCTGGGCACCATCAAGGCCGACGATGAAGGTCGCCGGCTTGGCGACCCCGCCGTGGTGGCCGTCGAGGCCGGCACCGGTACCGGCAAGACCGTGGCCTACTGCATGGCCGCCATTCCTACCGCCAAGGCGGCCGGCAAGCGCCTGGTATTGGCGACTGCCACCGTGGCGCTGCAGGAGCAGATCGTGCACAAGGATCTGCCCGACCTGATGCGCAACAGCGGCCTCAGCTTCAGCTTCGCCCTGGCCAAGGGCCGCGGCCGTTACCTGTGCCTGTCCAAGCTCGATGTGTTGCTGCAGGAAGGCCAGGCGCAGAGTTCCACGGCGCAGCTGTTCGAGGAAGAAGGCTTTCGCATCGACGTGGATGAGGAAGGCCAGAAGCTGTTCACCAGCATGATCGAGAAGCTTGCCGGCAACAAATGGGACGGCGACCGTGACAGCTGGCCGCAGGAGCTGGAAGACAGCCGCTGGGCGCAATTGACCACCGATCACAGCCAGTGCACCGGCCGCCACTGCCCGAATTTCGGGCAATGCACCTTCTACAAGGCCCGCGAGGGCATGGGCAAGGTCGATGTCATCGTCACCAACCACGATATGGTGCTGGCCGATCTCGCTCTGGGTGGCGGTGCGGTGCTGCCCGACCCGCGTGACACCCTGTACGTGTTCGATGAAGGCCACCACCTGCCGGACAAGGCCATCGGCCACTTCGCTCACTTCACCCGGCTGCGCTCCACGGCGGACTGGCTGGAGCAGATCGCCAAGAACCTCACCAAGCTCCTGGCCCAGCACCCGCTGCCGGGTGATCTCGGTCGGCTGATCGAGCAGGTGCCGGAGTTGGCCCGCGAACTGAAGACCCATCAGCAGTTCATGTTCAGCGCCTGCGAACAGGTGGCCGACTTCAAACCCGGCGAAGACATGGAAGGCCGCGAACGGCCACGTCACCGGTTCATCGGTGGCGTGGTGCCCGAGCACCTGATCGAGTTGGGCCTGGAGCTGAAGAAAGGCTTTTCCAAGCTCAACGATCTGTTCACCGGCGTGACCGAAAAACTCAAGGAGGCCATGGACGGCGAGACCAGCATCGGCATTGCTAGCCACCAGGCCGAAGAGTGGTACCCGCTGTTCGGCAGCCTGTTGGCGCGGGCCCAGGGTACCTGGGAACTTTGGCTGGCGTTCACCAGTGAAGACCCCGAGAACAGTCCGCCCATGGCGCGCTGGCTGACCCTGGCCGAAAGCGGCGCGTTGTTCGATATCGAGGTCAACGCCAGCCCGATCCTGGCGGCCGAAACCCTTCGGCGTAACCTGTGGAGTGTCGCCTACGGGGCGCTGGTCACGTCGGCGACGCTCACCGCGCTGGGTACCTTCGACCGCTACCGCATGCGTGCCGGTTTGCCGAAGGTGGCCGCCACCGCGGTGGTGCCGAGCCCGTTCCACCATGCCGACGCCGGTGTGCTGCGCGTGCCGGATCTCAAGGCGGACCCGCGCAATGCCGCCGAGCACACCGCGGCGATCATCCGCGAACTGCCGACGCTGGTGCAGGGCTCGCGCGGCACGCTGGTGCTGTTTTCCTCGCGCCGGCAGATGCAGGACGTGTTCGACGGCCTGGAGCGCGACTGGCGCAAGCGCGTGTTCATCCAGGGCAACCTGTCCAAGCAGGAAACCCTCAACAAGCACAAGGCGCGGGTCGACAGCGGCGAGGAAAGCGTGCTGTTCGGCCTGGCCAGCTTTGCCGAGGGCGTCGACCTGCCGGGTGCCTATTGCGAACACGTGGTGATCGCCAAGATTCCCTTCGCCGTGCCGGACGATCCGGTCGAAGCAGCCCTGGCCGAATGGATCGAAGCGCGTGGCGGTAATCCGTTCATGGAAATCGCCGTGCCCGATGCTTCGCTGCGCCTGGTGCAGGCCTGTGGGCGCCTGCTGCGTACCGAGGAGGATCGCGGCACCATCACCCTGCTGGATCGGCGTGTGGTCACCCAGCGTTACGGCAAGGCGATCCTCAATGCGCTACCGCCGTTTCGACGGGAAATCAGCTGAACGCCTGCTGCCCTGGTAAAAAAACTGCTGCTGGCCCGTCATCGGACATGCGGGCTTTGCGGTAAAGCCCCCATCTGTCGCACTATTGCGCCTGCGCGCGTGATGCGCGGCAAAAGGCTCGTGACGGGATTGTCGCGGGCACTCATATTCGTCGTCGAGTTGCGGGGAGAAGGGGTCTTGAAGGTCAACACCTGGCTGCTGTCGGCCGATCGTTCGGGGCAGTGCGAAGCGCACGCACCCGCCGGTCTGGTCACCAAAGTTCTGTCACTGTGCATCGCTGCAGCCCGTCCTCGACATCCCTTGGCGATGCGGCGTCTGGCGCTGGTCACGCTGCTCGGCCTGCCGGCTCTGGGCCATGCGGCCGATCGCCAGGAGCTGTTCAACTTCGTGCGGCCCATGGACGCCGTGCAGGTGTCTGGTGACAACGCTTACCTGCCCAGCGTCACCGCCGAAAGTGCCGCCCAAGGTGAGATTCTGCGCCGGGTGAGCTTCAATCCCAGTGAACGCCCGACCCTGCGTTTGACGCCGCAAACCGGTACCTGGGACTGGTCCGAGGCGAGCGCCATGAGCCTACGCGTGCAGAACGCCATGGATTGGGCGCTGACCCTGGACGTCACCATCGAAAGCGCCGATGGCAAGCGCCTGACCAGCCAGATCGCTCTGCCAGCCGGCCCGGCGCAGACCCTGTTGATGCCGCTGGGCGCTACCTCGCCGCGCGCACAGGGCATGCGCGCCGGGGCGCCGATGCCATGGCGCTACGATGGCCGCCTGCTGCTGTTGGCGGGAACCGTGAACGGCGAGATCGACGTCAAGAACGTCTCCGCCGTGACGCTGTCGATCCCCAACCCCCAGGCTGCGCAGCACATATTGCTGGGGCGCTTCGGGGTGCGTGGCAGTGACGATCTGGAACAGGCCTACAAGGGTATCGTCGACGGCTACGGACAGTTCAGCCGACGCGACTGGCCGGGCAAGATCAAGAATGACGAACAGTTGCGCCAGGGCGTCGTCCAGGAAGACAAGCAGCTGAAAGCCTGGCAGGCCGACCACCCCAGGCAGGACATCTACGGTGGCTGGATTGGCGGCCCGTCGTTCGAGGCCACTGGGTTTTTCCGCACCGAGAAGCGCGGCGGTCGCTGGTTCCTGGTCACTCCGGAGGGCAATCCCTTCTATTCGCTGGGCGTGAACACGGTAATCGGTACCCAGAGCCAGACCTACATCGAAGGGCGCGAGAAGATGTTCAGCGCGCTGCCGGCAGAGGGCGAGCCGCTGGCCGCGTTCTACGGCAGCAGCGACAGCCAGTCGGACACCGGTGCCAACCGCGGTCGCGATTTCGACAGCGGTCGCTGGTATGACTTCTACAGTGCCAACCTGCAGCGCACCTATGGTGAGCAGAAGCCGCAGGCGTGGCGCGAGCGGGCGCAGAATCGCCTGCAAGCCTGGGGCTTCAACACCCTTGGCAACTGGAGCGACAACGATTTCGCCCTCGACAAGCGCATGCCTTACAGCATTCCGCTGTCGATCCATGGCGACTACGCGACCATCAGCACCGGTATCGACTGGTGGGGCGGCATGCCTGACCCGTTCGATCCGCGCTTCGCCATGGCCGCCGAGCGCGCCATCGCCATCGCCACCCGCGACCACCGTGACGACCCCTGGGTGATGGGGTATTACGCCGACAACGAACTGGCCTGGGCCGGCCGGGCGGAAGATCCGCTGTCACGCTATGCGTTGGCCTACGCCACGCTGCGCCTGACTACCGACGTGCCGGCCAAGCGCGCCTTCCTCAAGCAGTTGCGCGACAAGTACCGCAACCAGGAAGGGCTGTCCAAGGCCTGGGGCATCGATCTCAAGGCCTGGGAGCTGATGGAAGACCCAGGCTTCGAAGCGCCACCGGTCAACCCGGCCTACCCGGCGATCGAAAGCGACATGAAGCGCTTCCTGCGGCTGTTCGCCGATACCTACTTCAAGACCATCGCCGACTCGCTGGACTGGCATACGCCCAACCACCTGCTGCTGGGCGGGCGTTTCTCCGCGAGCATTCCCGAGGCGGTAGAGGCCTGCGCCGAGTATTGCGACGTGCTGAGCTTCAACTTCTACACCCGCGAGCCGCAGCAGGGTTACGACTTCGAGGCCCTGCGCAAACTGGACAAGCCGCTGCTGGTCACCGAATTCCATTTCGGCTCCCGTGATCGCGGGCCGTTCTGGGGTGGCGTCGCCGAGGTGTACAAGGAAGAGGAGCGTGGCCCGGCCTATGCCAACTTCCTGAAGAAGGCCCTGGAAGAGCCACAGATCGTCGGCGTGCACTGGTTCCAGTACCTCGATCAGCCGGTCACCGGGCGCCTGCTCGATGGTGAGAACGGCCATCTGGGGCTGGTGGCGATCACCGATCGGCCATGGGACGGCTTCGTCGGTGCCGTGCGCAAGGCCAACCTCAGCGTGCCGCCGCTGGTGCTCGAGCACGCCGCCAAGGAGCCCGAGCCGAAACCGGATGCTGCGCCTGCGGAGGGTGCGGCACCGGCCGCCGAACCGGCTAGCGAGGGCACCGCGCCAGCCGCCGCCGAGCCCAAGCCTTAATCATCCTGCGCCAGCTGGCCTGGCGCCTTTCCCATGCAGGAGCAGTCTGTGCAGATTCAGGGTTACTTCGACCTCAAGTTCGAAGCGGTAAAAGATGCCTTCGCGGCGCTGTTCGACGACCCCCAAGAGCGCGGCGCGGCGCTCTGCGTGCAGGTGGGCGGCGAAACCGTGGTGGACATCTGGGCCGGTGTCGCTGACAAGGACGGCCAGCAGGCCTGGCACAGCGATACCATCCTCAATCTGTTCTCCTGCACCAAACCCTTTACGGCGGTCACCGCCTTGCAATTGGTGGCCGAAGGCAAACTGGAACTGGATGCGCCAGTGGCCCGCTACTGGCCGGAGTTCGCCGCGGCCGGCAAGGAGCGCATCACTTTGCGTCACCTGCTCAGCCACCAGGCCGGGCTGCCGGCGATTCGCCAGAGCCTGCCGGCCGAAGCACTCTACGATTGGCAAACCATGACCGATGCGCTGGCCGCCGAGGCGCCCTGGTGGGCCTTGGGTGAGGGGCATGGCTACGCGCCGATCACCTTTGGCTGGCTGGTCGGAGAGCTGCTGCGGCGTGTCGAGGGGCGCGAGCCCGGTGAGTCGATCGTTGCCCGTACCGCCAAGCCGCTGGGCCTGGATTTCCACGTCGGCTTGGCCGACGAGGAGTTTCATCGCGTGGCGACCATCAGTCGGGGCAAGGGCAACCTCGGCGACGCGGCGGCGCAGCGGATGCTCAAGACCATGATGAGCGACGCCCAGGCGATGACCACGCGAGCCTTCGCCAACCCGCCGTCGATCATGACCAGCACCAACAAACCCGAGTGGCGACGCATGCAGCAACCCGCCGCCAATGGCCATGGCAATGCGCGCAGCCTGGCCGGTTTCTACAGCGGCCTGCTCGATGGCAGCCTGCTCGACAGCGAACTGCTCGCTGAACTCACCCGCGAGCACAGTGTCGGTGAGGACAGAACATTGCTGACGCCGACCCGTTTCGGCCTCGGTTGCATGCTCGATCAGCCCGCCGTGGCCAATGCCACCTACGGCATGGGCCCAGGTGCCTTCGGCCACCCGGGTGCAGGCGGCACCACCGGCTTCGCCGACCCGCAGCGCGACGTGAGCTTCGGTTTCGTTACGAATAACTTGGGGCCGTTCGTCTTAATGGATCCGCGGGCACAGAAACTTGCGGTTATCTTATGTGAGTGTTTTTAAGAACCGCGCTTAAACTGTTGCGCAGTAACGCTTTTAGCTGACTCCGGGTTACCCGGGTGACTTCGACCGATTAGATGGATGAACCGATGCTTTCCTATAAGACTTGCGCGCTGGCGCTTTGCGTACTGCTGACAGGTTGCTCCCTGTTCGAGAAGAAGGAAGATCCCAAGCCGGTCCCCATGCCGCCGCCGGAAGTCACCCAGGCCTGGCTTGACGAGTACGAGCCGCTGGTGCGTGAAGCCATCAAGGACAGCAACTTCGAAATGGAGCGTCGCGAGAACCTGCTGGTGGTCACCGCGCCGGTCAAGGGCTCCTTCAACCCGGATCGCCCGGGCATGCTCCTGCCGGTCACCCTGGGCCCGATCACCCGCGTGGCCAAGGTAATGGAGAAAGACAGCAAGGTCGGTGTGCTGGTACTCGGCCACGCCGACAGCAGCGGTGCCCTGGAGACCAACCGCGAGCTGAGCCTCGAGCGTGCGCGTGCGTTCACCGCCATCTTCCGCCTCAGCGGTCTCAAGCAGGATCGCCTGATGGTCAAGGGCATGGGCCCGGACATGCCGCGCGCCGCCAACGACAGCGCCAATGGGCGTGAACTCAACCGCCGGGTGGAGATTCTGCTGACCCGCCAGGACACCCTGCAGGCCCTGATCGCCAAATACAGCACCCCGGATCCGGCACCGGCTGCCGCCACCGCCATTGCCGCCGCCGACAAGCCTGCCGAGAAAGCGTCTGCCAAGGCTGACGCCAAACCGGCAGCCAAAACCGTGGCCAAAGCGTCTGCCAAGCCAAAGGCCGCGGCCAAGCCGGTCGCCAAACCGGCGACCAAGGCAGTAGCCAAAGCCGCTGACAAACCGGCTGCCAAGAGCGGCACCAAGCTGGCCGATGCCAAGAAAGTGGTTGCCGCAGATCAAGCCAAATAAGGCTTGTCCCGTTAAGCTAGGGTCTTTGTCGCTTTCGAGAGTACGCTCATGACTCAGACCCTGGCCGACATGCGCCGTGATTACACTCGTGATGGGCTGAGCGAGGATCAGGCGCCGCTGGAGCCCCTCGCGCTGTTCAGAAGCTGGTTCGCCGATGCGGTGAAAACCGAGCAACTGCCCGTAGAACCCAACGCCATGACCCTGGCGACCGTCGACGCCGATGGTCGGCCGCACTGCCGTGTGCTGCTACTCAAGGGGTTGGACGAGCAAGGTTTCACCTTCTTCAGCAATTATCAGAGCGCCAAGGGCGAGCAGTTGCAGGTCAACCCCTTTGCCGCGTTGACCTTCTTCTGGCCGACCCTGGAGCGCCAGGTGCGCATCGAGGGCCGTGTCGAGCGGGTTACGCCCGCCGAATCCGACGCCTACTTCCAGGTTCGTCCGCTGGGCAGCCGCCTGGGCGCCTGGGCGTCGCCGCAGAGCCGGGTGATTCATGACCGCGGTGAGCTCGAAGGTCTGCTTGCGCAAACCGAACGGCGCTTCGCCGACCATGCGCCGGAGTGTCCGCCGCATTGGGGCGGTTATCGTCTGCTGCCCGAGCGCATCGAGTTCTGGCAGGGTCGTGCCAGCCGTCTGCATGATCGTCTCGACTATCGCCGCGAAGGCGAAGCCTGGTTGCGCCAGCGCCTGGCGCCCTGACGTCCTCGGGCCGGCACTGTCGGCCTCTATCACGCAGACTCCAGTATGCTCGAGCTCGATTCCACCCTGGCCCAGCACATCGTTGATCGCGCCATGGCCATCCTGCCGTACAACATCAATGTGATGGATGCCCAGGGCATGATCATCGGCAGCGGCGACCCACTGCGGCTGCATACCCGCCATGAAGGTGCCCAATTGGTGCTGGCTAACCGTCGGGTGGTGGAGATCGACGAGCAGGCCGCGACCTGCCTGCGCGGCGTGCGCCCAGGGGTGAATCTGCCGCTGCTGCACGCCGACGAGCTGATTGGCGTGCTCGGCATCACCGGTGATCCCGAGGTGGTAAGGCCCTATGCCGAGCTGGTGCGCATGGCCGCGGAGATGCTGGTCGAGCAGCGTCAGGTGCAGGCCGAGCGCCATTGGCAGCGGCATCAGCTGGATTCCTGGCTGCGCCAGTTGTTCGATCCGGTGGTCAGTGTCACGGCACTGGCTGCCGATGCCGAACGGCAGGGGTTGGCACTGAGTTGGCCGCGTCAGGTGTGCCTGCTGGAACTGCAGGAACAGGGCGAGCCCCTGGCGCAGCGGGCGCGCCTGCTCGCCGCCCTGGCTGGCAAGAAGGAGCATTTGTGTGCGCCGCTGGGGATGCGCGAGCTGGTCTGGTGTCGGCCTCTCGTGGCGGGCCAGGATGACCGGCAATGGCTGGAGGCGGCGGATCAGCGAAGCTGGGGCGTGACGCGCCTGCTGGTCAGCGATCCGCTGCACTCCCTCGAGCAGTTGCGCCAGGCCTGCCTGGCACTGCGTGATCTGCAAGCCTTCGCTACGGCGCGACACCCATCGTTGCGGGTGCTGGCACTCGACGAGCATCGCCTGGCCACCTTGCTACATGCCCAGCGCCACAGCTGGTTGCTGCAGGGCTGGCTGGCGCCATTGCGGCAGGTGCTGGCGCAGGATGCCAACGGCGTGCTGCGCGCTACCCTCGAGGCCTGGTGCGCCCATGACGGTCAGGTGCAGAGCTGCGCCGACGCCTTGGGCATCCACCGCAACACCCTGCGCTATCGCCTGGAGCGAATCGGCGAACTCAGCGGTGTCGAACTGACACGTCTGGATCGGCGCCTGCAACTGTCGCTTGGGCTGGGGCTGATAGAGCCCGAGTGACCTCTCGGGCGTTAGTGGTGCGGGTGCACAATATGGGCTTTTCGTTGCGCTTTGTTGTTGTGCGAGTGAACAGGGTGTCGTCCCTCGTTACTGGGCGACAATGCCGAGCACCTGGCAACTCACATAACAACAAGAGGAAACCGGCATGGTTCTGGTTCTGATCCTGGTCGCACTGATCGCCTTTATCGTGGTGTCGACCACGCGTCTCAAGCTGCATCCCTTTCTTGCCTTGCTGATTGCCGCGATCGTCGCGGGCTTCGCCTATGGGTTACCTCATCAGGACATTCTCAAGACTGTCGCTACGGGCTTCGGCGGCATTCTGGGCAACATCGGCGTGGTGATCGTGCTGGGCACCATCATCGGCGTGATTCTCGAGCGCAGCGGCGCGGCCATTACCCTGGCCGAGACGGTGATCAAGCTGCTGGGAGAACGCTTCCCGACGCTGACCATGTCGATCATCGGCTACATCGTGTCGATTCCGGTGTTCTGTGATTCCGGCTACATCATCCTCAACTCCCTTAAAAACGCCCTGGCTGCGCGCATGAAAGTGTCGGTGATCGCCATGAGCGTTGCCCTGGCGACCGGGTTGTATGCCACTCACACCTTCGTGCCGCCGACTCCAGGGCCGATCGCAGCGGCCGGCAACCTCGGTCTCGAGTCGAGCCTGGGCCTGGTGATCGCCGTGGGCCTGTTCGTGGCCATGGTTTCCGCGCTCGCCGGCTTGTTGTGGGCCAACCGTTTCGTTGGCAAGGATATCGCGCTGGAAGACGACGGCACACCGATGCCCGGTGCCGAGGATTTCGAGGCGCTGAAGGCAAAGTACGGCGTGCTGCCTAGCGCCACCCAGGCCTTCGCGCCGATTCTGGTACCCATCGCACTGATCTGCCTGGGTTCGATCTCGGTGTTCCCCAGCCGCCCGCTGGGCGACGGCACGCTGCAGGCGGTGCTGAGCTTCCTGGGGCAGCCGGTGGTGGCGCTGCTGGTCGGCTTGGTGCTGGCCTGCACGCTGCTGCGGGGTAACGGCAAGCGTCAGCAGCTACATGACCGGGTGACCGATGGCATCCTGTCCGCTGCGCCGATCATCCTGATCACCGGTGCTGGTGGGGCATTCGGCGCCGTGCTCAGCGCCTCGCCGCTGGGCGCCTATCTGGGCAGCACGCTGTCCGCGCTGGGTATCGGTTTGTTCATGCCGTTCCTGGTCGCCGCTGCGCTGAAGACCGCACAGGGTTCTACTACCGTAGCTATGGTCACCACCTCGGCGATGGTCGCACCACTGCTTGGGCAGATCGGCCTGGACAGCGAAATGGGTCGCGTACTCACCGTTCTGGCCATCGGCGCCGGAGGCATGACCGTTTCGCACGCCAACGACAGCTACTTCTGGGTCGTCACCCAGTTCAGTCGCATGCCGGTGGCCGTTGCCTACCGCGCACAAACCATGGCTACGCTGATTCAGGGCCTGGTGGGTATTACCACGGTATGGCTGCTGAGCCTGGTTCTCCTGTAAGCCTGTTCAATCGCGGCGCTCGAGGGCGCCGCGCTGTTTTTCGAGGTCGTCTGCATGAAAATCGTCATCGCTCCTGATTCCTTCAAGGAGAGCCTGAGCGCGCCCGAGGTGGCCCAGGCCATCGCTCGCGGCTGGCTAGCCGTATACCCGGACGCCGAGATCGCCCTCTGCCCCATGGCCGATGGTGGGGAGGGCACCGTGGATGCGGTACTTGCGGCAACGGGAGGTGAACGTCGCGAACTGTCCGTGATGGGGCCGCTGGCCACTCCGGTGAATGCCCATTGGGGCTGGTTGGGCGACGGCACGGCAGTGATCGAGATGGCCGCTGCCAGCGGACTGCACTGGGTACCGAGCGCCCAGCGCGATGCTCGGGTGACCAGTAGTTACGGAACGGGCGAATTGATCACTGCCGCTCTGGATGCCGGGGCCACGCGAATCATCCTCGGTCTTGGTGGCAGCGCTACCAACGATGGTGGCAGCGGGCTGCTGCGGGCGCTGGGCGTACGTTTTCTCGACGCGGTCGGCAATGAGCTGTGCCCAGGTGGCGCGGCTCTGGCTTCGCTGCAACGCGTTGACCTCAGCGGGTTGGACGAGCGGCTACAGGGCGTGCAGGTCGACGTCGCGGCGGATGTGGATAATCCACTGTGCGGGCCCAAAGGCGCATCGGCGGTGTTCGGCCCGCAGAAGGGCGCGAGCCCGGAGCAGGTGGAAGAGCTCGATGCAGCCCTGGCACGCCTGGCCGAAGTGGTCGGTGAGGCACTGAGTGAGGACTTCAGTACATTTCCCGGCGTCGGTGCCGCCGGCGGCCTGGGCTTCGCCGCCAAGGCATTTCTCGGCGCACGCTTTCGTCCCGGCATCGAATTGGTCGCCGAGCTTTCCGGGCTGGCCGATGCCATACGTGGCGCCGATCTGGTCATTACCGGAGAAGGGCGTCTGGATGCCCAGAGCCTGCATGGCAAGACGCCGGTTGGGGTCGCACGTGTGGCTAAAGCTCAGGGCGTACCGGTGATCGCTCTGGCCGGCAGCCTGGGCGAAGGCTATCAAGCGGTACGTGACGCCGGCATCGAAGCCTGTTTCAGCCTCGCCCCTGGGCCGATCACCCTGGAGCATGCCTGTGCCAATGCCGGGCCCGAGCTCGAAGCGCGTGCAGCCGATCTGGCCAGGTTCTGGCGCCTCGCTCGAGGCGCGCGCCCCTAGCGATCGATCCTTCCGCCTGCGCGGCGGTTGTGACGATTACCCGGCTCGGCTGTCTATACTGCTGTCGGGTGGCGAACTGGCCACCCTGTACGGCTGCTGAACAGATGACGCAATTTGTCAGCAATCACAGTGACCGTCCTGGCGGCCAAGCTGTCATAGGGTTATCAGTCCAGTCTGGAGAATCGTCATGCTTAAACCTGGTCTTTTCGCTGTCCTGTTTGCTGCAGCGACGCTCACCCTCGGCGGCTGCGCATCCAGCCTGACCGGCGACAGCTATTCGCGCGATGAAGCGCGTGCCGTACAGACCGTGCGCATGGGCACTATCGAATCCCTGCGCCCCGTGAAGATCGAAGGCACCAAAACGCCGATCGGTGGCGGCGCGGGCGCGGTGATTGGCGGCGTGGCCGGCAGCGGCGTTGGTGGCGGCCGCGGCTCGGCGGTGGCAGCCGTAATTGGTGCGGTAGCTGGTGGCCTGTTGGGCGCCGCGGCTGAAGAGGGCATCACCCGCACCCAGGGTGTGGAAATCACCGTGCGTGAAGATGACGGCAGCATGCGTGCTTATGTGCAGGCAGTCGAAGAGAACCAGATCTTCCGTGTAGGCGATCGTGTACGCATCATGACCGTCAACGGCACCAGCCGCGTGACTCATTAACGGCGACATGGCGTAATGCGTACCAGGGCCGAATCAGTTCGCTGATTCGGCCTTTTCGTTTGCGCGGCGTGAAGCCCGGATTAGAGAGGCTGGTGGTCGGTGCCTAGGCAAATCGCAAAGCGCACTGGAGATAGTTTTAGTAATAATTCTATCCATGACGCCGAGTCGATAGCTAAGCATAATCGAAGGCGTTTCTTGGCTGGATTTTCAGGGCTTCGTCTGGAAAAACAAGTCGAACGCTCAGGGTCATTCGTCAGTCAGTTGCAGCGGGCCGCACGTTATGCGGAGACCAGATCGTAACTGGCTTGGTAATGCTCCGAGCCGCACTGCCGCAAGTGGTTTTTCCATTTGCCGGGTTGGCATCACGCACACCATTGCAGGGATCGGCCGGACGCCGGCGACCGCATTCTGGCACACACTAACTGGCCGTCAGGCTACATGGCGGGCGTGTACAAGGGGTTTAGTGTATGGCGCTTGCGCTGATCATCGCCTTACCATTTTTGGGTATCTTTCTTCCGCTGCTGGCTGACCGCATGGGGCGGTCGCTCTGCGCACTGGCCGCTGCGCTCGGCCCAGCCGCCGCCTTGGTGTTGCTGTGGCTGCAGCAGCCGGCCGTATTCGCCGGCGACGTGCAGGTGGTCAGCTATCCATGGCTGCCGGAGTTGGGGCTCAACCTGAGCCTGCGCCTCGATGGCCTGGGCTTTCTGTTCGCCCTGATGATTCTCGGCATCGGCCTGCTGGTTATTCTGTATGCCCGCTATTACCTGAGCAAGCAGGAGCCCATGGGGCGTTTCTTCGCCTATCTGCTGCTGTTCATGGGCGCCATGCTGGGCGTGGTGCTGTCGGAGAACATGCTGCTGATGCTGGTGTTTTGGGAACTGACCAGTCTGTCATCGTTCCTGTTGATCAGCTTCTGGAGCAGCAGCTCGGATGCCCGTCGGGGCTCGCGTATGGCGTTGACCGTCACGGGCGGCGGTGGCTTGGCGCTTTTAGCCGGCATTCTGCTGCTGGGCAACATCGTCGGCAGTTTCGAGTTGAGCGAGGTGTTGGCGGCGGGCGATACCATCCGCAGCCACGGGATGTATCCCATCACCCTGATCCTGATCCTGCTCGGAGTATTCACCAAGTCGGCGCAGTTCCCGTTCCACTTCTGGCTGCCCCAGGCCATGGCGGCGCCCACCCCGGTTTCCGCTTACCTGCATTCGGCAACGATGGTCAAAGCGGGCGTTTTCCTGCTGGCCCGTTTCTACCCGGCCTTGGCGGGCACGGAGTGGTGGTTCTACCTGGTCAGCATGACCGGTATGGCGACCCTGCTGTTCGGCGCGATCATGGCGTTGTTCCAGCATGATCTCAAAGGGCTGCTGGCCTACTCGACGATCAGCCACCTGGGCCTGATCACTCTGCTGTTCGGTTTCAATACCGACCTGTCTTCGGTCGCCGCGGTGTTCCATATCATCAACCACGCGACCTTCAAGGCCTCGCTGTTCATGGCGGCCGGCATCATCGATCACGAGACCGGCAGCCGCGACATGCGCCGTATCGCCGGTTTGTGGAAGTACATGCCGCATACTGCCGTGCTGGCCATGGTGGCCGCTTCGGCGATGGCCGGCGTGCCGCTGCTCAACGGCTTTCTCAGCAAGGAGATGTTCTTCACCGAGACGCTCAATCAGGACCTGCTGGGTATCTTCAACTGGATGATTCCCACCGTGGCGACCTTGGCCGGCATCTTCTCGGTAGCCTATTCCTTACGTTTCATCCACGACGTGTTCTTCAACGGCGAACCGAAGGATCTGCCCAAGTATCCGCCCCACGAGCCGCCGCGCTACATGAAGATTCCGGTAGAAATCCTGGTGTTCCTGTGCCTGCTGGTCGGCATGCTGCCGGCATACACCGTGGCGCCGTTGCTGGCCTCGGCAGCAAGCGCCACCCTGGGTGGGGCAGTGCCGTACTACAGTCTGGCGATCTGGCACGGCTTCAATGTGCCGCTGGGCATGAGCGTGGTCGCGCTGATCGGTGGCATTATCGTCTATGCCTGCCGCGAGCCACTGTTCCGCTGGTACAACGGTATGCCCGAGGTGGACGCCAAGGAGCTGTTCGAGTTGCTCAACGCGCGCCTGGTGAAGAGCGCGCGCTGGGTGACCAAACTCCTGGAAAGCGGCTCCCAACAGCGTTATGTGGCCTTCCTGTTGCTCAGCGCGCTGATCCTGATCATCACCGCGCTGTCGCCGATGGAATCGCTCAGTGGTGATGTGGCCCTGACGCCGCTCGATGGCATCACCGTCCTGGGCATGGCCGTGCTGTGCGTGATGGCCGTGTTGACCGTGGCTTTCCACCGCAATCGCCTCAAGGCGCTGATGACCCTGAGCTGCGCAGGCCTGATGGTGGCCCTGGCATTTGCCCGCTATTCGGCGCCGGACCTGGCCTTGACCCAGTTGTCGGTGGAGGTGGTGACCATCATTCTGCTGGTGCTGGCGCTGTTCTTCATGCCTGATCGCACGCCCGTGGAGTCGAGCAGCCTGCGTGGCCTGCGCGACGTACTGCTGGCCGGTGGCACTGGCATCGCCGTGGCGCTGCTGGCCTATGCGGTGATGACCCGGCCGTACGACAGCATCTCGTCGTTCTTCATCGAGAACAGCGTCAGCGGTGGCGGCGGCACCAACGTGGTCAACGTGATTCTGGTCGACTTCCGCGGCTTCGATACTCTAGGCGAGATCAGCGTGCTGGCCATCGCCGCGATCGGCATCTACGGCCTGCTGGCGGGCCTGCACCTGCCCCATCCGCTTACCGATCCGAACGGCAAGCCCTGGTCGCGGGACAGCCACCCGATGGTGCTCGACAGCATTGCGCGCATCCTGTTGCCGATGGCGTTGCTGGTGTCGGCGTTCATCTTCCTGCGCGGGCACAACCTTCCCGGCGGCGGCTTCATCGCCGGACTGATCACCGCCATCGCGCTAATCCTGCAGTACGTGGCCCACGGCGTGGAGTGGACTCAGCGGCGTATGCCCTGGAGCTACCACAGCATCGCGGGCCTAGGTGTGCTGATCGCCGGGCTGACCGGCCTGGGCAGCCTGGCTTTCGGCGCGCCGTTCCTGACCTCGGCATTCGATTATTTCCATCTGCCACTGGTAGGCAAGTTCGAACTGGCCACCGCACTGCTCTTCGACCTGGGCGTCTACCTGGCGGTGGTCGGTTCCACGCTGCTGATCCTCTCCAACATTGGCCACGTCAGCCAGGATGAAACCAGCAAGGAGGTGCTCTGATGGAAGCGCTATTCGCCATCACTCTTGGTGTACTGGCCGCCAGCGGTGTTTATCTGCTGATGCGCGCACGCATCTACCCGGTGGTCATGGGCCTCACCCTGATCTCCTATGCGGTGAACCTGTTCCTCTTCGCCATGGGCCGCTTGAGCACAGGCGTGCCCGCGGTAATCGGCAAGAGTGCCGAGTACGGCGACCCGATTCCCCAGGCGCTGGTGCTGACCGCCATCGTCATCGGCTTTGCCATGACCGCCTTCGTGGTGGTGCTGTCGTTGCGTGCCCTCGGTGAACTGCGTACCGACCACGTTGACGGCGAGGAGTCGCGCTGATGAATCATGCGTTGATCCTGCCGATCCTCATCCCGCTGTTCACTGGCAGCCTGTTGCTGATTCGCTCGCAATTGTCGATTACCGCCAAGCGCTGGGTGTCGCTGTTGGCCACTTGGTCGCTGCTGCCGCTGAGCGTCTGGCTGGTGCTGCAGGCAGACGCCGGTGCGCTGCAGGTCTACGCCCTGGGCAACTGGCAGGCGCCGTTCGGTATCGTTCTGCTGCTCGATCGCCTGGCAGCGCTAATGCTGCTGGTGACCGCGGCGCTGGCCAGTTTCGCCGTGCTTTACGCGGTACGTGGCGACGACGAACGTGGCCCCAACTTCCACGCGCTGATGCAGTTCCAACTGGTCGGCATCAACGGCGCTTTCCTGACGGGCGATCTGTTCAACCTGTTCGTATTCTTCGAGATCCTGCTGATCGCCTCCTACTCGCTGCTGGTCTACGGCGGCGGGCCGAAGCGCATCAAGGCCGGCATGCACTATGTGGTGCTCAATCTGGTGGCATCCTCGTTCTTTCTGATCGGCATTGGCATCCTCTACGGCCTGCTCGGTACGCTGAACATCGCCGACCTGGCATTGAAGGTGGCCGAAGCCGATCCGGACCGCCAGCATCTGCTCGCTGCTGCCGGCTATCTGCTGTTGATCGTATTCGGCCTGAAGGGCGCCATTCTGCCGCTGTATTTCTGGCTGCCCAATGCCTATGCAGCGGCCACGGCGCCGGTTGCGGCGTTGTTCGCGATAATGACCAAGGTCGGGTTGTACGCGATCATTCGCGTGTTCACCCTGGTGTTCGGCAGCGAGGCGGGGCAACTGGCTCATCTGGTCGATTACCTGCTGTGGCCGCTAGCGGCGCTGACCCTGCTACTTGGTGTGACTGGCGCGCTGGCAGCGCGCAGCCTCGGTCGGCTGATCGGCTACCTGGTGATCGTGTCGGTCGGCACCCTGTTGGCGGGCTTTGCGCTGGGCAGCGTGCAGAGCCTCAGTGCAGCGCTCTATTACCTGATTCACAGCACCTGGATCTGCGGTGGCCTGTTCCTCTTGGCCGATATGCTGGCCCGTCAGCGCGGCGAAATCGGCCTGCGCCTGCGCAAGGGGCCGCAACTGCTGCAACCCAAGCTGCTTGGCGGGCTTTTCTTCATCGGCGCGATCTCGGTGGCCGGCCTGCCGCCGTTCTCCGGTTTCCTAGGCAAGCTGATGCTGCTGCGCTCGGTGGAAACCGGCTGGCAGGCACTGGTGCTCTGGCCGGTGGTGCTGATCGGCGGCCTGGGCATGATCATCGCCCTTGCGCGTGCCGGCAGCACGCTGTTCTGGCGCTGCACGGGCGAGCCTGCGTCGAATGCCGAGTTCGATCGCATCCGCGCGCTGGCGACCATTTGCCTGCTGGCGGGCGGGCCACTGTTGGTAGCGGCAGCGCAACCGGTTCACGAGTACACCGACGCCGTCGCCCAGCAGTTGCTGGATGTGAATAGCTACCTGCAGATCGTGCGCGGAGGTGAGCGATGAGCCTGTCCCGTCTATTCCCCCATCCCATGCTCACCGTGCTGCTCACGGTGATCTGGCTGCTGATGGTCAATGCGCCGAGCGTCGGCCATCTGCTGCTGGGCGCGTTTCTCGGTTGGGGCATCGCCCTGTTGTGCAGTGGCTTCATGCTCGACGTGCCGCGCCTGCGCCGCCCGGTGCTGCTGTGCCGTTACCTGCTGATGGTGCTGTGGGACATCGTCATCGCCAACCTGCATGTCGCCCGCCTGGTACTTGGCCCCACCCGCAAACTGCGCCCGGCATTCGTCGAGGTGCCCATGGAGATCGAGAACGAATTCATGCTCTCGGTGCTGGCCTGTATCGTATCGCTGACGCCCGGCACCGTGTCCTCGGGCCTGAGCAGCGACCACAAGACCCTGCTGCTGCACGGCCTGGATGTGGCCGACGACCAGGCGTTGATCGCCGAGGTGAAGTCGCGCTATGAAGCCCCGCTGATGGAGATTTTCGAATGCTCGCCTACGTGATTCCCTTCTGCATGGCGCTAATGGGCGTCGCCGTGACGCTCAACGTGATCCGCCTGGTGCGAGGCCCGGACATGCCCGACCGGGTGCTGGCGCTGGACACCCTGTATATCAACGCACTGGCGTTGATCGTGGTGTTCGGCATCTGGCTGCAATCGGATCTGTTCTTCGAGGCGGCGCTATTGATCGCCGTCATGGGATTCGTTGGTACCGTGGCGGTGGGCAAGCATCTGCTGCACGGCGAAATCATCGACTGAGGAGGTTGTTGCCATGCCATTCTGGATCGAAGCACTGGTGGCGTTTTTCTTACTGGTCGGCTGCTCGTTCGCGCTGATCGGCGCCATCGGCCTGTATCGTCTGCCGGACTTCTTCACGCGCCTGCATGGCCCGACCAAGGCCACTACCCTGGGAGTGGGCAGCATGGTGGTGGCGTCGATGATCTTCTTCAGCAGTCACACCGAAGGGCTGAGCTTCCATGAGCTGCTGATCACGCTGTTCCTGTTCATCACCGCACCGGTCAGCGCCCACATGCTCGCCAAGTCGGCGATGCAGGAAAAGGTCAAGCTGGTGCGTCGCACCCGCGGGCGACCCTGGGAATCCTGAACTGGGTTGCCGTTTTGCTGCACGACTGTGCCTGCCGACAGGATTGAGTACGGCCTAGACTGCCACCGTTCCCATTCCCCATGAGATTCGGCAGATGCAGTGGCAGCATCGGGCGGCGAACGCCGCCGACATCGAAGCGCTCCTCGCGCTGATCTTCGAACATGGCCCCAACCCCTGGAACCACCTGCCGCCGGCCGAGGTGACCGCTCACCTGCGTGGCATCGCCGATGGCAGCAGCCAAGTGCTGCTGGCCGAGGGGCAGGGCACGCTACTGGGTTTCGTCAGCCATGTGCGTACCCGGCGCTTTCGCTCTCATCAACCTGACACTCGTGCCGATGCCGAACACGCTTACATCTGCGAAGCGGTGACCCATCGCGATGCCGCAGGGCAGGGAATCGGCTCGGCGTTGCTGCGCCAGGTGGTGGCGGACATCGAGGCGGCGGGCATTGTCGATATCTACATCGACCGCCATGAACAGAACGCCGCCTCGGCCGGCATGATGCGCAAGGCCGGCTTCGTCGAGGTTGCCACGTTCGCCGATCCCCAGCGCCGGCCCAATGGCTCGCGGCGCACCACCCTGTGTCGCTGGCAGACGCCCTATTGAGCCTGCTCACCCATCAGCGCGCGTGCCAGACCTTCGGCGACACGGATCCCGTCGACTCCGGCAGACAGGATGCCACCGGCATAGCCCGCACCTTCACCGGCCGGGAACAGGCCGCGTACGTTGAGGCTCTGCAGGTCTTCGCCACGGGTAATGCGCAGTGGCGATGAGGTGCGCGTTTCGATGCCGGTCAGCACGGCGTCGTGTAGGTCAAAGCCCCTGATCTGCTTGGCGAAGGCAGGCAACGCTTCACGAATCGCTTCGATGGCGAAGTCCGGCAGCGAGGGTGCCAGGTCACCAAGCTTGATGCCCGGTTTGTAGGAGGGCTCGACGCTGCCCAGTGCGGTGCTCGGCTTGCCGGCGATGAAGTCGCCGACCAGTTGGCCCGGCGCCTCGTAGTTGCTGCCGCCGAGTACGTAGGCGTGGGATTCGAGCTGCTCCTGCAGTTCGACGCCAGCCAGCGGGCCGCCGGGATAATCCTGCTCCGGGGTGATGCCGACCACGATGCCCGAGTTGGCATTGCGTTCGTTACGCGAGTACTGGCTCATGCCGTTGGTGACCACCCGGTGCGGCTCGCTGGTGGCCGCTACCACGGTTCCGCCTGGGCACATGCAGAAGCTGTAAACCGAGCGGCCGTTCTTGGCGTGGTGCACCAGCTTGTAGTCGGCTGCGCCGAGTTTCGGGTGGCCGGCATATTTGCCGAGGCGCGCACGGTCGATCAGCGACTGCGGGTGCTCGATGCGAAAGCCCACGGAGAACGGCTTGGCTTCCATGAACACGCCACGCTTGTGCAGGGCTCGGAAAGTGTCGCGCGAGCTGTGGCCAAGGGCCAGGATGACGTGGCGGCTGTGCACCTGCTCGCCATTCTCCAACTCGACACCGACCAGTTGACCGTCTTCGATCAATACGTCGCTGACACGCTGCTGGAAGCGCACCTCGCCGCCGAGGGCCTTGATCTCTTCGCGCATGGTAGCTACCACGCCGGTCAGGCGGAAGGTGCCGATATGCGGCTTGCTGACGTAGAGAATCTCCTCCGGCGCGCCAGCCTTGACGAACTCTTCCAGCACCTTGCGCCCGTAGTGGTTGGGATCCTTGATCTGGCTGTACAGCTTGCCGTCGGAAAAGGTGCCCGCGCCGCCCTCGCCAAACTGCACGTTGGACTCGGGATCGAGCACTTTCTTGCGCCACAGGCCCCAGGTGTCCTTGGTGCGCTGACGCACTTCCTTGCCACGTTCGAGCACGATGGGTTTGAGGCCCATCTGCGCGAGGAGCAGCGCCGCGAAAATGCCGCATGGCCCGAAGCCGATCACCAGCGGGCGCTGGGCAGGATGTTGTTCGGCGCTGACGCTCAGCGGCTTGTAGCTCACGTCAGGAGCGATGCCGAGATTGCGGTCGTTGGCGAAGCGCGCCAGCAGCGCAGCCTCGTCGCGCGCACTGAAATCCAGGGTGTAGATGAACGGCATGTCACCGGACTTCTTACGGGCATCGTAGCTGCGCTTGAACACGCTGAATTCGAGCAATTCGTTGTCGTCGATGCCCAGGCGCTCGACCAGTGCCGGGCGCAGGGCGTCATCGGCATGATCGAGTGGCAGTTTGAGTTCGGTGATGCGCAGCATGAGATCGTCCTTTCAGGGCCGGAGGCAACCCGGCAGCTTTTCGAGGGCGGCGATTATGGACGAAAAACCTTCGACAGGCTGCAGTTCGCGTAAAGCAGTCGACGGGTAGCTGCGCGATTCGATGTGTCGCGAGTCTTCAGAGCCACGTCACTGAACGGACGTTCACGCCACGGAAAGGAAACTCGCATGCATTCGAACAGGACGCTCAAGCTGGGGTATTTCGCAGGATTGATCACGCCCTTGTGGCTGATTCTAGGCGTGGCTGTCGCTGGTTCGCTTTATCCCGGTTATAGCCACGTCGACCAGGCCATGAGCGTGTTGGGTGCCGAAGGCGCGCCTACGCAAACCCTCTCGCCAGCGATCAACAATTTTCCACTGGGTGTGCTGTTTCTGTTGTTCGGTACAGCCGTGGCGCTGAGTTTCCGCAGCCGCTGGGCGCGCCTGAGCGGCCTGCTGATCATGCTTCATGGCCTGGGCAGCTTCGGCACGGGCTACTTCGCCTGTGACGCGGGTTGTGCGCCCGAAAATCCCTCGGCCAGCCAGAACCTGCACAACCTGGCAGGGCTGATCATGGCGTTCAGCCTGTTGCTGGCGGGGGCGCTCTGGGTGTGGCTGGGCCGCCGTCTGCTCACCTCGCCAGGCTTCGCCCTGTTTTCGCTGTTCTGCACGTTGGCAGCTCTTGGCGCCTTGCCACTGATGGCCGCTGCACTGGAGAGTGGTCACGGCTTCGGCCTTTATCAACGCATCAACTACGGCGCATCGCTGCTGTGGGTTGCCGGGCTGGCATGGATGCTGATGCGTCGTCCCTCAATCTGACTCGTGTTTGCTTACGATTTGTCGATGTTTCTCTATGCGCAGAGTTGCTAGGGTCTTAGGCCTATCTTCTGTGGGGATATCGAGGTGTGCGATGAGCAGACAACCCTGGGCCGAGGGAACGCCGGCGAGCGTGTTGCTGGCCACTGACCTGAGTGTGCGGTGCGACCGCGCGCTGGACCGTGCGGTGCAACTGGCCGGTGAATGGCAGGCGTTGCTGGTAGGCGTGAATGTGCTGGAAGTCGGCCAGGGGCCGGATTTGGTATTGGGCTGGCTGGGTGATCGGGATGACGCCAGCCTGGCACGTTTCGCCGAGCAGCAGTTGCAGCAGGATCTGTCGGGCCTGGATGTGCAGGTGCGCCTGCGCGTCGAACGGGGTGAGCCCGTACAGGCCATTGCCAAGGCGGCACGAGAGACCGGTAGCGCACTGGTGGTCACCGGCGTGGCGAGCAACGCATTATGGGGCCGCCTGCTGCTCGGCTCTACGGTCGAGTTGCTGGCCCGGCAATTGCCGCAGCCCTTGCTGGTGGTGCGTCGGCGGCCACGAGGGCGCTATGGGCGCATCATCGTGGCTACCGATTTCTCCGATTCGTCGCTCCATGCGTTGCATGCGGCTGCTTGCTACTTCCCGGATCGCGAGCTGGTGCTCTATCACGCCACCGAAGCGCCGATGTCCGACCGTCTGGAACGAGTGATCGATGAGCGGACACGCCAGTACATCGAGGAGGGCGATTACGCCGCCTTTCTTGCCTCCAGCGATCTGCCTGATGAGGTGCGCAAGCGTACCCGTATTGTCATCGAGCAGGGCTCGCTGGCCGCTTCACTGAGTCACTACGTGCGTGAGCATGGCGTCGATCTGGTGGTGATGGGCACCCATGGGCGCAGCGGACTGATGAACGTATTACTGGGCAGCGCGGCCAGCGAACTGCTGCAGTGGGTGCCGTGCGATACCCTGATCGTGCGCGCGCCGCGCGCTGACGACTAAGCGCTGCTGCGCTCGTTCATCCAGCGCTGGCGCTGTTCGGCAGTATGAAAGGTCCAGGCCACGAAGCGGCTCTGCTTCTGGCCTTGGCTCATTTCTACCGTGCGGGTGTTCGCGGCGCCGACCTTCTTCAGCGTGGCGTATACGCCGGGCAGATTGCCTGCCTTGGAGATCAGCGTGCTGAACCACAGTACCTGGTCACGATGCTCGGCGCTTTCGCCGATCAACCGCGCCACGAACGCCGCTTCGCCACCCGGGCACCACAGCTCGGCTGCCTGGCCGCCAAAGTTGAGCACCGGCAGTTTACGCTTCGGGTCGAGCTTGCCGAGGTTGCGCCATTTGCGCTTGCTGCCGCTGCTGGCTTCGGCTGCCGAGGCGTGGAAGGGTGGGTTGCAGAGGGTGAGCTCGAAACGTTCGTCGCTCTGCAACAGATTGCTGAAGACGTGCCCGGCATCCGCCTGCAGGCGTAGCTCGATCTGATCGCGCAGGCCAGAGTTCGCGTGCACGATGGCCGTTGCCGAGGCAATGGCCTCGGGCGCGATGTCCGCGCCCAGAAAACGCCAGCCGTATTCGCGGTTACCCAGCAGCGGGTAGATGCAGTTGGCACCCACGCCGATATCCAGCGCCCGTACGGCCGCGCCGCGGGGAATTTCACCGCGGTTGTCATCGGCCAGCAGATCGGCCAGATAGTGCAGGTAGTCAGCGCGCCCCGGAATCGGCGGGCACAGGTAGTCGGCGGGAATATCCCAGTGATTGATACCGTAGAACTGCTTGAGAAGCGCGCGGTTGAACACCTTCACGGCCGCCGGGTTGGCGAAGTCGATGCTCTGGTTGCCGTAGGGGTTGACGATCACGAACGCGCCCAGCTCCGGGCTGGCCTTGATCAACGCCGGAAAGTCATAACGGCCCTGATGGCGATTGCGGGGGTGCAGCTGGCCTTTTTCAGGCGAGGCGGGCGGTTTCGACGGACGTTTGGCGGGCATGCTGATCATTGCGCAGGTGACGGGCCGGGCATTTTCCCACAGCCGCTGGCGCCGTGCTCGGTGTCTTGAATGTGAAGCGGCCCTCGTACCCAGATGCGCGCCTGGGTATGCACTGATCCAGGTCAACCGGCAACCGCTCGGCCGACTCTAGACTGGCCCCATCCAGGGGAATGACAGGGGCGCGGCCATGGCCTATCTCAGTTGGAGTGATGACCTGAACACCGGAATCGCGGTGATCGACGGTCAGCACCGACGCATCGTCGACATGATCAACGAGCTGTATGCGGCGCAGCACAATGGTGCGCGGGAGAACGTAGCGCTGGTGATCGAAGAACTGGTGGATTACACCAGCTCCCATTTCGCCTTCGAGGAGGCGATGCTCGAGGAAGCGGGATACGTATTCACCAAGGCGCACAAGCGGGTGCACGAGCTGTTCATCCGCCGCGTCGAGGACTACCGCGTGCGGTTCCGGCAAGGCGAAGATGTCTGCGACGAACTACGCAGCCTGCTGGGCCGCTGGCTGTTCGGGCACATCCGCAACGACGACCAGAACTACGTGGCGGCAGTCACCGAAAATCTGCGGCGTCTGGCGGCCGACAAGGCCGAGGATGGTTGGCTGAACCGTGCCAAGCGGCGCTTCTTTCGCGCCGCGTAGTGTGCGGTTCCAAACGACAAGCGGACGGTGAGAAGAGCTTTTGTGGAAGAGGCCGGGCGGCGATCCGCTTTAGCCTCGATTTTGCCTGGCTATGCGTAAAGCACTCGCGGCTAAAGCCCCTCCCACGAAATCGCGAACGGCCGCTTCCCTTTGATCCCGCCGCTGCCCTGAGCTACAGCGGAAATATCCACGGCACCATCACCACGCTGACGATCATCACCAGAATGGTGAACGGCACACCGATACGCACGAAATCTCCGAAGCGGTACTGACCAGGCCCCAGCACCAGGGTGTTCACCGGCGAGGAAATGGGTGTCATGAAGGCGGCCGAGGCGGCGAGGGCGACGGTCATGGCGAATGGCAGTGGCGACACGCCCAATGCCTGGGCGGTGGCGATGGCCACGGGCGCCATCAGCACGGCAGTCGCGGTGTTGGAGATGAACAGGCCGATCAGGGCGGTAACCGCGAACAGGCTGGCGAGGATCACCCGTGGCCCGGCGTTGCCGAGGGCGCCGACCAGGCCGTTAACTGCCAGGTCGATGCCGCCGGTTTTCTGCAGGGCCAGGGCGAACGGCAGCATGCCGACGATCAGGATCAGGCTCGGCCAGTGGATGGAACGGTAGGCGCTGGGCATGTCGATACAGCGGAAGGCGCCCATCAGCAGGCAACCGATCAGCGCGGCCATGACGTTGGGGACCAGGCCGCTGATCATCAGGGCGACCATCACCGCCAAGCTCAGCAAGGCATAGGGCGCCTTGCGCGCGGCGGGCGCCACCTCGTCCACTTCGGCGGGCAGGCTGAGCACCAGAAAATCACGGTTGAGGCTCTGCAAGTGGTGGATCTGCTTCCAACTGCCGGCCACCAACAGGGTGTCGGCGTGGGTCAGTTTTTCGTCCACCAGCAGGCCCTCCAGCGCTTGGCCATGACGGCGCAGGCCGACCACGTTGAGCTTGTAGCGGCTGCGCAGCCCAAGCTCCTGAATGGTCTTGCCCGGCAACTGGGATTCTGGCGGCAGCGCCACTTCGGCAAGGCCCAGCTCGTGGGAGTGCACGCTGTAGTAGGAGTTGCGTAACGGCAGCGCCTCCAGGCCCAGTTCCTGATAGGCGCCGAGCACCGCAATGGCCGGGCTGGCCAGGTCGACCAGTAGTACGTCGCCGGGTAGCAACTGGGTATTGCCGGTGGCCATCAAGAGCAGGGTGCGGAACTGCCGCTGGCGCTCCACCGCGATCACGTTGATGCCGTACTGTGAACGCAGCTGCAGCTCGTCCAGCGCCTGATTGGCCAGGGGCGAGTCGGCACGTACCTGCAGGCGCCGTTCCCGTTCACTAAGGCGGTAGCTGTCGGCCAGATCGGCGAGCGTCAGGCGTGGCGGCGCCGAGGCGTCACTATCGACGTCGCGCTGCAGCCAGCGCCGCGTGGCGAGCATGTAGAGCACGCCAAGCACCAGCACGGCGAGGCCGATGGGCGTGAAGCTGAAGAAACTGAAACCCGGCAGCCCAGCCCGCAGCAGCTCACTGTGCACCACCATGTTAGGCGGCGTAGCTACCAGGGTCAGCATGCCGCTGATCAGGCCGGCGAAGGCCAACGGCATCATCAATCGCCCCGGCGCGATCTTCAGCCGCGCCGCCACGCCGAGCACTACCGGAATGAAGATCGCCACCACGCCAGTCGAACTCATCACCGAGCCAAGGCCGGCGACGGCCACCATCAGCAGCACCAGCAGGCGGGTTTCACTGCTGCCAGCCTTCGCTACCAGCCAGTCGCCTAGGCGATAAGCAATGCCGGTACGTACCAGGCCCTCGCCGATCACGAACAGCGCGGCGATCAGGATCACGCTGGGGTCGGCGAAGCCGGCCAGGGTTTCCTGAATGGTCAGCACGCCGGTCAGCGGCAGGGCGATGAGTATCATCAAGGCGACCACGTCCATGCGCGGTTTGTTGATGACGAACAGCACCACTGCGGTGAACAGCAGGCCGAGCACCAGAAGCAAATCGAGGGTCATGGTCAGTCCTTTTGGCCGCTGCGCAGTGTCTCAGGGATAGCCGAGAACAGCCTTGATCTGCTGCAGGTTGGCGGCGATCCAGCGTTTGTCGATGGCGCCCCAGTCGCGGATCACGTAATGGCCGGCATTGTTACGCTCGCCGTCCTGCTGCTGGAATTCGCAGTGGATGTCCAGCTCCTCCAGCGCGCTCAGGGTGTCCTGGGCCGTGCGACGGGGCATTCCGGTGGCGGCCATCAGGGCTGGCACGCTATCGGCGGTGCCACTGTCGATCAACCAGGCCACGTAGAGGCGGCGGTAGAAGCTGGTCTTGGTCTTGCTGACGTCCATTGTGCGTCCTTTCAGTAAGCCAAGCGGCGGCGCAGGTTGCGATGCCGGGAGGCGAAGAACAACTGCAGAAAGCCTTTTACCAGCGCAGTGGCCAACAGTGGCCTCACCGTCAACCGGTCAACGAGCAGAGTGCCTTCACCCCAGGCCTGCAGCTGCCGTTCATGGCGCCACAGGCGCATGCCGGTCATTGGCGACTGCTCGACAAACCTTAGGCCCGGTTCCAGCTCCAGCAGCGTCAGGCGCGAGGTGCCGATGGGCAGCAGGCCAAACAGCCATAGCCAGCTGGTGAACAGGATTTGGCCCGTGTGCAAGTCCGTGTCGGCCAAGTTGCGCGTGCCGCGGGGCACGCTCATCCATAGCCAGGGACGCATCTCGGCGCGCAGACAGCGCACGTCGGTGATCCAGCCCCAGACGGTGTCGGGCGGTGCGTTGAGCCGTACTTCGAAGCGCAGCTCGATCATCCGCAACTCCATGAAAAAGGCCCGCACGCGGCGGGCCTTTACCTGTTACAGGCTGGCGATCTTGCCGCGCTGCTCCACCAGGTTGGCCAGCGCCTGTTCGGCCTCGGCCAGCTTGGCGCGTTCCTTCTCCAGTACTTCAGCCGGAGCCTTGGCGACGAAGCCCTCGTTGGCCAGCTTGCCGCCGACCCGTTTGGCTTCACCTTCCAGGCGCTGGATTTCCTTGTCCAGGCGCGCCAGTTCGGCTTCCTTGTCGATCAGGCCGGCCATCGGCACCAGCACCTGCATGTCGCCGACCAGGGCGGTGGCGGACATCGGCGCTTGTTCGCCAGCAGCCAGCACCTTCACCGACTCGAACTTGGCCAGCTTGTTGAGCAGCGGGGCGTTGTCGTTGAGGCGGCGCAGGTCGGAGGCCGAGGCGTTGGCGAGGATGACGTCGATGCGCTTGGCCATGGAGATCTTCATCTCGCCACGGATCTGCCGTACGCCGAGCATCAGTTGCTTGACCCACTCGATGTCGCCCTCGGCCGCCGCGTCGATGCGGCTTTCGTTGGCCACCGGCCAGGGTTGCAGCATCAGCGTTTCGCCGCTGACGCCGGCCTGGCCCTTGATACGCTGCCAGATCTCTTCGGTGATGAACGGCATGAACGGGTGAGCCAGACGCAGGATCACTTCCAGCACACGCACCAGCGTGCGGCGGGTGCCGCGCTGGCGCTCGATGGGCGCGTTCTCGTCCCACAGCACCGGCTTGACCAGCTCCAGGTACCAGGCGCAGTACTCGTCCCAGACGAATTCGTAGAGTGCCTGGGTGGCCAGGTCGAAGCGGAAGGCGTCGAGGTGTCGGGTCACGTCCTGCTCGCAACGCTGCAGCGCGGAGATGATCCAGCGATCGACCGGCGACAGATCGACTTGTTCACCATTCACACCGGTGTCCTGGCCATCGGTGTTCTCGATGACGAAGTTGGCGGCGTTCCACAGCTTGTTGCAGAAGTTGCGATAGCCCTCGACGCGGCCCATGTCGAACTTCACGTCGCGCCCGGTGGTGGCCAGCGAACAGAAGGTGAAACGCAGGGCGTCGGTGCCGTAGCTGGCGATGCCTTCCGGGAATTCGGCCTTGGTCTGCTTGGCGATCTTCTCGGCGAGCTTGGGCTGCATCATGCCGCTGGTGCGTTTGGCCAGCAGGGTTTCCAGGTCGATGCCGTCGACGATGTCCAGCGGGTCGAGCACGTTGCCCTTGGACTTGGACATCTTCTGGCCCTGGCCGTCGCGCACCAGGCCGTGCACGTAGACGGTCTTGAACGGGATCTGTCCGGTCAGGTGGGTGGACATCATGATCATCCGGGCGACCCAGAAGAAGATGATGTCGAAACCGGTGACCAGCACGTCGGTGGGGTGGAAGGTCTTCAGGAAGTCGGTCTGCTCGGGCCAGCCGAGGGTCGAGAAGGTCCACAGACCGGAGCTGAACCAGGTATCCAGGACGTCATCGTCCTGGCGCAGGGCGATGTCGCCCAGGCTGTGCTTGGCACGCACTTCGGCTTCGTCGCGGCCCACGTAGACGTTGCCGGCTTCGTCGTACCAGGCCGGAATGCGGTGGCCCCACCACAGCTGACGGCTGATGCACCAGTCCTGGATGTCGCGCATCCAGCTGAAGTACATGTTTTCGTACTGCTTGGGCACGAACTGGATTTCGCCGCTCTCGACCACCGCGATGGCCTTTTCGGCCAGCGGTTTGGTGGAGACGTACCACTGATCGGTCAGCCATGGCTCGATGACGGTGCCGGAGCGGTCGCCCTTGGGCACCTTCAGGGCATGGTCATCGATCTTGTCCAGGAGGCCCAGGGTGTCGATGTCGGCGACGATGCGTTTGCGTGCCTCGAAGCGATCCAGGCCGGCGTAGGCAGCTGGCAGGCTGGCGTCGAGCAGGGCGTTGACGCTGCCGTCGAGGTTGAAGATCTGCGCGCCCGGCAGGACGGCGGCGTCCTTGTCGAAGATGTTGATCAGCGGCAGGTTGTGGCGCTTGCCGACTTCGTAGTCGTTGAAGTCGTGGGCCGGGGTGATCTTCACGCAGCCGGTGCCGAACTCCGGGTCGCAATAATCGTCGGCGATGATTGGGATGCGGCGCCCCACCAGCGGCAGCTCGACGTATTGGCCAATCAGCGCTTTGTAGCGTTCGTCCTCCGGGTGCACGGCAACGGCGGCGTCACCGAGCAGGGTTTCCGGGCGGGTGGTGGCGACGATCAGGTAGTCGTTGCCTTCGGCGGTCTTGTTACCGTCGGCCAGCGGGTAGCGCAGGTTCCACAGGTGGCCTTTCTCGTCGTGGTTTTCCACCTCGAGGTCGGAGATCGCGGTGTGGAACTTGGTGTCCCAGTTGACCAGGCGCTTGCCGCGGTAGATCAGGCCGTCATCAAACAGGCGCACGAAGGCTTCCTTGACCGCTTCGGACAGGCCGTCGTCCATGGTGAAGCGCTCGCGCGACCAGTCCACCGAGCTGCCCAGTCGGCGGATCTGCCGGGTGATGGTGCCGCCGGACTCGTTCTTCCATTCCCAGACCTTGTCGAGGAACTTCTCGCGGCCCAGGTCGTGGCGGTCGATGCCTTGAGCGGCCAGTTGACGCTCCACCACCATCTGGGTGGCGATACCGGCGTGGTCGGTGCCCGGCTGCCACAGGGTGTTGCGGCCCTGCATGCGGCGGAAACGGATCAGCGCGTCCATGATCGCGTTGTTGAAGCCGTGGCCCATGTGCAGGCTGCCGGTGACGTTCGGCGGCGGGATCATGATGGTGTAGGGCTCACCCGAACCCTGCGGAGCGAAGTAGCCTTTCGCCTCCCAGTTTTCGTACAGGGCGGTTTCGATGGCGTGGGGCTGGTAGGTCTTGTCCATGCGCGGCGGGACCCTTCTGGCGTCTGATCGGAAAAGCCGAGCAGTATAACCAACCGCCGCGCAGTTTTCTTCCGCTCTCGCGGCTATCGGTCGAGCGGGAAAACGCTGTCAGGGCAGGGGGAGGGTCAGCGACGTGGAGGCAGCAGGCGGTTGAGGCGCGCCTGCAGGCGGCGCTTGAGTTCGGCCTCGATCTGCGGCACGAAGTCGTCGATCACATCCTGCAGCAGCAGTTGTGCCGCGGCGCGCAGCTCGGTGTCCAGGCGATTGATCTCGTTGTCACGGCCAATGGCGCGTTGCACGGTCTGGCGCAGCTCGTCCTCGGAAGCTATGCCGGCGGCGCTGACCGGAACGGCGGGTTGCGCGGCGAGAACCGGTTCGGGGGCGCGTACCACGTCGGAGAGTACGGGGATGTCGTCCGGGTCGAACTTGTCAGTGAGTAGCGGCGGGTCGAGGTCGTCATCGAGCAGTTCGCGAATCGATTCGAGATCGCTCAGCAGGGCGCCGGGTTTGTGGGGAGGGTTCAGGTTGTCCATGGCAGGGGTCTACAGTTCGACACGTTTGGGATCATAGCCGCGCTGCCGGTAACTGCGGAAATTCTCCCGGCAGGCGGTCAGCAGGTCGGGTTCCTGGTTGACGATCTCGATCACCCGGCTGAAACGGTCGATATGCGGGCTGAGCGTGCTGCTGAGGTTGATCAGCACTGCTTGCTGCGCCGCGGGCTCTTCGTCCAGGCCGATCACCACCGGTCCGTGCGGATCATCCTGATGCAGGCCGTGGGGGATGAAGCTTTCCTGGCGGGCTCGCCAGAGCAGCTCGTCGAGTTCGTTGCATTGCGCGCTGTCGCGACCGCGCAGGAACACCGGCAAGCCGGCTCGCCAGGCTTTGCCGGCAAGCTGGCAGGCAGCGCGCAGGCGTTCGGATGGGGTGGCCGACGACAGTACGTAGAATTCGATTCGGGGCATGGCGGCAAGTGTCGGGCTTCAAGCGGCAAGCTTCAAGCGAAAAGCGTATTGAGCGGTTTCAGATAGGGCAGGTTGGGCGGCGGACGAGGGTGGCCAGAGCGGCCACCCTCGGGGCGCTGCTGATCAGGCCGGTACGCGGTCGAGCAGGTACTGGGTGAGCAGCGGCACCGGGCGGCCAGTGGCGCCTTTGTCCTTGCCGCCGCTGACCCAGGCGGTACCGGCGATGTCCAGGTGAGCCCATTTGTAGGCTTTGGTGAAGCGCGACAGGAAGCAGCCAGCAGTGATGGTGCCAGCTTTCGCCCCGCCGATATTGGCGATGTCGGCGAACGGGCTATCCAGTTGCTCCTGGTATTCGTCGTACAGCGGCAATTGCCAGGCGCGGTCGTCAGCCTGGCGGCCGGCGGCGAGGATCTGGTTGACCAGTTCGTCGTCATTGCCCATCAGACCGGAAACGTTGCTGCCCAGAGCGACGATGCAGGCGCCGGTGAGGGTGGCGATGTCGATCACCGATTGCGGCTTGAAGCGCTCGGCGTAGGTCAGGGTATCGCACAGCACCAGGCGACCTTCGGCGTCGGTGTTGAGGATTTCCACGGTCTGGCCGCTCATGGTGGTGACGATGTCGCCGGGGCGCGTCGCACCGCCGCTGGGCATGTTCTCGGCACAGGCCAGCAGGCAAACCAGGTTGATCGGCAACTGCAGTTCGAGCACAGCGCGCAGAGTGCCGAACACGCTGGCGGCGCCGCCCATGTCGTACTTCATTTCATCCATGTTGGCGGCCGGCTTGATGCTGATGCCGCCGGTGTCGAAGGTGATGCCCTTGCCTACCAGGGCGTGGGGCTTGTCGCCTTTCTTGCCGCCGTTGTACTGAATGACGATCATCCGCGGCGGCTGCTCGCTGCCCTGGCCCACGGCCAGGAAGGCGCCGGCGCCGAGGGTTTGCAGCTTCTTCTCGTCGAGGATTTCGACCTTGAGGTTCTTGTGCGCCTTGCCCAGTTCCCTGGCCTGCTCGGCGAGGTAGCTGGGGTGGCAGATGTTCGGCGGCAGGTTGCCCAGGTCCTTGGTCAGCGCCATGCCGATGGCGATGGCGCGCGCCTCGCGGGTGGCGCGCTCGACGGCGGCAGTATCGGCCTTGTCGGTGATCAGGGTGATCTTCTTAAGAGCACCGGGCGTCGCCTTCTGGCTCTTGAAACGATCGAACTGGTAGCCGGCATCCGCCAGGCTTTCCACCAGCAGGCGGGCCTTGCCGTAGGCATCGCGGCCTTTTACCTGTACGTCTTGCAGGGCCAGCAGGGCATCGCTGCCGGCAAGATTCTTCAGCACGCCATAAACGGCAGCGATCAATTTGCGCAGTTGGCGGTCAGACAGTTCGGCGTCCTTGCCCGTGCCGACTAGCAGCACGCGCTCGGCCTTGAGGTTGGCAACGCCATGCGCCAGCAGGGTCTGGCCGGGCTTGCCCGCCAGGTCGCCGCGCTTGAGCAGGGCGGCGATGGCGCCGCCGCTGGCTGCGTCCACCGCCTTGGCGGTGGCGCCGAGTTTGCCACCTTCACCTACAGGGATGACCAGAGTGGCGGTTTTCAGTGTTTCCGGGCGAGCGCTTTTGACGATAAATTCCATGCGTGGTGTCCCCAAGACAACGAGTCGCGAATGCAGGATAATGGACGACAATTTTTTCGGCCGGTTCGCTTGAAAGTGCGGGCCAGCATGCAGTTCGGCTAGTTTGAGCACAGCCGCCTGAGCCTGACAACCCTGGAGTGTCTGTTTGATCGTCTTCCGATATTTGTCCCGAGAGGTTCTGGTTACCCTGAGTGCGGTGAGTGCCGTACTGCTGGTAATCATCATGAGTGGCCGCTTCATCAAGTACCTGGCCCAGGCGGCCCAGGGGATACTCGATCCCAGCGTGCTGTTCCTGATCATGGGTTTTCGCCTGCCCGGCTTCCTGCAACTGATTCTGCCCCTGGGCCTGTTCCTGGGCTTCCTGCTGGCTTACGGGCGGCTGTACTTGGATAGCGAAATGACCGTGCTGTCCGCCACCGGCATGAGCCAGCAACGGCTGTTCCTCTATAGCCTCGCGCCTGCCACCGTGGTAGCGCTGCTGGTGGCCTGGCTGAGCATGGGCCTGGCGCCGCAGGGCGTGACCCAGGTCGCCAGGATCTTCAATCAGCAGGACGCCCTGACCGAGTTCGATACCCTGGTGCCCGGGCGTTTCCAGTCGATGCGCGACGGCACGCGCGTTACCTACACCCGTGATCTGTCGGATGACCGTACTGAGCTGGGCGGCATTTTCATCTCCGACAAGCGCGTGTCCCGCGAGGGCGACAAGGATCGCGGCATCAGTGTGCTGGTCGCCGAAAGTGGCCGCCAGGAGGTTCAGCCCGATGGCAGCCGGTACCTGATCCTGGAAAACGGCTACCGCTATGACGGCAATCCAGGGCAGGCCGATTACCGGGTGATCCAGTACGACACCTATGGCGTGCTGCTGCCCAAGCCGTCGGTGGCGGCGGACATCAGCGAGCGCGAGGCGATTCCGACTTCGCAGCTGTTCGGCAGCGACGAGCCGCGCATGCAGTCCGAGCTGCAGTGGCGTATCTCCATCCCGTTGCTGGTGTTCATCGTCACCCTGATGGCCGTACCGCTGTCGCGGGTCAACCCGCGTCAGGGCCGTTTCCTCAAGCTGCTGCCGGCCATTCTCCTGTACATGACTTATCTCGGCTTGCTGGTAGCGGCTCGCAGTGCGCTGGACAAGGGGCGTATCCCGCCCTACATCGGGCTGTGGGGCGTGCACCTGTTGTTCCTGCTGGTTGGCCTGGCGTTGCTCTATTGGGAGCCGTTGCGTCTGAAGTTGGTAAGCCGTCGGGAGATCGCTCGTGGTTAAGCTGGATCGCTACATCGGCGTGCAGGTGCTGTTCGCCATTCTGGCTGTGCTCGGCATCATCGTCGGCCTGGCCCTGCTGTTCGCGCTCATCGATGAACTGGGCGATATCGAAGGCAGCTATGGCATCGGCGACGCGCTTTGGTACGTGCTGCTGACCGCACCGCGGCGCATCTACGACATGCTGCCGATGGCGGCGTTGGTGGGCTGTCTGATCGGCTTGGGTACGTTGGCCAGCAACAGCGAACTGACCATCATGCGTGCGGCCGGTGTGTCGATCGGGCGCATCGTCTGGGGTGTGATGAAGCCCATGCTGGCGCTGATGCTGGTCGGCATTCTGATCGGCGAGTACGTGGCGCCCTGGACCGAAAACCAGGCCCAGGCCAGCCGTGCCATGGCTCAGGGCGGCGGCGAAGCGCAGACTGCCAAGCGCGGCATGTGGCACCGTCAGGGGCAGGAGTTCGTGCACATCAACGCCGTGCAGCCAGGTGGCGTGCTGTTCGGGGTGACTCGCTACCGCTTCGATGACGACCGCCGTCTGGAGTCGTCCAGCTTCGCGCGTCGTGCCACTTATGAGGGCAGCTACTGGGAGCTGGAGGACGTGGCAACCACGCTGTTCCACGACCGCCGCACCGAAGTCGTCAAGGCGCCGACCGAGCGCTGGGACATCGAGCTCAGCCCTCAGTTGCTCGGCACCGTGGTGCTGGAGCCCGAGGCGCTGTCGATCACTGGCTTGTGGAACTACATCCACTACCTGAAAGAACAAGGCCTGAACAACGGCAATTACTGGCTGGCATTCTGGACCAAGGTGCTGCAGCCGCTGGTGACTGCTGCGCTGGTACTGATGGCGATTTCCTTCATCTTCGGCCCGCTGCGCTCGGTCACCCTGGGGCAGCGCGTGTTCACCGGTGTTCTTGTGGGCTTCGTGTTCCGCATCGCCCAGGATCTGCTCGGCCCGTCGAGCCTGGTGTTCGGCTTCTCGCCACTGGTGGCGGTGCTGCTTCCAGCCAGCATCTGCGCCATTGCCGGCCTCTGGTTGCTGCGCCGGGCGGGGTGATCCAGCGCGCCTTTCCCGCTGATGGGAAGGGCGCGTGCTTTCACTTTTTTAAGCCTTTCCGTTGCGATGCGCGTGCTTGGGCAGGCGCACGACGACGCTATCGGAATACAGGTCATGCCAGGTGCGGTTGCGCTTGTCGACCAGTGCCCACAGAAAGCCCAGGCCCAATGCCAGCCATGACAGGATGGCGATCAGGAAGCGCAACAGCGCCTGCCAGAGGGTGATCGCCGTACCATCGGCATTCTGCACGCGAATGCCCCACACCTGCATGCCCAGGGTCTGGCCGCCGTGGGTCCAGAATTTGGCGAAGAACCCGAACAGGCTCAGCAGCAGCACGGTGGAAAGCAGTGGGTCATGGTCCAGTGCGCCGGCATCTGCCCACTGCCGCAGTTGCGCCTCGCCATAGATGGCCATCTGGATCAGCTTGTAGATGAAGCCCACTACGATCATCAGGGCGATGCACAGGAAGCCGTCATACAGCACGGCGGCCAGGCGCCGTCCCAGGCCTGCCGGAGGAAAGTCGCCTTGTGGGCGTAGTGCTGATTTCGGCATAAGGTCGTTCGCATGAATAAGGGCGGTTGGAGCGCGGATACTAAGTTGCAGGCATAAAAAAACCCCTGACGTGAGTCAGGGGTTTTTTCAAGCAGCGGCTTATTCCTGGATTTGAACCTGGTCAGCCTGCATGCCTTTTTGACCTTGTACAGCAACGAAGCTAACTTTCTGGCCTTCTTTCAGGCTCTTGAAGCCGTTACCTTCGATAGCGCGGAAATGTACGAACAGATCCGGACCGCTTTCTGGAGTGATAAAACCAAAACCTTTCTCGTCGTTAAACCACTTGACGGTACCGTTCTGACGATTCGACATGTCTCTTTTCCTTGGAACTAGAGTTGATGACAGCCTCCATGTGTAGAGGACTGAAGACTGGTTGCAAGGAGTGATGGAAGTCGAACGGGATGTAGCGGATCTAGGGCGATCTACTGCATCAGGTCACGATTCTCGGCGACCCATGCAAACACAGTGGCTGAACTCTACGCTAACTTTTGCGCAAATGCCAACCCCTCGGGCACGCGAAAACCCGCGTGATCTTCGCGAGGCTCTGGTGCACGTTTCGTATGGGTTCTTATAATGGCTCAAGCATGTGCATCAAGGCGATACACGGCACTGTTTTAGTGCGAGTTGTCACAAGTTGGCAACAGTTGAAGGATATAGCATGCCCTGGGCGACCTTATCCAGGGCGGGCAGCATTGTGCACATTATGGCAGTTACGCGCAAGCAGCGGATTGCCTGATTGTTACGGTTATACCATCGGTGCGGCACAGGGCAGATCATGGTTGTTGCGTGGTACTGCTTACGCCATTCGCTTGGGCCAAGGGAGGCTGTGCCTGGGTATCCACCAAGCGTGGACTCCAGTCTTTGCGGGCTGCATGGGCTCGGCGGCGAACCGGTGTTTCACTGCGCGGGCGCCAGTGAGTGGGGCTGACGGTTCAGGGGCTCGCCATGAGCGTGCACGAATTGCTCAGCTGCCCGGGGCAGGTATGCCTCGTCCCAGGCGTTTCGTGGCCAGGTGCTTCATGGCGTCAGCGGGCATTTCCCCTGTTCATGGCGTTGATATCGGTCGGATCCGATCCGGCGACACAAACGCGAGTGGCTGCATCGGCTCCGTGCCAGGTTCCGCCGGTATCTTGTATCAGGCCCTGAATTATTGAGCCGCTAAAGGGCGCCTCTAAAAACTATCCGTGTGTCAGCGCGGCGTTAAAAACAGGCTCAAAATGCTCATTTACAGTACGTAAACTCCGCTCTTTCGCCTGTTTTTGCCTTGCGCTGGCTGCCTCACCAACGTTTTAAGAGAGGCCCTGAAGTCGTGCACGACAGGTTGGGCTTTGATTATTCGCGGTCCTGATTACATGGGGCGCATACCTTCTGCAAGAATCGATCAAGTTCCTCGCTGAGTTCTTCGTCTTCAGGCGCTGAACCGAAGCCTCCATGCGGCATTGCCTCGAAAACATGCAATTCTGCGGCAACGCCCGCTTGCCGAAGACGGCGGTGCATCCGCACGGCATTGGATAAAAACAGATCACGGGTACCCGATTGCAGAAATGTAGATGGCCATCCATCGAGGTCGGCAAATAGTGGTGACAGATAGGGGTGCGCGAGATCTGCCCCATTGGCATAAAGAAGGTTGCACGCCATCAGTGAGCTTGGTAAGCGCACATCCACGAGCCGATTGACCTCAAAGCTATCGCCTGACTCGGTAAGATCGACCTCTGGTGACAAAAGCACTAAGCCCGCAGGCAGGGGGATTTCCATGTCGCGAGCCTTGGCAACGAGCGCGGCAGCGAGATTGCCGCCAGCGGATTGGCCGCCGACGACAACCTGACTGTGTTGTTGCAGGACGTGTTGGTACGTCGCCACGCAGTCGTCTAATGCCGCCGGGAAGGGGTGGTCGGGAGGTAGGCGATAGTCGACGGAATAGCAGCGGATGTTATGGCGTTCGGCGATTATGCGTCCTGCCTCGCGGCATGCACTACCGCCACCGCTGATCAATGCGCCGCCATGCAGATGGATGTAGGCCGATTTCGAGCAATGGTTCGCGGCAGGCGTGGCGATATGAACTTGCGCATGTCCGATCTGCACGGTCTCGACCGTTGCACTGGATGCGGTCGCACGCGCCTCTAGCATTGCGTCATATTGGGCCCCAATCACTCGTTGAAGCGCCCGCCATGCATCATGATCTGACAGTGCGGGCAATGTATGGCCTGCGTTGTAGGGCATGCCCTCGGGGCTGACGAGTTTGGCCAATACCGCGCGTGCCTCGTCGCTGATTGAGCGAGGAAACGGCATGATGCGCTCCGGCACTTTCAGTCCATCCGGTTGCTTATCCAAGGTTTATCCCCTGCTTGTACTGGTTGGCCCTGAGGTGTGGAAAACGCCAGTTTCCGCTGTCATGGCGCTGCTACTTGCGGGTGGCCATCGTGTATCTGGTGTTCAGATGCAATCGCTGCGCTCGCGTCGACGCTCGCCCGAACAAGGCAGTCCCTAGCATCACCGCGGTGCAATCTCTGGGCAGGTCGTTCGCCCGCGGCTTGCCCGTAACGCTGCGCAGTGCCGGCTGCAAAGCCGTCCAGGGTGGTATGGACGAGCAATCATAAGCAGGCCGCCGAGCAGTAGCCAGCTTCAGAAAGCAATTGGCTGTCGATATGGCACTGTGCAGTCTTCGTTCTTCGAAATGAGCTGTCGTTGCCGTCAGGTTCATGGGGGCTGTGATTGAGTGCCGTAAGCTGGAGGCGTCTACGGGCGGGGCTTCAGGCTCAAGTCGACAGTGAGCGCATTGGTCGGTGGGGCTGCTCGAGGCTCGCGTGCGTAGCCTGGAATCGGGTTCCGCCGGGGGCGCCTATTCGAGTGTCGCACCAGTTTTACGCCGACCATAAAAAAGGCCTTGGAGATCAAGGCCTTTTTTGATTGTTTGGTGCCCCGGGGGAGACTCTCCCCAAAGCGGGCAGCATTGTGCACATAACGGCAGTTGCGTGCAAGTGGCGGATTACCTGATTGTTACGGTTATACGGTCGGTACAGGAGAGGGCAGCAAATGGCTGTTGCGTGGTACTGTTTACGCCATTTTTACGCCAAGGGAGGCGGTAGGCGTGGCGTCATTCAGGAAGCGCAGTGGCGGCTGGCGGGCCGAGATTGCCAAGCGCGGTATCAGGGAGTCGCAGACCTTTTCAACTAAGGCTCAGGCACAGGCCTGGGCTACACAGCGCGAAGCTGAGATTCTGGCCGGCGTGCCGGGCCATGTTACGGGCGTGGACTCGACTCTGTCAGATGCGCTCATGCGGTACAAGCGCGAGGTGTCGCCGAGCAAGGCGGGCCAACGCTGGGAAGAGATCCGCCTAGACAAGCTGAACAACGAGCTGCCGTTCGTGGGCCTGCGAATCGGCGAAGTGACGGTCGACCAGATTGCAGAATGGCGTGATGCCCGGTTGAAGTCGTTGAAGGCGCCGAGCGTGCGGCGCGAGATGACGCTGCTGTCATCTGTTTTCGAGATCGCCAAGCGCGAATGGCGCTGGTGCTCGGCCAACCCTGTGCGGGAAGTAAAGCGCCCAGGTAACGGGCGGCCTCGCGATCGGCGAGTGCTGGCTGATGAGGAGCACCGGCTGCTGACCCGGTTCGGCTATATAGAAGGTCAGGTGCCGGTGACGCTGCTGCAGGAATTGGCCTACGCCTTCCTGATCGCGCTGGAAACAGCCATGCGCCAGGGCGAAATACTGTCGCTCACCAAGAAGAACACGAACCTGGCGCGGCGGTATGTTCGGCTGGATCTGACGAAGAACGGCGACAGCCGCGACGTACCGCTGAGCAAACGGGCGGTCGAGCTGCTGGCGGTGCTGGTGGATGCTGCTGAGGGAGATGAGCTGTTCAAGCTCAGCAGTGGCACAGCTGATGCGATGTTCCGGCGTATTCGGGATGAGCTGGGGATTGTCGATCTGCGGTTTCACGATACCCGGCATGAGGCGACCACCAGGTTGGCGAGAAAGCTCGATGTGCTCGACCTGGCCAGGATGACTGGCCACCGTGATCCGCGATCGCTGATGGTGTACTACAACGCCACGGCCACCGAAGTGGCCGGCCGGCTGGATTGATCAGGCAGCCTTGCGGCGCTGCCTGGGGGTAGGGAGCTTGCTGCGGTTCTGCCTGGCCCAGGTGATGACTTCGGCGGCGAACCAGCGCTTTGCCGCTCGAGCGCCGGTCAGGCAGGGCTGCAGCGGACTGGGGAAGTCTGGCCTGGTGACCACGCGGCGCTCAGTTGTGTCAGCCGCCAGCTTCAAGTAGCTGGCAATATCCTCGGCAGTCCAGAGTTCATCAGCCTGATTGACACGCGGGCCGCTTAGCTGGTCTACCAGTTGCTTGAGAGCAGCTAGCAGCTCGGAGGGTTGTGGATCTGGTTGAGGGCCCATTACCGCTTACCTCCCTTTTTACGATTCTTGCGGGTGCCGCCGTGCGCGGTGGCTCGCCAGCTGACGAATGTGGCTAGGTTGCCGGCCTCGTTACCGAGGTCGTCGATAGTCTGATCCATGATCACGTACAGCTCATCGAGGTTGGCTTTCTGGATGATCTTGGTGCTTTCGATCAGCACGCGGCCGTCAGGCGTCTTGATGCAGTACTCGACCTGCCAGCGCATGGGTTTGCGCGGGATGGTGCCTGTGTGGCTCGCGCCGCGGCCCTGTGGCATTTCGGTGCTGTGGAAGATGGTGCAGGTCATGCAGGACCGCCTTCTGGCATCGCCAGTACCGTGCCCACGGGGTAGTAGTCGTGCGGGCCCATGCCGGGGTGAGCCTCCGCGTTGAGGTCGCGAATTTCTGGCCAGCGTTTCTCGTCCTTCAGCTCGCGCATCGCAATGCCCATCACGGACTCGCCCGGGTTGGTTGTGTATGTCCGAAGCGGGAGTAGCTGGGCAGGAATCAGTGCGACAGGGCCGATCTTCATGCTCACGATTGTGCGCATGGCTGCCGTGAGCATGTCGTTAGCTGTGTGCCCGCAGCGAATCCCAGCCTCAAGGTAGCTCGCTCCATTGCATTGGAAGTCCAGGTGCAGGCGCACCCGCCGGCCGTGTTTTACCAGCAGCGGCCAGGCTTGCGCTGCGTCCTTCTCTGGCCACCAGCGCGTGGCGCGACCGTTGATGTTGGCGAACACGCCCGGGCCGCTGCCGTATTGCCCGGGCTTGATATAGAGGTTGAGCCCTTCGGCGGTGCCCACCGCCCAGGCGAGGGCGGGGCCGCTGAGGGTGGAGGTTTGCAGTTCGACGAGCTGGGTCATGCCGCCACCTCGCTCTGCTGCTGGTCCACCAGGTTAGCGCGCACCAGGGCGGCGGCTACTGGTGGGCAGACGCTGTTGCCGCACATGCGTACCTGGGCGTCCTTCGGCAGCTTGGGATTGGTGAGGGTGCGGTTGTGGATGTAGTCGGCTGGAAAGCCCTGGGCGGCGTAGAGCTCGTGGGGCTCTAGCATGCGCATGCCGATATCGACGATCTCGTACGGCTCGCCCTTGATCATCACCAAGCCGAGGTGATCCTTGGTGGTGATGGTGTGCAGGGGCTCGCTCAGGGTCTGGCCGGTGCCGTTCTCGTAGTACTTGATGAGGAAGGCCCGCACTTCGCCGAGGTGATTACCCGAGGCGGTAACGGTGTGCAACGGTTCGGTCACTGGCTGGCCGTCGCGGCTGGTGCCTCGCAGCTTGACCATGTGGCTGGTGACCAGGGCGTTATGGTCGCGGGTCGTCACTGTGGGGGCCGGATCGGTCATCGCAGAGCCCGGGCCTTTGTAGTTGCCGCCGTAGTGCTTGGCCAGGAACGCTGCGACCAAGCCGATCGGCGCTGCGCCGCCCGGCTTTTTGATGTAGCTGTTGGCGGTCACGGTGGGCAGTGGTGTTTCCACCGATGTGCCGCGGTCGTTTGAGCGGAATTTGGTGATCACTGGGGCGATGAGCGCCTGCTGCGAGCCCTGGGCGGTGACGGTCCAAAGAGGCTTCTCGACGCTGGCTACGCGGGGCTGCTGCCCAGCACGCTCGCCGTTACGGGTGTTGGCAATGAAAGGTGCCAGGGTCGGCACCAAAAGCCCGGTGCCGCGCTTGCTGGTGATGGTCTGCAGCGGCTCGCCCAGTGGCTGGCCGCGGAAGTAGTCATAACCGTGGTTGACCTTCACCAGGTAGGGCTCGGCATTGTCGATGACGTAGCGCTGTATCCCGCGGGCGATACGGCGCAGTGTGTTCTCAGCCAGCGGCCGGCGAACGCCCAGGGCCTTGCCTTCCTCGGGCGTGAGGAAGATAGACGGGCAGGGGAGCGACCAGTCGATGATGTCCGCCGCCAGGCGCTGGGGTGCGGCCTGTTTGGCCTTGACCTCGATGCTGGTTGCGGCCAGGTGAGTCGGCTCAGGCCATACGATCGGCATACCGTCGCAGCGCGCAATCAGAAAAAGGCGTTTGCGGATGGTGGCGGCGCCGAACTGGTTCGCGCGCAGCTCGCGCCATTCCACCTGGTAGCCGTGGCGGCGCAGGGCATTCACGAAGCTCTTGAAGGTGCGGCCTTTGTTCTTCGGGCAGGGGCGACCCTCGGCGAGCGGCCCCCAAGTGACGAACTCCTCGACGTTCTCCAGCATGATCACGCGGGGGCGCACGGTGGCGGCGTAGCGGATGGCAACCCAGGCGAGGCCGCGAATCTCCTTCTTGACCGGCTTGCCGCCCTTGGCCTTGCTGAAGTGCTTGCAGTCTGGGCTGAACCACGCGAGGTCGACAGGTCGGCCGTTGGTGATTTCGCGAGGGTCCACCTCCCACACACTCTCGCAGTAGTGCTTTGTGTGCGGATGGTTGATCTCGTGCATCGCGATCGCTTCGGGGTCGTGGTTGATGGCGATATCGACCGCGCGCCCGAGTGCCATTTCGATGCCGGTGGACGCACCGCCGCCGCCGGCGAAGTTGTCGATGACCAGGCCGCCGAAGTTGAAGCTGGGTTGTGGGTGAATGCGGTAGGTGCGGTTCATGCTGCACCTCGCTGGACATAGTGGCGAGGTGCCGGCAAGCTCCATCGAAACATGGATGCTTGGATGATGGCATGAGCGGCGATTTTGCAAAAAAGGCGAGCAAGGGATGGCAGTTTTTCCAAAGAGCTTGGTTCTTGCCAGTTGCGGTGATAGCTCTTTTCCTTTTGGTCTGGGCGCTTATTTACGCTCCGTGGGACAGTCCTGCCGCCCCGGCCTGGGTGCAGGCAATTGGCTCGGTAGCCGCTATTTTGAGTGCGGTAGGCATCAGCTATTGGCAATACCACCAAACTAGCCGGACAAATGAAGATGCAGCGCGTGAATATATGCGCCGGGCTCATTTGGATAGCGCTTACGCGAACGGATTTATCGAAGCGTTGAGCATGGTTATGGTTGACGGGAAGATTCCTCGTAACCGGCTCGATCGAATGATCCGTCTTGTAAAGGCTGTTTACGAGGATATGAGGGTGTATAGCCATATCCAAATGCCTGACCAGCGTTTTGCGGCTAACTGGCAGACTTACTTGAGATCGCTTCGTCATTTCATTGAGGAAATTGAGCGTGATTACGCTGACGAAACTGGACGCACTCAGGTAGATGCCGCGCGTCATCTGGAAATTTTTCAGAGTTCGTCGCAGATGCTCAATGAGGCTTATGACAGATTCATGGTTGGAACAGCGCGAGATAATTGACATTACTTTCATGCCTGAGCCCTCGCACGGTGGTTGGTGCTGAGAAGGCTCATCAGCCGCTGGAAGTAGCGGTCGCGGGCTTCCTCTGCACTCCATGGTTTGATGCGCCACGCGGGCAGCTCGATGCCCTGGATGCAGTCCCAAGCGTCGGGGTGGGCGGGCATTAGGTCGCGGCGTTCGACGGCGAGCATGTACATGTCGGCCTCTTTCACCTGGTCGGGTAGCTCGGGCTCAAGGTCGAAGCGTTCGCAAATGGCGAGCCAGATGCGCTGCTCGACCTGGCCGTAGACGTCATCGACGGCCATGTCCTGGGCGTAGCCGCGCATGGCCAGCTTGAGTGGGCGCGTCATGTCGCCGATGTAGGCTTCGGTGGCGTCGTGGAGCAGGGCGTGCAGTTGGTGCTCGGGCTCGACCAGCTCGTGTGTGCGGAAGCAGTGCTCGGCAACCGAGTAGTGCTTGCTGGTGTGGCCGTTGAAGCGGCAGAGCCGGGCCAGGCTGAAGGCGAGGTCGTTCGGGTGGACCATTTCGGCGGTAGGCTCGAGCAGGTCGAAACGAATGCCTCGGTTGGTAAGGATCCACGTCATGGCTGCTGACCCTCCGCGCCACTGTAGGCGGATGTGTCGCGCATGACTTCGATAGCCCTGAGCATTACTGCCTTTTCAGTCTTAGGCATTGGTACCAAGCTCAGGCCTGCTTCTAAATGTGCGAGGCCGAGTGGCGTTGATTCGCCCAGCAGGCCGGCGAGAGCTTCGCGAAGCTGGCGAATTTTTTGTTCGGCTTCGCGCATTGGGTGCTTAGGGCATTGGCGGATGTGCTCGGTGAGTACCTGCTCGCCGGCTGCTGGGGTGTCCTGCGGGTATTCGTGCGCGCAGTAGACGCAGGTGAGAACCCGTCCGGTGGCGCCTGTCACCAGGTCGTGGTCGAAGGGCACAGTGAAGCCGGCCGCATTGCGGTGGCCGCCGCCGCCGTATTGTTTGGCGATCTCGGATACGTCGAGGCCTTCGGGCAGGCTGCGCAGGGAGAAGACGCGGCCATTCGGGGTGTCGCTGTAGCAGGCGGCGAAGGGTTCGCCTTTGGCCAGGATGTGACCGGCGTCGCTGGCCATGAAGTGCGGGCAGTTCAAGGCTGGGACGTTGTGGCCGCCGATGGTGAGACGCCGGGCGTTCGGCACCAGGTCGGCCACGTTCTTGTCGTGTGCTCTCAAGATCGCATGGCCATCGTCACGAAGCTCCAAGGCAAGCCGCTTCATCAGGCCGTCCCAGAGGTCGAAGTCCTGGGAATAGCTGAACACCGCTGCCATGACTTCTTTGGTGCCGGGCAGAGCGAAGCGCCAAAGGTCGCGATCTTCAATGTGGTTGATCAAGTGCGGGCGTGGCTCGTCCGGGATGAGGTAGTCCCAGGTCAAGCCGGCGCCGCTGCGCTCCATGTCGAATACCTTGCCGACGCGCTGCTCTGTCGTGCGCCATTCAGCGAACGTGGGGGGCGCCGGCTGCAGGCGTGCCAGTGCTTCGGCTGCCGTCTTGTGGTGGTCGATGATGAGGATCGAGCGGGCTTGGTGACCGAGCAGCACCAGCAGTTCGTAGGGGTAGGAGAAGTCGACGATGATCACGTCGCGACCTTCTACGTCTGGTGCCGGCTGGCCGTAGTGGCCAGCAACGAAGTCGACGTGGTCGGCGCCCAGCGCCTTACGCACGGCCCAGGCGGCGCCGAAGCCATCGGCGCAGTTTGCGTGGTAGATGCACAGGGTTTTCATGCGGCGGCCTCCTGCTTGGCGACGTGCTGCATGGCTGTCTCGTAGCTCATGAGCATACGGTGGCCAGGGCTCTCGTCGAATTCGTGGTTGGTCAGGTACAGGGTGTGCTGTTTGTCCAGCGCGTCGCCGGGCTGCCAGTTGTCGACGATCTTGCTGAGCCCCAGCGCTTTGGCGATGCGGGCCGCGTTGTAGGTTTTGCCGCAGGCCTGCGGCCCCTGGACGATCACGCTGCGCCCGTTATTGGCTGCTGCAGTTGGTGCGGCCTCCAGTTGCTGCTGGCGTGATACCAATGCCTGCAGCTGCTCGCGGGTGGCGTTGGTGTCGCGTTCGCGTTGGATGTTGCCCAGGTGCTTATGGACTTCGGCAGCCTTCTCCAGCTGCTTGATCGCGCGGCGGACCCACAGCAGTTCGTGGTCGCTAAGGCAGCGCTGGGCGAACAGCTTGACCCGGGCGTCTGCGTCTTGGCTGATCGATTCGAGGGCGTGCTGGTGGTCGTGAACCAGTTTCAGGCGCTGGCCCTTGAGGCTGGTGATTTCCAGTGCCTGGGCGGTGATGCTGTGCCGCAATTCGTCGATCCGCGGCTGGCGGGCTTGGCTGCCCGCGCTGTAGCCCTGGGCGCGGATGCGTGCTTTGGTGGTGCGGCTGATCACCAGGTGAAGGGCGATGCCGATAGCCAGGCCGGTGATAAGGCCGATGGCGAGTAGTTGAATGGTCGGGTGCATGTGCTGTGCCTCGAAGGTTGTAGAGGGCCGGCGTGGTAGGCGCCGGCCGGTTGCTGCGGTGGTTACTTGCCGAGCTGGAAGGTGCCGATGGTCAGTGGCACGTACTCGCCGATCTTCTGGTCGAGCACTTCCTTGAATTCCTGAGCGAATTCTTCGCGCTGGGCTTCTTCGCCCACCCAGCGCAGCTTGAGTACCGGGGCGTTGTCGCCGGTGATGACGGACAGGCGCAGGGTGATGAGCGCGGGCGCCAGGCCCTCGTAGGGCACGGTGGTGAAGTGGAAGCTGGTCGGCAGGATTTCCTGGCTCTTGGCTTCGATTTCATCCATGGCGCTGCGGCTGGCGGAGAGGTCGCCCACCGAGCTGTCGCGCTGGCTGGTGGCCTTGATGGTCATGCGGCGGATGCCGTTGATGGCGGCAGCGATGTCGAGCTTGTCTTGGTTTGCATTCGCTTCGATGTTGCGTGCCCAGTCTTCCAGCCACTCGGCCAGCGTCTGCTGGCTCAGCTTCTGGCCCACGATGGCCTCTACGGCCTTGAAGGCTGCAGTAGGCTTGAGCGTGAGGGTGGCGGTGTCATCGCCGTGGCCTGGATTGTCGGGATTGCCCAGGTTGAACATTACCTTGGCGCTCATCCTTTCCTGATCAATGAAGCCGGCCGGGGCGGAATTGGCGTCATCCACCAGGTGATCGGTGACGTACCCGGAATAGTCCGTGATGGAGTGGGTCTCGAGGCCACCGCGGAAGCGGTAGCGGCTGGCTTCGTACGGCTCGAGGTTTAGCGTGCGAGCTGCCTCGGGGAGAACGGCCAGTTGTGTGCCGCCGCCGAGCACGATGCGGATCTGAGCAGCCAGCAGGGCCTGGGCTTCGATGTGCTGCAGGGTTTCTTTGTTGAGCATGGAGCGGGTTCCTTCTTGGTAAGTGGGGGGTGTGCGGTGAATCAGTCGCGTGCCACGACCGGGGCGTCTTCACGCTTGAAGAGCTGGTCGGTGGGGTTGGTCTGGAACAGCTGCAGGCCATCCGGCGTGACGAACAGCGGTGTGTCTAGGGCGAGGTCTTCGCCTTTCTTGCCGCGCTTGGTGGGCTGCACGAATGCCAGCTTGTGGTTCACGCTCACCTGGTTGCTTTGGGCGATCTGCTTGAGGCTGAAGGTGAGGGTGACCGAGCCGGCCTTGCCGGTGTCGATGACGCCTGCGGCCACGTCGCTCAGGGCGCGGCCTACCTGCTCGGCGAAGACGCCGGCATTCAGTGAGCCGATGAAGTCGGCGGTATCGGTTGCTTTCATGTGCTGTGCCTCTTGGTGGTGACCTTGGTGGGGCCGGTTATGCCGCTTGTTTGGCGGCGTGTTCTTGCTGGCGGTCGAGCCATTTGGCGAGGGTGGGCAGGTAGATGACCCAGGGTGACCGCTTGGAATTGGGGTCCAGCTTCCAGAGCTGGAGCTGTTGCAGGCCGCCGGCGGCGATCTTGCGGCGCAGGTAGGCGACGCTTTTGATGTGCGGCAGGTGGTCGGCCAGCAGCTGCTCGGCGGTGATGTAGTTGGCCGAGTAGCGTTGGCGCAGTTGCTCGAGCGTGGTTTGCGGGACCTCCGTCATGGCTTGGCCTGCGGCTCGAAGCGCGTGGCGACCAGCTGGACCAGGCCCTCGATGGACTTGGCGCGCTGGCGATACACCGGCTCGCCGGCGGCGTTGACGACCAGGGCGAGGTAGGGCGACTGGGTTTGCGGCTCCAGCGAGACGTAGGGCAGGTGGCCGAGCGGCGTTACGCGCACCAGCTCGGCGTACAGCCGGCCGAGCTCTTCGCGGTGCGGGTAGGCTGCGTTGAGGCGCTCGATGGCCTCGGCACTGGTGGCCGCCAGAGTCTTGCCGCTGAGGGCGGTGGGGTGCTCGACGTGCACGCTAGCCAGCTTGAGGGCGCCGATGGCGTGGCTGATTGCACTGTTGCTCATGCTTGGCTCCCTGCCTGTTGCGGCTGCTTGGTGGTGACGGTGATACCCAGTTGCTTGGCGAGCCAAGTCACGCCGGCTTCGGTGGCCATCACCACGCCGTAATGGCTGTAGGTGTTGAAGCGCTTGTTCCAGCGGCTGCGTGGGTCGACGAACAGGCGGCCCTCGGTGCGTGGGCCGATCACCAGTTCACCGGCGGTGTTGAGGATGCGCAGCTCGCGCAGGCGGCTGCGCAACTCGCGGTCGCGCAGGCCCAGCACCTGGGCGGTAGCTTTCAGGTCGCGGTTCATGGCAGTTACCTCAGGCGGCGAGCTGCTGAATGTGCTCGGCGAGCGAGAGGTACACGTCTTGCGAGCTGCCCATTGCCAGGTGCGTGTTGGTGCCTTGGGCGGCAACGGCTACGAACCGCGATCCATCTGGACTGGCGTGTACGTTGACGATGGTCCCGGTGGTGAGCGTGGTGCTGCCGCCTTGGCGACACACCGTGCGAAGGGTGCGTTCGTCGTCGGTGCCCAGGGTTGCCGTGGGGTTATGGGCAGGCTCGCTTTCAGGGCGTGGAATGCCGGTGTCGAGCCGGCCGTTGGCCAGGTCTTCGATGAACAGCTTGGCTTGATTGAAGAAGCCGGCCTCGAGCGGGTCGAGCGTCAGTTCGCCGGTGATGTCCGCCAGGGTGGCGCGCAGGCGGATGCGGTGCTCGCTGCACTCCGCGTCGATGTGCACGCGGATTGCCTGGCTGCTGTCGCCCGGGCGGGCCAGCTTGAGGATGACGCTGCCGCCGTGGATCAGTGCGGCGCGCAGGAGATCGTTCGATGCGAGGGTGAGGATGAGGTAGATCATTGCACCACCTCCGACTGGGTCGCTTCCTGTGCGAGGGTGTCGCGGCCGAGTTGCTGCAGGTCGAGGTAAGGCTCGAGTTCTGCCAGCAGCCCCTGGAGCGCCGTGTGGGCTCGCTGACTAACCTCTACCGGCAATCTGTCGTCGTATTCGGCGCCAGTGTGCTCGTAGGTGGTATCGAACCGGATGACTGTTTTATGTTCGCCGCTGTAGTCGGTGTCGGCAGCGAAAACGCGTACGTTGATGCGGCGGCAGTGGCCCGATATCTCGGTGAATACGTGCCACTTGCCCTGGCTGTTGATCTGCAGGGCAAGCCATGTGATCTGAAGGATCAGGGTTTGGATGGTGGGGTTCATGCCGCACCTCCCTGGAAGCCACTGAAGTCTTCGAAGGCGGGCAGGGTGTGGCTGCGCAGTTGAGGGCGGCCGCAGACGATCATCACCAGTTGGCCGGTGGCCTGCTGGATGCTGCGAACGATGGTGGGGTTAGAGGCCGCTGCCGGGTGGATCACCACCGGGCAGCGGGTTTTGCTGTGCTGTGCCTGATTCATTGCCGTAAGCCCTTGGTAAGTGGGTACGGCAAAATATGTACTAATGGTTCATGTCAGTCAAGAACCTAAAGTACATATTTCCTATGGCACATCAAAATGCTGAAGGTGGCGCCTTTGCATCTATCACTCTGCCAATGATCTGGACGTTGGAATCAATCCGGATCGGGGGGTACTGGTCATTTAGAGGTTTGAGGTACTCAACGCCTGCGTCCCTAATGTAGGACTTGAAGGTGGTCTCTCCGGTGTCGATCAGTTTGGCGATGTACAGCTTGCCGCTAATGAGTTCGAAGCCTTCTGGCTGCACCAAGATTCGCGTGCCCTCTGAGAAAGAAAAGCCAGACCGTGAGGTCATTGAGTCCCCGCGTACTGTGAGCCAGTAGCCGCACTCACCTGCGTTTGCGCTCGACTCAAGAATATCCTCGCCATCCCCAGGCATGTAGTTGTCGCATGCTTCAGCCCAGTTGCCGGCTGCGATCCAGCTAATTAGTGGGTAGGTCCTAACCTTCTTGTATTCAGGTTGGGCTTCCTCAACGTTGTCGTTGAATTCAACGCTCGGACCGCTGACAGTCGGGCCAGGCTGGGACTGCTGCCCCTGACCATATAAAAGCCATTCAACGCGGATGTTGAGAGCGCTCGCGATAGTAATAGCGAGCTCGCGCCTAGGAATCGCCTCAGCGTTCAACCACTTACTGGCGGCTTTAGGGGTCACCCCTGTTAGGGATGCGAGGCGCGCGCCCATACCCCAGTCCGAAAAACCTGCAGCACGTGCTGCATTTTTCAGGCGGATTGAGAACGCTTCGTTTGATGTCGGGGAATATTGAACCATAGGTTCATCATCGCACGAGCTTGTCTGTACTATCAGTTCCTGTTTAATATGTACTTCAGGTTCATTGTTCGGGCCGATTGGAGGCTCCATGATTACCCTTAAGCAAGCTATTGATGACGCAGGTGGCGCAGCGGTAGCCGCTGCAGTGTGTGAGGTCAGTCCTCGGGCTATCTACAAGTGGCTTGCGGCTAGCTCGCTCCCTCGTACCGAGTACACCGGCGAGACCGATTACGCGATGCGTATTTGCGCAGCGGCTTCAGCGAGGGGAATAACCATCGACCCTCAAGCCCTGAAGAACGCAGCGGCGCCTCGGCGCGTCGCTTGAATCACCCGCCACCACTTACCACCGCATTGCGGGGTGGCGCTGCCGGCACCGTGGCCTTACCAGCGGATCGGGGCCGGCAGTAAGCAGAGCGACAAACCTGACGCTGCGGCGGCAGGTGCAATAGAGGCCGGAACCAGGGTTCCACTTACCAAGGTATTCACCCTGACCCGGCGTTCCGGTAGAGCGGTTACCAGCCGCTCCACCTCAACAACCGAATTACCCGGGGCACAGCACGTACATCGGGGTTTTCGGCTGCTGTGGCCATAGGATAGGGCGCTGCCCGTCCTGTGGCTATGGTAGTTAGCGGGGTTTACTACCAATGAGCACCAACACAGCACTATCGGGCGGGCCAGTGCGCTCGCTCGCGGCGGCGATCGATCTGGATTGCCGCGAGTTCAAAGGCGGCCACACGGCGGTGTGCGCCATCCTCGAGGAGCCTTATGGCCCTTTCCAGAAACGCCTCTCCACTTCCTACCCTGAGCACCACCTGAACACCCTGCAGCTGGCCCGCGTGGTCGAGCTGACGCGCGGCCCGATGGTGCGCGAGTGGTTCGAGCAGGTGTTCGGCGTGGTGACCTACCAGCCCAAGCCGGTGCAGGCCAGCCAGGATGCGCTGAAGCAACTGAGCCGGCTGCTGGAGAAAGAGGGCAAGTTCGTCGGCAGCCTGGTGGGCGGTGCGGCGGACAACCAGTGGAACGCTGACGAGGTGGCTGCCCTCGAGGAGCATGGCTATGCGCTGATCGGCAAGCTGCTGGGCATTATGGCCGGCGCGCGCGAAGCGATGGAGGGCCGCAGCGATGGCTGATGCAATCGACCTCGCGAGCGAACGCGAAGAACACCTGCGGGCTGGGGCGATCCTGGCTCACCGCAAGGCGGTAGCGCCGGCCTACACCATCAGTGCAGAGCATTGTGAGAGCTGCGGTATCGAGATTCCGCCAGCGCGGCGCCTGGCGGTGCCGGGGTGCCAGACGTGTGTGGATTGTCAGAGCCTGCGGGAGGTGCGCCGTGGGTGAATCCAAGATCAAGCCATGCCACTGCTCGTATGAGGGCGCGCTGGCTGGCATCAACCACCAAGGCGTTTACTTGTCGCTGACCTGTCCAGAATGCCGCCGCTCGGTTCAGGCCTTCACCATGGAGGGCCTGATCGAAGCTTGGAACGAGCCTGCAAAGCCTAAGCAGGAGGTGAGCTGATGGGATACCTCAACCCTTTACTGAATCTCCCTGCTGGGAAGGCGTTGCTTAATCTTCCAGAGGCGGATCGGGCTCGCCTCGAGCCGGTATTCCGCCAATTGCGTGAGCAGGCCAATGCTGAGGCTGAGAACGCGTGGCGTCGCCGTAAAGGCCCGATGGCCGCTTATTGGCGTGCTGTCGCCACCTATGCCCGACACATCGCGCATGCCTTGAGGAAAGGGGCTGCCGAATGACCAAGGCTTCAACCACTTCCCCGGCCCCCATCGCTGCCTGGGCGCGACGTTACATCGAGCACTTCAAACTGGCCCTGGTGCCGATCCCCGAGGGCGAAAAAGGCCCAACTGGTAAGGGCTGGAACAAGCCCGGCGGCTATATCACTGACGCGGCGAAGGCCGAGGCGCACTGGACGAAACACCCGAAACAGAACATGGGTGTGTTGCTCGGTGCGAGCGGTGTCTGCTCGCTGGACGTCGACCACGTGGAGTGGACGCGCCAGGTGCTGAGCGACCTGCTGGGGATGAGCCTGGACGATGTGGCCGCCGAACACGCGACCAGCGTGGGTAACCCTGAGCGCTTCCGCATCATGTTCGCCGTGCCGGCCGGCTGCGAGTTCAGCCGGCATTCGCTTGTGTGGCCCAACCCGGAAGACCCGGACGGCTCGAAGCACAAGCTGGCCATCAGGTCGGTGAAGCGCGCGCAGGAGATCGGCGACAAGGACTTGGAAGCGGAGATGCGCGCCAAGGCCAAGGCGCTGGCACCGGTGACGGTGTTCGAGCTGCGTGGCGGCGATGTGCAGGACGTGCTGCCGCCCTCGATCCACCCCGGTACCGGCCAGCCCTACACCTGGCGAACGGCGCCGAGCGGTGAGGCGTTCGGCGAGCTGCCGCGCGACCTGGTGAACATCTGGACCAACTGGGAGGTGTTCAAGCGCATGGCATTGGACGCCTGCCCGTGGGCGCCGAAAGCGCCGGAGCCGGCTGCTAAGAAGGGCGCCGCGGCAAAGCCGGTGCCGGCCGGCACGAGCGGCAAGGGCGAGTCGGTGGTGGATGCCTATAACCGCGCCTACGACGCCGCGGGCCTGCTGCAGGCCGCTGGTTACATGAGGCGTGGCAAGAAGTGGCTCTACCCGGGCAGCTCGACGGGCCTGCCGGGTATCTCGATCAACGATGAAGGCCGGGTGTATTCGCACCACGGGGCGGACCCGTTGGCGAACGGCCACTGGAATGACCCGTTCGATGTGTTCTGCCTACTCGAGCACGATGGCGACCAGAAGGCGGCGGTGAAGGCCGCGGCGAAGCTGCTCGGGGTGGATCACGCGAGCAAGCGCAAGCAGGTGACGAAGCAGAGCGGCCCGAAGGCGGATGCGCCGCCGGCGGACGCAGGGCCCGAGTTGCCGCCGCAGGCTGATGACCTTCCCCCGGCCCCATCTGACGCAGAGGGCGACAGCGAGGCCGGCACCACCAGCACCGGGGGGCCGGGGGGAGGTTTCTCGTTGGCCTGGCTGCTGCGCCGTTATGCGCTGATCGAGGGCACCACGCATGTGTGGGATATCGATGCGGCGAAGAAGATCAAGAAGTCGGGCTTCATCGCGCACATCGGCAAAGAGTCGTTCAAGGAATGGGAGGCGGTCACCGACAAGCGCAAGAAGCGGGTGAGCGAGGAATGGGTGAAGGATAACGAGCGCACCCAAGCGCTGGCCGGCAAGGCGCTGGGCGACTTCTCGATGCCGATGATGACGCGCTATGTGTACATCGACGGGACGAAGGACGCCTGGGACTACGCGAAGAAACGGCGGATCGCCGAGGGCGCGGTGAAGATGGCCCTGGGCGATGCGTACAGCTTGTGGCTGAACAGCCCCGATCGGCGCGTGGTGGACATGAACCACATCGTGTTCGACCCGACGATGACGCATGACCCCGAGGTTTATATCAACACGTTCGAGGGCTTGCCGCTGCAGCCTGAGCGCAACGATGCGGCGTGCGAGAACCTGATCTGGCTGGTGTCGTTCCTGTGCAACCACGCCGAGGACGCCACGCAGTGGCTGTCGCGCTTCCTCGCTTACCCGCTGCAGCACACGGGCGCGAAGCTGGATACGGCGGTGCTGATGCACTCGACGACCGAGGGCTCGGGCAAGAGCCTGTTGTTCTCGGTGGTGATGGGGCGCATCTACGGGCAGTACTCGGCCACGGTGGGCCAGACGCAGCTGGAAGGCTCGTTCAACGCCTGGCAGAGCGGAAAGATGTGGGCGGTGTTCGAGGAGGTTGTGAGCCGCGACCAGAAGTACAACCAGGTGGGGAAGATCAAGCAGCTGATCACCGGGCAGACGGTGCGCATCGAGTCCAAATTCGTGAACGGCTGGGAGGAGGCGTCGCACATGAATGCGGTGTTCCTCTCGAACGAGATCGTGCCTTGGCCGATCAGCGACAGCGACCGGCGGTTCTTGGTGATGTGGCCAGAGGCGAAACTGCCGGAGGAACGACAGAAGGCGATCAAGCACGAGCTGGATAACGGCGGGGTCGAGGCGTTCTACGCCTGGCTGCTGGCCTATGACCTGGGCAACTTCGACAAGCAGACCAAGCCGCCCGTTACGCCGGCCCGTGAGCGCCTGGTGGCGTTGAGCCGGGCGCCGTGGCAGACGTTCATGCACCTGTGGCGGCTTGGCGAGCTGGGCGCGAACCTGTGGGGTGCGTGCTTGAGCAGCGACCTGTATTCGATGTTCCTCGAGTGGTGTCAGCGGGGCAAGGAGCATTCGATGAGCCAGACGAAGTTCTCGCTGTTCATCACGACGATGGACGTGGACAAGACGCGGGCCATCCCCTGGACGGATCGCAACACGCGGCGGTTCGCGGCGTTCTTCTTCCCGAAGGATGAGGAGTCCTTCCTGCCACCATCCACGACTGCGGCCGAGCTGGGCAAGCATGTGGTCGAGTGGCGCGCGCGTGCCCGCAAGGCGGGGTGGCACGTGGACAAGTGGGACCACGTGCAGGAGGCCGCGGCATGACTACGGCCAAAAGTGTGTTGGGTGTGTCGGGTATGTGTTGGGTTGGTTTTGGCAACCCAACACACATTGCGCCCAGTAATTCCGGGCGCTGTGGCGGTGTGTGTTGGGTGTGTTGGGTTTACGCGCCCGCGCGCGTACGTATGCGGAAAAAATCACTTTCCCTTTCAAGGGGTAACCCTTCAAGCGGCTGCGTTTTTTCTCCACGCGAGGCTCTGAAAAACCTTACCAACCCAACACACCCAACACACATTGCTTTAAAGCATTGTTTTGAAAGGGTTTTAGTTGTGTTGGGTGTGTGTTGGGTTGAGCGTTTTTGTGTTGGGTTGGGTTTTGAGCGGGGGATGGGCGATGAATGAGGTGATCGAGGCGCTGTTGGTGGCGTGGGGCAACGAGGTGATCAGCCCGGCCCTGGATGTGAGCATCCGCTCGCCATTGGGCACGATGGGTGAGGAGGGCGGGCGTTCGGTTGGTGGGTCGCGGTGCCTGTCGAGCGTTGAGTGTGAGGTTGTAGTGAGCCGGGCTTCGGCTGCCGTCGGCAGGGGCATCGCGCTACTCGCCAAAAACGAAGTGGATGGCGGCCTGGGGTCGAAGGGAAGGTCGCTGCAGTTTCTGGCGCTGGTGCGATACACGTCGCGGCCGAAGCTGGCGGTAGCCGCGCAGTGCCACACGCTGGGTATCAGCGTGCGAACTTATCGCACGCGGGTTGGCGAGCTGCATCAGGAGCTGGCCAAGGTGCTGCCGGGCGTAGCGGCCGAGCGAGATGTGGCAGAGCGTGGCACCGATGCAGCCGCAGCTGCTCGATCGCGGGCGCGTGCCGTGCGGTTGGCTGGGAAGGATGAGGCCAAGCGCCTGGAACTGTTGAAGGCGACCGGCAGGGCGAATCGGGATGCCTATCGGGTGGGGGTTAAAGTTGGTGGCCTATGACCGTTCGTCGGGGTGGTTTGTCGTGAACCGTGCGCGAACCGTGCGTGAACCCTGCGTGAATCGTTCAAGCGAAAACAGCCCGTTGCGGGCGTTGCATGTCGGGGGGTAAAAGGTGCCCAGGCTTTATTGCGGTGCCCGCGATAAACACCCTGCACGGTGCTGTGCAACTCGACGGTCGCTCCCCCGCGCCGTCACCGCCCCTTCGGGGGCAACCTTTCCGAAGCCCTGCCGACTTGGCGGGGCTTCTTCGTTTCAGGCCCTTGGCCCCTTGGGAGTATTCGTGATGGCCGAGCCAGCAGTCGCAGCGATAGGTGTCGCCGGTGCGCTGGGTGCCGGGCTGTCGGGCTTCTTCGCTGGTGTCGATGGCAACGCGGCTACCGGCGCGCTGTGCGGGGCGCTGGTGTTCGTGATGGCCCGCCCTGACCTGAAGCTGCTCGAGCGAATCGTGTACTTCTTCGTCAGCCTGCTGATGGGCTACCTGTTCAGCCCGGCTCTGTCCGAACTTGAGTTCCAAGGCATCCGGCCATTCGCCTACTCAGGGCCTGCCGCATTTGCGGCGGCGGCTCTGGTGGTGACCGTCACTGTGGTGGCGATCAAGAAGCGCGGGCCACCGCCGTCTGTAACGGGAGACGCTGATGGCTAGTTTGATCATGACCCAGGCCACCTTCTGGTTGTGCGTGGTGCTCTTCGTTCGGTTGTTCACCTTCCAGCGTGGCGCGCTGCGATTTCGCCGCTCGATGTCGTGCCTGGCTTACGTGACTATGGCCAGCTCGGGTGCCGCGGTGATCCACATCCTGCAGGGCGATCTGGTGTTGCCTGGGCATGCGTGGCCGCTGGTGGTGCTGCTCACGATCTTCACCGGGCTGGTCGTTCGGGCGCGCGGCAACCTGGCCGCGGTGCTGCGGCCCAGCGCATCGGGCTGGAACGGTCTCGAACGCCGGCGGCGGGGTGAGCCACGCCCCTGACAGAAAAAGGTACTCCCGGCGGGGGTCGCCTCATGCGGCGACGTAGACCGCGGAAAATTCTCAGATAGACGGACATATAGGGGGTTCCGCTTCCGGTTGTCTGTCTCGGGCCTTTGGAGTGGTTCATGCCTTCGCAGAAAGAGATCGCTGAGCACCTGGACATGAGCGAGCGCAACTGCCGCGATGTGCTCAAGGCGCTCGACATCGACTGGACCGTCTCCAGCCTCGACCAGATCCGCACCGCCTACATTCGCGACCTGCGCGAGAAGGCTGCCGGCCGCGGTGGCAGCCAGGTCGAAGCGCTCAACTCAGCGCGCATTGAAGAATCCACGGTGAAGGCCGCCAACGGCCGCCTGACCTATCACGAAAAATTGGGGACGCTGGTACCGGCTGCTGATGCGGCGTCGGCTTTACGTGACTGGGCAGGATTCGCCAACCGCGAGTATCAGAGCGGCGTGGAGAAGATCGTCCAGCAGTTGGAGGCCGAGCATCAGATCAGCATCGACCGCGACGGGGTGAGCCGCATTGCTGGATCTACAGTCAGCCGAATTGGAGGCTATGCGGATAAACTTGGCCGTCGTATTGCTGGACGCGGCCCTGCAATTCAACCCGCCGAAGGATCAGCCGACAGCTGAGTACATCGAGAACGAGTTCTATCTGCCCGCCGAGGCGGGCGTGCTCCACGGCCTCTACGAGTTCTACTACACCCCGTACTTCCTTGGCGTTGCCGCGGCCCTCGATGACCCGGAGGTGAAGGAAGTCGACCTGATGAAGGCCGCCCAGATCGGGTGGACGTACTTCCTAATCGCCTTCATCTTCAAGCGCATCACTGGCCGGCCCATGCCGATCATGGTGCTGTTCGCCAAGGAGGGGGACGGCAAGTCGTTCCACGACGAGAAGCTGGTGCCGGCCATCAGGGCCAACGAGGCAGTCGGGCGCCTGGTCGATGTGGAGACCGCGAAGAAATCCGGCAACCGCTGGAACCACAAAGGCTTCCCGGGCGGCTTCCTGAAACTGGTCGCGTCCAACTCGCCTGGTAACGTCAAGTCGACATCCAGCGTCGGCCTGGCCGTGGTCGAGGAACCTGACGACACCAGCGACGACGTGAAGGGGCAGGGGGATGCCATCGGCCTGCTCGAGGAGCGGGTCAAGCGCTACCCAGGATCGAAAACCGTGGTGGGCGGTACGCCATCGCTCAAGGGGCTCTCGAAGACGGAGCAGCGCCTCAAGCAGACTGACCAGCGCGTGCTGCCGATCGTGTGCCACGAGTGCGGCGAAAGCCACGTGCTGGACTTCGAACACATCACCTACCTGAGTGGCAGCCCCGAGGCTGGGGACATACCGCACGAGGTATACGGCTACGCCAAGCTTGAAACTGCGAAGTACGGGTGCCCGCACTGCGCCTGCATGTGGGATGACTACCAGCGCAAAGACAACATCCGCCGCACCTGCTTTGACGCGTTAGAGCGTGGCGATCCAATGCGCGGCTGGGTGGCCACGGCGCCGTTCTACGGCAAGGCTGGCTTCATGGAGCTCAGCGAGCTCTACGCCTGCCTGCCAGGCACCACGCTGGCAGATCTGGTTCGCGAGAAGTTGGCAGCCGAGAAGCTTGCCGATGCCGGCGACCCGAAGCAGCTGATCAAGTTCGTCAACCAGAAGCAGGGCCGGGCGTACGAGTACCGCACCGACCTGCCCGAGGCGGACAAGCTGCGCGAACGTTGCGAGGACTACCGCGAGCTGGTCATTCCGGCCGGTGGGCTGATACTGTTCCTCACCGTCGACGTGCAGCACGACCGGATCGCCCTGATCCTGCGTGCCTGGGGGCGCGGCGAAGAAAGCTGGCTTGTGCTGTGGACGGAGATTGCCGCGCAGAGCGGCACATCGGACAAGACCGACCCCGTATGGGCTGAGCTCGACCGCATATTGTTCGGCACCTATGCCCACGCCAAGGGCTACCGCCTTCGCGTCAGCGCGGCCAGCATCGACTCCTCGGACGGCCAGACCAACGACGCCGTTTACAACTACGTGCGCACGCGCAAGAAGCGCTTCGCCAAGCTGCTGGCCATCAAGGGCAGCACCAACGTGGACGCTGAAATCCTCACTGCGCCGCGCAAGATCGACCTCAACACGCAGAGCACCAAGGCCTCGCGCTACGGCCTGCAGGTCTATCAGGTCGGTGTCACCAAGGCCAAGGATCTGCTGTTCGAACGGTTAAAGGTAACCGGCCACGGGCCGGGGCGCATGCACTTCTACAAGGGCGTGCGCGCCGACTACTTCGACCAGCTGCTGGCCGAGGTCAAAGCGCCCAGCCGCAAGCACGGTGGCAAGAAGGTGTACCAGAAGAAGGCCGGCGCCGCGAACGAGGCGCTGGACTGCGAGGGTTACCAGATCCACCTGGCCCGCTACATGCGCCTGCACCTGAAATCGCCGAGCGACTGGGACGATATCGAAGCCGGTTTGATGCAGGTCGACCTGCTGGCCGAAGCCGACGAGCAGGCGCCGCTGGTAGCGGAAGACGGGAAATCAACCGCTCCGCCGCCGCCGGCCGCCAAGCCTGCCGGCATGAGCCTGGCCGACCTTGGCCGGATGATGAACGGAGACGACTGATGATCACCCAGCAGCACCAGCTACAGGAGGCGCGCAATGCGCTGCACCTGCTGCTCACCGGGCAAAGCACGGTGAGCATCCAGCGCGACGGCAAGAAGGTGGACTTCTCACCGGCCAACCGCCGCGACCTCGAAAACTACATCAGCCAACTGGAGGGCCAGCTGGGTGTCGGCGGCCCGCGCCGTCGTGGCCCAGCTGGTGTGATCGCATGAAGACAGTCGAGATCCTGGCCCCCAACGGTCTGCCCGCGCGCGAGCAGCTCAGCACCTGGCAGGGCGCCGCGGGCGGTTTCGGTGGTCAGCTGGAGCGCTGGCTACCGGCTATGAAGAGCATGGACGCCGCGCTGCTGCCGAACCTCAAGCTTGGCAACGCTCGCGCTGAAGACGTCACCCGCAATAACGCCTTCGCCGCCAACGGCGTGCAACTGCACATCGATAACATCGTGGGTCACCTGTTCCGCCTCAGCTACAAGCCACGCTGGAAGCGCCTGGGCATCAGCGATGCGGACGCCCGCGCTTTTGCCGAGGATGTCGAGGCCTGGTGGTTCGAGTTTGCCGAGGATCCCGTGGGCTGCTGGCTCGACGTGGAGCGCAAACGCACGGCCACCATGATGGTGCGCGAGGCGGTCGGCACCCACACCCGGCTCGGCGAGATATCCGCCGCTGCCGAGTGGGTCGAACGACGTGGCACACCTATGCGCACTGCAGTACGTATGGTCAGCCCCAAGCGCATCGGTAACCCCGGTGATCGGTCGGACACTGCCACCATTCGCGGTGGCGTGGAGTTCGACCGCAACGGCGTGGCCATCGCCTACCACGTTCGGCAGTTGGCCTCGGGTGGTATGGGGCTGGGCAACGGCTATGGTCGCGAGTGGCGCCGGGTCGAGCGCGAGGCGGCCAATGGCAGGTTGAAGTTCATCCACGTGTTCGAGCCAACCGAGGACGGCCAGGCCCGCGGAGCCAACCAGTTCCTGAGCGTGCTCGAGCAGAGCCACATGCTGCCGAAGTTGCAGCACACCAAGCTACAGAACGCGATCGTCAACGCCATGTACGCAGCGACCATCGAAAGTGAGATGGGCACCGATGCGGCGTTGGAGATCATCGGCGCTGGTGATGAGGGCGTAAGCAACATCACCAAGTACATGATGGCGGTGAACAGCTTCAACACCGGCAGCAAGCTGTCGCTGAACGGCGTCAAGATCCCGCACCTGTTTCCGGGCGAGAAGCTGCACCTGCAGACCAGCGGCAACGTCGACAATGGCTATGCCGAATTTGAGTCGAGCATCCTGCGCTGGATGTCAGCGGGGCTCAACGTGCCCTATGAACCGTTTGCCCGCGACTACCGGCAGAGCACCTACAGCAGCGCTCGCGCCTCGATGATGGAAGGCTGGCGTTACTACATGGGCCGCCGCAAGGTCATCGCCTCGCGCTTCGCCACGCACCTGTTCGTGCTGGCGTTCGAGGAAGCACTGCAGCGGCGTCTGCTCACGCTACCGCGCAATGCTGCCCGCGGCTTCTACGAAGCTCGCGCCTCTTGGTGCAACTGCGACTGGATCGGCGCCGGCCGCCTGGCCATCGATGGCCTCAAAGAGGTGAAAGAGTCGGTGCTGCGCATCCAGGAAGGGCTCAGCACCTACGAGAAGGAGCTGGCCATTCTCGGTGAGGACTATCAGGAAACCTTCGCCCAGCAGGTGCGCGAAATGAACGAACGCCGGGAGGCAGGCTTGCCGCCGCCGAGCTGGATGCGCACGCAGGAACTATCGCCGGAAGTCGCCGAGCCCACCGAATAGGACAGGCCATGAACCAATATCCCCACATCGCCAGTCGGGTGCTGAACACGCCCCTGTTGCTGGAGCCTGGCTACGCCCGGGTGTTTTTCAGTGCCCTGAGCAGCCGCCTCGGCATCGCCTCGCTCAGCGACGAGCAGGGTGCCGTCGACATGAGCCAGAAGCTGCGGGTGGATGCCCGCAGCTACAGCAAGACTGCCACCAACCGCTGGGGCGAAGAGGAAGTGCTGTTCCAGGTCGTGGACGGCGTCGCGCTGCTCGACGTCAAGGGTTCCCTGGCCCACAAGACCGGCAACCTCAAGCCCTACAGCGGTATGACCGGCTACGACGGCATCATCAACCGCGCCGCCATGATGTTCGCCGAGCCGGACGTGAAGGGCGTGCTGATGGACATGCACACGCCGGGCGGCGAAGTGTTCGGTTGCTTCGATACCGCCGACCGCCTGCAGCAGCTGTCGCAATTGGCCGGCAAGCCGATCTGGTCGCTGGCCTGCGACTCCTCCTGTTCGGCAGGCATGGCGCTCTCCAGCGCCGCCAGCCGCCGGCTGATCACCCAGACCGGCTACGTCGGCTCGGTGGGCGTGGTCATGGCCCACGCCAGTTACGAAGACTATCTGGAGCAGGAGGGCATCAAAGTCACGCTCATCCACTCCGGGGCGCACAAGGTGGAGGGCAACCCCTACGAGGATCTGCCCGCCGAGGTGCTGAGGCGCTTCCAGGCCGACACCGACGCCTTGCGCCAACAATTCGCCCAGCTGGTGGCCCGCAACCTGGGGCTTTCCGTAGAGGCGGTACTGGCCACCGAAGCCGCGGTGTTCCGCGGCCAGGCGGCAATCGATGTCGGCTTCGCTGATGGCCTGGTCAACGGGCATGAGGCGGTGGCCGAGTTCTCTGAGTATCTGTCCACGCAGGGCAGGACAACCACCATAGGAGCCACACGCATGACCGGGACAACCCCCGCGCCATCTGCCGAAGCTGCCCCACCTGCGCAGGCAGGTAGTCAGCCGGCAGCACCCTTTGATGCTGCTGCAACCGCCAGCGCCGAGCGCGCTCGCGTCCAGGGCATTCAGCAGCACGCCGAGGCCGAAGGCCGCAGCAAGCTCGCCAGCCACCTGGCGTTCAACACGGACATGGGCGTCGAGCAGGCCGCTGCACTCTTGGCCGCAGCGCCGAAAGAGCAGGGCGCCGCCCTCGATGCCAGCACCGCGCTGGACAAAATGATGGCCGCTGAAGAACAGCCGAACCTCACCGCTGGTGCTGGCGACGCCAAACCCACCCAGGCCCAGGGCATCGCAGCCAGCTGGGCCAAAGCCACGGGAGCGAAAGTCTGATGGCCATCGTTGAACAGCCCGTCGACAACTGGGTCACCGGTTCCGACTCGTACCAGACCACCCTGGTCACCATCCTGCTGGGCCAGAACCTGCTGGAGAAGACGCCCCTGGGCGTCGTCGAGGCCAGCGGCAAGGTGGTCGCCTGGGATTCGGCGGCCAGCGATGGCCGCGAAAAGGCCGTGTACATCACCGCCTATGCCGTGGACGCCACCGCTGCCGACCAGCAGGCCCAAGTGATCAAATCCGGCACTTTCAACCCAGAGCAGGTCGTCTGGCCGGCCGGCACCACCGATGCGCAGAAACGGGCGGCCTTCGTGGGCTCGCCGATCAGCCTGCAACTGCCCGTATAAGGGCGCCACACCACACACCCAAGGGGCCGCTACAGCGGCCTTTTTCATTTCAGGAGACTGAACAATGGCCGCTGGCTACGATACGACCACCCTCTTGGGTGTGAAGGAAATCCTTCCCAAGTTCACCCCGCTGTTTCTGCAGATGTTCTTCCCGACTGCCGCGACCTTCGGTACCGAAGAAGTGGCGTTCGACAAAATCAAGAAGGACCGCCGCCTAGCGCCCTTCGTGTCGCCGCTAGTTTCCGGTCGCCCGCGCCGTGAGCGCGGTGGCTTCCTCAGCACCATCAAGCCGGCCTACATCAAGGAAACCGATGTGGTGCGGCCCACGCGCTTGCTCAAGCGCCGCCTGGGCGAGGCGCTGAATGGCGAGATGAGCGCCGCCGAGCGTCACGATGCTGTGATCGGCGACATCCTCGTTGAGCAAGAGGAAAACATCGTTGCCCGCGAAGAGTGGATGGCGGTGCAGGCGGTGCTCTACGGCAAGGTGATCATGGAAGGCCCCGACCACCCGGCGGTCGAGGTCGACTATGGCCGCAGCCCCGAGAACCAGATCGTGCTCGCCGGCGCTGCCAAGTGGGACGCCGCGGACGTGGAAACCTACGACCCCACCGACGACCTGGAAGAGTGGAGCGCCGAGACCACCGGCGCCGTCGGGCTGGTGATCATGGGTAAGGGCGCCTGGAAGCTGTTCAGCCGCTTCAAGGCCGTGAAGGCCCTGCTCGAAACGCGCCGCGGCAGCACCAGTCAGCTGGAGCTCGGGCCGCAGCTCGAGAAGGAAGTTATGCGCAAGGGCTTCTTCGGCGAGTTCGAGATCGTCGTCTACACCGGCAAGTACACCGACGACGAAGGCGCGAAGACCAATTTCATGCCGGACTACGGCGTGCTGATTGCCCCGGCCAGCGCCGACAACGTGATGGCCTACGGCGGCATTCAGGATGCCAAGGCCAACGCAAATGGCATCGCTGAGGCTACGCGCTACCCGTCGAACTGGTTCACCGACAACCCCAGCGTCGAGTGGCTGCAAACGCAGACCGCGCCGGTGCCGGCGCTGTTCGATGCCGACGAGTTCGTGTTCGTCACCGTAGCCTGATCGGCTCCCTTTCGCTGAGGCGCGCAGCCGCGCGCCTTCAGGAGATATCCCATGGCAAAGCTCTACATCGTGAAAACCACCGTGCACGCCATCCCGAAAAAGGGCGGCAAGAAGGTGATCATCAAGGCCTCGAAAGACCCGCAGCCGGTTCCCAGCGAGTTCATCAAGGAGCTGCTGGCCAGTAAGGTCATCGAGGAAGCTGGCAGCGACAACACGGCGGCCGTCGATACCACCGCTGCCCCTGCCGGCGGCGCTGGCGGCAGTGGCGACGACGCGACAGGCGACTGACCATGCCCAGCGACTTCGACCGACTCATGCGCCGCGCTGACGACAGCCTGTTCCGTGTGTTCGGCGAGGATCGCGCTACGTGCAAGCCCACCTACGTGGCACCCGGCAGTATACCGGTGCCGTGTGAGGTGATCCTGGCGCGCAACGTCACCGTGGCCGGCGCTGATGGCTTGTTCCGCCCCGTGCGGGTGCTGGCCGAACTGCGCTGCCACCAGGTGCAGGGCCGTCGAGGGGGCATCCTCACGGTGCCCGAAGGGCGCTTCAAGCTGGCCGAGCCGATTGATAGCGACGGCCTGGTCGAACGCTGGGAGCTACTGGAGGTGACCTGATGGCCGGCTACGACAGCTTTCGCGTTGAGGTCAGAGGTGGCGAAGCTGCGCTGGCCCGCTTCGCGGCCGCACCCAACAAGCTGCGGCGGGCCGTGCAAATGGCCTTGAACACCGTAGGGCGCGGCACCCGCACGCAGAGCTGGCGGGAGATTCGCGACGAAATCAACCTCAAGCCCAGCTACATCCGCAACGAAGTGAACTTCATCCCTGCCACGCCCGATGAGCTGCGCGTGATCATCTTCGCGCGGCGGCGCGGCGTCACCCTCAGCCAGTTCCCGAACCGCCAGATGTGGCGACAAGGCAAGAACGGCAAGCGGGTGAAGGCAGGTGTTCGCGTCGAGGTGGGCAAGGGCTGGACGGAGCTGATCGAAACCGCCTTTATCGCGCCTATTGGCCCGGCCGGCGGGTTGATCGCCGAGCGTACGGGCAAGCCTCGCCTGCCGATCGAAGTGCTGCACGGCCCGTCTCCGTCCCAGGTGCTCAGCACCAAGCTGGACGATATCGGTGCCGATGCTCAGCGCAAACTCGAACCCGAGATTGAACGCCAACTGAGGCGCATCAACTTATGACCAACCCCATCAAGCAGGCGCACCAGGCAATGGTCCAGCGCCTCGGGCAGATCATGCCTGCTAACGGCTACCTCACCGACGCCGGTACCCGCATCCGCGAAGGCTGGCTCAGCGAGCTGATGCAGGCGCCTGACCTGGTGTTCCCCTTCATCGCCCTGCAGCCCGGCCTGTACGTGCCGGGCAGCTGGGGGCCAGGCGCAACGCTTACACGCGTGGGGCGCCGGGTGGTTGGGGCAGTCAATGGCGCGGCGGACAACTACCTCGAGCAGCTCGAAGAGCTTTACTGCGACCTCGTCGCCTGCTTGCAAGTGGCCGAGGGCGTACCCAACCCCTGGGGCCGGCCTGGGCCGTACCAGGTCACGCTGGAGCCCGGCCAGATGTTCCCGCCGGGTGACGGGCTCAACGCTGGCACGGTGCTCATGCCGCTCCAGCTTCACATTATCATTCAGCAGAACGGAGCATGACCCCATGACCAGCAAGACCGCTGCCGATCAGGCAGCCGCTGCGCAGGCAGACAAGCCCAAGCGCGAGCTTGTTGAGGTCACCCTCAGCAAGCCCCATACCCACGCCGGCAAACCCTGCCAGGCGAAGAACAAAATCAAGGTGACGGCTGCTCAGAAAGAGTGGCTCGTTCGCCAGGGCAAGATCGAAGGCCAGGAGGTGAGCAATGGCTGATAACCGTGGCGCCTACCTCGGCGTAGGCAAGATGTATCTCGAAGATATCGACGAGCCCAAAGGCCTCATCTTCATCGGCAACGTCAGCTCGTTGACCTACGAGGCAACCCCTCAGGAAATCGAAGAGCAGGACTACACCAGCCCAGGCGGCGGCCTTGATGCCTCGGTACAGCGCATCAGCTCGCTGAACATCAACTACAACGCCCGCCACTTCAAGAAGGACAACATGGCCCGTGCGCTCTACGGCAGTGCGTCGGACGTGGCAGCCGGTACCGTAACCGGTGAAGAGCACAAGGCGTACCCGGGCGCGCTGCTCTTGCTACGCAACCCCGGAGCGACCAGCGTTGTGGTCACCCCAGCAGCCGGCAGCACGCCCTTGGTGTTGGACACCGACTACTCCCTCGACCCGGCTGGCTTCCCGGTCATCACCGAAGGCGGTGCAGTACCTGCAGCCGGCCTAGATGTGGAAGTGGACTACGCGTTCGCCAAGCACGCCACCATTCAGGCCTTGGTCAAGTCCGGCAAGCGCTATCGCCAGGTGTTCGTCGGCCTCAACGAGGCGCGCAGCGGCAAGCCGGTAGTGATCGAAGTGTTCCGCGTGAACCACTCGCCGGCCACGCTCGGCTTCATCGGCGACGAGTTCCAGGGCATGGAGTTCACCGCCAAGGTCGAGAAGGACCCTACCAAGGTCGGAACCGGCCTCTCGCAGTACATGGAGATCAAGGACGTGGAGTGATGCAGTGGGCCAAGGATGGCCCGACTTTCCAGCAGGTGGTAGATTCCCGCCATTGAATGGGAGGGAAGCCAATGTATAAAGCAATGACAGCATTGCTGGGATTGTCGATCCTCGCCGGCTGCGGTAAATCCGAATTCACTTGTAGCGAGTCACGGGCATATGGTGCAGCTCAAAGAATCATAGAGCGGCACTTGAATGCGCCTTCGACTGCTGACTTTCCGCTGTCCAGTTCATCCCGGGTGCGAATAACCGAAACTTCCAAATGCAAGTATCGCGTCGAGTCTTATGTCGACGCCCAAAACGCTTTTGGTGCAAAGATTCGTACCCCATTTTCCATTACCGTTGAGGGTTTTCCATCTAAGGATGAGTGGATGGGGTCTGACCTCTCAATGTGATTTTTTCCACCCGCACAAGCCCGCTTCGGCGGGTTTTTTATTACCTGGAGAAAAGCATGAGTGATTCAGCAGCGAAGGACGTCGTGCGTGTTGGTCCAGAAGAAAATCGGCGGGATATCGTTGTTTCCGAGCTGACGGTCGCGCAGATGCGTCAGGTGATGATGTTGAACACCTGGCCAGGCGCCGACGCCAGCCAGGAAGAGCTGATGCATTACCAGCTCGACAACTACCTCTTCGATGGCTGCCGACTGAGCGACCTTGGCGTGATGGCAAATCTCAGGAAGGAAGAACTCAGCCAACTGACCGGCGGTGAGCTGCGCAAGGTGCTGGCCAAGGCCAAGGAGTTGAACCCGGATTTTTTCGGCGCTCTGGCTCGAATGGCGGCGGCCCGGAGCAATTCCTAGCGGATCTCGAATCCTGCATCGCTGTGCTTGGCCGCCTCGGCCACCCCAACGCAATCCATTACCCGTGGCGCCTGTTCAAGCGCTGCCTGAAGGAGTGACCCCATGGCTGACGTTGAGCTGCGGCTGACGGCCGACACTGATGGTGCCGAGAAGGGGATCTCCGGTTTTCGCAAGGAATACCAGGAACTGGTCAAGGTCATCCAGAAGCCGCTGAGCCAGATCGAGGCGCTGCAGAAGACCACCGAGTCGGCCAAGAAGGCGACCGCCGAATTCTTTGCGGCAAAGCGTCGTGTCGATGAGCTGAAAACCGCTATTGCCGCCGCAGGGCAGCCAGTGAAAGAGCTGGATCGGGATCTGGCCCGCGCCGAACGCACCCTGAATAGCGCAACCCGCGCCTTTGAACTGCAGAAGAACCGCGTGCGCGAGCAGCGCGCCGAACTGAAGGCGGCGGGTGTGGACTACCGCAACCTGGCCGCCGAGCAGCAGCGCCTGCAGGGCGCTTTGGCGGGTGCCATTGGCAAGGGCCAGGGTGATGCAGCTATCAGCCGGGCCATGGATACCTTCGGCGTTACCAAGCTGCGCGAGCTACGTGCTCAGCTGGTCACCCTTCGTTCCGATTACGCCCGCCTGACCCAGGCTGGGCAGATGTCCGCCCAGGAACGCATCGCTGCCGAGATCCAGTATCAAGCGAGCCTGCGACGTACGCAGCAGCAGATCGCCGCGCTGGGGTCTGAGCAGGGTAGTGAGGGCGGTAGTGGGATTGCCGCCATCACGGCCCGAATCGCTGCTGTTGCCGCGGCGGCCTACACAGTGCAGCGGGTTGCAAGCTTCTACTTCAACGCCGCGGATGCAGTGGGCGAGCTGGAAGACCGCATGCGCAATGCGCTTCCTACCCAGGAAGCATACGAGCGTTCTCAGGCTAGGCTTGAGGATGCGTCGCGCCGTCTACGTGTTCCAATTGAACAGGTAAGTGAGCTATTCCTGGGTACGCTCAAGCCGTTGAACGATATGGGGTTCTCAACTGCCCAGGTCACTGACGTGGTCGCAGCCCTTAACGCGGGTTTAGTTGCCAACAGCATCAAGGGGCAGCGTGCGGCCTCAGTCATTGATGCCATAAATAAAGGCATGCAGACCGGCGTCATCCGTGGCGATGCTTTCAATGCTGTTCTGCTCAACTCAAGTGCCCTGACTGACGCTCTCACCAAGAGCCTTGGGGTCAGCCGTGCTGAGTTGATCCGTATGGCAAATGCGGGCGAGCTCACAACGGAGAAGTTCGTTAATGCTATGTCCGAGCAATCGGCTGCATTGCTCGGAATGGCCGATGCAATGCGCGTTACTGGCGGTGACGCCGCTGGCACCTTCTCTCAGTCGATCGACAAGCTGATCGGATCTATCGACAAGATCACCGGCGCCTCGGCTGCGGCCACAAGTGGGCTGGATAAAATCTCCGATTCCATCAGTGATCTGGTGGACGGCAAGGGCCAAAAAGCGGTGGACTTGCTGAACAGTCTGGCGATTACGGCCGGAAAGCAGTTGGGCACCCTCATTCCTGGTTTCGGCGCAGGCGCCAATCTGGCGGATGCATACCAGCAGTACAGCGCTCAGGCTGCCGATGCGATCGAAGATGTTACCCAGGCTGAAGAGCTTGGGCGGACTGAAGCCGAGCGCATCGAGGAGCAGCGGCTGGCATCTATGCGCGCCTACGCCAGCCAGTTCACCACCGTGCAGGAAGTCCTGACCAACGCCTTCAAGACTGCCGTGAACGACCAAGTGGCCGCGCAGACACGTGCGAACTCGAGGCTGCGCAAGGCTCAGGACGAGCAACTGGCCACGCAAAAGCGCTACAAGGATGCGTACGAAAAGCTGCGCGTTGGTGCCACTGGCCCGGCCAGCTACGGCAATGCCACTGACCTGAAGGTGGCAGCGAACCGCGCGCTGGTAGCTGGTGACTTCCAGCGGGCGAAGAAGTACGCCCAGGAGTCACTGGACATGCTCATTGAGTTGGCGGACGCCGGCGAGAGCACCTGGGGTTTCGCTGGGCTGATCAAGGGGCTGGAAGCCATTGAGAACCAGGCTGACAGCGCCCTGGTGAAGAACGCCGAAGCGCTGCGCCAGAAAGAGATCGACAAGGTTCGCGACCTCAAGAAGGAATTAGAGGAGCTGAAGAACTTCAAGCTGTCCCCGACCGTGGACGACGCGGCGCTGGCCGAGGCGACTGCCAAGATGCAGCGCTGGGCACAGATGATCGGCAAGTCGTTCGTCATCGATCCGCGCAGCGGTTCGGTGAGCACGCCCGGTGCCGCCAGCACGCCTTCCACGCCACCGGCAGCCACGCCCTCGGCACCACCGAAGGTCAGCGGTACCGTGGCGGCGGATGTGCAGCCGACCGGGATCAAGCAGGCCGCCGGCTCTGAAACCAGCCTGCCGCCTGTGAAGGCCCCGGTAGCGCCCTCGACCATCCGCCAGGACGGCCCCAACAGCTGGACCAACCTGCCTCCCGTGGAGGCGGACATCCTGCCGAAGGGCATCCGTAAGGTCGCCGAAAACAGCTTCACGAATTTGCCGGTGGTCGAGGTGGACGTGTTGCCTAAGGGTATCCGCAAGGATGGGGCGAACAGCTTCACCAACCTGCCGGCCGTTGAGGCTGAGGTGGTGGTGAAGAAGGTGAGCGTGCCAGAGGATGGGCCGCCGGTGGTGCCGGCACTGCTGCGGCCCATCGCCGTGGCGCCGGACGTGCCGCCGGTGGCGGTCGAGAGCAAGCTGAGCGAGGAGTCCACGAACGGGGTGCTGCAGCAGTTCAGCGCGCTGATCGAGCAGCTGAAGGGCTTGGGCAACGTGCCGATCAACCTTTCGGTTGGCCCGAGCATGGTGCCGTCCGGCCCGCTGCCTGGTTACGCCACCGGCGGCATCATCCGCGGCCCCGGTACCGGCACAAGCGACAGTATCGTGGCCAGGCTCTCGAACGGTGAGGGCGTGCTGAACGCCCGGGCCGTGCGGCACTTCGGCCCGGACTTCGTGCACCAGCTGAACCGGCTGCAGATGCCGGCGTTCGCCGAGGGCGGCGTGTTCCGCGCACCGCCGATCAGCGCGCCGAGTATTCCGCAGCCGAGCCAGGCACTTCTTGATCGCGCTGCCGGCCCGGATTATCCGGATCTCGGCTCGGTCAATTTCAACCTGCCCGGCGGGGAGTCGGTGACCGCTTACATGCCGTCGAACGAGGCGAGGAGGTTGCAGCGTTTGGCAATGAAATTTGGCAAGTCCGATTAAGCGAGTTGATGGCTATCTGCTATGTTTTGAAGTCCGACCATTTAAGGAGCTTTGCTATGGATGATGTTGCCGATGAAAAACGCAAGCCTCTAGGCGCGTTAGATGACAGGGATTGGATGCTGCAGACCCTCGTTGAGTGGGCCAATAACGGGATGAACCTGCCTATCACGGTGACTGTAGGCGCGGGATTCATCACTGGAACGCTTGTGTCTGGAAAGGAATACATCGAATACGTCGAGAAGGTTTACTTCCCGACTTCTGCCGGTGAAACCAACGATACTCTGGCTCAGCTCTTCAACTACTGGAAACGCCCCTATGAGCCCGGTTATGAAGATGATAATGACCTGGGTCGTTTCTACATTCATCTGAAGGACGCAAAGCTTTTCAACAACGGAGCGTTTGTACCGAACAACGGTACTTACTGGCGCGGGCGTATCAGTTCGATTGATGGTTTTTCGCTGGGTGAGTTGGCGAAGGCCGAGGATTAATAGCACTGCGTACTCAGCTAACCAGCCCGCCACCCGGCGGGCTTCTTATTTCTGGAGCCTTACCCATGGCATTGCCACCCCTCATGCTCGGCGGCGTGCCGATCGTGTTGCACGCCGGTGCGCCTGAAGAAAGCATCGAGCCTATCGGCGGCAACAGCCTGCTGCGCATGAGCGGCGGGGCGGCGGTGAAGCAACAGCACTGGAGCCGGTCTGCCGGCAGCATCAACGGCGCCGGCTGGATGCCGCCCGGTCTGGAAGGGCTGGAATACACCGGCCCGCTGGAGCTGCGCAGCACCAAGGTGCAGAACCAGGCGGGCGCTGGCCCAACCTTCAACCTCGCCGGCACGCCTCGCCCGGACTACGCCCCGTGGGGCATGGCCTTGGTGGGGCGCGATTGGGTGGATGTGCCGAGCAGCTACGAGCCTGGCGAAGACGGCGGCCCGGGCGTTCTGACCATCCCGCCAGTGCCTGGCGCCACGTTGTACATGGCAAGCTGGCTGCCGGTGTTCTCGGTGTTCGCCAACAAGCCAGGCGGCTCGCAGAGTGCGGCAACCGCCAACCACAGCTGGTCCATCACCTGGGAAGAGGCCTGACATGATCAACGGATCCCCGCTCAACAGCGGCCCGCTGAACACGCTCCGGGCCGGTGCGGCGCCGCAGCCTGAGCCCGAGTATCGCGTGCACGGCACCTCTTACGTGTGGCGTGTGCGGCTGCTGGTCGGCGGGGTGGACATGACGGCGATTCTCACCGGGCAGCTGGACGTCGACCGGGAAGAGGGCGCCGCCGCGGTGGCGGGCTTCAGCCTGTACCTGGCGCCCGGGCAACCAGTGGTGCCCACGCAGTGGATCGGCAAGGCCGTGACGCTCGACTACATCAGCCGTGACCGCTATGGCGTGGTGACCGAAGCCCGCCTGTACACCGGCCTGCTCGAGCTGCCCACCTGGGACGCCACCACCCGCGTTCTGGGCTGCGAGTGCAGCGACCAGCTGCAGCAGCGCATCGAGGGCCTGACGCTTGAACAGATCGACACGCTGTGCGGCGGCACCTGGTCGGCGGACGTGTTCGAGCCGGTCGATGGCCGCAGCCACTGGGACTACGCCGTCGAGCGCATGAGCACCCGCCCGGCCAGCCTGGATGCCGACACCTACGGCAACCTGCGCACCACCAGCTGGTACGCCGCGGCCACGCCACATTTCGTGTTCGGCTCAGGCCAGACCCTGGACGGCAGTGTGCAGATCGAGCTGCAGGCCCATGGCGGCACCACGAACTATGTCGAGATCACGCTCGACTACCGGTACAGCCGGTTGTGGCAGCTCAACCAGCGATTCGGCTGGACGCACACAGGCACAGGCGGATTTACAGGCCTTCAGGGTTTCTGCATGTGGCGCCGCGACTCTACCGAGTTGCCGACGACTGAAATGGTCGAAGCTGCCGTAACCGGTGCTGGTCTACAGATGATCGGTGCGGTGGGTGGCTACAAGCTACCGCTTGGCATGCCTAACCCTTGCGGTGACGGAATCCCTTGGGTCAACACATTCGACAACTTGTGGCTCAGCGCGAGCGCGGTCGGTGCGCGTCGCTGGGTGCAAACCGTTACCGAGCAGTACAAGCTTGCGCTGTTCACGCCTCTGGGCGCGGAAGAAGCCACCCGCGTAATCAACCGGGAATCCACCAGTTTCGAGGTGGAGAGCGAGCGGGCCGATGATTGGGAGCAGGGCAAGGCTTTGGGCGAAAGCCGTAGTGAAGACCTGATCGATGACTCACGCCGTGGTCTCGCGCTGGAGTGTTTGCTTCAGCGCGGAAGTACGTCGCTTGTGAGCGCGCACCGAGGCACGTCGCTGAGCTGGCAGGTACCCACCGATATGGCTCTGAGTATCGACCTGGTGCACACCCTCGAGCTTGGCGATCGGGCTCAGGGAAAAGGCAAGTGCCGGCGTATTCAGCATGTGCTCGACCTTGGGGAAGGCACGGCTATCACCACGCTTGATGTCGCACTTATGCAGGGCGGCGGAGAAAGCGATCCGTTGTCGGTACCTGGGTCGCCAGATACGACACTTCCTCCGGTGCCGGGGAACGCCCCAGGGCTCGGCACGCACATCGGCGGGCGCGTGGATTCACCACCGTTCGACGAAACATGGCTGGGCTTCACTGGCAATTACTCCGTGACGACGAGTGATGAAACCTACCCGCGCAACTTTCGCGCGAAAACCCACGACATCCTCGCCGAGTACCGCGACGAACGCACGGCAACCGCTGAGCGCTCGTACCGAGTGGGCATCCCGGACGATCTTCTGGAGCTGTAAGCATGTCACCTGGAGAACGCGAGCGCCGCGCAATCGGGAAAAAGAACGAAGCTGCTCGGCGGAATATCGGCACGAGCAATGAAGCGGCCCGCCGCCAGATCGGCCGCGACATGATCGAGCGCCGTACAGGCAAGCAGCAGGTCGATGACATCAACGCAGTGGTGACGCCACCCCGCCAGAATCGGACCCTGCAGCGGCAAGAACCGCGTGGTGGGTTGGCTGGAGGTGTCGGAGTGGGTGTATACACGCCGCCGCCGGCCAGCCCTGGCGGTGCCGGCATCGCCAGCCCACTGACCGTGCAGCAGATAATTTATGCGGAAGAGCCCAGCTACATCGCCACATTCGATGCAAGCGGCTACTTCGCAGTGAAGATGATCACCCGCATGGTGATGGTCGATGCCGAGGGGCGGCAGATCATCGTCGAAGGTTTCGACAAGCTGGACGAAAACGGCAACCCGAAACCACCGGAGAACCCGAATGGCTAACACCTGGCCGCCCAGCGCGATCATGGGCATCGATCCGCTGCCGTACCACGGCCTGGTGTACACCACCCAGGGCAATCCGCAGGTCATGCTCGACCCCATGGACGGCCGGGCGCCGGTACCCATGCCGGCGTTTTACTCGCTGTACCTGGGCGAGAACCACCGGATGGCGGATTACGCCGCGCAGCAAAACGGCTATCTCTGGGACATCGGTATGCCGGACCCGCCGCCCAACGAACAGATTGAGGCCGCTGGGGGCAAACTGCTTGGTCGCCGAATCGTGGGCGGCGGGTTGTACCTGCCGGTACGCCTTGGCGAGCTGACGCGCCACTTGTTCGTTTACGGCAGCGTGTTCGATGGGCAGGTGCGGTTCGAGGCGCAGCCGCGCGGTGGTGCATCGAGGATACTGACCCAACTGCCACTGGCCGATGTTCAGCTCGACTGGTCCAAGGCCGCGATCGAGTACGACGGATCCCTGGCCTCAAGGATCATGCCGGTGCCGAGCTATGGGCTCAGTACACTGGATATCAGCCCGGACGGTACGCGCCATCTATTCGGCGTGAGCCTAGCCGGTCTGGCGGACACCGCCGGGTGGGCGACCACCATGGTTGCGATCATCGAACTGGTGCTGAGCCTGGATGACCAGGGCGAGATAAAGGGCACGGCAACGATTCGGCGCACTGCCACCGAGCTTTTGGGCAGTTACAGCTTCACGGTTAACAGCGATCTCAAGCGCCTGACCAGCGTATCGGACGATTACCCGAGCTGTACCTCGCACCCCGAGGTGCAGGACAGGCCCAACGAAACCACCGGGGATAACGGTTCACGGGGCTGGGAGGGGCGACGAAGTAGCGTGGTGGTCGGTGCCGTGTTCGCAGGTGACGACATCGATTACATCACCGCAAGCTACAGCGCCGCCCGCCAAGAGACGATCACCACCTCTACTGATTCGTACCAGTGGGGCAAGCCAAACGCCGAATCTGGTACTTGCGAGCCCTGGCAGCCCGGTGAAGCGCCACCGATTCCGCCTACCCGGCAAAGCTACATCTTCAACTACCGCTACGAGCTCACGTTCAGCTTCAAGGGGGCGAGCATCGACGTGTGGATGGAGTCTGACGAGGTGGTCACGCTCACCAAGCCGGCCGGCCAGGCTGCCACCGGTACTTCGGCGTCCGTTGACAGAGCGTCGGTTGGGTTGGAGCACCAGCTCGATGAACCGATGACGATGAACTCGCTGCTGTCGCTGGACAAGGTGAACCCTCGTAACGACGCGGGGCTGATCTACCTGCCGGCGGCGCTCTGGGACACCAACTACTACACCGTCAGCGCCGTGGTGCGCAGGAACTGGGTGTCGCTTGCCACCTTCGAGAGCTACACCCTGACGGGCCAACCCGGCTACAAAACCTTTTGGGGCCCGCTGCTCACGCCGCTGGGTGTGGCGGGCGAAACCATCGAGTATCCGATCCGCACTGCCGGTGGCGGCGGGTTGGTACCGAACTTCATCTACAACGCCGCTTACAACCCCATCACCGGCCAGGCCATGCGCGACTGCGACATGCCCGGGCGAACCATCGCAGGATTCATATGAACTTCGTGAACAACTGGAACCGGCCGGTCACCCTGGCGCTCGGTGCGACTTCGCTCGCGCTGGATTTGCCGGATGGGCCGTACCGCCTGACGCTGACGGACAGTGCGGCCGAGCCGACCCGCTGGGAAATCATCGACTCGGTTGTGGCCAGTGGCACTGCCACGCTGCAGCGCGGCCGCGAGGGCACGCTCGAGCAGAACTGGCCGGTAGGCAGTGTGATTTACAACGCGCTCACCGCCGGGGTGATCACGGACTTGCTGCAGGCAGTGGCCGATCTTCAGGCGCGCGTGGCGGCTCTGGAAGGCGGCGCCGACGGGCACCTGGTGACCGTGGGCGACAACGGCTTTTTACTGGGCTACTTCCTCGACGCCCAGGGCAATCAGCTCGGCAGCATCCAGCCGCAAACCGTTTCAGTACCTGGGGCTGGCGATCGCCAGGTGATGGCGGTGGCCTTTCTACAGGGTGCCGACATGTTCGTGATCGGCTTGGGCGGCGGTGAGGTGCCGGAAGGCGCGCTCCAGTCTGTCGAGGTCGAGGGGTACGGCCTGCTGCTGGCGGCTGACGCGACCTTCACGGCGAACGTTGACGGCGGCCAGTGGCAGTGGACGGTTACCAGCACCGGCGATTGGGCCGATGGCGAGCAGCGCCGCATCGATATCCAGTTAGGCAGCTCGGGTGGTGGTAACGAGCTCACCAATTCACAAGGCCAGCCGCTGGTAGACAGCGCCGGCAATCAACTGACTACAGGGGAAACTACGTGAGCGTACAACATGAATACCAGGGTGGCGGCGACCCGAACGGCGTCGTTACCGCCGACGTCAACAGCCACTACCTGAACCTTGATGATCAAGGCGTATGGATCTGCACCAGCAGAACCGGGAATGTGTCGCAGTGGGCGCTGATCGGCGGGCCGCTGCGCGACGCCGCCGGCGAGCGTTACGACATTAACGGCCTGCAGTACTTCGATGGCGTGGTTGGGCAGAGCGTGCAGTTCGTGTTCAATCTGCCCAACCGCCTGCTCTCCAACGTGGAGATCGGCGGCAACCCAGCCGAGTTCTTCACCTCGGACCCTTACTCCCGCGTCGAAATCCGCCCGGTGGCCAACGGCGACCTCATGGTCTGCGTAACCCCGCTCACCGAGTACTGACCCCATTGCCCTGGAGTAGCCAGCCATGCAGCCGGCCTGCCTCGACCTGCCCGTGACAAAAGGCGCCACCCTGCGCAAACCGCTGCTGCTGATGCAGCCCACCTACACCTACCGACCGATCACCGCGATTCTGCCGACCGCGCCACTACAGCTCACCGTGCCGGCGCATGGCCTGCCCGGCGAGTGGCCGACGTGGATTGAGGGCGTAAGCCAGTGGTCCGCACTGAACCGCGACAAGGCACGCGAGCCGTTCCGGATCGCCAAGCCGGTGGATGCTGACACCCTCGAATACAACGACATCAATGGCCTGGGCCAGCGCGCCAACGGCGGCACACTCGTATACCAGTTGCCGGTCGACCTCGCCAGCTGCGGCGCCGAGTTGGTGATTTCGCCGGAGCAGGGCGCTGAGCTGGTGTTCAGCACCGACAACGGCGGCCTGGCCATTACCGGCCCTGGCCGCCTGCTGCTGGAGATGACAGCTGAACAGACGGCCACCATCGACTGGAGCGAGGCCCGATACAGCCTGGACATCAGCTTCAGCGACGGCAGCGTGCAGCGCTGGCTGCAGGGCAAGGTGACCCTCAGCGGGGGATGCTGCCATGGCTGACGCCCCGATCGTGATCGTCGACGCCGTGCCGCATGTGCTGGTCGCCGAGCGGCAGAAGCTGGCGGTAGTGCTGGTGGCGAGCGGGGAGCAGGGGCCGCCCGGGCCACCGGGAATTGGCGGCGCGCAGATCAGTGCCGAACCAAACAACCGACTGACCCAAAAAGCGGATGGGTTGCACGTCTCTGACGACTTCCAGCCTGACCCGCTTGCCCACTACATACTCGCAAAAGGCTGAACGCTATGACTATGGAAACCCGCCTGATCGCACTGGCCAATGCCATCGGCACCGACATCAAGAACCTCACCGCCAAGCAGGGCGACCTGACCAGCCTGCCCACCCAGGCCAAGGGCAACCTGGTCGCGGCCATCGCCGAGATCTACAGCCTGATGGGGCAGGCCGGCGCTGTGATCGACGACACCGCCGGCGACGGTGCCACAAGCGTCACCTGGTCGGCGGACAAGATCCACGACACCATCGAGCTGGCCAAGGTCGCTGTAAAGGACTCGATCCTGGGCGGTGCGTCCGAGGCCTACGACACCCTGCTCGAGCTGGAGCAACTGGCCACGGGCAATGCCTCGGCCGGCGCCGCCTTGGCAACGGCAGTTGCCAACCGCGTGCGCTACGACGAAGCGCAGACCCTCACCGTCGCGCAGAAGCTGCAGGCCTGTTCGAACATCGGTATCGGTAACCCCGATACCGACTTCGCCGCGGCCTACGCCACCGCCAAGGCTTGACCGATGACACTGGTAGCGCGCGTGATCGCGCTAGCCCAGGCGGTGGCAGGTGACATCAAGGCTATTCAGGTCTCGCTTTCCGGGCTCGGGACTGCGGCAAGGAAGAACGTCACTACATCGGCCGTCGACGTCACGGCTGATCGAGTACTGCGCACGGGGGACGGCGGCTGGATGGGGGACGTGCCCTCGGGCCTCCTTGCGTACAGCGTGGATGACCGCACCTTGAGGGGCTGGAGATATGTCTCGGTTACCAGTGGGACGGTCGGGACGCTACCTGATGTTCTTTTCGGGCACCTTTTCACCTTCGGCAATACCGGAGACATCGTTTGCCAGGAGCTAACTGCTTTCGCTCCACCGCGGCTCCCTCGCAAGTACCACCGTCAATGCTTCGGGTCAGATGCATGGGGGCCTTGGGTGCCAGAAGTTCAGACAAAGGACACAGCGGCGTACCCTTTCATCAACCTCATGGCGGACAACGGCAGGTGGGCGGGCAGAGTAGATCCAGTTGCCACGTTGTTCACGGCAGCTTTCGCGACAAACAGTTGGTATCCAGCCTATAACGGTTCGTCTATGGCCAACGGCGGTAAGTTCATCTATGACAACAGCACCAACGGCGGCTCCGCCGGAGCACTAACGGAGCCAGTCCAGTCGCTGCTGCTGGCTCAGGGCAGAAGCCTGGATGTTCGTCGCTATGGTGTTGAATTCTACGTGGCTACATCCACTGCGGGTCAGGGCACAACTGTGCCAAGCACAGGCGCTGACGGGGTGATCCGCTACCTTACCTGGGCCATGCAGAAAGCGATCGCGGCCTCTGACAATTTCGCTACCCACGTGTGCTGGATACGTTGCAGGTCAGGCTCGGTACACATTGCAGCCAGGTCATTTGTGGACGGCGTGGAGAGGCAGGCTGGGTATGTGCTTCCTGCCGGTTGGCACCACCTAAGGGTTGTTATGGCTAACGCCTACGGTTACTTCGGGAACATGCCCTATGTCTACTCAACGCCTGGCGCAGTCATCGACCTTGCATTACCAGCCTACTTTAGCGGGGCTGTGGACGTGGGAATGCACTTTAATCCGATCCCTTCAGCAAACGGAGCGAGCCCGGTATGAGGAAGGTTTTTCTATACGGGAAATTCTTTGCCGACTGGGCAGGCACTCTGGAGGAGCTGGCCGACTTCGCCGGAGTTAGCGTTTCGCGCCTCTCCTACGATGTTGCCGACACTAAGGCCCAGGCGATCAAGAGGCTCAATGAGGATTTCGCCGCCGCAATGGCCGCGCTGCATGACGGCTGGCCGGACTACGAGATCCAGACCTGGACTGTGCAGGCTGAGGAGGCGCGCCAATGGATGGCGGCTAAGGCTGATGCCAAGCCGGTCGTGCCGTTTCTCTCCAGCCTGCACACCCAGCGTGAGGCGATGGGATGGGAGGGCACGCTCGAAAATCTCGTAGAGAGGGTGCTCCAGAACACCAATGCCTACACCGCGGCCACCGCCAGCCTGATCGGGCGGCGGCATGTCGCGGAGCGAGCGATCGACGCGGCAGAGGATCCATCGTCGATAACCTGGGACTTCGTTTTTTCAGCCCCGACAGAGGGCTAACCTGGCCCGCCGACACTCATCAATCCAGCCCGCCACGTGCGGGCTTTTTCATGCCTGGAGAAAACCAAATGGCTCGACTCACTGCAAAAGAAGCGGGCGGCGCGAACGTGCTCGCCTTCCTGGATATGCTCGCCTGGAGCGAGGGCACCGACCATCCCAACCAGCGCAGCAACGATGACGGCTATGACGTGCTCGTCGGCGGCAAGCTGTTCACGGACTACAGCAAGCACCCGCGCATCTCCGTATCGCTGCCGCGCTACGGCATCAGGTCCACCGCCGCAGGCCGCTACCAGTTCCTGGCGCGCACCTGGGATGCGATCGTCGAGAACTACAACTTCATTGGCCGCTTCATTCCACGCGCTCAGGATCTGGCCGCGGTAAAGCTGCTCACGGAATGCGGCGCTCTTCCGCACATCAAAGCCGGCCGCATCGAGGAAGCCATTGCCGCCGCGGCACCCATCTGGGCCAGCCTGCCGGGCGCCGGCTATGGCCAGCGCGAGCACAAGCTGGCCAGCCTGCTGAAGATCTACGCCGATGAGCGCGCCGCCGAGCCGTGCGACCAAGGCGACCTGCTGGCCATGTTCACCGCGTGTGGGGGGGTGGTCGCATGATTCCGGTCCAGTACCAGTTGCTCGCCAAGGTTGCTGGCGTTCTGGTGCTTATGGCTGCTGCCGCCGGTGTCGTGTGGTGGGGCATGGCGCCTCGTATCGAAATCGAGGATCAGCGAGCGGGCAGGGCAGAGCAGCAGTTGGCCGATGCCCAGGCCATGATCGAGCTGCAGGCCGGCGTGCTGGCTCAGCAGCAACACCAGCTCGGTCAGCTTGCCGACGTCGACCGTCGCATCCAGCAGCTTGGCCAGACTATCAACCGCAATCAGGCCGCGCAGTCGGCTGCCCTCGAGGAGCTCAAACGCAATGATCAAGCCGTGGCTGTATATCTGTCTGGTGCTGTCCCTGGCGACCTTGGCCAGTTGTACGCGCGACCCGAAACCAACGACCCCGCCGCCTACCGCGGCTCGCATGGAGTGCAGCCTGGTGCCGTGCCGGCTGCCGGGCCGCCAGGCGCTGGTGGTGAATGACGACTGGCGGCGCGCCGTCGACGAGCTGGAGTACGAGCTGGGGCAATGCAGCACCCAGGTGATTGCGTGCATCGAGCGTCAGGCCGCGCAGCGGCCGCAGTGAAAGAGAGGCGACGAGCCCAGGTGCGCCAACACCCAGGCTCGACACCTGACCCGCAGAACGTCCCTGCAAGCCAAGCCATGGCCTCCGCCTCGTGCACGAAGCGCGGCGAGCCTAGCACCTGTTTATCCATACAGTAAAGGTTTGCACCTAATGACCACTCCGATCATCCCTTGGATGGGCGGCAAGCGCCGTCTTGCCGATCGTCTTATCCCCCTGTTCCCGCCCCACGAATGCTACGTCGAAGTGTTCGCCGGGGGCGCGGCCTTGTTCTTCATGCGTCCTCAACCAGCCCCGGTCGAGGTGCTGAACGACATCAACGGCGACCTGGTGTCGCTGTATCGCGTTGTCCAAAACCACCTCGAGGAATTCGTGCGGCAGTTCAAGTGGGCGCTCACCAGCCGCCAGCTGTTCGAATGGCACAAGGTCAGCCGGCCGGAGACGCTGACCGACATCCAGCGCGCTGCGCGCTTCTTCTACCTGCAGCACAACGCCTTCGGCGGCAAGGTGTCCGGGCAGACGTATGGCACTGCCACCACCGCGCCAGGCTTCAGCGTGATGCGCATCGAAGAGAACCTGACGGCTGCCTGGCAGCGCCTGGCCGGCACCTACGTTGAGAACCTGGGCTGGTTGGAATGCGCCGAGCGCTATGATCGCGCCCACACCTTTCATTACATGGATCCGCCGTACTGGAAAACCGAGGGCTATGGCGTGGGCTTCCCGTTCGAGGAGTACGAGCGGATGGCCGACTTCATGCGGCGCTGCAAAGGCAAGGTGATGGTGAGCATCAACGATCACCCGGATATCCGGCGCGCGTTCGATGGCTTCCATATGGAGCAGCTGGATATCAGGTACAGCTGCACGAACCAGCGCAAGGCAGTGGCTGATACGACCGGCGAGTTGGTGATCATGAACTGGGAGCCGGCGGCGTTGGGAGGGTTGTTCTAGCCTGGTTGGCTGAGGGCTGAGTGTGGCGACCGTGGCGTGTCGCTGCTTGGGGGTATACTCCGGTAATTGATCAGAGAGGTAGTGCCCGTGCTGGTAGTACAAATGAAAGGGTGGGGGCTGAACCTTGATAAGAAAATCGGCCAGTCACAAGGCTCGAGCATCTGGGAATTCAGCCGGAACTCGAACTCATACTGGAACGCAGACCTGCGGCAGCCTTATCGATACGCCCGCATCACGCCTGCAGAGCCAAAAGATGGCCAGGTGGTGGAGGTGGTTCTGTTGCAATCTCCCTCATCGCCGGAACATGAATGGGTTGCCAAGGGCCAGGGCGAAGCAAGGGGGTATGAGGGCTGAAGATTACGGGCGGCCGAGACAGGTGACTGGCTCACCTCGAGCATCAGGTCGCGCAGCGCTCGGCTTGAGCTGAAGTCGCAGACACAAAAAACCCCGCCTAGGCGGGGTTTTTTGGTTGGGTGTGATCAGGCAGCTTTTTTGTCAGCTACGTGAAGGGCAAGCGCTTTCTCAGTTTGGCTCAACTTAGCGTTGATCAAACCAATGAGCGCCTCAGCGCGCTTAGCGGTTGCGAAAAATTCGAAGTCGTTCAGCTTCTTCACAGGAAAGGCCTCGTCTCTAGATGTTGAACAAATTGGTTGAGGGCTTCTGAGTCATCGTCCTCGATGGCCTTAGCTATGCCCTCCATACAGGCGATGTATTCCTTCGCCTTGTCTCCAGTCAGAGCGTCATCGATCTGCTGGGCCAGGAAGTCAATCAAGTCTGCGACTTCCCTAAAATGAGCTGAGATTTCTGCGTAAGTCGGGTTTTCCAGCCTCAGCACACTGATGGAATAATTCTTAGCCTGATGTAGAAACCTGTTAGCTGCGTTGAGCAGTGAGTCATACAGGTGATCAACAACAAACTTTTTTTGTGCGTTTAAACTCATCCCTGACAACCCGGTTTCGATAAAGGTCGCGGGATTTTACAGATTGCTCTGTGGCTGTCAATCCACAGTTTTATCCACAACCCCAATATCGTTGACCACTACCGTCTCGTCAATATAGTCCTATCGAAGCTGTGATGAGTTCCGTGAATCACTGTGATAGGTATTGTATATCCTTCCTACAAAAATCCTTTTAAATCAATAGTTAGGCAATGAATCAAGTGCTTCGTGTAAGCAAATGCTTACGTCCGTTGTGGGTCATTGCCTACACGATTGACCCGCTGACACACAAAATTATCCACAGATGATTAGATATCGGTCAGCCCCTAGAAAAAACAAGGGGGCCCCGACGAGCGGTTGAGGGCGAGCGGCATTTGGGCTGCCTTTCACAGGAGTGAATTGCCGATAGCCTCAATCAATTGAGGGCCCTGGTTTTTGACGCTTCCTACTGCGCTGCCTACCGGATACCACTCAAACTCATCCTCCGGGGTGTCGTTGTGCCTGGCCAGGTCCTCGGCGCTCTCGGGCAGCAGGCCGGGCTCCATCCATTCCCTCGCAACATCTGGCGGCAGCACGACCGGGCGGCGGTCGTGGATGTCGACCATCCCCTGATCGCTGGCTGCTGTGATGATCGCAAAGCCGCCAGCGCCTTCCTCCTGCGGCACGTCGGCAATGCCGGCGAAGAACGCCGGGGCCCCGCCTTTCAGCCGGATGAAGTACGGCTGCTTGACCTTGGGATTGTCCGGGTCTTTCTTCCATTCATACCAGCCGTCCGCCGGAATTATCACGCGCCCCTTCTTCCAGATCGCACCCCAGAATCGACTGGTGGCCGCCGTCTCGATCCTCGCGTTGATCGCCGGCGGCCGCTTGCCGTCCGCCCAGTGCGGTGCGTAGCCCCATCTGGTCAGCGTGGCTTGCGTACCCTGGTCGTCCTGATGCAGCAGCAGTACGCGCGACTGGGGCGCGACGTTGTAGCGTGCAAGGGGATCATTCGACCAGTCGCCCTCGAGCAGGCCCAGCTGCAACGCTTTGGCGTACTCGTCGACAGTTCGGTACTGCGTGAATCGTCCGCACATGGAACCCTCCGGTCGTCAGTTGGCCATCATCATCCTTTGACCGCGGCTCAAGCGTTTTGGTATCTGTATATGTATACAGTATTATTTTTGAGTTCCATCATGGGTAACGCGTCCTTTCTCTGTCTCCTCAAAAGCTCCTCCGCCGTGCTGCCTTTTCTGTCGGCCCGAGTGCCTGCGGGCATGGGCTTCCCCAGTCCCGCGGCTGACCACATAGAGCGCAAGGTGTCCCTTGATGAGCTGCTCGATATTGACGCCCCTCAGACGTACCTCGTTCGGGCACACGGTGAGAGCATGACCGGTGTGGGGATTTTTCACGACGATGTGATGGTGGTGAACAGGGCGCTGGACGCTGGGCCGGGCGATGTAGTGATCGCGGCTATCAACGGTGACACGCTGGTGAAGACGTTCTGCCGGGAGGGCGATCAGATCGTTCTCCGCTCGGAGAACCCTAAGTACGCGCCCAGGTACGTGCTGGAGGGCGACGAGCTCATGGTGTGGGGCGTGGTGATCACCAACCTGCGGAGCCTGCGCCAATATGGCTGAGTCGGCGATCGCGCTAATCGACTGCAATAGCTTCTACTGCAGTTGCGAACGGGTATTCAGGCCGGATCTCCAGCATGTCCCGCTGGTGGTGCTGAGCAACAACGACGGCTGCGTGATTGCCAGGTCGGCAGACGCCAAGCCCTTTGTCTCTATGGGTGATCCCTACCACCTGATCAAGGGCGTATTGAGGCGGCACGGCATTGTGCCGTTCAGCAGTAACTACGCGCTGTACGGCGACATGAGTGAGCGCGTGATGACCGTCATCGAGTCGATGGTGCCCGAGGTCGAGGTGTACAGCATCGATGAAGCCTTCGCTGACCTTACCGGTGTGCCAGGCGACCTCGAGCAGCTCGGCCGGCAGATCCGCGCGCGCGTACTGAAGCACACGGGGATACCAACCGGAGTCGGAATCGGTACCACGAAGACGCTGGCCAAGCTGGCGAACCATTGCGCGAAGAAGTGGCAGCGGCAGACGGGAGGCGTCGTCGATCTTCGCGACCCCGAGCGCCGTGACAAGGCGCTGAAGGTTCTGCCCGTTAGCGACGTGTGGGGCATCGGCCGGCGCATGACCGAGAACCTCAACAAGCTGAAGATCAAAACGGCCTGGGATCTTGCGCAGGCCGATGCCTGGACGCTGCGCAAACAATTCAGCGTCGTGGTCGAGAAAACCGCACGCGAGCTGCGCGGTACGTCTTGCCTGCAGGTCGACGACCAAGTGACGGCGAAACAGGAGATCTGCTCAAGCAGGATGTTCGGCATCAGGCTGGAGCGAATCGAGCCGATTCGCGAGGCGGTGGCCACGTACGCCGCGATCGCTTGCGAGAAGCTCCGCGCCCAAGGCTCGGTGTGCAAGCGGATCCGTGTCGGTATCAGGACGGGAATGCACAACCCCGACGAGCCGAAGTTCGCCCGGGGGATGACCCTCGAACTGCCATACCAGACCGACGATACCCGGATGATCACCCACTACGCCTTGCTGGCCCTAGAGCAGATCTACCGCAAGGGCTACTCGTTCTCGAAGGCCGAGGTAATGCTGCTTGAGCTGTGCCAGCGCAACGAGTTCACCTCCGACCTGTTCGCGCCCCAGCAGCCCCACGAGAGCACCAAGGTGATGGCGGTGTTTGACGAGATCAACGCGAAGTGGGGGAGGGGCACAGTGCGGCCGGGCCGGGTGGAGCTGAACCCGGAGTGGGGGATGAAGCGGGAGATGTTGAGTCAGAGCTTCACTACGCGGGTAGATCAATTGTGGAGCGTCGGAGGGAGTGAAAGGCGCTGATGGTCAGGATAGCTTTGCCCATAGCGATGCAATGGGGTCCCAGTACCTGGTTGCGGCCAGTATCAACGCGCCGCCCAGAATGAAAGCGGTGACCAGCCAGTGGCTTCGGATTTGCTCGACTAGGTAGGATGGCGAAATTCCGTACACATCCATCCAGCTGGCTGTCGTTTTAAGAGTTTTATCGTGTGTACGCTCGAAGATATTCGAGAAGATATCGAGCTTTCGAAGCGTGGACTGATGCAGTTTCAGGTACTCACCATCAACAAACGCATCGGCCTCTTGTTTGCCAGTCAGTGCGTCAGCATCAGTAATCTTGTTGATCTCGACGATGCTGAATATCCGACCCTTACGGCCCGAAGCTGATTCGTGGGGCGCATATTGACGGCCATATAGCGTGACGAGCTCGCGAGCCAGGTCCACCTTTCGATTGTCTTGCAGCTCAAAAGGCGTCCCGCCGAGTACCCGGTAGCGATGCTCGAGGGCATAGAAACCATAGTTCTCGTCCCGCATGTTCCAATGTATGAAGTGGCAATTGCTATGGCTGCGGATGAAGTCGAAATAGCCGTCAAGCATCATTCTCTCAAGTCGAGGGAAATTAGTGGCTATCGAATCCAGGCAGCCTTCAAGTTCAGCTGCTTTATGGATTGACCAAGATTTCGTCTGTGCGGACTTGAGGTTTCGTATGGCGATCGAGGTTACGCGTGTGGATCCGCCAGTGGAATTCTCATAGAAGGATTCACAGGAATAATGGACGATGTAGACGTTCATTGAGTCGCTATACAGCTCCTCAATGCGTCTGCGGCTTTGCTTGCGTTCGTGTACGCGAGTTACCTCAGACCCCATCATTCGCTCCTTTCTTGTTACGCCAAAATTACGCCATGACAAACAAAAAAGCCCGCAAGTTCAGTAACTTGCGGGCTGTATATGGTGCCCCGGGGGAGACTCGAACTCCCACTTCTTTCGAAAACGGATTTTGAATCCGCCGCGTCTACCGGTTCCGCCACCGGGGCACAATGGCGGCGCAGTATAGGGAGCAAGATGCCATTGGTCAATGCGCTCGCGTGGTCACTTGCAGGGAATTCCGGTAAGCTGCTCCGCCCTGCAGTACGACACACTTTCCGATCATGCGCGTTGCCGACTTTCATTTCGACCTGCCTGACGGGCAGATCGCCCGCCACCCCCTTGCCGAGCGCCGTGCCAGCCGACTGCTGATCCTCGATGGCGCCAGTGGCGCGCTGGCTCATCGGCAGTTCGCCGACCTACTCGAATACCTGCGCCCCGGCGACCTGATGGTGTTCAACAACACCCGGGTGATCCCGGCACGTCTGTTCGGGCAGAAGGCTACCGGCGGCAAGCTGGAGATCCTGGTCGAGCGAGTGCTCGACGAGCATCGCGTGTTGGCCCATATCCGCTCGAGCAAATCGCCCAAGCCGGGCTCGCTGATCGATATCGATGGCGGCGCCCAGGCGCAGATGCTGGCCCGTCACGAGGCGCTGTTCGAGCTGCGTTTCGAGGAGCCGGTGCTGCCGCTGCTCGAGCGCGTCGGGCACATGCCGTTGCCTCCTTATATAGACAGGCCTGATGACGCCGCCGACCGCGAGCGCTATCAGACCGTCTATGCGCAGAAGGCCGGCGCCGTCGCAGCGCCCACGGCGGGGCTGCATTTCGATGACGAACTGCTGGTTGCGCTGCGTGAGAAAGGCGTCGAAAGCGCCTTCGTCACCCTGCATGTCGGCGCGGGTACCTTCCAGCCGGTGCGCGTGGAGCGTATCGAAGATCACCACATGCACAGCGAGTGGCTCGAGGTCGGTCAGGACGTGGTCGATGCGGTGCAGGCGTGCCGCGACCGTGGTGGCCGCGTCGTGGCGGTGGGCACTACCAGCGTTCGCTCGTTGGAAAGCGCTGCCCGAGACGGCGAGCTGAAACCGTTCAGTGGCGATACCGACATCTTCATCTATCCAGGCCGGCCGTTTCACGTGGTCGACGCCCTGGTCACCAACTTCCACCTGCCGGAATCGACCCTGCTGATGCTGGTGTCCGCGTTCGCTGGCTACCCTGAAACCATGGCGGCCTATGCCCAGGCCGTGGCCGAGGGTTATCGCTTCTTCAGTTACGGTGATGCCATGTTCATCACCCGCAATCCCGCCCCGCGCGGGCCCGAGGTTTCAGTATGACGCGCACCTGCCGCATGTCCTTCGAACTGCTCGCTACCGACGGCAAGGCCCGTCGTGGCCGGCTGACGTTCCCGCGTGGCGTGGTGGAAACCCCGGCGTTCATGCCGGTGGGCACCTATGGCACGGTCAAGGGCATGTTGCCGCGCGACATCGAGGCCATCGGCGCGCAGATCATTCTCGGCAACACCTTCCACCTGTGGTTGCGCCCGGGCACCGAGGTCATCAAGCGCCATGGCGACCTGCATGATTTCATGCAGTGGCAGGGCCCGATCCTCACCGATTCCGGCGGTTTCCAGGTGTTCAGCCTGGGGGCGATGCGCAAGATCAAGGAGGAGGGTGTGACCTTCGCCTCGCCGGTCGACGGCTCCAAGGTATTCATGGGGCCGGAAGAGTCCATGCAGGTGCAGCGCGACCTTGGCTCGGACATCGTGATGATCTTCGACGAGTGCACGCCGTACCCCGCCGAATTCGACGTGGCCAAAACCTCCATGGAGCTGTCGCTACGCTGGGCCAAGCGCTCAAAACTTGCCCATGGTGACAGCAGTGCCGCGTTGTTCGGCATCGTCCAGGGCGGCATGCACGAGTCGCTGCGCATGCGCTCGCTGGAAGGCCTGAGCGAACTGGAGTTCGATGGCCTGGCCATTGGCGGTCTGTCGGTGGGTGAGCCGAAGGAAGAGATGATCAAAGTACTCGACTACCTGCCCGGGCAGATGCCGAGCGACAAGCCGCGTTACCTGATGGGTGTCGGCAAGCCGGAAGATCTGGTCGAGGGCGTGCGCCGCGGCGTTGACATGTTCGACTGCGTGATGCCGACCCGCAATGCGCGTAACGGACACCTGTTCGTCGATACTGGCGTGCTGAAGATCCGCAATGCGTTTCATCGTCACGATGACTCGCCGCTGGACCCGACCTGCGACTGTTACACCTGCAAACACTTCTCGCGCGCCTATCTGCATCATTTGGATAAGTGCGGCGAAATGCTCGGCAGCATGTTGAATACAATCCACAACTTGCGCCATTACCAGCGCCTCATGGCTGGTTTGCGCGAGGCAATTCAACAGGGTACATTGGCCGCCTTTGTCGATGCCTTCTACGCCCGGCGCGGCCTGCCAACGCCGCCGCTGGATTGATGATTCGATGGCTAAAAGATCTTTCAACAGGAGTGTCAAATGAGCTTTTTTATTCCCGCTGCCTACGCTGATGCCGCTGGCCCTGCTGCCGGCCCGGCTGGTACCGGTTTCGAGTGGATCTTCCTGATCGGCTTCCTGGTCATCTTCTACCTGATGATCTGGCGCCCCCAGGCCAAGCGTGCCAAGGAGCACAAGAACCTGCTCGGCAATCTGCAGAAGGGCGATGAAGTGGTAACCAGCGGCGGCATCGCCGGCAAGGTTTCCAAGGTCAGCGACGATTTCGTGGTCATCGAAGTGTCCGACACGGTCGAGCTGAAGATCCAGAAAGCAGCCGTTGCGGCAACCCTGCCCAAAGGCACGCTGAAAGCCATCTAATTCCTCTGTTCCAGTTTTATCCATCCCGCGGGGCGCATATTGCGCCCCGCGTCATAAGCGGGCGGCGTCATTCATGCTCAACAAATACCCTTTGTGGAAGTACCTGCTGATCGCGGTCGTGCTGATCGTCAGTCTGATTTATTCCGCACCCAATCTTTACCCCGATGATCCGGCAATCCAGATCAGCGGGGCCAGTTCGGCGCAGACCATCGCGCAGGCCGATCTCGACCGCGTCAGTAAGGCGCTGACCGAGGCGGGCATCGAGGTCAAGGCATCGAACGTAGGCGAGCAGGGCCGCAGCGGCCTGATTCGTCTGGTCAGCCAGGGCGACCAGCTGCCGGCCAAGGACATCGTACGCAAGGCCCTGGGCGACAACTTCGTGGTGGCCCTGAACCTGGCCCAGACTACGCCCGAGTGGCTGCGCAAGCTTGGTGCGAGCCCGATGAAGCTCGGCCTTGACCTCTCCGGCGGTGTGCACTTCCTGCTCGAAGTCGATATGGACAAGGCGCTGGACGTGCGTCGCCAGGTCTACGAGGGCGAGCTCAAGAGCCTGCTGCGCAAGGAGCGTGTGCGTTATCGCAGCATGCCGCAGCAAGGTGGCGCCATCCAGCTGGGCTTCGCTGACGCCGAAACGCTGGCCAAGGCCGAGCAACTGATTCGCAAGGATTACAACGACTTCGAGCTCAACGCTCAGGAGCGTGGTGGCCAGCAGGTGCTGCGCGTGACCATGACGCCGGCCAAGATCGCGGAAATTCGTGAGTACTCCATTCGCCAAAACCTGACCACGGTGCGTAACCGGGTCAACGAGCTGGGCGTGGCCGAGCCGCTGGTGCAGCGCCAGGGTGCCAACCGCATCGTGGTCGAGCTGCCAGGTGTGCAGGACACTGCCGAAGCCAAGCGTATTCTCGGCAAGACCGCCAACCTGGAGTTCCGTCTGGCAGCCGACCCGAACGCGCCGCGTGGCACTACCGAGCAGTTCGGTTTCCGCGAAGAAGGCCGTCCGCCGGTACAGCTCGAGCGTGAGCTGATCATCACCGGTGACCAGGTCACCGATGCCCAGGCCAGCTTCGACGAGAACGGTCGTCCGCAGGTCAACATCCGTCTGGATGGCCACGGCGGTGACCTGATGAACCGCGCTACCCGCAGCAACGTCGGGCGCAGCATGGCGGTGATCTTCATCGAGCAGCGTCCGCTGACCCGCTACGTGAAGCAGATGGTCGACGGTGTCGAGAAGGAAGTGCAGGTCGACTCCTTCAAGGAAGAGAAGCAGATCATCAGCCTGGCGACCATCCAGTCGCCGCTGGGCAGCCAGTTCCGCATTACCGGCCTGAACGGTCAGGGTGAGTCGTCCGAGCTGGCGCTGCTGCTGCGTGCCGGTGGTCTGGCTGCGCCGATGTACTTCGCTGAAGAGCGCACCATCGGCCCGAGCCTGGGTGCCGAGAACATCGTCAAAGGCATCGAGTCCACCGAGTGGGCAATGATCTTCGTGTCGCTGTTCATGGTCTGCATCTACCGTTTCTTCGGCTTGCTGGCCACCATCGCTCTGGCATTCAACCTGACCCTGCTGGTTGGTCTGATGTCGGTGATCGGTGCGACCCTGACTCTGCCGGGTATCGCCGGTATCGTGCTGACCCTGGGTATGGCGGTCGATGCCAACGTGTTGATCTACTCGCGTATTCGCGAGGAGTTGAACAACGGCCTATCGGTACAGCGCGCCATTCATGAAGGTTTCGATCGTGCCTACACCGCGATTCTCGACAGTAACCTGACCACGCTGCTGGTCGGTGCGATCCTGTTCGGGTTGGGGACCGGGCCGATCAAGGGTTTCGCCGTCACGCTGTCGATCGGGATCATCACCTCGATGTTCACCGCGATCATGTTCACCCGAGGGATGGTCAACCTGATCTTCGGTGGCCGTAACTTCAAGAAACTGTGGATTTGAGGTGAGGCTATGAGACTTCCATCCCGCATTCCGTTCATGGCGATACGCAACGTTGCGTTCGCCATCACCGTGGTTATCAGCCTCATCGGCCTGGGTAGCCTGTTCAAGCATGGCCTTAATTTTGGCCTGGATTTTACCGGCGGTACGCTGATCGAGCTGACCTACGAGAAGCCAGCCGATCTGGAACTGATCAAGCGTGAGCTGGGGCAGGCCGGTTATGCCGACGCCGTGGTGCAGAGCTTCGGTTCCACCACCGACGTACTGGTACGCCTGGCTGGTGACTCGGCCGATCTGGGCAACCAGGTCGCCGCTGCGCTGCGTCAGATCGACACCGAGACCTCTTTCGAGGTCAAGCGCGTCGAGTTCGTTGGCCCGCAAGTGGGCGAGGAGCTGCGTGACCAGGGTGGCCTGGCGATGTTGCTGGCCCTGGGTGGCATCCTGCTGTACCTGGCGTTCCGCTTTCAGTGGAAGTTCGGTGTCGGCGCGGTGGCATCCCTGGCGCACGACGTGATCGTCACGCTCGGCATCCTGGCGTTCTTCCAGGTGCCCTTCGATCTGACGGTGATGGCGGCCGTGCTGGCGATGCTGGGTTACTCGCTGAACGACACCATCATCATCTACGACCGCATTCGCGAGAACTTCCGGATGATGCGCAAGGCGGACATCATCGAGAACATCGACGTGTCGGTGACCCAGACGCTGCTGCGTACCATCGCGACCTCCACCTCGACCGCCATGGCGCTGATCGCCCTGCTGGTCTTCGGTGGCGACAGCCTGGCCGGCTTCGCGCTGACCCTGCTGATCGGTGTCGTGGTCGGTACCTACTCGTCGGTCTACATCAGCGCCCCCGTGCTGATCTGGCTGAAGCTGACCTCCGAGGATCTGATTCCTCCGGCGACCACTGCAGAGGGTGTGGATGACCGCCCCTGAGGCGTGATGCATTCACCATTTGCGCTGCATAAAGGCGGGCGACAAGGGAACTTGTCGCCCGTTTTGCATTTCCAAGGCTGGGAGTAGAGCGCGTATAGGCGCTGCAGTTGTGATCAGGAGAATCGCATGAACAAGTCATTGTTGGTTGGTGCTGTGCTGGGTGCCGTCGGTGTCACTGCGGGTGGCGCTGTTGCGACCTATAGCATGGTGAGCGGGCCCAAGTACGCCGAGGTTCTGGCAGTCAAGCCGGTGACCGAGACCATCAAGACGCCGCGTGAAGAATGCCGGGAAGTCGCGGTGACCCGTCAACGCCCCGTGCAGGATCAGCATCAGATCGCCGGTACGGCGATCGGCGCCGTGGTCGGTGGTCTGCTGGGCAATCAGGTGGGCGGTGGTAATGGCAAGAAGATCGCCACCGTTGCAGGCGCCGTAGGTGGCGGTTATGCCGGCAACAAGGTGCAGGAGGGCATGCAGGCGCGTGACACCTACTCCACCACTGAAACTCGCTGCAAGACCGTGAACGACACCAGCGAGAAGATCGTCGGTTATGACGTGAAGTACGATCTGGATGGCAAGGTAGGTCGTGTACGCATGGACGAGGAGCCGGGCAGCAAGATTCCGGTTCGCGATGGCAAGCTGGTGCTGGCGGATTCCGATTCGGATGAATGATCCGTCTTTCGAAATATAGAAAAGGCGCTCCCCGGAGCGCCTTTTTCTTGGGTAATAAAAAACCGGCCCGAAGCCGGTTTTTCATTGGAGTCGCGATCAGCGCTTGAGCGATGCCGAGAGGTGCGGCTGAATCGCGGTCAGCACGGCCTTGAAGCATTTGGTATTGCCGGCAACGATCTGGCCCTTCTCGAGGAATTCGTGGCCACCGCTGAAGTCGCTGACCAGGCCGCCCGCTTCCTGGATCAGCAGTGCGCCGGCGGCCATGTCCCACTCGGACAGGCCGAACTCCCAGAATGCGTCGAAACGACCGGCAGCCACGTAGGCCAGGTCAAGGCTGGCAGCGCCGGCGCGGCGTACGCCAGCGGTCTGGCCGACCAGGCTGCGGAACATGCCCAGGTAGTTCTCGAGGTTATCGAGCTGGTCGTTACGGAACGGGAAACCGGTGCCGAGCAGGGCGCCGTCCAGGCTCTTGCGGTTGCTGACGCGCAGGCGACGACCGTTGAGGGCGGCGCCACGGCCGCGGCTGGCGGTGAATTCTTCCTGGCGAACCGGATCGATGATCACGGCGTGTTCCAGGCGACCGCGGTATTTGCAGGCCAGGCTGACGGCGAAATGCGGAACACCACGCACGAAGTTGGTGGTGCCATCGAGCGGATCGATGATCCACTGGTAGTCGGCGCCTTCGCCGCTGCCTTCGAGCAGGCCACCTTCCTCGCCGAGGAAGCTGTGGGTCGGGTAGGCCTTGCGCAGGGCCTGGACGATCATCAGCTCGGCCGAGCGGTCGATCTCGGTTACGTAGTCCTTGGCGTCCTTTTCATCTACGGAGATGACGTCCAGGCGTTCGATTGAGCGGAAGATCATTTCACCGGCGCTACGGGCTGCGCGCAGCGCGATGTTCAGCATGGGCTGCATGGAAGTTCACCTGGGGTCGTAATAAAGCCGGCCATTCTAGCAGAAAAGCCCGTCGCATGAAGTGCCGTCCGTGTCCTGCATGACACAAAGGAGGGTGCTTCTGTAAGATTTGCTACCTCATTTATCCGACGCGGGCGTCTACCTTGCTGCAGAACATTCGAGTGGTACTGGTCAACACCAGTCATCCCGGCAATATCGGCGGTGTGGCCAGGGCCATGAAAAACATGGGGTTGTCGCGTCTGGTGCTGGTCGAACCGCGCCAGTTTCCGAGCGAGGAGGCCGTCGCACGGGCCTCCGGCGCCACCGATATTCTCGAGGCCGCCGAAGTCGTGTCCTGCCTCGAGGATGCCTTGGTTGGTTGCAGTCTGGCCTTCGGAACCAGTGCACGAGAGCGACGTATTCCCTGGCCGTTGATCGATCCGCGCGAGTGCGGCGTGGCGGCCGTGCAGAAGGCTGTCGAGGGCGGCGAAGTGGCGCTGGTGTTCGGTCGTGAGCACGCAGGCCTGACCAACGAAGAGCTGCAGCGCTGTCATTTTCACGTGCACATCCCTTCCGATCCGGCCTTCAGTTCGCTGAACCTGGCGGCGGCCGTGCAGGTGCTGACCTACGAGGTACGCATGGCGGCCCTGGCTCGTGAAAACGCGCAGGTCGCGCCTCGCCAGGAGGCGGTTGTAGAGGAGGGCGATCAACCGGTAACGGCGGATGAGATGGAATCCTTCTATGGGCATCTGGAGAAGTCGCTGGTGGAGATCGGCTTTCTCGATCCCGCCAGCCCGCGGCATCTGATGAGTCGCCTGCGTCGCCTGTACGGGCGTGCCGAGGTGACCCGGTTGGAAATGAATATCTTGCGCGGCGTCCTGACCGAAACCCTCAAGGCGGCGCGCGGTGAGCACCACAAACGGGGAAAGACTGATGTTTGAGCGCATGCGGGAAGATATCCAGGGTGTTTTTCATCGTGATCCGGCGGCGCGTAACGCGTTCGAAGTGGTCACCTGTTACCCCGGGCTGCATGCAGTGTGGCTGCACCGTGCGGCGCATGCGCTATGGACCTCCGGCTGGAAGTGGTTGGCACGTGGCGTATCGAATTTCAGTCGCTGGCTGACCGGCATCGAAATTCATCCTGGCGCAGTGATCGGCCGGCGGTTCTTCATCGATCACGGCATGGGTATCGTCATCGGCGAGACCGCCGAAATCGGTGACGACGTGACGCTCTACCAGGGCGTGACCCTGGGCGGCACCAGTTGGAACAAGGGCAAGCGTCATCCGACGCTCGAGGATGGCGTGGTGGTCGGTGCCGGTGCCAAGGTACTCGGCCCGTTCACCGTAGGGGCGGGCGCCAAGATCGGTTCCAATGCGGTGGTCACCAAAGCGGTGCCGGCAGGGGCGACCGCGGTCGGCATCCCGGCCAAGATCATCGTCAAGGGTGATGACGGGCTCGAGGCGCAGCGCCAGGCCATCGCCGACAAGCTGGGCTTCGACGCCTACGGGGTCAGCCAAGATATGCCCGACCCGGTGGCCCGCGCGATCGGTCAGTTGCTCGACCACCTGCACGCGGTCGACAACCGCCTTGAAGGCATTTGCGGTGCGCTGGGCAAGCTGGGCAGTGATTACTGCGCCAAGGACATGCCGCAGCTGCGTGACGAGGATTTCGCTGGCGTTTGCAAGGATCAGGGCGACAAACCGGCTGCGTGATGCGGGGCGGGTCTGGCTTTGCTATGATCCGCCGCCACTTTTAGTGGGAAGGGGCTCCTAAATCCGAGTGTTTTGGTTGGTCTTATAGTTGACTCAAATACTCGGATAAGAGGATAATCGCTTCACATTGTGAATCCTTGGTAACCCTTCATGCGACTGACTACCAAAGGCCGATACGCCGTGACTGCCATGCTCGACCTGGCGCTGCATGCGCAGAATGGGCCGGTATCCCTCGCCGATATCTCCGAGCGTCAGGGTATTTCCCTTTCCTATCTCGAGCAGCTGTTCGCCAAGCTTCGTCGTGGAAGCCTGGTCTCCAGCGTGCGCGGGCCTGGTGGTGGTTATCAGCTGTCGCGCAACATGCAGGGCATCCAGGTCGCCGAAGTGATCGACGCGGTCAACGAATCCGTCGATGCCACGCGCTGCCAGGGGCAGGGTGGTTGTCACTCCGGCGATATCTGCCTGACCCACCACCTGTGGTGCGATCTCAGCCAGCAGATTCACGAATTTCTCAGCGGCATCAGCCTGGCCGACCTGGTCACGCGCCGCGAAGTGCAGGAAGTCGCCCAGCGCCAGGATCAACGTCGCTGCGCCAACAACGGCAGGGCGCACCATCTGGATAAGATTGAAGCGTCCACCGTCGATTGAGCACGCAAGGCGCCGGCCTGATACCTGATTAGGAGATACCGAAAAATGAAATTGCCAATCTACATGGATTACTCCGCGACAACGCCGGTCGATCCGCGCGTTGCGCAGAAAATGATCGAATGCCTGACCAATGAAGGCAACTTCGGCAACCCGGCTTCGCGCTCCCATGTATTCGGCTGGAAAGCCGAGGAAGCGGTCGAGAATGCCCGTCGCCAGGTGGCCGAGCTGGTCAATGCCGACCCGCGCGAAATCGTCTGGACCTCCGGTGCCACCGAGTCCGACAACCTCGCCATCAAGGGTGTCGCGAGCTTCTACGCCAGCAAGGGCAAGCACCTGATCACCTCGAAGATCGAGCACAAGGCTGTCCTGGACACCATGCGTCAGCTCGAGCGTGAAGGTTTCGAGGTCACCTACATCGAGCCCGGTGAAGACGGCCTGATCACTCCGGCCATGGTCGAGTCGGCGCTGCGCGAGGACACCACGCTGGTGTCGATCATGCACGTCAACAACGAGATCGGCACCGTCAACGACATCGCTGCGATCGGTGAACTGCTGCGTGCTCGTGGCGTGTTCTTCCATGTCGATGCCGCCCAGTCGACCGGCAAGGTCGAGATCGACCTCGAGAAGCTCAAGGTCGACCTGATGTCCTTCTCGGCGCACAAGACCTATGGCCCGAAAGGCGTGGGCGCCTTGTACGTACGTCGCAAGCCGCGTATCCGTCTGGAAGCCCAGACCCACGGTGGCGGCCACGAGCGCGGCATGCGTTCCGGTACCCTGGCGACCCACCAGTGCGTCGGCATGGGTGAAGCCTTCCGTATCGCCAAGCAAGAGATGGCCGCCGAGAACGCCAAGGTGCTGGCGCTGCGTGATCGCTTCTTCAAGCACGTCGAGGGCCTGGAGGAGTTGTACGTCAACGGCAGCATGACTGCCCGCGTGCCGCACAACTTGAATCTGAGCTTCAACTACGTCGAAGGCGAGTCGCTGATCATGGCCCTCAAGGATCTGGCGGTATCGTCCGGTTCGGCCTGTACCTCGGCGTCTCTGGAGCCTTCCTACGTACTGCGTGCCCTGGGCCGCAACGATGAACTGGCGCACAGCTCGATTCGCTTCACCTTCGGCCGCTTCACCACCGAAGAAGAAGTCGACTACGCGGCACAGAAGGTCTGCGAGGCCGTTACCAAGCTGCGCGAACTGTCGCCGCTCTGGGATATGTTCAAAGAAGGTGTCGACATTTCCAAGGTGGAATGGGCAGCACACTAAAAGCTGCCGGTGAGCGGCGCCTGATGAGAGAGGATTGATAACATGGCTTACAGCGAAAAGGTCATCGACCACTACGAGAACCCGCGCAACGTCGGCAAGATGAATGCGGAAGACCCGGACGTCGGCACCGGCATGGTCGGCGCGCCGGCCTGCGGCGACGTGATGCGTCTGCAGATCAAGGTCAACGAACAGGGCGTCATCGAAGATGCCAAGTTCAAGACCTACGGCTGCGGTTCTGCCATCGCTTCCAGCTCCCTCGCCACCGAGTGGATGAAGGGCAAGACGCTGGACGAGGCGGAAACCATCAAGAACACCCAGCTCGCCGAAGAACTGGCGCTGCCGCCGGTGAAGATCCACTGCTCGGTACTCGCCGAGGACGCCATCAAGGCGGCCGTGCGCGACTACAAGCAGAAGAAAGGTTTGCTCTAAGGAGGTTTGTCGATGGCTATCAGCATGACTCAAGCCGCTGCCCAGCATATCCGTCGCTCGCTCGACGGTCGTGGCAAGGGTGAGGGCATCCGTCTCGGGGTTCGTACCACCGGGTGTTCCGGCCTGGCCTACGTGCTGGAGTTCGTCGACGAAACCGCCAGCGAAGACCAGGTGTTCGAAAGCCATGGCGTCAAGGTGATCATCGATCCCAAAAGCCTGGTCTATCTTGACGGCACTGAGCTGGATTTCGTGCGCGAAGGGTTGAACGAAGGCTTCAAGTTCAACAACCCGAACGTGCGCGGTGAATGCGGCTGCGGCGAAAGCTTCAACATCTGATGAAGCGTTCAGGCCCCTGTCACTTCGCTCTGTTCGAGTTGCAGCCGAGCTTTCGTCTGGATCTCGACCAGCTCGCCGCCCGATACCGCGAGCTGGCGCGCAGCGTGCACCCGGATCGCTTCGCCGATGCCCCCGAGCGTGAGCAGCGCATTGCGCTCGAACGCTCGGCGAGCCTCAACGAGGCTTACCGCACGCTCAAGAGCGACTCGCAGCGGGCGCGCTACTTGTTGGCGATGCGCGGGCCCGAGTTGCCGCTGGAAGTCACCGTGCAGGATCCCGACTTCCTCATGCAGCAGATGCAGTGGCGTGAAGAGCTCGAAGATCTGCAGGACGAAGCCGACCTGGCTGGTGTGGCGGCCTTCAAGGGGCGCCTGAAAGTTGCCCAGCAGGAGTTGAACGAACGCTTCGCCGAGGCTTGGGAAGACGATGCGCGCCGAGAAGAGGCCGAACGCCTGATGCGCCGCATGCAGTTTCTCGACAAGCTTTCCCACGAGGTGCGCCAGCTGGAAGAGCGCCTCGACGATTAATGCTCGCGCGGCTGCCGTGGCCGTGCCTGATACCCAGATAAGCACCGACTACCTATGGCTTTATTGCAGATTGCTGAGCCCGGCCAGAGCCCCCAACCTCACCAGCGTCGTCTGGCGGTCGGGATCGATCTGGGCACCACCAATTCCCTCGTCGCGGCCGTGCGCAGCGGCGTCAGCGAGCCGCTGCCCGATGCCGAAGGGCGCCTGATTCTGCCGTCGGCCGTGCGCTACCACGCCGATCGCGTCGAAGTGGGCGAGGCTGCCCGCCTTCAGGCTGCCAGCGACCCGTTCAACAGCATCCTCTCGGTCAAGCGCCTGATGGGTCGTGGCCTCGCCGACGTGAAGCAATTGGGTGAGCAGTTGCCTTACCGCTTCGTCGCCGGCGAGTCGCACATGCCGTTCATCGACACCGTGCAAGGCCTGAAGAGCCCCGTCGAAGTGTCCGCCGATATCCTCAAGGTGCTGCGCCAGCGTGCCGAAGCGAGCCTGGGGGGCGAGCTGGTCGGGGCGGTCATTACCGTGCCGGCCTATTTCGACGACTCCCAGCGCCAGGCCACCAAGGACGCCGCGCGTCTGGCTGGCCTGAGCGTGTTGCGCCTGCTCAACGAGCCGACGGCCGCCGCGGTTGCCTATGGTCTCGACCAGAAGGCCGAGGGCGTGGTGGCGATCTATGACCTGGGTGGTGGTACCTTCGATATTTCCATCCTGCGTCTGACCGGCGGCGTGTTCGAAGTGCTGGCGACCGGGGGCGACAGTGCCCTGGGCGGCGACGACTTCGACCATGCCATCGCTGGCTGGATCGTCGAGCAGGCCGGTCTGTCGGCCGATATCGCGCCTGGTGCCCAGCGCAGCCTGCTGCAGGCGGCCTGTGCTGCCAAGGAAGCGCTGACCACCGCCGATAGCGTCGAAGTGACCTACGAGCAGTGGCAGGGCATGTTGTCCCGTGCCGACTTCCAGGCGTTGATCGAGCCGATTGTGGCGCGCAGCCTCAAGGCCTGTCGCCGCGCCGTGCGTGATGCCGGTATCGAGGTCGAGGACGTCGGCGCGGTGGTCATGGTCGGCGGCTCGACTCGTGTGCCGCGTGTACGTGAGGCGGTTGGCGAGTTGTTCGGCCGTCAGCCGCTGACCGATATCGATCCGGATCAGGTGGTCGCCATTGGCGCCGCGATCCAGGCCGATGCCCTGGCCGGCAACCGCCGTGCCGATGGTGAGGAGTTGCTGCTGCTCGATGTCATCCCGTTGTCCCTGGGGCTGGAAACCATGGGTGGGCTGATGGAGAAAGTGATTCCGCGCAATACCACCATTCCGGTCGCTCGCGCCCAGGAGTTCACCACTTACAAAGATGGCCAGAGCGCCATGATGATCCATGTGCTGCAGGGCGAGCGCGAGTTGATCAGCGATTGCCGCTCGCTGGCGCGCTTCGAATTGCGGGGCATTCCGCCGATGGTGGCCGGTGCTGCGAAGATTCGCGTGACCTTCCAGGTCGATGCCGACGGTCTGCTCAGCGTCAGTGCCCGCGAACTCGCCTCGGGCGTCGAAGCCAGCATCCAGGTCAAGCCATCCTACGGCCTTACCGACGGCGAAGTCGCGCGCATGCTGCAGGACTCTTTCCAGCATGCCGGCGGTGACAAGGCTGCCCGCGCATTGCGCGAGCAGCAGGTCGACGCGCAGCGTCTGCTCGAGGCGGTCGAGGGTGCCTTGCAGGCTGACGGCGAACGTCTGCTGGATGCCGAAGAACGCATGGTGATCGACCTGCAGATGCAGGAGTTACGTGATTTGTTGACGGGCACCGATGGCCTGGCCATCGAGCAGCAGACCAAGCGTCTGTCGCAGGTGACCGATGCCTTTGCCGCCCGGCGCATGGATTCGACGGTAAAAGCCGCGCTGGCCGGGCGCAGCCTGAATGAGATCGAGGAATAAGCGATGCCCGTGGTAACTTTTCTGCCCCACGAGAAATTCTGCCCCGAAGGGCTGGTGGTCGAGGCGCCGTCAGGCACCTCGATCCTGGAGCTGGCCCACGAGCACCATATCGAGATGGAAAGCGCCTGCGGCGGCGTGTGTGCCTGCACCACCTGCCACTGTATCGTGCGCAAGGGGTTCGACTCGCTGAACGAAGCCGACGAACTCGAAGAGGATTATCTGGACAAGGCCTGGGGGCTGGAAGCGCAGTCGCGCCTGGCCTGCCAGGCGATCGTCGGTGAACAGGACATTACCGTCGAGATTCCCAAGTACTCGCTCAACCACGCTGCTGAAGCGCCGCACTGATCAGGAAGCCACGACATGAGCCTGAAATGGGTTGATGTGCTCGAAATCGCCATCCAGCTCGCCGACAGCAAGCTGGACGTCGATCCCCGTTATGTCAATTTCGTCCAGCTGCACCGCTGGGTGGTCGAGCTGCCGGAGTTTTCCGACGACCCGCAGCGCGGAGGCGAGAAGGTCCTCGAAGCCATTCAGGCTGCCTGGATCGAAGAAGCGCAGTAAGCCTGGGCCGGACGTTATCCGGCTCTTTTATGCTGAGCAGGTGCCACCTTGGGGCATCGCTCTTATGCTTTTGACTGGAACCCGCGTATAATTCGCGGGTTTAATTTTTGGCTTTAATCCACCGTTTCTGGAGTTTCACATGGCTGTTCAACGTACTTTCTCCATCATCAAGCCGGATGCCGTTGCTAAAAACGTTATCGGCAAGATCACCACTCGCTTCGAAGAAGCCGGCCTGCGCATCGTTGCTTCCAAGCAGCTGCAGCTGTCCGAGCGTGAAGCTGCCGGTTTCTACGCCGAGCACAGCGAGCGTGGTTTCTTCAAGGATCTGGTTGCTTTCATGACTTCCGGTCCGGTCATCGTTCAGGTTCTCGAAGGCGAGAACGCCATCGCCAAGAACCGCGAGCTGATGGGCGCTACCAACCCGAAAGAAGCGGCTGCCGGCACCATCCGTGCTGACTTCGCCGTCTCCATCGACGAGAACGCCGTACACGGTTCCGACTCCGAAGCTTCCGCTGCTCGCGAAATCGCTTACTTCTTCTCCGCTACCGAGATCAACGCCCGCATTCGCTAAGGCGAAGCGTGCGAAGGTGACGTCATGACCGACACGAATGGCAAAATCAACCTGCTGGGCCTGACCCAGCCGGAAATGGAGCAGTTCTTCGACAGCCTCGGAGAGAAGCGCTTTCGTGCCGGTCAGGTCATGAAGTGGATTCACCACTTCGGCGTCGATGATTTCGCCGCCATGACCAACGTCGGCAAGGCCTTGCGCGAGAAGCTCGAGGCCGCTGCCTACATTCGCGGGCCCGAAGTGGTCAGCGAAGACATTTCCTCCGATGGCACACGCAAGTGGGTCGTGCGCGTGGCGTCGGGCAGCTGCGTGGAGACCGTGTACATTCCCCAGGGCGGGCGTGGCACCCTGTGTGTTTCCTCGCAAGCGGGCTGTGCCCTGGATTGCAGTTTCTGCTCCACGGGCAAGCAAGGCTTCAACAGCGACCTGACCAGCGCCGAGATCATCGGCCAGGTGTGGATCGCCAACAAATCGTTCGGCAGCGTGCCGGCGAAGATCGACCGCGCCATCACCAACGTGGTGATGATGGGCATGGGCGAGCCGCTGCTGAACTTCGACAACGTCGTCTCCGCCATGAAGATCATGATGGACGACCTGGGCTACGGCATCTCGAAGCGCAAGGTCACCTTGTCGACCTCCGGCGTGGTGCCGATGATCGACAAACTCGCCGAAGTCATCGACGTGTCCCTGGCACTGTCGCTGCACGCACCCAATGACGAACTGCGCAGCCAACTGGTACCGATCAACAAGAAGTACCCGCTGGACATGCTGCTGGCCGCCTGCAAGCGCTATATTTCCCGCCTCGGCGAGAAACGTGTGCTCACAGTCGAATACACCCTGCTCAAGGACGTGAACGATAAACTCGAGCACGCCGAGCAGATGGTCGCGCTGCTGGCCGATGTGCCCTGCAAGATCAACCTGATTCCCTTCAACCCGTTTCCCCATTCGGGTTACGAGCGGCCGAGCAACAATGCGATTCGCCGCTTTCAGGAGCTGCTGCAAAAGGCCGGGCACAACGTCACGGTGCGTACCACCCGTGGTGAAGACATCGATGCTGCCTGCGGGCAACTGGTCGGCCAGGTGATGGACCGCACGCGTCGTAGCGAGCGCTACATCGCCGTGCGCCAGCTGAATGCCGACGCCGAGGCGGCGCGCCCCGCCGCCAGCCGCAACTGAGAGGATCTCCATGACCGTGCTGCGTTCCCTGCTGTTCTTGTTCGGCACCAGTCTGCTCACCGCCTGCGTATCGACCGGTGACGTCGACCCGATGAAAACGCCCGAAGGGCGCAAGAAAGCCTACGATTCGTTCGTGCAGCTGGGTATCGGTTATCTGCAGCAGGGCGAGACCGGGCCGGCCAAGGTGCCGCTGAAGAATGCGCTGGACATCGACTCCTCGGGCGCTGACGCCCACGCCGTGCTCGCCCTGGTGTTCCAGCGTGAGATGGAACCCAAGCTGGCCGATGAACATTTTCGCAAGTCGCTGTCCAAGAACCCCAGGGATGCACGGCTGCTGAACAACTACGGTGGTTTCCTGTTCGAGCAGAAGCGCTACAAGGAAGCCATGGAACGCTACAGCCTGGCCGCCGAGGACAGCCTCTATCCGGAGCGCGCCCGGGTGTTCGAGAACATGGGCATGACCGCCATGATGCTCAAGCAGCGCCAGGAGGCCAAAGCCTATTTCGAGCGTTCGTTGCGCCTCAACAGTCGCCAGCCGCGGGCCCTGCTGGAGATGGCCAATCTCTCCTACGAAGATCGCGAATACGTGCCTGCGCGCAGCTATTACGAGAGTTTCAGCGCCATTTCCGAGCAGAACGCCCGCAGCTTGTTGCTGGGCGCGCGCCTGGCCACGATCTTCGAGGATCGTGACCGTGCTGCCAGCCTCGGCCTGCAATTGAAACGTCTTTATCCCGGTACGCCGGAATATCAGCAATATCTGTCGGAGCAAAGATGAAAGCGGCCCAACCCGAAGTTGCAGCAGCTCATCGCGTCAATCCTGGAGAAGCCCTGCGTGCAGCGCGTGAGAGCCGAGGCTGGTCGGTGGCCGAAGTCGCTACCCAGCTCAACCTCACGCCAATGCGCCTGAGCCAGCTGGAGGCCGGCGAGTTCGAGAAGCTGCCAGGCAACACCTTTTCCCGTGGTTACATCCGCGCCTACGCGAAATTGCTGGGCCTGGAGCAGGCACCCCTAGTGGCCGACTTCGATCAGTTCACCGGCAGCAACGCCACGGGCAGCAGCGTGCATGCGCTGGGCCGGATCGAGGAGCCGACGCGCTACTCGCAAAGCATTCTGCGCCTGGTCAGCTTCCTGCTGCTGCTCGGCGTTGGCGGCGCCTGTTTCTACTGGTGGCAGGACCAGGGCTGGCAGCTCGATGACCTGAAGAACGTCGGCATGGGCCATGTCGAGGTCGACGGCGCCGATGGCAGCACCCAGATTCATCCGCTCGATGAGCCGGAAGACCAGGCCGTCGCCGAGGCGCAGAACCAGGGTACCGAATTGCCGTTGCCAGGCGTTTCGGGCGAGCAGGCTGAAGAGGCCCCGAGCGAAACGCCGCCGGCCACCGCTACCGAATTGCTGGAACAGAACCCGCCAGCTGGCCAGACCGCGCCTGCTGAGCAGACACCCGCTGCACCAGCCGGATCGACTGCACCCGCGGCGCCAGCCGCACCGGCTGCCCAGGCGCCCGCTGCCGCCGCTGCCCAGCCGCAGGCCCCGGTGGCGGCTGGCGAAGGCCTGATCAGCGTGAAGTTCACTGCCGATTGCTGGATCCAGGTGACCGATGCCAACGGCAAGGTCGTCGCCAGCGGCCTGAAACGCAGCGGTGACAGCCTCGACGTACGCGGCCAGGCACCGATGGAGTTGCGCCTGGGCTTCGCCCGCGGCGCCCAGGTGACCTACAACGGTGCTGCTGTCGATGTGACGCCGCATATCTCCGGTGAAACCGCACGCTTGAAGTTGGGTGGGCAGTAATATGCACGGTGAATCACCGATCAAACGTCGTCTCTCTCGCAAGATCTGGGTCGGTTCGGTACCGGTCGGCGGCGATGCCCCCATCGCCGTACAGAGCATGACCAATACCGATACCAACGATGTGGCCGCCACCGTCGAGCAGATCCGTCGCCTCGAAGCGGCCGGTGCCGACATCGTCCGCGTCTCCGTTCCGGACATGGACGCTGCCGAAGCCTTCGGTCGCATCAAGCAGCAGGTCAACCTGCCGCTGGTGGCCGACATTCACTTCGATTACCTGATCGCCCTGCGTGTGGCCGAGCTGGGCGTCGATTGCCTGCGCATCAACCCCGGCAACATCGGCCGCGAGGATCGCGTCAAGGCAGTGGTCGAGGCCGCGCGCGACAAGGGCATTCCGATTCGCATCGGCGTCAACGCAGGCTCCCTGGAAAAGGACCTGCAGAAGAAATACGGCGAGCCGACGCCCGAGGCGCTCGTCGAGTCGGCCCTGCGTCACGTCGAGCATCTCGACCGCCTGAACTTCCCCGACTTCAAGGTCAGCGTGAAGGCCTCCGACGTGTTCATGGCCGTCGAGGCCTATCGCCTGCTGGCCAAGCAGATCGAACAGCCGCTGCACCTGGGCATCACCGAGGCCGGCGGCCTGCGCTCCGGTACCGTGAAGTCCTCGGTGGGCCTGGGCATGCTCTTGGCCGAAGGTATCGGCGACACCATCCGCATCTCCCTGGCGGCCGATCCGGTGGAGGAGATCAAGGTTGGTTTCGATATCCTCAAGTCGCTGCGCCTGCGTTCGCGGGGCATCAATTTCATCGCCTGCCCGAGCTGCTCGCGCCAGAACTTCGACGTGGTCAAGACCATGAACGAGTTGGAAACCCGCGTCGAGGACCTGCTGGTGCCGCTGGACGTCGCGGTGATCGGCTGCGTGGTCAACGGCCCAGGCGAGGCCAAGGAAGCCCATATCGGCCTCACCGGAGGTACGCCGAACAACCTGGTGTACATCGATGGCAAGCCGGCTTCCAAGCTGACCAATACCAACCTGGTGGATGAGCTGGAAAAGCTGATCCGCGAAAAGGCGGCCGAAAAGGCTGCAGCCGATGCGGCTGTGATCGTGCGCGGCTGATCCGTGCTTAAGGAAAACAAGTGAGCAAGTCCCTGCAAGCCATTCGTGGCATGAACGATATCCTGCCGCAGCAGACCCCGGCCTGGCGCTATCTGGAAAGCACGCTGGCGACCTTGCTGGATAGCTACGGCTATCAGGAAATCCGCCTGCCGATCCTCGAGTTCACCGACCTGTTCGCCCGTGGCATCGGCGAGGGCACCGATGTGGTCGACAAGGAGATGTACACCTTTCTCGACCGCAACAACGAATCCCTGACCCTGCGCCCCGAAGGCACCGCCGGCTGCGTGCGCGCCGTGCTCGAGCATGGCCTGACCGGTGGCGGTCAGGTGCAGAAGCTGTGGTACGCGGGCCCGATGTTCCGCTACGAGAAGCCGCAGAAGGGCCGTTATCGCCAGTTCCACCAGATCGGTGTGGAAGTGTTCAACCTGCCAGGGCCCGACATCGACGCCGAGCTGATCACCCTGACCTGGCGCCTGTGGAAGAAGCTCGGCCTGGCCGGCGCGGTGACTCTGCAGCTCAACAGCCTGGGTTCCAGCGAAGCCCGCGGCGTGTACCGTGACGCCCTGGTGGCCTACCTGCGCGAGCGCTTCGATCAGCTCGACGAAGACAGCCAGCGTCGCCTGACCACCAACCCGCTGCGCATCCTCGACAGCAAGAACGCCCAGACCCAGGCGCTGCTCGCCGATGCCCCGACGCTGCACGACTATCTGGATGACGAGTCCCGCGTGCACTTCGACGGCCTCAAGGCGCGTCTGGATGCCGTCGGCATCAAGTACGAGATCAACCCGAAGCTGGTGCGCGGCCTGGATTACTACGGCCGCACTGTATTCGAGTGGGTGACCGACAAACTCGGATCTCAAGGCACCGTATGCGCCGGCGGTCGTTACGACGGGCTGATCACCCAGTTCGGCGGCAAGCCTACTCCAGGTGTTGGCTTCGCCATGGGCGTCGAGCGCCTGGTGCTGCTGCTCGAAACCCTGCAGTGCGTACCCGCTGAATTGAACCGCCCGGCCGATGCCTTCATCTGCGCCTTCGGCGAAGCGGCTGAGTTGGCTGCATTGGCCTTGGCTGAAGACGTACGTAACCAGGTTCCGGGGCTGCGCCTGCTGGTCAATGCCGGCGGTGGCAGCTTCAAGAGCCAGTTCAAGAAGGCCGACAAGAGCGGAGCCCTGTATGCTCTGATTCTCGGTGAGGACGAACTGGCCAAGCGCGTGGTAGGTTGCAAACCTTTGCGCGACGACAGCGAACAACAAAGCATTGCCTGGTCGGATCTTGCCGACCATCTGGCATCCTGCACCCAGCAGGCTTGAGCGATTTAGCGATTAAGGAGTATTGGGGTGGCGTTGAACAGCGATGATGATGAACTGGCCGGCCTGAAAGACTGGTGGGATCGTAACGGCAAGCCACTGCTAGCGGGTGGCGCCCTGGCGCTGATCGCGGTATTTGGCTGGCAGGGTTGGCAGAAGTACCAGACCAACCAGGCGCAGGGCGCGTCGATTATCTATCAGCAACTGCTGGAGTCGGCCATGACCCCAAGCGGTCAGCCGGATGCCGCCAAGGTGGCCACGCTCGCCGGGCAGCTGAAGAAAGACTTCGGCGGCACCCAGTACGCCCAGTACGGCAGCCTGTTCGTGGCCAAGGTCGCGGTCGAGTCCGGCAAGCTGGACGATGCAGCGACCGAGCTGCGCAGCGTGGTCGACAAACCGGCCAACGAGACCCTGGGCGAGCTCGCTCGTCAGCGTCTGGCTCGCGTGCTGGCTGCCCAGGACAAGGCCGACGAAGCGCTCAAGCTGCTCGACGGCGACGCCGACCAGGCGTTCCTGGCCAGCCGTGAAGAACTCAAGGGCGACCTGCTGGTGAAGCTGGGCCGTACCGACGACGCCCATGCCGCCTACGTGAAAGCCAAGGGCGCGCTGGCTGAAGAAGCTGCCGTCGGTGGTCTGCAGATGAAGATCGACGACCTGGCCAAAGGGGATGCATGACGTGATGCGTTGGAAGAATGCCGCACTGCTGGCCCTGGCCGTCCTGGCCGTGGGTTGCAGCAGCAACAGCAAGAAAGAACTGCCGCCTGCCGAGCTTCCCAAGTTCACCGAGGAAGTGAAGCTGCAGAAAGAGTGGAGCCGCTCGATCGGTGACGGTCAGGGCGACATCTACAACATGCTCGAGCCGGTGGTCGATGGCGAGCAGATTTTCGCCGCCGACGTCGAAGGCCTGGTCGTCGCCATGGACCGCATGACCGGCAAGGTCGCCTGGAAGAAGGAGCTGGAAGTTCCGGTTTCCGGCGCCGTGGCGGCTAGCTATGGCATGGTCGTGGTCGGCACCCTCAAGGGTGAAGTGATTGCCCTGGATTCGTCCAACGGTGAAGAGAAGTGGCGCGCCCGCGTGCCCAGCGAAGTGCTCTCCGCCCCGGCCATCAGCAGCGACACCGTGCTGGTGCAAACCCAGGACGACACCCTCGTCGCATTGGACGCCTACAGCGGTCAGCAACGCTGGATCTTCGAGAACACCCCGGCCGTGCTGACGCTGCGTGGTACCGGCAGCCCGCTGCTGACCAACCAGCTGGCCATCGCCGGCCTGTCCAGCGGCAAGGTCATCGCCCTCGACGCACAGCGCGGCATCCCGGTCTGGGAACAGCGCGTGGCTATTCCCCAGGGGCGTTCCGAACTCGACCGTATCGTCGACATCGACGGCGGCCTGCTGCTCTCCGGTGGCCAGCTCTACGTGGTCACCTACCAGGGCCGCGTCGCGGCGCTGGATCTGCAGAGCGGCCGGGTGATCTGGCAGCGCGAGGCGTCCAGCTCCATGGGCGTGGCGCAGGGCTTCGGTAACGTGTACGTGACCCTGGCCAGTGGTACCGTTGAAAGCATCGACGAGCGCTCAGCCTCGGCACTGTGGACCAACGACGCCCTGGCGCGTCGCCAACTGTCGTCACCTGCGGTGTTCTCCAGCTACGTCGCGTTCGGCGATCTGGAAGGCTATCTGCACCTGATCAGCCAGGTCGATGGCCGTTTCGTCGGCCGTACCCGCATCGACAGTGACGGCCTGCGTGCGCGTCCGCTGGTGGTCGGCGACTGGCTGTATGCCTTCGGCAACGGCGGCAAACTGGTGGCTCTGACCATCAAGTGAGCCCCGGCTTCGCTCGTCCGGTAGTACCGGGCGAGCGGGGCAGATAGTGCGAGATTTGCGGCCGCTGCCTGTGCAGCGGCTTTTGTATTTTTTGAAATAACGAAGTGGAGAGCCGAATGGTTCCCGTAATTGCCCTGGTGGGCCGGCCGAACGTCGGCAAATCCACCTTGTTCAACCGCCTGACCCGCACCCGCGACGCGATCGTCGGGGACCTTTCGGGCCTGACCCGCGACCGCCAGTACGGCGAGGCCAAGTGGCAGGGGCGCACCTATATCGTGATCGACACCGGTGGTATCTCCGGTGACGAGGAAGGCATCGACGCCAAGATGGCCGAGCAGTCCCTGCAGGCCATCGAAGAAGCCGATGCCGTGCTGTTCCTGGTCGACGCCCGCGCCGGGTTGTCCGCCTCCGACCAGATGATTGGCGAGCATCTGCGCAAGCGCAACAAACGCAGCTTCCTGGTGGTCAATAAGGTCGACAACCTCGACCCCGACCTGGCCCGCGCCGAGTTCTCGCCGCTGGGCATGGGCGAAGCCCTGCCGATCGCTGGCGCCCATGGCCGCGGTATCACCCAGATGCTCGAAGCTGCCCTGGGCAGCTTCCCCAAGGATGCCGGCGAGCCGGAAGAGGGCGAGGTGGCCGAAGACGTCGCCGAGGGTGAGGAAGCCAAGCGCATTCCCGGCCCGAGCGAGAAGGACGGCATCAAGCTGGCCATCATCGGCCGCCCCAACGTCGGCAAGTCGACCCTGGTCAACCGCATGCTCGGTGAAGACCGGGTCATCGTCTACGATCAGGCCGGCACCACCCGCGACAGCATCTACATCCCCTTCGAGCGTGATGACGAGAAGTACACACTGATCGACACCGCCGGCGTGCGTCGCCGCGGCAAGATCTTCGAGGCGGTGGAAAAGTTCTCGGTGGTAAAGACGCTGCAGGCCATTCAGGATTCCAACGTGGTGGTGTTCGTCATGGACGCCCGCGAAGGGGTGGTCGACCACGACCTCAACCTGCTCGGCTTCGTGCTCGAGAGTGGCCGTGCCCTGGTCATCGCGCTCAACAAGTGGGATGGCATGGAGCCCAGTGAGCGTGATTACGTGAAGACCGAGCTGCAGCGCCGGCTGTTCTTCGTCGACTTCGCCGATATCCACTTCATCTCCGCCTTGCACGGTACTGGCGTTGGCCATCTGTACAAGTCGGTGCAGGCCTCGTTCAAGTCGGCGATCACTCGCTGGCCGACCAGCCGCCTGACGCAGATCCTCGAAGATGCGGTGCAGGAGCACCAGCCACCGCTGGTCAACGGTCGCCGTATCAAACTGCGTTACGCCCACCTGGGTGGCGCCAATCCGCCGCTGATCGTGATCCACGGTAACCAGGTCGACGCCGTGCCGCGCGCCTACTCCCGTTACCTGGAAAACACCTACCGTCGCGTGCTCAAGCTGGTCGGCACGCCGATCCGCATCGAGTACAAAGGGGGCGAGAACCCTTACGAGGGCAACAAGAACACCCTGACCGACCGCCAGGTGAACAAGAAGCGCCGCTTGATGAGCCACCACAAGAAGGCCGAGAAAAAGCGCAAGGACAAGCGCTGATCGCGCCATTGCCTGAACGAAACAGGGGTAGCTACCGAAAGGAGCTACCCCTGTTTCGTTTCGATTGCCGGAAAGCGGCGGCCAGCCGCTTTCGTCGCTGCGCTAGAACTGCGTGCGCAGGGTTACCGACATGCTGCGCGGGTCGCCGTAGATGGCGCCAGCGTAGAAGCCGTAGCGGGTGTAGTAGGTCTTGTCGAACAGGTTGTTGACGTTCAGGGTCACGTCGGTGTCGTCGTTGATGTCGTACTTGGCCATGGCGTTCCAGATCGCGTAGCCGGACCAATTCACGTCGGTGGCGCTGCGGCTCTGCCCGTTATTTGGGATGCCGGCCGGGCTGGAGAGCGCGCGAATGTTGCTTTGCGCGCTGACGCCGGTGCCCAGGGTCACGCGATCCAGCATGCCGCTCAGGCGATAGGTGGTCGAGGCCTTGAACAGGTGCGACGGGTCACTGCGGCCATCGCTGTCCAGGCGGCGGAAGTGCAGGTAGGTATAGCCGCCATAGACGTTCCAGTTGTCGGTGAGCGCGCCGGCCACCTCGATGTCGATGCCATCGGTTTCCGTGCCACTGCCAGCGACGTAGGCCTGGGCCTGGGACGGCGTTTGGTTGGCGCTATCGGTAACCGCCTTGTTGTCCTGCTTGGTGCGGAAGTAGGCGAGCTGGGCGTTCAGGCGGCCGTCCAGCCACTCGCCCTTGATGCCGGTCTCGTAGCTCTGCCCGACGATGGGTTCGACGCGGCTGCCGCTGGTGGTTTCCTCGCTTTGCGGGGTGAACAGGTCGGTGTAGCTGGCGTACAGCGAGTAGGTGTCGTTGAGGTCGTACACCGCGCCCACGTAGGGGGTGACGATGCCCGATTCGGTCTGGCTGGTCTTGATGCCTGCGGCGGTGGTGTTGCGGGTGCGGTAGTCGCTGGCCCGCACGCCGAGAATGACCGACAGCGGATCGGTGATGCTCAGGCGCGTGGCCGCGTACAGGCCCTGTAGACGGGTGACGCTCTTGCCGTGGCGGCCGGTTTTGCTGGCCGTCAGGTACAGGTCGTCGTCGACGCCGTTATGCCAGTCGGTGATCGGTAGGCCGTTGTTGCTGCGGAACTGGCAACCCAGGGCCGGTGCGCTCTGGCGTGTGGCGCTGGACATGATGCAGCTGTATTCCGGCGTCCAGCCCACGGTACGGCTGTCGCTATAGCCGAACATGGCCTGGTGGCTGCGGCCGAGCAGCTCGAACGCGCCGCTCAGGTCGAATTGTGCGGATTGCTGGGTGGTGTCGCTGGAACTGTGCAGCCCGTTGAGCACCATGCCGCTGCCGTCCTGCTCCGGGTAGCCGGTATAGAGTCCGCGGCTGAATTGGTTGACCTTGCCCAAACCGTAGTGATTGAGCGCTTCGGTGACGCTCTGCGCGGCCTTCACGTCCAGCGTCCAGTCCTCATTGAAACGGTGGCTGAGCGAGGCGAAAGTGGTGCGCGTTTCGTTCTCGCCGTGGCTCCAGCTCGGCACCAGGTTGGTGCTGCGCGACCAGTCGGTCTTGCTGCCATCGGCGTACCAGATCGGGATATTGGCGCCCCAGCCGCCGCCTACGGTCTTGGCGTATTCGTACTGATAGCCGGCGCCCAGGGTGGTGTCGTCGGTGAGGTCGAACTCGAAATTCGCCAGGGCGGCGCGGGCACGTTCGGACTGGTGATCACGGAACGAGTTGGCGTCCTCCTGGGTGATCACGAAGCGCGAGCGCAGGCGGCCGTCTTCGCTGAGCGGCAGGTTGAGGTCGGCGCCCAGGCGCGTCCTGTCCCAGCTGCCATAGGTCAGGTAGGAACTGCCGCCGAATTCCTTGCCGGGGCTTTTGCGGATCAGGTTGACGGTCGCCGACGGGTCGCCAGTGCCACCGAGCAGGCCATTGGCGCCGCGGACGATATCGATGCGTTCGTACATGTCCATGTTCAGCGAGTTGCCGGCACCGCTGAAGCCCGAGTCGCCGAAGTACTGCAGGCCATCGACCTTCCAATTGGTGATCTTGTAGCCGCGTGCGCGAAAGTCGGTGCGGCCGCCCACCTCGTACTTGCTGGCGGTGACGCCCGGCGTGACGTCCAGCGCCTGCTCGACGTTGCTGATGCCGCGGTCGGTCATCTGCTGGCGGGTGATGGTGGTCACGCTCTGCGGCGTTTGCCGGGGCGTCAGTGCCATGCCGGTCGAACTGGTGGTGCCGCGCACGGTATAGCCGAGTTGTTCGGTGGCATCGTCGATGGCGCTGTCTTCGATGCTGATCGCGCCCAGCTCCAGCGCGCCGGCGGGTGCATCCACCTCGGCGTGGCCGAGCGGGCTGAGCAACAGGCCGCTCAGGCTGATGGTGGCGGCTAGCAGCGTGCGTTGCGAGGGACAGAGGGTTTTACGGGGTAGGGGCGCGGCGTTCATGATAGCTCGTGTTGGTTGGCAGTCATTCTCATATGCATGAGATTTTTGTTACGATTCTAAGTACTGCGCTGGCTGCGTAATTTCTTGGTTTGTACGGGCATGTAATGGAACGTAATGAGGGGCAGGCCCTAAGGGCGCAGGGCATGGAGGCGGCGTCGCAGACCGTGCTGGTGGTGGACGACGACGACGAGATTCGCGAGCTGCTCTGCGAATACCTGAGCGACTCCGGTTACCGCGTATTGGCAGCCGCCGATGGTCGGCAAATGTGGTCGCTGCTCGAACAGCACAGCGTGCAATTGCTGATCCTCGACCTCATGCTGCCTGGCGAGGACGGCCTCAGCCTGTGCCGCCGCGTGCAGGCGGCGGATGGTCCGGCGGTGATCATGCTCTCGGCCCGTGGCTCGGCGCTGGACCGCGTCGTTGGTCTGGAGGTGGGCGCCGATGATTACCTGGGCAAACCCTTCGAGCCCCGCGAGCTGCTGGCACGGGCCAAGGCGGTATTGCGCCGCGCCGTGCCAGCCCGTGTGGAGCCTGCAAGCCAGGGCGACACGCCGATGGTGTTCGCTGGCTACCGCCTCGACCCCGTCAAGCGCACCCTGACCCAGCCCGACGGCACGGCAATGTTGTTGCCACGCTCCGATTACCGGGTGTTGAACGAGCTGCTCGGCGCCCGCAACCGCGTGCTGAGCCGCGATCACCTGACTCGCTGTGCGTTCTCCCGGCCCCATCTGCCGGATGATCGATCGGTGGATATGTGCGTCAGCCGTCTGCGCCAATGCTTCAAGGCAGGTGACGAGCGCGTGCAGATCCTCACCATCCGTAACGAAGGCTACCTGTTCAGCATCACCGCCAACGATGCGGTGACCTGAGATGCCCGCGCTTCCCGCCGCCACCGGTTTCAGGCGGCTGTGGCCACAGACCCTGTTCGCTCAACTGTTGCTGATCATGGTATGCGGCGTGGTAGCCATTCAGCTGTTGTCGAGCAGCATCTGGTTCGACGTACGCTTCGCCCAGGTGCTGGAGGCGCCGGTGCGTCTCGCTGCCAGCCGTACGGCGGGGATGATCGAAAGGGGTTGCAGCGCTGACGGCCCGCTCTCGGCGCCTGCCGGCTACCAGTTGAACTGCCTCGCCAGCGAGCCGCACGTCGACGCGACCGACCGGCGTGGTCTGCGGCGTATCGAGTTGCTGTTGCACCAGGCGTTGCTGCATGAACTGGGACACGAGCAGCGGATCCGCTTGCTGGAGGCCCGTCTGACCGACACGCACGGCCAGCCCATCGTCTGGCGCAGCCTGTTCGGCCTGGACACCGCCCAGGCTCATATCCGTTTTGCCGTCGCCCAGCCCGATGGTCGCTGGTTGGAAGTGGATGGCCATGAGCAGCAGGGCTGGAGCGGCGAATCGGCCTGGGCGCTGATCGCCGATTACATACTGCGTATCTACGTGCTGCGCATTCTGGCGGTGCTGGGCATCTGCTGGCTGGCGGTACGCCTGTGCCTGCGCCCGCTGCAGCGGCTCAGCGAGGCCGCTCGCGGCCTGGGCGACAACCTGGAACAGCCGCCGCTACCGCTGAACGGGCCGCTGGAAGTGCGCGAGGCTGCGCACACCTTCAACGTCATGCAGCAACGGCTGATTGCCATGATGCGTGACCAGGCGCACTTTCTCGCCGCCGTGTCCCACGACCTGCGCACGCCCCTGACGCGTATGCGCCTGCGTATCGAACGCCTCAGCGATGACGAGCAGCGTGAGCGCCTGAAGCACAACATCGCCCAGATGGACGCCATGATCGCCCAGGTGCTCGACTTCCAGCGCGCCGCCGAGCCTGGCGTGGCTGAGCCCGTTGATATCGAGCAACTGATCACGCAATTGTGTGGCGAACTGGCAACTGCCGATGAACCATTGCCTGTTTCGGGCAACGCGACACTGGTGCGCGGCAACCCGATTTTGCTGCAGCGTTGCCTGCAGAATCTGCTGGAAAATGCCCTGCGCTATGCCCGTGGGGTAGAAGTGGCGGTGGTCGGGCGGGAGCAGGGCGTTGCCATTCGCATCGAGGATCGCGGCCCCGGAATCGAGCCGGCCTTGCTGCCCAGCATCTTCGAGCCATTCGTGCGGGCGGAGGCTTCACGCAATGCTCGTTCGGGCGGCTATGGGCTCGGCCTGAGCATCGCCCGACGGATTGCCCAAGCTCACGGCGGCACACTGATTCTTGAGAATCGCACAGGTGGCGGCCTGGCGGCCGAGCTGTGGCTACCAGCCTGCTGGCAATGAAAAGCTTCGGGCACTCCGCGCGGTTTTCGGGCACTAACTCAGAACCCTATCGCCACATGCAAGGAGTTCATGATGAATGTTCTGATGGTACTGACCTCCCATGATCAGCTCGGCAACACCGGTGCAAAAACCGGCTTCTGGCTCGAAGAGTTCGCGGCGCCTTACTACGTGTTCAAGGATGCCGGCGCCAATGTCGTGCTCGCCTCGCCAGCCGGGGGCCAGCCGCCGCTGGACCCTAAAAGCGACGCGCCCGATGCACAGACCGACGCCACCCGCCGCTTCAAGGCCGACGCCGAGGCGCAGCGTCACTTGGCCAACACCGTGAAACTGGATTCGGTCAAGCAACAGGATTTCGACACCATGTTCTACCCCGGCGGCCACGGCCCGCTGTGGGACCTGGCCGAGTCGCGCGAATCGATCGGCCTCATCGAAGCCTTCGAGCGCGCCGGCAAGCCGATCGGCTTCGTCTGCCATGCGCCGGGTGCGCTGCGCCACGTCAGGGCGGCTGACGGCAGCCCCTTTATCAAGGGTCGTCGGGTCACCGGTTTCAGCAACAGCGAAGAAGCTGGCGTGCAACTGACCGACGTGGTGCCGTTCCTGATCGAGGACGAATTCCAGAAACTCGGCGGCCAGTACGAAAAGGGTGAGGACTGGGCGTCCTTCGTGATCGAAGACGGCAAGCTGGTCACCGGCCAGAACCCCGCCAGCTCGGAAGCCGCTGCCGAGGCGCTGCTGGCGAAGCTCAAGTAGCTGCGGCAGGTGAGTGGGGCAGGGCTTCTGTAGCGCCGTTAGGTGAATAACGGCCGCCCCGTTACTGCGACAAACCCTCAGAAACGAGAAAGCCCCGTCAGTGATGACGGGGCTTTTGTATTCCGATCTGGAGCGGGCTAAGGGAATCGAACCCTTTTCCAACTCCCGCAATGCTCCGCAAAGCCCCTGCGTTGCTCGCTTGCACGCGGATTTCACACGCTTTATCCCGCTATGCATCGCAGTGCTTTCGACACTTTTTCGACCCTAACATGCCAGCCAAGCGCACTTGGATGGAGATATTTCGGCGCTTTTAGTGGAGGCCTATTGACATCATCGTCATTTTTTAGGATCTTGAGACCGTTCTTTACGCGTAAAAGCTAGGCTGCACAGCCAGAGCTTAGTCAGGCGCTTCGCCAGACTCTATGAAATTGTTTGGTTTTATTCCGCAGACGAAATCTGCGGCCCTCCAATCGCAAGCTCATTACGGTCCACAGATTCCGTCTGCGGCTGTCCTTGGTAAAGAATAGTTCTTCATGGATGACCCTCGTTTAAGTGCATTGGAAGCTCTTAATTTAAAAGAGTCGAGGGTCGCCTTCTGTAACTCTCACGTCATACTGCTATGTGGCGGTAGAACCCCCGTCAAAGCTCATGCAGATGCTCCAGACCCACCAATAAGTAGTTTTCGGCACGCGCTGATTTTGTCCAATAGGCATGATCTTGAGCTATATTTGCCAGAGAATATCACTGACTGGAAAGAAGATGGTATTTTCAATAACCTAATTGAGCTCGAAGTTGAGCTCGCTGCTATATCATCTTTAGTTGTAATAATATTAGAAAGCCCAGGCTCCATTGCTGAGCTCGGGGCCTTTTCTCAGCTTCCCCAATTCAATGAAAAACTCATGGTTTTTTTGTCCAGAGAGTTTCATTGTGACTCATTTATAAATCTCGGCATCCTTAGGCATATTAAAAAATATAATCACGATGCAGTAAGGGTTTATCCTTGGGAGACAAAGTACCCTGCATCTATCTCTGAAGAGCTAATAGATGACGTCTGTGGCGATATCAGTGAGCATATAAAAGGGCTTCCCAAGAACCCTAAGCTGAAAATATCGAATATCTCCCATCTTTTCGTTATTATTTACGATATTGTTGAATTGTTTGTTGCCCTTAAAGAAAGCGAAATTGCGACTTATCTTAATTTTTTTGGCATAAAACTAAAAACAGATGATCTCCGTATTAAGTTGTTTTTGATGAAGAAGTTTGGTCTGTTGGATCATCTGGATTTTAGTAATTCGTGGTATTATCTAGTATCTAAAAATCAGTTTCATCGCGTAGCTTGGTCTGTCAACAAGGGTGCCAAGTTCGATAGACTCAGAACCTCTGTAGATTGTAGGAAATTTTATGCCGAGTCTGGTAAAGACAAGCATCGGCTGAGAGTAATTCGACAAAGGTTTGGAGCGAATTAATGAGTAATAATCCTCTCATTGACGCGCTTTTGTCTGATTTGGCGCTAAGTAAAGAGCAATTCTTAAGAATCGCTTCACGTGCCCCCAGGACTTACAAAATCTACCCGATTCTAAAGAAGAACGGCGGAATAAGGGTAATCGCTCAGCCAGCTAGAGAAACAAAATACATTCAGTCATGGCTTGCCAATAATGTTTTTGGGCTTTTGCCTGTTCACGACTCAGCTACCGCATACCGCAAAGGTTCTAGCATCAAAGTCAATGCTCAAATGCATGCGGCTAATCCCTACATTGTAAAATTAGATTTTACGAATTTTTTTCCATCAATAAAGTCTTCAGATGTATTTGCTCATCTAAAACAATTTTTGATTGGCGCCACTGACTCTGAGCTTAAGATTTTTACGCTCCTATCGTGTTTCAATAATAATGGGGAGCTATGCTTAAGTATTGGCTCTCCATTATCTCCCGGGCTTTCTAATTCGATAATGTATGAGTTTGATTCGATTATTTCGGATTGGGCGGCTGGAAATAATTTTATTTACACTCGATATGCAGATGACCTCACCTTCTCAACACCTATTAAGGGGGCGTCCGAGGCTGTCGTTGATAAGGTAAGAGAAGTTATAGGTAAAATTGCTTACCCTCGCTTATCCTTAAATGAGAAAAAAACTATCCACCTGTCTCGTAAAGGATGCCGCAGAGTTACAGGCTTAGTGCTCTCTAATTCTGGATCTGTATCTATTGGCAGAGATAAGAAACGAGAGATTAGCGCGATGGTTCATAGATTTTCTATTGGTAAGATATCACATGACGACTTGCGCAGACTGCAAGGCCTTTTAGGCTTCGTTCAAGATGTTGAGCCGTTATTTATTGCTCGCTTGCGTGCTAAATACTCGTCCGCTGTTGTCGTTGATTTGCTCCGGAGAAGAGTAAAAAAGGAGTCTGATAAGTGATTGCCTTAACTATGCTTCAATTTTTAAATATGTCTTTTCTAGAGTGAGCGTGCACTAGGCCTTAATCCGTAGCGATGGTCACGACGATCCAGTAGCTGCTTGGTTTTCTTTCATGAAGCCTTAGCTTAGTGTCGATCCAGTTAATGGTCATCCATTCCCCTGGCTTAAAAGTCTTGACGATCTTTTTTTGAACTCCCGTATTTTTGATATCCCATCTTCCATTAGGGGTTAAGTAGGCGTAATCAAAAGCTACGTATTCGACCTTTCTGCTTTTATTGTGCTTAGGATTGTTTGTGAATTTAATATATTCATATTCAGTATAAATAAGAGTTTCACCGACAATCGCTTTACCTTTGCCAACTACATTTAATGCCCAGTCGTTGTGGCTCTGACCTATATAAAAGCTCACTTCGTTGGCGTTGCAGGTGGTGGTGATAAATATTGATAAAGCAAAACCCATTAACAAATCTTTCATCCTTTTCCCAACTCCATTCGGGCGTACCAGCGTCTAGCTACTTCCTGTGTGATCGCTATCCCGCGGTGGGTTGGCTCAAGTTTCGGTTTGCTTCGTCGTATCCGGACTGGTTTGGCCAGCCTCGGGCGTGATCTGGCCGCTTGCCAGCCAGAGGGCGTACTGGGTGTAAATCTTCACCAGTACGTCTATCTCGTCTGCGCTCACTCGTACAGCGCCCTTGCTGACGTTTCTCGAGCGCTCGTAATCCCCACCTTGCTCGCTAGCTCGGTTGTGCCTTCGAGCTTGATCGATGCGCGCGCCCTATCGGACGCGCTTAGACCAAGCACGGGCCATTCCCAAATGCGTGAGGGCGTAAGGTGCTGCACTTGACCACGATCAACCCACTCAAAGGGGCAGGCCAGCCACATACTGCGGCACACCTTCGCAGCTCACTTCATCATGGGTGGCGGGCATATCGTCACGCTGAAAGAGATCCTGGGCCATGCCTCGTTGGCGATGACCATGCGCTATTCGCACCTGGCGCCTGAGCACCTGCATGACGCGATCAGGCTGGGGCCGATGGCTGACTTCTCACACTGAAACCAATTGAATGGAGGTGCGCCACTGGCGTACTATTTCGGCATGATCTTTATCGAGACTCCCATCTTCACCAAGCGCTTGAAAGAGCTGCTGACTGACGACAGCTACTCGGCCTTTCAGCGCGAACTGGCAGACCGGCCAGATATGGGCGATGTGATCGAAGGCACGGGCGGAATCCGCAAGGTGCGGGTGGCCTCAAGCGGCCATGGCAAACGCGGTGGCTCCAGAGTCATCTACTATCACTTCACGTCCGCTTCGCAGATCGCGTTACTGCTGATCTACCCGAAGAACGAGAAGGATGATCTGTCAGCCGATGAGCGCAAAGTGCTCAAGCAAATTATCGATCGGTGGAGGTAATCACCATGAACAAGTTCTTCGACGACCTGCTGGAAAGCGTTCAGCAGATGGACGAGATTCACCGGGGCGAACGCCAGCCATCCAGGGAGTTCACCGTGGACGCCCTGCAGGTGAAAGAGATCCGCAAGGCCACCGGCCTCACGCAAACCAAGTTCGCGGCCATGATCGATGTGCAGCTCGGCACCCTGCGTAACTGGGAACAAGGCCGCCGCGAACCGACCGGCCCGGCCAAGGCGTTGCTGCGCGCTATCCACAACGACCCCAAGCACGTCATCCAGGCACTGTCCGTCTAGGTTTCGACACTTCTTCGACAGCCCCAAAACGTCGCCCACAAAAAAGCCCTGTAAAAACAGGGCTTTAATGTTTCTGATCTGGAGCGGGTGATGGGAATCGAACCCACGGCTCTAGCTTGGGAAGCTAGGGTATTACCATTATACGACACCCGCAGCGGCCGCCTTTATACCCGAATCCATCCGCAAAATGAAGCCCGCGTTGCCCATTGGCCATCTGCCAGGGCAACGCGGGCTGCTCTATTGCGTGTCATACGGCCATGGCATGCAGGCCGGGGTGGACGGTGAAGCGTTTGCTGGTGGTGTTGTGTTGCAGGAAGCCCAGCAGGGCGTTCTGGGTCTGCAGCCAGGCGCCTTTGTGTTCCATGTCGATGAAGTGGCCGGCGTTGCTGACCGTGGCGAAGTGGCAGTCGTTGATGTGTTGGGCCATCAGGCGGGCATCGGCGGCAGAGGTGTATTCGTCGTGCTCGCCGTTGATGAACAGCAATGGGATGTCGATATCGCTCAGGCAATCCAGGTGGCAGTGGGCTTCCATGCGCAGCACTTGTTGCACGTGGGCGTTCATCTGCCGGTATTCGTGGCTGCTCAGGCGGCTGATGTGCTTGTGGTTGTAACGCTTGAACAGCGACGGCAGGTGCTTGCCGATGGTGTCGTTGACCAAGTGGCCGACCTTGTCGCCGTCCTCCTGATTGAGGCACACCAGAGCGCGGCCCAGGTAGTCGAGCATCGGTTCGTTGAGGGTCGGCGAGAACGACGCGAAGATGGCCTTTTCCAGCGTGGGCGGGCGCCTGGTGAGCGCGAGCATGGTGGCCACGCCGCCCCAGGAAAACGACATCACGTACTGGGCCCCGTAATGGTCGATCAGGTCGAGCAGGATCGCCGCTTCGTCTTCCTTGCTGATGCAGTGGTCGTTGCGGTTGTGCGCCCGCGACTGGCCGGCGTAGGGCTGGTCGAAGAGCACCACGTTGAATTGGGTGGCGAGGTATTTGACCGTCTGCGCGAAGGAGGCGGTGGTCGCCAGCGAGCCGTTGACCAGGATGATGGTCTTCTGGGCCGAGGGGTTGGCGTGGAACTCCGTATGTACCTTGTACGTCCTGTGCACATCGATGACAGCGATTGCTGGCTTCATATGTATTTCCTCCTGGCGCAAAAGATGAACGCGGCTGACGGCGAACCGTAAACCGGGCAAGTCGGATAGCTAGGAAAACGCCTGGACATGACAAAGCAATGTCAGGCTGGAGGATCTTGTGATTAGAGGGGTGAAGCAGGTTTCAAGGCTGTAATGGAACGGCTTGAGCGCGTTCTTCTCACCAGGCAGGAGCCCCTTTTGCGGGTAACGCAGGCCGCGCGCTGGCGACCCCGATATCGCCTGGCGCTATCGAGCGGCATGGCGACATCTTTTTCGATTTAAGCAGCGGCCAAAACGGCTGGCAAGGAAGCTGAAAGGATTCCGCATGACCGCTGGTCGGCGGCGCTTCAGACGCTGGCGATTTCCGCGGCGGTGAGTGCTCGGTACTGGCCGGGCGCCAGTTGTGGGTCGAGGACGATCTCGCCCATGCGCTCGCGGTGCAGGGCGACGACGCGGTTGCGGAAGTGGCCGAACATACGCTTGACCTGATGGTAGCGGCCTTCGAACAGGGTGAGCCGGGCGTGGTGACTGTCCAGCACCTCGAGCCCGGCGGGCAGGGTGGTGAGATCTTCGAAAGCGAAGTACAGCCCGCGGGCGAAGACCTCGGCGTACTCGCCGGTGATCGGCTGTTCGGTGGTGACGTGATAGACCTTGGGCTTGCGCTCTTGCGGTTGAGTGATGCGCCGCGACCAGCGCCCATCATTGGTGATCAGCAACAGGCCGCTGGTGTTGAGATCCAGACGGCCGGCCAGGTGTAGCTCGTGTTTGTCCGGCTCGTCCAGCAGATCGAGCACGGTGCGGTGTTCGTCGTGCTCGGTGGCGCTGACCACTCCGACCGGTTTGTGCAGCATCCAGTAGCGTGCGCTGCGCCCGGCCTGCAGCAGTTCGTCGTCCAGCTCCACGCGCTGGAAGTCGCGGATATCGAAGCGCGGATCAGAGATGACCTCGCCGTCCACGCGCAGGCGACCAGCGCTGATCAGCAGGCGGCTGTCCTGGCGGCTGAAACGGGGAAAATTACTGAGGAAACGATCCAGGCGCATGGTTCAGTCGGGCTCGCGTTCGTGCTCGCGAGAGGCAACGATTTGTACGACGCCTGCGCAGGCTGGGCACAGGCAGGCGCGGTTCAGCGCCTCGGGCGGCAGATCCTGCAACGCCTGCGGTTTGACCTCGACCTCGAAGCACCAGCAGTGCGTGACCTCGCTGTCGCTGGCGGCCTGGGCGCAGCTGTTGAGCTTGCCGCAGGCGGGGCACAGATTGGCGTTCATTGGGTTTCTTCGCACAGGCGGTTGCGCCCGGCCTGCTTGGCCCGGTACAGGGCGCGGTCGGCGCGGGCGATCAAGGCCTGCAGATCGTCACCTTCCTGCAGGGTGGCCAGGCCGATGCTGGTGGATGTGTGCAGCGTCTGCTCGGCGAACGTGAAGGCGCTGACCTCGGTCTGCTGGCGGATCTTCTCACCGAGCTGGCGGGCCGCGTCGAGCGGGGTGTCCTTGAGCAGCAGGATGAACTCTTCACCGCCCCAGCGGCAGATGATGTCCGACTGGCGCAGGTTCTCTTGCAGATGGCGGGCGAAGCCACGTAGCACCGCATCGCCGGCCAGGTGGCCGTGGCTGTCGTTGAGCTGCTTGAAACCATCGAGGTCGAAGAGCAGGGCGCACAGGGTGCTCTGGCCGCGCCGTGCTTCCTGGATGGCCTGGTTGGCCAACAGCTCGAAGCCGCGGCGGTTGGGCAGTTCGGTCAGCGAGTCGGTGGTCGCCAGGGCGGTGATGCGCGCCTGGTAGCGGCGCAGCACCAGGGTCACCAGGGTGAGCACCACCAGGGTGACCACGCCGCAGATCAGCAGGTTGAGGTAAAGCGACTGGCGAATGCCGGCCAGGGCGCCTGTTTCGTGCTTGTCGACGAACAGGTACCAGTCCAGCTCGGGAATGAAGCGCACGTTGAGGAAATGGCCGCGGCCATGTTCCTGGTAGAAGAAGTTGCCGCTCTTGGGGTGGGGCAGCTTGCTGTGCAGCTCTTCGAGGCCCTCGACGTCGCTCAGCTGGTCGCCGATGCGCGCGCCCATGGGGCCGCCGCTGGCGCCGGTGAGCACGATGCGCCCGGTGGTGTCGACGAAGTACACGCTGCGGTCGTAGCGCCGCTGGTACTGGTCGATCAACTGCACCACGGCGTCCACGGTGAGACCGACACCGGTGGCACCGATGAAGCGGTGCTCGTAGTCGAACACCTTGTAGTTGATGAACACCGTCATGCGATCGCCGTTGGCCATGTCGATGTCGACGTTGATCTCGTAGGGCTCCTCCTGATCGCGCAGGCGGTAATACCAGACGTCGCGGGTGGCCTGCTCGTCGACCTTTTTCAGCACGCCCTTGGCCTGGTAATAGGTCTTGCTCTGCTCGGAGACGAAGAAGCTGGTAACCGCGCCATAGTGGCTCTGCACTTCCTGCAGGTAGCGGATCATCGGCTCCAGGTCCTGCTCGCCGCCGAGCACCCAGTCCCGCACGAAGGTATCGCGGGACATCATCGAAGAGATGAGGATGGGCCGCACCAGATCCTTCTGGATCTCCGAATAGACGTTGTCCGAAGTCAACGGCAGTTCGGTGTTGACGATGTTGTCGCGGATCGAATCCAGCGCCGCGTGATAGCTGGCCAGCGAGGTGGCGATGAAACCGCAGATGAGCAGGATCAGCAGAATGAAGACCAGCGAGCGAGGGCTGGCAGCTTTGGCGGACGGTGATGGCATCGTGCTGGCTTCTTTGTAGATGGCCGCCATGCTAGGTGGGCTGGGGCGCGGGCGCAAGCCAGGCCGCGCGAAGCCTGATGGCTTGCGCGGCACGGCGGAGCCTGCCAGTGGCCGAGGTGCTTATGCCTGTTCGATGACGGCCACGCGCTGGCCGGCGCGCACGGCGGCGCCCGGTTGCACGCGAACCTCGCGGACGATGCCGGCGACCGGTGCGGTGAGCGGGATTTCCATCTTCATGGATTCCAGAATCACCAGTACGTCGCCAGCCTCGACGCTGGCGCCGGCCTCGACCTGCACCTGCCAGAGGTTGCCGGCGATGTGGCTGTCGACGCTGTGTTGGCCAGCGTCGAGCGGTGCATCCTCGGTGACTTCGGCCACGCCTTCGTCGCTTTCGAAATGCGCCTGGCCGGAGTCGATCCAGCGCTGGCGTTCGGCGGCGAAGGCGGTGCGCTGCTGATCGCGGAAGGCGGCGATGCCGTCGGCTTCGTCAGCGAGGAACTGCTGGTAGTCGGCCAGGGCCAGCTCGCTCTCCTCGATGCGCAGCTCGAAGCGGCCCAGGGGAAAGTCGCGGCGGATGCGCAGCAATTCGTCGGCGCTGACCGGGTAGAAGCGGATCTGGTCGAAGAAGCGCAGCAGCCAGGGCTTGCCATCGAAGGCGGCGACTTCACGGTAGCGGTTCCACATCTGCAGGGTGCGGCCAACGAACTGGTAACCGCCGGGGCCTTCCATGCCGTACACGCACATGTAGGCGCCACCGATGCCCACCGAGTTCTCGGCGGTCCAGGTGCGCGCCGGGTTGTACTTGGTGGTGACCAGGCGGTGGCGTGGGTCCAGCGGCGTGGCCACCGGCGCGCCGAGGTAGACATCGCCCAGGCCCATGACCAGGTAGCTGGCGTCGAACACGGTGCGGTAGACCTCGTCGAGGTTTTCCAGGTCGTTGATGCGGCGGATGAACTCCAGGTTGCTCGGGCACCAGGGCGCGTCCTTGCGTACGGTGGTCATGTACTTGTCGATCGCCAACTGGCAGGCCGGGTCGTCCCAGGACAGCGGCAGGTGGACGATGCGTGACGGCACCTTCAAGTCGCGCGCGGCGCACACCGCGTCCCATTCGCCGGCGACGATAGCCAGCAGCGTTTCCAGTGCCAGGGTTTCCGGCTGGTAATGCACTTGCAGCGAGCGGATACCGGGCGTCAGGTCGATCACGCCGTCGAGTCGCTTGGCTTCGAGTGCCTGCATCAGTGCATGGCCGCGGAAACGCAGTACCAGGTCGAGCTCCGGCTGGCCGATTTCCAGCAGCAGATGGGTGTCGCCGGAGAGACGCGCGACCAGGCGCGTGTCGTCCTGGCCGATATCCAGCACGATGGGGCTTTGCAGCTCGGATGTTCTTGTGGGAGCGGTCGCGTCTGTGGGTGCGGCCGGGCGGCGCTCCGTTTCAGCCGCGATGCAGGCAACATTGGTATCGCGGATAAATCCGCTCCCACGGAGGGTGGTGCATTCGAGGTTGATCGCGCTGGCCAGCTCCCGCGCAGTGGCGATATCCACCGCCACGAAGCGTACCTTGTCGCCGGCCTTGAGCTGGCCGAGCTGCCACAGATCGGCCTCGATGATGGTCACCGGACACACGAAGCCGCCCAGGCTCGGGCCGTCCGGGCCGAGGATCACCGGCATGTCGCCAGTGAAGTCCACCGCGCCGATGGCGTAGGGGTTGTCGTGGATGTTCGAGGGATGCAGCCCGGCCTCGCCGCCGCTCTCGCGCACCCATTCGGGCTTAGGGCCGATCAGGCGCACGCCGGTACGGCTGGAGTTGAAGTGCACCTCCCAGGCGGTGGCGAAGAAGGTGTCGATATAGGCGGGCGTGAAGTACTCCGGCGCGCCATGGGGCCCGTAGATCACGCGGATCTCGCGCACGGCGGGTAAGGCGGGGCACAGCTCTGCCGGCAGTTGCGTGCCTGCCTGACGATCCACCAAGGCCGGGATGTGCAGCACGTCGCCGGCACGCAGGGCGCGGCCGCCGTGGCCGCCGAACTGACCGAGGGTGAAGGTGCTCTTGCTGCCCAGGTAATCCGGCACCTGGATGCCGCCACCAATGCTCAGATAACTACGCGCGCCGGGCCCATTGATGGTGCCAAGGGCCACGGTACTGCCGGCTTTGACCAGCAGCGCGGTGTTGATCGGCTGGGCGATACCATCGATGCTCAGGGGAATCTCGGCACCGGTCACGGCGATCACCGCGTCGGTGTTGAAGCGCAGCAGCGGGCCGCTCATGGTGATTTCCAGCGCAGCGGCGCCTTCGACATTACCGAGAAGACGGTTGCCCAGTCGCAGCGCGCGGCTGTCCATCGGCCCGGACGGCGGCACGCCGACTGCCCAGTAGCCGAGGCGGCCGGGGAAGTCCTGCACGGTGGTCTGGGTGCCGGCGCTGAGCATCTCGAAGGTGCTGGCCTGGTAGACCAGGTTTTCCAGGCAGCGTGTCCAGGGCGAGCCGCTGGCGAACGGGGCGTCGCAGAGAATCTGGCGCAGGTAGTCGCGGTTGCATTCCACGCCATAGAGCACCGAGTCGGCCAGGGCTTTATCGAGGGCGGCGCTGGCTTGTTCACGGCTCGGCTGCCAGGTGATCAGCTTGGCGATCATCGGGTCGAAGTAGGGCGGGATCTCGCAGCCGGCTTCGACCCAGGTATCGATGCGCAGCGCCTTGCCGTCGGCTTCGGGGAACTGTACGGCGGTGAGCAGGCCGGGGCTGGGCTGGAAGTCGCGGCCCGGGTCTTCGGCATACAGGCGCGCCTGGATGGCATGGCCGCTGGGCTGCAGGCGTGCGGCCAGTTCGCTGAGCGGCGGCAGATCGCCGGCGGCGAGCTCGATCATCCAGCGCACCAGGTCGACGCCCCACACCTGTTCGGTGACGCCATGCTCGACCTGCAGGCGGGTGTTCACTTCCAGGAAGTAGAAGCGCTCGGCCTCGCTGTCGTAAACGAATTCGACGGTGCCGGCACTGCGGTAGCTGACCGCCTTGGCCAGCTCGATCGCCGCGGCGCACAGCGCCTCATTCATGCCCGCGGGCAGGTTGGGGGCCGGGGTTTCTTCCAGCACCTTCTGGTTGCGGCGCTGCACCGAGCAGTCGCGCACGCCGAGGGCGATCACCTCGCCCTGGCCATCACCGAACACCTGCACTTCCAGGTGGCGGGCGCGCTGGATGTACTTTTCGATGAACACGCCGCTGTCGCTGAAGTTGTTCTGCCCCAGGCGCTTGACCGCCTCGAAGGCGTCGCAGAGCTCGGCCGCCGAACGGCAGACGCGCATGCCGATGCCGCCGCCGCCGGCGGTGCTCTTGAGCATCACCGGATAGCCGACCTGCTCACCGGCGACCAGGGCGGCGTCGAGGTTTTCCAGCAACTCGGTGCCTTCGAGCATCGGCACGCCGTGCTGTTTGGCCAGGGCGCGGGCGGTATGCTTGAGACCGAACACGCGCAGTTGCTCGGGTGTCGGGCCGACGAAGGCGATACCGGCGGTTTCGCAGGCTTCGGCGAAGGCGGCGTTTTCGGAAAGGAAGCCGTAGCCGGGGTGAATGGCTTTGGCGCCAGTCTGCCGGGCGACAGCGAGGATCTTGTCGACCACCAGATAGGTTTGCGCGGCCGGGCCCTCGCCGAGGGGGAACGCCTCGTCGGCTTGCTGGACATGCAGGCTGGCCACGTCGGCTTCGGAGTAGACGGCGACGCCCTTGACGTCGAGCTCACGCAGGGTGCGCAGGATGCGGCAGGCAATGGCGCCACGGTTGGCGATCAGCAGTTTGTCGAACATTCGAGGTGCCCTCGAAAAAGGCGGGCCGTCCCGCCGGTATTGGGTCTTGGCCACGGTCGTCCGTGGTTGAAATCGAGTTGATCGCTTGCTGCTTATGCTGGCGCGATTCAGATCGCGCTCTGGTGGGCGTAAAGAGCGACGGCTAGGCGCCCCGATCCACCCTACGCATCGCGGTTTTGCTTGGCGGTTAGGCATTGCCCCGAGCGGCTCTGGCAGATCAGCAGCAGGAAGCGGCGCAGGCGCTGGCTCAGTTCCATACCAGCACCTCGGCAGGGGTCGGGTTCCAGCCGTTGCAGGGATTGTTCAGCTGCGGGCAGTTGGAGATCAGCACGATCACATCGGTCTCGGCACGCAGCTCTACGTACTTGCCGGGCGCGGAGATGCCGTCCTCGAAGGTCAGGCCGCCTTCCGGCGTGACCGGCACGTTCATGAAGAAGTTGATGTTGGCGCCGATGTCGCGCTTTTCCAGGCGACCGTCGTGCAGGCTGGCACGCAGGAAATTGTCGCGGCAGCTGTGCATGTAGCGTTTGTCCAGGGCATAGCGCACGGTGTTGCTCTCCTGGGCGCAAGCGCCGCCGAGGGTGTCGTGGCGCCCGCAGGTGTCGGCGACGATCGTCAGCAGGGGGTTGCCGAGGTTGGAGTAGAGCACCGTGCCGGTTGTCAGGTAGACGTTGTTCTGCTTGCGCAGGGTGCGCTGCGGGTCGAAGCGCTCACGCGGGTTTCTGGCGGCGAAGAACAGCGTGTCGATGGCCTGGTTACCTTCAAGGTCGTGCAGGCGCAGGGTCTGCCCGGCCTTGACCTCGAACAGGTAGGGCTCGCCGGCCGGAATCGTGTGGCGGAATACGGCGGTTTCGGGATGCAGGTTACTTGCGGTCAGGCTCATGTCGGCATCCTCAAAGGTACTGGCGTTCGGTGTTATGGAAGGCGCGGCCGTTCTCCGGGCGCGAGGTGCGGCACAGCACGCTGATGCCGTCGCTCTGCACCTTGCTCCAGGCGAGCTGCACCGGCTTGGGCGCGTACTGCGGGTTGGGGTCCATTGGGTGCTGCAGGGCGGTGAGCACCACCAGGCTGTCCATCGGTGCGTACAGCTCGACGTAGTCGCCAGCCTGGCTGTTGCCGGGCCGGAAGCGGAAGGCGCCATCGGCGTCGACGTCCACGCGGCTGAACAGGTTGAGGTTCATCAACAGGTCCTGCAGGTTCAGGTTCCACTTGCCCATTTCCACCAGCAGGTTGTCGGTGCCGTTACGAAAGAAGCCGTTGCGCAGTTCCTGGTAGCGGCCCTGGCCGTACTTCTCGGCGACTTCCTCGGCGTTCAGCACGCCGCCGAAGCTGTCGTGCCAGCCACAGGTGTCGGCGGTGATGGCCGCCAGCACCTTGCCCATGTCCGAATACAGGCAGTGGCCGGTGGTGAGCTTGGCGGTGTGCTGGCCCTTGAGGGTGTCGGGGAGGTTCAGGCGCTCGCTTTTTTCGGCAGCGTTGAACAGCAACAGGCTGACGTTGGCGCCGCCTTCGATATCGGTGATACGCAGCAGTTCGCCGCGCTTGAGCACGAAGGAGGTGTGGCCGCCACCTGGGACGGTTTCTTCGTACAGCGTGTGGCGCAAATCAAGTACTGTCATGGCAGTCTCCTACAGGGCTGGCGCAAGGTGCGCCGGCAACGCCGCGATAGCGCTTCGGCGATCGCTGTTCAGGGGGATGTCGTAGGTGATGCGCGCACCGAAGGCATTCGGCGCGTGCGGGTCGACGCGGGTCTTGTCGAATACCATCAGGCGGGTGCCGAGGCTGAAGCCTTCGGACAGGTCATGGGTGACCATGAACACGGTCAGGCCGGTTTCGCGCCACAGCTCGAGCAGCAGGGCGTGCATATCCTTGCGGATGCCGGGGTCCAGCGCGCCGAAGGGTTCGTCGAGCAACAGCACGCGCGGCTTCATGATCAGTGCCTGGGCAATCGCCAGGCGCTGCTGCATGCCGCCGGAGAGCTGGCTGGGGTATTTGTCCAGGGCATGGCCGAGGCCGACTTTCTGCAGCAGCTCGGCGGCTTGCTCGCGGGCGTCACGCTTGGCACTGCCGAACAGTCGGCCGAGCAGGGCGGAGCGCGGCAGCTCCAGGCCGATGGCGACGTTATCCAGCACGCTCAGGTGCGGGAACACCGAGTAGCGCTGGAATACCACGCCGCGGCTGGCGTCCGGCTCGCCAGCCAACGGTTTGCCGTCCAGCAGGATCTCGCCTTTGCTGGGCCGTTCCTGGCCCAGCAGCAGGCGCAGAAAGGTCGACTTGCCGCAGCCGGACGCACCGACCAGGGTGCAGAACTCGCCTTCGGTGATGGACAGGTTCAGGCGCTCGAGAACGGTCTGGTCACCATAGCGCTGCCAAACGTTGTTGACCTCGATGAACGCACCTACTGCGCTATTTTCTTTATGGGTCATGCCTTGGCCCCCTCGTACCAGGGAAAGCACAGCCGGGTGAGCTGGCGCAGGCCCAGGTCCATCAGCCAGGCGAGCAGGGTGATCCACACCACGTACGGCAGGATCACGTCCATGGCCATGTAGCGGCGTACCAGAAAGATGCGGTAGCCCAGGCCGTCGGTGCTGGCGATGGCTTCGGCAGCGATCAGGAACAGCCAGGCCGAACCCAGCACCAGGCGCAGGGCGATCAGCAGGCGTGGCAGCAATTGCGGCAGCACCACGCGCAGGATCAGCGTCCAGGTGCTGGCACCCAGGGTCTGGGCCTTGATCAGCAGCTCCCGGGGAATTTCCCGGGCACGCTGTTCCAGGTCCCGGGCGAGGATCGGGGTGATGCCGATGACGATCAGCATCACCTTGGATAGCTCGCCCAGGCCGAAGACGATGAACAGGATCGGCAGGATCGCCAGCGGCGGCACCATCGACAGCACGGTGAGCAGAGGCGACAGCGGCGCACCGAACAGCGGCAGGATGCCTGCGGCGATACCCAGGCACAGGCCGACCACGGCAGCGATGCCGATGCCGATGCCCAGGCGCGTCAGGCTCGAGGTGGTGTCCTGCCAGAAGGCGTACTCGCCGGTGCGCTTGTCTTCGGTGAAGGCCAGGCGGTCGACGGCGGCAATCATCTGGCTGGCGCTGGGCAGCAGCTTGTCGTTGGGGTTGTCCGCCAGACGCTGCGCCGAGCCCGCGAAGTAAGCGAACAGCAGCAGCGCGAACGGCAACAACACCAGCAGCAAGCGGCCGGCCCGGTCGGGATGTCGGTTGATCAGGCGCATAGAACTCTCGTTGGCGATGGCTGAGTCGAGACGCGTCCCCACGCCGGGCGTGGGGACGATCAGCCCCTAGAGTTGGCCGTCGGCGGCCATCTGCATGAAGGTCGGATCGAAGCGCAGCTTGAGGTTGCTCTGGTCGCCAGTCGTCATGTCGTTGGCGAAGCTCATGCCAATGGCATCGGCGCTCTGTGCGCCTTCGCCGAGCAGGCCGTGATCGAAGGAGAACGCCGCGACCTTGCTCATGGTCTCCGGTAGGCGTGGGCTCATGGCGAAGGCCACGGCGTCCTTGGCGCTGTAGAACATCTTGGTGGTGGCGAGCTGCGCCTCGTAGCTCTTCAGGTCGGTGCCCGAGGCCTTGGCCATGTGCTCGCGAGCGGCCTTGCCCGCCGATCCGGTATCGGCCATGGTCGCCATGATTTCGTACCAGGCGCCGGTCAGCGCCTTGCCCAGGGCGGGGTTGTCCTTGAGGGTGTCGCTGTTGACCACCATCAGGTCGATGATTTCGCCGGGAATCTGGCTGGAGTCGAACACCTTGGTCACCCCAGGCGTGGCTTCGATTTCGGCCAGCAGCGGGTTCCAGGTGGTCACCGCGGTGACGTCAGGTGTGGCGAACGCAGCGACCATGTCGGCATCCGAGGTATTCACCACCTTCAGGTCGCGCTCGCTCAAACCGGCTTTTTCCAGGCCGCGGGCGAGCAGGTAGTGGGAGACCGAGAGCTCGACCAGGTTGACGTTCTGGCCCTTGAGATCGGCAAGGGTTTTCTTCTCGCCCTTGAGCACGACACCGTCATTGCCGTTGGAGAAATCGCCGACGATCAGCGCGGTGCTGTCCACGCCACCGGCGGCGGGGATGGTCAGGGCGTCCATGTTGGTCATGGTGCAGCCGTCGAACTGGCCGGCGCTGTACTGGTTGATCGACTCGACGTAGTCGTTGATCTGCACCACGTCGATGGAGATGCCGTACTTGTCGGCCCATTTGTCGACGATGCCCTGGGCGTCGCCATACTCCCATGGCATCCAGCCGGCGTAGATGGTCCAGCACACGCTGAAACTGTCCTTTTGCGCAGCCTGGCTGTTTAGGGAGAGAGCTGCCGCGAGGCCGGCGGCGAGAACGGAGAAAAGACGGGGCTTGCGCATAGGAACCTCCAGTTCGAGAAAGGGCGGGCAGGAGTGCGCGGCATGTCCCATCGCTGGGGCGCGTTCTCCCGGGCTTTTGTCCCGCCGTGTAACCTCTCGAGGAGGTCGCCAACTCTCGGACCAGTCATCCGCCGTTACTGGCGAACCGGAACCCTAGTCGGCTATTTGCAAATTGTGATGCCGCTGTCCTGGACGATGCCGAGGATTTTCCTGCACGCCAGTGTATAAGCGAGGATCGTGCCAGGCAGCGAAGCGTGCGCTGGTGCCGGGCGCTCGTTACCGATGAGGAGATGGATGCGCTCTGGTGGTGCGCAAGCGTCAGCGTGTGCGCAGTTTCGGCGCGCCGGTGTGCTGTCGACCGCGCTGAAATGATTTGTAGCCACTGTGCGACGAGTGGAACGGATTCGCCGCCTCCGGGATTGTCTGATGGGCTGGGGACAACCCCGGTACCGGCAGCCGCCGGTGCATGATTCGCGGTCGAAGGAGGCCGCCCATGATCCGTAAATCCATGCTCGTCGCGTTGTTGGGTTTCTCGCTGACCGGTTGCGCCGTTTACGATGACAGTCGTTATGGCAACCGCTACTACGAACGCCAGTACTATCCAGGCACCTACGTGGAGCGCACCGAGGTGTATGGCGCACCGCGTTTCTATGTCTACGAGGATCGTCGCCACGACTCGTACTATCCGCCGCCGGGTCATCATTCGCGGCCGCCACGTCATTACAACCCGCCAGGCTACGATCCGCGCTATTACGGTCGGCACGACCGTAATCGGCGCGACTACCGCCCGGCGCCGCGGCCGGGTTGGGAAGGGCAGCGTCATCACTATCAGCAACAGCAACGCCCGCGCTATTCACCGCCGCAATGGCAACAGCGCGAGGCACCTCAGCGTATCCAGGGATTTCCGATGCGCGACCGTTGATCATGGGTGCCGATGCGCACATGAGTGCGCATCGGTACGTTCGTCGCCTGTAGTGGCATCTAGCAATTGTTTTTTACGTGCATGCGCCGCACCATGACGGCGTTGCTCGTCTGGAAGCATTGTCGTGCCAATCGGCGGATCTGGCGTTCTCTCACTTCGTTATCGCTGGCCCGTGCTGGTGGCGTGGCTGCTCGCCCTGTCGCTGGTGGCTGGCGGCCTGCACGCGCAGTGGGACTTCCAGCGCATTGCCGCTCGTGCCGAACAACTCTACGGCCCGCTGGGCGCCGGCAAGCCGCGTATCGATGCCTGGCAGCGCCTGCTCGACGAGCAGCGCAACGCTCCCGAGGCCGACCAGCTCAAGGCCGTGAACCGGTTTTTCAACCTGCAATTGCGCTTTCGTGACGACCAGGAAATCTGGGGCGTTGCCGACTACTGGGCGACGCCCGTCGAAGCGCTGATGCGCGGCGCTGCCGACTGCGAAGATTACGCCATCGCCAAGTATTTCAGCCTGCGTGAGCTGGGCGTGCCGAGCGAGAAGCTGCGCATCACTTACGTCAAGGCGGTGCGTCTGAACCAGGCGCACATGGTGCTGACCTATTACCCGACTCCTACCTCGGTACCGCTGGTACTGGATAACCTGATCGATGCCATCGAGCCGGCGACCGAACGCCGGGATCTGGTACCCGTGTACGCCTTCAACGCTGAAGGGCTGTGGGTGCCTGGGCCGGCGGGCGGCAAACAGGTGGGAGACAGCAAGCGCCTTTCGCGCTGGCAGGATTTGTTGAAGAAGATGCGCGCCGAAGGCTTTCCTTAAGGCGTAGCGAGGAGTTGTGCATGTCACTGTTCAAGCAGTTGTGTGTCGCCATCTGCGTGCTGATGCTGGTGAGTTTCGCCGGCAGCGTCGTGGTCAACGTGGAGAGCTCGCGCGAGCAGCAGGTCAACCAGTTGCGCTCCCACGCGCAGGACGCCGCGACGGCGCTCGGCCTGTCGCTCGGCTCGCACCTGGACGACCCGGCGATGCTGGAACTGATGGTCAGCTCGATTTTCGACAGCGGCTATTTCGAGAGCATCCGCGTGATCGGCCCGGACGACAAGGTGCTGGTCGAGCGTTCCGGCCCGAGCCTGGGCCGCGGCGCGCCGCAGTGGTTCGCCGACCTGGTGGACCTGGCGCCTGCACAGGGCGACGCCATCGTCAGCGACGGCTGGAGTCAGGCGGCCCATGTCGAGGTGGTCAGCCACCCGTATTTCGCCATCGCCAAGTTGTGGCAGAACGCCTACGCGACCTTGCTGTGGCTGGCGCTGATCAGCTTCGTGTGCATCGGCCTGGGCGTGCTGTTGCTCAAACGCCAATTGCGCCCGCTGGAGTACATGGTCGAACAATCCAATGCCATCGCCCGCCGCGAGTTTCTCAGCGCGCCGAACCTGCCGCGCACGCCCGAGTTTCGCCGGGTGGTGAACGCGATGAATCAGATGGTGGAAAAGCTCAAGACACTGTTCGACGAAGAAGCTTCGCGCAGCGAGAAACTCCATGCCGAAGCCTATCAAGACAGCCTGACGGGCCTGGCCAACCGCCGCTATTTCGATCTCGATCTGCAGGCACGCCTGACGGGAGAGGAACGGGCCAGCAGCGGTGCGCTGATGCTGTTGCGGGTCAATGACCTGATCGGGCTGAACCAGCGTATCGGCGGGCAACGCACAGACCAGCTGCTCAAGGCGGTGGCCGAACAACTGCAGCAGGTCAGCCAGGGCCGTTTCCTGCTGGCACGCAACCGCGGTGGCGAGTTCGCCTTGCTGGCTGCCGGTGTCGACCGCCAGGAAGCCGAGCAACTCGCCGAGCAACTGTGCAGCGCCTTGCTGTCGTTGCAGCAGACCGGTGCCAGCGATTGCTCGCCCGTAGCCCATATCGGCATCACCACTTTCGCGCCGGGGGCGAGCAGCAGCGAACTCTACAGCGCGCTGGATGCTGCCTTGGCCGAGGCCGTCAGCAACAGCCGCCACCATTGGGCCTTCGTCGAACATCATCACCAGGGCGTTGCCAACGGCGAGCGCAATGACTGGCATCGCCTGCTGGAAGGCGCCCTGCAGCAGGGGCGTTTCCTGCAATACGTACAGCCGGTGGTCAATGCCGCCGACCCGACTAAGGTGCTGCATAACAAGGTGCTGGCGCGTTTGCTCGACGAGCGCGGCGAAACCATTCCCGCTGGCCAATTCCTGCCGTGGCTGGAGCGTTTCGGCTGGACCGCTCGTCTGGATCTGGTGATGCTCGACGCCTTGCTGGCGCAACTCGCCGACCATGAAGGGCAGGTGGCGCTGAGCCTGTCGGGCATCACTGTGCGTGACCCGCAGGCCCTGCAACAGGTCTACGAGCGCTTGCGCCTGAATCCGGCGGTCAGTGGCCGACTGATTCTGGAATTGGACGAAGGCCAACTGCCCGGACCGGCCGAACTCGAGGCGATCACCCGCAGGCTGCGCAGCCTGGGCGTCGAGCTCGGCCTACAGCATTTCGGTGGGCGCTTCAGCATGATCGGCAACCTGGCCAAGCTCGGCCTGGCTTACCTCAAAGTGGACGGCAGCTTCATCCGCGGCATCGATCAGGAAGGCGACAAGCGCCTGTTCATCGAGGCCATGCAGCGAGCGGCCAACAGCATCGACCTGCCATTGATCGCCGAGCGGGTGGAAACCCGTGGGGAGTGGGAAGTATTGCGGGCGATGGGCGTCAGTGGTGTGCAGGGGCGTCTGTTCAGCGAGCCGGCCGCCTGGGCCTGATCAGATCAGGCCGCGCTCCTCGTCATTGATCAAACGGTTCATGCCGCCGAGTGCATCGCGCGCTCGGCTACGGCCCATCAGCTTGCTCTGGGCCGCTTCCGGCAGGTCGGTAATGCGCACCACGCCCTTCTTGATCAGCACGTCGATCAAGTCTTCGAGTACGCGGATCATGTCCAGGTCGCTCTGCTTGAGTTGCAGCAGGCTGCTTTCCACGTTCTGGTTGGAAAACCAGGCCCGGGCTTCTTCGCTATCGGCCGGCAGCTCGCCGTTCATTCCCTCGAAAGGCTCGGGCTGCACGCGCAGCAGCTCGCCTTCGGCGTTACGTTTTATATAGAACACGGCCCTTCTCCGATAAACCTGTCTGCTACAGCTTAGCGCCCCGCCACGAAAGTGTGGCGGGGCATTGGCCTATCATGGGTCGACTTTGATCGTGTGGTTGGCGATCAGCGTGTTGATGTCATAGCTCGGCAGGCTGGCCTGGCCCAGGTCGATCTGTACATCGGCCTTGGCAGCGACCTGTTGACTGGTGGTATCGGCGTTGTTGAACTCACCCTTGGTGCTGATCAGCAGGGTGGAGCTGCCGTTGTCCGTCACCAGCTTCAGGTAGCTGTCCAGGTTGTTGCTGTGATCCTGCAGCAGCGAGCTGAGGTCGATGGTATCGCCCTCGGCCACGTTGAAGTCCTTGATCACGTCCTTGCCGAAGTCGCCTTTCTGCCAGGCGAAGGTGTCGGCACCCGCGCCGCCGAACAGGATATCGTCGCCAGCCCCGCCGACCAGCAGGTCGTTGCCGCCCTGGCCGTAGAGGATGTCATTACCGGCACCGCCGTAAAGTTTGTCCGAGCCGCCGCGGATGTCGCCAGCCACGTTGAAGGTCTCGTGGTTGGCACGAATGTAGTCGTACAGGTCGGCGTTGGTCGGGGCGATACCGTTCTTCAGTTCCAGGAACACTTCCAGGGCATGGGTACCTGCACCGTTGTGCAGTTCGGCCGGTTTGGCCGGGTTGCCATTGACCCCCCACGGCAGTGCGTCCGTGTTGATCACGTCACCGAAGATGATGTCGTTGCCGTCGCCACCGTAGATGATGTCGTTGCCGACGGTCACTGGTACGTTGGCGTTCGAGCCGCCGTGCAAAGCGATGGTCAGCTCGTCGGACGTGTTGACGATATCTGCTTTGCCGATCGGTACCGCCGTGTAATTGACCTGGGCGATGTTGTCGATCCACATGGTCGCGCTGCTGGAGTTGTTGCTCTTGTCGTCGACGCTGAATGCCAGGCGGTAGGTGCCGGCGCCGACGCCAGAGGTCTCTGCGGTCGTCCACGTGTTGTTGGTAAAACCACCTCCCGACTGCACGTCGACCCAGGCGCCGTTGACCTGCTGCTGCAGTTTCCAGCTCATGGTATCGCCGTTGGCGGTGCCGGCAGTGGCGTAGTTGAATTTCAGGCTGTTGTATCCGCCTTCGCTAATCGTGATGCTCGGCGTGTAGGCCTTGGTGGCGCTGCCGCCAGTAGCATCGACAATTCTCAGGGCACCGCCGTTGCTCGTCTGAGTGCTGACCGAGCTGCCGCCGCCTGTTCCCTCGGTGGTCCAGCTGTTCAGGTTGTTCCAGCCGGTAGAGCCGCCATTGAAGTTGGCCAGCACGGTTTCCGACGAAGCGAGGCGAGTAGTGCCCATGCTGGCGGTGGTGTTGTCGAACAGCGCAAGGTTCTTCTCGCTGACCCCGCTGCCGATGCCGATGGCATGAACGGCAGTTTTTCCGGCCAGCACATTGAATGTATCAAGCGATCCGAACAGCACTTCATCGTTGGTCGTCGAGCCGTTGCCACTGACGGTGGTGGTATTGCCGTTGTAGTAGAACGTCGGGTCGCCGTCGGACAGGAAGAACGTCAGGTTCTCGTAGCCCGCTGCCGAAGTCTTGCCTGCTGCACTCTGGGCGTCGAACCAGGCGGATGCCTCCTTGAACGAGCTTTCGTAGTTGGTGCCACCGTTGGCAGTGAGCTTCTGGATGTCCGCCAGCAGACCGTCGAGCTTGGCGCCGGACTGAAGTTCGGAGACCTTGACGCTCAGGGTCACTTCCCCGGCAAAGCCGACCAGGGCGATGTTGATCACACCATCGTGGCCGGCAAGGGTTGTCACGAACTTGGAAAGCGCGTCCTTGGTCAGGCTCATGCGGTCGCCCTGCATGCTGCCTGAGGTATCGACGAGCAGGGCGATGTTGTAGTTGGTGGCCGGCTGAATGGTGGTCAGCGTGCCCCCCGCATCGCCAAGCAGCACGTCGTTGCCGGCGCCGCCGTTGATGGTGTTGTCACCATTGTCGTTGGCACCCCCGCCCGCGATTCGGATGGTGTCTGCAGGTTGGTTCACCTTCAGGGTGACGGTCGCGATATCGCTGCCTCCCTTACCATCGCTGATGGTGTACTGGAAGCTGGCGTCGCCGTAGAAGCCCGATTTCGGCGTGAAGACGATGTTGCCGTTGTTGAGCGTGACCGTGCCGTTGGTGGCGTTCTGCACGCTGGTGATGGACAGCGCATCGCCATTGGGGTCGGTGTCGTTGCCGAGCAGGGTGCTGCCGGCGATGGTCAGGCTGTCGCCCGCGTCCACCACCAGGCTGGAGGTGGTCGGCACGTGGTAGAGCATGTCCGAGTCGACGACCTTGAAGTTGCCGCCTTGGCCCAGTTCGACTTTCAAACGCGCGTCGCCGCCTTGATCCCAGTAGATGATCTCGATCTGCTGAGGGCCGGCATTTGCTGCGCTGATGGTGAAGGACTTGCCGGTGGCGGTGGCGCTCGACTGGATATTGTTGAACTCGGCGACCACCTGGCCGTTGATACGGATGCTGTAGCCATCGTCCGCGGTCACCCGGAACTGGTAGGTACCAGCAGCCAGGTTGACGTAGCCGCTCATCTTGATGATGGCGTCGGACGTGTTGCCCGGATCCGTGGACAGCGAATTCGCCTTGGCGCCGTTGCCCGTGGTGGTGTTGACGCCCAGGAACGTCTGCAGGTTGGTGCCGTTGCCCAGGCCCGAAGCGTTGCTGAGGTTGCCGTAATCCAGGGTAGTAGCGTTGAAGGTCGCCGCCGCTTTGTGGGTGTCGATGAACTGGCGAACCTGGCTCAGGTTGGTCAGGTTGGCGCCGTCATTACCCGCGCCGGTGCTCGTGTCGTTATAGCCGAAGTATTCGGCTTTCAAACCGGTGACCTTGGTGTAGCTGTCGTCCTTCGCGTCCGGGGTGCCATCGATGATGCCGCCGGTGGCGCTCTGGCCGCCGATGTCCAGCTTCACCGTTTCCAACGGCTCGGCCACCACGTTGTCGGCGAGGGTCTGGACGGTCACCGAGAAGCTGGTGACGCCGGCAGGCACGGTGATCTTTCCGGTGTTGGCATCGTACGTCACGCCGTTGCTGAAGCTCTGTGCGGTCAGCTTGTAGTCGACGTTGGCGGTTGCCGTACCGGTGGCGTTGAAGGACAGCACGGTCGGCGTCGAACTGGCATTGCTCAGGGTGACGTTGAAGACCAGGTTGTTGCCTTCGACCACGTTGTCATCGGCCGTACCGGGTTGGCCGACGTCGATGGTTTTCACCGTCGGCACCGGGTCGTTGTCGATGATGGTCGCGGTGCCGACCTTGCCACCTACGTTGAGCGTGAAGGTTTCGGTTTGCTCGTAAACGGTATCGTTGATGGTCGGTACGGTGACCGTGAAGCTGGTCACGCCTGCAGGCACGGTAACCTGGCCGGTGGTGGCGTTGTAGGTCACGCCATTGCTGAAGCTCTGGTTGCTCAGCGTGCCGTTGTAATCGCTACCGGCAACCGCCGTACCAGCGTTCAAGGCGAGACTGAACGTAGTCGGGGTGCTGCTGGCATTGGTGAGGTTGACGGTGAAGACGGCGTTGTCGCCTTCATCGACCTGGCCGCCTGCGTTATCGACTGCGGAGCTTACGGTGCTGACCGTCGGTACCGGGTCGTTGTCGATGATGGTCGCAGTGCCGGTCTTGCCGCCTACGGTCAGGCTGAAGGTTTCGGTCGGCTCGAAAACGGTGTCGTTTATGGTTGGCACGGTGACAGTGAAGCTGGTCACGCCAGCCGGTACGGTGACCTGCCCGGTGATGGCGTTGTACACCACGCCATTGCTGAAACTCTGATTGTTCAGTACCGCGTTGTAGTCATTGCCAGCGGTCGCGGTACCCGGGTTCAGCGCGAGGCTGAAGGTGGTCGGCGTGCTGCTGGCATTGCTCAGGCTGACGGTGAACACGGCATTGTCGCCTTCGTCGACCTGGCCACCGGTGCTGTCGACAGCCGCGCTCACGGTGCTAACGGTAGGCGCCGCATCGTTGTCGATGATGGTCGCGGTACCGGTCTTGCCACCTACGGTCAGGCTGAAGGTTTCGGTTGGTTCGGCAACGGTGTCATTGATGGTCGGTACGCTGACCGTGAAGCTGGTGACGCCAGCCGGCACCGTGACGACGCCGGTCAACGCGTTGTAGGTGACGCCGTTGCTGAAGCTCTGGTTGGTCAACGTACCGTTGTAGTCCAGGCCTGCCACAGCTGTACCGGAGTTCAGGGACAGGCTGAAGGTCGTGGTCGTGCTGCTGGCATTGGTGAGGTTGACGGTGAACACGGCGTTGTCGCCTTCGTCGACCTGGCCGCCGGTGCTGTCGACCGCCGCGCTGACGGTGCTAACGGTAGGCGCCGTATCGTTGTCGATGATCGTGGCCGTACCAGTCTTGCCTCCAACGGTCAGGTTGAAGGTTTCGGTCGGTTCGAAGACGGTGTCGTCGAGCGTGGGAACGGTGACGGTGAAGCTGGTGACGCCCGCTGGCACGGTAACGGTTCCGTTAGCGGCGTTATAGGTCACGCCATTGCTGAAGCTTTGGTTGGTCAGTGTGCCGTTGTAGTCACTACCCGCCG